>NZ_JAUSWJ010000001.1:1200000-2400000 GCF_030815145.1 Kaistia geumhonensis | reverse complement strand
ACGACCTCCGGGCTCGTCCAGGCCATGGCGTGGCTGCCATAGGGCTGGATGCCCTCGGTGATGCCGATCAGCACAAGGATCAGGCCGATGCCGAAGGTGATGTTGCCGGCCCAGTCGACGGGGCGGCGGCGCGGCGCCGTGCGGTCCTTGAGCTTCCAGTAGGCCCAGGCCGTGCCGACGACGCCGAACGGGACGTTGATCCAGAACACCAGCCGCCAGTCGATATCGGCAAGCAGGCCGCCGATCAGCAGTCCGATGAAGGAGCCGCCGATCGCCGCGATGGTGTTGATGCCGAGCGCGAGGCCGCGCTGCTCGGCCGGAAAGGCGTCGGTCAGGATGGCGGTGGAATTCGCCATCAGCATCGCGCCGCCGACGCCCTGGATGATGCGCACCGCGATCAGGTACCAGGCCGCGAAGGCGCCGTCGCCCGGCATCAGGCTGAGCGCCACGGCGGAGATCGTGAAGATGAGGAAGCCGAGATTGTAGATCCGCGCCCGGCCGAGGCTGTCGCCGAGCCGTCCGAAGGTGACGACGAGCACCGATGTCGCCACCATGTAGCCCATGATCGACCAGAGCAGGATGTTGACGTTGCTCGGCTCGAGCGGCTTCAGATGGATGCCGCGGAAGATGGCCGGCAGGCTGATCAGGAGGATCGAGCCGTTGACGGCCGCGGCGAGCATGCCGAGCGTCGTGTTGCTGAGCGCGACCCACTTGTAGTGCGGATCGCGCGGCGCCGGCTCTGCGCCGGCGGGAAGAGCGGGGCTGGACATCGATGCGGACCTCGCGGTCGGCACCGCGCGGCCCGGGGGCGGGTCGCGGAAAATGCGGACCGGAATTGATATATAAAGCTTATCATCAGTAAAGCGATGAAAGCCATATAGTCCGGTCCGCGGCCGGCGGCAAGGCTCGGAGGCCGCGCCATGACGGCGCGGCCAGGCAGGCCTCAGGCGCCGATGACGCTCTCGAAGCCCTCGAAGACCGGATGGCCCTGGAACATCGGCTTGCGGTCGCCGGCGCCCTGATGCGCCTTGCGGAACTGTTCCGACTTGGTCCAGGCGACGAAATGCTCGCGGGTCTGCCAGACCGTGTGCGAGGCATAGAGCGTGTGGTCGTCCGCCTCGGGTCCCTTCAGGAGATGGAAGTCGACGAAGCCCTCGAGCTCGTCGAGATGCCGGTCGCGGCTGCGCCAGACCTCCTCGAAGGCCTCCTCGGAGCCCTTGCTGACCTTGAAGCGGTTCATGGCGATGAACATGGCGTGATCCTCTTTTGCGTGCCGTTCGGGTGCGTCGGTGAACATGGTGTCGATGAACGAGATGAGGAGGGAGGCCTCGAAGGACCTCCCCCCTCGCGCGGGGCGGAGTCACCACACCACCGCACCGCGAAGCCGTCGGCAAACGGCGCCGGTCAGAACTGGTAGGTGAGGTTCACCTGGTAGTTGCGGCCGGGCTCGGAATAGAAGTCGAGATTGGAGCTGGACGCGGTGACCGAGGCCGGCACGTCGAGATAGTTGAAGTAGGTCTCGTCGAAGAGGTTGAAGACGCCGGCCTGGACGCGCAGGCCCGGCAGCTTCGCCGGCGTCCACCACGCGGTCCAGTCGACAACCGCATAGGCCGGGGCCTGGAAGGCGGTCGAAGTCTGCGCATGCACCGCGGCGGCGGTCACGAGCAGGTCGGTACCCCATTCGACATCGGCATAGCCGACGCCGATCACGCCCTTCAGCGGCGGGACGCTGTCGAGATAGGTGTTGTTGGCGAGGTCCTGCCCGACCATCCAGGCGAGCGAGCCCCAGGTGCGCCACTTCGGAGCGAACTTCCAGCTGCCGCGCGCCTCGATGCCGTAGATGTTGACGCTTTCGAGGTTCACATATTCGGTGATGCCGAACGGATATTCGCGGATGTCGTAGCCGCGCTCCGCCGCCTCGGCCGCCGTCAGGCTCTCCGAGTCGATGAAGTTCTTGTAGAAGTTGGTGAAGGCCGCGAGGCTGCCGCCGAGCTGGTCGTCGCCGAACTTGGTGCCGATCTCGTAGCCGGTGCCCTCCTGCGCCTCGAGGTCGGGATTGCCGATCGAGAGATAGGCGCCGGGACCGCCATAGGTCAGGTAGAGCTGGCTCGGGGTCGGGGCCGTGAAGGCCTGCGCCCACTGCGCATAGAAGGAGAGCTTGTCGGTCGCCTTCCAGGTGCCGAGCAGGCTCGGCGAGAACTTGGAGCCCGAGGACGTGTCCGGCAGGCCGATATAGGCCTCGTTGCCGTTGCCGTAGCCGGCGGTCTCCTGCGGCACCTGCTGGTACCAGTCGTAGCGCAGGCCCGGCGTCAGGAACACGTTGTTGCCGACGGCGATCTCGTCGCGCGCATAGATGCCGAAGGTCGTTCCCTGCGCATCCGGCATGTCGGCCTGGTTGGTGTGCAGCATCGAGCAGGGCGATGTCTTGGCATTCGGCGGGCAGTTGTCGAGGCCGGCCGAGTACTGGCTCGTGTCGGTCATGTAGAACTCGCCGCCCCAGGTGAAGCGGTTCTCGTAGCCGCCGAGCGTCAGCGCCTTCTCGGCGAAGCCGGTGAAGCCGTATTCCTGGATCTGGTTGGTGTTCTCGCGGATATAGGGGCCGATCACGCTCGTCGAGCGCCAGGCATTGGTCGAATCCGTGAGTTCGAGATTCTGCCAGTAGAGGATCGCCTGCGCCTTGTCGGCGAAGCCGCCCGCCGCCGCCGCGTCATAGTCGTAGGTGAGCGAGAGGCGCTGGCGCGAGCCGTCCTCGCCGGTCGTGTAGTTGCCGGGCCGGTAGTTGCCGGTCAGCGACTGGCTCGCCATCGCGTCCGTCGACGAGTTGGCCTGGAAGGTCTCGCCGGTGAGCGTGAAGGTGTGCACGTTGTCGATGCTGTGCGTGAGCTTGCCGAGGATGCTGTAGTTCTCGAAGTCCTCGGGATTGGCTTCCGTGCGGCTGGTGCCATAGCCGCCCGTATCGCCGTTGGTCTCCGTCTCGTGGCCCGTCACATAGGAGCCCTGCACCAGCACCGACGTGTCGTTGATCTTGCCGGCGATCGCGTTCGACGTGGTGAAGGCGTTGTTGGCGCTCGAATAGATGTTCTTGGTGATGAAGCCCCACTTCTTGCCTTCGGTGATCACGTCATCGGCCGAAAGCGTGGTGAGCGCGACGAGGCCGCCCATGGCGCCCGAGCCGACGACGCTCGAATCGGCGCCGCGCACGATGTCGATCGCGGTCAGCGCGTTGAAATCGAAGGTCGAAAGGCCGCCGGTGACGCCGCGCGGATCGCCGGAGCCGAGCCAGGGCAGGCGGATGCCGTCGATCGTCGTGAGAACGTTGTTCTCGCCGAGGCCGCGGACATTGATGCTGTTGCTCTGCGTCGAGAAGTTGACGCTCGGCTCCGCGCGCTGACCGAAGCCCTGCCAGGACTCGATCATCCGGTCCGTGAGCTCCTGCTGCGTCGTCGTCGTGACGAGGGCGGTGCCTTCCTTGGATGTCACGGCAGGGCTCGCATCGCCGGTGCCGGAACCTGATCCCGAGCCGGCCTGCACGACGACGGCGTCGAGATTGACGGTTTCCTCGGTCGAGGCCTGCTGGGCGCTCGCGATGCCGGCGGTCGCGGACAGGAAGGTCAGGAAAGCGGAGCCGGCGAGAAGCCGGGCATTCAGTCGCGCCATGCGCATCAAAGCCCCCAGGAACAGGACGGTGGAAGGGCCTGGCTGGCTGGCGCGGACCGCGGAGGGGCGGCCGGACGGGCGGGCTCGGCAGAGGCGGCCGGGCGGGATCGTCCGGCGGCCTGATCAAAATCTCTCGTTGCGATCCTTAGGAAAGGTGAGTATGGCAGTCAAGTAATTAGTTGCGAACGGTTCGCAACTTGGAAGTGTTCAAGACTGCCGCTGCCGAAGCGGCGCAAAGGCGGAGAACATCCATGCCGGATCCCGAAGCCGAGCCGATGCCGGCCATGGCCTCAGCGCCCGCCGAGGGCCGCGAGGCCGGCGGGCCGCCGATCGTGACCAGCGAAGCCCTGCTGCGGGGCGGGCGCGAGGTCATCATCCGCCATGGCGCCGACGACTACCGCCTGCGCCTGACGCGGGTCGGAAAGCTCATCCTCAACAAGTGACCGGAGCCGCGACGATGCGCACCTTTCCGCTCTTCCACACGCCGCTTCACCTCTTTCCCGCGCCGCGCCAGCTGCGGCTCGGCGCGGCCTTCGCCGCGGCGCTCCTGATCACGCTCTTCGCCATCCAGCAATCGATCGCGGCCGAACGCAGCGTCGTCGATGCGCGCGGGCGAACGGTGACGATCGCGAGCGCCGACCGGATCGTGTCGATCGGCGGTGCCGTGACGGAGATCCTCTACGCGCTCGGCGCCGGCGACCGCATCGTCGCGCGCGACCAGACCAGCCTCTATCCGCCCGAGGCGCTGAAGAAGCCGGATGTCGGCTATATGCGCGCGCTCTCCGCCGAAAGCGTGCTCTCGGTGAAGCCCGACCTCATCCTCGCCGTCGAGGGATCGGGTCCGAAGGAGGCGCTCGACCTTCTGCTCGCCGCCTCGGTGCCCGTCGTGATGCTGCCGGAGCCCTACAGCGCCGAGGGCATCGCCGGGAAGATCGCGCTGATCGGCGCGGTGATCGGCGAGGAGGAGAAGAGCAAGGCGCTCGCCGCCGACGTCACCGCCCGCGCCGACGCGCTCGCGGCCGCGATCGACGCGATCCCGGCCGACAAGCGCAAGCGCGCCATCTTCCTCATGAGCTCGAGCGGCGACCGCCTGCTCGCGGCCGGCGGCCACACCGCCGCCGACGCCATGCTCGCCGCAGCCGGCGCCGTCAATCCCTTCGGCACGGTCGAGGGCTACAAGCCGGCCTCGCCCGAGGCGATGGCCGCGGCGATGCCCGAGAGCGTCGTGATGATGACCCGGCCCGGCGCAGACAGGCCCGATCCGGCCGCGATCTTCGGCATTCCGGCGCTGGCCGCGACGCCGGCAGCCGGCGCGAAGTCGCTCGTCGTGATGGACGGCCTCTATCTGCTCGGCTTCGGACCGCGCATGCCCGACGCGGCGCGCGATCTCGCAACCGCGCTCTATCCCGACCTTTCGATCGGATCGGCGCGATGACCATGGCGCTCACCGCGGCGCCGGCCGGTGACCGGCGCGCCCGCGCGCGCGTCGTGGTGGCGCTGCTGGCTGTCCTGCTCCTCGCCGTCATGGCGGCGGCGCTCGCGACCGGACCCTACGGCCTGCCGGCCGGCCGCGTAATCGCCATCCTCGGCGACTGGCTCGCCGGGCGGCCGGCGGCGGACGTGACCGAGCGGATTGTCCTCGTCGACATCCGCCTGCCGCGGCTGCTGCTCGGCGCGCTGGTCGGCGCCGCGCTCGCCGTGTCGGGCACGATGCTGCAGGGGCTGTTCCGCAATCCGCTCGCCGATCCCGGCCTCGTCGGCGTCTCGTCCGGCGCCGCGCTCGGGGCCGTCGCCGCCATCATCACCGGCGCGGCGCTGCTGGCGCCGATCGCCGCCGTGCTGTCGATCGGCATCCTGCCGGTCGCGGCCTTTCTCGGCGGCTTCGCGACGACGCTGGTGCTCTACTCGATCGCGACCCGCCAGGGCCGTACCTCGGTCGCGACCATGCTGCTGGCCGGCATCGCGATCGGCGCCTTCTCGGGCGCCATCACCTCGTGGCTGGTGTTCCGCTCGACCGACGCACAGCTGCGCGAGCTGACCTTCTGGACCATGGGCAGCCTTTCAGGCGCGACCTGGCTGAAGATCGCCTTCGCCGCGCCGCCGATCCTCGCCGTGCTGGCGCTCTCGCCCGTCGTCGCGCGCGGCCTCGACGCGCTCGTGCTCGGCGAGGCGGAGGCGCACCATCTCGGCGTCGACACCGAGCGGCTCAAGACGGTGATCGTCTTCGCCGTCGCGGTCATGGTCGGCGTCTCGGTCGCCTTCACCGGCGTCATCGGCTTCGTCGGCATCGTCGTGCCGCATCTGCTGCGCCTCGGCATCGGACCGGAGCATCGCACGCTGCTGCCGGCCGCGGCGCTGCTCGGCGCCAGCCTCCTGATCGGCGCCGACATCATCTGCCGCCTCGCCGTCGCTCCGGCTGAACTGCCGATCGGCATCGTGACGGCGCTGATCGGCGCGCCGTTCTTCGTCTCGATCCTGCTGCGCCGGCGCGGCGTCGTCGATCTCTGAACGGACGCCGCGATGATCACAGCCGAAGACATCACCATCCGTGCTGGCGGGAACGTCCTCATCGATCGCGTCTCGCTGGCGCTTCGGCCGGGCAGCGTCACCGCCATCGTCGGCCCGAACGGCGCCGGCAAGTCGACGCTTGTCCGCGCGCTGACCGGGGAAATCGCGCCGGCAGCCGGTCGCGTCGCCATCGACGGCGAGGACCTCGCGCGCCTCGCGCCGCGGGCGCTCGCCGCGCGCCGCGCCGTGCTGCCGCAGGCCTCCTCGCTCGCCTTCCCCTACACGGTCCACGAGGTGGTGCGGCTCGGCGTGCTCGCCGCGCGCGACCGCCGCGCCGCCAACGACCGCGTCGTGGCGGCGCTCTCGGCCGTGGATCTCTCGGGATTCGGCGGCCGCCTCTACCAGCAGCTCTCGGGCGGCGAGCAGCAGCGTGTCCATCTCGCGCGCGTGCTCTGCCAGCTGCCGGAGCCCTGTCCGGGCGGGCAGGCGGCGTGGCTGTTCCTCGACGAGCCGACCTCGAGCCTCGACCTCCGCCACCAGCTGATGGCGCTCGCGGCGGCGCAGCGATTCGCGCGCGCCGGCGGCGGGGTGGTGGCCGTGCTGCATGACCTCAACCTCGCCGCGCGCCATGCCGACCGCATCGTCGTCGTCCGCAAGGGCCGCATCGCTGCGGACGGGCCGCCGGCCGAGGTCCTGACGGCCGGGCTGATCGAGGATGTGTTCGGCGTCGCGCTCGCGGTCGGGCTGACCGGAGACGGCACGCCCTATGTGCTGCCGCACGGCATCGCGGCGGCGTCCTGACGCCGCGGCGGAGCCGTCAGCGGCGGCGGGCCGGCATCGCGGCGAGGGCGGCTCCGGCGACGACGAGCAGCGTCGCGACGAGCAGCCGCCAGCTCGGCTCCGCCTCGCCGGCGACGACCAGAAGGATCATGGAGAGCGGCGGCGTCGCATAGGAGAGCGCGCCCAGAAGCGCGATATTGCCCTTCTTGGTCGCATGGTCCCAGGCGGCGAAGGCGGCGCCGACCGGGCCGATGCCGAGCGCGAGCAGCGCGAGCGCCGCCCGTCCGTCCGGCATGACGAAGGTTTCGCCGGTCGCGACATGGCCGAGCGCGCCGAGCACGGCGATGGCGGCGCAGACGCCGATCATCGGCTCGCTGCCGGGCGCGGCGATGCGGTTGTTCAGAACCGAATAGAGTCCCCAGAGGACGGCGCAGGCGAGCGCGGCGGCATAGCCGAGAAGCGGGGCCGGCGCGCCCGCGGTCTCGGTCAGGCTGCCCGTGCCGACGAGCAGCACCGTCGCGGCGAAGCCGATCAGGCCGCCCGCGAGCTGCGGCCAGCCGAGCCGGCTGTCCCCGCCCGGCAGCAGCCCGGCGAAGAGCACGATGGCGAGCGGCCAGAGATAGTTGATGACCGTCACCGGCCCGACCGGGGCCAGGCGGAAGGCGACGAAATAGAGCGCGTGATAGGCGAAGATGCCGATGATCGCGAGCGCCCAGGCCCGGGCCGGCCAGAGGCGGAACGAGCGCGCAATGCCGCCGAAGCCCTGCCTCGGCAGGAAGCAGAGCGAGAGTGTCACCGCGCCGATGGCGAAGGTGATGGCAAGCGCCTCGAATGTCGGGATGGCCCGCGACAGGCTGGTGACCAGCGCGAGGCACGACCACAGCAGGATCGCGACGGCGCCGACGGCCGTCGCCGCCCCTTTCCCCCCGGTGGTCATGGTCAGGCCTTCAGCGTGCCTTCGAGCGCGTCGATCTGCGAGAAGTTGGTCGCGACGGGATGGCCGTGGCCCTCGGGCAGCACCACCTCGCCGCGGTCGAGCGCGATGGTCCGGAAGCCGGCCTCGCGGGCGGCGTCGAGCTCGGCCGTGTTGTCGGAGAGGAACAGCATGCGGAAGGGCGGCAGGTCGGCCACTTCGGCGATGGCGGCATAGGAGGCATGGTCGGTCTTGGGGCCGACCGTCGTGTCGAAGAAGCCCGAGAACAGGACCGTCAGGTCGCCGAACTCGGTATGGCCGAAGATCAGCTTCTGCGCGAGCACCGAGCCGGAGGAATAGACATAGAGCGCGACGCCCTCGTTGCGCCAGCGGGCGAGGAATTCGGCCGCGTCGGGATAGATGTCGCCCTTGAGGCTTCCCGAGCGGTAGCCGTCCTCCCATATGAGGCCCTGCAGCGTCTTGAGCGGCGTCGCCTTCCGGTCGGCGTCGATCCAGGATTGCAGCAGCGCGACGGTGCCGTCGCGATCGAGCGTCTCGTCGCCCGCCAGACGCCGCGCATCGGCGAGAGCGGCTGCGACGGCAGGCTCGTCGCCATGCTCTGCGACATAGCCGGCGAGGCGGGTGCGCGCGAAGGGAAACAGCACGTCCTTGACGAAGGCGATCGACGAGGTCGTGCCCTCGATATCGGTCAGCACGGCGCGGATGGGATGGCTCGACATCGGGTGGCTCTCGGGCTGGCTCGGACGGCTCTTGCGCGCTCGGGACGGGATTCTGCGCGGTCGCTCCGACCGCGCCGGGGTTGAACGGCAACCGCTCCGCCTCTACTCGATAACACCGCCGGGGTCATCCCCTTTCCGCCACGTGGCGGACCAACTGGAGGCAAGGATATGAAAGTCGACGGCGTCGCCTATCGTTCGATCTGGCGCGAGGGCGACGGGGCCGCGGTGACCGTGGTCGACCAGACGCTGCTGCCGCATCGCTTCGAGACGCTGACCATCGCCACGGTGGCCGAGGCGATCGACGCCATCAAGCGCATGGTGGTACGCGGTGCGCCGCTGATCGGCGTCACCGGCGCCTATGGCTATGCGATGGCGCTCGCCGCCGATCCGTCCGACGCCAATCTCGCGAGCGCCTATGACGCGCTCTATGCCGCGCGCCCGACCGCGGTGAATCTCCGCTGGGCGCTCGACATCGTGCGGGCCGAGATGGAGCCGCTGGCCCCCGAGGCGCGCGCCGCCGCGGCCTTCGCCACGGCCGACCGGCTGCATGCCGAGGACATCCGCACCAACGAGACGATGGCGGCCCATGGCGCGGCGCTGATCCGCGAGATCTGGGAGGAGAAGGGCCGCTCCGGCCCCGTCAACATCCTCACCCACTGCAATACCGGCTGGATCGCCTGCGTCGACTGGGGCACGGCGCTCGGCGTCGTCTACCACGCCCATGACCAGGGCATTCCCGTCCATGTCTATGTCGACGAGACGCGGCCGCGGAACCAGGGCGCCAGCCTGACGACCTGGGAACTCGGCGCCCATGGCGTGCCGCACACGCTGATCGCCGACAATGCCGGCGGCCACCTGATGCAGCATGGCGCGGTCGACATCTGCCTCGTCGGCGCCGACCGCGTGACCGCCAATGGCGACGCCTGCAACAAGATCGGCACCTATCTGAAGGCGCTCGCCGCCCATGACAACGGCGTGCCCTTCTATGTCGTGCTGCCCTCCTCGACGATCGACTGGCGAATCGGCGACGGCGTCGCGGAGATCGAGATCGAGGAGCGCGCGCCCGACGAGGTGACGCATATCTCCGGCATCGCCGGCGACGGAACGATCGTGAAGGTCCGTCTCGCGCCGAAGGGCACGAAGGCCGCCAATCCGGCCTTCGACGTGACGCCGGCCCGGCTCGTCACCGGGCTCGTCACCGAGCGCGGCGTCGCGAAGGCGAGCCGCGAGGGTCTCGTGGCGCTGTTCCCCGAGCGCGGCTGAGGCGGCGCTCTACTGCGGCGCGGCCGAGGGCCTCGCGTCCTGCGGCCGCGGGCGGCTCGCGCCCTGGCGGGCGGTGCCGTCGCCGCTGGCGCAGTAGCAGCGCGAGCCCGAGCGCATCAGCCGTCCGGTCGGGCAGGACCCGGCCGAGAGCTGGCACTGGTTGGCGTTGAGCGAGGGCACCGTCACCGGCGGCACTGTCCTGACGACCGACGGCGCCGTGACCGGCGGCGTAGTCCTGACGACCGGAGGCGGCGTAAAGCCGATGGACGGCTGATTGAACAGCGTCTGGGCCGGGGCCGGCGGGGCAGACGCGAGAAGCGCCGCCATCGCAAGTGCTGCGGATCGGACCCGCTCAGTAGAGAATGGAGACGTCATTCGGCTCCTCTGCCGGCAAAGCGACCCGGCGACGCTCTCGGTCCCGCTGCAACCTCGAGAGCCGCCGCCGCACGGGCTTTCGATCGCGGGGAGCCTATGTTAGGAAGGCCTCGGTCCGGCGGCGCCTCCCTCGCGGCGAGGAGCGCCGGACCTTACGCATATGGCGCCGAATGGCCGTGAAAACCAGCCCGCGCGCCGAAGAGAGGTAGACTGACGGCATGCAAGACCGCCCGTCGCACTATGATTACGAGCAGCTGCTGGCCTGCGGCCGGGGCGAGCTTTTCGGCGAAGGCAACGCGCAGCTGCCGCTGCCGCCGATGCTGATGTTCGACCGCATCACCTCGATCAGCGAGGAAGGCGGCGAGTTCGGCAAGGGCCATGTGCGGGCCGAGCTCGACGTGACGCCGGACCTCTGGTTCTTCGCCTGCCACTTCAAGGGCGATCCCGTGATGCCGGGCTGCCTCGGCCTCGATGCCCTCTGGCAGATGCTCGGCTTCTTCCTCGGCTGGTCGGGCTCTCCGGGGCGCGGCCGGGCGCTGTCGACGGGCGAACTCAAGTTCTCCGGCATGGTGCTGCCGAGCGTGAAGCGCGTCGAATATGGCGTCGACCTGAAGCGCGTTCTCCGCTCCAAACTGGTGCTCGGCATCGCCGACGGCTGGCTTAAGGCCGACGGAGAGACCATCTATCGCGCCAAGGACCTGCGCGTCGGCCTGTTCAAGGGCGACGCCGTGCCGGCCGGTGGCTGATCGGCTGCCGGGCGGGGGCCAGGCGGATCGACTATTGGAAGGACAGCGGACCATGAAGCGGGTCGTCGTCACCGGGATGGGCATCGTCTCGTCCATCGGCAACAACACGCAGGAGGTGCTGGCGAGCCTGCACGAGGCGAGGAGCGGCATTTCCTTCGCCGCCTCGCAGGCCGAGCACGGCTTCCGCAGCCATGTCGCCGGCGCGCCGACGCTCGATCCGGCCGAAGTGGTCGATCGGCGCGCGATGCGCTTCCATGGCGGCGGCACCGCCTGGAACCATGTCGCCATGGACCAGGCGATCCGCGACGCCGGGCTCGAGGAGAGCGACATCTCCAACGAGCGCACCGGCATCATCATGGGGTCCGGCGGCCCCTCGACGCGCACGATCGTCGAATCGGCGCAGAAGGCGCTCGCCTCCGGCTCCTCCAAGAAGGTCGGGCCGCTCGCGGTGCCGAAGGCGATGTCGTCCTCGCCATCCGCCACGCTCTCGACCTGGTTCAAGATCAAGGGCGTCAACTATTCCATCTCCTCGGCCTGCGCGACGTCGAACCACTGCATCGGCAACGCCTACGAGATGATCCAGTACGGCAAGCAGGACCGCATGTTCGCCGGCGGCTGCGAGGAGCTGGACTGGACGCTGACCGTGCTCTTCGACGCGATGGGCGCGCTCTCCTCGCGCTACAACGACCGTCCGTCGGTCGCCTCGCGCGCCTATGACGTCAACCGCGACGGCTTCGTGATCTCGGGCGGCGCCGGCGTGCTGGTGCTGGAAGAGCTCGAGGTGGCCAAGGCGCGCGGCGCGCGCATCTATGGCGAGATCGTCGGGTATGGCTGCACCTCGGACGGCGCCGACATGGTCGCGCCCTCGGGCGAGGGCGCGGCGCGCTGCATGCGCCAGGCGATCGCCACCGTCGGCGAGCGCATCGACTACATCAACCCGCACGCCACCTCGACGCCGATCGGCGATCTCAAGGAGATGGAGGCGATCCGCGAGGTTTTCGGCGCCGGCGACGACTGCCCGGCCATCTCGGCCACCAAGTCGCTGACGGGCCATTCGCAGGGCGCGACCGGCGTCCACGAATCCATCTATTCGCTCCTGATGCTCAACAACCGCTTCATCGCCAAGTCGGCCCATATCGACGAGCTCGATCCGGCCTTCGCCGACATGCCGATCGTGCGCGAGCGCATCGACGACGCGAAAATCGACACCGTGCTCTCCAACAGCTTCGGCTTCGGCGGCACCAACGCCTCGCTGGTCTTCCAGCGCTACGCAGGCTGACTGCCGGGAGACACGCAATGACGACGACGACGCTGATGGCCGGCAAGCGCGGCCTCGTCATGGGTGTGGCGAACGATCACTCGATCGCCTGGGGCATCGCCAAGGTGCTCGCGGCCCATGGCGCCGAGCTCGCCTTCACCTATCAGGGCGAGGCTTTCGGGCGCCGCGTCAAGCCGCTCGCCGACTCGATCGGCGCCAAGCTGATGATCCCCTGCGATGTCGAGGATCTCGCCTCGGTCGATCAGGTCTTCGAGACGCTGAAGCAGGAATGGGGCGGCATCGACTTCCTCGTCCATGCCATCGCCTTCTCCGACAAGAACGAACTGAAGGGCCGCTATGCGGACACGACGCGCGAGAATTTCGCGCGCACCATGCTCATCTCCTGCTTCTCCTTCACCGAGATCGCCAAGCGCGCCGCGGCGATCATGAACCGGGGCGGCTCGATGGTGACGCTGACCTTCGGCGGCTCCACCCGCGTCTCGCCCAACTACAACGTGATGGGCGTGGCCAAGGCGGCGCTCGAATCCTCGGTGCGCTATCTCGCGGTCGATTTCGGCGGTGACGAGATCCGCGTCAACGCGATCTCGGCAGGGCCGGTCCGCACGCTGGCCGGCGCGGGCATTGCCGATGCGCGGCTCATGTACAATTTCCAGAAGAAGAACGCCCCGCTCCGCCGCACCGTCTCGACCGAGGAGATCGGCGGCTCGGCGCTCTATCTCCTGTCGGAGCTTTCCTCCGGCGTCACCGGCGAGGTCCACTTCGTCGATTCCGGCTACAACATCATCGCGATGCCGCGCCTCGACGACCTCAAGGTCCACGAAGCGCATGCCGACGCCAGCGAGGCCGCGCAGTAGCGGCGGCGGACGGCGCCAGTCACCGAACTGGCGTGGCACCACCTGACATGACCACGGCGTTTCCCGTCGACGAAGCCATCCCCGCCCTCACGCGGGCTCTGGCGGATGGCCGCAACGCCGTGCTCGTCGCGCCGCCCGGCGCCGGCAAGACGACGCGGGTGCCGCTCGCCCTGCTCGCAGCGCCCTGGCGCGACGACCGGCGCATCATCCTGCTCGAACCGCGGCGGCTCGCCGCCCGCGCCGCCGCCGCGCGGATGGCCGCGACGCTCGGCGAGGCGGTCGGCGCCACGGTCGGCTATCGCGTGCGCCTGGAACGGCGCGTGTCGGCGGCGACGCGGATCGAGGTCGTCACCGAAGGCGTGTTCTCGCGCATGATCATCGACGATCCCTCGCTGGAGGGCATCGCGGCGGTGATCTTCGACGAGTTCCACGAGCGCAGTCTCGAAGGCGATCTGGGCCTCGCTCTGGCGCTCGATGCGCAGGCAGGGCTGCGTGAGGATCTCCGCATCCTCGTGATGTCGGCCACGATCGACGGCGCCCGCGTTGCGCGCCTCCTCGGCGACGCCCCGGTCGTGGAGAGCGCCGGGCGGATGTATCCCGTCCAGACGCGCTATTGCGGCCGCGACGCGGCCCGAAGGATCGAGGACGAGACGGCCGCCGCCGTCCGCCGCGCGCTCGCCGAGGAGAGCGGCAGCCTGCTCGTCTTCCTGCCCGGCCAGGCCGAGATCCGGCGGACGGCGGAGCGCCTTTCGGGCGTGCTGCCGGGCGATGCCGAACTCGCGCCGCTCTATGGCGCCCTCGACGCGGCCGCGCAGGACCGCGCGATCCGGCCGGCGCCGGCGGGACGCCGCAAGGTCGTGCTCGCGACCTCGATCGCCGAGACCTCGCTCACCATCGAGGGCGTGCGCGTGGTCGTCGATTCGGGGCTTGCCCGCGTGCCGCTCTACGAGCCGGCGACCGGCATCACCCGCCTCGAGACCCGCCGCGTCTCGCGTGCCTCGGCCGACCAGCGGCGCGGGCGCGCCGGCCGCACCGCGCCGGGCGTCTGCTACCGCCTCTGGGACGAGGCGCAGACGGCGGCGCTCGCCCCCTTCGACCGGCCCGAAATCCTCGATGCCGATCTTTCGCCCTTCGCGCTCGATCTCAAGGCCTGGGGCGTCGGCGATCCGGGCGAACTCGCCTTTCTCGATGCGCCGCCGCGCGCCGCCTTCGACGAGGCTCTGGCGCTGCTGCGCCGGCTCGGCGCCATCGACGAGGGTGGCCAGCTCACGGCGGAGGGCAGGGCGCTGTCGCGCCTCGCCATGCCGCCGCGCCTCGGCCATATGCTGAACCGCGCCGCCCCGCTCGGCTTCGGCGCCGTGGCCGGAGGGCTCGCGGCGCTGCTGGCCGAGCCGGGTCTCGGCGGCAACAGCGTCGACCTAAGGGATCGGCTGCAGGCGCTCCGGACCGGCCGCGACCCGCGCAGCCGCGATGCGCTGGCCCTCGGCGCGCGCTTCGCCCGCGCGGTCGGCGCCGAGGGCGGCATGGCGCCGGAGGATATCGAGCAGGCGGGTCTCGCGCTCGCCTTCGCCTTCCCCGAGCGGATCGCCATGGCGCGCGGCGCGCCCGGCGCCTTCGTGATGGCCAACGGGCGCGGCGGGCTGCTGGACGCCGCCGACCCGCTGGCCCGTGAGCCGTTCCTCGCGGTCGCGAGCCTGCAGGGCGCGGCGGAAAACGCGCGCATCCTCGCTGCCGCGCCGCTGACGCTCGCCGAGATCGAGGCGCAATTCAAAGACGCGATCAGCGAGGAAGACAGCGTCGCCTTCGACGCCTCGACAGGCTCGGTGCGGGCGCGGCGCGTCCGAAGGCTCGGCCGGCTGGTGCTCGCCGAGCGGCAGGCCGGATCCCCGTCCCCCGAAGCCGTCGCCGCGGCGCTCGTCGCCGAGATCCGCCGCCGCGGCATCGCCGCGCTGCCCTTCGACGGCGCGGCCGGCAGCCTCCGCGCGCGGATCGCCTTCCTGCGCCGTGCCGGCGACGAGGACTGGCCGGATCTCTCCGACAGGGCGCTTGGCGAGACGCTCGAGGACTGGCTGGGGCCGCATCTTGTCGGCGTCCGCCGGCTCGACGCGGTCGACGCCGGATTGCTGCACGCCGCGCTCTCGGCCCTCGTGCCCTGGGACCGGAAGGCCGCGCTCGACCGTCTCGCACCGACGCATTTCGAGGCGCCGTCCGGCTCGCGGCTGCCGATCGACTATCGCGACCCCAACGGCCCGGTCCTCGAGGTGCGGGTGCAGGAGCTGTTCGGCCTCGACCGCCACCCGGCGGTCGGCAACGGCGTGCCGCTGACGCTGCATCTGCTCTCGCCGGCGCGCCGGCCGATCCAGATCACCGGCGACCTTCCCGCCTTCTGGCGCGGCTCGTGGCGGGACGTGCGCGCCGATCTTCGCGGCCGCTATCCCAAGCACCCCTGGCCCGAGGACCCGCTGACGGCGCCGCCGACCGCGCGGGCGAAACCGCGCGGCACGTGACGCCGGCGTTCCTCACCGCCGCCAGATGCGGCCCTCGGTGGCGACGCCGAACAGCGCCGGATTGCGCGCATAGGCGGCGAGCCCGGCCAGCGCCGGCTCGGGATGCGTCATCACGAAGGTCGGGATCTTGTCCATCAGCGCGCCGTGCGGCGCCTTGTCGATGAAGGCATCGCGGAAGCCGCTCCGCGCGATGAAGGGCGCAACCTTGGCGGCGATGCCGCCCGCCAGATAGACGCCGCCGCGGGCCATGAAGACGAGCGCGAGATTGCCCGCGAGCCGCCCGAGATGCACGCAGAAGAGCGACAGCGCCTCCTCGGCCGCGCCGTCGGAGGCTTCCATCGCGGCGGCGGTGATCTCGGCCGGATCGTCGAAGCGCGCCTTCGCTCCATCCGCGGCGACGACCGCGCGATAGAGCCGCAGCAGGCCGGAGCCGCACAGGAGGGTCTCGCCGGCGATGCGCGGGAACCGGTCACGGCCGAACGGATCCTCGATATGCGGCCAGACCGCGAAATCGCGTTCCGAGACGGGCGCGAGGTCGATATGGCCGCCCTCGCCGGGGACGGGGAACCAGGTGCCGCGCGCCTGGATCAGCGCCCCGGCGCCGAGGCCGGTGCCGGGGCCGACGGCGACGCGGGCGGCATTCGGCAGCGCATCGCCATTGCCGACCTTCAGCACGTCGTCCTCGCCGAGCGCCGGCAGCGCCAGGGCCTGCGCCTCGAAATCGTTGATGAGCAGCACCTCGTCGAGGCCGAGCCGCTCGATCATCCGTTTCGGCTCGATGACCCACGGGCAGTTGGTGAGCGGAACCCGGTCGCCCTGGACCGGACCGGCCACGGCCAGCACCGCCGAACGCGGACGCGCCGTCGGCAGCACGGTGGCCTCGATCGCATCGTCGATGGTCGGGTAACTCGCGGTGCGGGCATCGGCGCAGCGCACGGCCGATGCCGATGCGTCCGAGACGATGGCGAAGCGCGCATTGGTGCCGCCGATATCGCCGATCAGGGTCGGGTAGGGCATCAGATCGCGAACGGTGGTGCTGTCAGCCATGATGTCTCGTTCGGAGAGGGCGCGCGGCGGTCATGCCGGCCGCGCGACGGAATCGGGATGGGTGATGATGAGCTCGGCCGTCGCCTGATTGAGCGCCATCGGGATGTCGTAGAGCTCGGCGAGCCGCGTCAGCGCCTTGACGTCGACATCGTGCGGCATCGGCGTCAGCGGGTCGACGAAGAAGATCAGCGCCTGGATGCGGCCCTCGGCGATCAGCGCGCCGATCTGCTGGTCGCCGCCGAGCGGGCCGCTCTTCAGACGCGTGACGGGCAGCGACGGCGCCGCTTCCATGATCCGGCCGCCGGTCGTCCCCGTGGCATAGAGATCGAAGGCGGCGAGCCGCGCGACATGGGTCCGCGCGAAGGCGGCCATGGCCTCCTTCTTCTGGTCATGGGCGACCAGCGCCAGCGCCGGTTTCGCGGGCCTCGTCGTCGGCGTCTCTCCGTCGGTCACCCGGCTGCCCCTCCGCGCGCAGTTTCGATCACAGCCAAGTGATAGAAAGATCGGGGTCCGCAGAAAAGGGGAAAGTGCCCGCGCTGCCGCCTAAATCGGCTCGTGGCGCAAATTGGCGGCAGTTGCCCGGCGCCGCTGCCGCGGCGCTTGACGGCTTCGCGGGCGGCTGGCTTCCTTGCGCCGCGCGGCCCGCACCGGCCGCATGGAGGATGCAGCTCTTGGACAGCGAACTCTACCGCCTCGCCCGCGACGTGCGCGCCAATGCCCACGCGCCCTATTCGCGCTTCCATGTCGGCGCGGCGATCCGGGCCGAGGACGGGCGGATCTATGTCGGCGCCAATGTGGAGAACGCGTCCTTTCCGGAGGGCTGGTGCGCCGAGACCTCGGCGATCGGCGCCATGGTGAGCGCCGCCTCCGAGCCGGCCGGGCGCCGCATCGCGGCGGTGATGGTGGTCGCCGACCGCGTCGACGGCGGCATCGTCTGCACGCCCTGCGGCGGCTGCCGCCAGCGGCTGCGCGAATTCTCGACCCGCGCAACGGTGATCGAGTGCTACGACCCGGCGGGGAAGGGCCAGGCCTTCACCATCGCCGAGCTGCTCCCCTCGGGCTTCTCGCTCGACTGAGCGGAGAGGCCGGGCGGTCTCTCAGACCCAGCCGCCATCCACCACATAGGACTGGTTGGTGCAGGCGCCGGCCTCGTCGGAAGCGAAGAACAGCACCGGGCGGGCGATGTCCTCCGGATAGAGCTTCCGCTTCAGGCACTGGCTGGCCATGATCGTCGCCTCCGCCTCCGGCGTCAGCCAGAGATCGATCTGGCGCTGGGTCATCACCCAGCCGGGCAGCACCGAGCAGACGCGGATGTTGAACGGGCCGAGATCGCGCGCCAGGCTGCGGGTGAGGCCCAGCACGGCCGATTTCGACGCCGTGTAGCCGGCCATGCCGCCCATGCCGATCATCCAGCTGATCGAGCCGAGATTGATGATCGCGCCGCGTCCGGCCGCCTTCATGTCCTCGGCCACCGCCTGCGCAGCGAAGAACTGGTGGCGGAGATTGACGTGGATGCGGTCGTCCCAATATTCGGGCGTCACGTCCTCGAGCTTGTGCCGCTCGTCATGCGCCGCGTTGTTGACGAGGATCGTCACCGGGCCATAGGCGGCACGGATATTGGCGATCGAGGCGCGCAGCGCGGCGATGTCGCGCAGGTCGCAATGCTCGAACCGCACCGTGCCCTGGGGCGCGAGCTCGGCGACCAGCGCCTCAGAGGCTTCGCGGTTGATATCGAGAAAGCCGACTTTCGAGCCCTGGGCGACGAAATGGCGGACGATCGATTCGCCGATGCCGCTGCCGCCGCCGGTGACGACGACGGTACGGTCCCTGAGGCTCGGATAGATGGCGCCGGTCGACATGTTGCTCTCGTGTCCTTGTTCCGGGTCGTGCATGGGGAAGGGCCGGCCGCGCGGGCGGCCAGGCGCTGGAAGGTTGCGCCGCCGAAGCGGCTCGGCTCAGGCGATCGCTTCGTCGCGATGCGTCTCGTTGGAGCGCATTGCCGCGTCCAGCACCTTCTGGATCGTCGCGGCGCGGCGGAACGAGGGCTCCTGTGTCTTGCCGTCGCGCACGGCGGCGACGAAGCGCTGATAGTTGGTCTCGACCGGCTCGAATTCGACATCGCGCCAGGTGGCGGTGTTCACGTCCTCGCCGATGCAGGCGCGAAGCGACGACTTGCCGGTGTCGTAGACGATCTCGATCGAGCCCTTCTCGCCATAGACGCGCAGCCGAAGCTGGTCGAGTTGGCCGGCGGCGGTGCGGGTCGCCTGGATGGTGCCGATGGCGCCGGTGCTGAAGTCGACATTCATCGTGAAGCTGTCATTGGCGTCGAGGTCGTATTCCCCGATCCGGTTGCCCGGCGCCTTGTCGAAGGTCTTCAGGCGGCCGAACACATGCGCGACATCGAGGCCGGAGCCGTAGGACGTGAAGTCGACGATGTGGATGCCGATATCGCCGAGCGCGCCGTTGGAGCCATGCTTCTTCGAGAGACGCCACAGCCACTTGCTCTCGCTCTTCCAGTCGCCCCAGGCGTTGCCGACCAGCCAGCTCTGGAGATGCGAGGCCTCGACATGGCGCACCGCGCCGACGGCGCCGTCCAGAACCATCTGGCGGCCCTTCTGCAGCGCCGGCGAGTTGCGATAGGTGAAGTTGACCATGCCGACCTTGCCCGAGGCCTCGATCGCCTCGGTCATCTCCATGGCGAGCGTCGCGTCGGTGGCGAGCGGCTTCTCGCAGAAGACATGCTTGCCGGCGGCGATGGCGAGCATGGTGGTCGGGTGATGGATGCGGTCCGGCGTCACATTGGCCACCGCGTCGAATTCGCCCCAGGCCAGCGCCTCCTCCACCGAGGTGAAGCTGCGCTCGATCCCGTGCTCGGCACAGAAGGCCGCGAGCCTCTCCGGCACCACGTCGACGCCGCCGACGATGCTGACGCCCTCGATCGCGCTGAAATTGCGGGCATGGGCATTGGCCATGCCCCCCGTTCCAAGAATGAGCAGTCGCATGTTGCCTCCCGATGCGATCTGGCCGTCTCATTTGCCGGACGGCCGGTTCCCCACTTAACGTCAGGAGGCCGAAACATTCCAGACGGCTGTGGTGCGCCCGTCAGAAACGTGACGCATTTGCCGCAGCGTCGGCGGCAGGCACCGGTATGTCCGGATATGCTGTCGGTTGCGTTCGCCGTCCTTCGTCCTTGATCGGGAACCGGCGATCGATGGGCGCCGCAGACGGGAGGACCGCATGGAACCGAGGCTGGTGGCGGAGGGTCTGCAACTCGGCGAGTCGCCGCGTTGGCATGATGGACGACTCCATCTTTCCGACTGGGGGGCGCGCAAGCTGCTCGCGATCGACGACGACGGACGGGTCGAGGTGCTCGCGAGCATCGACGCGATCCCGTTCTCGTTCGATTTCCTGCCCGACGGCCGCATGGCCCTCCTCGCGGGAACGACGCTCTCCATCCGGCGGCAGGACGGCGGCTTCGCCCGCCATGCCGATCTCGCCTCGCTCTCGCCGAAGCCATGGAACGAGATCGTCGCCGACGGCTCCGGCCGGCTCTATGTGAACACCATCGGCTTCGATTTCCCCGGCGGCGAATTCCGTCCCGGGCTCGTCGCGTCGGTCGGACCGGACGGGAGTGTACGGCAGGAAGCGGACGACGTCGCCTTCCCCAACGGCATGGCGATCGACGGCGCGGGGACGATGCTCGTCCTCGCCGAATCGTATGGAAGCCGGCTCACCTCCTTCGCCATCGGGAGCGATGGCTCGCTCGACGGGCGCCGGCCCCATGCGGTCTTGCCGGGGTTTCATCCCGACGGCATCAGCATGGACGCCGAGGGCGCCGTGTGGTTCGCCGATGTGCCCGGCCGCTGCTGCGTCCGCGTCCTGCCGGACGGATCGATCGCCGAGCGCATCGATGTCGATCGCGGCTGCTTCGCCTGCATGCTCGGCGGCGAGGACGGTCGGACGCTCTTCATCGTCGCCGCCGACTGGCAGGGGCCGCAGGCGATCGGCCGCACCGGGCCGACCGGCCGCGTGCTGGCGGCGCGGGTACCGGTCGCCCATGCGGGCCGGCCCTGACGATCAGGCCGCTGCGAGCACCGACAATTCCACGAGATTGCCGTCGGGATCACGGAAATAGAGCGAGGTGAAGGCGCCGCTGGCGCCCTCGCGCGGCACAGGACCGAGTTCGATCGCGATGCCGCTCCGCGCGAGATGCGCGGCGAGCGCATCGAGTGGCGTCTCGACGATGAAGCAGAGATCGGCCGATCCCGGCGCTGGTCGCGCCGCCTTCGGCTCGAACTCTCGGCCGGCTTCATGGAGGTTGATCTGCTGGCGGCCGAAGCGCAGCGCCTTGCGCCCGGCTGCGAAGGTGATCTCCTCCATGCCGAGCACGTCGCGATAGAAGCGGATCGACGCCTCGATGCTGCCGACCGTCAGCACCAGATGATCGAGCCGCGCGATGCGGATCACCTCACTCGAGCCCCTCGAACAGCGCGGTCGAGAGATAGCGCTCGGCGAAGGAGGGGATGATCAGAACGATGTTCTTGCCCTCCATGTCCGGCCGGCGGCCGACCGCGACCGCCGCGGCGATGGCGGCGCCCGACGAGATGCCGACCGGGATGCCTTCCATCCGCGCCGCGAGCCGCGCCGTCTCCAGAGCCTCGGCGCTGTCGATCGTGATCACCTCGTCATAGACCGAGGTGTCGAGAACCGGCGGAACGAAGCCGGCGCCGATGCCCTGGATCTTGTGCGGGCCGGGCGCGCCGCCCGAGAGGACCGGGCTCTCCTTCGGCTCGACGGCGATCACCTTCAGCGACGGCCGGCGCGGCTTCAGCACCTGCCCGACCCCGGTGATGGTGCCGCCGGTGCCGACGCCGGCGATGAAAACGTCGATCTCGCCCTTGGTGTCGCTCCAGATCTCCTCGGCCGTGGTGCGGCGATGGATCTCCGGATTGGCCGGGTTCTGGAACTGCTGCGGGATGACGGCGTCGCCGAGCTCGGCGACGATCTCCTCGGCGCGGGCGATGGCGCCCTTCATGCCCTTGGGGCCTTCGGTCAGCACCAGCTCGGCACCGAGCAGCTTCAGCATCTTGCGCCGCTCGACCGACATCGTCTCGGGCATCACGAGGATCAGGCGATAGCCGCGCGCCGCCGCGACGAAGGCGAGCGCGATGCCCGTATTGCCGGAAGTGGGCTCGACCAGCACCGTCTTTCCGGGCGTGATCGTCCCGGCGCGCTCCAGCGCGTCGATCATCGCGACGCCGATGCGGTCCTTGACGCTGGCGATCGGATTGAAGAATTCGAGCTTCGCCAGGAGGTTGGCCTTCACGCCCTTTTCGGCGGCGATGCGCTTCAGACGGACCAGCGGAGTGTCGCCGATCGTATCGGTGATCGACTCGTAGATGCGCCCGCGTCCGGGCGTCGCGGAGGGATCGTCGGCCATGGCTGTTCCTTTGCGGATCGGGGCAGGCGCGCTGCGGGTGAGCGAGACTAGTTCACCCGGCCGTGCCGGTCGAGCCGAAGCCGCCCGCGCCTCGCTCGGTCGCGTCGCCGAACGCCTCGACCAGCGTGAAGACGGGACGCACGATGGGCAGGAACAGCATCTGCGCGATGCGCGCTCCGGGCTCGACCAGAACCGGCGGGCTGCCCGGCGGGTTGCGGTTCACCAGGCTCACGAGGATCGGCCCCTGATAGTCGGCGTCGATCAGGCCGCTGCCATTGCCGAGCACCAGCCCCTGCTTGTGGCCGAGGCCCGAGCGGGGAAGGATGACGGCGCAGAGCAGCGGATCGCGGATATGGAGCGCGAAGCCGGCGGGCACGAGCACCGCGGGCGCGCCGGCCTCGATCGCCAGCGGCGCGTCGATGCAGGCGCGCAGGTCGACGGCCGCGGCGGCGGCGCTCTGGAAGGCCGGCGGCCCCCAGGCTTCCAGCCGGGGGTCGAGGATCTTCAGCTCGATGATCGGTGCCGTCATGGAGTCGGGGTCTCTGGCGCGGGCGTCGCGGGCACGGCCGGGGTCGGGGCGCGGATGCGCGAGGAGAAATCGAGCGCCGCGCCGGCGGCGCGGCCGCGCTCCGAAATGGAGGCGTTGGCGCGGAACTGCTCCAGCGTCATGCCGGGCGGATGGTCCTGCCGGTCGAAGATGTAGCCGGGCAGGAAGCCCGAGACGAGGATGCGCCAGTCGAAGGGAAGTCCGCCCGGATCGAGTGCCTGCACGAGGCGGAAGATGACCGTCGTGCAGTTGGTGGTGATCGTGTTGTAGAAGCGCGGCGTCGCGGCGAGATCGTTGCCGAGATCGACGAAGGACATGAACAGGGCCCGCATCGCCGGCTGCGGCATCGCGAGCGGATAGAGATAGACGTCTTCGCCGCGGATGGTGGTGCGCAGGCGCACGACGTCGCGCTCGTCGGCCCCGATCAGCACCAGCTCGAACATGCGGAAGAAGCCGCCGATCGCCGAGAAGGACTCGTTCACCTCCGGCCGGATCTCCGCCGAGAAGGCGATGTGATCGCCGGTCGAGAAGCCGAACGAGACGATGGTGTGGGCGAGCGCCGGGCCGTCCCAATAGGCGAGGATCAGGTCGACCGAGCTGAGCTTCGCGAGGTCGTAGCGCCGCGTCTGCCAGCGCGGCGTGACATCGACCTCGGAGCGCCAGTCGAAATCCCGCACATTCTGGAGCGTGACGATGTCGCCGTCGATCGTGCCGGTGACGCCGTGCTCGACCGCCTCGGCCCAGGCGCGGTCGTTGGACGGGCGAATGGTCGAATACCAGGCGGCCACGCCGACAAGGGCGACGAGATAGAGCACGCGGGAGCGCCAGGTTGGCCGCACCAGTTCGTTGAGCGCGATCGCGATCACGAACAGCGCCCAGACGACGATCGCGGCGACGGTGAGCCGCTCGCCGAACGGAAGCTGGAAGGCGAAGGCGAGGGCGACCCATGCGCCGGAGGCGAGGACGACGAGCGCCAGCAGAAGCCGCTTCAGGGCGCGCAGGAGCAGTCTCATGGCCGGGGCTCCGGCAGGTGATCCGCCATCCAGTGGACGAGCCGGCGGGCGACCTCGTCCTTGCCGAGACGCGGCCAGCGCTCGGTGCCGCCCGTCGTGACCAGAACCACCTCGTTTTCGGCGCCGCCCATGATGCCGGTGCCGGGCGAGACGTCGTTGGCGACGATCACGTCCGCGCCCTTTCTCGCGAGCTTGGCGCCGGCATGGGCGAGGAGATCGTCCGTCTCGGCTGCGAAGCCGACGACGAGGCCGGGCCGACCTTCCGCCCGGTGCGCGATGGCCGCGAGGATGTCCGGGTTCTCGGCGAGCGCCAGCGCCGGGACGCTGCCGCTGCCGTCCTTCTTGATCTTGCCCGCAGCCTCGGCGACCGGCCGCCAGTCGGCGACCGCCGCGGCGAAGACGGCGATGTCGGCGGGGAGCGCGGCTTCGGCTGCCGCCAGCATCTCGCGAGCCGTCTCGACGCTGACCGCCTTGACGCCCCTGGGCGGGGCGATGGCGACCGGGCCATGCACCAGCGTGACGCGCGCGCCCTCCGCTGCGGCCGCGGTGGCGATGGCGAAGCCCTGCCGGCCCGACGAGCGGTTGGCGATGTAGCGGACCGGATCGATCGGCTCATGGGTCGGCCCGGCGGTCACCAGAACATGCCGCCCCGCGAGACGCCGCGCGCCTGGCTCCAGCATCGCCTCGGCCGCCGCGACGATGGCGAGCGGCTCGCTCATGCGCCCGAGCCCGGCTTCGCCGCTCTCGGCCATCTCGCCGGCCTCGGGACCGACAAAGGCGACGCCGTCCGCCGTGAGCTGCTCGACATTGCGACGTGTCGCGGGATGGGACCACATCGCCGGGTTCATGGCCGGGGCCGCGAGGACCTTGGCGCGGGCGGCGAGCAGCACGGCGCCGGCCAGGTCGTCGCCGAGACCGGTCGCCATGCGCGCGAGCCGGTCGGCTGTCGCGGGCGCGAGGATCACGAGGTCAGCGGCGCGCGCGAGGCGGATATGGCCGATATCGTGCTCGGCCTCGCGGTCGAAGAGATCGGTATGGACGCGTCCGCCGGCGAGCGCCCCGGCGGCGAGCGGCGTCACGAACTGTTGCGCCGCCGCCGTCATGACGACGGTCACCGCGGCGCCGCGCTCCTTGAGGCGGCGGATGAGATCGAGCGCCTTGTAGGCGGCGATGCCCCCGCCGATGACGAGAAGCACGGCGCGGCCGCCGAGCGGCGACGATTCCATCATGGCGCCTTTCCCCCTTCGCTCGTCAGCGCAGCGCCAGATAGAACAGCAGCGCCGCCACGACCCACACCCCGATGGCGAGCCAGCGATTGCCGCGTCCCTCGGCCCTGCCGATCGCCTCCACCGTCTCCTCGGACAGCGCGATGCCGTTCCGCGTCGCCGCGTCCAGCTGCGCCGTCACCCGCGCCCCGTGCTCGATCAGCGCCGGCAGCCGGCTCGCCGCGCGGCCGAACGCGCCGAACTCCGACGCCGCCTGGCCGATCCGGCCCGCCGCGCCGAGATTATGCTCGATCCAGTCGCGCACAACCGGTTCCGAGGCGCTCCACATGTCGAAATCGGGATCGAGCGCCCGCGACACGCCCTCGACCACCACCATGGTCTTCTGCAGCATCAGCAGTTCAGGCCGCGTCTGCATGTCGAAGAGCTCGGTGACCTCGAAGAGAAGCGTCAACAGCTTCGCCATCGAGATGTCGCGGGCCGGCTGGCCGTGGATCGGCTCGCCGATCGCGCGCAGCGCCTGCGCGAAATCCTCGGCGGCATGGCGCGGCGGCACATAGCCGGCCTCGATATGCACCTCGGCGATGCGCAGATAGTCGCGGCGGATGAAGCCGTAGAGGATCTCGGCGAGGAAGCGGCGCTCGGCGAGGCCGAGCCGTCCCATGATGCCGAAATCGACCGCCACCACGTCGCCGCGCGCATCGACGAAGAGATTGCCCTGATGCATGTCGGCGTGGAAGAAGCCGTCGCGCATGGCGTGGCGCAGGAAGGCCTGCATCAGCCGCCGCGCGACCTCGCGCGGATCGTGTCCGGCGGCGATGATTCCCTCGCGGTCGGACAGCTTGACGCCGTCGATCCATTCGAGCGTCAGCACGTCGCGGGCCGTCTGCGCCCAATAGACCTTCGGCACGCGGAATCCGGGATCGCCGCCGGTGCGCTCGGCCATCTCGGACAGCGCCGCCGCCTCGAGGCGCAAATCCATCTCCATCGACACCGATCGGGCGAGGATGTCGACGACCGCCAGCGGCTTCAGCCGCCGCATCGACGGATCGAAGGACTCGACCAGTCCGGCGCCGGCATAGAAGGTGGCGAGATCGCTCCTGAAGCGGCCGCGCACGCCCGGCCGCAGCACCTTGACCGCGACGGTCTGGCGCGTGCCGTCGGCATCGATCAGCTCGGCCTTGTGCACCTGCGCGATCGAGGCGGCGGCGACCGGCGGCGAGAAGCTGGCGAAGATGGCGCCCGCCGGGCGGCCGAGATTGTGCGCGATGGTCTCCCGCGCCGCCTGTTCGCCGAAAGGCTCGATCTCGTCGCGCAGCTTGCCGAGCGCCTCCGCGACGTCCTGGCCGACGACATCGGCGCGGGTGGCGAGGAACTGGCCGAGCTTCACATAGGACGGTCCGAGCCGGTTGAGGGCCGCGGTGATGCGGGCGCCGCGATCCTCGACGCGCACGCGCCGCCGCTCCAGCAGCCGCGCCACGCGCACGCCGAACGCGGCCGAAGGCGGAAGATCCTCCACCGCGACGATCGAGAAGGCGCCTTCGCGGGCGAGGACGAAGCCGGCGCGCGCGAGGCGGAAGAGCTGGACGGGACCGGTGGCCATGCCGGGCTAGATCTTCCAGCCGGAATGGATGGCCGCGATGCCGCCGGTATAATTGCGGTAGGCGACCTGCGAGAAGCCGGCGCGGCGGATCATCTCGGCGAAGCGCTCCTGATGGGGGAAGCGGCGGATCGATTCGACGAGATAGCGGTAGCTCTCCGCGTCGTCGGCCACGAGCTTGCCCATCGGCGGGATGAGATTGAAGGAATAGACGTCGTAGATCCGGTCGAGCAGCGGCACGTCGACCGCCGAGAATTCGAGGCAGAGGAAGCGGCCGCCGGGCTTCAGCACGCGATAGGCCTCGGCCAGCGCCTTCTCGATGCGCGGCACGTTGCGGATGCCGAAGGCGATCGTATAGGCGTCGAAGCGGCCGCTCTCGAAGGGCAGCTCCTCGGCATTGCCCTCGACGAAATCGACCTTCCCGGAAAAGCCTCGCTTCGCCGCGCGCTCGCGTCCGACATCGAGCATGGAGGCGTTGATGTCGCAGACCGTGACATGCGCGCTGCCGCCCGACCGCTCGACGATGCGGAAGGCAATGTCGCCGGTGCCGCCCGCGACATCGAGCGCCTCGAAGGGGCGGCCGCGCGGCGGCGCCAGCCACGTGACGGCGGCGTCCTTCCACAGGCGATGCAGGCCGGCCGACATCAGGTCGTTCATCAGGTCGTAGCGCGAGGCGACCTTGTGGAAGACCTCGTCCACCATGCCCTGCTTCGTCTCGACGGCGACATCGCGGAAGCCGAACGAGGCGCGGTCTGCAACGGTTTCGGTCGCCATGGCACGCGGCTCCTTATATGACGCTTGGCTTTCGAAATAAGAGGCGGGGCTTTCGAGCCTTCGACGCCCTTGATAGCCGAAGCGTTCCGCCCGCGCCATGTCAGGCGGGCGCGAGGATGACCGGAGCGACACCATGCCCGAACTGCCCGAAGTCGAAACCGTCCGCCTCGGCCTCCGCCCGGTGATGGAAGGCGCGCGGATCGAGGCGATCGAACTTCGCCGGCCCGACCTCCGCTTTCCCTTTCCCGAGCGCTTCGCCGACCGGCTCCGGGGGCGCAGGATCGAGGGGCTCGGGCGGCGGGCGAAATATCTCCTCGCCGATCTCGACGACGGCGCGCGCGTCATCATGCATCTCGGCATGTCGGGCTCCTTCCGCATCGAGAGCGCGTCGGGCACCGCGGCGCCCGGCCTCTTCCATCACCCGCGCGACGGGCGAGCCGTCCACGACCATGTCGTGTTCCATCTCTCGGGCGGTCAGGCCGTCGTCTACAACGACCCGCGCCGGTTCGGCTTCATGGACCTCGCCGCCGGCCCGGGCGATGCCGCCTCGCCGCATCTGGCCGGGCTCGGCATCGAGCCGGTCGGCAATGCCTTCGACGGCGACGCGCTCGCCGAGCGTCTCGCCGGCCGCCGCACGCCACTGAAGGCGGCCCTGCTCGACCAGCGTCTCGTCGCCGGGCTCGGCAATATCTATGTCGCCGAGGCGCTGCATCGCGCCGGCCTCTCGCCGATGCGACAGGCCGGCTCGGTGACGAAGGACGAGGCCGGGCGTCTCGCGGGCGCGATCCGGACGGTGCTCGGCGAGGCGATCGCCGCCGGAGGTTCCTCGCTGCGCGACCATCGCCAGACGAATGGCGAACTCGGCTATTTCCAGCATGCCTTCCGCGTCTATGACCGCGAGGGCGAGCCCTGTCCTTCGCCGCGCTGCCGCGGCATCATCGAGCGCAGCGTCCAGGCGGGCCGGTCCACCTTCTGGTGCTCCGCCTGCCAGCTCTGATCCCGACAACCCGCCGCACGAGGCCCCGCATGGATTACGAGACCGTCATCGCCGAGCGCCAGGGCGCGGTCGGCATCGTCCGCCTCAACCGGCCGAAGGCGCTGAACGCGCTCTCGCGCCAGCTCGTCGCCGAGCTGAACCACGCCCTCGACGGCTTCGAGGCGGACGCGGCGATCGGCGCGGTGGTCGTGACGGGTTCGGACAAGGCCTTCGCGGCCGGCGCCGATATCCGCGAGATGCAGCCGCTCACCTATGTCGGCGTCTACCAGGACGATTTCGTCGCCGCCTGGGAGCGGCTGTCGCGCCTCGCCAAGCCGACGGTGGCGGCCGTCGCGGGCTTCGCGCTCGGCGGCGGCTGCGAGCTGGCGCTGATGTGCGACATCGTCGTCGCCGCCGAGACGGCCCGCTTCGGCCAGCCGGAGATCACGCTCGGCCTCATTCCGGGTGCCGGCGGCACGCAGCGCCTGGCGCGCTCGGTCGGCAAGGCGAAGACCATGGACATGGTGCTGACGGGACGGCTGATCGACGCGGCGGAGGCCGAACGCATCGGCCTCGTGTCGCGGGTCGTGCCGGCCGAGGCGCTGATGGTAACGGCGCTCGAGGTCGCGACCCGCATCGCCGGCCTGTCGCGGCCGGCGGTCCTGATGGCGAAGGAGGCGGTGAACCGCGCCTTCGAGACGCCGCTTGCCGAGGGAATCCGCACCGAGCGGCGGCTGTTCCACTCGCTGTTCGCGACCGAGGACGCGCGCGAGGGCATGGCCGCCTTCGCCGAGAAGCGGCCGCCCGCCTTCCGCAACCGCTGAGATCGCCGCGACTCTGATTGACGGGGCGGCCGGGGCCGACTATAAACCGCCCCCGAACCGAGGCGGGCCCGAGCTCGCCCTTCCGTGCTTGCATGGCGCTCAGCCGTCGGCCCGGACTGCCGACGAACAGACGACGAGATCAGGAAGGCCCTTCCATGGCCAATACGCCCTCCGCCAAGAAGGCCGCGCGCAAGATCGCCCGCCGCGCCGCCGTGAACCGCAACCGCCGCAGCCGCATGCGCACCGAAGTGCGCAAGGTGGAGGAGGCGATCGCGTCCGGCAATGCCGAGGCCGCGGTCGCCGCGCTCAAGCAGGCGCAGCCGGAGCTGATGCGCGCCGCCCAGAAGGGCGTGCTGCACAAGAACACGGCATCGCGGAAGGTGTCGCGCCTCGCGGCCCGCGTGAAGGCTCTCTCGGCCTGAACCAGACTTTCTGGGGATGATGAAAGCCCGGCTCAGGCCGGGCTTTTTTGTTATGCGGGTAAGTGCCTGTCCGGCCTCGGAAATGCCGTGATCGGCCTCCGCGGGGCTGTCCGGCGGTCGCCCGCTTCGCATGAAAATACGTTTGATTTCAATGGATTGGCGATTGGTCTTTGGTGGCTGCCAGATTCCCTGCGAGTCAAGGGGGAAGGGGTCGAATTTTTTCGCCCGCTACGCTTCGCCGCCATCCGCGCCGATGCGCGCATTCGAATCCGTTGACTCGCAATGGCTTACTGAAGCGAGCATCGGGTTCGGCCCGCGGACGGAGGGCGGCACCCTCGTGAAGAGGGTCATCGGACCGTTGCGGGGGAGGGGGTGCCTGTGTATTTTGCCCTTATGGAGAGGGCGGGCCAAGACATCGCAGCGGGCCTCCGGTCGAGCGATGGGTTTCCCTCAGGTGTTTTGTTGCTTCCACAGCATTGCAAGAGTCAGGGCAGTTCGAGAGTAGAGTAGTCGTGTCTGTTTGATCTGTAGCAAGTCTGTTTATTGAATGCCTTCCTATAGGGAAGGTCCGTACCAGCCGATCACGTCGATAATGAAGCGGGCTGCCATTGCCCAGCATGGCGGTTCATGGAGGTGTCATGTCCTTGTCGCAATCCGCGACTTTCGCCGGAGACGTCTCGGCTGCCGAGGCCTGGGAGGGTCTGGCCGGCGAGCCGCAGGCCATGCTGATCGATGTGCGCACCAAGGCCGAGTGGGCCTATGTGGGCATCCCGAACCTCTCGGCCATCGGCAAGGATGTGCTGCTGGTCGAGTGGCAGAGCTATCCCGCGATGGCGGTGAACACCGATTTCGCGGAGGTCCTCTCGGCCGAGCTCGAGCGTCGCTCGGTCGGCCGCGAGACCGCGCTCTATTTCCTGTGCCGGTCGGGGGTTCGCAGCCTCGCCGCCGCCAAGGCCATGGCCGAGGCCGGCTATGACCGCTGCTTCAACGTCGCTGGCGGTTTCGAGGGACCGCTGGACGGCGCCCGCCACCGCGGCGAGGTCGACGGCTGGAAGGCCGCCGGTCTTCCCTGGGTGCAGAGCTGATTTTCGAGACGATGCCGACGGTGGGCCACAAGCCCGCCGGTGACGACGAGACGAGAAAGAGAAGAGGGGCTGTGATGCGCGATGACAGGACGGGAGACTTCGGCTCCGGGACGGCGGCTCTCAAGGCGCTCGCCAATGCCGACAGCGTCGTCATGAGCGGGGCCGTCGTGTCCCCTTCCGCGATCGCGGAGCCCGTCGCCGGCGCCGAGGCCGATGCCGCCCTCTGGGACCGCGTCAAGCGGCGCCTGCGCACGGAACTCGGCGAGGACGTGTTCCAGAGCTGGTTTGCCCGCGTCGAGTTCGAAGGCGCCGACAGCCTTTCGGTCGAGCTTTCGGTACCGACCCGCTTCCTGAAGTCCTGGATCCAGGCGCATTACTTCGACAAGCTGCTGACCCTGTGGCAGGTCGAGTGCGCGTCCGTGCGCCGCATCGAGATCATCGTGCGCGGCGCCGCCCGCCAGCGCCAGCCGCAGCGCGCCGAGCCGGCCGCGGTCGCCGCGCCGGAGCCCGTGCAGCCGGCGCCGACGCTGATTCCGGCCGCCGCCGCAGCCGCGAGCGTCGCCGCCGCTGCCGTGCCCGCGCCGCGCGCCGATGCCGAGGGCCCGGGCTCGCCGGTCGATCCGCGCCTGACCTTCGAGACCTTCTGCGAGGGCGCGGCCAACCGTGTCGCCTATGCCGCCGCGCGCGCCGTCGCCGAGACGCCGAGCGGCCGTCCGACCGCCTATAACCCGCTCTATCTCAATGCCGGCGTCGGCCGCGGCAAGACGCATCTCCTGCACGCGATCGCGCAGGCCGCCCGTGCCGCCGATCCCGCGCGCAAGGTCGTCTATCTGACGGCCGAGCATTTCATGTTCCGCTTCGTGGCGTCGCTGAAGAACCAGTCGGCGATCGCCTTCAAGGAGAGCCTGCGCGAGATCGACCTGCTGCTGATCGACGATCTGCAGTTCCTGCAGGGGAAATCGGTGCAGCAGGAATTCTGCCACATGCTGAACGCGCTGATCGACGGCGCGCGGCAGGTGGTGGTGGCCGCCGATCGTCCGGCCGCCGATCTCGAGACGCTGGACGAGCGCGTGCGCTCGCGTCTTCGCGGCGGCGTCGCCTTCGAGATCGAGCCGCCGGACCTCGAGCTGCGCCGGCAGATTCTCCGCAGCCGCTATCGCGCCGCGCAGGCGCAGCATGCCGGCGTCGCGATCCCCGACACGGTGATCGAATATGTCGCCCAGTCGGTGGTCTCGAACGGCCGCGACCTCGAGGGGGCGCTGAACCGTCTCGTTGCGCAGTGGCAGTTCACCAACCAGCCGGTGACCATGGCTTCGGCCGAGATCACGCTGCGCGATCTCGTCGGCGTGCGCGAGCCGCGCCGCGTCAAGATCGAGGACATCCAGAAGGTCGTCGCCGTCCATTTCAACGTGTCGAAGGCCGATCTTCTGTCGAGCCGCCGCACCCGCACCATCGTCCGTCCGCGCCAGATCGCCATGTATCTGTCGAAGACGCTGACGCCGCGCTCGCTGCCCGAGATCGGCCGCCGCTTCGGCGGACGCGATCACACGACCGTTCTTCATGCGGTCCGGAAGGTCGAGGAACTGATGCGCGACGACCGCGGCCTCGCCGACGAGGTCGAGCTGCTGAAGCGCATGATCGACGAATAACGGGGACGGCTCTTCGCCCCGCCGCCTCCGAGCGCCGTCCTCCGCGACGGCGCTCTTGCGTTTGGGGCCGGAACCCGCCACCTTCCTTCGTCCGGAGAGGAGGCCGCGAGCCGCCTCGATCACGCGCCGCGCAATCGATCTGCGCGGCCCATCTGCCAGGACTCCTGCGTTCCCATGAGAGCGATCCTCGAGCGTTCCAATCTCCTCAAGTCCCTCAACCACGTTCATCGCGTCGTCGAGCGGCGGAACACGATCCCGATCCTCTCCAATGTCCTGCTGCGGGCGAGCGGCGATACACTGACGCTGAAGGCGACCGACCTCGATCTCGAGGTGCTGGAGACGGTGCCGGCCGAGATCGGCCGCGCCGGCGGCACGACGGTCCCCGCCCACATGCTCTACGACATCGTGCGCAAGCTGCCCGACGGGTCCGAGGTGCAGCTTGAGACGGCGCCGGACGGGCAGACGCTGCTGGTGCGCTCGGGCCGGTCGAGCTTTGCGCTGCAGATGCTCCCGGAAAGCGACTTTCCCGATCTGACGACGGGCGAGTTCCCCGTCCGCTTCCAGATCGCGGCCCCTGTCTTCAAGAGCCTGATCGACCGGACGCAGTTCGCGATCTCCACCGAGGAGACGCGCTACTATCTGAACGGCATCTATCTGCACACGCCGACGATCGAGGGCCGCACGCTGCTGCGCGCAGTCGCGACCGACGGCCACCGCCTCGCCCGCGCGCAGACCGCGGTGCCGGCCGGCGCCGACGGCATGCCGGGCATCATCATTCCCCGCAAGACGGTCGGCGAGATCCAGAAGCTGCTCGACGGCGCCGACGCGGCCTCGACGGCCGATATCGAGATCTCGGACACCAAGATCCGCGTGACCTTCGGCTCGGTCGTGCTGACGTCGAAGCTCATCGACGGAACCTTCCCCGACTATGCGCGCGTGATTCCGCAGAACAACGACAAGGCGCTGAAGGTCGACCGGGCCACCTTCTCCAACGCCGTCGACCGCGTCTCGACCATCGCCAGCGAGCGTGGCCGCGCCGTGAAGCTCTCGCTCGGCGAGGACGGCCGCCTGTCGCTCACGGTCAACAATCCGGATTCCGGATCGGCGACCGAGGAGATCGATGTCGACTACCAGCAGGCTCCGCTCGATATCGGCTTCAATTCCCGCTACCTGCTCGACATCGCCGGCCAGCTCAAGACCGCGACGGCGCTGTTCCGCTTCGCCGATCCCGGCTCGCCGACCCTGATCCAGGACGAGGGCGACGACGAGGCGCTCTATGTCCTGATGCCGATGCGCGTGTGAACGCTCGCGACGGCAGGGCGCCGCGCGTCGCGCGGGTCATCCTCTCCGATTTCCGCTCCTATCCCGCGCTTGATCTCGCCTTGTCCGGCCGCCTCGTCGCCCTGACCGGCGAGAACGGGGCCGGCAAGACCAATCTCATCGAGGCAGTCTCGCTGTTCACGGCCGGCCGCGGCTTGCGCCGCGCCGACCTTGCCGAGATGCAGCGGGCGGGCGGGGCCGGCGGCTTCGCGGTCTCGGTCGCCGTCCAGGGCGCCGAGGACGAGGTTCGGCTCGGGACGGGCATCGAGCGACTCCCCGACGGCGGTCTTTCGCCGCGCCGGAACCGCATCGACGGCGTCGCCGTCTCCTCGCCGGCCGCCTTTGCCGATCATTTGCGCGTCGTCTGGCTGACGCCGGCGCTCGACGCGCTCTTCACCGGTGCGGCCGGCGACCGGCGCCGCTTTCTCGACCGGCTCGTGCTCGCGCTCGATGCCCGCCACGGAGCCCGCGTCTCCGCCTATGAGCGGGCGCTCCGGTCGCGCAACCGCCTGCTCGAGGATCCGCGCCCCGACCGCGCCTGGCTGGAAGGCATCGAGGCCGAGGCGGCGAGCCTCGGTGCCGCCGTCGCCGCGGCGCGCATGCGCATGGCAGGGCCGCTCGCCGATCTCGCGGCCGGCGGCCGCGACGATGCCGCCGCCTTCCCCTGGGCCGACCTCGCCATCGAGGGCGAGATCGAGGCCATCGCCGCAGCTGACGAGGCTGCGGCTGCGGAAAGGATGAAGCAGCTTCTGCGCGACGGGCGGCCGCGCGACGCCGCGGCGGGGCGGGCGCTCGCCGGACCGCATACCAGCGACGTCAAGGTCCGCCACGGGCCGAAGGATGTCGCAGCCGACCGCGCCTCGACGGGCGAGCAGAAGGCGCTGCTGGTCGGCATCGTGCTGGCCCATGCCCGGCTGGTCGCCTCGGTGAGCGGCCTCGCGCCGCTGGTTCTGCTCGACGAGGTCGCCGCCCATCTCGACCGGCGCCGACGGGCGGCGCTCTATGCCGCGCTCGACGCACTGGGCAGCCAGGTGTTCATGACGGGCGCCGACCCGGCGCTGTTCGGCGAACTGCCCGGCGGGGCCGAGATTTTCTCCGTCGCCTCGGGTAAGGTGGCGCCGCTCGGCTGAGGGAGGAGAGCCACATGTCGGGACTGTCGTTCTCGGGTATCGCGATCTTCGCGCTGGCCCTCGCCGTCGCCGCCTTCGCCCCGGGTCCCGGCATCGCCGCGATCGTCGGCCGCGTGCTCGGCCGTGGCCGCGACGGCGCGGTCGCCTTCGTCTCCGGCATGGCGGTCGGCGACGTCGTCTGGCTGTCGCTGGCGGTGCTCGGCCTCGCCGTGCTCGCCGAGACCTTCCACGAGGTCTTCACGCTGGTGAAATATGCCGGCGCCGCCTATCTCCTCTATCTCGCGGTCAAGATGTGGACCGCGCCGGCCGCCGCCCGCACGCTGGAACCGGTCGCGACGCGCGAGAGCCGCTCGAAGCTGTTCCTCGCCGGCCTCGCCGTCACCATGGGCAATCCGAAGACCATGGTGTTCTACCTCGCCCTGCTGCCCAATCTCGTCGATCTCGGCCATGTCGACATGCTCGCCTATGCCGAACTGTCGCTGGTGACACTCTGCGTGCTCGCGGTGGTGTTCGGCTTCTACATCGTGCTGGCGCTGCGCGCCCGCGCCCTCATCACCAGCCCGCGCGCCGTCCGCCTCGTCAATCGCGGCAGCGGCGTCATCATGGCCGGTGCCGCCGTCGCGATCGCGGCGCGCTGACATCCGGCCGGACGGCGCGGCGATGCGCCTCGATTCAAACCGGCCGCGCGATGCATTAGCATCGCGCTAACGAATCACCCCGTCTGGAATGCCAATGCCGCTTCAGCGCGCCCGCGAAGCGCTCCGCACCGTTTTCGGTTATCACGACTTCCGCCCCGGCCAGGAAGAGGTCATCGGCGCCGTTCTCGGCGGCGAGGATGTGCTCGCCGTGATGCCGACCGGCTCCGGCAAGTCGATGTGCTACCAGCTGCCGGCCGTGGTGGATGGTGGGCTGACGGTCGTCGTCTCGCCGCTGATCGCGCTGATGCGCGACCAGGTGCAGCAGATGGCGCATGTCGGCGTGAAGGCGGCGACGCTCAATTCCGGCAATGGCGACGAGGCCAATCGCGAAACGCTGGCGCGGCTGCGTGCCGGCGAGCTGTCGCTGCTCTTCGTCTCGCCCGAGCGGCTCTCCTCCGATGGCCTGCTGGCACTGCTCGCCGCCTCGAAGGTGCAGCGCCTCGCCATCGACGAGGCGCATTGCGTCTCGCAATGGGGACACGACTTCCGCCCCGAATACCGCCAGCTCGCACAGGTGCGCACCGCCCTCGGCGAGACGCAGGTGGTGGCGCTGACGGCGACGGCCGATGCGGCGACGCGCGAGGATATCGTGCGGCAGCTCTTCCAGCGGCCGCCACATGTCGTCGTCCATTCCTTCGACCGTCCCAACATCCGCCTCGCCTTCGAGGCCAAGGACAAGCCGCGCAACCAGATCGCCGATTTCCTGCGCCGCCACGAGCGGGCGAGCGGCATCATCTATGCCTCCTCGCGCGACAAGACCGAGAAGCTCGCGGACTGGCTCTCCGCCTCGGGCCGCAAGGCCGTCGCCTACCATGCCGGCATGGATGCGAGCGTCCGCGCCCGCAACCAGGACATCTTCCTGCAGGAGGACAATGTCGTCGTCGCCGCGACGATCGCCTTCGGCATGGGCATCAACAAGCCGGATGTCCGCTTCGTCGTCCATGCCGACCTGCCCTCCGGCGTCGAGGCCTATTACCAGGAGATCGGTCGCGCCGGCCGCGACGGCCTGCCGGCCGACACGATGACGCTCTACGGCATCGAGGACATGGCGTTCCGTCGCCGCCAGATCGACGAGAAGGGCGTTTCCGAGGCGCAGCGGCGGCTGGAACATCGCCGGCTCTCGGCCATGATCGACCTCGCCGAGGCGGCGACCTGCCGCCGGCAGGCCCTGCTCGCCTATTTCGGCGAGGCGAGCGGGCCCTGCGGCTCCTGCGATCTCTGCCAGGGCGGCGCCAGCCTCGTCGATGCGACGCGGGACGCGCAGATGGTGCTCTCGGCCGTCGCGCGCACGGGGCAGCGCTATGGCGCGGGCCATCTCGTCGACGTGCTGCGCGGCGCCGCGACCGATACCGTGAAGCGGCAGGGCCATGACGCGATCAAGACCTTCGGCGTCGGCGCGGCGCGGAGCGCCCATGCCTGGCGCACCATCATCCGACAGCTCTTCGCGGCCGGCGCCCTCGCCGAGGCCAGCGAGGAGCATGGCGGCTTCCGCCTCACCGACAAGGGCGAGTCGATCCTGTTCGGCCGCGAGACGATCGCGCTGCGCATGGTGCGGGACGAGCCGGCGAAAACGAGCCGCCGGGCCGATCGCGAGCGCCGCGCCGACGGACTCGAAGGCGAGGCGGCCAGCCTGTTCGAGGCGCTCAGGACTCTGCGCCGCGACATCGCGCGCGACGAGGGCGTGCCGGCCTATATGGTCTTCCCGGACCGGACGCTGATCGAGATGGCGGAGCTGCGCCCCGCGACCCGCGAGGCGATGCGCGAGGTGCAGGGGGTCGGCGAGCGCAAGCTCTCGCTCTATGGCGACGCGTTCCTCGAGGCGATCGAGGCGCATTCCTGATGCGCGCCTTCCTGCGCATCATCCTCGTCATCCCGCTCGGGCTGATCGCCGCGATCCTCGCGGCGACCGCGGTCTATCTCGCCGCCTTCGGCTTTCCCGCCGCCGACTTCGCCGCAACGCCGGAAGGCCTGCCGCCGCCCGTCCTGCAGCCGGCGCTCGTGCTCACCGCCGTCATCGCGCGGACGGCGCTGCTGCCCTTCCTCGTCGCGATCGCCGCGAGCGAGATCTTCGCCTTCCGCTCGCTGCTCGGCTGGCTGCTGTTCGGGGGATTGCTCGGCTTCGGCCTGCAGCTGCTCGGCTTCCCGCCGGAGCTCGCGGCGCCGTCGAGCTTCCTGCCTCCGACCGCCGGCGGCATCGCCGGCGCCTTCGCCTACTGGCTGGTGGCCGGGCGCGGCGCCGGGCTGTCGCTCACTTCGCCTGAGCGAGAATGAGGCGGACCGCGAAGGCGCCCATCACGCCTGCGAACAGGTAGTCGACGGCGCGCGTCGCCTTCGGCGAACGCTTCAGGAATGTCGCGATCGACCCGGCCGACCAGATCAGCGCGAGGCTGATCGGCGTCGCCACCACGACGAAAAGGACGCCCAGGAACAGCAGCTTGCCGCTGGCATGCGGGTCGCCCGGCGAGACGAACTGCGGCAGGAAGGTCACGAAGAACACGATGATCTTCGGATTGAGCAGGTTGATCGCCAGCCCCTTCAGATAGACCTTGCCGATGGGATCGGCCGCGCCCTTGCCGCCGACCGAGAGCGCCGAACCGTGGCGGATCGCCTGGTAGGCAAGATAGACAAGGTAGAGGGAGCCGACGACCTTCAGGATCGTGAAAGCCGTCGCCGAGGCCGCCAGCAGCGCGGACAGGCCGACCGCCACCAGCACGGTGTGGATGATCAGCCCCGTCGACGCACCGAAAAAGGCAGCCATGCCGGCGGTGCGTGACTGGCCGATCGCCTTGCCGAGAAAGAGCGTCATGTCGGGGCCGGGCGTCAGCGTCAGGGCGACCACCGCGACGAGATAGGCGACGAGGACGGCGGTCTGCGGCACGAAGGCAAGCATGGAAAGGCTTCCGGTTGGCGGGGCGACTATAGCATGGCGCCGCGAAAAAACCGTCGCCGGGTCGTGGAGACATCGCGCCGGTCGTTTATCATAAGGTTCCGTTAGCGACCGAGCCCGATGCCCATATCCCCGCCCGTCCCGTTCCTCGCCGGCCTGCCGCGGCCGTTGCAATGGAGCGCCCTTCTGGTCCTCTCGGTCCTTCTCTGTGCCGGGCTGTTCGTGGCCGGCCTGCCGGCGGCGCTGCTCATCGGTCCGATGATCGCGGCGATCGCGGCCGGGCTCGCCGGCGCGACGATCCGCGTGCCCGATCCCCTGTCGCTGCTGGCGCAGGCGATCGTCTCGATGCTCGTCGCCTCGGTGATGACGCCCGAGACCGTGGTCGCCTTCCTCGCCGAATGGCCGCTCTTCCTCGCCGTGGTGCTCGCGACCATCGCCGCCTCCAGCGCGCTCGGCTGGCTGATGAGCCACCGCCGCGTGTTGCCGGGAACGACCGCCGTCTGGGGCTCCTCGCCGGGTGCCGCCTCGGCCATGGTCCTGATGGCCGAGGCCTTCGGCGCCGACGCGCGGCTCGTCGCCATGATGCAGTATCTGCGCATGGTCATGGTCGCCGGCGCCGCCGCGCTGGTGGCGCGCATCTATCTCGATGTTGGCGCCGCCGAGCCGCCACCCATCGTCTGGTTTCCGTCCGTCGATCTGTTCCACTTCGCCGGCACGATCGCCGTCGCCGCCATCGGCACGCTGGTCGGGCGTGTGCTGCCGATCCCTTCCGGCACGCTGCTCGTCCCCATGATCGCCGGCGCCGTGCTGCAGGGCATGGGCCTGCTCGACATCGTCCTTCCCGAGTGGCTGCTCTCGATCGGCTACGCGCTGATCGGCTGGCGCATCGGCCTCGGCTTCACCCGCGCCGTGATCCGCCACGCGGCGCGGGTTCTGCCGCAGATCGCGCTGTCGATCCTGGTGCTGATGGCCTTCAGCGCCTCGCTGGCGGCGCTCCTGGTCGTTCTCGTCGGCGTCGATCCGCTCACGGCCTATCTCGCGACGAGCCCCGGCGGCATGGATTCGATCGCCGTCATCGCGGCGTCCTCGCCGGTCGACATGTCCTTCGTCATGGCGCTGCAGGCGGTCCGGTTCTTCATCATCGTCGTGACCGGGCCGCCGGTCGCCCATTTCGTGGCGCGCCGGCTGCATGCCCGTGCGCCGCCCGCCGACACGCCGCACTGACGCAGCGGCAAGAAATTGCGAAGAAGCGCGTCTCGCATGCAGTGTTCCCGCCCGCCAAACTCGTCTAGCCTCGCCGCAACGGCGGATTGGCGGACAGCGCCGCGCCGAAGATCAGGGAGGACGACCGATGCAGGGTTTCGGCATTCACACCAGCCTCTGGGCGCATAGCTGGACGCGCGAGGCGGCCGAACTCGCCATTCCGGAGGCGGCCGAGCGCGGCCTCGCCTTCGTCGAGATCGCTCTGCTCGAGCCCGGCAAGGTCGATACGGCGCATACGCGCGCCCTGCTCGAGAAGCACGGCATCGGCGCGGTCTGCTCGCTCGGCCTGCCCGACGACGCGCGCCCGACCAACAATCCCGAGCGAGCCTTCGACTTCCTGAAGCTCGCGCTCGACAAGACGGCCGAGATCGGCGCGACCGCGCTTTCCGGCGTCATCTATGGCTCGATCGGCGAGCGCACCGGCAAGCCGCCGACCGAGGCGGAGTATGACATCGTCGCGCGCACCATGCAGAAGGTCGCCGCGCACGCCCGTACGCTCGGGCTGGAGCTCGGCATTGAGGCGGTCAACCGCTACGAGAACCACATGATCAACACGACCGAGCAGGCGGTCGGCCTCATCGAGCGCATCGGCGCGCCGAACGTCTTCCTACATCTCGACACCTATCACATGAATATCGAGGCGAAGGGCCAGGCCAACGCCATCCTCGCCGGCGCCGGCCATCTCAAATACATCCACCTCTCCGAGAGCGATCGCGGCGTGCCGGGCACGGGCACCATCGCCTGGGACGAGGTGTTCGCCGGGCTCGCCGGCATCGGCTTCAAGGGCGGCATGGCGATGGAGAGCTTCATCCACATGCCGCCGCAGCTCGCCTCGGCGCTCTCGGTCTGGCGCCCGGTCGCCGACAGCCGCGAGCAGCTGCTCGGCGAGGGCCTGCCCTTCCTCCGCAACAAGGCCCGCCAGTACAAGCTGATCTGAGCAGGTTCAGGGTGATCCGCCGCCGGACCGCGGCCCGGCGGCGTCGCCCTCCACAGGGCCCGCATTCACCATTGAAGCCCCCGGCCGCATCGTCTAAGAGAGGCGCTGCCGGCAAGCACCCGTAGCTCAGCTGGATAGAGCGCTGCCCTCCGAAGGCAGAGGCCAGGGGTTCGAATCCCTTCGGGTGCGCCAGTTCATTCCATCGACGAACATTGCCCTTCACGGGATCGGGACGGTTGTCCTCGTCCCGATGACCGTCGCGCGCCGCGGTACGGCGCTATTTGACGGCGCCGACGGTGACGCCGCGCATCAGCGTGCGCTGGAAGACCAGGAAGAAGATCACCGTCGGGACGATGCCGAGAAGCGCCGCCGCGGCGGTGGTGGTCGGGTCGCTGACATGCTGGCCGTGCAGCGTCCCCATCGCGACCGAGACGTTCTGGTTGTCGTTCGAGATGAGAAGGACGAGCGGCAGCAGGAACTCGTTCCACGTCCAGATGAAGAAGAACGTCCCGAGCACGGTCAGCGTCGGCCGCAGGACCGGGATGACGACATGCCACAGGACCTGGAGCCGGCTCGCGCCGTCGATCTCGGCGGCGTCGATGATCTCGCGCGGGAACTGGGTCAGCACGGCCGACAGCATGTAGGTGCCGAAGGCGCTCTGCAGCACCGTGAACACGATGATCACCGAGAGGCGCGTGTCATAGAGGCCGACCGACTTGGCGAGATAGTAGATCGGATAGACAAGCGATTCCTGCGGCACCATGATGCCGAGCATCAGCACGATGAGGATGAGGTTGCGGCCCTTCACCTTGCCGATGCCGAGCGCATAGGCGTTGAGCAGGCTGAGCGCGACGCCGAAGAAGGCGACGCAGCCGCTGATGAGGACGCTGTTCCAGAGCTTGCGGCCGAATTCGACACCCGTCCAGAAGGCGAACAGGGCCGAAAGATCGAAGCTCCTCGGCAGCGCGACCGGTCCGTTGGCGCCGTAATCGGTCGGCGTCTTGATCGCGTTGATGGCGGCGAGGAAGAACGGAAACAGCGTCAGGAGCGCCGCGACGACGAGCAGCGCCAGCACCCAATAGCGGCCGAAGCCCTCGCCATGCCGTCCGTCCGGCTCGTTCGAGGATCTCGCCCGCGCCCGCTTCGTCGGCTGGGCGGCGATGGTGGCGTCGGCGCTCATCAGTTCGCTCCCTCGGTCTGCTTCCTCTGAACCCTCAGGAAGACGAGGCCGAGCACGATCGTGATCAGCGTCTGGACGGTGGTGATCGCCGCGCCGTAGCCGACGCGGTTGGTCGTGAAGAAGTGGTAATAGGCGAAATAGGACGGCACCGTCGTTGCATTGTCTGGGCCGCCCGAGGTCAGCACATAGACGGGCGCGAAGACCTTCAGGGCGGCGATGGTGGTCGTCAGGCCGACGACGAAGATCTCCGGCTTCAGCATCGGAATGGTGATGTGGCGGAAGCGGGAGAGCCACGGCGCGCCGTCGAGTTCCGCCGCCTCATAGAGCGCCGGATCGACGCGGGCGAGGCCGGCCATGAAGACGACGAGGGCATAGCCGAGCTGCAGCCAGACCATCACGAACATCACCGCGAGCAGCGCCGTCGCGGGATCGCCGAGCCAGTTCTGCGACAGCGCATGGAGGCCGAGCCCGTCGAGGATCGTGTTCAGCACCCCGATGGGCGACAGGATCCAGCCCCAGAGCACGCCGGCAACGGCGACGGGCAGGATCTGCGGCAGATAGAAGGCCGCGCGCAGCCCGCTCGACGCCCGCGGCCCGAAGCGCGGGCCGATATAGTCGAACAGCACCGCACCCAGGAAGAGACCGAGCGCCGTGGGGATGAGCGCCATGGCGATGACACAGGCGACCGAATGCTCGAAGGCGGCCCAGAAGGTCTTGTCCTGGAAGAGCTTCAGGTAATTCTCGAGCCCGATGAATTTCGGGACGCCGATGCCCTTCCAGCGGGTGAAGCTCACCGCGATGTTCATGAGGAAGGGGATGAGGACGACGACGAAGAAGCCGATCGCGCCGGGCAGCAGATAGGGCAGGTAGCCGAGGTTGAGGCCTGCGCGGCCGGACGGACGGTCGACAGTCGAGGCCATGAACAGGGATCCCGGTTGGCGTTGGGGGCCGCGCCTTGCCGGCCGGCTTCGAAAGAGACGGTGCGGGCGGCGGAAATCCGCCGCCCGATCCTTGATGCGAGCCTAGTTCGCCTCGGCCTGGGCCTCGTTATAGGGGCCCGAGATCTGCTCGACGAACTCTTCCGGGGTGATCGTGCCGCCGATGAGCGCCTGCGTCTTCTGCAGCATGACCTCGTAGAAGCCGGGGGCCGGCCAGTCCGGATAGAAGCCGAGGCCGTTGCGATCCGCCAGGACCTTGAAGTTCTCGGTCATCATGAGGCCGACCGGGTCGGTCAGCGAGGCAGGATCGGCCGCGACGGGGACGCCGCCGGAATTGCCGAGCAGCGCCTGGTTGTCCTTCGACAGCGTGATGTCGATGAACTCATAGGCCCAGTCCTTGTGCTTCGCGGACTTCGGCACCACCCAGATATTGCCGGTCGAGCCGGACGAGATCGTGTTGCCGGGGAACAGGAACTGGCCCCATTCGAAGTCCTTGATCTTCGACTTGAAGCCGCCGCCGAACCAGGTGCCGCTGACCACCATCGGCGCCTTGCCGGTCTCGAACAGTGTCTCCATGTCGGTCGCCTTCAGGCCGGTGGCGTCCTTGGAGACATAGCCCTTCTTCACCCAGTCCTGCAGCGTCTGGGCGCCGTAGAGATAGGGCGCCGGATCGAGCGGGGCCTTGAGGCCCTGATAGGACTGCACCCATTCGGGCGTCGCCTTCGACAAAGCGAGTTCGGTCAGCAGGTGCTGGGCCGGATAGTCGTTGGCGGCGGTCGCGATCGGGGTGATGCCCTTGGCGACGAAGGCGTCCATCACCTTCTCGAACTCGGCGAGCGTCTTGGGAACCTCGAGGCCGAGATCCTTGAACATGTTCTTGTTGTAGTAGACGGCGACGAACTCGCCATAGTCCGGGATGCCCCAGATCGGGCCGGTGCCGAAGATGCCGCGATCGTCATAGCGGCTCAGCAGCAGTTCGGACGAGGTGAGCGTCTTGTCCCAGCCGCGCTCGGCCGCGACATCCGTCAGGTCGGTGAGGAGGCCCTGCGAGGCGGCGAGGCCGGCGATCGCGTTGCCCTTGTTGTATTCGAGGAGGTCCGGCGCCTCGCCCGAATTGAGGATCAGGCTGCCAGCCTTCTCGATCTGGTCCCAGCTCTTCTGCTCGAAGGCGATGGTGACGTCGGGATGCTTGGCCTTGAACTCCTCGATCGCCTTGTTCCAGGCGATGCCCATGGCGCTGTCCGGGGTTTCGTACCACCAGATCTTGAAGGTCTTGTCGCTGTCGTCCGCGCGCGCGACACCATGGCTCCCGGCGGCGAGCGCAAGCGAAAGCGCGAGCGCGGCCGTCAGCCTCTTCTTGGCAATCATCGTCGTCTCCTCCTCCATCAATCCGGCATGCCGGCTGCTTTGTCCTGACCGGCCTTTCCGTCGTCGCCGGGATGGCGGCGCCGCAGGGCGCCTTGGCGCGGGACGCCAGACTGTAGGCACGCCGCGCGCACGGCGTCCAGCAGGTGAGGTACGCAACTCACTGGCAAATCCGGCCCCGGTGGCCATGTCCGAAACCGCCCGTGGACCGCTCAGTGCTCGGCCCGTCCCGAAGAGCCCATTGACAGCTCTCTTCGCTGGTGCATTAATTCGTCAACTGGACGAACTAATGAGATCGAATTGATCACCGGGCGGTCGCTTCTCGTCAGACAATTCTCCCGTCGCGCGGTCGCCGAGGCGCTGCTGCATCTGGGGCCGATTTCGCGGGCCGAGCTCGCGAAGGAAACGGGCCTTTCCAAGCAGACCATGTCGGAGGTGATGGCCGCGCTCGAGAGCGAGGGCTGGGCGCGGCCCGCGGGGCGCACCAGCGGCGCCGTCGGCCGTTCGGCGCTCCGCTACGAAGTGGCTCGCGACGCCGCCTTCTCGCTCGGCGTCGATCTCGGCGGCACCAAGGTCATCGCGGCGCTCGCCGATCTCGCCGGCGACGTTGTGGCGGAGGAGACCGAGCCGACCGACCGCCGTGGCGGCCGCCATGTGCTCGACCAGATCCATGCGCTCGCCTTGAGGCTCGCCAAGGGTGCCGGCGTCGATCCGGCGCGCATCCGCAGCGTCGTGATCGGCTCGCCCGGCGTCGTCGATCCGCTGACCGGCGCCATCGGCCTCGTCCCCAATATCCGCGGCCTCTCCGATTGCGATGTTCCGGGCGTGCTCGGGTCGCTTTTCGGCCTCCCGGTCGCCATCGAGAACGACGTCAATCTCGCCATGCTCGGCGAGGCCTGGCAGGGGGCGGCGCGCGGCGTGGAAAATGCCGGCTTCCTGGCGCTCGGCACCGGCGCCGGTCTCGGCCTCATCGTCAACGGCAAACTGGCGCGCGGGGCCACGGGCGCGGCGGGCGAAGTCGCCTATCTGCCGGTCGGCCGCGAGACCGATACCGCGGCGGCTCGCGAGATCGGCACCTTCGAGCTCGAGGTCGGCGCCGCCGGCATCGTCCGCCGCTACCGCGAGGCTGGCGGCGCCCCCGAGGTCGAGACGGTGCGCGAGGTGTTCGCGCGGCTCGAGGGCGGCGACGCCACGGCGGTGGCGGTGATCGACGAGACGGCGCGCATCATCGCGCTCGCCGTGACGGCGCTCGGCGCGATCGTCGACCCCGAGATGATCGTCTTCGGCGGAAGCATCGGCATCCGCGAGGAGCTGATCGGCCGCGTACGCGCCGTGATGCCGACGGTATTCGAGCGGCCCATCCACATCACCGCCAGCCATCTCGGCGCCCGAGCCGGCCTCGTCGGCGCCGTGTCCTCGGCCGTCAGCCGGCTGCACAACGACATCTTCGGGATCCCGAACCTGCCGGGAGACCTCGCGCTTCCCGCCAGCCCGCTGCAGAAGGCCGCCGAATGACCCCGCCCGACCAGGACCTCGTGGCGCGCCTCCGCCGCGCGCTCGACCGCGACGCCGCCATCGCCCTGCTCGCCAGGGCGGTCGGGACGCCGTCCGTCACGGGCGAGGAGCGGGCGTTCGCCAGCCTGCTGGCGCGCGAGCTCGAGGCGATCGGTGCCGAGGCGGTGCGTCTCGACGATTTCGCGCCCGGACGGCCGAATGTCAGCGGCGTGCTCAAGGGCGAAGGCGGCGGGCCGACCGTGATGCTGATCGGCCATACCGATACGGTGCATGTCCGCGGCTGGGCGGAGCGCTGGGCGGGGACCGAGCGCGAGGACCCGTTCGGCGGCGCGATCGTCGATGGCGCCATGTGGGGCCGCGGCACGGGCGATCTCAAGGCCGGTATCTGCACGGCCATCGCGGCGGCGGCCCTTTTGAGGGCGGCCGGCGTCGCCCAGGCGCCCGACATCGCGTTCGCCTTCATCGGCGACGAGGAGAGCGGCGAGCCAGGCAGCGGCGTCAGCGCCGGCATGAAGGCGATGACCGCCGCCATCGAGGCTGGCAAAGCGGTGCGGCCCGATTTCGCGATCTATGTCGAGCCGACGCAGCTCGACATCTATGCCGCGCAGATGGGCTTCGTGATCGCCGACATCACGGTCACCGGGCGCTCGGCCTATTTCGGCGTGCCGGAGCAGGGCATCGACGCGCTGAAGGCCTCGCATGCGATCCTCGCCGCGCTCTTCGCCCATTCGGCGGCGCTGGAGGCGCGGGCGCCGCATCCGCTCGTCGGCAGCCCGTTCCTTCTGGTCACGACGCTGGAAGGCGGCGGCTATATCGCCGTGCCGGGCGAATGCCGCATCAGCCTGATCATGAAACTGCTGCCGGGCGATGATCTCGCCGAGGCGGTGGCGGCGATGGAGGCCGCGGTGCGTTCGGCACCCGTCGATCCGCGCATCGAGATCGCCTACGCCTATCCCGCCGGCCGCGACCATGAATTCGGCGGCACGCCGACCGAGACGCCGCCCGATCTCGACGCGGTCGCCCGGCTCGTGGCGGCCGTGAAGGCCGTCCGCCCGGATCGCGGCGCCATCAAGGGCGCGCCCTATTGGTCGGAAGCGCCCTTCCTCTCGACGCGGCTCGGCGTGCCGACCGTCTATTGCGCGCCCGGCGACATCCGCAACTGCCACACCACCGAGGAGCATGTCGAGATCGAGGAATATCTCGACGGCATCGTCGCATTCGCCGCCTTCCTCGCCGGTTTCGGCCGGGCGGGCGGCCGCTGAAGCAAACGGCCCGAAGGGCCAAAGAGGGAGCCTGCCATGACGACGAAGATGAGGATGAAGACCACCCTGGCCACGCTGGCGCTGTCGGCGCTGGTGGCCTCGACCGGGCTCGCGAGCGCCGGCGAGACCGTTGGACCGAACGGCGAGAAGGCGACGCCGTCCTCGGCGCTCACGCTCTCCGACGCCGAGATCGCGAAGCTCAAGGACGGCAAATACACGGCGGCGCTGCTCTGGCATACCTCGTCGGACTTCGTCACCGCCGTCACGGCCGGCGCCACCGACACGTTCAAGAAATACGGCATCGAGGTCGTCGCCGAGACGGATGCCGGCTTCGACAGCGCCAAGCAGCTCTCCGATGTCGAGACCGTGCTCGCCAAGAAGCCGAGCGTGATCCTCGCGCTGCCGCTCGATCCGGTCGGCTCCGCCGCCGCCTTCAAGCCGGCGGTCGAAGGCGGCGTGAAGCTTGTCTTCCTCTCCAATGTCCCGGCCGGCTACACGCAGGGCAAGGACTATGTCTCGATCGTCACCGACGATCTCTTCCAGATGGGCAAGCAGGCCGGCGACGCTCTGGCCACCGCGCTCGGCGACAAGGGCAAGGTCGCCTACATCTTCCACGACGCGCAGTATTACGTGACGAACCAGCGCGACCAGGCCTTCAAGGCGACCATCGAGAACGACCACAAGAGCATGGCGATCGTCGACAGCCAGGGCATCGCCGACCCGGCCCGCGCCGAGGAGATCGCCAACGCGCTGCTGACCAAGACGCCCGATCTCGACGGCATCTACGTCACCTGGGCCGAGCCGGCCGAAGGCGTCCTCGCCGCGCTGCGTCAGGCCGGCAACACCCGCACCAAGATCGTGACGCTCGACCTTTCGGAGCCGGTCGGCCTCGACATGGTGAAGGGCGGCAACGTCACCGCGCTCGTCGCCGACAAGGCCTACGAACTCGGCTCGGCCATGGCCACGGCCGCCGCCTATGGTCTGCTCGGCAAGGAGGCGCCGGCCTTCGTCGTCGCCCCGGCGATCACCGTCTCCAAGGACAATGTCGTCGATGGCTGGAAGGCCTCGCTCAACCGCGAGCCGCCGCAGTCGATCCTCGACGCGATCAAGTAAGTCCGGTCCGCGGCGGGCGGGCGAACCGGCCGCCGCTCCCTTCCTCGAGAGGATGAGATCATGACGCTGAAGCACCTGCTTGTCGCGGGAACGATGCTGGCCGGGCTCGCGCTCGCCGCTCCCGCCCTCGCCGACGACGTGACCAAGGGCCCGCATGGCGAGACGGCGACACCGGGCGAGAGCATCACGCTGACGCCCGAACAGATCGAGAAGGTGAAGGCCGGCAAGTTCACGGCCGGACTCGCCTGGCACACCACGTCTGACTGGTCGAACGCCGTTGACCAGGGCGCCAAGGACGATTTCGCCAAGCTCGGCATCGAGGTGGTCGCGACCACCGATGCCGGCTTCGACGCGGCGAAGCAGAAGAACGACATCGAGACGATCCTCGCCAAGAAGCCGAGCGTGATCATCTCGCTGCCGGTCGACCCCGAGACGGCCCCCGAGGTCTACAAGCCGGCGCTCGATGCGGGCGCCAAGCTCGTCTTCATCGACAACACGCCGAAGGGCTTCGAATACGGCAAGGACTACGTCACCATCTCCACCGCCGACCTCGTCCAGATGGGCGCCAAGGCCGGCGAGGCGCTGGGCACCGCGCTCGGCGGCAAGGGCACGGTCGGCTACATCTTCCATGACGCCGATTTCTACGTGACCAACCAGCGCGACCAGTCCTTCAAGAAGACGATCGAGACCAAATTCCCGGACATGAAGATCGTCGCCGAGCAGGGGCTCGCCGATCCCACCCGCGCGGAAGAGATCGCGCAGGCCTTCGTCACCAAGAATCCCGGCCTCGATGCGATCTACGTCACCTGGGCCGAGCCGGCCGAATTCGTGCTGGCGGCGCTCCGCAACGCCGGCAACACGCATACGAAGATCGTGACGCTCGACCTCTCCGAGCCGCTGGCGCTCGACATGGTCAAGGGCGGCAATGTCGTCGCCATCTCCGCCGACGAGGCCTATTCGATCGGCACGACGGCCGCCAATGCCGCCGCGCTCGGCCTCATCGGCGACAAGGTGCCGCCCTTCCTCGCCGCCGGCGCGATCGCCATCACCAAGGACAATGTCAAGGAAGGCTGGAACGCGTCGCTTCACCGCGATCCGCCGGCCTCGCTCGGGGTGAACTGATGTCTGCGAAGCCGTTGTCCCTCAAGGGCCTCGATCCGGCCCAGTATGTCGTCTATGTCGGATTCCTGCTGATCTTCGCCGCCTTCGCGGTGGTGCTCAGGGACGACGGCTTCCTGACCGCCAACAATCTCGTCAACATCGTCCAGCAGACGGCGCCGATCACGATCATGGCGATCGGCATGGTGTTCGTGCTGACCTCCGGCGAGATCGACCTCTCGATCGGCTCGGTGGTCGCCATCGCGGCGCTGGTCGCGGCGGTGGTGATGCGCACGATGCCCTGGCCGGTCGGCGTCGCCGCCGGCCTCGGCGCCGGCGCGCTGATTGGCCTCGTCAACGGCGCGCTCGTCGCCTATGTGCGCCTTCCGTCCTTCCTCGTGACGCTCGCCTCGATGGGCCTGCTCGCCGGGGTCGGCCGCTGGCTGACCAACCTGCAATCGGTGCCGGTCACCAACGACGTCTACACGTCGATCTTCGGCGCCGGCGCGCTGTTCGGCATCCCCTCGCTGATCCTCTGGACGGTGATCGGCGTGGCGGTCGGACATTTCGTCTATCGCGAGACGCCGTTCGGCGCCCATGTGCTGGCGACCGGCGACAATCCCCGCGCCGCCCGCGCCGCCGGCATCAATGTCGACCGCCTGCGGCTCGGCGTGCTGGTCCTTTCTTCCATGACCGCCGCGCTTGCCGGGCTCCTTTATGCCGGCCGGCTGCATGGCGCGCGCTACACGCTCGGCGAGACGGATCTTCTCACGGTCATCGCCGCCGTCATCGTCGGCGGCACGCGCCTCAATGGCGGCACCGGCACCGTCGTCGGCGCGCTGATCGGCTCGCTCATGATGGGCATGCTCAACAACGGGCTCATCCTGATGGGCCTCTCCGTCGCCGAGCAGATGATGGTGCGCGGCCTGATCATCCTCGCCGCCGTCGCGCTGACGCTGCGCGAAGCCCGGCGCTGACCGCCCTTTTCGGAGAGAGACCATGTTCCTCGACACGCTCCGCCGCCGCAATCCGCGCCTGATCGAGGCCGCGATCCGCCTGCACCAGACCGGCGCGCTGCCCGCCAACACCACCGTCATCGACCTCGACGCCGTGACCGCCAATGCCGGCGCCATCGCCAAAGCCGGCGACGCCGCCGGGCTGGAGGTGTTCGCGATGACCAAGCAGATGGGCCGCAACGGCGACTTCCTGCGCGCTGTGAAGACGGGCGGCATCGGCCGCGTCGTCGCCGTCGACATGGAATGCGCCAGAGCAGGCCATCGCGCCGGGCTCGGCCTCGGCCATGTCGGCCATCTCGTGCAGGTGCCGCGCGCCGAGGCCGATGCGGCCGCTGCGATGGCGCCGGATTACTGGACGGTGTTCAGCATGGAGAAGGCCGCCGAAGCGGGCGTAGCCATGGCGAAGGCCGGCCGCACCGCCAATCTGCTCGTGCGCATCCACGCCGAGGGCGACCGTTTCTATCGCGGCCATGAGGGCGGCTTCCCGGCGTCTGATATCGTGTCCGTTGCCGACGCGATCGACCGGTTGCCGGGTGCGCGCTTCGCCGGCATCACCACCTTCCCGGCGCTCCTCTTCGACAATGCGACGGGCAAGGTGAAGCCGACGCATAATCTCAAAACGCTCGGCCGGGCGCGCGAGGCGCTGGCCAAGGCGGGGCGGACGGCGATCGCCATCAATGCCCCCGGCACGACGTCGTCGATCGTCCTCGCCGCGCTCGCCGAGGCCGGCGCGACGCAGTGCGAACCCGGACATGGCCTCACCGGCACCACGCCGCTGCATGCGATCGAGGAACTTCCCGAGCTTCCGGCCGCGGTCTATCTCTCCGAGGTCTCGCATGTCCATGGCGACCGCGCCTATTGCTTCGGCGGCGGGCTCTATATCGACCCGGTCTTCCCGGACTATGACGTGAAGGCGGTGATCGGGCGCGAGCCGGATCTGGACCGTCTCGCCAGCGTCGAGATCCCGCCGCCGGCGGCGATCGACTATTACGGCATGATCGACGCCACCGGCCCGGTGAAGCCGGCGATCGGCGACAGCGTCGTGTTCGGCTTCCGCCAGCAGACCTTCGTCACCAGAGCCTATACGGCCGGCATTTCCGGCCTCGCCTCGGGCAAGCCGAAGGTCGAGACCATCCACGACGCCTTCGGCCGCCCGGCCGACTGGCCGCTCTGAGGAGACAGCGATGACCCCGCCCGTCCTCTCCCTCGACCGCGTGCACAAGTCCTTCGGCGGCATCACGGCCATCGAGGAATTCTCGCTCGATCTCGCCGCCGGCGAGGTCGTCGCCCTCGTCGGCGACAACGGCGCCGGCAAGTCGACGCTCGTGAAGATGATCGCCGGCGCGCACAAGCCCACGTCCGGCCGCATCCTGATCGATGGCGAGGAGGTCTCCTTCGCCGATGCCAGCCAGTCGCAGTCGAAGGGCATCCAGGTCGTCTACCAGGACCTCGCGCTCGCCGACAGTCAGAGCGTCTACATGAACCTCTTCCTCGGCCGCGAGCTGACGCGCGGGCCGTTCCGCCGGCTCGACCGCCCGCGCATGATCCGCGAGACGGAAAAGCTCGTGGAGGCGCTCGACGTGCGTATTCCCTCGGCCCGCTCGGTGATCCGCGATCTTTCCGGCGGTCAGCGGCAGGGCATCGCCATCGCCCGGGCGACGCATTGGGCGACGAAGCTCGTGCTGATGGACGAGCCGACGGCGGCGCTCGGCGTCGCCGAGACGGCGAAGGTCGAGAAGAACATCGAGAGCCTGCGCGCCCGCAATCTCGCGATCCTCATCATCAGCCACAGCCTCGACCAGGTGTTCCGCCTGTCGGACCGGATCTGCGTGCTGAGGCGCGGCAAGCAGATCGGCATCCGCGATACACGCTCGACCGACAAGAACGAGATCGTGTCGATGATCACCGGCCTCGCCGCCGCAGCCTGAGCGGGGCGGCCGGTCAGCCCGCCGCCAGCAGCGCCTTGCGGAAGCGGGCCAGCGCGATGCCGAAATAGGCCGCGCCGATCAGGACCAGCGCGGCGAGACGGGGCCAGATGATATCGAACCCGGCGCCGCGATAGAGGATCGCTTGCGACAGCGCCACGAAATGCGTCGAGGGCGAGATCTGCATCAGGACCTGCAGCCATGACGGCATGGATTCGAGCGGCGTCGTGCTGCCCGACAGCAGGTTCATCACGATGAGCACCGGCATCACGATCAGCCCGAATTGCGCCATGGACGTCGACGCCGTTGCGATGAGGATGCCGAGCGAGGTGACTGAGAAGAGATAGAGCGTCGCCGAGCCGAGGAAGAGCGGGATCGACCCCTGCACCGGCACGCCGAGCAGCCGCTCGACGACCGCCCACAGCGCGAAGGCCGCGGCGAGGATGATCACCGCACCATTCGCCCAGATCTTGGCGAGCATGATCTCGGCCGGCGTTACCGGCATCACCAGGAGATGCTCGATCGTGCCATGCTCGCGCTCGCGGATCAGCGCGGCGCCGGTCAGGATGACCGACAGCATGGTGATGTTGTTGATGACCTGCATCAGCGCCGTGAACCAGGCCGATTGCAGGTTGGGGTTGAAGCGCGCCCTGACGACGAGATTGATCGGCTGGCCGCCGCTCGTGCCGAGCGCGGCGACGGCCTCCTGCATCAGGATCGACTGCAGATAGGAGGCGCCGTTGCCGGCCTGCGACATGGCGGTGGCGTCGATATCGATCTGCAGCGAGGGCTTGCGGCCGGCGATCGCGTCCTGCTCGAATTTCGGCGGGATCTCGATGACGAAGACGTAGCGGCCCGAATCCATCGCCTCGTCGATCTCGCCGGCCGAGATCTGCTGCGGCGGCTTGAAATAGGGCGGCAGGATCGCGTCGACGAGCCGGCCGGACAGCGGCGACCGGTCCTCGTCGACGATCGCCACCGAGGCGTTTTCGACCTCCATCTTTGCGCCGGTCGCCACCGCATAGATCGCGAAGGTGAAGGAGTAGACGATGAGCAGCATCAGGACCGGATCGGCCTTGAGGCTGTAGAGCTCCTTGACGCCGAGGCGGAAGATGCGCGCGAGGCGCGAGCCCGCTCCGGTCATCGAGCGCGTGGAGTTGGAGCGCGTCGCCATCTCAGGCCCCCTGCTTGCGCAGCGCCACGACCGACGCGCCGATGAAGACGAGGCCGAAGGCGATGAGGATGAGGATGTTCGGCCAGAGCTCGGCGAGGCCGAGCCCCTTGGCGAAGACGCCGACGCTGACGGGCTGGTACCAGGCGGCCGGGAAGGCGAGGCCGATCAGCCGGCCGCTGCCTGAGAGCGACGAGACGGGCACCAGGAGGCCGGAGAAATTCACCGCCGGAATGATGGCGATGATCGCGGTCGCGAAGATCGCCGCGACCTGGCTCTTCACGAAGGACGAGACGAACAGGCCGAAACCGGTGGTCGCCAGCACATAGGCGAGCGTCGCCGCCGCGAGAGTCGCGAAGGAGCCCTTGACCGCGACGTCGAAGACGAAGCGCGCCAGCAGCACCATCATCAGGAAGTTCAGGAAGGCGATGACCACATAGGGCAGCTGCTTGCCGATCAGGAACTCGATCTTCGATACCGGCGTCGCCTGGAAATTGGTGATCGAGCCGGTCTCCTTCTCCTTCACGATGCCGAGCGCCGTCATGATCGCCGGGATCAGCACGAGGACGAGCACGATCACGCTCGGCACGATCGCATTCGTGCTCTTGAAGGCCTGGTTGTAGCGAAAGCGCGACTCGATCCCGATCGGATACGGCGAGGTCTCGCTGCCGGTGCGCCGTGCGATCGCGTCGGAGAGGTAGGACTGGGCGAGGCCGCTAACATAGCCGCGCATCGTCTCGGCCCGGAACGGCATCGCCCCGTCGACGAAGACGCCGACCTCCGGGGTCAGCTGCCGCTGCAGTTCGCGGCCGAAATCGGGCGGGATCTCGATGGCGAGCGCGATGTCGCCGCTCTTCAGCCGCTGGTCGATCTCGTCCGGCGCGGTGATCGGCGGCTGCTCGTCGAAATAGCGCGAGCCCTGGAAGCTCTCGAGCAGTTGCCGGCTCTCGGTGCTCTGATCCTGGTCGAAGGCGGCGAAGCGCAGATGCTCGACATCGAAGGAGATGCCGAAGCCGAAGGTGAGAAGGAGGAGCAGCGGCCCGAGAAAGGCGAAGACGAGCCGCGCCGGATCGCGCGCGATCTCGAGCGATTCCCGCCAGGCATAGGCGAAGAGGCGGCGGGCATCGAAACGGCGCGTCGGCCGCGCCGCGAAGACCGGCGCGACGGCAGCGTCCTCGTCCGCCTGTTCGCTGCCCATCCCTGCCTGTTCGAGCACGTCGATGAACACGTCCTCGAGCTTGTCCATGTCCCGTTCGGCCTTGAGCTCGGCCGGCGTTCCCACGGCGAGCACCTTGCCGGCATGCATCAGCGAGATGCGGTCGCAGCGCTCCGCCTCGTTCATGAAATGGGTGGAGAGGAAGATCGTCACGCCGTCCTTGCGCGAGAGCTCGAGCAGGATGCGCCAGAAGCCGTCGCGCGCCACCGGGTCGACGCCCGATGTCGGCTCGTCGAGGATGAGCACCTCCGGCCGATGCACGAGCGCGACCGCGAGCTGCAGGCGCTGGCGCATGCCGAGCGGCAAGCTGTCCGGCCGCTGGTCGGCGACGCCGCCAAGGTCGAAGCGATCGAGCATCTCGCCGACGCGGTTGCCGATCTCGGCCATGGGAAGCTGGAACAGCTCGGCATGCAGCGTCAGGTTCTGGCGGACCGTCAGTTCGCCATAGAGCGAGAAGGCCTGCGACATGAAGCCGACGCGGCGGCGCGTCTCCATGTCGTTCGCGTCGAGCTTCTGGCCGAACAGCTTCGCCTCGCCCTCGCTCGCCGGCAGCAGGCCGGTGAGCATGCGCATGGTCGTGCTCTTGCCGGAGCCGTTGGAGCCGAGAAAGCCGAAGATCTCGCCCTTGCCGATGCGGAAGCTGACATGATCGACGGCCGTAAAGGTGCCGAAGCGGCAGGTGAGGCCCTCGGCCTCGATCGCGGGCGGACCGTCCACGAGCGTGCGCGGCAGGGTCGGCAGCGGCTGGTCCTCCGCGCGGATATCCTCCGGAAGCAGGGCGACGAAGGCGCGCTCCAGCGTCGCCTCGCCCGTCCGCTGCCTGAGTTCGGCCGGGGCACCGCTGGCAATGATGCGGCCGTCATGCATGGCGGCCAGCCAGTCGAATCGCTCGGCCTCGTCCATATAGGCGGTGGCGACGATCACGCTCATGCCCGGCCGGCGCGCCCGCATTCGCGCGATCAGTTCCCAGAACTGGCGGCGCGAGAGCGGGTCGATGCCGGTGGTCGGCTCGTCGAGGATGAGAAGGTCGGGATCGTGGATCAGTGCCGCGCAGATGCCGAGCTTCTGCTTCATGCCGCCCGAGAGCTTGCCGGCCGGCCGGTCGCGGAACGGCGCGAGCCCCGTCGCGGCCAGCAATTCGTCGATGCGCGCGGCGCGCTCCGCCGGCCCCTGGCCGAACAGGCGGGCGAAGAAATCGAGATTCTCGGCGATCGACAGCGTCGGATAGAGATTGCGGCCGAGACCTTGCGGCATATAGGCGATGCGCGCGCCCGCCCGCCGCCGTTCGGAGGACCGCCGCATGTCGACGCCGAGCACCTCGACGCTGCCGGTCTGGATGCGCGTCGCGCCGGCGACGATGCCGAGCAGCGTTGACTTGCCGACGCCGTCCGGTCCGATCAGCCCGGCCATGATGCCGGCCGGCACGACGAGATCGATGTCGGCGAGGGCGACCGTCTTGCCGTAGCGATGGGCGACGCCGGCGAAGCGGATCGCAGGACCGCTCGGCTCTGGAACCTGACCGCTCATTGCGGCAGCTTGACCGCAAGCTCCGGCGGCCAGCTCAGCGCGGGATCGACTGCCAGATAGGCGACACCGCGCACGCCGGTCTTCACATAGTCCTCGTAATGCCGGAGAAGGTCCGGCGCGATGGAGAGCTTGACGCGAAACATGAGCTTCTCGCGTTCGTCGCTGGTCTCGACCGTCTTGGGCGTGAACTGGGCGCTGCCGGCGACGAAGGACACGGTCGCGGGGACGACATAGTCGGGCGCCGGATCGAGCACGATCCGCGCCGGGCCGCCGAGCTTCAACACCCCGGCGACCTTGGCCGGCACGAAGACCGTCATGTAGACGCTGCCGAGATCGAGCAGCGTCACGATCGGCGCGCCCGCGGCGACGACCTCGCCGGATTGCACGAGCTTGTATTCGACCCGCCCGCGCCGCGGCGCCTTGAGGACGGAATCGTCGATCTGCGACGAGATGCGGGCGACCTCGGCGCGCGCCACATCCGCCGCCGCCTTGGCGTCGTCGAGGCTCGCATTGGCCGCGTTGAGCGCCGCGGTGGCGACGTTCAGCGTCGATTGCTTGAGATCGAGCGTCTGCTGCGTGCCGAAGCCCTTGTCCTTCAATTGCGCGGCGCGGTCGAGTTCCTGCTTCGCGAGCGCGAGTTCGCTCTCGCGCTGCTGGATGGCCGCCTCGGCCGAGGCGATCGCCGTCTCGGCGCGCCGGACCTGGGCGTTGCCGCCCGCAAGCTGCGCTTCGAGCTCGGTGACGTCCAGCCGCGCGATCACCTGGCCGGCATCGACGGTCTCGCCTTCCTGCACGAGCACCTCGGCGACCCGGCCGGCGAACTTCGCGGAGACCAGAACCTGATCGGCCTCGATGCGGCCATTGGCGGCCGCGATGCCGTCCGGCAGACGCTTGCCGCCGAGCTTCTGCCAGAGGCCCTGCATCATGGAGGCGAAAGAGGACGAATCGGCCGCGAATGCCGGCCCTGCCAGCGGGACGCCGGCCATGCAGAGCATCGTCGCGATGAGAAGGTGCCTGATGGATCGCAAGGGGAAACTCCGCGGTTGCACGATCAAGCGTCAGCAACGCTAGCACCTTCACATGAACGCAGATACCTGCTCACCGCATTGACCTCGGTCATGGTGGCCCTCGCATCGCCCGGACGGCGATCGAGGACCTCCTTCGGTCAGCACCGCCTCGCTCGATCGGAACGGGGTCTCTGGCCCGTCTTGCCGCGCCGCCTCCGGACCCTGATGCGTATCGGTCGGGCTCGCGCCTCTCCTGAGGGCGACTGGTTGAAGGGGGCGGCCGGCGGGGGCTCATGCGGCCGTGGTGCGGCCTTGTCCGAATGGAGGATCCTCACGACGATCGCCTCGCCCGTTTAGGGGATGCGCGCATCCGGTATGCCAGCGTTCAACCAACCGAGAAGGCTGGCAAAGTCTGTGGTGAGCGAGGCCCGTTCCAACCACGGATCGGCCGATTTCGGAACGCACCCCATGATCCGCTTCAGCCCTGCGAGCCATGACTATTCGAGCGTGTCGCATGCGTCCTTGACGTTCACCTCCCGCCACCGCGGCTTCATCTCGTCGGCTCCCGTGATCAGCCTCCGGCCCGAGAACAGCTTCGTGGATGCCGCGGTCGATGGGGTCCCGGTCGATGCGGCTTCGATCGATGAACGTGGCGACCTCGTCGCGACATACCGCCCGGACGCGCCGTTGTTCGAACCCGGCTCCCTTGCGGCGCCGGCCGGAGCGCCGGCGGCCCGGGAGGGCGTATTCGAGCAGGCGGCGGTCAATGCTGACGGCAGCCCGGCGCAGCTGGCTCCCGCAGCGGATCGTTCGATCGCATTCTTCGAGCCGATGAGCGGGTTGTCCGAGGCTCGGAGAGCGGCCATCGGTCCCGGTCCGGCTCGCGACGATGCCGGGCATGCGCTCCGATCCTGGCGGCGGCTCCTCTCTCCCGATGGGCTAGGATTCATCGCGCGGGATCCGTCTGCCGGCGGCGGCACGCCGTCGACTCCGGCGTGGCTGTCCGAGATGACGGCTTCGCCGAGGGGCCTCTTTCCGGAGGCATCATCGGCGGGCGCCGCCGCCCCGCCTCGAGCGGGCCAGTCAACCCCGTCAGGTTCGGTCGACACGGCGATCCCGGCCGTCTCCGCGGCGCCTGCGGCGGCCGCCTTCGCGTACGATGCGCAGGCTGAGTCCACGTCGCCAGTCGCCGCGCCGGCGATGACGGTGGACGCATCGTCGCAATCCATGGTCCCAGCCGGTGCATTGCCGGTGATCGCGGCTGCTGCGGCTTCACCGGCCTCGCGCGCCGCGGCGACCGTCACGCCGATGGCAGCCGCCACCCTCGCCGCCGAGCCGGCCGCCGCCCTCCTGTCGGCGGCGGATGCTTCCGTGACGACGCTGGCCGCCGACACGACGCCAGACGGACCGCCGCCCGTGGTGCATGTCGATTCGGTGTCGAGCGAGATCCCGTCGGGGCCCGTGGTGCCGATGCCACCCGGCGTCGACACCGAGGTCATCCAGTCCGATCCGGTCGTGACGGTCCAGACCGGCGCGCCCAACAAGATCACCATCGAGAACGCGAAGCAGGGCAATCCGCGCAGCGAATGGGCCGTCGACGGCGATGGCGACGGCAATATCCAGGGCTTCGCAACGCAGATCAGCACCAATATCGGCGGCACCGTCGACTTCAAGATCGCGACGGACTCGACGCATTACCGTCTCGATATCTATCGCATGGGCTATTATGCCGGCGATGGCGCCCGCAAGGTTGCGACGATCGACAAGTCGCTGACGAGCGCCCAGATTCAGCCGCATCCCATCGTCGACATGAGCCGGGGGCTCATCGATGCCGGCAACTGGTCGGTCTCGGCGAGTTGGGAGATTCCGAGCGATGCGGTCTCCGGTGTCTATTTCGCCAAGCTCGTCCGCGAGGACGGCACCGAGGGATCCAGCATCGTTCCGTTCATCGTGCGCGATGACGCCTCGACCAGCGACATCGTCTTCCAGACCTCCGACACCACCTGGCAGGCTTACAATGCCTGGGGTGGCGCGAGCCTCTACTTCGGCGAAGTGCCGGTCGATCCGGCGAACCTGATCGGATACATGCCGCCGAACTGCAGCTGCGGCGTCACGGCCATCGGGCGGGCGACGGCGGTCAGCTACAACAGGCCGATCGTCACCAACACCAGTCCTATCGGCGGAACGCACGACTACATCTTCGGCGTGGAAGCCTCGGCGATCCAGTGGCTCGAGCAGAACGGCTACGACGTTTCATACATTTCAGGGGTCGATACGGCCAGATCCGGCGCGTCCCTGATGAATCACGACGCCTTCCTTTCGGTCGGCCATGACGAATACTGGTCCGCCGAACAGAGAGACAATGTCGAAGCTGCGCGCGATGCCGGCGTCAATCTCGCCTTCTGGGGCGGCAACGACATGTACTGGAAGGTCCGCTGGGAGACCAGCATCGACGGCAACGGGACCGCCTACCGCACCATGGTGTCCTACAAGGACACATGGGGCACGAGCAGCGACCCGACCGGAACGGCGACGGGCACCTGGCGCGACCCCAACAACGCGGCGCCGGGACAGGAGCCGGAGAATGCGCTGATCGGAACGATGTTCCAGGTCGACGCCTACCGCCAGGACGCCATCACGGTCAGCTCGGACTATTCGAAGCTGCGTTTCTGGCGGGACACCGATGTTGCCGACCTCCAGACGGGCCAGTCGCTCGAACTGTCGAAGAACATCCTCGGCTATGAGTGGAACTCGGACGTCGAGAACGGCTACCGGCCGGCCGGCCTCATCAACATGTCGCTGACCACGGTCTCTGTCGATACCTATCTGCGCGACTATGGAACATCTGTCGGCCCCGCCAGCGCGACCCACAGCCTGACGATGTATCGCGATGCAGAAAGCGGCGCGCTGGTGTTCAGCGCCGGCACCGTGTTCTGGTCATGGGGCCTCAACGCCGATCACGAAGGCCCAGCGACCGAGACGGATCCCAATGTCCAGCAGGCGATGGTCAACATGTTCGCCGACATGGGCATTCAGCCCTCGACGCTGGATGCCAGCCTGATCCTCGCCACGCAGTCGACCGACCACATCAAGCCGACCTCCAGCATCACCTCGCCCAATATCGGCAGTACCTTCCTCGAAGGCCAGCGCGTCACCATCACCGGCACCGCGCAGGACAATGGCGGCGGCGTGATCGCGGGCGTCGAAGTATCGACCGATGGCGGCGCGCACTGGTTCAAGGCCACGGGGCGCGAGAGCTGGAGTTTCGACTGGGTCGTCCAGGCGAGCGGCAGCTACACGATCATGTCGCGCGCGGTCGACGACAGCCTCAACCTCGAGACGCCATCGGCCGGAAAGCAGGTCTCGGTCACTCTTCCCGCCACCACCGGCCTCTGGACGATGGCATCGACGCCGGCGGTCGAAACCGCGCGTGATCGCGACGGCGTGGAGCTCGGCGTTCGCTTCCAGGCGACCAATGGCGGGCTGGTCCAGGGCATCCGCTTCTACAAGGGGTTCTACAATGTCGGCTCGCATCCGGTGAGCCTCTGGACGGCGGACGGAACGCTGCTGGCGACGGCCGTCGCCACCGGTGAATCGCTGTCCGGCTGGCAGACCGTCACCTTCTCCAGTCCTGTCGCGATCGCAGCCGGAACCACCTATGTCGCGTCCTATCACAGCGACGGCTTCTATTCGGTCGACGACGGCTATTTCAACGCGGGCTATTCCAATGGCCAGATCACGGTGCAGCCGGGCGGCAGCGTCTTCGCCTATGGCGCCGCAGGCACTTTCCCGACCAGCGTCCCGACCGGCAATTCGAGCGGCTCCAATTACTGGGTCGACGTGATTCTCGATGCCGGACCGAACACGGCCCCGGTTGCCGTCGATGACAGCGGGCTGCTCGTCGCAATGGACACCGCGCGGACGTTCGCCGTCGCGTCGCTGCTCGCCAACGACAACGACTCCGACAATGACGCCCTGAAGATCGTCGGTGTCGGCCAGGCGCTGAACGGGACCGTCAGTTTCAACCAGGCCGTCGGTACGATCACCTTCTCGCCGACGGCCGGCTATACGGGCGCCGCGGGCTTCAGCTACACGATCTCCGACGGGCGCGGCGGCACCAGCCAGGCCGAGGTCAGCCTCTCGATCGAGGATGCGCCCGCCGGCGTCTCGGTGTTTCAGCCAGGCGACGGTCCGAGCGGGCCGGCCAACTCGGGCGGCCCGGTCGAACTCGGCATGAAGTTCGTCGCTTCGACGAACGGCACCATCACCGGCCTGAAGTTCTACAAGGCGGCGGCGGATACCGGCAGTCATACCGGCACGCTGTGGAGCGCGACTGGAACAGCCCTCGCCACCGTGACCTTCGTCAACGAGACGGCCAGCGGCTGGCAGACCGCCGTGCTCTCGAATCCGGTGTCGGTCACGGCAGGAACGACCTATGTCGCCTCCTACCACACCACCGGCACCTATGTGGCGACCGGCAACTACTTCGCCACCAGCCACGGCAACGGAACGCTGACGGCGCCGTCCTCCGCGTCGAGCGGTGGAAACGGGCTTTATGCCTATTCCTCGTCCAGCGTCTTTCCGACCAACAGCTACAACGCGACCAACTACTGGGTCGACGTCGTGTTCAACAATTCGATGGCGAATGTCGCCCCCGTTGCCGTCAACGACAACGGGCTCGGCGCCGTCCAGAACACGCCGCGCGTCTTTACCTTCTCCGAACTCCTCGCCAACGACACCGACGCGAATGGAGACATTCTGACGATCACGGGCGTGAGCAATGCGAGCAACGGGACGGTCTCGATCGATCTGCAGGCGGCGACGATCACCTTCACCCCGACCGCGGACCATCTCGGGCCGGCTGGCTTCACCTATACGGTCTCGGACGGCCATGGCGGCAGCGCGTCAGCCAGCGCGTCGATCTCGGTCTCACCACCGAGCACGGCGGTGAGCCTTTACGGCGCAAATGACACCCCGGCCGTTACGGCAGTCAACGACGGCAACCCGGTCGAGCTCGGCGTCAAGTTCGTGGCCTCGGCGGCCGGCACGATCACGGGGCTGCGCTACTACAAGAGCGCGCAGGACAGCGGCACGCATACCGGTTCGCTCTGGTCCAGCAACGGAACGCTGCTCGCCAGCGTCACCTTCGTCAATGAAAGCGCAAGCGGCTGGCAGACGGCAACCTTCTCGCAGCCCGTCACGATCGCGGCGGGGACGACCTATGTCGCAAGCTACCAGTCGAACGGCAGCTATGCGGCCACGCCGAACTATTTCTCCACCAGCCACAGCAACGGGCCTTTGACCGCCCCTTCCAGTGGCACCAGCGGGGGTAACGGCCTCTATGCCTATGGCTCGGGCAACCAGTTCCCGAACCAGAGCTACAACGCGACCAACTACTGGGTCGACGTCGTCTACCAGCCGGCCGGCAATCTGGCTCCGGTCGCCGTCAATGACGGCGGCCTCTCGACGCAGAGCGATACCCCGCTGGTCATCCAGGCATCGACTCTGCTTGCCAACGACAGCGATCCGAACGGTGACGCGCTCGCCGTTACGGGCGTCAGCAACGCCAGCAACGGCACTGCCGTCTTCGACGCGCAGTCGAATACGATCACCTTCACGCCGACGGCCGGCTATACCGGCGCGGCCGCGTTCTCCTATGCGATCTCCGACGGCCACAGCGGTACCGCGTCCGCGCAGGTATCGCTGTCCATCCTGCCGCAGGGGCAGGCCCCGGCGCAAAGCGTCTTCTCCGCCAGCAGCACGCCGACGATCGTGTCGGTCAACGACACCAATCCGGTCAATCTCGGCATGAAGTTCCAGGCCGACGTCTCGGGCTGGGTCACGGATATCCGCTTCTACAAGGCCGCCGAGAACACGGGCGCCCATACCGGCTATCTCTGGACCTCGACCGGCACGCTGATCGCATCGGTAAGCTTCTCGAACGAGACCGCGAGCGGCTGGCAGCAGGCAACGCTCGATACGCCGGTCGCGATCGATGCCGACACGACCTATGTCGTGTCCTACAGCACCAACGGTCATTACTCGGCGACACCTCAGGGCCTCGGCTCGGAGGTTTCGAGCGGCAATCTGCATGCGCTCTCGTCGGCGCTCAGCGGCGGCAACGGCGTCTATGCCTATGGCGCGGCCGGCGCCTTCCCGAGCAGCAGTTTCAACAACACGAACTATCACGTGGATGTCGTGTTCCGGCCACAGCTCGCGGCATAGGCAAGGGCATGGCGCGCCTCCTCGCTCAGGACGATCGGCTGCCCGTCACGGTCCTCACCGGATTTCTCGGGTCGGGCAAGACCACGCTCCTCAATCATGTGCTCGGCAACCGCGACGGGCTGCGCGTCGCGGTCATCGTCAACGACATGAGCGAGGTCAACATCGATGCGGACCTCGTCCGCGACGGCGGTAACCTGTCGCGCACGGAGGAGACGCTGGTCGAGCTGTCGAATGGCTGCATCTGCTGCACTTTGCGCGACGATCTGCTCGGCGAGGTTCGCCGCCTCGCGGACGAGGGCCGTTTCGACTATCTGCTGATCGAGGGAACGGGAATTGCCGAGCCGCTGCCGATCGCGGCGACGTTCTCGTTTCGCGACCAGGCCGGCGCGGCACTCGCGGACATCGCGCGGCTCGATACCATGGTCACGGTGGTGGATGCCGCGAATTTCCTCGCCCTCTATGGCAGCGGCGACCGGCTCGCCGACCGGGGAGAACGCCGCGACGCCGACGATGCCCGTAGCCTCACCGATCTCCTCGTCGAACAGGTCGAGTTCGCCGACATCGTGGTCGTGAACAAGGTTTCCTCGGCGAGCGCGGCGGACCGCGCCGCCATCCGCCGCATCATTGCCGCGCTCAATGCCGATGCGCGCGTCATCGAAACGGATTTCGGCCGTCTGTCGGCGGGCGCCGTGCTCGATACGGGCCTTTTCGATGACGTCAGGGCGGCGCGCCATCCCCGCTGGCACAAGGAACTCTTCGGCGCCGACGCTCATGTGCCCGAGACGGAGGAATATGGCATCCGCAGCTTCGTCTATCGGGCGCGACGTCCCTTCGATCCGGCCCGCCTCAACGCCGCGCTCGACAGGAACTGGCCCGGCCTTCTGCGCGCCAAGGGCCATTTCTGGCTGGCGACGCGCCCGAACGAGATCGGTCTTCTCTCGATTGCCGGCGCGCAGCGCCGCGTCGATCCGAAGGGCTTCTGGTGGGCGGCCGTGCCGCGCGCCCTCTGGCCCGCGAGCCCGGCATTCCGCGCCTTGATCGACCGCCATTGGAGCGCGGAGTGGGGCGACCGCCGTCAGGAGCTGGTGTTCATCGGCGCGGGCCTCGACGAGGCGGCGCTGCGCGCTGAGCTCGACGCCGCCCTCGTCGGCCCCGAGACCGGCTTCGATCCGGCGTCCGCTTCCCATCTCGTCGACCCGTTCCCGCCCTGGCAGGCGACGGCGCATGCCTGATCGAGCGGCTGCCGCCCGTTCCCGTTTCCGAGTTTCATCCGAGGAGAGTGCCATGTCTGACGAACTCTATGCCGACGGTGTCGGCGAGATCACCATCACCGGCTCGATCGTGCGCATCGACTTCGTGAGCCTTTCTCCTGCCGAGCGCGACGGAAACAACAATCCGAAGGCGGTCTTTCGCCAGCGCGTGATCATGCCGGTCGACGCCTTCGCCAATTCGATGGATCTGATGCAGAAGGCGCTGAACGGCCTGGTCGAGGCTGGTGCCATCCGCCGGATCGCGGATCTGCCGAAACCGCCGGTGGCCGAGAACCGCCGGGATGCGGCCGCAGCCGCCAATGTCTCGCCCAACTTCAACTGACGCGCGGCCACCCTGTTGAGGGCAGATCATGGCCGGCACCCCTCATACCGGGCTTCAATGCCTGGCGCTCGTCGCCCGTCATCACGGTGTCGACCTCTCGCCCGAGAGGTTGATGCACGATCACGCCCTTGACGGGTCGCCGGTCGCGGCGCGGCAGTTGCTCCGCATGGCGAAGGATGCTGGCCTCCGCGCGAAGCATACGCCGCTGAACTGGGGCGCCCTGACGAAGCTCGGCGCGGCCTATCCGGTCCTGGCCCGGCTGGAGAACGGCAACTGGGTGGTCATTGCGGGGATCGTGGAGGGAAAGGACGAGACGCTCGTCCGCGTCCTTGATCCACTCGCGGTCCGGCCGGAGATGCTGCTGCTCGATCAGGCGCGGCTCGCCCGGGTCTGGGACGGCACCGCCATCCTCGTCAAGCGATCGCACGGGCTTCTCGATGAGAACCAGCCCTTCGGGCTTCGCTGGTTCATACCCGAGATCGTCCTGCAGCGCAGGCTGTTTCGCGACGTGGCGCTCGCCGCGATCGTGCTTTACGCCCTCGGACTGGCGACGCCGATCTTCTTCCAGATCGTCATCGACAAGGTGCTGGTGCATCAGAGCTATGCCACGCTGACGGTGCTCACGATCGGCGTCGGAGCGGCGCTGGTCTTCGACGCTGCGTTCACGTTCCTGCGCCGCTATCTGCTGCTCTACGCCACCAACAAGATCGACATCCGTGTCGCGACGCGGACCTTCGGCCACCTGCTCGACCTGCCGATCGCGCTGTTCGAGCAGACATCGGCCGGCGTTCTCGTCAAGCACATGCAGCAGGTCGGGCGCATCCGCGAGTTCCTCACGGGTCGCTTGTTCCTGACGTTCCTGGATGGGCTGTCGCTGTTCGTCTTCCTGCCGATCCTCATGCTCTACAGCGTCAAGCTGACCCTCGTCGTCCTCGGCTTCACGGCTCTGGTCGGACTCGTCGTGCTCACGCTGGTCGGTCCCTTCCGCCGGCGACTGAAGGCCCTCTACGAGGCGGAGGGCGAGCGCCAGGCCCAACTCGTCGAGACCGTGCATGGCATGCGTACGGTCAAGTCGCTCGCGCTCGAGCCACGCCAGCGCCGTGTCTGGGGCGACGGTTCGGCGCAGTCGGTTTCGGTGCGCTTTAGGGTCGAGACGATCTCGACGATCGCGCAGGCGGTCACCGGGCTCCTCGAGAAGCTGATGAGCGTCGCGATCATCGGCCTCGGCGCCCTCGATGTCTTCGACGGCAGCATGACGATCGGCGCCCTGGTGGCCTTCAACATGCTGGCGGGGCGCGTATCCGGGCCGCTGGTCCAGATCGTCACCATGGTGCACGAATACCAGGACGTGGCGCTGTCCGTCCGCATGCTGGGCGAGATCATGAACCAGCGCCGCGAGCATTTCGGCCGGGGGCGGGGGCTGCAGCCGCGTCTGGCGGGTCGCGTCGAGTTCTCCAATGTGTCGTTCCGCTATGGGCCGGATGGGGCACCGGCGCTCGACGACGTCTCGTTCACCGTTCCGGCCGGATCGGTCTTCGGCATCGTCGGCAAGAGCGGCTCGGGCAAGACCACCGTCACGCGGCTCATCCAGGGCCTCTACACGCTCCAGCAGGGGCTCGTCCGCATCGACGGCTATGACAGCCGCGAGCTCGACCTCGTTCACCTGCGCAAGAGCATCGGCGTCGTCCTCCAGGACAGCTTCCTGTTTCGCGGCTCGGTGCGCGACAACATCGCGGCGGCAAAGCCCGATGCGAGCATCGAGGACATCGCCGAGGCGGCCCGCATCGCCGGGGCCGACGAGTTCATCGAGCGACTGCCGCGCGGCCTCGAGACCATGCTCGAGGAGAATGCCTCGAACCTGTCCGGCGGCCAGAAGCAGCGGCTCGCGATCGCCCGCGCGTTGATCACCAATCCGCGCCTGCTCATCCTCGACGAGGCGACGAGTGCGCTCGACCCCGACAGCGAAGCGATCATTCGCCAGAACCTCCGGCGCATCGCCGAGGGACGAACGGTGATCATCGTCTCGCACCGGCTTTCGACCCTGACCGATGCCGACGCCATTCTCGTGATCGAACGTGGCCGTGTCGCCGATCTCGGCCGCCACGACACCCTTGTCGCGCGCTGCCCGACCTATCGCCATCTCTGGTCCCAGCAGACGAGGCAGGTCGCATGAACGCCAATGTGCGATCGACGGAAGACAGCGAGCCGGTCCCGCCCGAGCGCCGCCCGGCCGTCGTGCCGTTGCAGCGGCATCGCGCCGTCATCGCCGAGTTTCAGTCCGAGGCGCTGGAACTCGAGGCACGCGACCCGCCGCGCATCGCACGCATCACGCTTTTCGGCATCCTGGCGCTGCTCGGCTCGGCGGTGCTCTGGGCGTCGTTCGCCTCGGTCGACGAAGTCGTGGTCGCCCAGGGCAAGCTCGTCACCACCAAGCCGACCATCGTCGTCCAGCCGCTCGAGACCTCGATCATCCGCTCGATCGACGTCGCCATCGGCGAGACCGTTCGCGCGGGGCAGACCCTGGCGCGGCTCGACGCGACCTTCAGCCAGTCCGACGTCGATCAGCTCGCAGCGAAGTTCCGCGCCTTCGATGCGCAGGTGAAGCGGATGGAAGCTGAGATCCGCGGCGACGATTATGGTCTTTCGGCCGGGGGCACGCCTGACGAATTGCTGCAGGTGGAACTCTTCGGACAGCGACGCGCCTTCCGGCTCTCCCAGCTGCAGAACTTCGATCAGCAGATCGCGGGCCAGGAGGCCGCCCTCCAGTCGGGCACCGAGCAGGAGGCGATCCTCCTGGAGCGGCGGGAGAACCTGAAGCTCATCGAGGCGGCGCGCGATACCCTCTACAAGAAGGAGTTCGGCTCGCTGCTCAACCTCCTCAGCTCTCGCGATTCGCGTCTCGACGTCGATGCGACCATCGTGGCCCTGCATGGCAAGCGCGCGCAGGAAACGCATCTCCTCGCCAAGCTCAAGGCGGACCGGCAGGCCTTCATCGACGATCTTCGCCGCACGACCATGGAAAGCCTGGTCGAGGTCCGCAACCAGCGCGACACGGTCGACGAGGAGCTCAAGAAGATGACGCTCCGCCGCAATCTCATCGCCCTGACGGCGCCGGCCGATGCGGTCGTGCTGGATCTTGCCCAGCGCTCGATCGGCTCGGTGGTCCGCGAGGCCGAGCCGATCGTCACGCTCGTGCCGCTCAACGTGCCGCTCGAGGCCGAGGTGTCCATCGACGCGCGCGACATCGGCCGCATCAAGGCGGGCGATGCCGTGAGGGTCAAGTTCGACGCCTATCCATTCCAGAAATACGGGACGGCGACCGGATCGGTGCGCACCATCAGCCGCGACGCATTTGCCCCGAGCCAGCAGGAAGCGGCGGCCGGCCAGTCGTCATTGCCCTATTTTCGTGCGCGCATCGCGCTGTCGGAAAACCAGCTTAGGGTCGACGGAGCGCCGGTTTCGCTGCTGCCGGGCATGTCGGTCTCGTCCGAGATCAAGGTCGGCCAGCGGACCGTGATGTCCTATTTCCTCTACCCGATCCTGCGAGGTCTCGACAGCGCCATCCGCGAACCCTGACAACGGAGTCGGCCATGCCGGCTTCGGCGGCGACCAGATCCCGATTGCAAGTAATTTATCGGGCGTGTCGAATTTCGTTGTAAAGAGTGTGTCGAGAGAGCATTTGTAGATCTCGGAAAAGAATTATCTCTTGAAGATGATGGAGAGAATTGTCGCGGCCGTCAGTTTTGCGGTCGATTATTATTGCCGAGTGCAAATCGAACATCAGGAGGCCGTGATCGCCAAGGGCCAGAAGACCAGCAATCGCGAAGTCCGCAAGCCGAAGGCTGCCAAGCCTGCCGCCGCGGCAGCAGGGGCGACGACGCCGAGCCTGCTCACAAAGGGGATGCTGACCCCCGTCGGCATGCCGAAGAAGAGGCATTGAGACGCCGATGACCGCCCGCACCACGGAAACGACGGTCGCCTTCGCGCATCCGTTCCGCCTGTCGGCGATCGAGGGCGTCATGCCGGCCGGGACCTACCGCCTCGTCATCGACGAGGAAGAGATTCACGGCCTCTCCTTCCTCGCTTTCCAGAGGAAGGCCACGCTGCTGCATCTGCCGGCGATCGCGGCCTCCGGCCACAGCCGGGAAGTGATCGAGGTCGATCCGGCCGAACTCGACGCTGCCATCTCGGCCGACCGCAGCGCCTGACGCCGGAGCTTCGGCGTCGCGCCTCGTGCGAGAGGGCGGCCAGGGCGTGCATGTGCAAGGGATCGTGCGGACCCGGCGCCACCCGGCACCCATTCAGGAGTCCAACCATGCGCTATCTCGGCCGGATGTCCGGCAGCGGCGAGCTCAGATGCAACGGCGAGAAGATCGTCCGCGCGACCTATGACATCGACGGCTTCGTCCGCAGCCCGACGAGCGTCGTCGGGACAGGCGAGGTGCGGGTTCCCGCCGGATCGCAGCGCCTGACCGGCCGCAAGGGCGTCCAGCTCTTCACCGACGACGGCCGCGTGCTCGATCTCGGTTTCCCCGGCGGCGCGGCGCAGAACGACGCCGTCTCCGCCATCGACGTCAGGGGCGGCCTCGACGCGGCGCCGGGCTCCTGGCGGCGCTGACGCCCGGCGGGCGGCGCCTCAAGTCGCTTTGCGCGGGAGCAGCTGCTCTGCGAGCGTTGCCCAGTAGCTCGCTCCGACCGGCAGAACCTCGTCGTTGAAATCATAGAGCGGATGGTGGAGCTGTGGCTCGTCCTCGCGCCGAGCGCTGCCGAGCATGATGTAGCTGCCCTGCTTGGCGTTCAGCATGAAGGAAAAGTCTTCTCCGCCCATCGTGGGCTGCGCCAGCTCGGCGACAGCGCGCGAACCCGCGACCGCCTCGGCCGCGCGGCGGGCGAGGCCCGTCGCCGCCTCGTCGTTGATCGTTGCAGGATACATGCGGTCATAGACGAGTTCGCCGCTCGCGCCATAGGCTTCGGCCGTGGCGTGGACGATGCGGCGCATCGCCTGCTCAACGGTGTCGCCGATGGCCGGATCGAACCAGCGCGTGGTCCCGCGCAGCATGACCGTCTCAGGAATGACGTTGAACGCGCCGCCGCCATGGATCTCGCCGATCGTCACGACGGCGCTTTCGAGCGGACCGACATTGCGGGCGACGACGCTCTGCAAGGCCTGGATGAGCGCACCGGCGACGACGACGGGATCGGTGCCGTCATGCGGCTGCGCTCCGTGCGCGCCGCGACCGCGAATTGTGATCACGAACTGGGCGACCGCCGCCATGGTCGGTCCGACGCGCCACAGGAAGGTGCCGGCCGGTGCCTTCGGCCAGTTGTGCATGCCGAAGACGTAATCCATCGGGAAGCGCTCGAAGAGGCCCTCGCGCACCATCATGCCGCCGCCGCCATGAAGCTCCTCGGCCGGCTGGAAGATGACATAGACCGTACCGTCGAAATTGCGCGTCTCGGCGAGATAGCGCGCCGCGCCGAGCAGCATCGCCGTGTGGCCGTCATGGCCGCAGGCATGCATCTTGCCGCGCTCGGTCGAGGCATAGGGAAGGCCCGTCTCCTCGTGGATCGGCAGCGCGTCGATGTCGGCGCGCAGGCCGATGGCGCCGCCGGCGCCGCGCCCGCGGATGACGCCGACGACGCCGGTCTGCGCGATACCGGTGACGACCTCGTCGACGCCGAATTCCCTGAGCTTCTCCTGGATGACGCCGCTGGTGCGGAATTCCTCCAGCGCGAGCTCGGGATGGCTGTGCAGGTCACGACGCCACTCGGTCATGTCGGCGTGGAAGTCGGCGATGCGGTTGAAGATCGGCATGTCACATGTCTCCCGGCGGTCAGGCCGCCGACTTGAGGACGAGATGGCCGGGGGCGACCTCGTCATAGATGGAAGGCTGGATGTCGGCGCCGAGCGGGAAGATCGGCGATGACAGTGGGCGGAAGCTGCGGTCGTCATGCGTCCGCCGGCGGGCGGGGTCGGCGATCGGCACCGCATCGAGCAGCGATCGCGTATAGGCATGGCGCGGATTGCCGAAGACGGCGGCGCGCGGGCCGATCTCGACTATTCGGCCGAGATACATCACCGCCACATTGTGCGAGACGCGTTCGACCACGGCCATGTCGTGACTGATGAAGAGGAAGGAGAGGCCGAGATCGGCCTGCAGTTCCATCAGGAGGTTGAGGACCTGCGCCTGAACGGAGACGTCGAGCGCCGAGACGCTCTCGTCGGCCACGATCAGCTTCGGGCTCGGCGCGAGCGCGCGGGCGATGGCGACGCGCTGGCGCTGGCCACCGGAAAGCTCGTGCGGGAAGCGGCGCAGGAAGCTTCTCGGCAGCTCGACCCGGTCGAAGAGATGCGCGACGCAGTCGGTGATCTCGCTGCCGGAGGCAAGACCGAAATTGACCAGCGGCTCGGCCACCTGGTCGATGAGCCGCCGATAGGGATTGAGCGAGGCGAACGGGTCCTGGAACACCATCTGCATGTCGCGCCGTGCGCGTTGCAGGTCGAGCCTCCCGAGCCCGCGCACATTCCATCCGTCGAGCTGGATATCGCCGGAATTGGCCTCAATGAGGCGGAGGATCGTTCGCCCGCAGGTCGACTTGCCGCAACCCGATTCGCCGACCAGCGACAGGGTCTCGCCGCGGGCGAGCGAGAAGCTCACATCCTCGACCGCATGCACCTCGGCGATCGTCCGCCGCAGCAATCCGCCCTTGACAGGAAAGCGCGTCGTCAGATGGCGGACATCGAGCAGCGGTCCGCCTTTCGTCGAGGGTTCGGACCGTGGCGGGGCCGGCGCCGGCGGGGCATCGCCCAGAATGCGCATCGGCTCCGGCCCGTCCGTGCCGTGCATCTCGCCAAGTCGCGGCACGGCGGCGAGCAGAGCCCTGGTATAGGGCTCGCGCGGCGCTGCGAAGATGCGCGTGACCGGCCCCTCCTCGACGACGTCGCCGCGATACATCACCACGACGCGGTCGGCCATCTGCGCCACCACCGCCATGTCATGGGTGATGAACAGCACCGCCATGCCGTTCTCGCGCTTCAGCCGGTCGATGAGCCCGAGGATCTCGGCCTGGATGGTGACGTCGAGGGCCGTGGTCGGTTCGTCGGCGATGAGCAGGCGCGGCCGGCAGGCCATCGCCATTGCGATGACGATGCGCTGGCGCATGCCGCCGGAGAGTTCGTGCGGATATTGCGAGAGCCGTCGTTCCGGCTCGGGTATGCGCACCTCGCGCAGGAGTTCGAGCGCCCGCCTGCGCACATCCTCGCCGGCGAGGCCGCGATGGCGGCGCAGCCCGTCCGTGAGCTGGCGCTCGATCGTGAACACGGGGTTCAGCGAGGTCATCGGCTCCTGGAAGATCATGCCGATCTCGTTGCCGCGGATCGACTGCATCACATCCGGGCTGGCCGAGGCGAGGTCGATGATCTCTCCGCTCTCGCGGGCGAATTCGAGCAAGCCGCCGGCGATGCGCCCGCCACCGAACTCGATCAGCCGCAGGATGGAAAGCGAGGTCACCGACTTGCCCGAGCCGCTCTCGCCGACGACGCAGAGCGTCTCGCCGGGTGCGATCTCGAAACTGACATCCTTGACGCCGGCGACGACACCGTCGTCGGTCTCGAACTCCACTCTCAGTCCCGAGACGCGAATGATCGGCTGCTGCGGCGACGGATGGACAGCGTCGATGTCGCTCATGAACGAACCCTCGGATCGAGCACGTCGCGCAGGACGTCGCCGGACATGTTGAGCGCGAGCACCGTCAGCGCGACGGCGGCGCCCGGCGCCAGTGCCGTCCAGGGCGCGACGTCGAGATAGTCGCGCGAGGCCTGGATCATCAGCCCCCAGGAGGAGTTCGGCGGCTGCGTGCCGAGCCCGAGGAAGGAGAGACCGGCTTCCGCCAGGATCGCGAAGGCGAGGCTGATGGTCCCCTGCACGATCACGAGCGGGATCACGTTCGGCAGGATGTGGCGGATGATCATGGCGACATCGCCGGTTCCGGCCGCCCGCGCCGCCTCGACATAGGGCATGGCCGAGACACGGAGCGCCTCGCCGCGGATGATGCGGGCCAGGAAGGGCGTGAACGCGATGCCGATGGCGATGATCGTGTTGGGGATGCTCGGCCCCAGCATCGCCGAGATGGTGAGCGCGAGCAGCAGCGCTGGAAAGCTCAGCAGCGTATCGACCAGGCGCATCAGGATATTGTCCGTCCGCCCGCGCACATAGCCGGAGATGATGCCGAGCGGCAGGCCGATGACGATGCTGATGGCGACGGCCGCGGCGGCGATGCCGAGCGAGGTATGGGCGCCGAGCAGCACGCGGAAGAAGAGGTCGCGGCCGAGCTGATCGGTACCGAACCAGAATTCGAGGCTCGGCGGCTTCAGCCGCGCCGCCATCTTCATGCGCGTCGCGTAATCGCGCGGGATGAAGAGCGGCGCCAGGATGCCGGTGGCGGCGATGGCGAGGATCAGCGAGAAGCCGACCACGCCCTGGGGGGTGAGGAATCGCTTCACGGTCACTCGGTCCTGATGCGCGGATCGACCAGCAGGTAGAGCAGGTCGACGACGAAGTTCGCCAGCATGACGACCGCGGCGATGAAGAACACCGAGGTCTGGATCAGCGGCACGTCACGGTTGAGCAGCGCCTGATAGGTGATCCAGCCCATGCCCGTATAGTTGAACAGCGTCTCGACGACGATGATCGAGCCGAACAGGTAGCCGACCTGCAGACCGGCCACCGTCATGATGGGGCCGACGGCATTCCTGAGACCGTAGCTCCACACGACGGTGCGCTCGGCAAGGCCCTTGGCGCGCGCGACGCGGATGAATTCCTGGTTGAGGATGCCGGTCATCGTCGAGCGGGTGACGCGGGTCAGATGCGCCATCAGTCCAAGGCCGAGCGCCAGCGAGGGCAGGAAGGCGTGGCGCAGCGCGCCCACGAAATCGACGGACGGATCCGTGAAGCCGGAGGAGGGGAACCAGCCGAGCGTCCGCGCGAAGAGCAGGATCATCATGATCCCCCAGAAGAAATCGGGCAGCGAGATGCCGAGCAGCGCCGTGCTGGATGCCACGCTGTCCTGCCAGCGACGCCGATGGACAGCCGCCCAGACGCCGAGCGGGACGGCGCAGACGAGCGCGATGGCCATCGACATGACGACGATCAGCGCGCTCGCCTTCATCTTCTGCGCCATCAATTCCGAGATCGGCTCCTTGAAGACGAGCGAATGGCCGAAGTCCCCGGTCAGCATGCCGCCGATCCAGCGGCCGTACTGGACGACAAGGGGATCGTTGAGGCCGAGCTGCTCGCGCAGCCCCGCGAGGGCCGTGGGGTTGCTCTGCGTGCCGAGGATCATCATCGCGACGTCGCCGGGCAGGATCGACGTGACGGCGAAGGTGATGACGGAGATCAGCCAGAGCGTCAGGACGATGGAGAGCAGGCGGTTGAGAACATAGGTCATGGGCGAGGGGGACGTCCCGATGAGCGGCGGTCTCGAGGGGAGCGGACCGGTGGGCCGGACCGCTCCCGCGCCGACAAGGTCAGCTGGCGAGCCAGACCTTATGGAAGTTCAGGTTGCTGCCGTTCGGATGCACGATCGTATCGAGGCCGCCGACCGATTTCTGCGCGCCGATGGTGCCGTTGCGGAACCACAGGATCACGTCGAGCGTCTGGTCGAAGATGCGCTGTTGCACCTTCTTGTAGAGCTCGGCGCGGGCGGCGGGATCGACGGTGCCGCGCGCTTCCTGCGTCAGCTTGTCGATCTCGGCATCCTTGATGTTGCGGTAGTTGAACGCGCCGGTCGAGTTCCAGAGGCTGTAATAGAGGAAGTCCGGCTCCCACAGCGTGAAGAAGTTCATCATCGAGATCTGGAAGTCGCGGTTCACCCAGACCTGGCTGAGCCAGTCGGCCCAGGTGAGCTGCTCGATCGTCATCTCGACGCCGGCGGCACGGAACCACTCGGCCATGATCTGAGCCGACTCGACATGGTAGGGATAGTTCGTCGTCGTCTTGAAGACGAGCTTCAGCTTGCCTGGGCCGTAGCCCGCCTCGGCAAGCAGGGCCATGGCCTTCTCCATGTCCTGCGGGCGGCTCTTGAGCGCGCCGTCATAGGAACTCGAGGTCGGGAAGCTCGGCGAGGCGGTGAGCTTCCCCTGGTCCCAGAGCGCGCCCTGCAGCAGCTGCTCCTTGTCGATCATGAGATCGAAAGCCTGGCGGACGCGCGCGTCCTTGAAGGGCTCGTAGTCGTGGTTGAAGTTCACGAAGTCGAAATTGAGCGGGAACCACTTCAACGTCTGCAGCGTGTCGGTGCCGTCGATTTCGGCCACGCGGTCGGCGGGAATGTCGTTGATGAGGTGCAGCTCGCCGGTCCGCAGGCCCGTCAGGCGCACCGTCGGCTCGGTGATCTCGCGCGAGATGATGCCGTCGAGATAGGGCGCGCCGTCATAGTAGTCGTCGAAGCGGGCGAGCTGGACCTCGTGGCCGAACTCGCGCTTGACGAATTTGAACGGGCCGGTGCCGATCGGCATCGTCGCCTGCGTCTCGCCGGAGCCGGCGGGGAGGATCGCGCCCGCGCCGTTCTCGGCAAGTCGCCCGAGGAAGGGCGCGTTGATGCGGGCGAGCTTGACGACGACCGTATAGTCATCCGGCGTCTCGATGGTCTCGACGTCCTTGAATACCTCGAAATTGACGGCGCCGGTCTTGGGGTCCCGCACGCGGTCGAAGGAGTACTTCACGTCGGCTGCCGTCATCGGCTTGCCGTCGTGGAATTTGACGTCCTTGCGCAGCTTGAAGGTGTAGGTGAGGCCGTCGGGGCTTTCCTCGAAGCTCTCGGCGAGCATCGGAATGATGTTGAAGTCCTTGTCGACCGTGACGATCGAGCAATGGATGTTCTGCAGGAGACGCAGCGTCGAGGCCGAGCCGGTGACGTGGATGTCGAGGCTCTGGGTGACCTCGGAATGGCCCCAGATGATCGTTCCGCCCTTCTTGGGCGTCTCCTGAGCGAAGGTCGCACCGGGGAAGACCGTTCCGAACAGGGCGGCGCCGCCCAGGAAGGCCGTGGATTTCAGGAGTTCTCTGCGGTTCATCGGAGCGTCCCCGTTCGTGGCATCATGGTTTGGTGAAGCGCGTCGCCCGGCGGGCGGCGGGAGGGTTCAGGCAGGCAGCGGCGGTCGCTCGGCCGCGACGCCGAGCGCCTTTTCCAGCGCGATTCCGAGGGCAAGCATCGGTCCCTCGTCGAAGAGCCGGCCCCACAACGAGATGCCTTGCGGAACGCGGAAGAGCGGCCCCGCATCATCGGCCTCGCCGGTCGTCAGCTTGCCGGCGCCGAGCGAGGCCGGGCTGCGCGTGCCGAGATCGAGGAAGCCGGCCCTGAGATGCAGGCAGGGATGGCCGGTGAAATTGCTGGCGACCAGCATCGGTCCGGTCATGAACGGGCCGATGAGGATGTCGACGTCCCGGAACAGCCCGTCCAGCGCCAGCATCACCTGGTAGCGGAGACGGTCGAACTGCACATGGTCGACCGCCGAGAGGAAGCGCGCCTTGCGGAAGGTGTTGGGCCAGGCGCCCTCATCCTGCCAGGTCAGCGTGTCGTCGAGATCGGAGAGCGTCAGTCCCTCGAAGGCCGCCGCCGCCTCGGCGTAGAGGATGTTCATCAATGAGCCGTAGGGAAGGTCCGGCAGTCCGGCCTCGACCACCTCGATGCCGAGTTCGCCGCAAAGACCCCGGAGCGCCGCGAGCGCGCGGTGATCGACCTCCGTCGCGCCCTCGCCAAATGCCTCGGGCAGATAGCCGATCCTGAGGCCGGCGAGCGGGGCGGCGGCATCGAAGTTGAACGATGCGCCGATCGAGGAGCGGTCGGCCGGATCGAAGCCGTTGAGCGCCTCCAGCACCATCGCAGTGTCCTCGACGCCGCGGCAGATGGGGCCGACCTTGTCGAGCGACCAGCAAAGCGCCATGCCGCCGGCGCGCGAGACGCGGCCGAAGGTCGGACGGAGGCCGGTGGTACCGCAGCGCTGGCTCGGCGAGGTGATGGAGCCCAGCGTCTCCGTGCCGATCGAAAAGCCGCAAAGGCCGGCGGCCGTCGCCGAAGCCGAGCCGGCGCTCGACCCGCTCGAGCCTTCCTCGAGATTCCAGGGATTGCGGGTGCGGCCGCCATACCAGATGTCGTTATAGGCGAGGGCGCCGACCGTGGTCTTGCCGAGCAGCACGGCCCCCGCGGCACGCAGCTTGGTGACGATTGCCGCGTCCGTGACCGGAACGCGGTCGCGGAACGGCTCGGCGCCCCAGCCGGTGGCGGTGCCGGCCGTGTCGAACAGGTCCTTGAGGCCATAGGGAACGCCATGCAGCGGACCGAGCCATGTGCCCTTTGCGATCAGCGAATCCGCGGCGTCGGCTTCGGCGAGCGCGGTTTCATCCGTCACCACGGCGAAGCAGAAAAGATGCGGATTGAGCGCGGCGATCCGCCGAAGATAGATCTCGGTCAGCCGGCGGCTGCTGATCGCGCCGGACCGGATCCAGGCGGAAAGCTGCGTCAGCGGCGCGAAGGCGATGTCGGTCTCGTCGTCCGGCAACGGCGCCGAGACCGCGGAGAAGGCCAGCGGAGCCTGCGGTGCGGGCACCGGCGTCGTCGGCAGGCGCGGGTCGAAGCGGCTCGCCATCGGCATGCCATTCTCGAGCTCGACGGCGCGCCGCGCGACCGCCGAGGCGATCTGGCCTTCGAGGTTGCCGACCATCTGCGCCCGTTCTGCCGGGGTGTAGCGGACCGAGAACAGCGCCTCGGCAGCCTCGATGCTTTCGATTGTGATCATGATGCGGTGGCGCTTCAGGCGGGCCGGGCGGGCTTTGCGAGGCGGGGGCGGCGGTCGAGCGCGGGTTCCGCCGGCCCCTGTTGCGGGGCGATGCGGCCTCGCGCCAGCGCCTCGTGCGGATAGCGGTGGCTCTCGTCGACGACGTCGCCATAGAGTTCCGGGCGGCGATCCATGAGGAGGTTGAGCCCGAAAAAGGCTTCGGTGCGCGAAGCGAGGATCTCGGCCTCGAGATCGGCGGTGTGGGTGACGAGGCCCTCCTCGTCCGCCAGATAGGCGACGACCTTGCCGGTGGGGTCGACGATCTGGCTGCCGCCGTAATAGTCGACGCCCTGCGAATAGGCGCCCTTCTCGCAGTGGTTGGAGACGACCAGCCAGAACTGGTTGAAGAAGGCGTTCGACTGCGCGGCGAGGTCCATCGCGAAGCCGTGATAGTCGGTTGCCCTGTCATGCCCGCGCATCGGCCAGGCGGTCGACATGAGCACGACTTCGGCGCCCTTCACCGCATAGGCACGGATCAGCTCCGGGAAGGCGAGGTCGTAGCAGATGATGCTGGCGAGCGTGCCGTGCGGCGTCCGGAAGACAGGGATCTCCTCGCCGGGCGAGAAATAGGGAAACTCGAACGTATTGTGCGTCTTGCGATAGATGCCGACGAGACCGCCCGGTCCGATCAGCGCCGTCGAGTTGTAAATTGCATTGCCATGCAGAGAGCGCTCGGCGAGACCGAGCTGGATCGTCATGCCATGGCGACGCGCGAGAGCTGCGATGTGATCCGTCGAAGGGCCGGGGATCGTCTCGGCTTCGCGATAGTAGTACTGCTTCTGCTCGACCGCGGGCTTCGACCCCATGCCGAGAGCAAAGTCCGCATAGCCCTGCAGCCCCATCTCGGGCAGTACGAGCACATCGACGCCCTTGGCCGCCGCCTCCTCGATCAGTTCGCCGAACCGCTTCAGGTTGCGAGCCTTGTCATGGACGATCTTCACATTGGCTGCCGCCAGAGTGGTCTCGGGCATCACGCACCTTCGAGTGGAATTGCGGGGATGCGAAGCAGTCGCCTTGGCTGCGCCGCCGCTCGTCGTGAGTTCGCTGGACGTGTCGTCGACGCTAGCACCGAGGCGGCAGCTGCAAAAGATCAAAGCAAAGTCATCATGTGGCTTTTTATTGAGCATCAGGCGCCAGATGATGATAAGGTCGCATGGAAGATCGCCGAGACGACAATGAGTCGGCGCGATTTTGGTCGGATATAAAGTAAAAAGTAGAAGTTGATCGCGAGTCATCTTGGGATGAGGCGCGATGGTCGTAGGACATCACTGCCTGCCCGTTCCGGGCGCGCAGGATCGCGATCACTACAATCGATTAGCTCGACCGCTCCACGCGTCGTGGCGTGCCGGATGCTGCAGTGCAGAGTGGCGAAGACGGCCGGCACTGTCAATACATACATGCATGCTTGCATGTTTTCTGGCGGCTGGTAACGTCCGCGCATGGAGCCCGCACCGGACAAGACATCGCGCACCCAGGAGGAGCGGACTTCCGCCACCCGCGCCCGCCTCGTGGAGGCAACGCTCGATCTTCTCCTGTCCAAAGGCTATGCCGGGACCACGACCGTCGACATAGCGGCGCGGGCGGGGCTGACGCGCGGCGCGCTCGCCCATCACTATTCCGGCAAGGACGAACTCGTCGTAGAGGCCTTCGACCGTCATCTGACCATCGTCACGCAGGAAATCCGCACCTATGCGACGCTGGTGCGCGACGGCTCCTTGAGCCTCGACGATTTCATCGATCGCGTCTGGACCATCTTCTCGGGCCGCTTCTTCATGCTGACGCTCGAGGAGGTCACCGCGGCGCGGCACAACGATTTCCTGCGCGTCCGCCTGGTCGCCAGGACGCGGGATTTCCACGACAGCCTCGACGCCATCTGGCGGCACTTCTTCGACGAGACAGGGCTGAACCCGCTCGAGATCGAGGTGATGCTCAACGCCACGCTCTGCCTGTTGCGCGGCATGGGCGTCCAGACGGTGCTGCGCGACGATCCGGTCTATTTCCGCAGGCTGCTGCGCTTCTGGAAGTCGATCCTCAAGGAACAGATCAAGGCGGCGACAACGGCCGCGGCCGGCAGCAAGGGGAAAGCCGAATGAACATCCCGACGCCCGTCGTCTTCGAGAATGCCCGTATCCTGGACGGCACAAGCGCGGAGGGCGAACACGACCGCTTCGTGCGCGTCGAGGGCGGCCGGATCGCGGAGGTCTCCGATCGCCCGATCGCCGCGGCCGGCGCGCGGCGCGTCGATCTCAAGGGCCGCACGCTGATGCCCGGCCTCATCGACTGTCATGTTCATGTCGTCGCGACCACGGCCGACCTCGGCCGCAACAGCCGTCTGCCGGATGCGCTCGTCGCTTTCGGCGCGGCCGACATCATGCGCGGCATGCTGCGGCGGGGTTTCACCACGGTACGCGATCTCGGCGGCGCGACGCAGGCGCTCGTCGATGCTCTGGCTCAGGGGCTGATCGGCGGGCCGCGCCTCGTCATCTGCGGCAAGGCCCTGTCGCAGACGGGCGGCCATTCCGATCTGCGCGGCCGCTACGACAACCGGCCCGCAGACGACCTCGCGGACAGGCTGGGTTCGCTCGGCCGGCTGTGCGACGGGCTCGAATCCGTCCGCCAGGCCGCGCGCGACGAATTGCGCAAGGGCGCGCGCTTCATCAAGATCATGGCCAATGGCGGCGTCGCGTCCCCGACCGATCCGATCCATGTCCTCCAGTTCTCACGCGCCGAGATCGAGGCGATCGTCGAGGAGGCGCGCAATGCGCATACCTATGTCGCCGCCCATCTCTATACCGACGAGGCCATCGCCCGCGCCGTCGCGTGCGGCGTCCACTCGGTCGAGCATGCCAATCTCATCGAGGCGCCGACGGCCGCTCTCATGAAGGAGAAGGGCGCGGTCGCCTGCCCGACCCTCGTGACCTACGAGATGCTCGCGGCCGAAGGCGCGAGCCTCGGCCTGCCGCCGGATTCCGTCGCCAAGATCGACGATGTCCGCATCCGCAGCCCGCGCTCGCTGGAGATCCTCAAGGAGGCTGGCGTCCCCATGGCCTACGGCTCCGATCTCCTCGGCCCCATGCACCGCCATCAGTCCGAGGAATTCGTGATCCGCGGCCGCGTCCTGCCGGCGATCGACGTCATCCGTTCGGCGACGGTGGAGGCCGCGGCCCTGCTCGGGATGAGCGGAGAGATCGGCTGCGTGTCCGTCGGGGCGGTGGCGGATCTCATCGTGGTCGACGGTGATCCGCTCGCCGATCTGTCGCTGCTCACCGGACAGGGCCGCCATATCCCGGTGATCATGCAGGCGGGCGCCTTCGCCAAGGACGAGGCCTTCGCCTGAGCGGAGCAGGCTGAAGACAAACGGCAACGGGGGCGTTGCCGATATCGCAACGCCCCGTATCGAAATCAGCACTTTCGCTCCCACAAGCCCCCTTGCACACTTCCCTGGCACGGCACCCGCAGACAGGGATTGATCAGGATCAACGACCGACGAACAAAGTCGACGTGGCGATCCGGACAACCAAACAAGACCCGGTGGGGCCGGCAGGGAAGAAACGGGAAAGGTGTGCCTCACAAGGCGCGCCCCGAGGACAGGCCGATCATCCATCATGAACTGCGAGCCGTGCGCCAGACGGTTCGATGGAACGGCGTGTCATGGATTATCGCTTCAGCGGAGACGGACTATCCATCCGCGATGTCGGTATGGTCTATCGGCGCGATGATCAGGTCACGACGGCGCTGGTCGGTTGCTCGCTGGAGATCCCGGTCGGAAGCTGGGCCTCGCTGATCGGCGCGTCCGGCTGCGGAAAGTCGACGCTGCTGCGCATCCTCGCCGATATCGTGGCGCCGACCACCGGCGCTGCACGTGTCGGCGGTCTCTCGCCATCCGAGGCGCGCGCCATGCGCAGCTTCGCGCTCGTTTCGCAGCAGTCGACCATGCTGCCCTGGCGCACGATCCTCGCCAATGTCGAGCTCGGTCTCGAAGTCGCGGGCGTCGACAAGGCCGAGCGGCGGCGCCGTGCCGCCGAGGCGATCGAGCTCGTCGGCCTCAAGGGCTTCGAGCAGGCTTTCCCGGCCGAGCTCTCCGGCGGCATGCGCCAGCGCGCCGCGATCGCAAGGGCGCTGACGCTGAAGCCGCGATTCCTGCTGATGGACGAGCCGTTCGGCGCGCTCGACGAGATCACGCGCGAGAAGCTCAATTTCGAGCTCCTGCGCATCCTCAAGGAAACCGCCGCGACGCTGCTGCTCGTCACCCATTCGATCGCCGAGGCGATCATCCTGTCCGATGTGGTCGCCGTCATGTCGCCGCGGCCGGGCCGGATTTCGCACCGCGTCGAAATCGGTTTCGGACACGACCGCACCGCTGCCATGCGGGACGACCCGCGCTTCGTCGCCTACGAGGCGGAACTGCGCCATGCCCTGCACGGGCCGCCGACCGCGTCGCGGCCCGCCACCGAACTTTCCTTCGCCTGAAGCCAGCCCCAGGAGACCTTGATGCCGACAGGCTCGACGCCGCTCAACAGGACCAGGGGGATCCCCCGCTTCGGCGCCGTGATGGCGCTCGCCCTCGCCGCATCGGCTGCGGCCGGGTTGCCGCAAGCCGGCGCCGCGGAGCTGCAGAAGCTCTCGGTCGTGCTCGGCTATGTGCCGAATGTCGAAAGCTTCGGCCCCGAATACGCGCTGAAGATGGGATACTTCAAGGACGAGGGCCTGGACGTCACCATCATCCCGGCCGGCCAGGGCGTCGATCAGGTGCAGATGGTCTCGGCAGGCACCGTCGATATCGGCATCTCCAATCCCGAGCAGATCCTTGCCGGCACCGCGCAGGGCGGCAAGTTCAAGGTCTTCGCAGCCGAATTCCAGAAGACGCCGGTCGCCATGACCTGCCGCAAGGACTCCGGCATCGAGAAGGCGACCGACCTCAAAGGCAAGCGCCTCGGCATCAAGACCCCGGCCAAGCCCTTCGCCGACCTCTTCATGGCGAAGAACAACATCGATCCGTCGACCGTCGAGACGACGACGATCGGACCGAACGACATCTCGGTGCTGATCTCGGGCCGCATCGACTGCGAGGTCACGACCTTCGCCTTCAACGAGCCTCGCCTGATCGAGCAGGCCGGCGTTCCGGTCAACGTCTTCTCGTTCGGCGATTATGGCCTCAACTCGCAGAACGACTCCTATTTCGTGACCGACGGCTTCTTCGCCGATCCGGCGAAGAAGGAGTTGCTGGTCAAATATCTGCGCGCCGAGATCAAGGCCTGGGAGGCCTTCTTCAAGGATCCCGACATGGCCGCGAAGTTCATGGTCGAGGGCGGGTTCACCGACGGGCTCGACATCGAGCAGCAGACCTACCAGGCGCACAAGCAGGCGCTCTACATGACCGACGCGCTGACTGCCGAGAAGGGCCTGTTCTGGGTCAGTCCCAAGACCTGGGCCGAGACCGCCGATAACGCCGTCGCCTCGAAGGTCACCGACACGCGGATCGATCCGACGCCGCTTCTGACCACCGATATCCTCGAGAAGGTCGCGCCGCCGAAAATGTAGGCGTCATGACGACGGAGCGCCGTCGCCCGGAATGGCGGCGGCGTCGGCCGAAAGCGGCCGGGCCGGCGACCGAGACAAGTGGAGAGCGGACATGAGCAGCATCCTGTTGGCCGAAGCCGGAGCCGCGCGGCCATCGCCCGTCGCCGTCCGCCGCATCCGCCTGCCGCTCGGCCTCGTCCTGCCGCCGGCGCTTTTCGTCGCCGTCCTGATCATCCTCTGGGCCGTGTTGTCGGCGACGGGCACGATCCCGCGCTACATCCTTCCCGCGCCGGATGCGATCCTCGCGGAATTCGTCAAGAACCATGCCGTGCTGACCAAGCATGCGCTGTTCACGACCGGTGAGGCCCTGGCAGGATTTCTGATCGGGAACACGGCCGCCGTCCTCATGGCAATCCTCTTCTCCTATTCGCGGCTCATGCGCGACGCGTTCTATCCGTTCGCGCTGATCTCGCGCGCCATACCCATCGTCGCCTTCACGCCACTCCTCGTTCTCGTGCTCGGGCGCGGCCTGCCGCCGGTCATCGCCGTCGTGTCGATCGCCGTCTATTTCCCGGCCTTCCTCAACATGATGCGCGGTCTCGCCTCCGCCGATGTCGACTGTCACGAGATGCTGCATACGCTGTCGGCGACCCGGTGGCAGCGGCTGAAGATCGTCGATATCCCTGCCTCGATGCCCTATCTCTTCGCCGCGCTGAAAGTGAGCGCGTCGGCCGCTTTCATCTGCGCGCTCGTGGCCGAATGGATCGGCGCCAATACCGGGCTCGGCTACCTCGTCGTCATCTCGGGCCAGTACTTCAAGCTGCCGACCCTGTGGGCTGCCATCATCGTCGCCGCCGCGCTGACGCTGCTGCTCCTCGCCGCCGTCGTCACGGCCGAGCGGTTGCTGCACCGCTGGACCGCGGCACCCGCCGAGCTCTGAGGGAGATGCAGATGGCCCTTGTGAGCGAAGCCGCCCCATCGCCCACCCTACGTCAGGCCCGGCTGTCCGACTGGCTTCGCGCGCTCGGGGGGCCGCGCGCGGTGCTCGCCCCGATGGTCGTCCTGGCGGTCGTCCTAGCGGCCTGGCAGTTCCTGGCCTCGAGCGGCGCGATCTCGCCGCTGATCCTGCCCTCGCCGATCGCGATCGCCGGAGCTCTCGTGACCGATGGCGGAGCGCTCGTCTACAACGCGGCCTACACCACCATCGAGGCGCTGACGGGCTTCGTGGTCGGCAATGTCATCGGCTTCCTGCTCGCCGTCGTCTTCCTGCATTCCGATCTGTCCCGCCGCACCATCTATCCGCTCGCCATCGCCGCGCAGGCGGTTCCGATCGTCGCGGTGGCGCCGGCGCTGATCATCTGGTTCGGCAACGGCATGGCGCCGAAGATCTTCGTGACGGTGTTCCTCGTTTTTTTCCCCATGCTGGTCAACGCCTTGCGCGGATTGCGCAACGTCGATGCCGACGTCGCCGAGCTGCTCTACACGCTGTCGGCAACGCCGATGCAGCAGCTGCGCATGGTGCGTCTGCCCGCCTCGGTGCCCTTCGTCTTCAGCGCTCTGAAGCTATCGGCCTGCGCCTGCTTCGTCGCCGCCATCGTGGCGGAATGGATCGCCGCCGATCGGGGGCTCGGGCATCTGATCGTGCTTTATGGCAGCCAGTACCGCATGCCCCAGGTCTGGGCGGCGGTGCTCATCGGAACTGCGATCAGCATGATCGTCTATGGAGCGGTGGTGTTCGCCGAGGGCCGGCTCGCGCCCTGGCTCATCCGCCGCCGGTTGCCATCGGAATAGCGAACGAGGGAGGCGTGCCATGCAGGCGGTTGCGACTGTGCCGATGGGCATCATGAACCAGATGTGGGCTGCGAACGACGTCAGCGACCGCGACGCCATCCGCACGGCCATCGACGAGATCGATCACGCCGACCGGCTCGGCTTCGACTCCGTCTGGATCGGCGAGCATCACCATGTCCGGCCCGACAATCCCTTCTACGGCCGCATCCCGGCATCGGAGATCTTCCTCGCCCATATCGCGGCGCGCACCAAGCGCATCCGCGTCGGAACGGGCGTTCGGGTGCTCTCGACGACGAGCGCCCAGCGGGCGGCCGAGGAGATGAGCCTGCTCCATCTCCTGACCGACGGGCGGGTCGAGTTCGGCGTCGGCCTCGGCGCCAACCAGCTCGTCGAGGAGGATCGCGCCACCAAGGCGGCGCGGTTCCGCGCCCTGCTCGACGAGCTTCTCGGGATTCTCGCCGGCGAGATCGGACCCGCCATCTCGCCCAATCCCGATCCGTCGATCCGATCGACCATCTTCGCCGCCGCGCGCGACGAGGGGACGATCGATCATCTCGCCGCCAACGGGATCAACCTCGTCGTCGGACAGGCCGAGATGCCGCATGTCCAGGCACCCTATATCTCGCGCTACCGGGCGAGCGGCGGCAAGGGGCGCACGCGCGGCGTCCGCCTCGTCTTCGTGGCGCCGACCCGGGCGGAGGCGCTGGAGAGGAGCGCTGCCGCTGCGCAGAGCTATTTCCGCCTGATGCTCGGCAAGGGCTACCACAAGCAGGCCGTCGAGAGCGGCGCGGCGCCGGCGGCGCCGCAGACGGATGCGGAGAAGCGGCGCCTTGCGAGCTTCATCGTCGGATCGCCGGAGGAGGTCGTGGCCGAGCTCGATGCCTATGTCGAGACGACCGGCGTCGACCAGCTCGACGTGATGGTCCAGATCCCCGGCCTCGCGACCGAGGACGTCCGGCGCTCGATGGCGCTGGTCCAGCAGGAGGTCCGCCCTTTCCTCGCCATCAACAGGAACGCTGCCGCCCGTTCGGTCGCCTGAGCATCCGACGCGGGAGCACGACCATCCTGGTGCTGGAAGCCAGCGGCCGTCGAGCGCCGCCGGCCGGCGTTTGAAGCCGGGGCGCTTGCCGCAAGCCCGCCGTCGCGCCTAAAGATCGGGGATAGCAAACGGCTGCAAGGACGCTCCGCTCGCCATGTCGGCCTTCATGCACGTCCATCTCGTGGCGCTGCGCTACTTTCGCGAGACCGTGCGCTGCGGTTCGATGCGCCAGGCCGCCGAGCAGCTCAACGTCGCCGCCTCCGCCATCAATCGCCAGATCCTCAAGCTCGAGGATCAGATGGAGTGCCGGCTGTTCGAGCGGCTGGCCGAAGGCGTCCGGCTCACGGCGGCCGGCGAAGTGCTCTACCGCTACGTGCTGCGGCTGGAGCGCGACCTCGATCGAGCCATGTCCGAGATCGACGATCTGCGCGGGCTCAGGCGCGGCCATGTGTCGATCGCCTGCGAAGACGGCATCGCGCGCGACTTCCTTCCCGCCATGCTCTCCGCCTTCCACCGCGAGTTCCCGAAGGTCACCTACACGATCGACGTCGCGACCGCGCATGGCGTGATGGCGAGCGTCGCCGAGGGGACCGCCGATATCGGCATCGCCATGGCGCCGCCCCGACGTGCCGAGGTCTCGGTCGAGTGCGAACTCGCAATGCCGATCGGCGTCATCGCCGCTCCAGGCCACGCCCTGGTCGGCCGCGCGAGCGTGAAGATGTCCGACCTCGTGCAGGAGCAGATGGTCCAGATGCGCGAGGGAAGCGGCGGCGGGACGCTGCTCTATTCGCTCATCAATGGCTGGACGGCGCGCCCGTCCTTCATCGAGACCAACGCATCCGATGCGGTCACCAATCTCGTCCGCGCGGGGCTCGGGGTCGGCGTGCGCTCCCCCATCGGCATCTTGCGGGAGCTGCGCGCCTGCGAACTGGTCTTCATCCCGATCCAGGATCCGATGATCGAGCCGCCGCTCCTCTCCGTCTATGCGCGGCAGGGCCGCACGCTGCCGACGGCCGGCGCCATCATGCTGGAGCGCATCAAGCAGGACATGCCGGCCTTCTCGCAGGCCGTGTCGGAAGCGCTCGGTGCTGGGCGAAAGACGGCGCAGGACGGCGCCGCTTCCCTGCCGGAGTCTGCCGCCTCGTCGTGCTCGATCGAGGGATCGAACGCCTCTTCGGTTTGAATGCGTTCGACGCCATGAGCACGGGCGGCATCTCGCTGGCATCGATCTCGAGCCAAAAATGCGGGCTTCCGCGGCTGGTGCCCGGTGTCACCGGCTTCCTGTACCGCGAGCAGCAGGACGCGATCCTGGACGATCTCTCTCGCGATCACCCTCGCCCGATCGTGCTGGTGCCGGAAATCCGCGCCCGGCTCGGCCCGACCGGATCGCCCTTCGAGAAGGGCTTAGCCGTCAGCGACAGCGTGCCGTGCCGGCCAGGCGGCAATCACCATCGCTGCGACGATCATGGCTGACCCGAGCAGGAAGGTACGGCTCGCGCCGGCGATGATCGCGGCCGGCGCGGCCTTGGTGAAATCATCGCCGCCAGCGGCCAGCATGAAGACGGCGCCCATCGCCGAGGCGCCGAGAATGAGGCCGGCATTGCGCGAGAGCGCCAGAAGGCCAGCGGCGGTTCCTCTTCTCTCGGCCGCGACCGCTGCCAGCGCCGCCGTGTTGTTGGCGGCCTGAAAGAGCTGGTAGCCCGGCGTCAGCACGGCGATGGCCACGACATAGCCGACAATCCCGGCCATCGGCGGCAGCGCCGCGAGAAGCAGCGCTCCCCCGGCGATGAGCGCCAGCCCGCCGCCGAGGACACGGCCGGTGCCGAGGAAATCCACGGCCCGGCCGGCCGGGACGCCACTCAGAATCGAGATCGCAGGCCCGACCGACATCGCCAGTCCGGCGGTCGCCGGAGAGAGCCCGAGTCCCAGGGTCAGATAGAATGGGCCGACGACCAGCGTCGTCATCATAACGGCCGCGACCAGCAGATTGACCGCGAGATTGGGGAGAAGGGCCACCTGTGGACCGGCCAGCAGCGGAGACGTCGCCGCCGGGCGCGGTGGCATCTTGCCGCCCGACGTTCCGGTCGCGAGCAGCAGGGCGGCGACGGCCAGCGGAACCTGCAGCAGGAAGATGGAGCGCCAGCCCGCGAGCGGGATCACCACGCCGCCGAGGGTCGGCCCGAGGGCGGTGCCGAGTGCCGAGACTGTTCCAAGCAGCCCCATTGCGCGGCCGAGACGGTCGCTGCCCAATGCCTCGCGCATCAGCGCCATGCCGAGCGTCGTCAGGAAAGCGGCCCCGGCGCCCTGCGCGATCCGCGCTGCAACGAGCAGCGGCAGGGTTGGAGCGAAGGCCGCGGCGAGGGACGCCGCTGCAAACAGGGCGAGCCCTAGCCGGTGAACGCGGAGCAGGCCATGCCGGTCCCCGAACCGCCCGGCCAGGACCGACGTAACCGTGAGCGCCGCGAGATAGCCCACCACCACCGCCTGCACATGGGTGAACGGAGCCGCGAAGGCGTTGGCCAGTGTCGGCAACGCAATATTGGCGATGCTGGTGCCAAGCGAGGCCAGCAGCATCGAGAGCACCAGCATTGCCGTCATCCTCAGCCCAGTGTGTTCCGCACCCGCATCCGTCTCGTCATCCATCGTCGTCTCCTTGCCCGGTCTGATCGTCCGTACTAGGCTACGAATTCAAGTCGACTTGAGGTCAAGCATGCATCTGCTCGATATCGGCGAGGTCGCTGCGAGGGCCGGAGTCGCCCCGTCCACGCTGCGCTACTACGAGGAGATCGGCCTGATCGCGTCGGTTTCGCGTCATGGCCTCCGGCGTCAGTTCGGTCCCGAAGTGCTGCTGCAGCTGAAGCTGATCGCGCTCGGCAAGATGGCCGGCTTTCCGCTTGAAACGATCGGCGCCATGTTCGGGTCGGCCGGCGGCTTCGAGCTGCCGCGCGACAGGCTGCTCGATAAGGCTGAGGCGATCGATCTTCAGGTGCGCGAGCTCGCCGCGCTGGCCGAGACGCTGCGCCACATCGCCCGCTGCAAGGCGCCTTCGCATCTCGAATGCCCTTCCTTCCGCAAGCTGCTCGCAGCCGCCGGACGGGACGAGACGCCGGGGAAGGGAAACCGCCGCTTCAGCGCTGAGCGCGTGTGACGGACGCCGCCCCGGTTACGTCAGGCAGAGCGGGCCGCCCGGCGCGGTGAGCAGCAGGCCGGCGATGCCGGCCGCGACGAGCGCGGCGCCGGCGAGGCTGCGGCGGAGCGGCGTGCGCGTGACGCGGCGAAGGCGGTCGAGCCCCAGAGCCGCGAACGTGACGGCCGGCAGAGTGCCGAGCCCGAAACCTGCCATCAGCGTCACGCCGCCCTCGACCGATCCTGTGAGCAGCGAGTTGAGCAGCGCCGCATAGACCATCGCGCAGGGCATGGCGCCCCAGAGGAGGCCTCCCGCGAAGAGCGGCGCCGGGCCGGCCCCGGCGAAGCGCAGGCGCCAGCCGCCGATCCGGCCCGCGAGCGGCAGCAGCAGACGGTCGAGCCCGGCCATGGCCGGAACCACGCCGGCGACCGCGAGCCCCATCCAAACGATCGTCAGCGCCGCGACCCATTGCATGAGCTGATGTGCGGCCTCCGCGTTCACGACGCCGTAAAGGCCGGCGCCGAACACGCCGAAGGCGGCCCCGGCCGCCATATAGCTCGCGACGCGGCCGGACTGCGCGAGGAGCGTGCGCATCAGGAGCGTCGCCGGCCGATCGGCGGGGACGCCGAAGAGCATGGCGCAGGCGATCGGCCCGCACATTCCGGCACAATGCAGGCTGGAGGCGAGGCCCATCGCGAGGCCGGTGAGGAGGATGCCGATCAGCATCTTGGCCGAAGTCCCGTCTGCTGCGGCGCCTGCGACCGATTGGCATTTTCGCCACGGTGGCCCCGTTCCGCGCGACCATGCTGGCGGCCGTGCCGGCCGGCCTTGACCTCGATCAAGGCGGCAGCCCCGCCTCGCCGCCTACCCATCATCCGAACGAGTTTCCCATTGTCGGCTGCGGGCGAGGGCTGGGGTGAAAAACAGCGGTTGGATCATAGGGCTGGCGGTCGCCACTTTCGCGGCGGTCGTATCAGCCGGCTTGGCACAGGACGAGTTGTTCCGTGCGCATATGTGGGTGCTGACGCTCTGCCTGGGCGGCGGCACGCTCTACCTTCTACGCTCCGCCAGCTTCGAGCCGGCGGCGCCGGTCGACCCCGAAGCCTATATGGACGGCCCGATCCGCGTCGGAACGATCCTGACGGTGTTCTGGGGCGTGGTCGGCTTCCTGGTCGGCGTCGTCGTCGCGCTGCAGATGGCCTATCCCGACCTCAACATCCAGCCCTGGTTCAATTTCGGCCGCATGCGGCCGCTGCACACCTCGGCGGTGGTCTTCGCCTTCGGCGGTTCGGCGCTGCTCACGACCAGCCTCTATGTCGTTCAGCGCACGACGCGGGCGCGACTCTTCGGCGGCGGCCTCGCCTGGTTCGTCATGTGGGGCTACCAGCTCTTCATCGTGATGGCCGCGACGGGCTATCTGCTCGGCATCACGCAGGGCCGCGAATATGCCGAGCCTGAGTGGTATGTCGACCTCTGGCTGACGATCGTCTGGGTCGCCTATCTGGTGCTGTTCCTCGGCACGCTCGTGAAGCGCAAGGAACCACACATCTATGTGGCGAACTGGTTCTATCTCGCCTTCATCGTCACGGTCGCGATGCTGCATGTCGTCAACAACCTGGCGATGCCGATCGCGCCGTTCAGCGAGAAGAGCTACTCCGCCTTCTCCGGCGTGCAGGACGCGCTGACGCAGTGGTGGTACGGCCATAACGCGGTCGGCTTCTTCCTGACCGCCGGCTTCCTCGGCATGATGTATTACTTCCTGCCGAAGCAGGCCAACCGGCCAGTCTATTCCTACCGCCTGTCGATCATCCACTTCTGGTCGCTGATCTTCCTCTATATCTGGGCCGGTCCGCACCATCTCTTCTATACGGCGCTGCCGGACTGGGCGCAGACTCTCGGCATGGTGTTCTCGATCATGCTGTGGATGCCCTCCTGGGGCGGCATGATCAACGGCCTGCTCACGCTGCGCGGCGCCTGGGACAAGATCCGCACCGACCCGATCATCCGCATGATGGTCATCGCGGTGGCCTTCTACGGCATGTCGACCTTCGAGGGGCCGATGATGTCGATCCGCTCGGTCAACGCGCTGTCGCACTACACCAACTGGACCATCGGCCACGTGCATTCCGGCGCGCTCGGCTGGGTCGGCATGATCTCCTTCGGCGCCGTCTATTTCCTGACGCCCCGCCTCTGGAACCGCGAGCGGCTCTACTCGCTGCGCATGGTGAACTGGCACTTCTGGCTGGCGACGCTCGGCATCGTCATCTACGCCGCCGTCATGTGGGTCGCCGGCATCACGCAGGGCCTGATGTGGCGCGAGTACAACGACCAGGGCTTCCTCGTCTATTCCTTCGCCGAGGTCGTGGCGGCCATGCATCCCTACTACGTCCTGCGCGCCCTCGGCGGCGTGCTCTACCTCGCCGGCGGCATCGTGATGGCGGTCAACGTCACCATGACCATCCTCGGCAAGGTGCGCAGCGAACGGCCGCTCGTCGGCACGCTCGCGCAGGCCAAACCCGCAGTCTAGGAGCGCCAGGGTGAGCATCCTCGTCAAACACGACACCATCGAGCGCAATGTCACGTTGCTCCTGGTGCTCTCTCTCGTCGTCGTCGCGATCGGCGGTATCGTCGAGATCGCGCCGCTGTTCTTCTTCCACAACACGATCGAGAAGGTCGACGGCATGCGGCCCTATACGCCGCTCGAGCTCGCCGGCCGCAACATCTACATCCGCGAGGGCTGCTATACCTGCCACTCGCAGATGATCCGGCCGTTCCGCGACGAGGTCGAGCGCTACGGCCATTACTCGCTCGCCGCGGAATCGATGTACGACCATCCCTTCCAGTGGGGCTCCACCCGCACCGGCCCCGATCTCGCCCGCGTCGGCGACCGCTATTCGAGCCAGTGGCATGTCGATCACCTGAATGATCCGCGTGCGGTCGTGCCGGAATCGATCATGCCGAGCTACGCCTTCCTCGGGCGCACGCTGCTCGACACCACCCTGATCGGCCCGGAGCTGGTGGCCAATTCGCGGGTCGGCGTCCCCTATGACCAGGCGATGATCGACAACGCCCGCGCCGATCTCTTCGCGCAGGCCTCGCCCGACAGCGACACCACCGCGCTGCTCGAGCGCTATCCGAAGGCCCGCGTCGAGGATTTCGATGGCGACCCGAAGCGGATCACCGAGATGGACGCGCTCATCGCCTATCTCCAGGTGCTCGGCACACTGGTCGATTTCAGCAGCTATGACGAAACGTCCAACATCCGCTGAGCCGGCTAAGGGGGATCGATGATGGACTACGAAACCATGCGGCACTTCGCCGACAGCTGGGGGCTCGTCTACATGGTGGCGATCTTCCTCGCCGCCGTCGTCTGGGTGCTCCGGCCCCGTGCCCGCGAGGCGGCGCGCGACGCCGCGCTCATTCCCTTCCGTGACGAGACCGGCAAGGACCAGACGCCATGAAGCAGCGTGATATCGACGAGCTCAGCGGCATCGAGACGACCGGCCATGAATGGGACGGCATCAAGGAGCTCAACAATCCGCTGCCGCGCTGGTGGCTGTGGACCTTCTATGCCTGCATCGCCTTCGCGGCGGTCTATACGGTGCTCTATCCGGCCTGGCCGATCGTCTCGGGCGGCACCAAGGGCATTCTCGGCTACACCGCACGCGACCAGCTGCAGCAGGAGGTGAGCGCGGCGCAGGCCGGGCAGGCCGAGATGCTGGCCAAGATCGCGGCGATGCCGGTTGCGGCCATCGCAGCCGACCCGGCGCTCGCCGCCTTCGCCTCGGCCGGCGGTGCCTCGGCCTTCAAGGTCTACTGCTCGCAGTGCCACGGCTCTGGCGCCGCCGGCGGCTTCGGCTATCCCAACCTCAACGACGACGAATGGATCTGGGGCGGCACGATCGACGCCATCTACAAGACGATCGCCCATGGCGCCCGCTCGCAGCTCGATGCGAACACGCATGACAGCCCGATGCCGAATTTCGGCACCGACGGCATCCTGACGCGCGACCAGATCCGCGCCGTTGCGACCTATGTCGCCTCGCTGTCAGGCCTTCCGGGCGGTGAGAAGACGGAGGCGGGGGCGCAGATCTATGCGCAGAACTGCGCCGCCTGCCACGGGCCGGAGGCCAAGGGCAATCCGCAGCTCGGCGCTCCCGATCTCACCAATGCGATCTGGCTCTATGGGGGCTCGGTCGACGGCATCATCGCGCAGGTCAACCATCCCCGGCTCGGCATGATGCCCGCCTGGGGTGCGAAGCTCGGCGACACGACCGTCAAGGAACTCGCCGTCTATGTTCACGGGCTCGGCGGCGGCCAGTAGGCTCCGGCGACCCAACCTTGCGACACGTCAAGCGCCCGGACAGCCACCGCTGCCCGGGCGCTTGATCGAGGTCAACGCCGTCGGCAACGGCGCGTGCGAAAGCTCCGGCACCCCACGGAGACCGGCTGTGACCAGTATCGACGCCCCCGAGACCGACGCGAACGGCGCGACCGAGCGCTTCAACGTCGAGGCGGTGAACTCGCAGAAGATCCGGCAGCCGCTCTATGCGCCGCGCACGAAAATCTTCCCGAAGCGCGCCACCGGCACCTTCCGCCGCTTCAAGTGGCTGGTCATGGCGATCACGCTCGGCATCTACTACCTGACGCCCTTCCTGCGCTTCGACCGCGGGCCCTATTCGCCGAATCAGGCGGTGCTCGTCGATCTCGCCAACCGGCGGTTCTATTTCTTCTTCATCGAGATCTGGCCGCAGGAATTCTACTATGTCGCTGGCCTGCTGGTCATGGCGGGCGTCGGGCTGTTCCTCGTCACCTCCACCATCGGCCGCGCCTGGTGCGGCTATACCTGCCCGCAGACCGTCTGGGTCGATCTGTTCCTCGCCGTCGAACAGGCTGTGGAGGGCGATCGCAACGCCCGCATCAAGCTGAATGCGGCGCCCTGGTCGGCCGGCAAGCTCGCGAAGCGCGTCACCAAGCACGGCATCTGGCTGATCATCGGCTTTCTCACCGGCGGCGCATGGATCCTCTATTTCGCCGACGCGCCGACGCTGCTGCATGATTTCTTTACACTGCGCGCCGCCTCGATCGCCTATTTCACCGTCGGCATCCTGACCGCCACGACCTATGTCTTCGGCGGTCTCATGCGCGAGCAGGTCTGCACCTATATGTGCCCCTGGCCGCGCATCCAGGCGGCGATGCTCGACGAGAACTCGCTCACCGTCACCTATAATGACTGGCGCGGCGAGCCGCGCTCGCGCCACGCCAAGAAGGCCGCCGCCGAGGGACGCAAGGTCGGCGACTGCATCGACTGCAACGCCTGCGTCGCGGTGTGCCCGATGGGCATCGATATCCGCGACGGCCAGCAGCTCGAATGCATCACCTGCGCGCTGTGCATCGACGCCTGCGACGGCGTGATGGACAAGATCGGTCGCGAGCGCGGCCTCATCTCCTATGCGACGCTGAACGACTACAACGCCAACATGGCGCTGGCTGGGGCGTCCGAGACGACCGCCGTCGATCCCACGCGTATCCGCGACACCGCCACCGGCAAGCTGGTGGCGGGCCTCCGCCACACCACCTGGCGCTCGATCATCCGGCCCCGCACCATCGTCTATTTCCTCGTCTGGGGGGGGATCGGCGTCGCCATGATGGTCGCGCTATCCATGCGCTCGACGCTCGAGATCAGCGCGCTTCACGACCGCAATCCGCAGTATGTCCTGCTCTCCGACGGATCGATCCGCAACGGCTTCAAGATCAAGATCAGCAATATGCGCGCCGAGCCGCGCACCGTGACGCTCACGCTGGAGGGGCTGCCGCAGGGGCTGATGACGCGCGCCGACACGGTCGAGCCGCCGGCGACCTCGCTGCTCTTCAAGCTGCAACCCGACGCCGTGATGGAGACGCGCGTCTTCGTCCGCGCCGACCCGGCGGCGCTGGAGGGCACGGTCACCGATTTCAGCTTTGAGGTCCGGGCCGTGTCCGGCGAGGCCGCCGCCTCGACCCATGCGAAATTCGAGAAGCCTAAGGAGCAGCGGCCATGACCGCATCCCTGAATATCGAGGCGTCGGGCAAGGCCGCGACGGGGCGCGCGATCACCGGCTGGCATGTCCTCGCCGGCATGATCGCCTTCTTCGGGGTGGTGGTTGGCGTCAATCTGTGGCTGGCTGTTTCGGCGAGCCGCACCTGGACGGGGCTGGTCGTTGCGAACTCCTATGTCGCGAGCCAGGAATTCAACGGCAAGGAAAGGCTCGCCCGCGAGCAGGCGGCGCTCGGCTGGCACGGGGCGCTCACCTATCGGCCCGGCCGCCTCGCGCTCGATCTCCGGGACCGCTCGGGCCGCCCCGTTCCGCTCGGCGCCGTTTCCGTCGACCTGACGCGGCCGCTCGGTGACCGCGAGGATCGGACCGTGACGTTGCTTCCCTCCGCCGATGGCACCTATGCGGCCGCTGTCGAGCTGCCGCATGGCGTCTGGAATGCCTTCACCCATGCCGCCGAGACGCCACACGGCGCCTTCGAGCAGCACAGCCGCCTGATCGCGCCCTGAAGGGAGGCCGGCCGTGTCCGCAGCGGGCGTCGCCCCTCATTTCGACGTACCAGAAACGCCGGCGGGCCGCGAAAGCGAGGATGCCGACGGCCTTGTCGCGCTCAGCCGCAGCGCCGGACCGGACTGCCGGCAGATCGAGTTCGCCGTCCCCGACGCCTATTGCGTCACCTGCATCAACGCGATCGAGGGCGCGCTGGCGAAACTGCCGCAGGTGAAGAGCGCGCGGGTCAATCTCTCGCAGCGCTGGGTGCGGGTCGTCTTCGCCTCCGACAGCGACGTGCTGGCAATTCCCGAGGCGATCCGGCGCAGCGGCTACCGCACGCATGCGCTCGACCCGGTCGCCGATGGTCGCCGCGATACGGTCATGAGCGAACTCATCCGCGCGACGGCGGTCGCCGGCTTCGCCGCCGGCAACATCATGCTGTTCTCCGTCTCCGTCTGGTCGGGCGCCGACGCGACGACGCGCGACATGTTCCACTGGCTGTCGGCGTTGATCGCGATCCCGGCAATCGCCTATGCCGGCCGGCCCTTCTTCCGTTCCGCCTTCGCCGCGCTCCGCGTCGGCCGCACCAATATGGACGTGCCGATCACCATCGGCGTGCTGCTCGCCACCGCGCTCAGCCTCTACGAGACCTTCACCTCCGGTGCGCATGCCTATTTCGACGCCTCGACCATGCTCCTGTTCTTCCTGCTGGTCGGCAGGAGCTTCGATCACCTGATGCGCGAGCGGGCGCGGGGCGCCGTCGCCAATCTCGCCCGACTGATGCCGCGCGGCGCCCACCGTCTGCTGCCCGACGGAACGACCGCCTTTGTCGCCGCCGAGGCGATCGAGCCTGGGATGACGCTATTGCTGAGGGCTGGCGAGCGGCTCCCGGTCGACTGCCGCGTCACGGCGGGGAGCGGCGACGTCGACTGCTCGATCGTCACCGGCGAATCCATGGCCATCGCGGTCCGGCCGGGCAGCGAGATCGCCGCTGGCGCTGTCAATCTCTCCGGCCCGCTGACCGTCGCCGCGCTGCGGCCGGCGGCGGACTCCTTCCTGGCGCAGATGGCGGTGCTGATGGAATCGGCCGAAGGCGGCCGCACCGCCCATCGTCGCATCGCCGACCGCGCAGCCTCGATCTATGCGCCGGTCATCCATCTCGCAGCGCTCGCCACCTTCATCGGCTGGGTGGCGCTGACCTCGGACTGGCACACCGCGCTGATGAACGCCGTCGCGGTGCTGATCATCACCTGTCCCTGCGCGCTGGCGCTCGCGGTGCCGATCGTGCATGCGGTGGCCGCAGGCCGTCTGTTCCGCAGCGGCATCATGATGCGCGACGGCACCGGGCTCGAGCGCGCCGCCAAAGTCACGGATGTCGCCTTCGACAAGACCGGCACGCTGACGCTGGCGCGGCTGCGCTTCGCCGGCCAGCTCGCGGGTCGGGCCGACGATCTGGCGCTGGCCGCCGCCCTTGCGCGTCACAGCCAGCATCCGCTGTCGCGCGCCCTCGTCGCGGCGGTGCCGGACGCGCCGGCGCTGGTCGCCACGGTGCGCGAGGTTCCGGGCGAGGGCCTCGAGGCGGGCCTCGTCGGCGGTGGCACGCTTCGACTGGGCAGCGCACCATTCTGCGGCGGGGTCGAGGGCGAGAGCGGCGGCACCGAAGTCTGCCTCGGCCGCGACGGCCGGGTCATCGCCGTGTTCGCCTTCGAGGACGTGATCCGTCCCGACGCCGCCGAAGCGGTCGCAGCGCTTTCCGCATCGGGTCGCGGCGTCGAGATCCTGTCGGGCGACAGCGCATCCGCCGTCGCGCGCGTCGCCCGCCGCCTCGGCATCGCCCGCTTCGCCGCCCGCCTGGCGCCGGAAGCCAAGATGGCACGCCTCGCTGGATCGGCAAGAGAGGGCCGTTCCGTGATGATGGTCGGCGACGGCATCAACGATGCGCCGGCGCTGCGCGCCGCGACGGTCTCCATGGCGCCGGCTTCGGCCAGCGATATCGGCCGCAGCGCCGCCGACTTCGTCTTCATGAACGAGCGGCTGGCGAGCGTCCCTTTCACGCTCGATCTCGCCCGCCGCGCCGATCGGCTCGTCCGCCAGAATCTCGCGCTCGCCATCGGCTACAACGCGCTCGCCCTGCCGCTTGCCGTGGCCGGCCATGTGACGCCGCTGGTCGCCGCGGTGGCGATGTCGAGTTCGTCGATGCTCGTCGTCGCCAATGCTCTGCGCCTCGGGCTCGGCCCCGATCTCGTCGCCAAGCCGGCGGCGCAAGACGCGACGGCTGCGGCGCAGCCTCTCCAGGGAGCCTTGTGATGAACGGCCTCGTGATCCTGATCCCCTCGGCGATCGGCCTCGGCCTCGTCGCGCTCTTCACCTTCCTGTGGTCGCTGCGATCGGGGCAGTATGACGACCTGAAGGGCGCCAGCGAACGCATCCTCGACGACGAGCCGCCGCGCCGGGGCTAGCTCTCTCGCGCGCTCCTTGTCATGCTCGGGCTGACAGGGGAGGCGTGAACATGGCGGACCAAACAGAGATCGGTGCCATCCGGGCGCTGCTCGGCGCGAAGCCGCGGCCGGTCGGCTGGGACGAGCGGCGCCGGCGGATCGAGGAAGTCGGCGGCGCCTTCCCGCTCGCAGCCGACATCGTGCTCGAGGCCGCCGATTGCGACGGTGTCCCCGGCGAGTGGTCGCTTGCACCGGGCAGCAATGCGGATCGCGTGCTGCTCTATTTCCACGGGGGCGGCTACTGTTCGGGATCCATCGCCAGCCACCGCACGCTGGTGACGGAGGCCGGCCGTGCCGCCGGCACCCGAACGCTCGCCATCGCTTATCGGCTGGCGCCCGAGAACCCGTTTCCGGCCGCGCTCGACGATGCCCGCCGCGCCTTCGCCTTCCTGCGCAAGATGGGAATCCCGTCAGGGCGTATCGCGCTCGGCGGCGACAGCGCCGGCGGCGGGCTGACGCTCGCTCTGCTGCAGGCGCTGCGCGAGGAAGGCGAGACGCTGCCCGCCTGCGCCTGGCTGGTCTCGCCCTGGACCGATCTCACGCTGTCGGGCGCGACGCTCGCGACGAAGGACGCCACCGATCCGCTGATCCATCGCGGCTATCTGGAAGAGCTCGCCGCCGCCTATCTGCCGGCCGGGTTCGACGCACGCGATCCGCGCGTCTCGCCGCTCTTAGCGAACATGGCGGGCCTGCCGCCGCTTCTCGTCACGGTCGGCTCGGACGAGACGCTGCTCGCCGACGCGACGCGCTTCGCGGCCGTGGCCGGCGAAGCGGATGTCGCGGTGACGCTCTCGATCTATCCGCACATGATCCACGCCTTCCCGCTCTGGAACGCGCATCTCGCCGAGGGTCGCGCTGCTTTGGCCGAAGCGGGGGCTTTCATGCGCCGGCACCTCGCCTGAGCGGGCCGAGGCGGCCTACCAGCGCGCCTCCCAGAAGGCTTGCGGGTCGCGCGCCATGATGTCGTTGATGCCGGGCGGGATGACCGTGATCACCTCGTCGCCGACCCGCTGCCGAAGCTCGGCCTTCGCCTCGGCGACGAGATCGGGACGGCTCAGGAAAGTCACCGCGGCCAGCGCGATCGCTTCGGACCCCATCAGCGGTCCCGGGCTGCTGGCCTTGTGGCCGGAGAGCGCCGTCCACGCCCAGTGATGGATCGGCACGGTGGTCGGATAGGCCCAGTTGAGCCGGGCGAGCGGCACGATCCAGCTCGCATCGCCGTCGTCCTGACCATAATAGTCAACACCATCGCTATAAAATTCAATGTTTCGATGCAGCGCGAACGGCTTCCCGGGGCTGGCGGCGGCCGAAAGTTCCTTCATCCAGTCGATGTCGGCCTCGCTCCAGCGCGGCGGTCCGATCTCGCGCAAGGCGGCGTCGAGAACGCGGCCCGCGACGTCGTTGGGGAGGTAGCCACGGCAGGCGGCGATGAACTTCTCCTCGAGCCCGACATTCGTCTTCGCGGCGACCCTGGCGAAGATCTCCTTCATCGCCGCATAGGCCTCCATCATGGGGGCGAGATCGCGATGATGCAGCGAGCACCAGAGCCGCACCTCTTCCGGCATCACGCCGGGCATCACGCCGGCGCTGCGGAAGATGTGCTTCTCGCCGATACCGGCAAAGCGCGAGGGGAACTCCGCGTTGAAGGCCGCCATCGCCTCCTCCGCCGTCTTCAGCGCATCGCGCACCGTGCCCATGCCGGCATGGGCGCTGTCGCCGCGGAAGATGAACTCGGATGAGACGAAGGCATGGCAGGGGCGCGACAGGGCGCCGTTCTGATAGTCGCCATGCGAGGTCAGGATGATGTCGAGATCGTCGAAGACGCCGGCCTGCTGCAGCGCGATCTTGCCCCAGCAGATTTCCTCCGCCGGGCAGCCGATGACGACGATCTCGCCGGCAATGCCGAGACGGGCGGCGGCGAGGGCGGCGGCGATGCCGGCGCCGGTATTGGCCGGGCCGATATGGTTGTGGCCGCAGCCATGGCCGGGCTTGCGGCCACTGCCCTTGCGATAGGGCACCGCCTCGTTGTCGAGGCTGGCGAGCGCGTCATATTCCGCGAGGATGCCGATACGGGGACCCTCGCCATTCCCCTTGCGGGCGACGAAGGCCGTCGGCACGCCGCCGCTGCCGCGCTCGACCTGGAAACCGTGCCGCTCGAGGAATTCCGTGAGCAGCGCCGCGCTGCGAACCTCGAGCCCCGGCAGTTCCGGTACCTGCCACAGCGTTTCGAACAGCGCCTCGATTTCGGGCCGCAGTGCCTGCCATTCCGAGCGGATGGCGGGGATATCGAGCATGGGGGAACCTCGTGCGGCGGGATCGCGCGGCAGCGAAAGCGCTGCCGCGGCGGGGGCCGGCATGATGTCGGCGCCGCCACGCCCCGGTCAAGCGCCGGCCGGTTGCCGGCGCCGGCCGCCTCGCTCAGAGATCCTGGTTCTGCGGCAGCATCACGAGGTCGCGGATCGTGACATGCGGCGGCCGCGTCAGCATGAAGAGCAGCGCCTCGGCGACGTCTTCCGAGACGAGACCCTCATGCGCGGCCGCGCGCCGCTCGATCTCTGCCGGGTCGTCGATGCCCCAGAGCTCGTTCAGCACCATGCCGGGTGCGAGCGCGCCGACGCGGACATTGTGGCGCGACACCTGGCGGCGGACGCCGTGCACGAAGGACTGCACCGCATGCTTGGTGGCCGAATAGACCGGCTCCCAGTGGATCGCCTGATGGCCCGAGATTGAGGAGGTGACGATCACGTCGCCCGAGCGCCGCGCGATCATCTCCGGCAGCACCGCATGCACCATGCGCACGACGCTGTTCACGTTGATGGCGATGATCTTGTCGAACTCGTCGGGGTCGCCGTCCACCACGTCGCCGGAGACATAGCTTCCGGCATTGGCGAACAGGATGTCGATGCCGCCAAAGCGCTCGCGGGCCGCGGCGTACAGGCGGGCGATGTCCTCGGCCCTGGTGATGTCGGCCGGCACGGCAAGCGCATCGCCGCCGATCTCGGCGGCGACCGCCGCGAGGCGGTCGGCCGAGCGGGCCGCGAGCACGAGCTTCGCGCCCTCGTCGGCGAAGCGGCGCGCCACGGCGCGGCCGATGCCGGAGCTGGCGCCGGTGACGACCATCACCTTGCCGGCGATGGATTGGCTGCGGGCTATCCCCGTCATTCTCGTCGTTCCTCCCGAATTCAGCGGATCGTGTAGCCGCCGTCGACCATGAGATTGGCGCCGTTCACCATGGCGGCGGCGTCCGAGGCGAGGTAGATCGCGGCGAGCGCGATCTCGTCCGGCTGCGCGAAGCGGCGAGTCGGGATCTCGGCGCGGGCGCGGACGCCCTTTTCGCCGGCCCAGCCGATCTTCGCCATCGCCGTCTCGACGACCGTCGGCGAGATGCAGTTGGCGGTGACGCCGCGCGGCCCCCATTCGAGCGCCATGCAGTTGGTCATGCCGATCAGGCCGGCCTTGGAGGCGGAATAGGCGACATGGCCCTCGATGCCGATCACCGCGGCCTGCGAGGCGATGGTGACGACGCGGCCCCAGCCCTTCGCGAGCATGTGGCGGGCGGCTTCGCGCGAATAGAGGAAGGGTGCGCGCAGATTGACGGCGATGGTCAGGTCGAAGTCGTCGGTCGGCTTCTCCTCGGCCGCATGCAGCGTCCCGATGCCGGCATTGTTGACCAGGATGTCGATGCCGCCGAAGTCCTTCGCGACCGCCGCGACCTGCGCCACGATCGAGGCCTCGTCGGTGACGTCGCCGACATAGCCGCGATGCTGCGGGCCGAGCGCCTCGGCGGCGGCGATCACGTCCGGATTGCGGTCGAGCAGCGCCAGCCGCGCGCCGGCCTCGGCGAAGCGCCGGGTCATGGCCGAGCCGATGCCGCCCGCGGCGCCGGTGATGATGGCCACGCGGCCCGTCAGGTCGAAGGGCGCGAGTGAACCGCCAGAAACGCCGCCGGAAGCCCCGGCAGGCGCGCCGCCTGTCTCCGTCATGAAATCCTCCCGATGCCGCGTCGATCGCGCGGCCAGCGCCCCCTTGGCGGGGGCTCCATTCCTCACGTTCCGAAAGCTAGCCGCACGCCCTCTTGAAGGCAAGTTAGTTTGCTGCTACTCACAACAAACAAGCGGCGGCAAGCCGCGGCTCGATGACGAAACCGGAAACGCTCCCATGACCAAGCTCGGCATTCACTCCTTCGTCTGGACCGGCGGCAGCACCGCCGAGGCGCTCGAAGGCGCCATGGAGAAGTCGCATCGGCTCGGCTACGGGCTGATCGAGTTCCCGCGCCTCGATCCGAAGAAGTTCGACGTTGCCTGGCTGGCCAAGCGTCTCGAGAACTACGGGCTCAAGGTCGTCGTCACGATGGGCCTGCCGCCGGATGCCGACGTTTCCAGCGAGGATGCGGCGAGCGTGAAGCGCGGCGAGGCGATCCTCGACGACGCGGTCGCCATCACCCGCGATCTCGGCGGCTCCAAGCTCGGCGGCATCATCTTCTCGGCGCACAACAAGTATCGCAGCCTGCCGACGCAGAAGGGCTGGGACAATTCGGTGGCGACGCTCGCCAAGGTCGCGGATCGCGCCAAGTCGTCCGGCGTCTCGCTCAATCTCGAGCTGGTCAACCGCTTCGAGACCAATCTCCTCAACACGACGGCGCAGGGCCTCGCCTATATCGAGCAGTCCGGCTCGGACAACATCTTCCTGCATCTCGACACGTTCCACATGAACATCGAGGAGGCGGATCCGGCCGCCGCGATCCGGCTCGCCGGCGACAAGCTCGGCTATTTCCATATCGGCGAGAGCAATCGCGGCTATCTCGGCTCGGGCGTCATCGACTTCACTGCCGCCTTCGATGCGCTGCACGCGATCGGCTACGACGACTGGATGACCTTCGAGAGCTTCTCCTCGGAAGTCGTCGACGAGGATCTCTCGGTGACCTGCGCGATCTGGCGCAACACCTGGACCGACAATGTCGAGGTGGCCCGCCTCGCCAAGGCCTTCATCGAGGCCAAGCAGGGCGAAGCCGAGCGCAAGGCGATCGCCAACCGCACCCCCTGATCGACCCGCGACGCCCGGCGGCCTCCGACGATGAGGGGCCGCCGGACGCTGCACCGCAGCAATTATGTTTGCTGTCGCAACGAACTAATTTACAGAGTCCGAAATAATCGGACCGCAGGGAGGTTCGAGATGCCCGACCACACTCCTGCTTCGCCTCGACCCGCGACCGGCGCATCTCCCCATGCGCCATCGCCCGAGCCCCGTCCGTCGCACCTCCCTCCTCCAGCGACGGGCGGGGCGGGCGACCTTTTGCTCGCCGCGACCAGCGTCGCCAAGTCCTATGCCGGCGTGCCGGCGTTGACCGACGGCCGCATCCAGCTGAAGCGCGGCAGCGTGCACGCACTTTGCGGCGGCAACGGCGCCGGCAAGTCGACATTCCTGTCCATCCTGATGGGCCTTCATCGGGCCGATTCCGGCTCGATCCTCGTCAAGGGCCGCCTCGTCCACTACGCCTCGGCCGCCGAGGCGCTCGCCGACGGCATCGCGATCATCACGCAGGAACTCTCGCCCGTCCTCGACATGACGGTGGCCGAGAACATCTATCTCGGCCGCGAGCCGCGCCGCGGTGGCTGGTTCGTCGACCGCGCCAGGATGGAAAGCGATGCGGCCGCGCTGTTCGCCCGCCTCGGCTTCGACATCGACCCGAAGCTCCGGATGCGCGAATTGTCGGTCGCGCGCATCCAGCTCGTCGAGATCGCCAAGGCGATCAGCCGCGACGCCGACATCCTGATCATGGACGAGCCGACCTCGGCGATCGGCGAGAAGGAGACCGCGACCTTCTTCAAGGCGATCCGCGGCCTCTCGGCTGCCGGCGTCGGCATCATCTATGTCTCGCATCGCCTGACCGACATCTTCCAGATCGCCGACAGCTACACGGTGTTCCGCGACGGCCGCTTCGTCGAAAGCGGCGCGCTGGCCGATATCGACCGCCAGCGGCTGATCGCTCTCATCGTCGGCCGCGACCTGCGCGACGCCGACCAGCGCGCGAGCACCGCCCGGCCCGAGCCGATGATCGAGATGCGCGGCTTCTCGCGCGCCGGCCAATTCGCCGACATCTCGCTGCAGATCGCGCGTGGCGAGATTCTCGGCCTCTACGGGCTGATGGGCGCGGGGCGCAGCGAATTCGCCAACGCCGTCTATGGCAACCAGCCGAAGGATACCGGCGAGGTGCTGATCGACGGGCGGCCGGTGGAGATCCGCGCGCCGTCGGATGCGCTCAGGAACGGCATCGCCATCGTCACCGAGGATCGCAAGGAGACCGGTCTCGTCCTTTCCTCCTCGGTCTCGGACAACATCGTCATCGCGGCGCTCGGCCGCTTCTCCCGCCTCGGTTTCGTCGACGGCCGCAAGGTCGCGGGCGCGGTCGAGAAGGAGATCGCCGCCTTCCGCATCCGCACCGCCTCGCGCCACCTGCCGGTCCAGAGCCTTTCCGGCGGCAACCAGCAGAAGGTGGTGCTCGCGCGCTGCGTCGAGACCGAGCCGCGCATCCTCATCTGCGACGAGCCGACCCGCGGCATCGACGAAGGGGCGAAGCGCGAGGTCTACGCCTTCCTCTCCGCCTTCGCGGCCGCCGGCAATGCCGTGCTGCTGATCTCGTCCGAGATCCCCGAAATCCTCGCCAATGCCGACCGCATCGTGGTGTTCCGCCGCGGTCGCATCGCCGGCGAACTCGCGGCGGGCGAGGCGACGCAGGACGCGCTCGTCCATCTCGCGAGCTGACCGAACAACCAGAAGAACGCGCCACGGGAAACGCCGATGTCCGATCTCTCCGCCTCGACCGTCTCCGCCGACACCCGCGGCCGCGCCCTCGGCCGCTTCCTGTCGCGCTACGGGATCCTGATCTCGTTCCTGATCCTGTTCGTGATCCTCTCCTTCGCCCATCCGAACTTCCTGTCGACGGGCAACATCACCAATGTGCTCCGGCAGGTGTCGATCAACGGCATCCTCGCCATCGGCATGACCTTCGTCATCCTGACCGGCGGCATCGACCTTTCCGTCGGCTCGACGCTGGCGGTGGCGGGCGTCGTCGCCGGCAGCCTGGTGACGGGCGGTGAACCCTTCAATCCGGCCGTCGCGTTTCTTGCCGCGATCGCGGTCGGCGGCCTTGTCGGCACCGTGAACGGCACGCTGGTCGCCCGCTTCGGCGTGCCCGCCTTCGTGGCGACGCTCGGCATGCTCTCGATGGCCCGCGGCGCGACGCTGCTCTACAGCGACGGCCGCCCGATCCCGAACCTCTCGCCGGCCTTCCGCTGGCTGGGCCAGGGCTTCATCGCCGGCGTCCCTGTGCCGGTCATCATCTTCCTCGCCGTCTTCGTCGTCGCCTGGATCGTGCTTCGCTTCACCGTGTATGGCCGCTGGGTCTATGCGGTCGGCGGCAATGTGAAGAGCGCGCGCACCGCCGGCATCCCGACCCGCAGCGTCATCTTCTCGGTCTATCTGCTGATGGGCGCGCTCGCCGGCCTCGCCGGTGCGATCCTGACGGCGCGCACCACCTCGGCGCTGCCGCAGGCCGGCCTCGGCTACGAGCTCGACGCCATCGCGGCGGTCGTCATCGGCGGCACGTCGCTGACCGGCGGCCTCGGCTCGGTCGGCTACACGCTGATCGGCGCGCTGATCATCGGCATCATCTCGAACGGCCTCGATCTGATGGGGGTCTCGTCCTACTACCAGCAGGTCATCAAGGGCGCGATCATCGTCGTCGCCGTCCTCGTCGACCGCTCCCGCCACATGAATCCGTAAGGATCCGCGCGCCATCGCGGCGCGCGGCCGCGCGTTCCCGTCTTCCAAGAAGCCATGATCCAAGGGAGGAACCCGAATATGGCACGCTACACCCTGACCCGCCGCACGCTCGCGGCGCTCGCCGGCGCCGGCCTCGCGGCGCTCGCCGTCGGCGCGGCCCATGCCGATGCCGCCAAGCCGCGCATCGCGGCCGTCGTGCAGAGCCTCGACACCGAGTTCAACGTGCTCTGGGCCAATGCCGCCAACAGCCATCCGCTGGTCAAGGACGGCACGGTGACGCTCACCGTCCTCGACGGCCGCATGGACGCGCTGACCCAGTCGAACCAGTTCGACACCGCGATCAGCGAGAAATACGACGCGATCATCTTCGTGCCGGTCGACATCAATGCCGGCAACGATCCGGTCGAGCGCGCCAAGAATGCCGGCGTCCCGGTGATCGGCTCCAACACGCTGATCTCCAACACCGATCTCTACAACGCCTATATCTCCTCGAACGACGTCGAGGCCGGCAAGATCCTGGCCAAGTCGGTGTTCGACAAGATGGGCGGCAAGGGCAATGTCGTCATCGTCGAGGGCATGATCGGCCAGTCCGCGCAGGTGCAGCGTCTCGAGGGCATCGAGGCGACGCTCAAGGACTACCCGGACATCAAGGTGCTCGAGCAGAAGACCGCCAACTGGTCGCGTGCCGAGGCGCTCAGCCTCGTCGAGAACTGGCTGACGGCCCATCCGGACCAGATCCAGGGCATCATCGGCGAGAACGACGAGATGGCGATCGGCGCCCTCGAGGCGGTCAAGGCGCATGGCCTCGACCCGAAGAAGATCCCGGTCGCCGGTGTCGACGGCGTGACCGACGCGCTGCTCGCCGTGCAGCGCGGCGAGATGATGTCGACGCTGCAGGATGCCGATGCGCAGGCCCAGGGCGCCATCGACCTCGCGCTCGGCGTCGTGCGCGGCGCCGACTACAAGCCGCAGGCCAAGGTCTGGGACGTCAATGGCGGCCAGCTCGCCTGGGACGGCGGCAAGCAGAAGCAGTATTCCGTGCCGTGGGTCCCGGTCACGGGCGAGAATGTCGAAGCGCTTCTCGCGATGCGCAAGACGCAGTAAGCAGGATCAGCTTACGACGATCACGACGACAGGCGGCGAGGCGGGTTTCCCCGCCCTGCCGCGACCCGAGGCGGAGGGGCCTCGACCAACCATCACGCGCTCGTCGCCCAGCATTGCTCAGGCCCCCGCATCGTGGCTACACCGCAGTCCGTCCGCTACCTGAACGAGATCCGCGCACTCAACGCGCTGTTCCGCGCCGGCGGCATGAGCCGCGCCGACCTCGCGCGCGTCCTCGGCCTCAACCGGTCGACCACTGGCAACATCATCGCCAATCTGATGACCGACGGCATGGTCGTCGAGCGGACCGACCGGCCGCGCGGCGACAGCCCGCAGCGCACCGGACGGCCGGGCATCCTGATCGAGCTCGACGCGGCAGGCGCCTATTTCCTCGGCGCCGAGATCGGCGTCGACCGCTTGACCGTGGTGGCGACCGACATGGCCGCCCGCGAGATCCGCCGCGAGACCATCGCCTATCCCACCTTCGAGAGCGCGCCTGACGCCGTGTCGGACCGCCTCGTGGCGATGATCGCCGCCGTGATCGAGTCGCTGCCGAAGGCCGATCGCGTGCGCGGCGTCTGTGTCGGCCTTCCGGCGCTGCTCGACGAGGGGCGCGTCATCAACGCGCTCATCATCGGCTGGCGCGACGTGCGGCTGAAGGAAATGCTGGCCGAGCGGCTCGCGCGCCGCCTGCCGGGGCTCGACCTCCTCGTCGCCGTCGAGAACGACGCCAACGCCTTCGCCATCGCCGAGACCTATCGCGAGACGGCGCATCGGTCCGAGACCGTCGCCTTCCTGCTGATCGAGAACGGCGCCGGCGGCGGCGTCGTCATCGGCGGACGGCTCTTCCGTGGTTCCGCCGGGCTCGCCGGCGAGTTCGGCCAGCTCGTGGTCGGCGGCGAGGGCTTCTTCGTCGGCCGCCACAAGCCCGGCCACCTCGAAAGCTATATCGGCAAGGACGCGCTGGTCGCGCGCTATCGCGCCAACGGCGCCGCCGCGGGCGACGACCTCGACCGCTTCCTCGCGGCGCTGGAGGCCGGCGAGGCCATGGCGCGGCGTACGGCGTCGGAGTGGGGTCGGCGGCTTGCGATCGGCCTCGTGCAGCTCACCAGCGTGCTCAATCCGGGCGCCATCATCCTCGGCGGGTCCGTGGCGCCGGTGTTCCGCCATGTCGCCGGCGAGGTCGAGGCCGCGATGCGGCGCGAATTCCTCGAAGGCTTCCCGATGCCGCGCATCGAGGTCTCGGCGCTCGGCATCGAAGGGCCGGCGCTCGGCGGCGCCTTCATCATGCACCAGCGCATGTTCTCGATCGACGAGCGTGCGATCTATGCCAGCGAACAGCCGCTGACGCTGTTCCGCACCTGAAGGGGAACATCATGGACGGACCCGTCGTCACGATCGGCGAGATCCTGGTCGAGATCATGGCCACCACGCTCGGCGACGGCTTCCTGGAGCCGCAATCGTTGATCGGGCCGTTCCCGAGCGGCGCGCCGGCCATCTTCATCGATCAGGTGGGCAAGCTCGGCGCGCCGGCTGCCATCGTCTCGGCGGTCGGCGACGACGATTTCGGCACGCTGAATCTCGACCGTCTCCGGAAGGACGGCGTCGACGTCTCGGCGGTCGCGGTCCTCCCCGGCGCCGCCACGGGCAGCGCCTTCGTGCGCTATCGCGCCGATGGCAGCCGCGCCTTCGTCTTCAACATGCGCGACAGCGCCGCCGGCAAGATCGCGGCCACGGCCGAGGCGAAGGCGGTCCTCGCCGGCGCGGCGCATCTGCACGTCATGGGGTCCGGCCTGCCGATCCCCGCCGTCCACGGCATGATCTTCGCCACGATCCCCGACCTCAAGGCGCGCGGCGGAACCGTGTCCTTCGACCCGAATGTTCGCCGCGAGACGCTGCGCGACGCCGAGGGCAGGGCGGCCTTCGACCGCGTTCTCGCGGTGACCGATCTCTTCCTCCCCTCGGGCGAGGAACTCGCGATGTTCGCCGAGGGCGCCGGCGAAGAGGACGCGGTCGCCCATCTCCTGGCCGCTGGCGTCCGGGAGATCGTCCTGAAGCGCGGCGCGGCCGGCGCGAGCCATTTCGACCGCGACGGGCGCACCGACATGCCCGGTTTCGCCGTCGAGGAGATCGATCCGACCGGCGCGGGCGACAGTTTCGGCGCGACCTTCCTCGTCGCGCGTCGGGCGGGGCTACCGGTCGAGCGCGCGCTCCGCTATGCCAACGCGGCCGGCGCGCGGACGGTGACGATCAAGGGGCCGATGGAGGGCACCTCGACCTTCGCCGAGCTCGACGCCTTCATCGCCGGCGCCATCGTCAGGAGCCCTTGATGTCCGATTTCATCCGCGATCTGCCGAAGGCCCGCCGCGACGGGCGCCGCCTCGCCATTACCTCGGTCTGCTCGGCGCATCCGGACGTGATCCGGGCCACCTTCCGCCACGGCCGGGATGGAGAGGGTCCGGTGCTGATCGAGGCGACCTGCAACCAGGTCAACCAGGATGGCGGCTATACCGGCATGAGGCCGGCCGATTTCCGCCGCTTCGTGCTCGCCATCGCGGCCGAGGAGGGTTTTGCGCCGGAGCGCATCATCTTCGGCGGCGATCATCTCGGGCCGAATCCGTGGAAGAAGAAGCCGGCCGAGGAGGCGATGGCCAAGGCCGAGGCGATGGTTGCCGCCTTCGTCGCCGCCGGGTTCTCCAAGATCCATCTCGATGCCTCGATGGGCTGCGCCGGCGAGCCGGAGGCGCTCGACGACACGACGACCGCCCATCGCGCCGCGCGCCTCGCCGCCGCCGCCGAGGCCGCCGCCCGCGATGCCGGCCTGCCGCCGCCGGTCTATGTGATCGGCACCGAAGTGCCGACGCCGGGTGGGGCCACCCATGCGCTCGACCATCTGGAGCCGACGACCCCGGCGGCCGTGAAGAAGACGATCGCCACCCATCGCGACATCTTCTTCGCCGCCGGGCTCGAGGCGGCCTATGAGCGCGCCATCGGCATCGTGGTGCAGCCGGGCGTCGAGTTCGGCCATGAGAGCGTCGTCGCCTATCAGCCCGAACGTGCGCGCTCGCTGGTCGCGGTGCTGGAGAACGAGCCCGGCTTCGTCTTCGAGGCGCATTCGACGGATTATCAGCCGGTCGATCGGCTCGCGGCGCTGGTCTCGGACGGCTTCGCGATCCTGAAGGTCGGTCCCGGCCTGACCTTCGCGCTGCGCGAGGCGCTCTACGGGCTCGACTGCATCGCGGCCGAGCTCGACCCGTCCTATGGCGGCCGCCGCCTCGCCGCCGCCATGGAGGCGCTGATGCTCGCCGAGCCGGGCAACTGGCAGAGCCATTATCCGGGCACGGCGGAGGAGCAGCACATCCTGCGCCACTACTCCTATTCCGACCGCATCCGCTATTACTGGCCGCATCCGGAGGCGGAGCGGGCGGTGGCGGCGCTGTATGCGGCGCTCGACGGCCGCGTGATCCCGGAGACGCTGGTGTCGCAGTTCCTGCCGCGCGCGGCGGGGGCTGGACCGCTCGATGCGCACGGACATGTCCTCCACGCGGTCGAGCGCGTCCTGGAGGACTACGCCGCCGCGATCAGAGGGTGAGGTCGGCCGGCGGCGGGAGCCGCCGGATCACCTCCGCTCAGTTGCAGCCCTTGGTCACCATTGCCTGGCTGATATCGGCGCGCTGGCGCGAACTGGTCGGGCGCGGACCCGTCGTCACGCCGCCACCGCCGCCGATCGGAACATTGATCGAGACATTGTCGGAATTGCCGCTGCCGAAGGTCTGCTGCTGCTGGCGGCGGGCCCAGGAGGCGTCGGACGCGGCGCTGCGGGCCGCGGCCTCGAGCTCGGCGCAGCTCATCAGAGCATAGTCGCCGTTCATCGCCGCGGTCGAGCGCGGCGGCGGCGTGCTGGCGCTGGTACAGGCCGCGAGCGCCGCGAGCGGCAGGATCGCCAGGATGGACGTGCGCATGGTGGTTCGCCTCCCTCGTTCAGATGCGCCATATGACGCGCGCCGCCTCCGCCGCGCAAGGCGCCCCTCGCGGCGCTGGCCGGACCGGCCGGGGGCATCGCGCGGGTAGAGCCCCGGCATCTCCTATGCTTTTCCTATGAAGCGCCGCCTTGGCCGCGCTCGAATCCCTATGCCCGCCTGCCGATACTTGTCCCATCGGACGGCCGCCTCCTCGCGGCCGCGACCGATGCCGCGCCGCGATGCCTCGCGCGCGGCAACCCGGAGAATGAGTTCGGCCATGCTCGACATCCTGCTTCCCGTGCTCGCCCTCGGCTGTTTCGGCGTGGCGATCCTCTACGCCCGCGCCGCGGCCGGCTTCTGAAGAAGGCACCCCCAAAATGATGCTCGACTACTGGCTGGGCGGAGCGGTGACGCTCGTCGTCCTCGCCTATCTGACGCTCGCGCTGCTGCGCCCCGAGCGCTTCTAGGAGGCTGCCGCCATGACTTCCACGGGAATGACCCTCAACGGCTGGCTCCAGATCGCCCTCTTCGTCGCGCTGGTGCTGGCGCTGACGCGGCCGCTCGGCAGCTACATGACCCGCGTCTTCTCCGGCGAGCGGACCTGGCTCTCGCCCGTCCTCGCCCCGGTCGAGCGCGGCTTCTACCGGCTCGCCGGCACCTCGGAGCGCGAGGACCAGCACTGGCTGGCCTATGTCGTCGCCATGCTCGTCTTCAACGCGGCCGGCTTCCTGCTGCTCTACGCGCTGCTGCGCCTGCAGGGCAAGCTGCCCTTCAATCCGCAGGGCATGGGGCCGGTGCCGGAGGCGCTCGCCTTCAATACGGCGGTCTCCTTCGTCACCAACACCAACTGGCAGAACTATGGCGGCGAGGGGACCATGTCCTATCTGGTCCAGATGGCCGGGCTGGCGGTGCAGAACTTCCTCTCCGCCGCCACCGGCATCGCGCTGGCCGTCGCGCTCATCCGCGGCTTCGCGCGCCGCGAGGCGCATGCGATCGGCAATTTCTGGGTCGATATGACCCGTGCCACGCTCTATGTGCTCTTGCCGATCTCGATCCTGCTGACGCTGTTCCTCGTCTGGCAGGGCGTACCGCAGACCCTCGCCCCATCGGTCGAGGCGACGACGCTGGAAGGCGCGCGGCAGGTGATCGCGCTCGGCCCGATGGCCTCGCAGATCGCCATCAAGATGCTCGGCACCAATGGCGGCGGCTTCATGAACGCCAATGCCGCGCATCCCTTCGAGAATCCGACCGCGCTCGCCAACCTCGTGCAGATGGTCGCGATCTTCGCCATCGGCGCGGCACTCACCAATGTCTTCGGGCGCATGGTCGGCAACGAGCGCCAGGGTTTCGCCATCCTCGCCGCCATGGGCGTGCTCTTCGCGGCGGGCGTCGTCGCCTGCTACTGGTCGGAAGCCTCCGGCAACCCGCTCGTCCATGCGCTCGGCATCCAGGGCGGCAACATGGAGGGCAAGGAGGTCCGCTTCGGCATCGCGCTCTCCGCGCTGTTCGCCGTGGTGACGACAGCCGCGTCCTGCGGCGCGGTCAACGCCATGCATGACAGCTTCACCGCGCTCGGCGGCATGATCCCGCTCATCAACATGGAGCTCGGCGAGATCATCGTCGGCGGCGTCGGCGCCGGCCTCTATGGCATCCTGCTCTTCGTGGTGATCGCGGTGTTCATCGCCGGGCTGATGGTCGGCCGCACGCCGGAATATATCGGCAAGAAGATCGAGGCGAGGGAGGTGAAGCTCGCACTGCTGGCGCTGCTGATCCTGCCGCTCGCCATGCTCGGCTTCACGGCCGTCGCGACCGTGCTGCCCTCGGCGGTGGCCTCGATCGCCAATCCCGGCCCGCACGGCTTCTCGGAGATCCTCTACGCCTACACCTCTGCGGCGGCGAACAACGGCTCGGCCTTCGGCGGCCTCACCGGCAACACCGACTGGTACAACATCACCCTTGGCATCGCGATGTTCGTCGGGCGCTTCCTGATGATCGTGCCGGCCGTCGCCATCGCCGGGTCGCTCGCCGCGAAGAAGACCGTGCCCGCCTCGGCCGGAACGCTGCCGACCGATGGCGGCCTCTTCGTCGGGCTTCTCGTCGGCGCCATCCTCGTGATCGGCGGGCTGACCTTCTTCCCGGCGCTGGCGCTCGGGCCGATCGTCGAGCACTTCCAGATCCTCGCAAGGGCCGGAGGATGACCATGACGATCCCGGCCCCCGACGATCCGCGGCAGGCCAGAACGCCGCCACCCGCCGCCTCGCTCGTCATCGTCGCCATGATGGCGATCCTGGCCGCGGCCGCGGGCTTCGCCGCCGTCCTCACCGCACTTTTTCCCGCACTCGCCGCCTGAGCGGCAAGGAAACGGAATTCCCCAGATGTCCAAGTCCCCTTCCGCGACTGCCGGCCCGGCCGGGTCGCGTTCCGCGAGCATCCTCGACCCGGCCATCCTGCTGCCGGCCATCGGCGCCTCGTTCCGCAAGCTCGATCCGCGCAAGCTCGCCCGCAACCCGGTCATCTTCGTCGTCGCCCTGGTGACGCTGCTCACCACCGTCCTCTTCATCCGCGACGTCGCGGCCGGCCGCCCCGGCCTCGGCTTCTCGCTGCAGATCAATCTCTGGCTCTGGTTCACCGTCCTCTTCGCGAATTTCGCGGAAGCGGTGGCCGAGGGGCGCGGCAAGGCGCAGGCGGATGCGCTGCGCCGCACCCGCAGCGAGACCGAGGCGAAGCTGCTCTCCGGCGACGACCTCACCGCATGGCACCGCGTTCCCGGCGCGAGCCTCAAGGTCGGCGACGTCGTGCTCGTCGAGGCCGGTGACATCATCCCCTCGGACGGCGAGGTGATCGAAGGCGTCGCCTCCGTCAACGAGGCCGCGATCACCGGCGAGTCGGCGCCCGTCATCCGCGAATCCGGCGGCGACCGCTCGGCGGTGACCGGCGGCACCGAGGTGCTGTCCGACTGGATCCGCGTGCGCATCACCGCCGCCGCCGGCTCCACCTTCCTCGACCGCATGATCAGCCTCGTCGAGGGCGCGGAGCGGCAGAAGACGCCGAACGAGATCGCGCTCAACATCCTGCTCGCCGGCATGACGCTGATCTTCGTCTTCGCCACAGCGACCATCCCGAGCTTCGCCACCTATGCCGGCGGTTCCATCCCGGTGCTGATGCTGGTCGCGCTGTTCGTCACGCTGATCCCGACCACCATCGGCGCGCTGCTCTCGGCGATCGGCATCGCCGGCATGGACCGCCTCGTCCGCTTCAACGTGCTGGCGATGTCGGGCCGCGCGGTGGAGGCGGCCGGCGATGTCGACACGCTGCTGCTCGACAAGACGGGCACCATCACGCTCGGCAACCGCCAGGCGACGGAGTTCCGCCCGGTGCGCGGCGTGACGGCGGCCGAGCTCGCCAATGCGGCGCAGCTCGCCTCGCTGGCCGACGAGACGCCCGAGGGCCGCTCGATCACCGTGCTCGCCAAGGAGAAATACGACATCCGCGCCCGCGACATGGCCGGCCTGTCGGCGCGTTTCGTCCCCTTCACCGCCCAGACGCGCATGAGCGGCGTCGATATCGGCAACGACGTGATCCGCAAGGGCGCGGTCGATGCGGTGCTCGCCTATGTCGGCGCCGACCCGGCGACCTCGGCGCTCGCCCGCGAGGTGAACGCCATCGCCGGCGAGATCGCCAAGACGGGCGGCACGCCGCTGGCGGTCGCCGAGAACGGCCGCCTGCTCGGCGTCGTGCAGCTCAAGGACATCGTCAAGGGCGGCATCCGCGAGCGTTTCGCCGAGCTGCGCCGCATGGGCATCCGCACCGTGATGATCACCGGCGACAACCCGATGACTGCCGCGGCCATCGCGGCGGAGGCCGGCGTCGACGACTTCCTGGCGCAGGCGACGCCCGAGGCGAAGCTCGCCCTCATCCGCGCCGAGCAGGCCAAGGGCAAGCTGGTCGCGATGTGCGGCGACGGCACCAACGACGCGCCCGCCCTCGCGCAGGCCGATGTCGGCGTCGCCATGAACACCGGCACGGTAGCGGCGCGCGAGGCCGGCAACATGGTCGATCTCGACAGCGATCCGACCAAGCTCATCGAGATCGTCGAGATCGGCAAGCAGCTGCTCATGACGCGCGGCGCGCTGACGACCTTCTCGATCGCCAACGACATCGCGAAATACTTCGCGATCATTCCGGCGATGTTCGTCGCCTTCTATCCCGAGCTCGGCGCCCTCAACGTCATGGGCCTCGCGACGCCCGAGAGCGCCATCCTGTCGGCGATCATCTTCAACGCGCTCGTCATCGTCGCGCTGATCCCGCTGGCGCTGCGCGGCGTCTCCTACCGGCCCGTTGGCGCGGCCGAACTGCTGCGCCGCAATCTCCTCGTCTACGGCCTCGGCGGCATCCTGGTGCCCTTCGTCGGCATCAAGCTGATCGACATGGCCGTCGCCGCCCTCGGTCTCGCGTGAGGTCCATCATGCTGAAACAGATCCGTCCCGCTCTCGTCCTCCTCGTCCTCTTCACCGTGCTGACCGGTCTCGCCTATCCGCTCGGCATGACCGGTCTCGCCAGGGCCCTGTTCCCGGACAAGGCCGGGGGCAGCCTCGTCACGCGCGACGGCAGGATCGTCGGATCAGCGCTCATCGGCCAGAACTTTGCCGGCGAAGCATATTTCCACGGCCGGCCCTCGGCGACGCTCGGCCCCGATCCGGCCGACCCCGCGAAGTCGGTCGCCGCGCCCTACAACGCGTCGAACTCCATGGGCTCCAATCTCGGCCCGTCCAACCCGGCGCTGATCGACCGCGTCACGGCCGAGCGCGACGCGCTGGCCGCGACCAATCCCGGCGCCCCCGTCCCGATGGATCTCGTCACGACGAGCGGCAGTGGCCTCGACCCGGACATCTCGCCGGAGGCGGCGTTCTTCCAGGTGCCGCGCGTCGCCAGGGCCCGTGCCATGGACGAGGCGGCCGTGAGGGCGATCGTGGCCGCGCATGTCGACGGCCGGCTCTTCGGCATCATCGGCGAGCCGCGCGTGAATGTCCTCGCGCTCAATCTCGATCTCGACAGCCGCGCCGGCGGATAGGATGCTGCGCAGCAATCGATCCGGCCGGGGCCTCCCGGCCGCCGCGAAGGAGCCGTGATGGCCGAGGAAACGGACGGCGAGGGGCACCGACCCTCGCCCGACGCCCTGCTCGAGGCGGCGCGGCGCGAGGGCCGCGGCCGCCTCAAGCTGTTTCTCGGCGCGGCGCCCGGCGTCGGCAAGACCTACGAGATGCTCGAGACCGGCCGGGCCCGTCTCGCGGCCGGCACCGATGTCGTCATCGGCGTGGTCGAGACGCATGGCCGCGCCGAGACCGAGGCGCTGGTCGCGCCCTTCGAGACCATCGCGCGCCGGCAGATTCCCTATCGCGGCCAGATGCTGGACGAGATGGATCTCGACGCCATCCTGGCGCGGCGGCCCGAACTCGTGCTCGTCGACGAACTCGCCCACACCAACGCGCCCGGCAGCCGCCATCCGAAGCGCTACATGGATGTCGAGGAACTGCTCGCGGCCGGCATCGACGTCTATTCGACGCTCAACATCCAGCATGTCGAGAGCCTCAACGACGTGGTGGCGCAGATCACGCGGGTGCGCATCCGCGAGACCGTGCCGGATTCGGTCCTCGACGCGGCGGACGACATCGAGGTGGTCGACCTCTCGCCCGCCGACCTCATCCAGCGCCTGCATGAAGGCAAGATCTATCTGCCTCGCACCGCGAAGCGGGCGATCGACCACTTCTTCTCGCCCGGCAACCTGACGGCGCTCAGGGAGCTCGCCCTGCGCCGCACCGCGCAGCGGGTCGACCAGCAGCTGCTCAGCCACATGCAGAGCCATGCCATCGCCGGTCCCTGGGCGGCCGGAGAGCGGGTGCTGGTCTGCGTGAGCGAGGATCCGCGCGCGCAGGCGCTCGTCCGCTATGCGAAGCGCCTCGCCGACCGGCTGCGCGCGCCCTTCGTCGCGCTTCACATCGAGACGGCGCGCACCCGCATGCTGGACGAGACAGCGCAGGAGCGCATCGCCGATGCGCTGCGCCTCGCCGAGCATCTCGGCGGCGAGGCGGTGACGCTGCCGGGCGGCGGGCGGCGTATCGCCGACGACGTGCTCGGCTATGCGCGGCGCCAGAACGTCAACCACATCGTCATCGGCAAGTCCGAACGCTCGCGCTTCTTCGAGATCCTGCACGGCTCGGTGGTGCACGACCTCGTGCGGCGCGCCGGCACGATCAGCGTCCATGTCATCGCCGGCGAGGCGATCGACGCGGCCGCGCCGCATCAGGCGCCGCCGCCCCCGCACGCCGCCACGCGACCCGGCCCCTATGTCGCCGCGGCGGCGATCGGCACCGCGGCGCTCGGCATCGGCAAGCTGATCGAGCCGCTGGTCGGCGCCGGCAGCGTCGATCTCGTCTTCCTGCTCGGCGTCGTCGTGGTCGCGAGCTATGGCGGCCTGTGGCCGGCGCTGTTCGCGACGGCGGTTTCGCTGCTCGCCTACAACTTCTTCTTCCTGCCGCCGACCTGGACCTTCACCATCGCCGACCCGACCAATGTCGCGGCGCTGGTGGTCTTCACCATCGTGACCTTCCTCGTCGCCAATCTCGCGGCACGGGCGCGGGCCGAGGCCGTCGTCGCGAGGAGCCGCGCCGCCGCGACCGAGGCGCTCTATTCCTTCAGCCGGAAGCTCGCAGCCGTCGGCACGATCGACGACGTGCTCTGGGCAACGGCCTACCAGATCGCCTCGATGCTCGACATGCGCGTGGTCCTGCTCCTGAGCGAGGACGGCGAGTTCGCCGTCCGTGCCGGCTATCCGCCCGAGGACCAGCTCGACGAAGCCGACATCGCCGCCGCGAAATGGGCCTTCGCCAACAACCAGCCGGCCGGCCGCGGCGCCGATACGCTTCCGGGCGCGCGGCGCTTCTTCATGCCGCTCTCGACCGGGCGCGGCCCGATCGGCGCGGTCGGCATCGACAGCGACGAGCGCAGCGGACCGCTGCTGACGCCCGACCAGCGCCGGCTGCTCGATGCGCTGGCCGGGCAGGCGGCGCTCGCCATCGAGCGCGTGTTCCTCGCCGCGGATGTCGAGCGCGCGCGCCGCGACGCGGAAGCCGACCGGCTGCGCCAGGCGCTGCTGTCCTCGATCTCGCATGACCTGCGAACCCCGCTCGCCGCCATTCTCGGCGCCGTCGGCACGCTGCGCGGCTATGGCGCCGACCTCGACCCGGCGACGCGCGACGAACTCCTGGCGACGACCGAGGCGGAGGCGGAGCGCCTCAACCGGTTCATCAACAATCTCCTCGACATGACGCGGCTCGAAGCCGGCGCGATCCGCCCCGCCACCATCCCCACCGATCCCGACGAGATCGTCGGCAGCCTCGCCGAGCGCGTTGCGGCCGTCGTGTCCCGCCACCGCTTCGTCGTCGACGTCGCGCCGAACCTGCCGATGGTCGCCGTCGATCCCGTCCTGATCGAGCAGGCCCTCTTCAATCTCGTCGACAACGCCGCCAAATATGCGCCCGCGGGCACGACCATCACGCTGGCGGCCCGGCGCGAGGGTGATACGGTCGCAATTGCCGTGCTCGACGAGGGGCCGGGTCTCGGCGCCGAGGAGCTGGAGCGCGTGTTCGACAAGTTCTATCGCGTGGAGAAGGGCGACAGCGTGCGCGCGGGAACCGGCCTCGGGCTTTCCATCAGCCGCGGTTTCGTCGAGGCGATGGGCGGCAGCCTCACGGCGGCGCGCCGCCCGGACAGGCCGGGCCTCGCCTTCACCATCCGCCTGCCCGCCCATGCCGGAGAGCGGGGGTGAGCGCCGGCCGCGTCCTCGTCGTCGACGACGAGCCGCCGATCCGCCGCCTGCTGAAGGCCGGGCTCGGGACGCAGGGCTACGAGGTGATCGAGGCGGCCGACGGCGCGACGGCGCGCGTGGCGATGGCGGAGGAGCGGCCGGACGGCGTGATCCTCGATCTCGGTCTGCCCGATATCGGCGGCGAGGCGCTTCTCGAAGGCTGGCGCCGGTCCGGCGTCACGGTGCCGATCCTCATCCTCTCCAGCCGCACGGGAGAGGCCGGCATCGTCAAGGCGCTGGACGCCGGCGCGGACGACTATGTGACGAAGCCGTTCGGCATCGACGAACTCGTCGCACGGCTCCGCGTGGCGCTGCGTCACCGCGTTCAGGCGGAGGGCGCCGCGCCGGTCTTCAGGACGGGCGGGCTCAGCGTCGATCTCGTCCGCCGCATCGTCCGCCTCGACGGAGCCGAGATCCATCTCTCGCCGAAGGAATACGAGATCCTGGCGCTCCTGGCTCGCCACGCCGGCAAGGTGATCACTCACCAGCAATTGATGAAGGCCGTCTGGGGCGGGGCGATCGACGCGCAGCAGCTGCGCGTCTATGTCCGCCAGGTCCGCCAGAAGCTCAAGGACGATCCCGCGCGGCCCTTCTATATCCGCACCGAGACCGGCGTCGGCTACCGTCTGCGCGAGGCCGACTGACGCCTCACCGCGGCTCGCCCGATGCCGAGCCGCGCCGCCAGCGGGTCGGCGATATGCCGGTCCAGCGGCGGAAGGCCCGGTCGAAGGCGCTGGGCGTCCCATAGGCGAGCGTTTCGGAAATGTCCGCGACGTCGAGATCGGTCAGGCTCAGCAATTCGCAGGCGATCGAGAAGCGGACCTGCTGCTCGATGGCGCGGAAGGTCACGCCCTCGTCCTTCAGGCGGCGGTTGAGCGTTCTGAGATGGATGCCGATCTGCCGGGCGATCGTCTCGGCGGAGGCATCCCCCATCAGGATGGCAGGCTTCAGCAGGTGGCGGACGCGGGCATCGAAATCGGGCGCGCCGAAGGGCGGGCTTTCGTCGAGAAGCGCGGCGAGCCGCGCGCGTTCGGCCCGGTCATGGCCGGCGATCGGCAGGCGCATCGCCTCTGCGCTCAGCGCCAGAGCCGCATAGGGCTGATTGAGCCGGACCGGGCAGCCGAGCGCCGCCTCGTAATGACTGCGCGGTGCGTTGCCGCGATGGCAGACGAGGACCTCGATGGGGCCGGCGCGCGTCCCGGCAAGGCTTCGGATCGCGTTGACGGCCACCGCCATGGCGAGGTCGTAGAGCTGGTCGGCCCCCGTTTCGTAACGGTCATAAATGCCGTAGCCGAGGTGGAATCCCTCGCCATGCGGCATCAGGAAGGTGACCGCGCCGCGCGAGTTGCGGTGCTGGTTGCGGACGAAATCCTGAATGGCCTCGCCGAGCGTCGGCGCATGGGCCACGAGCTGGCCGACCGTCCCGAGCGCCCGGTGATCCTGCGCCAGGCCGATCTCGAGGCCGAGATGGCGCTGGCCGGTCAGCTTCACCGCCCGATCCATCACTCGGCAGATGGCGACGAAAGGGGCGACGCCGTCGCGATTGGAGAAGGCCTCGGCCTCGATGCCGCTGCCCTCCACTATCGCGTCCATCGACACGCCATGGCTGCGGACGATATCGGGCAGGCCCACGAGCGGGCCGATCCGTTGCAAGCGTCTATGCGGCATGATCCCCCTGGAGTCGCAAACGATGCACGGGCAGTCTGCAACGAAATGGAGCGGGGCGGAAGGAATGCCATAGCGGCGAACCGGGTAGCCGGCCGTCCGGCCGGCCACCCGTCGTGTCAGGCCGCCAGATCAGGCGGTCTCGAACAGGCGGCGCTCGAGGAGCGGATTGCCGCGCAGGCCCTTGAGCGCCTTGGCGGAGGCGAGAACGGCGAGATCGACGAGCGGCTCGACGACGATGACGAGCAGATAGGCGCCGCCGAAGGTGGAGATCGCGGCGGTGTTCTCGGCCGTGAAGCCCTGGCCATAGAACGCCCAGAAGGCGACCCAGGCGACGATGCCGGCCTGATAGGCCGTCGAAAGCGCCAGCGCCTGGCGATAGCGGAGCTCGACATAGGGCGTGCCGGGCGCGATGACGCGGCCAGCCAGCATCGAGAGACCGAACAGCGGCACCAGCAGCGTGGTGACGTTCATGCCGTATTGCGGCAGGTCGAACGGCGCGAAGGTGAGGCCCTGCAGCAGCAGCCCGAGCGCGAGGCCGAGCGCCGCCGGCGCGGCGCCGAAGATGAGGAACAGCGTCGAGCCGAGGATGAGATGCACCTCCGAGACGCCGACCGGCACATGCGGCAGCACCTCGAAGAACGAGAAGACGAGCGCGGTCGCGGCGGCGCTGCGCCCGATGAGCGAGACGGCGCCCCGCGCGCGGATGCTGTCCGCCGCGAGCTTCAGGGCGTAGGCGCCGGCGGCCGCGCCGGTCACATAGCTGAGCCAGATCTTGTCGGGCGATACGAGGCCGGGTTCGATATGCATTCCAGTTCTCCTTGCCGTCTTCCCCGACGGCTGCGGGTTGAGTCATGCGCCTGGCCGGTCTCCTGACTCGCGGGTCACCGCACGCCCCCCGCCTTCCCGGAACATCCCGAAGGATCGTCCAGTGGCATCTGGGGGACGGCTCACCGCTCACAGTCGCGGGGGCGGTCGGGGCTTCGGACCGGATGGTCCTTCCCCGTTCCCGTTTCACCCTTCGACGAGTCGCCTCGCCGAAGGACACCATGCGCGAGAGGGAACAGGCGCCGCCAGCGCCCCCCTGTCAAGCCTCAGCCGTCATGTCGTCACGGCCGGATCTCGATGGCGTCTTCCAGCTTTGCCATGCGGAAGTCGTCGATCAGGATGTCGATGCGCACCTGCCAGCGGCCGGCGATCGGGATGGCGAGCGCGTCGATGCGCCAGACGGCGTCCGAGCCTTTCACGGCCTTGCGGCGGATCGGCTCGATGCCCGCGGCGGGATTGGCGAGGACGAGCGTCACGTCCTTGGCGTCGAGCGGCCCGAAATCGCCGGTCATGACCGAGATCGCGGCGGCCACCGTTCCGGCATGGCCCGGCGTCAGGCTGAGATCGGCCATCGCATCGGCCGCGTGGATATGGATCGACGCCGGCTCGGCCGCTGCCTCGGCGAGGGCGCGCGGCGGCGGGGTGAAGCGCCAGAGCGCCGCGGTCCCGAAGATCGCCAGCACCAGAACGAGTTCGGCGGCGATGGAGCGCCGCAGCCGGCTGCGCGCGCGCGGATCATCCCGCTCGGCCGGCGCGGTCAGACGCAGCCGGTTGAGCGCGGCGAGGGCGAACAGCAGGGCGAGCAGGGCAAGCTTCGCCAGCAGCACGCGGCCATAGGAGGTCGTCCACAGCGCCGACGGCGTCTCCACCTGCACCACGGCGAGCGCAATGCCGGCGGCGGCGAGCGGCAGCACCGCGAAGGGGATCGCCCGCGAGAAGCGCCGCAGCGTCCGCGCCGACGGTTCGCCGCCCTCGCGGAGCGCGGCGGCGAGCGGGAGCAGGGCGCCGGCCCAGAAGGCGATGCCGACCGCGTGCAGGAACACGGCCGGCCGCGTCAGCCATTGCGGGCTGGCGGCGCTGGCATGACCGCTCGCCGCCAGCGCTACGCCGACGCCGATCAGCGACAGCGCCGCGAAGAGGCGGGCGCCCCGCGCGGCCAGCGAGAGGGAGAGCAGCGCCATGACGAGCGCGATCGCGGCGAGGAGGCCCGTCGCGCCGTAGCTCGTGGACCAGCCTGTGCGCCAGGCGATCGGCGCTCCGAGCCCCGAGAGCGGCAGCGCCAGCGCGTCGACGCCGAGCAGTCCGATCGACAGCGGCGCGGCGAGGAGGCCGGCCCAGGCCAGCGCACGCACGACCGGCGTTGCCCGGCGGCCCCCGATGAAGGCGATGAAGAAGGCGCCGCCGGCCCCGAGGAAAAGGCCGACATAGAGAAGGCCGCGCATGGCCCAGATGGCGGCGCCGAGCGCGAGATCCGGCGCCTCCTGCGGTTCGGCACCCCCTCCGGCGCTGGGGGCGCCGATGGAGAAGACGACGGAGCCGCCGACCGGATGGCCGTCCTCCGAGATCACCCGCCATGAAAGAACATGGGTGCCCTCGCCGAGATCGGCCGGCGCCGCGATGTCGAGCGTCGCGTCGTTGAGCGCGTAGCGGTCGAGAAGGGTGTTCGATCCGTCCGGCCGGACGAGTCGCAGAACGAGCGGCGAGACGGGTTCGCTGAAGCGCAGCGAATAGGCGCCCGGCGCCGTCGCCACCACCGCCCCGTCGGCTGGAACAGCGGCCACCAAAGCCGCATGGGCAAAGGCGCGGTGCGAGGGAAGGAGCAGCGCGAGCGCGAGCATCGCCAGCGCGAGCATGCGGATCAGCGGCGCCGCGCCGCGCCGGTCGGTTGGAACGTCAGTCATGCGCCGTCGCCCTCGAAGGGAGGCACGCGCCGGGGGCGCGTGCCTCGGGTGCCGTTACTTCTTGGGAACGAGCGTCACGCCCGGGGCGGGCGACTCGTAATCGTCGGCGACCTTGCCGGCGGCCGGAATCTCGATCCAGCGCTCGGCGGCGCCGTCCGGGCATTCCTGCACGACGGGGAAATAGAGGACGGTGCCGGTCTTGAGATCGCCCGTCAGATAGGCGCGCAGCACAAACTCGTCATATTCGTCGTCGGCGAGGCTGCCGCCGGTCCAGACGACTTCCTTCACGCCCTCCGAGGTCGGCGTGCCGTAATAGTCGTAGGACTTGGCATAGGCGCCCTTCACCTTCTCCAGCGTCCAGCCGGGCTTCGGCTGCGGCTTCACGGCGATGACGCCCTCGGGGATCTGTACGCGGATCTTGATGGTCGGCTTGCCTTCGCAGCCATGGCCGACGCGGAACACGGCCTTGTAGGAGCCGGGCACCGCCGCCTCGGGCGCCTCGAGCGTGACATGGGCCAGCGCCGGTCCGGCCGCGAGGGCGAGAAGAGCGGAGGCGAGCGTGAGGGTCTTGAGGAAGTTCATGAATCTGTCCTGATGAACGGGCTCGACGCGCCGGTCCATGCGGCCGCCTTCGAGCGTGCCGGGATCGAGCGGTCTCGCCGTATGAGAGCGAGCCGGGCGCAGCCTCGATGCGCGCCCGCGGATGGCGGGACGGCGCCTGACATGGCGGCGGTCCGGACGATGGCGTCTCTGGTTCAGGCAGGAAGAGGCGGCGCCCTCGGATTGGCCCCGGAGGCGTAGCGCGGCGCCGGCAGGATGTCGGCAGGCGTCGGCGCTGCGAGGCGGCCAATCCTGACCGGCGGCCGGAAGGCGGGCGCGGCTTCGGCGGCAAGCGCCGCCGCGCCCATCATCAGGCAGCCGGCAAAGCAGCAATCCGGCAGATGCGGCTTGTGCGCGGGATCGTTCTGGCTGTCGCCCGCGGCCGTCTCGTGGGTCGCGCAGATGACGCCGAGCGGATCGAAGCGCAGCGGATCGGCCGCGGCCCCGAGCGCCGGCGAGCCGAGAACCGCCTGCAGCAGCAGCACATAGGCCGCGACGAGCGCGACCAGGGCATTGCGGCGTGGGAGGAAGGCTGGAGCCACCGGCTGAACTCGGAGGGAACGACGACGGGACAGTTGCTAGCATTCCCCGCCGTCGATGCCTATAGGTCGAACGGTCCACCCCCGCCATGCATCCCCGGCCGGCGTGCGGGTGAGACACATCAGACGAGGCAGCCACGTCCCCATGGCGGAACCCTCAGCGACGACCCTTCTCGCCGGTACGGCCGAGACGACCAACCGCAAGAACCTCCTGCTGCTGATCCAGCTTCGCGCGCTGGCGGTGCTCGGCCAGGTGGTGACGATCCTCTATGCCGCCTTCGTGCTCGGCATCACGCTGCCGCTCGTCCAGCTCTTCGTCGTTCTCGGCGCGCTGGCGGGCCTCAACCTCCTCGCGCTGCTGCGCTACCGCATCACGACGGGCATCACCTCGGCCGAGTTGATGATGCAGTTGCTGCTCGACGTGGCGGCCCTCACCATGCAGCTCTACCTGACCGGCGGCGCGACCAACCCGTTCATCTCGCTCTATCTGCTGCAGGTGATCCTCGCCGCCGTGCTGCTCGACAGGCTCGCGGTCTGGATCGTCGTCGCCGTGGCGACCGGCTGCTTCATCCTGCTCAGCGACACCTATCGCGAACTGGTCGTTCCCGGCGGGCATGGCAGCGCCGAGGGGCATGGCGACCGCATCTTCGCTCTGCATATCCAGGGCATGCTGATCAGCTTCGTGCTGGCGGCGATCCTCGTCGTCGTCTTCGTCGGCCGCATCCAGCGCAACCTCCGGGCGCGCGACGCCTATGTCGCCGAATTGCGCCAGCGTTTCGCCGAAGAAGATCATGTCGTCCGCATGGGCCTGCTCGCCTCCGGCGCGGCGCACGAACTCGGCACCCCGCTCGCGACGCTCTCCGTCATCATGGGCGACTGGCAGCAGATGCCGGCGATCGCCTCCGACCCGGCGCTTTCCGGCGAACTGGCCGAGATGCAGGCCGAGCTCGACCGCTGCAAGGCGATCGTCTCGGGCATCCTGCTGTCTTCGGGCGACATGCGCGGCGAGGGCACGGTCCGCACCACGCTCGGTCGCTTCCTCGACGAGACGGTGGCGGAATGGCGCCTCTCGCGCCCCGTCGGCCGGCTCGACTACCAGGCGAAGATCGAGCCCGATATCCCGATCGTCTCCGACGCGGCGATGAAGCAGGTGCTGGCCAATGTGCTGGACAATGCCCGCGAGGCCTCGCCCGACTTCGTCGGCGTCACGGCGCGCCGCATCGGCGGCGACGTCGTGATCGGGATCCGCGACGCCGGCCCCGGTTTCCCCGAGGAGAGGTTGAAGTCCTTCGGAAAGCCCTACAATTCAAGCAAGAACCGGCCGGGCTCGGGTCTCGGCCTCTTCCTCGTGGTGAATGTGGTCCGCAAGCTCGGCGGAACCGTCGTCGCCGTCAACAATCCGGAGGGTGGCGCGACGGTGCGGCTGACCCTGCCGCTGCGGGCCCTGGCCTTGAAGGATGAGGATGGAAGCGGAGCGTAATCTTCTGCTCGTCGAGGACGACGCGGCCTTCGTCAAGGCGCTGCGCCGGTCCTTCGAGCGCCGCGGCTATGCCGTCGAGCAGTGCGATGGCGTCGAGGGCGTGCGGGCGGCGCTGCAGCGCGTCAGCCCCGGCTATGCCGTGGTGGATCTGAAGCTCGCCTCCGGCTCGGGGCTCGAATGCGTCAAGCTGCTGCACGACCACGACCCGGAGATGCGCATCGTCGTGCTGACGGGCTTCGCCAGCATCGCGACGGCCGTCGAGGCCATCAAGCTCGGCGCCTGCCACTATCTGCCGAAGCCGTCCAACACCGCCGATGTCATCGCGGCTTTCGAACGGGCGGGCGGCGACGTCTCGGTGCCGCTGACGCAGCGCCAGACCTCGCTCAAGAATCTCGAATGGGAGCGCATCCACGAGACCCTGGCCGATTCCGGCTTCAATATTTCCGAGACGGCGCGCCGGCTCGGCATGCATCGCCGCACGCTCGCCCGCAAGCTCGAGAAATGGCGGGTGAAATAGCCCGGCGTCAGTCGCGCTGCTGGCGCGGACCCGGCAGGCCGGTCGCATAGATCGCGACGAGCGTCACCGCCGCGCCCGAGAGAAGATAGGCGCCGGACGAGGCGATGCCGAACTGGCTGGAGAGGCCGAGCGCCACCAGCGGAGCGAAGCCGGCGCCGAACAGCCAGGCGAAATCGGATGTGATGGCCGAGGCCGTGTATCGGTAGACGCGGGCGAAGCGGAAGGCGAAGGCGCCGGAAGACTGGCCGAACACGAAGCCGAGCAGCACGAAGCCGACGATCATGTAGGTCAGCTCGCCCCAGAAGCCGGCATCGAGCAGTTGCGGCGCGAAGCCGCTGAAGACCGCGATCACGACGGCGAAGCCGGCGAGGAGGCGGCGCCGTCCGATCCGGTCGGCCGCGATGCCGGAGACGACGATGGCGAGCGCGCCGAACATGGCGCCGATCGCCTCGATGACGAGGAAGCGCGCCGGCCCCTCGCGGGTGAAGAGGAACACCCAGGAGAGCGGGAACACCGTCACCATATGGAAGAGCGCGAAGCTGACGAGCGGCACGAAGGCGCCGATCGCGACATTGCGTCCCTCGGCGCCCAGCGTCTCGGTCACCGAGCGCGCCTGCAATTCATCGCGCTCGTAGAGGGCGCGGTAGTCCGGCGTCTGCACGATGCGCAGGCGCGCGAACAGCGCCACGACATTGATGGCGAAGGCGACGAAGAAGGGGTAGCGCCAGCCCCAGTCGAAGAAATCGTCGGCGGAGAGATTGGCGACGAAGAAGGCGAACAGAGCGCTGGCGACGATCAGCCCGGCCGGGGCGCCGAGCTGCGGCATCATCGCATACCAGCCGCGCCGGCCCTCGGGCGCGTTGAGCGCGAGCAGCGAGGCGAGCCCGTCCCATGTGCCGCCGAGCGCGAGGCCCTGGCCGATGCGCGCCAGCGCCAGCAGCCAGATCGCGGCGACGCCGATCTGGTCGTAGCCGGGAAGAAAGGCGATCGCCACCGTGGAGGTGCCGAGCAGCACCAGCGCCGAGGTCATCTTCGCGCCGCGGCCATGCGCGCGGTCGATGGCGGTGAACAGCGCCGTGCCGAAGGGGCGGGCGATGAAGGCGAGCGCGAAGATCGCGAAGGAGGCGAGCGTGCCGTCGAGCGGATCGAGATGCGGGAAGACGAGCCGCGGGAACACGATCACCGAGGCGATCGCATAGACGAAGAAGTCGAAGAACTCCGACGCGCGGCCGATCACGACGCCGACGACGATCTCGCCGGGGCGCACCGCATGCTGTCCGTCCGGCCCGCTCTCGGGGTGGCTGGCCTCAGTCGCGGTCATGTCCGTCATCGTTCCGCAGCAGCGCGTGGCCGCACCGCTCCCTTGTCTCAGGATCGTTCGCCGGAAGGTTTTGGCGCGTCGTTGTGCGCTGCGGGATTGGACAAACTGTCCAATGCCGCGCTGCGGCCGCCTGGCCTAGGTCTCGCTCATCCGCCGACCTCAGCAAAGGGTTGTCGTCTTGCGCCGCTTCCGGTTCCTCCTCGCTCTGCCCGTCCTCCTCGCCCTCGGCGGCTGCGATTTCGTCGTGCTGCACCCCGCAGGCGACATCGCCTGGCGGCAGCGCGATCTCCTGATCGTCTCGACGCTGCTGATGCTCGTCGTCATCATCCCGGTGATGGCGCTGACGGTGCTCTTCGCCTGGCGCTACCGGCAGGGCAACAAGACCGCGACCTACCGGCCGAAATGGGATCACTCGATCGAGCTCGAGCTGGTGATCTGGGGCGCGCCGCTGCTCATCATCATCTGCCTCGGCGCGCTGACCTGGATGGACACCCATCTGCTCGATCCATACCGGCCGCTGTCGCGCGTCGCCAAGGGCCAGCCCATCGCCGAGAAGACCGAGCCGCTCGAGGTCGAGGTCGTGGCGCTCGACTGGAAGTGGCTGTTCATCTACCCGCAATATGGCGTCGCCTCGCTGAACGAGCTCGCCGCGCCGGTCGACCGCCCGATCAGCTTCCGCATCACCTCGTCGGCGGTGATGAACTCCTTCTACATCCCCGCGCTCGCCGGCCAGATCTACGCGATGCCGGGCATGCAGACCAAGCTGCACGCCGTCATCAACCGCGTCGGCGCCTATGAGGGCTTCTCCGCCAATTACAGCGGCGCCGGCTTCTCGGGCATGCGCTTCGCCTTCCACGGCATGGAGCCGTCCGATTTCGACCGCTGGGTCGGCGTGCTCAGAAATGCCGACAGGCCGCTGACGCGCGCCGCCTATCTCGAACTGGAGAAACCGAGCGAGAACGTGCCCGTGCAGCATTTCGCCAGCGTCGATCCGGCGCTGTTCCAGGCGGTGCTCAACATGTGCGTCGAGCCCGGCAAGATGTGCATGAGCGAGATGGCCGCGATCGACAGCCGCGGCGGCCTCGGCCTCGCCGGCATCGACAACGTCATCCCGCGCCTTGCCTATGACAAGTTCGAGCGCCGCGGCGCCATCTTCGGGCCGCCCTCGTCCTTCGTGGCCGGCATCTGCACCATCGACGAGCTGACGGCCAACGAGCCGCGCGTGGCCGAGGCGCTGCCCGCCGACCTCGCGCCGCTGGTCGGCGCCGGCCTCCAGCGCCCCGGCTTCACGCCCGCCCGGCTCGACACGACCCTGTTGCGCACCCCCGCCATCCCCGACCGTAATTCGTAAGCGAGACGCCTCGCATGACCGATCCATCCGCCGTCCCCGCCGCCACGAGCTTCCTGTTCGGCCGCCTCACCTGGAGCGCGCTGCCCTTCCACGAGCCGATCCTCGTCGCCACCTTCGCCGTGGTGGCGACGGGCGGCATCGCGCTGGTCGGCGCCATCACATGGTTCCGCCTCTGGGGCTATCTGTGGCGCGAGTGGTTCACCTCGGTCGACCACAAGAAGATCGGCATCATGTATATGGTGCTCGGCATCGTCATGCTGCTGCGCGGCTTCGCCGACGCCGTCATGATGCGGCTGCAGCAGGCCATGGCCTTCGGCGGCTCCGAGGGCTACCTGCCGGCGCATCACTACGACCAGGTGTTCACGGCACATGGCGTGATCATGATCTTCTTCGTGGCGATGCCGCTCGTCACCGGAATCATGAACTTCGTCGTGCCGTTGCAGATCGGCGCCCGCGACGTCTCCTTCCCGTTCCTGAACAATTTCAGCTTCTGGATGACGGTCGGCGGCGCCGTCCTCGTGATGATGTCGCTGTTCGTCGGCGAGTTCGCCAAGACCGGCTGGCTCGCCTATCCGCCGCTCTCGGGCATCACCTACAGTCCCGATGTCGGCGTCGACTACTACATCTGGGGCCTGCAGATAGCCGGCGTCGGGACGACGCTCTCCGGCATCAACCTCCTCTGCACCATCGTGAAGATGCGCGCGCCGGGCATGACCATGATGCGCCTGCCGGTCTTCACCTGGACCTCGCTCTGCACCAATGTCCTGATCGTCGCCGCCTTCCCCGTCCTCACCGCCGTTCTCGCGATGCTGGCGCTCGACCGCTATGTCGGCACCAACTTCTTCACGAACGACTTCGGCGGCAATCCGATGATGTATGTGAACCTCATCTGGATCTGGGGCCATCCGGAAGTCTATATTCTGATCCTGCCCGCCTTCGGCATCTTCTCCGAGGTCACGTCGACCTTCTCGGGCAAGCGGCTTTTCGGCTATACGTCGATGGTCTACGCGACGGTGGTCATCACCGTGCTGTCCTATCTCGTCTGGCTGCACCATTTCTTCACGATGGGCTCGGGCGCCAGCGTCAATTCCTTCTTCGGCATCACGACCATGATCATCTCGATCCCTACGGGAGCGAAGATGTTCAACTGGCTGTTCACGATGTATCGCGGCCGCATCCGCTTCGAGCTGCCGATGATGTGGACGCTCGCCTTCATGCTGACCTTCGTGATCGGCGGCATGACCGGCGTGCTGCTCGCCGTGCCGCCGGCCGATTTCGTGCTGCACAACTCGCTCTTCCTCGTCGCCCATTTCCACAACGTGATCATCGGCGGCGTGCTGTTCGGCCTCTTCGCCGGCATCAGCTTCTGGTTCCCCAAGGCCTTCGGCTTCAAGCTCGATCCGTTCTGGGGCAAGCTGTCCTTCTGGTTCTGGGTCACCGGCTTCTACGCCGCCTTCATGCCGCTCTATCTGCTCGGCCTCATGGGCGTCACCCGGCGCATGCGCGTCTTCGACGATCCCTCGCTGCAGATCTGGTTCGTGATCGCGGGCTTCGGCGCCTTCCTGATCGCGCTTGGCATCCTCGCCTTCCTGATCCAGATCGGCGTCAGCATCCTCCGCCGCGATCAGCTGCGCGACACGACCGGCGATCCCTGGAACGCGCGCACGCTGGAATGGGCGACCGCCTCGCCGCCGCCGGCCTACAACTTCGCCTTCACGCCGGTGGTGCATGACAACGACGCCTGGTGGGACATGAAGGAGCGCGGCTATCGCCGGCCGCTCGCCGGCTTCAAGCCGATTCACATGCCGAAGAACACGCCGACCGGCGTCATCCTCGCCGCGCTCTCGGTGGCGCTCGGCTTCGGTCTCGTCTGGTATATCTGGTGGCTGGCCGTGCTGAGCTTCATCGCGATCCTCGCCGTCGCGATCGCGCACACCTTCGATTACCACCAGTCCTTCGACATTCCGGCCGAGGAGGTCGCGCGCACCGAGGCGGCCCGCACGCGGCTGATCGCCGAGGGAGCCCGGGCATGACCAGCATCGCGACCGCCACGACAGCGGGCGAGGCGCCCGTGTTCCACCTCGAGGACGAACATGCGCATGCCGAGGGCGGCAGCACGATGCTCGGCTTCTGGGTCTATCTGATGAGCGACTGTCTCATCTTCGCGATGCTGTTCGCCGCCTATGGCGTGCTCGGCGGCAATTTCGCGGCCGGGCCCTCGCCGAAGGATCTGTTCGACCTGCCGCTGGTCGCCCTCAACACGGCCATGCTGCTCTTTTCCTCGATCACCTATGGCTTCGCGATGCTGGCCATGGCGCGGGGCCAGGTGCGACCGACGCAGCTGTGGCTCGCGGTGACGGCGCTGTTCGGCCTCGCCTTCCTCTCGATCGAGCTCTACGAGTTCCACCACATGATCGCCGAGGGCGCGACGCCGCAGCGCAGCGCCTTCCTCTCCGCCTTCTTCACGCTGGTCGGCACGCATGGCCTGCACGTCACCTTCGGCCTCGTCTGGCTGGTGACGCTGATGGTCCAGCTCGGCCGCTACGGCCTCGTCGCCGCCAATCGCCGCCGGCTGATGTGCCTCTCGCTGTTCTGGCACTTCCTCGACGTGATCTGGATCGGCGTTTTCACCGTCGTCTATCTCCTGGGAATGCTGCGATGAGCACCGACGTCCACGCCGCGGCCGCCGACGCGCCGCATGCCCATCATGACGAGAGCGAGCCGCATGGCTCGCTCAAGGGCTATGTGATCGGCTTCCTGCTCTCGGTCGTCCTGACCGCGATCCCGTTCTGGCTGGTCATGGGCGGCGTCTTCGCCAGCCCGACGGCGACGGCCATCGTCGTGCTCGGCTTCGCCATCGTGCAGATCGTCGTCCATATGGTGTTCTTCCTCCATATGAACGCCCGTTCGGAGGGTGGCTGGACGATGCTGGCGCTCATCTTCACGATCATCATCGTGGTGATCGCGCTGACGGGCTCGCTCTGGGTCATGTACCATCTCAACGTCAACATGATGCCCGGCCACGACATGAGCCAGATGCCGTGAGCGAGGCGCCGGCTGCGGGGCGGGGCAGGCGGCGCGCGCTGGCGCTCTTCCTCCTCGTCGCGACGCTGGTCTTCGCCGGCCTCGCGGTCTGGCAGGTCGAGCGGCGGTCGGAGAAGCTCGCCCTCATCGCGCGCGTCGAGGCGCGCATCCATGCCGAACCCGTCGCCCCGCCGCCGCCCGCGGCCTGGCCGTCGATCACTCGCTCCGGCGACGAATATCGCCGCGTTCACGTGACGGGTCGCTATCTGGCCTATCCCGGAACCCCGGTGAAGGCAGTGACGGAGCGCGGGCCGGGCTACTGGCTGCTGGCGCCGCTGGAAACGGACGCCGGCTTCACGGTCTATGTCAATCGCGGCTTCGTGCCGGCACTTCCGCCCGAGGCCGCGCACGCGCCGCGGGGTCCGGTCACCGTGACCGGCCTCCTTCGCATGACCGAGCCCGGCGGCGGTTTCCTGCGCAGCAACGATCCGGCAGCCGGGCGCTGGTACTCGCGCGACGTCGCGGCGATGGCCAGCGCGGCGGGCCTCGCCAATGTCGCGCCCTATTTCGTCGACGCCTTCGAGGTCACCCCGCCCGAGCCGGACGGCCCGGTCACGGGCCTCACGGTCGTGCGCTTCGCCAACAACCACCTCGTCTATGTGCTGACCTGGGCGGCCCTGGCCGTCATGTCCCTGGCGCTGCTGGTGCGGTTGCGGCGGTTCGGCTGACGGGGCGGCGGGAGCAAAGAAGAGACGCCCGGCCGTCAGACGGCCATGTAGCCGCCGTCGATGACCAGCACCGTTCCGGTGACGTAGGAGGCGATGGGCGAGGCGAGGTAGAGGACGCCGCCAGCGAGGTCGGCCGGCTCGCCCCAGCGCTTCAGCGCGGTGCGGGAGAGGATCGCCTCGCTCCGCTGCGGGTCGTCTCGCAGCGCCTTGGTCAGCGGCGTCGCGATCCAGCCGGGCGCGATCGCGTTGACGCGGATGCCGTCCCCGGCATAGGCGATGGCGAGCGACTTGGTCATCTGCGCAATGCCGCCCTTGGAGGCGGCATAGCCTGGCACGAGGCCGCCGCCGAAAAAGGCGAGCATCGATGCCGTGTTGGTGATCGTGCCCTTCGCCTCGGCGAGCAGCGGCCGCGCCGCCGCCGCGACGCGCATCGCACCGGTCAGGTTGATGTCGATGACGGCGGCAAAGACCTCCGGATCCAGCTCCTCGCCGCGTCGGATGACCCCGGCGCAGTTCACGAGGTGATCCAGCCAGCCGAGGCCGCCGACGAAGGCCTTCACCGCCTCGCCGTCGCGGATGTCGAGCCGCCGCGCCGAGAGGCCCGCGCGCGGCGGAACGGCCGCGACCTCGCCTTCGGTCGCGCCGGTGACGACGACCTCGGCACGCTCGGCGAGGAAGGCGTCGGCGATGGCTGCGCCGATCCCCGACGTGCCGCCGACGACGAGGATCCGTCTGCCGGCGAAGCAGTCCGTTGGCCAGAAGCCCATGCGTTGACCTGTCTTTCGGGTGGAGGGCGGCGGGAGGCCGTCAGCGGATGAACTGGTCGGCGAAATCCGCGCCGAGGCCGACATCCGCGAAATGGCGGCGGCACATGTCGATCTTGGTGAAGACGTCCTCGTAGCCGAGCGGCCTCCCCCACGGGTCGACGTAGTACATGATGCCGTTGACCTGGAAATAGGTGATCATTTCCTCGACGCCCTCCGGCACCACGAGCGTGTGCGTCTCGCCCGGCGGCTCGAAGACGTAGCTGCCTTCCTCGGCCATCCAGTCATGCTCGAGATAGTGCCAGCGGCCCTTCAGCACGAAGCCGTGCACCGACTGCGGATGGCGGTGTCGCGACAGCACGCCGGCCTTCCGGACCTTCAGGAGGTTCATCCAGTAGCCCTGCGAGCGGTTGAGGCAGAGCGGCCGGAACCAGACATTGTCGGCCTGCGGCACCCAAAGCCGGTCGTCCTCCGGAATCGCCTTCGGGATCACGATCTCCGCAAGCGCATCGGGCGGGTTCGGATACTGATAGGGAATGCGCGGATTCTCGTCCGCATGTTCGAGCGGCATTCGCTCCCTCCTCCGTCGCGGCGGATATCTCGACCGGCCGGCGGACGCCTCCGCTCCCGCCGGTCCTCCCGGCCTTGTCTTAGCCTCCCGGTGGATCGCGTTCAAATCGATTGGCCATGTCGGGCGGGGAGAGGCTGCGACCCTTGCAGGCAGCGTTGACGCTTTTCAGCCGCGCCGCTGGCGGAGGGCTGCGCGGGACGAGGGGCGGGGAGGCCGCCCCCTCGATCAGGATCGGAGCGCGAGCACGGTGCGCCGGACGCGGGCGAGGTGGCGGCGCCTTGCCTCTTCGCTGACGCTGTCCATCTTGTAGAGCGCCATGAAGCCGGTGCGGCAGCGGACATGGCAGACCGACCGGAAGCCGCGCAGCAGAGTCTTGCGGCCCGGCTGGCCCATGATCCAGCTGACGAAGGGCGTCGCGCCGCAGGTGGTGAACACGAGCAGGCGGCGGATATTGGTGAGATTGGGCCGCGAGCCCCGATGCTTCGTCGGCATCTTGAACGCGAAGCCCGGCACCATCACGCGCTCCAGCCAGCCTTTGAGCATCGCCGGCGGCCCATACCACCAGGTCGGATAGACGAAGACGACCGTCTCCGCCCAGCGCAGCAGACGGGCATGCTCGGCGAAGGGCGCGAGATTGGTCGTCTCGTCGTGATAGCCCGCGCGCTCCTCGGCGCTCATCACCGGATTGAAGCCCTCGCCATAGAGATCGATCTCGGCAAAGGCGTGCCCGGCCTCGCCGAGCGCGGCGATCACGGTGTCGCGGACGGCCGCCGTGAAGCTGCCGCTCGACGGATGGCAATAGACGACGAGGACATTCACGGCGCTGCGTCGCCTCCGGGCGTGCCCTCGTTGCCGGTCTCCTTGCCGTGATAGTCCTCGACGGCGGCGGCAGTATCGAAATACTCGCGCCATTCGAGGATCTTGCCATCCTCGAGATCGACGATGATCGCGTCCGGGGTGGCGCTGCGCGCCCCGTCGCTGCGCCGCGAAACGGTCCACAGCCATTCGAAGGCGATCTTCGTCCCGTCGGGCGAGGCGAAGGCGTTGGTGATCGTCACCTCGAGATCCACGAAATCGTCATGAAAGCGCCGGATCGTCCCGGCGAGCGCGTCGAAGGGCACGCGATTGCCCGGCGCCGTGAGCACCCCGTTCGGGTGCCAGTCGTCGCTCGCGAGGGTGAAATCGCCCGTCTTCCAGGCGTCGGCCTGGCGCTCCAGCATGGCGCGCAGCGTGGCCTCGTCGTTAAAGTCCTTCCCGGTCAAAGAACCGATCCTCCCATTCCAAATGCGATGCGGGCCACGATCGCGGCGGCCCAGAAGAGAAGCGCAAGCGCGATCATCGCCCGCTGGGCCGCCGTCAGCTTCTCGCGGCCGGGATGAAGCTGGGTCCGGTCGGGCGAGCCGGTGAAGGCGCGGGCCTGCAGCGCAATCTCCATCGCCTGCGCCTTGGCGAGGCAGCCGGTGATCAGCGGCACCAGCATGCGCCCCATGGCGACGAGCTTCCTGACCATGCCGAAGCTGTCGAGATCGATGCCGCGCAGCCGCTGCGCATCCTTGATCGCCTGGAACTCCTCGAGCAGCAGCGGCACGAAGCGGAAGGTGGTCGAGAAGAGCAGCGCCACGCGGTAGGGCACGCGCAGCCGCGTGAGCCCGAGCACGATGTCGTTCGCCTCCGTCGTCATGAAGACGAGCTGGAAGGCGAGCAGCGGCACGAGGATGCGGCAGCAGACGACAAGGCCGAACAACAGCCCCTCGACGGTGAAGACATGCGCGCCGCCGAGCAGCGGCAGCCCTTGCGGCAGCGTGAAGACCGGATGGATCCCGAACGGGCTCCACAGCCCCTGGATCACGACGATGAGGACGAGCGCCGGCAGCGTGAGGCGGATGAGGCGCCAGATCGTCGCAAGAGGCGTCGCGGCGGCGAGCATCAGGGCGATGGTGAAGCCGAGCAGCAGCCCCTGCGCGAGGAGATTGTTCCAGACGAAGATGAGCGTGCTGGCGAGGAGGAGCAGGACGAGCTTGACGCGGAAATCGATGGCCGCGAAGCGGCCGGCCGGAAGCTGGACGATGCTGTCGGCGGCGGTCATCGGATGCCTCCGGCAACGGATTCCACCAGCGCGGCGAGGGCGGCGGGCGAGAGCGGCCGCATCCCGCCGGCGGCAAAGCCCTCGAGCCCCGCCGCGAAGCTGACCGTCTGCGGCGGCGCGAGCGAGGCCGCGGCGAGGGCGGGACCGGAATAGAGAACCTCGTCGAGCGGCCCGTCGAGCACGACGCGGCCCTGCGCCATCACCACGAGGCGTTCGGCGTAGCCGGCGAGCAGGTAGAGGTGATGCGTGACGAGCAGCACGGTCTTGCCGATCGCGTTCAGGCTGCGGCAGATGTCGAGGATGGCGAGCGCGCCCGCCCAGTCCTGCCCGGTGGTCGGCTCGTCGAAGATCAGCATGTCCGGCCCTGGCGCGAGCGTCGCGGCGATCGCGAGGCGCAGCCGGTCGCCGCGGCTGAGCGAGGCTGGATGGCGGTCGGCGAGATCGGAAAGGCGCATCGCCTCCAGCGCGAAATGGACGGCGGCGTCGATCTCGCCTTTCGGGCGCTTCATGAGCGTCAGCGCGAAGGCCACTTCCTCGCGGACGCTGTCGCAGAAGAGCTGCTGGTGCGCGTTCTGCGCGACATAGCCGATGCGCCGCGCGAGATCGCTGATCTTCAGGCCCGCGACGTCGCTGCCGTCAACCCGCACGGTGCCGCCGGTCGGAGAGAGCAGGTGCAGGAAGTGGCGGATCAGCGTGGACTTGCCGCAGCCGTTGCGGCCGCCCAGCGCGACGAACTCGCCGCGCCGGATGGAGAGGTCGACGCCCCTCAGCGCCGCGGTTCCGTCCGGATAGACATGCGAGACGCCGACCGCCTCCAGAACCGGCGCGCCGGAGGGGGACGACCGGTCGGCGGGCGGGAGCGCCGCCGCGGCGAAGGCAGGAGCGAAAGGCGCGAAGGCGCCGGGCGCCTCGCCGAGCGTGATCGGGGCGAGCGGCGGCGTCCCCGGCATGAGCCGCGACGCGACCGCCGCGAAGGCCTGGGCGATGTCGGGCGGCCGCACGTCATGCGCCTTGAGCAGCGCGACGTCGCCGAGAACCGCGCGCGGGCTGCCGTCGCGGACGATGCGCCCACCCGAAAGCAGCAGGATGCGCGTCGCCGCCGCCGCGAGTTCCTCGCTCGCATGGCTCGCCACGATGATCGTGATGCCGCGCTCGCGGTTGAGGCGGGAGAGCAGCGCGAAGACCTCGGCCGTGCCGACCGGATCGAGCTGCGAGGTCGGCTCGTCGAGCACGATGCAATCGGGCGAGAGCGCCAGCGCCGAGGCGATGGCGAGCCGCTGTTTCTGTCCGCCGGAAAGGCGGGCGGGATGCTTCCGCTCGAGTCCGGCGAGGCCGACCGCCTTGAGCGCCTCGGCGACGCGGACCTGCATCAACGCCGTCGGAACCTTGAGATTTTCGAGCGCGAAGGCGACCTCGCCCTCGACGGTGGTCGCCGTGATCTGCGTCTCGGGGTCTTCGAACACCATGCCGACGGTCGCGGCCAGCCGGCTCGTCGGCGTCTCCAGCGTGTCGCTGCCGGCGATCCTGACCGTTCCGAAGAAGGAGCCGCCGAAGAACTGGGGAACGATGCCGTTGAGCGTCAGGCAGAGCGTCGACTTGCCTGCCCCCGTCGCGCCGACGATGCCGACGAACTCGCCGCGCGCGATCGTCATGTCGAGCCCGTCGAGCGCCCGGCGCGTCGCGCCGGGATAGGCATAGCCGACACGCTCGAAGGTGACGAGCGGCCCGGGCCGCCCGTCCGTCGTCTGACCGTCCTCGGCCGCCATGCTCAGTAGCCCGCCATGGTCGCCTTGGCGAGAGGCGAGCGGCGCAGCGCGCTGACGACGCCGACGCCGATCAGGGCGCCCACGGCGCTGAAGGCGAGGCGCTCGATCGCGATGATCGGGATCAGCACCGGCCAGACTTCCGCCGGCCAGGGATTGGTCGCGAAGGACGGGACCCAGTTGAGCTGGATGCCCGCCGTCGAGCCGAAGAAGAACACGACGAAGAAGCCGATATAGGTCTTGAGCCCGATGCCGCCGGTGCGGATCCGGTCGATGCTCCAGTTCCTGAGCTGCGGAATGGCGATCAGGATCAGCGCGATGTCGATGGTGATGACATTGCTGAGCCAGAGCGGGAAGCTGATGCCGAAGGAGATCGCCTGCCAGAGATAGATGAGGTTGGCGGCGAGCGTGATGATCCACGGCACCAGCCAGAGCGACCGGTTCGGCTGCATGACCATGCCGACCGCGAAGGCGCTCATGGCGCCCATCAGCGGCGCCCAGGGGCCGAGATTGGTATAGGGCGCGATGACGCCGCCGATCAGGATGCCGATGGCCGAGGCGATCGGCCCTGCGATCGGCCCCAGCAGGAGGCCGAGCAGGGGATGCACCACGTCGTGCAGCGGCCAGCCGCCGCCCATGCCGCCGACCACGATCGAGGCCGGAACGAATGCCAGAATGGCGACGAGCGCCGCCATGAAGGCGGTGTAGGAGACCGGCGCACCGCCGATCGACACACCGCCCGATACCTTGATGACCCGTGGTTGCTCCGTCTCGAAAGCCATGTTCGCACCCTGGTTCCCCGCCGCGGCTTTTTGCCGTCGGAGGAATGGTGCGCGCACGGCCGCCGTTCTCAAAGCATCGTTTCGAGCGCGGCCCTGGACCCAAAAGGCATCAGCCGCTGCCTCGTCGCTCGTCGAGCAGCAGCGACAGCCGCTCGACGACGAGGCCCGGCAGCGGCTCCAGCGCCCCGCGCGTCCGGTGCACGACCGAGATGGTCTGTGTCTTGCCCTTCAGCTCGACGATCGGGATGAAGACGAGCGTTCCCTTGCGCAGGCTGTCGTCGACATCGAGCTCGTTGAGCAGCGCGACGCCATTGTTCGAGAGTGCGAACTGGCGGAGGAACTCGAAGGAGTCGGATTCGACGACCGGATCGATATGGATGTCGTTCCGGTGGCAGGCATCGTCGAACTGGTCGCGGATCAGCACGCCGACATGCGGCGCGATGAGCGGATAGTCGCGCAGCGCGCTCACGCGAACGGCGCTCTCGCGTGCCAGCGGATGGTTCGGCACCATCACGGCGCCGTAGCGCGTGCGGAGCGAGGCGGCGCGGGTCACGCCGCCGAAATCCGGCAGGTCGAAGGCGAAGCCGAGATCGAAATCGCCGGCCGCCACCAGGCCCATGATGTCCTCGGCGTCCATGACGCTGACGAAGAGGCGCGTAAACGGCCGCTCGGCCCGCAGCTGCATCAGCGCCTTGGCGAGCAGGTCGCAGGCGAGCCCCCCGACCGTCGCGATCGAGGCCGAGGGGAAGTGGTGGTCGCGAAGCCGGTCGATCCGCTCCGAGCTCCACTGATAGTCCTTCAGCGTCTTGCGGATGTGGGCGATCATGATCTCGCCCGCCGCCGTCAGGCGCAGCCCGTGCGACAGCCGCTCGAAAAGCGGCGTGCCGAGCTCTTCCTCCAGCGCGATGATCTGCCGGTTCACCGCCGAGGAGGCGACGTTGAGCTTGGCCGCCGCCTTGCGGATCGAACCGCATCGGGCGACCTCGTCCAGATAGCGCAGCATGCGCGCATGCAGCATCGGGCGTGCTCCTTCGCGGAGGCGGCTCTGAACGGCGGACGCCGCGAGGATCAGGCCGCCTCGAACACCCGCGAGACGAGCGCCTGCGCGTCCGCCTGGATTTCCTTCAGATGATCCGCGCTGACGAAGCTCTCGGCGTAGATCTTGTAGACCTCCTCGGTTCCCGAGGGCCGGGCGGCGAACCAGCCCTTGGCGGTCGCGACCTTGAGGCCGCCGATCGGCTCGTTGTTGCCCGGCGCGCGGGCGAGCTTCGCTTCGATCGGCGATCCCGCGAGTTCGCCCGCCTCGACCCTGGAGGGATCGAGCCTGGCGAGAACGGCCTTCTGGGCGGTCGTGGCCGGCGCGTCGATGCGCGCATAGAAGGACTGGCCGAGATCGGCGGTCGTCGAGGCATAGAACTGACTGGGATCCTGCCCGGTCCGCGCCGTGATCTCGGCGGCGAGCAGGCCCATGATGATGCCGTCCTTGTCCGTGGTCCAGACGGAGCCGTCGCGGCGCAGGAAGGATGCGCCGGCGCTCTCCTCGCCGCCGAAGGCGAGCGAGCCGTCGATCAGGCCCTTGCTGAACCATTTGAAGCCGACCGGCACCTCGACGAGCCGGCGGCCCATCTTGGCGGCGACGCGGTCGATCATGCTGCTGGAGACGATGGTCTTGCCGATCCCGCTCGCCGGGCTCCACGCGGGCCGGTTGCCGCAGAGATAGGCGACGGCGGCGGCGAGGAAGGCGTTGGGATTCATGAGCCCGCCGGTCGGCGTCACGATGCCGTGCCGGTCTGCGTCGGTATCGTTGGCGAAGGCGACGTCGAACCGGTCGCGCAGATCGATCAGCGGCGCCATCGCATAGGGCGACGAGCAGTCCATGCGGATCTTGCCGTCCCAGTCGGCGGTCATGAAGCGGAAGGTCGGGTCGACGACGTCGTTCACGACGGTCGCCGCGATGCCGTAGCGCTCGATCGTCGGCTGCCAGTAGCGGACGGCGGCGCCGCCGAGCGGATCGATGCCGATCCGGACGCCCGAGGCGCGGATGGCGTCCATGTCGACGACATTGGCGAGGTCCGCCACATAGGGCGTCACGAAATCATAGGGATGGATGCAGGCGGCCTTGCGGGCCCGGGCATAGGGCATGCGCTGCACGCCATCGAGCTTCGCGGCCAGGAAGTCGTTGGCCGCCTTGCCGATCCAGCCGGTGACGTCGACATCGGCCGGCCCGCCATTGGTGGGATTGTACTTGAAGCCACCTTCGTCGGGCGGATTGTGCGAGGGGCTGATGACGATGCCGTCGGCGAGGCCTTCGCTGCGGCCGCGATTATAGGTGAGGATCGCATGCGAGATGACGGGCGTCGGGGTGTACCCGCCATGCTCGTCGATGAAGGTCTCGACGCCGTTCGCGGCGAGGACCTCGATGGCGCTCGTCAGCGCGGCTTCGGAGAGCGCATGCGTGTCCATGCCGAGGAAGAGGGGCCCGGTGATTCCGGCGCTCTTGCGATAGAGGCAGACCGCCTGCGTGATCGCGAGGATATGCGCCTCGTTGAATCCGGCGGCATAGGCCGAGCCGCGATGGCCGGAGGTGCCGAACGAGACGCGCTGCGTCGGCACGGAAGGATCCGGCGTCAGCGCGAAATAGGCCGTCATCAGGCGCGGGATATTGGCAAGAAGTGTCTGGGGAACCGGCTTCCCGGCCAGCGGATTCACGGTGCTTTCCGACATGTCGTCCTTCCCAAGGCCGCGCAACGGCGCGGCTGTCGGCGATCATGCTAGCCGCTGCCGCGGCGGGAGGCACCTGCTCTTTCGATGGCCGCGCGGCAAGGAGGCCGAAGTCCGGGGCGTCCGCGTCGCCTGGCAAACGGCATCGCGGCGAAAGGCGCGTCCGACGACACGCAATCCCCCGCCGCGGCCGGCAGGCCCCGGAAACGAAAACGCCCGCACCTCTTTCAAGGTGCGGGCGCTGAACCCGAATCCCGATCGAAATCAGGACTCTAGAGAATGGCTGGTGCCCAGAAGAGGACTCGAACCTCCACGACTTGCGTCACTGGTACCTGAAACCAGCGCGTCTACCAATTCCGCCATCTGGGCTTGGCCGCGTTGATTAAGGGCGCGGCCCGGGCTTGTCAATCGTCATGGCGACGACACCCTGCCGTCACAGGGGATAACCGTGCTGGCGGGCGAGATCGACCAGCGAGACCGCCGGGCGCGGGCCGATATGGGTGATCACTTCCGCCGCGACCAGCGAGCCGAGCGCCGCCGCTTCGGTGAGCGCAAAGCCGCGCGCGACGCCATAGAGGAAGCCCGATGCGTAGAGATCGCCGGCGCCTGTGGTGTCCACGACCTGCTCGACCCGCGTCGCCGGAACCTGGACCACCTGGTCGGGCGTGACGACGAAGGAGCCTTCGGCGCCGACGGTGACCGCCGCGACCCGGCATTCGGCGCGCAGCGCATCGAGCGCCGCCCCGAAGCTCGACGTCTGGTAGAAGGATTTGAGCTCGGCCTCGTTGGCGAACAGGATGTCGATCGTCCCGTCCTTGAGCAGCCGCGTGAAATCGCCCCGGAAGCGATCGACGCAGAAGGCGTCGGACAGCGTGAGCGACACCTTGCGGCCGGAGCGGTGCGCGACCGACGCCGCCTTGTAGAAGGCATCGCGGGCGCTCGGCGCATCCCAGAGGAAGCCCTCGAAATAGGTGATCCTGGTGTCGGCGACGAGCGCCTCGTCGATATCCTCGGGGCCGAGTCGGTGGCACGCGCCGAGATAGGTGTTCATCGTGCGCTCGCCATCCGGCGTGATGAAGATCATCGAGCGCGCGGTCGGCAGCGTGCCCGGCGGCAGCGGCGCGACATCGTAGCGGGCGCCGATGGCGCGCATGTCGTGGCGGTAGACGGCGCCGAGCTGGTCGTCCGCGACCTTGCCGACATAGGAGCAGCGGCCCGCGAGCGAGGCGATGCCCGCCACGGTGTTGCCGGCCGAGCCGCCCGACGCCTCGATCGCCGGACCCATGGCGGCATAGAGCCGCGCCGATTCCTCCATGTCCACGAGCCGCATCGAGCCCTTGGTCAGCTTCTGCTCGACGAGGAAATCGTCCTCCGCCCGCGCCAGGATATCGACGATCGCATTGCCGATGCCGAGAACGTCGTAGCTGGCTTGCGTCATTCGAGAACTGATCCGGAGAGGGCGGGAGCCGGAGGGCCGGCGGGGTCGGTTGCGGACTATACAGGCGGCGCTTTGCCGTGCAACCGTCGGTCCGGCTTGCGGCCCGCCCCCGCCGTGCCCATCTGCCGCAGGCCGCCGAACACCGAGAAGGACGCCTTTCGCACGATGCTCGCCGCCGCCTGGCTCGCTCTTTCCGACCTGCCGACACGCCCCTTCCGCGCCGTGCTTCTGAAGGTGCTGGGGCTGACTTTGCTCCTCCTCGTCCTGCTCTGGCTCGGCCTGCAGGCGGCGGTGGTTCATTTCGCCGACTGGCCGGATCACGCCTGGATCGGAACCTCGGTCGCGATCGTCTCGGGCTTCGGCTTCGTCATCGGCCTCGCCTTCCTCGTCGCGCCGGTCTCGGCGCTGATGGCCGGCCTCTTCTCGGACGACATCGCCGCCATCGTCGAGCGGCGGCACTATCCGTTCGATCCGCCCGGCACAGGGCTGACGGTGACCGAAAGCGCGCTCGGGGCCATCGGCTTCGCGGCGACGGCCGTGCTCGTCAACGTCGTCTGCCTCGTGCTGCTGCTGGTGCCGGGCGTCAACCTCGTCGCCTTCTTCATCGGCAACGGCTATCTGCTCGGCCGCGAGTTCTTCGAGGCGGCGGCGGCGCGTTTCGGAGGCGTACAGCAGGCGCGGGCGCTGCGCCGGGAGAATGCCGGAACGGTCCTTCTCGGCGGCTTCGTGATCGCGCTTTTCCTCGCCATCCCGATCGTCAATCTGTTGACGCCGCTCTTCGCCATGGCCTTCATGACGCATCTGAACAAGCGGGTGCGCGGCCGTCGCCCGGTCGAACTGGTGGAGTGAGTCGGTGCTCGTCGATCTCGTTCTCGCGATCCTGCATCACCTGGCGGTATTCGTGCTGTTCGCGATGCTCGCCGTGCAGCTGGTCTGGCTGAAGCGCGATCTCGACCTGCAGGGCCTGAGGCGCGTCGCCAAGCTCGACATCATCTATGGCGCGACGGCCGGAGCGGTGCTGCTCATCGGCGTGCTGCGCGTCTTCTTCGGCCTGAAGGGCTGGGGCTATTATGCGGAGAGCCACTCATTCTGGGCCAAGATGGCGGCCTTCGCGCTGATCGGCCTCATGTCGATCCCGCCGACGATGAAGTTCATCGCCTGGCGGAAGCGTGCCGAGGGCGAGCCGGGATGGCTGCCGTCGCCGGCCGAGATCCGCTCGGCGCGCATGTATCTGCATGTCGAGGCGACGATATTCCTTGCCATCCCGATCTTCGCCGCGGCGATGGCGCGCGGCTACTGACGCCTGATCACGCGATCGTCTTGTCGGGGAAACGGCAGAGGTCGCTGACGATGCAGACGGGGCAGTCCGGCTTGCGCGCCTTGCAGACATAGCGGCCGTGCAGGATCAGCCAGTGATGCGCATGCAGGCGGTAGCGCGCCGGCACGATCTTCTCGAGGCCTGCCTCGACCGCGACGACATCCTTGCCGGGGGCGAGGCCGGTGCGGTTCGAAACGCGGAAGATATGGGTGTCGACGGCGATCGTCGGTTCGCCGAAGGCGATGTTGAGCACGACATTGGCTGTCTTCCGGCCGACGCCCGGCAGGGCCTCGAGCGCCTCCCGGTCGCGCGGCACCGCGCCGCCATGCCGCTCGACGAGAAGCCGGGACAGCGCGATGACGTTTTTCGCCTTGGTACGGAAGAGGCCGATGGTGCGGATATGCTCGGTGACCCGTTCCTCGCCGAGCGCCACCATCTTTTCCGGCGTATCGGCGGCTGCGAACAGCGCCTTGGTGGCCTTGTTGACACCGGCATCGGTGGCCTGCGCGGAGAGGACGACGGCGACCAGGAGCGTATAGGGATTCACATAGTCGAGTTCGCCCTTCGGCTCCGGCTCGCGGGCGGCGAAGCGGGCGAAGAATTCCTCCGCCTCCGCGCGGGTCAGCGTGCGGCGTCGCCTGGGCTTTTGGGGAAGAGGCTGGGAATCCGGCATCGAGCTTCTATACTGATCCGCCATGACCGACCGCAACATGGACGAGCCGGCCGAGCTGGTGTTCTCGGCGGTTCTGAAGCCCTATCGATCGCTGTCGCCGCGCGGCTTTGCGCTGCTACTGATGCTGGTCGCCTCGACCTGTTTCGCGAGCGGCCTCCTGTTCTGGTCGCTCGGCGCCTGGCCGATCGCCGGCTTCTTCGGCCTCGACATCCTCGCCATCCAGTTCGCCTTCCGCCTCAACTACCGCGCCGCGCGGGCGCGCGAGATCGTCGAGATGACGCGCGACACGCTGACGATCCGCCGCATCTCGGCGAGCGGCAAGACGGAGCAGTTCGACTTCAACCCCTATTGGGCGCGGCTCGAGGTCGAGCGCCTGCCGGACTGGGGGATCACGCGCATGGCGCTCGCCTCGCACGGCAAGCGGCTCGCGATCGGCAGCTTCCTCAATCCCGACGATCGCGAGGGCTTCGCGACCGCGCTGCAGAGTGCGCTGACGAGCCTGCGCAGCCGCTGACGGGTTTGCTGCAGGCCGGCGGATCGAGGCGCTAATCCGGCGCAAGAATCGGGTGTCGCCGCATGCGCCACGTTCCTAGAGTGGCAGCATCGACACGAGACGCCGACGCCACGGATCCAGACGATGAACATAGCAACCGCCCTCGCCATGGCCGACCCCGTTCCTCCGGCTCCCCACCAGGACTACGAGATCGTCCGTCGCGCGATCGAGTTCCTCACCGAGCATTGGCGCGAGCAGCCCTCGCTGGAGCGTCTCGCCGCCCATGTCGGCATGAATCCCCTGTCGCTGCAGAAGCTGTTCACGCGCTGGTGCGGTCTCTCGCCGAAGGCCTTCATCCAGGCCCATACGCTCGAACATGCCCGTATGCTGCTCGACGGTGACGCCTCGGTGCTCGACACGAGCTACGAAGTGGGCCTGTCGGGGCCGGGCCGGCTGCACGATCTCTTCGTGACGCATGAGGCGATGAGCCCCGGCGCCTACAAGGCGCGCGGCGAGGGCGTCGCCATGAAGTGGGGCTTCCACGGCTCGCCCTTCGGCTATGCGCTCATCATGATCACCGATCGGGGCCTCGCCGGCCTCGCCTTCGCCGATCCGGGCGAGGAGAGGGCGGCGCTCGCCGACATGACGCGGCGCTTTCCCTGCGCGAGCTATGACGAGGATTGGGAGGCGACGGCGCCCTATGCCGCGCGCATCTTCGACCCCTCGCGCTGGCGGCCGGATACGCCGCTTCGTCTCGTCTTCATCGGGTCCGATTTCGAGGTCCGGGTCTGGGAGACGCTGCTCTCGGTGCCGCTCGGCCACGCCGCCACCTATTCGCAGATCGCGGAGAAGGTGAACAACCCCAAGGCGGCGCGCGCGGTCGGCGCGGCCATCGGCCGAAACCCCATCTCCTTCGTCGTGCCATGCCACCGCATCCTCGGGAAATCCGGGGCGCTCACAGGCTATCACTGGGGCCTGACGCGCAAGCGCGCCATTCTCGGCTGGGAAGCCGGCGTCGTGCAGCAGCCGGCCGACGAGGGTTGAGCAAGGCGGTCCAAAGGCTCTAGTCTCCGCGCCCGAAACGCGGAGACCCCATGCCCGACTCTTCCCAGCACGACGTCTCTCCCGAAGTCGGGTCGCTTCGCGACGCGCGCGTCTTCATCTTCGGCCTCGGTTTCTCGTCGCTTGCCTTCGTGCGCCGGACGGCGGGCCGGGTCGCCTCGATCGCCGGAACGGTGCGGACGGAGGAGAAGGCCGCGCGGCTCAGGGCCGCCGGTATCGACGCGCTCGTCTTCGACGGCCATCACGCGACCGGGTCGGTCCGCGAGGCCCTCGGCACCGCCACGCATCTGGTGCAGTCGGTAGCGCCGGGCGACGCCGGCGATCCCGTGCTCGCGATCTTCGAGAGCGATATCCGGGCCGCCCCCGATCTTTCATGGATCGGCTATCTCTCGACCGTCGGCGTCTATGGCGATCATGGCGGCGGCTGGGTCGACGAGACGACGATGCCGCGTCCCGGTTCGCGAAGGGCGCTCAACCGCGTCGAGGCCGAGGCTTCGTGGACGGCGCTCGGCGCGGAGCGGGGCATTCCCGTGGCGCTGCTGCGGCTCGCCGGCATCTATGGCCCCGGCCGCAACACCTTCGTCAATCTCGAGGAGGGCAGCGCCCGACGGCTGGTGAAGCCCGGCCAGATCTTCAACCGCATCCATGTCGACGACATCGCCGCGGTGATCGAGGCGGCCGCGACGCGGGGCGCCTCGGGCGTCTTCAACGTCACCGATGACGAGCCAGCGCCGCCCCAGGACGTGGTCGCCTTCGCAGCCAGCCTCGCCGGCTACGCCCCGCTCCCCGACATCCCCTTCGAGACCGCCGATCTCTCGCCCATGGCTCGCAGCTTCTATGCCGAGAACAAGCGCGTCGGAAATGGTCGCCTCGCCGAACTCGGCGTCACGCTGCGCTACCCCACCTACCGAGACGCGCTGACGGCGCTGTGGCAGAGCGGGGCCTGGCGGGGGCGCTGAAGGCGTTCCGGCGTCCGACCTAACCGCCGTAGCGCTCCGTCCGGATGCTGCCGAAGGGGAGGCCGGCTGCCAGAGCCAGCGATGCCGCCGCTTCGACGAAGGGGTTCGAGCCGCAGATATAGGTGAGCTTCGGCGTCTCGGTGCCGATCGCCCGCGCCATCAGCGCGGCGTCGATGCGGCCAAAATGCAGGCCGTCGCGTGCCTGTTCGCGGGTGAGCGCGACCTCGAGGCGGAAATGGGCGTCGGCGTCGCGTCGGCGGAACAATTCGTCGCGGAAGATGAGGTCGTCATAGCGCCGCGCCGAATAGACCAGCGTCGCCGGCACCTCGGGCGCCACGCTGGCACGATGGCGCAGGATCGACATCAGAGGCACGAGGCCGGACCCGCCGCCGACGAGGAGCAGCGGCCCGCCGAGCGGCGCATTCCAGATGAAATGGCCACCAATCGGACCGCGCAGCTCGATCGTATCGCCGACCTCGACGACGTCGTGGAAGAAGGGCGAGACCTCGCCGTCCGGCAGAGCCTCGATCGCGAGCTCGATCGTGCCGCTGTCGTCGGGCGCCGAGGCGATCGAATAGGAGCGCTGCGCCTGGTAGCCGTCCGGCGCCGTCAGGCGGATGTCGACATGCTGGCCGGCCGTGAAACCGGACCAGCTCTGCGGGCGCAGCACGAAGGACTTGACCTCCGGCGTCTCGGCGTGGATCGCCTCGACCCGCGCCTCCTGCCAGGCGAGGCGATGCGGCTGTGCGAGGCCGGGCGATGGCTCGACGGTCGTCACGGCGTCAATCGCCCGTGAAGCGCTGCTCGCGCCAGGGATCGCCATACATGTGATAGCCGCGCAGCTCCCAGAAGCCGGCCTCGTCCCGGGCGGTGAACTGCAGCGCGTTGATCCACTTCGCAGATTTCCAGAAGTAGAGATGCGGCACCAGCAGCCGCGCCGGCCCGCCGTGATCAGCGGTGATCGGCTTGCCCTCATAGGAGGTCGCGATCATCGCCTTGCCGCCGACGAGATCGGCGGTCGGGACGTTCGTCGTGTATCCGTCGAAGGAATGGGCGAGCGTGAAGCCCGTCGGCGCCTCGATTCCGGCCTCGGCGAGGATGTCGTCGATCATGACGCCGGACCAGGCGGTGTTGAACTTCGACCACTTGGTCACGCAGTGGATGTCGCGCGTCAGCTTGACATGCGGCAGCTTCGCGAATTCGTCCCAGCTCCATTTCGCCACCGGCCGCACGCCGTCCTTGAGCGTGAAGCTCCATTTGTCGAGATCGACATGCGGCGTCGGTCCGGCCGAGAGCACCGGAAAATCCTCGGTGAGATACTGACCGGGCGGCAGTCGGTCCGCCTCGATCTCGGTCGGGCGCTTGCCGAAGAAGCCTCTGGTCGCCATGGCATCGTTCCTTTGCGAAAGGGGGCGCCGCTCAGCTCATCGCCTCGACGGCGGAGAGGATCTTGGCGAGATCCTCCGGCCGCGAGAGGCGGTGGCCGGCATCCTTGATCAGGGTCAGCACGACATCGTCCTCGGCGAGATGCGACATGAGGTCGAGGGCGTGGTCGAAGGGGACGTCCTCGTCGAGGACGCCCTGGATGATATGGACCGGCGCCCCGATGGCAATCGGCTTGTCGGCGAGAAGGTGATGTGTCCCGTCCTCGATCAGCGCGCGCGTGATGAGATAGGGCTGCTCGGAATAGGCGCTGGCGCGGCGCACCACGCCGTTCTCCTCGAGTTCCGTCCGCGCGGCGGCATCCATCTGCGGCAGCATCAGGCTGTGGGTCATGTCGGTGGCCGGCGCCAGCAGGACGAGCCCGGCGATCCGGCCGCGCCCCGAGTGGCGCTCGGCGAGCGCGAGCAGCAGGGCGATCCAGCCACCCATCGAGGAGCCGACGAGGATCAGCGGCGCCCCGGCGGCGCGGTCCAGCACCGCCGCGGCTTCTTCGAGCCAGCGCGTGATGGTGCCGTCCTCGAAACGCCCGCCCGATTCGCCATGGCCCGAATAGTCGAAGCGGGTCATCGGCCGGCCCGTCGCGGCGGCATAGGCGTCGAGCGCATCGCCTTTCGCGCCGCGCATGTTCGACATGTAGCCGCCGAGAAAGAGGATGCCCCGGCCTTCGCCGGCCCGCTCGAGCATGGCGATCCGGCGCGCCGCCTCGCCGCTGCCGACGGTGATCTCGCGGAAGACGGGATCGGAAGCGGACACCGGGACGGGCTCCATGGACGGCTCCTTGATCGTTCGCGGAAGCGATCCTACCTAGGCAGAGTAAGCGTCAAAGTCCACTTTCGGTTGACTTTCCGCGTTTGTTCGCCGATTTTCAAAGCCAAGTCAGGGTCGGAGGACCCGATAGGCCGGGCACGGCTCCCAGGCGCAGCGCCGGGGGCAGTCGCGTCGGTCGCTGTCGTTTTTCCCCCAGTCCCCGACCGATCGTTCATTGCTAGAGGAGTCCGCCCCCATTCGCCGCCCTTTCAAAGCGCCACTTCCCGCCAAGGATGGCCCGCGCATCAACCGCGAAATTCGCGGCGTCCGTGAGGTCCAGCTGATCGATCAGGACGGCCAGAATGTCGGCCTCACCCCGATCGACGAAGCTCTTGCACTCGCTGCCGAGGCCGGCCTCGACCTGGTCGAGATCGCCCCCAACTCGGAGCCGCCGGTCTGCAAGATCCTGGATTTCGGCCGCTTCAAATACCAGACGCAGAAGAAGGCCAACGAGGCCCGCAAGAAGCAGAAGACCGTCGAGGTCAAGGAAATCAAGATGCGCCCCGCCATCGATGACCACGATTACGAGGTCAAGATGAAGGCCATCAAGCGTTTCTTCGAGGAAGGCGACAAGGTCAAGCTGACGCTGCGCTTCCGTGGCCGCGAGATGGCGCACCAGCATCTCGGGATGAAGCTGCTCGAGCGCGTTCGCGACGAGACGGCCGAACTCTCGAAGGTCGAGGCCGAGCCCAAGCTCGAAGGTCGCCAGATGATCATGGTGCTCGCTCCGCGCTGAGCGGGCACCAACCCTTTGACGCGCCATGACGCCAGCCGTTCCGGCGGCGCGAAGGCGAGGGTTTTTGGCGCTTGTGCTGGCGAAGCATCGCCGCTATAACCGCGCCGTTTCCGAGCCGCCCGGCGAGGGGGCCGTTCCTTTCGGAACAGGTTCCCAGGGCATGCCGCGGCGGTTCACGAATGCTTCCAAGCCGAAGCGGACCGACCGACTGCGGATCACACGAACCGCGGCGCGGCGGGCCGTTCCTGTCGGCGCAATGTCAAGGATGTGAAAATGCCCAAGCTGAAGACCAAGAGCGGCGCCAAGAAGCGCTTCAAGCTCACGGCGACTGGCAAGGTGAAGACGGCGCAGGCCGGCAAGCGGCACGGCATGATCAAGCGTACGGCCAAGTTCATCCGCAACGCGCGTGGCACCACCACGCTGTCGGATGCCGACGCGAAGATCGTCAAGCAGTTCCTCAACGGCTGAGCCCCTGAACCGGAGACAATGTCATGTCGCGAGTGAAGCGCGGTGTAGCCGCACACGCCAAGCACAAGAAGGTTCTGAAGCGCGCCAAGGGTTTCTATGGCCGCCGCAAGAACACCATCCGTACCGCCAAGGCCGCCGTCGACAAGGCCGCGCAGTACTCCTACCGTGACCGCAAGGCCAAGAAGCGCAGCTTCCGCGGCCTTTGGATCCAGCGCATCAACGCTGCCGTCCGCGAGGTCTCGGCCGAGCTGACCTACAGCCGCTTCATCGACGGCCTCGCCAAGGCCGGCATCGAGGTGGACCGCAAGGTGCTCGCCGAACTGGCCAATGTCGAGCCGGCCGCCTTCAAGGCGCTGGTCGAGCAGGCCGAGGGTGCGCTGGCCGCCAAGGCCGCCTGATCCCCTTCGTCGATTGCTGTCCGGCCGGCTCCAGCAGCCGGCCGGCTTCCTTTCCAGTTTGCATGATGGCACGCCGAGGCGATCCGTGCGGCCGTGCCGCGTCCGACGACGCCGCGGGCCTCGCCTCCGGTTCCCGCGGACGCCGATCCGGGGACCAGTCATGGCCGATCTCGACGCGATCGAATCCGACATCTGCCAGGCGATCGCCGGCGCAGCGGACGAGGCCGCGCTGGAAGCGGTGCGCATTGCGGCGCTCGGCAAGAAGGGCTCCGTCTCCGAGCAGCTCAAGAGCCTCGGCACGATGTCGCCGGAGGAGCGCAGGACCGCCGGTCCCGCGCTGAACGGCCTGCGCGACCGTGTCACCGAAGCCATCGCCGCGCGCAAGACCGTGCTGAAGGCCGAGGGGCTGGCGGCCCGGCTCGCCGCCGAGGCCGTCGACGTCACGCTCCCGGTGCGCGCTTCCGCGCTCGACAGCGGCCGCATCCACCCCGTCAGCCAGGTGATCGACGAGATCACTGCGATCTTCGGCGATCTCGGCTTCTCGGTGGCCGAGGGTCCCGACATCGAGACGGACTATTACAATTTCACCGCGCTGAATTTCCCGGTTGGCCATCCGGCGCGCGAGATGCACGACACCTTCTTCCTGCCGCCGGCGGCGGATGGCGAGAAGCTGCTGCTGCGCACGCATACCTCTCCGGTCCAGATGCGCACGATGCAGCGGCAGGCGCCGCCGATCCGCATCATCGCGCCGGGCCGCACCTATCGCAACGACAGCGACCAGACCCACACCCCGATGTTCCATCAGGTCGAGGGCCTCGTGATCGACCGGTCGAGCCATATCGGGCATCTGAAGTGGTTGCTCGAGGCCTTCTGCCGCGCCTTCTTCGAGGTCGAGAAGGTCGAGATGCGGATGCGCCCGTCCTTCTTCCCCTTCACCGAGCCGTCGATGGAAGTCGATATCCGCTGCAAGCGGGTCGGAAACGAGGTGCGCTTCGGCGAGGGCGACGACTGGCTGGAGATTCTCGGCTGCGGCATGGTCCATCCGAACGTCATCCGTCATGCCGGGCTCGATCCGGACGAATATCAGGGCTTCGCCTTCGGCATGGGCATCGACCGCATTGCGATGCTGAAATACGGCATGCCGGACCTGCGCGCCTTCTTCGACGCCGACATCCGCTGGCTGGCCCATTACGGCTTCCGCCCGCTCGACCTGCCGACCCTGGTCGGCGGTCTCAGTTCCTGAGGACCGAGCCATGAAGTTCACCCAGTCCTGGCTCAAGGAGCATCTGGAGACCGAGGCTTCGCTGGAGGCGATCGGCGATGCGCTGACGCGCGTCGGGCTCGAGGTCGAGGGCATCGAGGACAAGGCGAAGGCGCTCGCGCCGTTCACCGTGGCCTATGTCGTCTCGGCCGAGCAGCACCCGAATGCCGACCGGCTCCGCGTCTGCATGGTCGATACCGGCGCGGGCGAGCCGGTTCAGGTCGTGTGCGGCGCGCCGAATGCGCGCGCCGGCATGAAGAGCGTCTTCTCGCCGCCGGGCACCTATATCCCCGGCAAGGACATCACGCTGACGGTCGGCACGATCCGCGGCGTCGAAAGCCACGGCATGCTCTGCTCCGCCGCCGAGCTGGAACTCTCCGAGGATCACGACGGCATCATCGAGCTGCCGGCCGATGCGCCGGTCGGCATGCCCTATGCCGAGTGGGCCGGGCTCGCCGATCCGGTCATCGACATCGCGATCACGCCGAACCGCCCTGATTGCCTCGGCGTTCACGGCGTTGCCCGCGATCTGGCCGCGGCCGGCCTCGGCCGGCTCGCCGACGGCGCCGTGGCGCCGGTCGCCGGAGAGGGGCCCTGTCCGGTCGCCGTCCGCTTCGATTTCGGCGACGAGCCGGCGCTGTCGCCGGCCTTCGCGCTCCGCCTCGTGCGCGGCGTCCGCAACGGCCCGTCGCCGGAGTGGATGCAGGCGAAGCTCCGCGCCGTCGGCCTTCGGCCGATCAACGCCCTCGTCGACATCACCAACTACCTCACCTATGACCGGAACCGGCCGCTGCATGTCTTCGATGCGGCGAAGGTGAAGGGCGATCTCGTGGTGCGCCGCGCGCGCTCTGGCGAGAGCCTCGTCGCGCTCGATGGCAAGACCTATGCGCTCGACGAGACGATGTGCGTCATCGCCGACGACAACGGCGTCGAATCGCTGGCCGGCATCATGGGCGGCGAGGCCTCGGGGTGCTCCGACGCGACGGTCGACGTCCTGATCGAGTCCGCGCTCTGGGAGCCGCTCAACATCGCGCAGACCGGGCGCAAGCTCGGCGTCAATTCCGATGCCCGCTACCGCTTCGAGCGCGGCGTCGATCCGGCCTTCACGATCCCGGGCCTCGATCTCGCGACCCGCCTCGTCCTCGATATCTGCGGCGGCGTGGCGAGCGAGATCGTCCTCGCCGGGACAATTCCCGAGCCGCGCCTGCAACTCGCCTTCCCGGTCGGCGAGGTGAAGCGCCTTTCCGGCATCGACCCGTCTGTCGACGAGATCCGCGCCATCCTGACGGCGCTCGGCTTCACCGTCGCCGGAGAGGCGCCGGTGCTGACGGTGGGCGTGCCGTCCTGGCGGCCGGATATCGACGGCAAGGCCGATCTCGTCGAAGAGGTCGTGCGCATCCTCGGCATCGACCGGGTGCCGTCCACGCCGCTCGAGAAGTCGGACGATGTCTCGCGCCCTGTCCTGACGGTGCTGCAGGTGCGCACGCGCCGCGCCAAGCGGGCGCTCGCGGCGCGCGGCCTGGTCGAGGCGGTCACATGGTCGTTCGTCGCGAAGGGCGTGGCCGAGGCATTCGGCGGCGGCGCGGAGGCGCTGGCGCTCGCCAACCCGATTTCGCCCGAGATGTCGGACATGCGGCCGAGCCTCCTGCCGGGCCTCGTGCTCGCCGCCCAGCGCAACGCCGATCGCGGCAGCGCCGACGTCGCGTTGTTCGAGGTCGGGCAGATCTTCCGCGGCATCCGGCCGGAAGACCAGAAGATCGCCGCGACGGGGCTTCGCCGCGGCACCGCAGGCGTGTCAGGTTCGGGCCGTCACTGGCAGGGCGCTGCGGCGCCGGTCTCGGTCTTCGACGCCAAGGCCGACGCCCTGTCGCTGCTCGAGGCGCTCGGCGCTCCGGTCGACAAGTTCCAGATCGTGGCCGGCGCGCCGTCCTGGTTCCATCCGGGCCGCTCGGGCACGATCCAGCTCGGGCCGCAGACGGTGATCGGCCATTTCGGCGAGTTGCATCCCGCCACGCTCGAGGCGCTCGACATCGAGGGGCCGCTGGCCGGCTTCGAGATCATCCTCGACCAGATCCCGCAGCCCCGCGTCCGGCCGACCAAGACGCGCCCGCCGCTCGACGTGCAGGCGCTGCAGCCGGTCACGCGCGATTTCGCCTTCGTGGTCGATCGGGCGACGGAAGCGGGCAAGATCCTCAAGGCGGCCCTCTCCGCCGACAAGGCGCTGATCGCGGCGGCGTCGGTTTTCGACGTCTTCGAGGGCGCAGCGATCGGCGAGGGCCGCAAGTCCGTCGCCATCGAGGTGACGCTGAGGCCGACCGATCACACGCTTACCGACGCCGAGATCGATGCCGTTTCGGGCAAGATCGTCGCGCAGGTGGCGAAGGCGACGGGCGCGGTTCTGCGCGGCTGAGCCTGCTTGCTGCCGCGGGCAGCCGGCCACCGAAGGTGGCCCTCCGGGAGCGCGCAACGTCGTGCGGGCCCATGATCGGAAGAGAGGATCATGGCGCGCTACGAGATCCACGGTCACGCCATCGTCTCCGATGACGACTGCATCGCCAATGCGGACGGTTCGATGCCGGATGCCTTGCGCAACGAAGCCGACTGGCGCCGCTTTCAGGGCGAACTCGACCGCGCCGTCCTCAACGTGCTCGGCCGATACGGCCACTATCGCTTCCCCAACGTAGCGGGACGGCGGCGCCTGATCGTCTCGTCACAGGCGGACGGCGTCGAGCAGCGAGCGGACGGCTGGTGGTGGAATCCGGGAATGGCGTCGCTGGGCGAGGCACTGCGCAAGGCCGCGCCGGAGGGCGGGTTGATCGCGGTGCCAGGCGGGCGCCGCGTCAACGATCTCTTCCTCAGCCTCGGCTTCGACGCCTTTCACCTGTCGCGCAAGCGCGGCGTGAGGCTGCCCGGCGGAGTTCCGGTCTTCACGCGCGCCTGGGCGATGGGATCGGCCGAGCGGCTGCTCGCCAGCCACGGGCTGCATCCGACCGATCCGGTCGTGCTCGACGAAGCCGAGCGCGTTTCCGTCACGGTCTGGATGCGCTGACGTTTCCTAGTGCAGGCTCATCGCCTCGAGGTCGTGCTCGCGGGCGTTCATCACGACGGCCTCGCGGCTGTCGGACACCATCAGCGGCGCGCCGGCCGCGTCGAGCAGCGCCCAGAAGACCTGGCCGGGGGCGAGCGGCGGGGCACCGGGGAACAGGTCACGGATCTGCTCGGCGCCGACGGCCTTGACGAAGGCGATCTGGCCGGAGCCGAGGCCGGCGAAATTCTCGGGGGTCATCACGAAACGAGCTTCAGACATTCTTCTTTCTCCTCGATCGAGCGAGATTGCAGGGTCAGTCGCGGACCCCGATTTCGATCTTGCGGATGATCCGCTCCGGCGTCGGCCTGATGAGGTCGATGGCCAGCAGTCCATCCTTCAATTCGGCGGAACTGATCTCGATGCCGTCGGCGAGCACGAAAGTCTTCTGGAACTGCCGCGCGGCGATGCCACGATGCAGATAGACCCTCTCGCGATCGTCAACCTGGCGCCCGCGGATCACGAGCTGGTTTTCCTCCACCGTCACTTCCAGCGATTCCCGCGAGAAGCCGGCGACGGCCAGCGTGATCCTCAGGCACTCGTCCCGCGCATCGGTCTTCGCGATCCGCTCGATATTGTAGGGCGGATATCCGTCTCCCGAGGCCTTGGCGACCCGGTCGAGGGCCCGCTCGATCTCGTCGAAGCCGAGCAGGAGCGGGCTGGAGAACGCTGAAACGCGCGACATCACAAAGTCCTTCCACCAAGCGACCTTGCACCCGGACCCTCATGGAGGCATCCGGACGGGGAATGAGGTCCCACGAGCAACTATATGGGGGTGCGAAAGGGGCGTTCAAGCAGCGCAACGGCCCCGCATGACGCACGCGTCACGGCGCTTCCCATTGCCCGCTCTGCTCGGAGCGGAACAGGGCGTCGAGCACCGCCATGTTGGCGATCGCATCGTCGGTGCCGTAGCGCCAGGGCCCGGTCCCCGCAACGGCGCGCGAGAAGGCTTCGGCCTGGATAGCATACTGGTCGACCGGAGCGATGGTCACGGTCTCGAGCAGTTCGCCGGGGCCCCTCACGTCGATGCCGAACATCGCCTCGCTGTCGGTCGGGGCCGAGAACGGGGTCGGCATCTCGATGCGGCCGAGCGTGCCGATGATCGAGACATGCTGGTGGCGGAAGCTCTGCGTCGACAGCATGGCCGAGAACTGCCGCCCGTCGCCGAAATCCGCGAGAATCGTATCGGTCCGGTCGGTCTTCATCACCGGATCCCGGTCGATGAGGGCGAAGACGCGCGTCGGCTCGGATCCGAAGATGAGACGGGCCGAGGCGACGGCATAGCAGCCGATGTCCAGCATCGCGCCGCCGCCGGTTTCCGGGCGGTTGCGGATATTGTCCGGGTCGACATTGAGGAACGAGAAGAAGGTCTGCACGGCGCGCACCGGTCCGATGCGGCCCGAGGCGACGATCTCGCCGACCGCGTGCCACTGCGGATGATGGCGGATCATGAAGGCCTCGCCGACGAGGAGCGGGCCGGCCGCCGCCTTGATCGCCTCGGCTTCGGCGCGGTTCATGCCGATCGGCTTCTCGACCAGCACATGCTTGCCTTTGGCGAGAGCGGCCAGCGTCGTCTCGAGATGGAGATTGTTCGGCAGCGCGTTGTAGATGACGTCGATCTCGGGATCGTCGAAGAGCTCGGCATAGCTGCCATAGGCCTTGGCGATGCCGAAGGGCTCGGCGAAGGCGCGGGCGCTGTCGAGCGAGCGGGAGGCGACGGCGGCGACCACCGAGGACCGGCTCTTGCCGAGCGCGGGTACCACGCGCTGGCGCGCGATGCGCGCCGTGCTGAGGATGCCCCAGCGGACGGGACGGGGGGCGGGGGTGCCGGGAAGATCAACCATGTCGCATCCTTTCGGTCTGTCGCGGCGAGCGTGACACGCTGCGTCGTTGCAGAAAAGCGGCGCCTTCGATAGAGCAGCGTCAGAGTTCCAGCCTGGGATGCACCACGCCGATGACCATTCGCCTGCATCGTGGCGACCTGCCCGACCTGTCGCGCTATGGCGACAGCGTGGCGATCGACACCGAGACCCTCGGCCTCAACCCGCATCGCGACCGCCTCTGCGTCGTCCAGCTCTCGCCCGGCGACGGCACGGCCGACGTGGTTCAGATCGCGGCCGGCCAGACCGAGGCGCCCAATCTCGTGCGGCTGCTGGTCGATCCCGCGGTCACCAAGATCTTCCATTTCGCCCGTTTCGACGTGGCTGTTCTGGGGAAGACCTTCGGCATCACGGTGGCGCCCGTCTTCTGCACGAAGATCGCATCGCGCCTGACGCGGACCTATACCGACCGCCACGGCCTCAAGGATCTCGTCAAGGAGATGCTCGACATCGACCTCTCCAAGCAGCAGCAGAGCTCGGACTGGGGCGCGGAGACGCTGAGCGATGCGCAACTCGCCTATGCCGCATCCGACGTGCTGCACCTTCATGCGCTGAGGGAGCGGCTGACCGAGCGGCTGGCCCGCGAGGACAGGTCGGCGCTGGCCGGGGCCTGTTTCGACTTTCTTCCGACCCGCGCGGCACTCGACCTCGCCGGCTGGGCGGAAGAGGATGTATTCTCGCATTCGTGATCGGGGCCGGGATGCAGGATCGTCCCGGTCGGTCCACATAGGCGAGGCCTCGGAATGAGGACGAGCGATGGAGCGGGCATGAACACGGCGCCGGCCGGCGAGGACGAGGACTATGGCTGGTTCGACCAGACCCGCGCCGAGATCGATGCCCGCTATCGCGCGGCGCAGCGGCACAGCGCGCGCGTCCGCATGCTCAAGATCCTCCTGCCGGCGATCAGCGTCTTCGCCGTGCTCGGTTTCGTCGGCTATTTCTATGTGATGCCGAGGCTGCCGGCGAATTTCGGCGCCGCCACCATCGACGTCTCGAACAATTCGATCGTCATGGAGGACCCGCATGTCTCGGGCTATCTGTCCGGCGGCCGTTCCTATGAGCTGAAGGCGGATCGCGCCGAGCAGTCGCTCGCCAATACCAAGATCGTGACGCTGCACAATATCGGCGCGACGATCGGCATGGGGAAGGGCGAGACGGCGCGGATCAAGGCCGCCGCCGGGACCTACTATTCGGACGCCGAGCGGATCGTGCTCGACAAGCAGATCACCTTCGACACCACGACCGGCATCGAAGGCACGCTCGAGAACGCCGATATCGACCTGAAATCCGGCACGATGACATCCGACAAGCCTCTGGCCTTTCGCTCGCAGGGCAGCGAGATCCGGGCCAACGGAGTGTCTGTCCATGATCGCGGCCAGAGCATATCCTTCTCGAATGGGGTAAAGGTAACCTATTCAATTCCCGACGAATCGACCCCGCCACGCCCCGGCGCAGCCCCCTCGGTGACCGAATGACATCCAAGACCATGCGGTTCTGCCTTGCCATCGCCCTCGTCGCCCCGCTCGCCGTCGCGGCTCCGGCGGCTTTCGCGCAGACGACGGGCGAGATGTTCAAGGGCTTCCAGTCCGACGAAAAGGGCCCGGTCAATGTCGAGGCCGATGCGCTCGACGTCGCCGAGAAGGACGGGCAGCGCGTCTCGACCTTCGCCGGCAATGTCACCGTCACGCGCGGCGACTCGGTGCTGAAGGCGAGCAAGATCACGATCTTCTCGAACAACGACTCGCCGGCCGACGGCGCGAAGCCGGCCGGCAGCGATGTCATGCCGGGCGCCGGCAGCTTCACGCGCATCGAGGCGAGCGGCAAGGTCTATGTGAATTCCGGCGATCAGACCGCCACCGGCGACAACGGCGTCGTCGACATGCTCGCCAAGAAGGTGACCCTCTCGGGCAATGTCGTGCTCAGCCAGGGGCCGAACGTCATCACCGGCGACCGTCTCGTCTGGGACATGGAGACCGGCAAGGCACGGGTCGACCAGAAGCCGGGCGGCCGTATCCGCGGCGTCTTCACCCCCGGCGCGACGCCGGGCGCGCCCGGAGCCGCTCCCGCCCAGCCGGCGCCGCAGAATTGAGCTTTCGAGCGATGACGGGCGCAAACCGCTTGCGGTTCGGTCGGGCAGGGCGGCGCTGATCGTGGCTGACAGAGAACGCGGCCGGCAGGCCGAACAGGATGCCTATGGCGAGGCTATCGCCGAGCATCGCCCGGTCACGCGTTTCGCCGAGAATGCCGGAGGGCCCGGCTGGCTGATCGCACGGGGCCTCGGCAAGAGCTATCGCCGCCGCCGCGTCGTCCATTCCGCGAGCCTCGCGGTGGCGCGGGGCGAGTCGGTCGGTCTGCTCGGACCGAACGGCGCCGGCAAGACGACGATCTTCTACATGATCACCGGCCTTGTTCAGGCCGATCAGGGCACGATCGAACTCGACGGGCACGACGTCACGCATCTGCCGATGTATCGCCGCGCGCGGCTCGGCGTCGGCTATCTGCCCCAGGAGACGTCGATCTTCCGGGGACTCACGGTGGAGCAGAACATCCGCGCCGTGCTGGAGGTGGTCGAGCCCGACCGCCGCCGCCGCGAGGAAGAGCTCGATTCGCTCCTCGACGAGTTCCGCATCGCGCATCTGCGCAAGTCGCCGGCCATCGCCCTGTCGGGCGGCGAGCGTCGACGCTGCGAGATCGCCCGCGCGCTGGCGAGCCGGCCGGCCTTCATGCTGCTCGACGAGCCCTTCGCCGGCATCGACCCGATCGCGGTCGGCGACATCCAGGCGCTCGTCCGTCACCTGACCGCGCGCGGAATCGGCGTGCTGATCACCGACCACAATGTCCGGGAAACGCTCGGGCTGATCGACCGCGCCTATATCATCCATTCGGGTGAGGTGCTGATGGAAGGGCGGCCCAGCGACATCGTGGCGAGCCCGGACGTCCGCCGTCTTTACCTTGGAGAGCAATTTACGCTTTGATGACGACGCGGCTTGCGCTACCAAAAGGGACAGGCAAGCAAGAGTTGGACCAGTTCCCGAGGTCGCCGCGTTTCCATGTCGCTTTCCCCGAAGCTGGAGTTCCGGCAGACCCAGTCGCTGGTGATGACGCCGCAGCTGATGCAGGCCATCAAGCTGCTCCAGCTCTCCAATCTCGATCTCATCAGCTATGTCGAGGCCGAACTCGAGCGCAATCCGCTGCTGGAGCGTGACGAGCGCGAGGACGGGGACGACATCGTCGCGGGACCGGGCAAGGCCTCGATCGAGAGCGACGGCTTCGCGGGCGACGACGCCGGAGGGCCTCCGGAGGCCTATGCCGGCGAGCGCGACGGGGCAGAGGGCGAGGCCGGGGATTGGGCCGAGGCGGGCGGCGGCGGCAGCCAGGCCGACTGGCTGGAGACGCGGCTCGAAGTCTCCCCCGATGCGATCGCCGACCGGCTCGACACCGACCTCTCCAACGTGTTCCCGGACGATCACGGCCATGCCGGTGGGGATCCCTCGCCGCAGCCGGCTTTCGATCCCTGGGCGAGCCAGCCCGGCCGTCAGCAGGCCAGCTCCGAGGACTACAATCTCGAGGCCTTCGTGGCCGGGGAGAAGTCGCTTGCCGACCATCTCGCCGACCAGCTCGGTCTCGCCGTCACCGACCCGACCCGCTTGCTCATCGGCCATGCGCTGATCGACGAGGTCGACGAGGCGGGCTATATCCGCGCCGATCTCGGGGCGATCGCGGAGCGGCTCGGCGCGCCGATGGCGCTGGTCGAGGAGGTTCTGGCGACGCTGCAGGGCTTCGAGCCGACCGGCATCTGCGCCCGCGACCTCGCCGAATGCCTTGCGCTGCAGCTTGCCGAGAAGAACCGCCTCGATCCCGCCATCCGGGCGCTCCTCGATCATCTCGACCTCGTCGCCCGCCGCGATTTCGCCGCCCTGAAGCGCGTCTGCGGCTGCAATGAGGACGACATCGTCGACATGCTGGCCGAACTGCGGGCGCTCGATCCGAAGCCGGGCGCCTCCTTCGGGTCGGCGCCGGTGCAGCCGATCGTGCCGGACGTGATGGTGCGGGCCGCGCCGGATGGCAGCTGGCTCATCGAACTCAATACCGAGACGCTGCCGCGGGTGCTGGTCAACAACAGCTATCTCGCGAGCGTGCCCCGTGGCAGCCGGCCCGATGCGGAGCGCGCCTATCTGGCCGAGTGCCTGCAGACCGCCAACTGGCTCGTGAAGAGCCTCGACCAGCGCGCCAAGACCATCCTGAAGGTCGCCACCGAGATCGTCCGCCAGCAGGACGGCTTCCTGACGCATGGCGTGCGCCATCTCCGCCCGCTCAATCTGAAGACGGTGGCCGAGGCGATCGGCATGCACGAGTCGACGGTCTCGCGCGTCACCTCCAACAAGTACATGGCGACCTCGCGCGGCATCTTCGAGCTGAAATACTTCTTCACCTCGGCGATCGCCTCCTCGGAAGGCGGCGAAGCGCATTCCGCCGAAGCCGTTCGCCATCGCATCCGCACCCTCATCGATGCGGAGAGTGCCGACGACGTTCTCAGCGACGACACGCTGGTCAAGCTGCTGCGCGACGCCGGTATCGACATCGCCCGCCGGACGGTGGCCAAGTATCGGGAAGCGCTGCGCATTCCCTCCTCCGTCCAGCGCCGCCGCGAGAAGCAGGCGGACCTTTCCGCGAACCGCTGAGCGTCGGTGTCGCCGCCAGTCGCGCGCCGCCCCTTGCCGGACCCTCGACGGATGCCCAGCTTCAGAGGATGATGGCCGGGACCGCCGTTCCTTGACTTCGGAACCGGCCGTCACTAGAAGGGCGCGGCGCCAGACGGCGTCCTGGGCCTTGCGACCGGAGCGGAACTCCGGCGACCGAAGGGAAGGCCCAGGATACGTGACCGGCGACGTGCCCGACGGGGCTTTGGCTCGACCAGCGAACCGGGTCCCGGATCGCAACGTCGTCGAAAGGGTACGTTCTCCATGTCTCTGCGCATTTCCGGCAAGCATATCGAGATCAGCGATTCCTATCGCTCGCATGTCGAGGACCGGGTCAACGCCGTCGTGGCCAAATATTTCGACGGCGGGCATTCGGGCCGGGTCGTGCTTGAGCGCGACGGCGCGGGATATCGCGTCGATTGCTCGCTGCATCTCGACAGCGGCCTCATCCTCAAGGCCGAGGGGCGGGGACACGAGGTCTATCCGACCTTCGAGCAGGCTGCCGACCGCATGGAGAAACAGCTCCGCCGCTACAAGCGGCGGCTGAAGGAACATCACCACGAGAGCCGCGTCGCCGAACCGGATGCGAACTATGTCGTGCTCGCCGCGACGCCGGATTCCGAGGAGGAACTCGCGGTCGACTACAGCCCGATGGTCATCGCCGAGGAGACGCAGGCGCTGCGCACGATGTCGGTGTCCGGCGCCGTGATGGCGATGGACCTCGCCGATGCGCCGGTCGTCGTCTTCCGCCATGCCGGCCATGGCGGCGTCAACATCGTCTATCGCCGTCGCGACGGCAATATCGGGTGGATCGATCCGGCTCAGGCCGGCAAGGGGGATTCCGTCCGTCAGTAATTCCGCCTAGACTGCCAACCACTGCCCGGCGCGCTCCTGGCAGCGCGCCGGCAAGGCGGGTTTCGGACTGGCTCGAACGAGGCAATTTGAACCAAGCCATGGACCTTAGCGATCTCATCAGCCCGGACTCGATCATTCCGGCGCTGAAAGCGAACGGCAAGAAGCAGGCTCTTCAGGAGCTTGCGGAGCGTGCCGCGCGCCAGACGGGACTGGACGAGCGCCAGATCTTCGACACGCTGCTGCAGCGCGAACGCCTGGGCTCGACCGGCGTCGGCAACGGCATCGCCATCCCGCATGGCAAGATCCGCTCGCTGAAGCGCATCCATGGCGTCTTTGCGCGCCTTGCCAAGCCGATCGACTTCGAGTCGCTCGACGACCAGCCGGTCGATCTCGTCTTCCTGCTGCTGGCGCCGGAAAGCGCCGGCGCCGATCATCTGAAGGCGCTGGCGCGCATTGCGCGCCTGCTGCGCGAGCCGGGCCTCGCCGCCAAGCTCCGTGCCTCCGCCGACCAGACCGCGCTCTATGCGGTGCTGACCGGCGACGCGACGGCCTCCAACGCCGCGTAACACCCAGCCTTTCCGGCACGCCGACACCGCTCGGCTGTCGGCGTTCTCGCAGAGGTGACGCCGGCTTGATGGATCGCAGGGGATTTCTTCTCGGCATCGCAGCGAGCGCGCCGGTGGCTTTAGCCGGCGCGGCGCCGGTCCCGGCTGCGAAACCGGATTTCTTCGAGACGGTCTTCGAGGGGCTTGCGATCGGACGGGGCCGCATCAGGAGCGGCATCGTCGGGCTCGACCGTGGCTTTCTCGTCTGGACGACGGGCCGCCATCGGGGCCGCGATTTCGAACTGGACCAGTTGTTCCGTTTCGACGACGGCAAGACGGACCGCCGCATCTGGCGGTTCCATCGCGTCGCGCAAGGCCGCTGGCTGGGCGAGCGGCAGGACCTCGCGGGCCCCGCCACGGTCTGGACGGAGGGCGGCGCCGTGCGCCTCTCCTACGACATCTTGATGCGCCCTGCGGGCCGTCTCGCCGCTCTCAGGCTCCATTGCGAGGATCGCGTGACGCGTCTCGCCAGTGGCGCGCTGCTCTCGCGCGGCACCATCCATCGCCTCGGCCTGCCCGTGGGCACGGTCGAGGCGCATCTCATCCCGAGGGCCGGCGGCGCCGCTACTTCAGCGCCCCGGCGGTCAGCCCGCTGACGATCTTCCGCTGCAAGAGGACGAAGACGAACAGGATCGGCGTCACATAGATCACGGCATAGGTCATGATGCCGTTCCAGTCGGTGGTGTTCGGGCCCATGAAGTTCATCAGGCCGACGGTCGCCGTCTGCAGCGCCTCTTCCGAGATCAGGGAACGCGAATAGACATATTCGCCGAACGATTGCAGGAAGATCAGAACCGACGTCACGAGGATGCCGTTGCGCGCCAGCGGAACGGCGATGCGCATGAAGGCGCCGAAGCGGGTCGCGCCGTCGACGCGGGCGGCCTCTTCCAGCTCCTTCGGAATCTGCATGAACGACGTGCGCGTCAAAACGATGTAGAGCGGCAGCACCTTGGCCGCCTGCACGAGCACGACCGCGGTGCGCGGCGTCGCGATGAGGCCGATCTGGTTGAAGATGACGAAGATCGGCGTCGCCATCAGCGAGGACGGCAGCACCTGCATCATCAGGATGAGGAAGAGGATGACGTCCATCCAGACACTGCGCACGCGGGAGAGCGCATAGGCGCACCCCGTGCCGAACAGCGCGACGATCGCCGTGGTGCCGACCGCGATCAGCAGCGAGTTGGAGAGATAGGTCGCCATCTTCTTGTCGACGAAGACCTTGGCGAAATTCCACTCCGGATCGTGCGGCCAGAAGCTCGGCGGATAGGTGAACGTCTCCGACGACGGCTTGAAAGCCGTCAGATACATCCAGTAGAGCGGGAACAGATAGATCGCCAGGAAGACGAGGGCGAGGGCGAGCAGGGCGTAGCGCTTCATGATGGGACCCTCACGCGCGGTGTTCGTGCCGCGTGGAGCGGACATAGATGACGGCGACGACGATGACGAAGCCGAGCATCAGGCAGGAAACGGCGCTGCCAGACGCGATGTCGTAGGTCTGGAACGAGAGCTGCCACGACCAGTATTGCGCGACATTCGAGGCGTTGGCGGGCCCGCCCTGCGTCAGCGAGGCGAAGAGGTCGAACTGCTGGAGCGTGAAGATGATGCCGAGCGAGATCACCGCGCCGAGCGTCGAGCGCATCATCGGCAGCGTCATGTGCCAGAAGCGCTGCAGCGCATTGGCCCCGTCGAGCGCCGCGGCCTCGTACATGTCCTTCGGGATGCCGGCGAGGCCGACCGACAGGAGGATCATGTTGAAGGGAATGCCGAGCCAGATATTCGCGATGGTCACCGAATAGAGCGAGATCGCCGGATCGGAGAGCCAGAACACCTTGCTGCCGACGAGGCCGAGCTGCTGCAGGAAATAGTTCAGCACGCCGAAGTCGCCGGCGAAGATCCACTTCCACACCGCGCCGACGACCAGCGCCGGCATGATCCAGGCCGCCAGGAACAGGCCGCGCAGATAGGTCGCGCCGGGGAAATCCTGCTGCATGAAGAGCGCCAGGCCGAAGCCGATCGCGAGCTGGAACACGATCGACAGCAGCACGAACAGCGCCGTGTTGCGCAGGATCGGCCAGAAGTCGGGGGAGGCGAACAGCGTCTTGTAGTTCGCGAGGCCGACAAAGGGGCGGACGAGATCAGCCATGCTGAACATGTCCACTTCCTGGAACGACATCACGATGTTGTAGACGAGGGGGAAGGCCGAGAAGGTCAGCAGATAGACGAGCGCGAGCAATGCCAGCAGCGCATCGAAACCATGGCCGTCGCGCAGGCCGCGGAAGAGGGCCGACATGGACGCTGTCTCCGAGAAAGGCGTGGGGCAATATCGAGGAGCGCCGCGCTCCTGCAAGGGGTCGCGGCGCGCCGGATGGACGGGCGGCTGCGCGCAAGGCGCGCCGCCCCGCATTCACTCACTTGTTGACGATGCCCTCGATCGTCGTCTGCGCGGTGTTCAGCGCGGTCTGGGCGTCCGTCTGGTGCGTCAGGGCCTGCTGGATGGCGGTCGAGATCGCCTTCGAGATCTTCGCCCAATCCGGCGAGGGGCCGCGGGCCGCAGCGTACTTCATCGACTCGACGAAGACCGCGTATTCGGCCGGCCACTTCGGATCCTTGACCTCGACCGGGTAGGACGGCACGAAGCCGAACTCGTTCCAGACGCGCGGCATCTGCGAATACATGTATTCGAGATACGCGTAGGCTTCCTTGGGATGCTTGGTCTTGGCGAAGATCACGTTGTTGCCTTCGCCGAGCGCCGAGGCGCGCTTTGCGCCGGCTTCCGGAATCGGCAGCAGCGTGATGCCGACATCGAACTTGGCGTCCTTCGACATGCGCGGCAGCTCCCACGGGCCGGAAATGGCCATGGCGGCGTTCTGCGCATTGAAGGTGGCGAAGCTGTCATACTGGCCGCGGATCAGCGTGTCCGGCGAGGCGAGCTTCTCGTCGATGATCTTCTGCCAGAGCTCGAGCGCCTTGACCGCGCCGGGGCCGTTGACCTTGTCGAAATTGCCGCCCGAGGACTGGATCCAGGGCAGGAACTGGAAGGTGCCTTCCTCGTTCGCATTCGCCGAGAAGGCGAGGCCGTAGACGTTCTTCGACGGGTCGGTCAGCTTCTTGGCCGTCTCGTACAGCTCGTCCCAGGTCTGCGGCGGCTTGTCCGGGTCGAGCCCGGCGGCCTTGAACATGTCCTTGTTGTAGTAGAGCGCGATCGTGTTGGAGCCGCGCGGCAGACCGTAGATCTTGCCGTCCCAGGTGACGGTCGAGAGCGGGCCCGGGAAGATCTTCGACGGATCGACGACCTTCGAGTCCTTGATATAGGGCGAGATGTCGAGCAGCGCGCCCTTCGAGGACAGGAACGGCGTGTTCGGGTTGTCGACATAGGCGACGTCCGGCGCGGTGCCGGTCGCGACGGCGCGCGTGATGTCGTTCGCCCAGTCGGCGAATTCGACATGCTTGATGTTGAACTTCACCTCGGGATGGAGCTTCTGGAACTCCTTCGCCATCACATACATGTAACCGGGGTCCTCCTCCCGGTCGATCGTCCAGACATTGAGGGTCACTTCCTCGGCCGAGGCCAGGACGGTCGAACCGGCGAGCGCCAGGGCGCCGGCCAGCAGCAATTTCATATTCCGCATGCTCTCCTCCACGGTTCAGTCGTTCAGTCTTTTCGATCCGGTCGGGATCGGCGCCCCTCCAGGCAGTCGCCCCGCCGCATGGCGCGGCGAGGCGGCACGGGCTCGTGACCCGTGAAGATCGTCAGCTCGGGTTCGGAACGAAGGCGGCGCCGCCCCGCGCTTCCTTCAGGAAGTTGAGCGAGCGCACTTGGCCGGTCATCTCCAGCGCGTCGCGATAGACCGGATCGTGCCAGCCCTCGATATCGATCGTTCCCTTGTAGCCGGCGAGGCGAAGCTCGCTGATGATGCGCGTCCAGTCGCTGTCGCCGAAGCCGGGCGAGCGCATCTGCACGAAGGGATACTTGCCGAAGATGCCGTTCTCGCGGATCACGTCCCAGCGGATCGTCGCGTCCTTGCCGTGAATGTGGAAGAACTTCGGCGCCCATTTGCGGATCTGCGGGATCGGGTCGATCAGATAGACCATCTGATGGCACGGCTCCCATTCGAGGCCGATATTGTCGTCCGGCGTCTCGTTGAACATCAGTTCCCAGGCGTCGGGATTGTGGGCGATGTTCCAGTCGCCGGTCGCCCAGTTGCCGTCCATGGCGCAGTTCTCGAAAGCGATGCGCACGCCCTTGTCGGCGGCGCGCTTGGCGAGCTCGCCGAAGACCTGCTTGTAGCGCGGCAGGCTTTCCTCGATCGGACGGCCGCGCACGCGGCCGGTGAAGCCCGCGATCGTCTTGGCGCCGAAGAGATGGGCGTTGTCGATCAGCGTCTTCCAGCCCTCGAGCGTCTGCCGGTCGAGATCCGTATCCTCGAGCGGATTGCCGAACATGCCGAGCGTATCGATCACGACGTCCTGGTCGCCGATCGCTTCCTTGAGCTCGCCGGCGAGCCGCGGAATGTCCTTGTCGCCGATCGTCTGCCAGAAGAAGGGCTCGATCGACTCGAAGCCGAGCGGCAGGATCTGGCGGACATAGGCGGCCGGATCGGCGGCATTGCCCTTCACCATGGTGCCGATGCGGATGTCGAGCGCGGGGTTGCTCACCATTTTCTCCTTGGACATGTGACGCGAGAGGCGGAACGCCTCAGATGCTGATCTCGACGCGGCGGCCGGTGGTGGCGCTCTCGATGGCGCCGAAAACCATGGCGAGGCTCCTGATGTTCTGGGAGCCCACCGTCTCCGGCACGGGGCCGCCGCGAGTCGCGGCGACGAAATCCTGAACGAGGCCGAGGTGGCCGCCTGTCCTGTCGGACGGGTCGAGTGGAGGAATCTCGACGGCGGCCACCTCGGAGAACAGGCCCTTGATATCGCCGGTGGCGATCTCGGCCCGTATGTCGTCATGCCCGTCCCAGACGAGCGACCCCTTGGTTCCGGTGATGCGCCAGGCGCTCTCCCAGCTCGTGCCGAGCCCGTTCGCGCACCAGGAACCGCGATAGTTGAAGATCACGCCCTCGCCGAACTCGAAAATGGCCGCGGCCGAGGAACCCTGCTTGTACCAGGAGTTCTTCGGCTCCCACTCGCGGCAATAGACGCCCTCCGGCTCGGCGCCGGCGAGGAAGCGGGCCGCATCGAAGGTATGGATCGCCATGTCGAGCAGCAGCACATGGTCCATCTCCTCCCGGAAGCCGCCGAAATGCGGGCCGAGGAAGAAGTCGCAGTGGATCGAGGTCACGTCGCCGATGGCGCCGCTGGCAATGAGCCGGCGGATGCGGCGGGGCGCGGCGAGGTAGCGGCGGTTCTGGATCACTACATGCAGCCGGTCCGCGGCGCGGGCGCGGGCGACGAGGTCGCGCGCCTGGTCCAGCGAGTCCGCCATCGGCTTTTCGGAAAGGACGTGGCAGCCGGCGGCAAGCGCCGAGGAGACGACGTGATGGCGGGCGCCCGGCACGACGACGTCGAACAGCATGTCCGGTTCGGCCCGGGCGAGGAGATCCTCGATGCTGGTCGCGATCACGGCCTGCTCGAGGCCGAACTCCGCGGCGCGGGCAGCGGCACGATCATGGTCGATATCCGCGACGCCGACGATCTCCAGACCATCGATCGTCTTCGCGGCCTCGAACCATGCACGACTCATGGCTCCGCAACCGATCAGTGCGGCACGCTGCATTCCAGATTCTCCTCCCCTCGACATTAATTGCTGCACCGCAAACGTTTTCGGTGCGCTGCATCGATGTCGTAAACGTTTACGATCACACCTCAGCACTCACCTCTTGTCAAGAGAGCCGATGTGGCGGACCAATGGCGAAGCCTTTGCCGCTACCTCGGGAGGAGGGCGGCAGACGGCCGCCAAACGCGGCAGGATCGAGGAAGGAGTCGGAGCCGCGTGAGCATTCGCGAACTTGCCAGCCATCTGAACATCTCCATCGGCACGGTCTCGCGGGCGCTGAACGGCCGTTCGGACGTCAATGCCGAGACGCGGAAGCGCGTGCTCGAGGCAGCGGCTGAACTCGGCTATGTGCCGAACCAGTCGGGCCGCAGCCTTCGCCAGGGCACGACCAACGCCATCGGCTTCATGGTCGAGACCAACAGCGAGATGAGCAATCACGGCGACACCTTCTTCACGAGCGTCTATGACGGGGTGCAGAAAGTCTTCGCCCCGCATCATCTCGATCTCGTGGTGCTGCTCTGTCCGTCGGGCGACGATCCCTATGACCATGTTCGCCGTGTCGTCGCCCGCCGCTTCGTCGATGCGCTGTTCATCTCGGCCATCCAGCGGCACGATCCTCGCATCGATTTCCTGATCGAGCGCGAGATTCCGTTCATCGCGCTCGGGCGCAGCCTCTCGGGAGGCAGCCATCCCTGGATCGATCTCGATTTCGAGGGCGTCGCGACGCAGGCCGTGAACCGGCTCGTCGCGCGGGGACATCGGCGCATCGGGCTGGTCAATCCCGGTTCCGAAATCAATCTCGGCTACATCTTTGCCGACGCCTATCGCGCGGCCCTCGCGGCGAACGGCATCGCCTACGATCCGCAGCTGCTCGTGCGCGCCGAGCAGACCGACGAGGAAGGCGGTTATCGCAGCGCCGATGCGTTGCTCGCCCTCGAGCCGCGGCCGACCGCCGTGGTGCTCGTCAACGAGAACATGGCCATTGGCGTCTATCGGCGCCTGCACGAGGCCGGTCTGATGCCCGGTCGCGACATGGCGGTGATCGGGCTCCGCCAGTCGCAGCTGACCGGGTTTCTCTCGCCAACTCTCACGTGTTTTCGGATTTCGCTTTTCGACCTGGGCCGGCGTCTCGCGGAGGGCCTGCTCGCGACGATGCCCGCCTATCGCGACAGCCATCCGGTTGGGCTCGTGCAGGAGGTCTGGCCGATCGAACTCGTGCCCGGAGAGAGTGATCCGCCGCCCCGATGAAGCCTGGCCCGTCGATGAACCTTCGCGGCGCCCATGCGTTGACGGCGGTCTTCACCATGCAGGAAGGGGTGCGTCATGTCCCGGCAGGACGATATCGAACAGGCGGCGGCCCGGATCTCCGCCACGGCAAGCGCCATGAGCTCGCAGGCCCGGCGCGCGGCCCGCGCCGCGACCTCGGAAGCGGCCCGCGCGGTGCGCGACCAGCGCGAGACCGTCCGGAATGTCTTCCACGACCTGGCTGACGAGGCCGAGGCGCGTGCCCGCAAGGCCGAGCGCAAGGGCTCGGCGATCGCCGGCGCCCTCGTCGAGCGCGGCATGGAGCGGCCAATCGTGGCCGTGGCGCTGATCGCCGCGACCGCGGCGCTCGCGTCCGCCCTCGCCGCAGCGGCGTTCACGCGGCGATGAGCCGCGCGCCGGTTTGCCAAGCCATGCCGGGTTTCTGCTAGCATGGTGCGGCTCGGCACGAGGAACTGACTGAATGGCGATGCGGGCTGATGTGGCAGAGGCGCGGACGTCGCGCAGCGAGACCGCGGCGACGAATTCGCCGCGGCCCTGGCACATCACGGGCTGGAAGCTTCTCTCCAACGTCTTCGTCCGTTTCGTCGCCCATGACGATGCGCTCATTGCGGCCGGTGTCGCGTTCTACAGCTTCCTTGCCGTTTTTCCCGCGCTCGCGATCTTCATTTCGCTCTACGGCCTGCTGTTCGACCTCTCCAACGTGACCAGGCACGCGGCGCAGATCGCGTCGATTCTGCCCGACGAGGCACGGCCGATCGTGCTCGATTTCCTCACGGGCCTTGCGAAGAAGGGGCCGGCGCAGCTGAATACCGGCCTCGTCGTCGCGACCGCGATCGCGCTCTGGTCGGCGCGCGCCGGTGTCGCCGCCCTCATGAGTGGCGTCAATTTCGCCTATGAGGTGCGCGACGACCGAAACATCTTCGTATCGGTCGGCATCTCGCTCGTCCTGACGATTGGCGCCGTCATATTCGCCGTGCTGACGCTTTCGGTGATCGCGGCCGTTCCGGTCGCGTTGTCGCTGCTCCACGCCCCGAACGCCAACACCGCGACGCTGCTGCTCATCCGCTGGCCGATCCTGGCGCTGATCGCCTTCCTGTCGATCTCCGCGGTCTATTTCGTCGTGCCGCACAGGAAGCCGGGCGGGCCGTGGCGACGGGCGCGCCGTATGATGCCGGGCGCCATCGCCGCGACGCTGATCTGGTTGCCGGGCTGCTCGCTGTTCTCGTTCTACGTTACGCGCATCGCCGTCTATGACGCGACCTATGGCTCGCTCGGCGGACCGGTGATCCTTCTGCTCTGGTTGTGGTTCACGGCGCTGGTCGTTCTGGTCGGCGCCGAGATCAACGCCAGCTGGTCCGGCCTCAAGACCCCCAAGCAGCGCCACCAACCGCCCGAGCCGAACTAGGCACTGTTGACAAAGTATGGCAGCCATATCTTTGCGGCGGCCAGGGCAAGGAATGCTGAGAAGGATGTTCGTGTCTTGTCGTATCGGGTCGCAACGCGACTGAATTGCTTGAGGCGATTGAACAACCGCTCGATGCGGTTTCTGTCCGTGTAAACCCGGATGTCGCAGACAGGCGGCTTCTTCCGGTTGGCCTTCGGCGGAATGACTGGGCTGATTCCATGGGTCAGGAGTTCCTCGCGCAGGAAATCACCATCGTAGCCCTTGTCGGCAAGGAACAGTCTCGGCTTGCCGACTGGTATCGCCAGCCGGTCGGGAACGGCGTTGTGGTCCGAATCCTCCCCGCCTGCCAGGACGAAGCCAAGAGGGCGTCCCTGACCGTTGGCTCGCCGCGAGCCAAAAACCGCTTCCCAAGAGGTAGTTTTGAATCACGCTTCCGCTGATTTGGGAAGCAGCTTGGGTAGCAGGACTTGGGCCGGATTTAATCCGTCTTCTAGAAAATACCCTGTTGCGTACGGCCTCCCTCGCGATCGCACCAGAGTGAGCACGCTCCGATCTGATCGGTAGCGGCGCCAACGAGTCTACAACGCGCCGCTCCCAATCGATCTCGAGCAGCCAGACGGAAATGCCGATTGACAACCACAGGCTCCTGGGTAACTGTACCGATCGGTAAACAAATTACCGATCGGTACACTTTCATCAATTCAACTGGGAACTAGAGATGTCACGTCCCCCACTCCCCCCTTCACCCGCGAGAGCGCCATCGAAAAGGTTCGGTTGGCGGAGGACGGCTGGAACACCAGAGACGCGGCGAAAGTTGCTCTGGCCTATACGCTCGACACCCGCTGGCGGAACCGCGTCGAGTTCGCGAGCAATCGCGAAGAAGCTCAGGCATTTCTGACACGTAAGTGGAACAAGGAGCACGAATACCGCCTCATAAAGGAGCTATGGGCGTTCACCGGTAACCGCATCGCGGTACGCTACGCGTATGAATATCGCGACGATGGCGGCCGCTGGTACCGCGCATATGGTAACGAGAACTGGGAATTCGCAGAGGACGGTCTGATGGCGCACAGACACGCGAGCATCAATGAAATGCCGATTGCTGAAAGCGATCGTCTGTTCCACTGGCCGCTTGGCCGTCGGCCGGATGATCACGCCAGCCTCAGCGATCTGGGCCTCTAGTCATGGCCCGCATGGTCGCTGAAAGGGCCGACGCCATAGCCCCGTTGGCCGAAGTTTTCCGCGAACATGGCTACGAAGGCGCAAGCCTTGCCTTGATCGGCAAGGCTACCGGTCTCGGCAAGGGCAGCCTCTACCACTTCTTCCCGAACGGAAAGGAAGAGATGGTGCGGGCTGTCCTCGACGAAATCGGCCAATGGTTCGAGGATGCCGTCTATTCCCCGTTGCGCAACGAGAGCGATGTCAACGGTGCCATCCGTGCAATGCTCGCTTCGACGGACCAGTATTTTCGGTCCGGCAGGCGCGTGTGCCTCGTCGGTGCCCTGGCAGTGGCCAATACGCGTGACCTCTTCGCGCAAGCCATCCGAGGTTATTTCGTAGCTTGGGTGGACGCATTGCAGTCAGCGCTTATTCGGCAGGGCCGTGAAGCCGATCAATCGCGCCTCCTCGCGGAAGAGGCAGTTCTCGCTATCCAAGGAGCAATAATTCTTTCTCGGGCACTGGACGATCCAGCGGTTTTCCAACGGGCTATCGACCAACTCCGGGGACGATTGGTGATCGAAAACGACACCCCTAGCTACGAGGGCTCAACCGACGTTTCACCGCAAAATGAAGGTCGGCTTGTCTAGGATTAGCGGAGATATCAACACAACGCGGAGCGGCAGGATTTCGGGCAATCTTGACACTCCACGAGCGGTCAAAGGCCAGCGGCAGGAGTTTCGGCAAAGCGTCCGCAGGGAGACGTGACAAAACTCTGTCAACAGAGCCTAGTCCGGCTTCGTCTTCGTCAGCGCCTGACGGCCCTGCCGCCGCATGAGCGCGCCACGCGCGAGATGCAGCACCACGAGCGACACCGCGCCGATGGCGAGGGCGATGAGCAGCTTGTGCTCCAGCCCGTGCAGGCGTCCGGAATACTGTTCGATGAGCTGCCCGAACAGATAACCGATCGCCGTGATCAAGGCCGCCCATGCGGCGGCGGCCACGACGTTGAGCACCGTGTAGAGCAGCGGCGGAACGCCGGCGATGCCGATCGCGATCGGGCTGATCGTGCGCACGCCATAGATGAAGCGGAACGACAGGATGAACGGCACGCGATGGCGGTGGATGAGGTCGAGCACCCGGGCGAAGGCCGGTCGTGCCGACTGACGCTTCACCAGCCTCGAATCGCGCGCATATCGGCCTATATAGTAGAGGACCTGATCGCCGGTGAGCGAGCCGGCGAAGGCGGCGAGGAAGACCCCGGTCGGGTGCAGGACGCCCTGATGGGCCAGGAAGCCGGCTGCCAGCAGGACGCTGTCTCCCTCGATGATGACCCCGAGATAGACGACGATCAGGCCGTAGGTGGCGAGGAACTGATCGATCCAGTGCATCATCGGCGGCGGCTCCGGTTTTGGCGGCGGGGGAGGGCAGCCGGTGCGAGGATCGCCGCTTTGGCGGGGCTCGCGCAAGCCGCTTCGCCGAAAGCCTGCACCGCCACCTTGGCGCCGTCTTTGGGCGCTAGGGCCAAAGGTGCAAATCCATCGCAGAAGCAATAGATTAGCCAAACGAATCGTAGCCTGCCCCGCGGCGCTCGCGCTCCGGGTCGGGTCCAACGGGAAAGACTTGATGACCGATATCGCCCGCGACAATGCCTCGGAAGCCTACGGCGCCGATTCCATCAAGGTGCTCAAGGGTTTGGATGCCGTTCGCAAGCGGCCGGGCATGTATATCGGCGACACCGACGACGGTTCGGGTCTGCACCACATGGTCTATGAGGTGGTCGACAACGCCATCGACGAGGCGCTGGCCGGCCATGCCGATCTCGTTTCCGTCACGCTCAATCCCGATGGTTCGTGCACGGTCATCGACAATGGCCGCGGCATTCCGACTGACATCCACAGCGGCGAGGGCATTTCGGCGGCTGAGGTCATCATGACCCAGCTCCATGCCGGCGGTAAGTTCGACCAGAATTCCTACAAGGTCTCCGGCGGCCTGCACGGCGTCGGCGTCTCGGTGGTGAACGCGCTGTCGACCTGGCTGAAGCTCAAGATCCGCCGTGGCGGCAAGATCCACGAGATGAGCTTCACCCATGGCGTCGCGGACGCGCCGCTCATCGTGACCGGCAGCTACGAGTCGCAGTCCGTCAGCGGCGTCTACGAGGGGCGCTCGGGCAGCGAGATCACCTTCCTGCCCTCGTCCGAAACCTTCAGCCGCACCGAGTTCGATTTCGATACGCTGGAGCACAGGCTGCGCGAGCTCGCCTTCCTGAATTCCGGCGTCCGCATCGTGCTGACCGACCGGCGGGGCGTCGAGCCGCGCCGCGAGGAACTGATCTATGACGGCGGTCTCGAGGCCTTTGTCCGTTATCTCGACCGCGCCAAGCATCCGCTGCTCGGTGCGCCGATCGCCATCAAGGCGGAGCGCGACGGCATCTCGGTCGAGGTCGCGATGTGGTGGAACGACAGCTACCACGAGAATGTCCTCTGCTTCACCAACAACATCCCGCAGCGCGATGGCGGCACGCATCTCGCTGGCTTCCGCGCCGCGCTGACGCGGCAGGTCACGGGCTATGCCGACCGCGAGGGCATTTCGAAGCGCGAGAAGGTCGCCCTGTCGGGCGACGACTGCCGCGAAGGCCTGACCGCCGTCCTTTCGGTGAAGGTGCCGGATCCGAAGTTCTCCTCCCAGACCAAGGACAAGCTGGTCTCCTCCGAGGTCCGCCCCGTGGTGGAGAGCCTCGTCAACGACCTGCTCGGCCAGTGGTTCGAGGAGCATCCGGGCGAATCGAAGCAGATCGTCTCGAAGGTGGTCGAGGCGGCGACGGCCCGAGAGGCGGCGCGCAAGGCGCGCGAGCTGACCCGCCGCAAGGGTGCGCTCGATATCGCCTCGCTGCCGGGCAAGCTCGCGGACTGCCAGGAGCGCGACCCGGCCAAGTCGGAGCTCTTCATCGTCGAGGGCGATTCCGCAGGTGGTTCCGCCAAGCAGGGTCGCAACCGCGAGAATCAGGCCGTGCTGCCGCTCCGCGGCAAGATTCTCAATGTCGAGCGCGCGCGCTTCGACAAGATGCTCTCGTCCGAGCAGATCGGCATGCTGATCATCGCGCTCGGCACCTCGATCGGGAAGGACGAGTTCGCGCCCGAGAAGCTGCGCTATCACAAGATCATCATCATGACGGACGCCGACGTCGACGGCGCCCATATCCGCACGCTGCTTCTGACCTTCTTCTTCCGCCAGATGCCGGAGCTGATCGAGCGCGGCCACGTCTTCATCGCCCAGCCGCCGCTCTACAAGGTGACCAAGGGGCGCTCCGAGCAGTATCTCAAGAACGAGCGCGCGCTTGAGGACTACCTGATCGAGCAGGGCGTCGACGAGGCGCGGCTCGAGCTTCGGGGCGGCGAGGTGCGCGCCGGCGCGGATCTGGCGGCGGTGGTGAACGACGCGCGCAATGTGAAGCATCTGATCGACGGCATGCACACGCGCTATGACCGCCGTCTCGTGGAGCAGGCCGCCATTGCCGGCGCGCTCAACGGCGCGGTGATGAACGATCCGGAGCGCGCGCTGGCGGCCGTGAAGACGGTCGCAGAGCGGCTCGACGCCATCTCGGACGAGATCGAGCGCGGCTGGACCGGCACGCTCGGGCGCGACGGTGGCTATCTCTTCGAGCGCGAGGTGCGCGGCGTGCGCGAGGCGGCGATGATCGATGCGGCGCTGATCGATTCCGCCGACGCCCGCAAGCTCGATTCCATTTCGGCGAAGCTGCGCGAGGTCTTCGACACGCCGTCCGTGTTCCGGCGGAAGGATCAGGAGACGCCGATCTTCGGGCCGCGCTCGCTGCTCGAGGCCGTCTTCGCGGCCGGTCGCAAGGGCATCCAGCTGCAGCGCTACAAGGGCCTCGGCGAGATGAACGCCTCGCAGCTCTGGGAAACGACGCTCGACCCGAACGTCCGTTCGCTGCTGCAGGTCCGCATCAAGGAAGCGGACGCCGCGGACGACATCTTCGCCAAGCTGATGGGCGACGAGGTCGAGCCCCGCCGCGACTTCATCCAGGACAACGCGCTGAACGTGGTGAACCTGGACGTCTGAAGACGGCTGGAAAGGGGCCGGACCGGCCCCTTCCTTCGCGCTATTCCTTCAGGACCGCAAAACCCTCCTCCGTCAGCGCGTAGGTGTTGACGCGGCCGCGGACGAGGCCGAGCTCGATGAGACGCTGGACAGCCTTGCCGTCGAGGCCGACATAGGGACCAGGGCGCGAGACGCGGGCGAGCATCTTGAGTTCCATCGCCGAGAGATCGGCCTTGGTGACGGCGGGCTTGTCGGTGGTCATGTCATGTCTCCAGAATTTGACGGAACCGCTCAGACGGCGGTGTCCATGAGGCCGCGCTTCTCCAGAAGCGCCGAGGGGTCGGGGTCGCGGCCGCGGAAGGCGCGATAGGCCTCGTCCGGCGTGCGGCGGTTGCCGGCGGCATAGACGAAGTCCTTGAGCTTGCGCGCCGGCTCGGGCGCGAAGATGTCGCCTGCTTCCTCGAAGGCGCGAAACCCGTCGGCGTCGAGCGTCTCGGACCAGAGATAGCTGTAATAGGCCGAGGAATAGCCGTCGCCCGCGAAGACGTGCTGGAAGTGGGGCGTGCGGTGGCGCATCACCATGGCCTGAGGCATGCCGATCTCGTCGAGCACGGCCTTCTCGAAGGCCGTCGCGTCGAGGCTCTTCGCCTCCTTCAGCAGGTGGAGCTTCATGTCCACCAGCGCCGAGGCGACGTATTCCACCGTGGCGAAGCCCTGGTTGAAGCTGCGGCTCGCCTTGAGACGGCCGATCAGCGCATCCGGCATCGGCTCTCCCGTGCGGTAATGCACCGCGAAGCGCGAGAGGATCTCGGGACGTTCGAACCAGTGCTCGTAGAGCTGGGACGGGAACTCGACGAAGTCGCGCGCGACATTGGTGCCGGCGATCGAGGGATAGGTGACGTCGGAGAGCAGGCCGTGCAGCCCATGGCCGAACTCGTGGAACAGCGTCCTGGCGTCGTCATAGGAGAGCAGGGTGGGCGCGCCGTCGGCGCCCTTCGCGAAATTCATGACATTGACGATGATCGGCCGGATATCGGCGACCAGCTTCTCCTGGCCGCGATAATCGCTCATCCAGGCGCCGCTGCGCTTCGAGGAACGGGCGAAATAGTCACCGAGGAAGAGACCGACCGGGGCGCCGCTCTCGTCGGTGACTTCGAACACGCGCACGTCGGGATGATAGGCGGGAATGTCGGTGCGTTCCGTGAAGCGCAGGCCGAACAGGCGGGAGGCGGTGTCGAAGGCAGCCTCGATCACCTTGTCCAGTTGCAGGTAGGGCTTCAGCAGCGCCTCGTCGAGATCGAACTCGGCCTTGCGGCGGCGCTCGGAATAATAGCGCCAGTCCCAGGCGGCGAGCTCGAAATTGCCGCCCTCCTCGCGCACCAGCGCCTGGAGCGCGTCGCGCTCCTCGATGGCGCGGCTGCGGGCCGGTTCCCAGACCGAGGTGAGGAGGCCCATCGCCGCTTCCGGCGTCTTCGCCATGGAATCGTCGAGCCGGAAATGAGCGAAGCTCTCATAACCGAGCAGCGTCGCCTGCTCGCTGCGCAGCGCGATCGTCTCGGCGATGATGCCGCGATTGTCGGTCTTGCCGGCCTCGCCGCGGGCGGTCCAGGCAAGGAAGGCCTTCTCCCGCAGGTCGCGGCGGGCCGAAAACTGGAGGAATGGCTCGATCGAGGAGCGCGACAGCGTAATGACATGCTTGCCCTCGGCAAGCCCGCGGTCGCGCGCCGCCTGCGCCGCCGAGGCGACGAGGAAATCGGGCAGGCCGGCGAGGTCGTCCTCGCCTTCGAGCACCAGCGACCAGCCCTTCTCATCGGCGAGCACGTTCTGTCCGAAATTGGTGCCGAGCGTCGCGAGACGCTCCGAGATGGCGGCGAGCCGCTTCTTCACCTCGGCCGGAAGTCCGGCGCCCGAGCGGCGGAAGCCGGTATGGTAGCGCTCGAGGACCCGCGCCTGCTCGGCGTCGAGGTCCTTCGGCGCGGCCTCGACGATGGCGTCGATGCGTAGGAACAGCTTCTCGTTGAGATAGATGGCGCTGCGATGCCGCGAGAGCAGCGGCGCCACCTCGAGCTCGATCGCCTCGAGATCATCGCTGGTGTGAGCGCCCGTCAGGTTGAAGAAGACGGAGGCAACCCGGTCGAGCAGGCGCCCGGCGCGCTCCATCGCCTCGATCGTGTTGGCGAAGGTCGGCGGCTCCGGGTTGTCGGCGATCGCCGCGATCTCGCGCTGGTGCTCCGCGATCGCCGTCTCGAAGGCCGGGCGATAATGCTCGGGCCTGATCGCAGCGAAGGGCGGCATGCCGAAGGGCGTCGTCCAGGCGGTGAGAAGCGGGTTCTCGGCAGTCATCGCGGATCCTCAAGGCTCGGCAGTATGGCGGCCATGGCGCCGGCACTGTCGCGGGGCGGGCATGACGGCCCATGTGTCGGCCGCGATTCGCATTATAGAAGGGCGGAAGCAAGACCCCTTCACGATTCGGCGGCCCGATGACCTCTTCCAAGACAGATGCCCTGCCCCTGCTGCCGCCGCCGCGCGTTCTCGTCGTCGGCGACGTGATGACCGATATCCTGGTCCGCCCGGAAGGACCGATCATTCCCGGCTCCGACCGGCGGGCGAAGATCGGTGTCCTGCCCGGCGGCTCGGCCTGCAACCAGGCGGCCTGGCTCGCCCATCGCGGCGTGCCCGTCGCGCTCGCCGGCAAGGTCGGCCGCCGCGACGCCGCGGAGCAGGCGCGGGCGCTCGCCGCCGCCGGCGTCACGCCGCGCCTCGGCATCGACGCGGAACGCGAGACCGGCATGCTGGTCGCGATCATCTCGGACGGCGGCGAGCGCTCGTTCCTGACCGATCGCGGCGCGAACGACTCGCTTTCCAACGACGACCTGCCCGTTTCCCTGCTCGCCGGGCTCGATCTCCTGCATGTCTCCGGCTACGCGCTCGTCGCGCCCGGCCCGCGCGCGGCGGTGATGTCGCTGATGGCGGTGGCTCGGGCGCGCGGCATCGCGGTGACGGTCGATCCGTCCTCGGTCGGCTTCCTCGAGGAGGTGGGCCGCGACAATTTCCTCGGCTGGACGCGCGATGCCTCGATCCTGTTTCCGAACGCCGACGAGGCGGCCTTCCTGTCCGGCTCCACCGAGCCGCGCGAGCAGGCCCGTTTCCTCACCGAGCGTTACCAGACGGTGGCCGTCAAGCGCGGCCCGCTCGGCGCGGAGGTCGCAACCTCGGAGCTTCTCCTGAAGGCCGTTCCGCCCGCGGTCGAGGTCATCGACACCACGGGCGCCGGCGATGCGTTCCTCGCCGGCTTCCTCGCGGCCCGGCTCGGTGGCGGCGGGCTGGAGCACTGCCTCGCCGAAGGCGTGAAGGCCGGCGCCGAGGCCACGACGCGTCTCGGCGGACGTCCGCCGGCGCGTGTCAGTTCGGAAACAGCTTCTTGACCCGCGCCACCTTCTTCTGAGCGCGGCGGGTCCTGAGGATCAGCTTCACGAAGCGGTGGACCTTGGCGAGGAGCGATTCCTTGCCGTCGTCCTCGCGCGCATCCAGCCAGTTGGCGATCGACAGCGCCTCGGCGGTGTGGCCGAAGAGCTGCGAAATGAAGCGGTTGATCGTCGGGTCGTTGTAGTCGACGGCGACGATCCGGGTCGGGCTCTGCTCGATCTTCGAGAGCCAGAGATTCATGTAGACCGCGCTGTCCTTGATCTTCTTCTCGGTCAGCGGCTCGAACGGGCCGCCAAGAAAGCCCTCGAGCCCCGCCAGGAAGGCGGCGGCCTGCGGGCGGATATCCTTGTAGCGGCGCGCATGCGCGACGATGACCTTCACCGCCCGCTCGCGCAGCATCTTGTAGTCGGCGGAGTTCCAGCGCGCCGGATGGATCTCGTGCAGGAGGAACGGCGCCGGCACGAAGGCGACCGGGTGATGCAGCGAGGCGGCGGTGGGCAGCAGGATGTCCCAATAGGGGGCGCCCATCTGGAAGGCGCCGAGATCGGGATCGGCGGCGAGCTCGGCCAGCGCCCCGCCCGAGAAGAAGATGCCGTCGATGCCGCGGTTATAGGTGCCGACCACGCCCTTCGCCTGCGTCGCCACGTCCAGCCGGCGGGCAATGAGCACCGTACCCGGCCGCTCGCGCAGCACCCGCGCGACATCGCTCTTCACCATGTAGATGTCGGCATTGACGACGGCTCCGGGGCCGTCGCCGAAGGTCGCGAGAATCTGGCCGAAGCTCGGCCCGTATTTGTTGGGGAACAGCCCGCCCGGCGGCACCTCGACGATCTCGACCGTCGGATAGCCATGGATCCCCGCCTTCTCGCCCTCGCGGTTCACGGAAACGACGCGGAAGCCGGCCGCCTCGAATGAGGCGACCGCATCGGCGATGGTGAGGCCGGCGCGCGAAAGCTGGCGCCGTTCGTCCTCGCCGCCGAAGCGGGGCGGGATGGACGTGACCAGCAGCAGCCGCTCGTCGCTCTCGGCCATCGGCACGTCTCCTCAGGCGCCCGCCGCGGCGGCGACGATGGTGTCGAAATAAAGCTCGAGGAAGCGGTCGGCGTCGCCGTCGATGCAGATCTTGTGATCCGGCCGCCCTTCCCAGGCATTGTTCGGCGGGAAGCGCCGGGTGTTGGGCGCCTGGATCGTCTGGCCGATGGCGATACCCTCGGTGACGACGCGGATCGGGCCGCCGCGGGTGGTGAACAGCGTCGGGTCGAGCAGATAGGCGACCGCCGAGGAATCGTGCACCGGAATGCCGTCGAACTTGGTCGAGGAGCGGTAGAAGCGCTCGTAGTAGCGCGACACGTCCCAGATGAAGCGGCCCATATGGCCGCCACGATCGCGCAGCGCCTCCAGATAGGGCGTGCTCATGATCGCTTCCTGGGTGACGTCGAGGCCGACGACCACGATCGGCCAGGAGGCCGCGAACATCTCGTCGGCGGCATGCGGGTCGCCGATGATGTTGGCCTCGGCCACGGGCGTCACATTGCCCGAATGGCCGCGATAGCCGAAGGCGCCACCCATGATGACGATTTCCTTGACCAGCGAGGCGATCTCCGGGTCCTCGCGCAGCGCCAGCGCGAGATTGGTCATGCGGCCGACCGCGACGATCGAGATCTCGTGCGGATGCTTGCGCACCGTCTCGATGATGAAGCGGTGCGCGGGCAGGGGATGCTCTTCGGAGCGGATCGTCTCCGGCAGCAGGATGTCGCCGAGGCCGTTCTCGCCATGCACCCAGACCGGCGGGTCCTTTTCCTCGAGCACGAGCGGCCGGCCGGCGCCGCGCGCCACCGGCGCCTCGAAGCCGAAGGTATCCCTCAGGAACAGCGCGTTGCGGGTCGTCACGTCGATGCGGTGATTGCCGAGCACCGTCGTGACGCCGACGAGTTCGACATCGGGGGCCGCGAGCAGGAAGAGAAGCGCCATGGCATCGTCGACGCCGGGATCCGTATCGTAAATGACTTTCTTCGTGGCCATGCTCATTCCTGCTCGTGCGGCGGGCCGTGCCGGCGGATGCCGCACGGTCCGCAGATGGGCTAACCCGCCCGGCTCCACTTCGCAAGGCGACTCGGCGCCGGAGGCTAGAGGAAGCTGAGCGGATCGATGTCGATCTGCACCTTGACGCTGCCGCGCGGCGGCGGCGACGCGGCCAGCCAGCCGGCGATGAAACCTTGCAGGTCGAAGCCGCGCGGCGCCCGGACGAGCAGGCGGAAGCGGTGGCGGCCGCGCAGCACGGCGAGCGGCGCTTCCGAGGGCCCGAGCACCATCGCGACATCCTCGGGCGGCGCCATGCGGCGCAGCGCCTGGGCATGGGACATCGCGCTCGCCCGGTCTGCGGCCGAGACGATGAGGCCGGCGAGACGGCCGAAGGGCGGCAGGCCGGAGACGCGACGCGCCTCGATCTCGCGCTGGTAGAAGGCCTCGGAATCGCCCGACGCGATGGCGGCGATCACCGGATGATCCGGCGCATAGGTCTGCAGGAAGGCGCGGCTGTCGCCGCCGGCGCGGCCGGCGCGCCCCGTCACCTGCGCCAGCAGCTGGAAGGTGCGCTCGGCCGCGCGCGGATCGCCCTGCGCGAGGCCGAGATCGGCGTCGACCACGCCGACCAGCGCGAGGCCGGGGAAATTGTGGCCCTTGGCGACGAGCTGCGTTCCGATGACGATATCGACCGCTCCAGACCGGATCGCCTCGAGCTCGGCGCGCATCTGCTGCACGCCGCCCTGCATGTCGCTTGAGAGCACGATGGCCCGCGCGTCCGGGAAGCGGGCCGCGACCTCCTCGGCGATCCGCTCCACGCCGGGGCCGCAGGCGACGAGGCTGTCCTCGCTGGCGCAGATCGGGCAGTGGCTCGGCCGAGGCTCGGAATGTCCGCAATGGTGGCAGACGAGCTGGCCGCGGAAGCGATGCTCGACCAGCCAGCTCGAGCAGTTGGGGCACTGGAAGCGGTGGCCGCAGGTTCGACAGAGCGTCAAGGGCGCATAGCCGCGGCGGTTGAGGAAGAGCAGCGACTGCGAACCGGCGGCGAGCGTCTCCTCCATCGCCTTGACGAGCACCGGCGACAGGAAGCGGCCGCGCTCGGGCGGGTCGGTCCGAAGGTCGATGGCACGGATCTCGGGCAGCTTCGCGGCGCGGAAGCGCGCCGGCAGATGCAGGCGGCGATAGCGGCCCTGGTCGGCGTTGACGCGGCTCTCGATCGAAGGCGTCGCCGAGGCGAGGACGACCGGGAAGGCGCCGAGATTGCCGCGCACCACGGCCATGTCACGGGCATGATAGGTCACGCCCTCGTCCTGCTTGTAGGCTGCGTCGTGCTCTTCGTCGACGATGACGAGCCCGAGCTCCCGAAAGGGCAGGAAGAGCGCGGAGCGGGCGCCGACGACCGCCCGGACGGTGCCGTCCGCGACGCCCCGCCAGACGCGTTCGCGCCCGCGCTGCGGCAGCTCCGAATGCCATTCCGCCGGCCGGGCGCCGAAGCGGCGGGCGAAGCGGTCGAGGAAGTCGCCGGTGAGGGCGATCTCGGGCAGAAGGATCAGGGCCTGACGACCGCGGCGGAGCGCTTCCGCCACCGCTTCGAAATAGACCTCGGTCTTGCCCGATCCGGTGACGCCATCGATGAGCGCCACCTCGTAGCTGCCGGCATCAACCATGGCGCGCAGCGCCTCGGCCGCCTCGATCTGGCCGGTGCCGAGCTCCGGCCGCGCGTGGTCGGGGTCCGGCAGGGCCGCGACGGGCGGCGGCGCGATCGTCGCCTCGACCAGCGTGCCTTGCGCGACCAGCCCCGCGATCACCGCCGGGGAGACGCCGAGCGCGGAGGAAAGCCCGGTTTTCGGCAGCGGCTGGCCGTCGGCCATGCGGCCGAGCACCGTCTCGCGCGCCGGCGTCAGCCGGGCGGGGACGGTCCCCGAGAAACGCAGCGCGGCGATGGCCCGCTCGGGCAGGAGCGCCTCCGGCGCCCGCAGCACCATGCGCAGGATCATGCCGCGCGGCGTCATGGTGTAGCGGGCGACCCAGTCGACAAAGCGCCGCAGGCTCTCCTCGATCGGCGGCGCGTCATAGCGATGTGCGACCGGCCTCAGGCGGTTGTGGCCGACGCTGCCGTCCGGCGGATCGTCCCAGACCGCGCCGAGCATCTCGCGCGGCCCGAGCGGCACGCGGACGATGTCGCCGGGCGCCAGGGTCAGGCCATGCGGAACGCGATAGGTATAGGGCCCCTCCACGGCGAGCGGCAGCAGGATGGAGACGGTATCGGCTTGCACGGGCGGTCCTTTCGGCGCGCCGAAGATGGGACAGCGGATCGGCGAAGGGAAGTCCGTCCGTCGGGCTCGTCACACGCGTCTCGCCACGCGCGTGTCGGGCGGCATTCTTAACAGATCGACTACATGCTTCGGCTATTCTGGGGCCGATTGCCGCCTGTCCCGCGAAATCGCCGCATTCCGCGGTCATGTCGCGGGGCGAGGACAAACACGCTGGACCTCCGACGAAAAGGACCCGCTGCCCGCATGGCGAGACCGACTCCCCGCCGCGACCGGATCGAACCGGTCCTCGACCGGCCCCGCGACGAGGCCGAGGACGGCTCCGCGATTCGCGTCGGCGAGGAAGACCGCGCCGTATTCGGGCGAGCCGGCGGCGGTGGCCGCTCCCGGCGGGCCCGCGATGCCGAGGACGTGGATTTCGTCGATATCGACGCCGAGAACGACCGCCCGCGCAGCCGCCGGGCGCGCGCTTCCGATCGCCGCCGCGAGGCGCGGGAGCGCCGTCGGCAGGGTGGCTCCGGCGTCTTCCGGTTTTTCCGCGCGACGGTCAAATGGGGTATCATCCTCGCCGTCTGGGGCTCGATCGCGCTGGTCGGCGGCGTCGTCTACTATGCGAGCCAGCTGCCGTCCTCGACCGACTGGTCGGTGCTGCCGAAGCGGCCGCCGAATATCAAGATCCTCGCCAATGACGGATCGCTGATCGCCAATCGAGGCGATACCGGCGGCGAGTTCGTGCGCATCGACGAACTGCCGCCCTATCTTCCGCAAGCGGTGGTCGCGATCGAGGACCGCCGATTCTACGATCATTTCGGCGTCGATCCCTACGGTCTCGTCCGCGCGGCCTATGTGAACGCGCGGGCCGGCAGCGTGGTGCAGGGCGGCTCGACCGTCACGCAGCAGCTCGCCAAGAACCTCTTCCTGAAGCCCGACCGCACGTTCCAGCGCAAGCTGCAGGAAGCGATGATGGCCGTCTGGCTGGAGCTCAAATACTCCAAGAGCCAGATCATGGAGGCCTATCTGAACCGCGTCTATCTCGGCGCCGGCGCCTATGGTGTCGATGCTGCCTCGCGCCGCTATTTCGGCAAGTCGGCACGCGAGATCTCGCTGAAGGAAGCCGCGATCCTCGCCGCGCTGCTGAAGGCGCCGTCGCGCTATGCCCCGACCAGCGATCCCGAAGCGGCCAACCAGCGCGCCGATCTCGTCCTTTCCGCCATGCGCGAGGAGGGCTTCATCACGGCCGACCAGGAGAAGCAGGCCGTGGCGGTCGTGGTCGAGCCGCAGAGCCAGGGCGCGGGCAGTGGCGCCTACTATGTCGCCGACTGGGTCGCCGATGTCGTGCCCGATGTGGTCGGTGCGCTCGACCAGGACGTGATCGTCGAGACGACGATCGACTCCCATCTCGAAGATGCCGCGGCGCGCGCCGTGACAGAGACTCTCGACAAGAACGGCAAGAAATACGGCGTCAGCCAGGGCGCGCTTGTCGCGATCGACGGCACCGGCGCTGTCCGCGCCATGGTCGGCGGCCGCGATTACGAGAAGAGCCAGTTCAACCGCGCGGTCGAGGCGAAGCGCCAGCCGGGCTCCGCCTTCAAGCCCTTCGTCTACCTGACGGCGCTCGAATTCGGTCTGACGCCGGAGACGGTGCGCATCGACGAGCCGACCCGGATCGGCAAATGGGAGCCGAAGAACTACGAGAAGACCTATCGCGGCCCGGTGACCCTGCAGACGGCGCTGGCTCTCTCGATCAACACCGTGGCGGTCCAGCTGGCCAACGAGGTCGGCCCGGCCGGCGTCGTCGCGACGGCACACCGGCTCGGCATCAAGTCCGACCTCCAGCCCAACCCTTCGATTGCGCTCGGCACGTCAGAGGTGAACCTGCTCGAGCTGACCGACTCCTACGTGCCCTTCGCCAATGGCGGCTACGCGGTGGCGCCCTATGTCATCGCCAGCGTGAAGGCGGTCGATGGCAAGGTCCTCTACCAGCGTCCGCATGCCGACGCGGTGCAGGTCATCGACCCGACCTATGTCGGCATGATGAACTCGATGCTGTCCGACACGCTGGCGCGCGGCACCGGCCGCAAGGCGGCGATCGCCGGCTGGCCGGCCGCCGGCAAGACCGGGACCACCAACGATTCCCGCGATGCCTGGTTCGTCGGCTACACCGCCAATCTCACGGCCGGCGTCTGGCTCGGCAATGACGATTTCAAGCCCACCAAGCGCATGACCGGCGGTTCGCTGCCTGCCGAGATCTGGAACCGCTTCATGATCGAGGCGCATCAGGGCGTCGCGGTGGCCAATCTTCCGGGCGACTACACGTTCCGCGATCCCGCGAGGTTCCAGGCCGACGCAGCGCCGCCGCAGACGGTGGGCGGCGAATCGAACGGCGCGCTGGAGGACGCCGGTCCGCCGCCGCCCGGCGGCCTCGTCGATCCGGCAGGCGATCTCACCGGCAGCACCCGGCCGTCCGACTATGCCGCGGTCACGGATCCCGAGCGCGGGGCGGCGTCGCTTCCGCCGCCCGAGGCCGATCCCGGCTATGCCGCCAACGGCTATCCGCCGAGCGCGCGCGAGACCTATGGCGGCGAGGACTATGGCCAGGGCTACGACCCGGGTCCCGTGCCGCCCGCGGCGGTCGGCCAGTCGGACTCGCCCCCGCCCGGCACCGTCATCCATCGCGAGCCCGGATTCCTCGGGCGGCTGTTCGGCGGCTGAGCGCGACTTTACGGGATGCCCTTTCCTGCGGCATGACTGCTGCCGGATGACGGGCGGCGGAAACAGCGGGAACGGCGGGTGGCCGAGAAGAAGAGCCTCTACAGCGAGTTGTCGGTCGCGTCCGACGCAGGCGCGAGCGAGATCGACAAGGCCTATCGGCGACGGGCGCGCCAGGCGCATCCCGATGTCGGCGGCAATGCCGAGGCTTTCCACCGCCTCGCCCATGCCTATGCCGTCCTGTCCGATCCCGAGCGGCGTTCCGCCTACGACGCGGCGGGCTACGAGGGCGAGATCGACGCCGCGGCGCTCTCGGGCCGCGCCATGGACCATATCCACGAACTCGTCGCCTCGGTTCTCGACAGCGACATCCCGTTCGAGAGCGTCGATCTCGTGGCCGCCATCCGCGATACGCTGGTCAAGCAGCGCACCGAGATCGCCGGTGCCGTTCGGCGCATGGAGACGCAGGCCCGCCGCGCCGAGGCGATGGCCCACCGCTTTCGAAGGACGAAGGGCGACAATTTCATCCGCGCGACGCTGGAGCGCCGCGCCGGCGAGGCGCGGCAGAACGCCGAGAAGACACGCTACGAGGAAGTCGTCTTCGCGAGGGCTATCGTGCTCCTCGCCGATTACAGCTTCGAGCATCAGCCGGAAGAGCAGCCCGATCCCGCCCGCCGGGCCGTTGCCGCTCGCGGATGATCCGACCGGTCAGGCGAAACGGCCGCGGATGAAGTCGCGCTCGATGGCGAGATGGCCGAGTTCGTCCGGGTCGGGCCCGTCATAGATCAGCGTGTAGGGGCCGTGGAATCCGGCCTCCGTCGCGGCATCGAGGCAGGCGCCGTAGTCGGCATCGTCGAGCGCGCCCGAAGAAAAGTCGCCCTTGGCATGGCAGCAGACCGCGCGCGGGAAGATCGCGCGCAGATCGGCATATTTGGTCGGCCCGTCCCAGTTGCCGAAATCGCCATTGAGGCCGACGGGACCGTCGATCTGCCGGAAGAGCGCGTCGACATCGGCCGGAGTCGCGAGGAGATCGAACCAGTTTTCCGTGACGATCTCGACGCCCCGCGAGGCACCGTGCCGGCCGAGGCGCGAGAGGCCGGCGGCGCTCAGAGCCAGTGCTTCCTGCGTCGGTTTCGACTTGCCGGCGATGACGCGCGCCTTCTCCGCGCCGAGGATCGCCGCCGTATCGATCCAGCGCTCGATCCAGGCGAGGTCGCGCTCGGCCGTCTCGGGATTGGAGATGTCGCCATATTCGATCAGCAGCGTCTGGAGCGTCACGCCGCTTGCCGCCAGCGCGGCGCTGAGTTCGCCGAGATAGGCCGGATTGCGGGTCCTGATGTGGAAGGAGCAGATCTCGACGCGGTCGATGCCGAGGGAGGCGACGGCCGCGGGGAATTCGAGCAGCGTCATCGAGCCCTTGCCCCATGTCTCCTCGGCTTTCGGCTCGACGTCATTGTCCGGCCGGTTGTACCAGGCGAGCCCCAGCGCGCGATGCAGGCTCCAGCTTGAAACGGCGAGCGGCGGTTGCTGCGGCATCGGCCTTCCTCCCTTGAAACGATTTCAGAGTCTAGAAGATGCCGTCTGTCGCGGCTACCCTCGCGCCCTCTGGAAATCTGGGAGCAAGGCAATGGCAAAGGTGGCGTTTCTCGGTCTTGGCGTCATGGGCTATCCGATGGCGCGCCATCTCGCGGCCAAGGGCCATGACGTGACCGTCTATAATCGGACCGCTGCGAAGGCGGAATCCTTCGTCACGGCCCATGGCGGACGGATGGCGGCGACGCCGGCGCTCGCGGCCGAAGGCCAGGAGATCGTCTTCTGCTGCGTCGGCAATGACGACGATCTGCGCGCCGTGACCATCGGCTCCGTAGGCGCGTTCGGCGCCATGGCGGCCGGGACCGTCTTCGTCGATCACACGACCGCTTCGGCCGATGTCGCGCGTGAGCTCGACGCGGCGGCGCGCGAGCGCGGCTTCGGCTTCGTCGACGCCCCCGTCTCGGGCGGGCAGGCCGGCGCCGAGAACGGCGTTCTGACAGTGATGTGCGGCGGCGATCAGGCGGATTTCGACAAGGCCGAGCCGGTCATCAGTGCCTATGCGAGGGCGTGCCGTCTGCTCGGCCCGTCCGGCGCCGGACAGCTCGCCAAGATGATGAACCAGATCTGCATCGCCGGCGTCGTGCAGGGCCTCGCCGAGGCGCTGCATTTCGGAAAGCGCGCCGGCCTGGATGTGGAGGCCGTGATCGAGGTGATCTCCAAGGGCGCCGCGCAGTCGTGGCAGATGGAGAACCGCTACAAGACGATGAATGCCGGCTCGTTCGACTTCGGCTTCGCGGTCGACTGGATGCGCAAGGATCTCGGCATCTGTCTCGACGAGGCGCGGCGGAACGGCGCGAAGCTGCCGGTGACGGCGCTGGTCGACCAGTTCTATGGCGATGTCCAGGCCATGGGCGGCAATCGCTGGGACACGTCGAGCCTCATCGCCCGCCTGGAGAAGTGAGGGGGGAGGTTCCAGCCTCACCAGCCGTCATGGCCGCGCTCGTCGTGGCCATCCGCGCCTTCATCGACGAGCCCAAAACAATCGTGCCCGGGCAGAGCCCGGGCACGACGGCATCATGATGTTCGAGCGCTTCCGCGCGCGAGTGCTCTTCTCACACGCGGGCGTATTTGTCTTCGAGGCGGACGATGTCGTCCTCGCCAAGATAGGAGCCGGTCTGGACCTCGATCAGCTCGAGCGGGATCTTGCCGGGATTGGCGACGCGGTGGATCGAGCCGATCGGCAGATAGGTCGATTCGTTCTCGTTCACCGTGTAGACCTTGTCGCCCAGCGTCACCTCGGCGGTACCCTTGACGATCACCCAGTGCTCGGCGCGGTGGTGATGCTTCTGCAGCGACAGGATCGCGCCGGGGTCGACGACGATCTTCTTCACATGGAAGCGCTCGCCGCGGCAGATCGTCTGGTAGGTGCCCCAGGGGCGGTGGATCTTGATGTGCTCGTTGGCCTCGTTGCGCTTCTCGGCCTTGAGGCCGGCGACGAGATGCTTCACGTCCTGGCTGCGGTCGGTCGGCATCACGAGAATGGCGTCGTCCGAGGCGATGACCGTGAAACCGTCGAGGCCGATGCCGGTGACGAGCGGGCCTTCGGAATGGACGAAGGCGTTGCGGCTGTCGAGCAGCGAGACCGGGCCGAAGGTGACATTGCCCTCTTCGCTCGGCGTGCCGAGTTCGCGCACCGCATCCCAGCTGCCGATGTCGGACCAGGCGAAGCGGCCTTCGACGACGGCGGCCTTGTCGGTGCGCTCGAGCACCGCGTAGTCGATCGACTTGGCCGGTGTCGCCAGGAAGGCGCCCTTGCCGAGCCGGATGAAGCCGAGGTCCTCGGTGGCGGTCGCAACCGCTTCGGCCGCCCCGGCGGCGATCTCGGGCTCGAACTTCTCCGCCTCGGCGATCATCAGCGCGGCGGGGAAGATGAAATTGCCGGAATTCCAGAGATAGCCCTCGGCGAGATAGCCCTCGGCCGTCTCGCGGTTCGGCTTCTCGACGAAACGCTCGACCTTGAACGAGCCGGGAACGCCGAGCGGCGCGCCGGGCCGGATATAGCCGTAGCTGGTGCGCGGCTCCGTCGGCGTGATGCCGAAGGTGACGATATAGCCTTCCTCGGCGACGGTGGCCGCCGTCAGGCAGGCGCTGCGGAAGGTCTTGGCGTCGGGCACGAGGTGATCGGCGGCGAGCGCCAGCACGAGGCAGTCGTCGCCATAGCGCTGCTGCGCGATGCGGGCGGCGACGATCATCGCAGCGGCGGAATCGCGACGGGCCGGCTCCAGAACGACGGTCGCCTCGACGCCGACTTCGGCCGCCTGGCGGCGCGCGAAGAAGCGGAAATCATCGCTGGTCACGACAATCGGGTCGGTCACGCCGCTGCTCTTCTCGGGCAGGCGCAGCAGCGTCTCCTGATAGAAGGTCTTCGGCGATCCGAGACCGAGGAACTGCTTTGGCAGGCTGTCGCGGGAGATGGGCCAAAGCCGGGTTCCCGAACCACCAGCGAGAATAACGGGAACGATCTTCGAACCGGTCATCAACGATCCTCTGGGCAAAGTGCGCTGCGGCATAACATGCTGCACTGCCGCGTGCCATGGTTCAATGGTGGCACGGCGCTCGTTTCCTTTCAACGGATGGCGCCGCCATTGCGAACAAAACGCGAATTGTGCTGCAATCGTAGCGCCCCGGCCGCGCCGATTCGACTAGAAGCTGAAGAGACATGAGCGCCGACCCCCTCGCGCGGCTGAATGACGACCAGCGCCGCGCCGCCGAGCACGGCATCACGGCCGGCAGCCAGGGGCCGCTGCTGATCGTCGCCGGCGCCGGGTCGGGCAAGACGAACACGCTCGCCCATCGCGTCGCGCATCTGATCCGCAACGGCGCCGATCCCGGCCGCATCCTGATGCTGACCTTCTCGCGCCGCGCCGCAACGGAAATGGCGCGTCGCGTGGAGCGGATCGCCGCGGCCAGCTTCGGCGAGCGCGCCGAGGCGCTGGCCGGCGCGCTGCTCTGGTCGGGAACCTTCCATGCCGTCGGCGCCCGGCTCCTGCGCGAATACGCATCCTGGATCGGCCTCGACCCGGCCTTCACCATCCACGACCGCGAGGATTCGGCCGACCTCATGAACCTCTCGCGGCACGAGCTCGGCTTCTCGAAGAAGGAGAGCCGCTTTCCGCAGAAAGGCACCTGCCTCGCCGTCTATTCGCGTGTCGTGAATGCCGAGATGCCGCTCGAGACGGCGCTGATCGAGGTCTTCCCGTGGTGCGCCATGTGGAAGGACGAACTGGCGGCGCTGTTCGCGGCCTATGTCGAGGCCAAGCAGCGGCAGAACGTGCTCGATTACGACGACCTGCTGCTCTATCTCGCCCACGCCATGGCGGAACCGGCGATCGCCGAGAGCGTCGCGTCGCGGTTCGACCATGTGCTGGTCGACGAGTTCCAGGACACCAACCGCCTGCAGGCCTCGATCCTCTATCGCCTGAAGCCGCGCGGCGACGGGCTCACCGTCGTCGGCGACGACGCGCAGTCGATCTACTCCTTCCGCGCCGCCGAGCTGCGCAACATCCTCGATTTTCCCAAGGCCTTTGATCCGCCGGCCACCATCGTGACGCTCGCGCGCAACTACCGCTCGACGGCGCCGATCCTCGCTGCGGCCAATGCCGTGATCGGGCTGGCGCAGGAGCGCTTTACCAAAGACCTCTGGACCGATCGCGCGGGTGGCGAGCCGCCGACGCTCGTTGCCGTCCGCGACGAGACGGACCAGGCGCGCTATGTCGTCGAGCGCGTCCTCGCTGCCCGCGAATACGGAACGGCGCTGAAGGCGCAGGCGGTGCTCTTCCGCGCCTCGCATCACAGCGGTCCGCTGGAGGTCGAACTGACCCGCCGCAACATCCCCTTCGTGAAGTTCGGCGGGCTCAAGTTCCTCGACGCGGCACATGTCAAGGATCTGCTGGCGCTGCTGCGCTTTGCCGAGAATCCGCGCGACCGCGTCGCCGCCTTCCGCGCCGTGCAGCTCGTCGAGGGCGTCGGCCCCGGCACGGCCGGCCGCCTTCTCGACGAACTGGCTGCCGTCGCCGATCCCGCGGCCGCGCTCGCCGCTTTTGCCCCGCCGGCCCGCGCCCGCGAGGACTGGACGGCCTTTGCGACCCTGATGGCGGCGCTCGCCACGCGCAGCATCGGCTGGCCCGGCGAGCTCGCCGCGCTCAGCGCCTGGTACGAGCCGCGGCTCGAGCGGCGATACGAGGATGCCGCCGTGCGGGCTCTCGATCTCGGCCAGCTCGCCGCCATCGCCGCCACCTTCCCGACGCGCGAGCGCTTCCTCACCGAACTGACGCTCGATCCGCCCGATGCGACCTCGGACGAGTCCGGCGTTCCGCTGCTCGACGAGGACTACCTGATCCTCTCCACCATCCATTCCGCCAAGGGCCAGGAGTGGAGCCAGGTCTTCCTGCTCAACGCGGTCGACGGTTGCATCCCTTCCGATCTCGGCACCGGCTCCTCCGCCGAGATCGAGGAGGAGCGGCGGCTGCTCTATGTTGCGATGACGCGCGCCAAGGAAGACCTGCATCTCATGGTACCGCAGCGCTTCTTCGTGCATGGCCAGCCGCGCGGCGGCGACCGGCATGTCTATGCCGCGCGCACCCGCTTCATCCCGCCGGCGCTGCTGCCCCACTTCCGCCAGCGTGCCTGGCCGCCGCCGGAGGCAATCGTGGCCGGCCGGATGGAACGGCCTGCGGCGCCGGTCGATCTCGCCGCGCGCATGCGGGGCCTCTGGCGCTGACAGCCGCGGCCGGTTGTGTTGCCGCTTGCATGCGGCCGCCCAGTCGTATTGAACCGATATCAAGAACCGACGGGAGGGACGAGACGATGCATGTGCTGATCCTGGGGGCTGCCGGCATGGTCGGCCGCAAGCTGACCGCGGCGCTGGTGGCCGATGGCGGGCTGGGCGAACGCGCCCTGGAGCGCCTGACGCTGGTCGATGTCGTCGAGCCGCCCCAGCCGGAGGGCTTCGCGGGCGCTGTCGAACGCCGCGCCGCCGACATCTCCGAGCCGGGCGTCGCCGCGTCGCTGGTCGCGGCTCGGCCGGATGTCGTCTTCCATCTCGCCGCGATCGTCTCGGGGGAGGCCGAGGCCGATTTCGACAAGGGCTACCGCATCAATCTCGACGGTACCCGCTATCTCTTCGACGCGATCCGCCTCGTTGGCGACGGCTATGCGCCGCGCGTCGTCTTCACCTCGTCGATCGCCGTGTTCGGCGCGCCCTTCCCGGACAAGATCCCCGACGACTATTTCACCACGCCGCTGACAAGCTACGGCACGCAGAAGGCGATCGGCGAACTGCTTCTTTCCGACTACACCCGGCGCGGCTTCTTCGACGGTGTCGCCATCCGCCTGCCGACGATCTGCGTGCGCCCGGGTAAGCCGAACAAGGCGGCGTCGGGCTTCTTCTCAAACATCATCCGCGAGCCGCTCGCCGGCCACGAGGCCGTGCTGCCGGTCTCCGAGAACGTGCGCCACTGGTTCGCCTCGCCGCGCGCCGCCGTCGGCTTCCTGAAGCATGCCGCGACGCTCGAGGGCGGCCGCATCGGGCCGCGCCGCGCCATCTCGCTGCCGGGCCTTTCCTGCACGGTCGGCGACGAGATCGAGGCGCTCCGCCGCATCGCCGGCGAAAAGGTCGTCGCCCGCATTCGCCGAGAGAGCGATCCGACCATCGAGCGCATCGTTGCCGGCTGGCCGACCGATTTCGACGTCCGCCGGGCCGCCGAGCTCGGTTTTGTCGCCGAGTTGCGGTTCGACGAGATCATCGAGGCTCATATCGAGGACGAACTCGGCGGCCGCTTCGTCGCCTGACAGGGGAGGGGACATGCTGCGCTTTTCCGCCAATCTCGGCTTTCTCTGGGCCGAGCTGCCGCTCGCCGGACGCATCGCCGCCGCCGGCCGCGCCGGATTTTCCGCAGTCGAGATGCACTGGCCCTATGATGTGCCGGCCGAGAGCGTCGCGGCTGCTGCTGCCGAGGCGGGCGTCGTCGTCACCGGCGTCAACACCGTCCGCGGCAATGTCGCGGCCGGCGAGTTCGGGCTCGGCGCGCTGCCGGGCCGCGAGGGCGAATTCGAGGCTTCGGTCGCAGAGGCTGTCGCTTTCTGCCGGGCGACCGGCGCGACCTCGATCCACGCGATGGCGGGCGTCATCGACGACACGCCGGCGAGCCGCACTACCTTCATCGCCAATCTGCGGCGGGCGGCCGACGAAGCGGCGCGGGACGGCGTGACGCTGCTGCTCGAGGCGATCAATCCGCGCGACAAGCCCGGCTATTTCTACAGCCGCGTCGACGAGGCCGCCGAGATCGCCGAGGCGGTCGGCCTCGACAATGTCCGCCTTCTCTTCGATGTCTACCATGTCGGTGTCGCCACCGGCGACGTGCTGACGCGGCTGCGCCGGTTCTTCCCGCTGATCGGCCATGTCCAGATCGCCGCCGTACCCAGCCGCGCCGAACCGGACGAAGGCGAGATCGCCTATCCGGCGATATTCACGGCTCTGGAAGAACTCGGCTATCGCGGTTGGGTCGGCTGCGAATACAAGCCGCGCGGCGATACCACAGAGGGCCTCGTCTGGACGGAGCGCCTCGGCGTCAGCCTCTAGAGAGCGAAAGAGGATATCTGCGTGGACTGGAGGGCGACGGCAGGAATACGTCTGCGGGCGTGACGGAGACGTCGCAATCCGTGCGGTGGTACAGTGTTTGACAGTCTCATTACTTGTCGCCAACTCCGGAGGAGGTTGTATGCAATCCTGTCGGATTGCATACAATTCGGTGGATCAGGCTGGGTGAAGGGTTCTTCGCGCGGTCAGGCGTCGAAGAGGCAGACCCTGAGGCGGTGACCGTCCGGATCGAGCGCGACGAAGGTCGGCCCGAAATCCATCGTGGTGAGCGGCTGCGCGATCGGAAGTCCGCGGCTCGTCCAGTCGGCAAGCCTTGCCTCGATCTCGGCCGGCGTCTTCAGCATGAAGGCGACCTCACCTTCGGCGCCGCCGGCAGCCGCCGGGGGCTGGACGCTGGAGCGGGTCCAGAGGCCGAGCGACATGCCGTCGGTCAGCGTGAAGGACGAGAAATTCGGCGCCGCGACGTCGGGCTCGCGCTCCAACAAATCGCGATAAAAAGCGGTGCTTTTCGAACAATTTTCAACATAGAGAATGATCAGATTGGCAGCGGCCATGACGGCGTTCCCTTCGGGTTGCGGACGGGACGAACCTAGGCGAGGGTGCTGCCAGTTTCTGTCAGCATGGTTCAGCCATGGCCTGCCGCCTCCGGCCTTGCGCGCCAGTCCTTGAGTAGCGCCGCACGGCGACGGGGATAGCGCGCCCCGACGCTCGCCAGCGTCGCGATCCGGTCGGTGCGGAAATGACGGAAGTCCTCGCGCAATTCGCACCAGGCGACGAGCACCCGCACCTTCTCGAAGAAGCCGAGGGCGAAGGGCCAGACGACGCGGTCGGTGACGGTGCCGGCGGCGTCGGCATAGCCGATCGCGACCTTCTGCTCGGAGCGGATGGCGGCGCGGATCGATGCGAGGTCGACCTGGTGCACGGGCGGCTTCAGCGGCGCCACGATCAGGGTCGACGCCTCGAGGTCGGTCCTGAGATCGTCGGGAAGAACAGCGGCGATTCGGGTCAGCGCGTGCTGTGCCGCGCGCTGGAGCGGCGGATCGCCCTGCGCGCCGACCAGCCGCATGCCGAGCACCAGCGCCTCGATCTCCTCATGCGAGAACATCAGCGGCGGCAGGAGGAAGCCCGGCTTCAGCACATAGCCAAGCCCCGGCTCGCCCTCGATGTCCGCGCCCTGGCCCTTCAGAGTCGCGATGTCGCGGTAGAGCGTCCGGAGGCTGACGCCGAGCGCCTCGGCAAGCGCGGCGCCGCTCACCGGCATCCGGTGCCGGCGCAGTTCCTGGATGAGATCGAGCAACCGTTCCGAACGCGCCATAGCAGCCTCCACGGTTCAGTCTGCCACAGACCTGGCGAGGTCGCGCAGCCTTAGAAGTCGCAATGACAGATATTGAAATATGTTACTTGATGATGCATAACGGCGTGCAGCCATCAAGGAGGCCAATCATGCAGATGCGCAAGCTCGGCGCCGCCGGACCGCTTGTCTCTCCCATCGGGCTCGGCACCATGGGCATGTCGGGCGCCTATGGCCCGGCCGATCGCGGCGAGAGCATCGCCACCATCCATGCAGCGGTCGAGGCGGGGATCACGCTCGTCGACACCGGCGATTTCTATGACATGGGCCACAACGAGATGCTGGTCGCCGAGGCGCTTGCCGGCGGCCGCCGCGACAAGGTCCTGCTCAGCGTCAAGTTCGGCGCGATGCGGGGGCCGGACGGCAGCTGGCTCGGCTTCGACGCGCGCCCGGCCGCGGTCAAGACCGCGCTCGCCTACACGCTGAAGCGGCTCGGCACCGATCATGTCGACATCTACCGTCCGGCGCGGCTCGATCCCGCCGTGCCGATCGAGGACACGGTCGGCGCCATGGCCGACATGGTGAGGGCCGGCTATGTCCGCCATGTCGGTCTCTCCGAAGTGGGCGCCGATACCATCCGCCGCGCCGCCGCCGTCCATCCCATCGCCGACCTCCAGATCGAATATTCGCTGATCTCGCGCACCATCGAGCGCGGCATCCTGGCGACGACCCGCGAGCTCGGGATCGGCATCACCGCCTATGGCGTCTTGGCACGTGGGCTGATCTCCGGCCACTGGAGGCGCGAGAGCGGCGCGGATGGGACCGACTTCCGCCGGTTCTCGCCGCGCTTCCAGGGCGACAATCTCGACCGCAACCTTGCCCTCGTCGAGGCGCTCCGCGCGATCGCCGAGGCGCGCGGCGTCACGGTGGCCCAGATCGCGATCGCATGGGTGCTCGCGCGCGGCGAGGACATCGTTCCGGTGATCGGTGCGCGTCGGCGGGACCGGCTCGCCGAGACGCTGGGCGCGCTCGACATCGCCCTCACGGCGCACGACCTCGCGGCAATCGAGGCGGCGGTCCCGGCTGGCGCCGCAGCCGGAGAGCGCTATGCTGCCGCACAGATGGCGCATCTCGACAGCGAGAAGGACCGGTACGGCGCCCATGGTTGAGTGAGAATGGCCGAACATGACGCGCTGACGCGCGAACGGATTCTCGAAGCGGCAGAGGACGTGCTCCGCCGCTTCGGCCCCCAGAAGGCGAATGTCGTCGACGTGGCGCGCGCGCTCGGCGTCAGCCATGGCAGCGTCTACCGGCATTTCGCCTCCAAGGCCGACCTGCGCGAGGCTGTCGTGCGCCGCTGGCTGGAGGGCGTCTCGGCGCCGCTGAAGGCGATCGTCGCCGAAGAGGGGCCTGCGCCGCAGCGGCTGAAGCGCTGGCTGGACGCGCTCGTGACGACGAAGCGCAGCAAGCGCGTCTCGCCCGACAAGGAACTCTTCGCCGCCTATCGCGCGCTCTTCGACGAGAGCGGGATAGCGATCGAGACCCATGTCGGGGAACTCGCCCGGCAGGCGGCCGCCATCATCGAGGACGGCATCGCGCGGGGCGAGTTCCGCCCGGTCGACCCGGACGAGACGGCGCGCGCCCTTCTCGACGCGACCACGCGCTTCCACAACCCAGCCCATGCTGAGGAATGGTCGGATCCCGGCATCGACGCCAGCTATGAAGCCGTCTGGCGTCTGGTCGTCGCCGGCCTCACCGTCTGAGGGTCCGCGAAGCGTGTCGTTAGCCAGCAAATAGTAAGCCGTCCTGTCATGTAAACTTCATTACTAACCGCGGCCTCGATCGGTTAAGCGGGGTGCCGTCGCGCCGGCCTGCGGCGCTCCACCCCGAATTTCCGTGAGGCTTCTTCCATGCACGCCAAATTCCTCGGCGCCGCCGGCATGCTCGCGATCTCCGCGCTGCTGGCCGGCCCGGCCATGGCCGAGACGACGAAGATCGACTTCTGGTTCGGCAATACCGGCGACATCGCCAAGCGCGTCCAGGAGCAGTGCGACCGCTTCAACAAGTCCCAGTCGGACTACGAGGTCGTGTGCACCTCGCAGGGCTCCTACGACGCCTCGCTGCAGAACACCATCGCCGCGTTCCGCGCCGGCAAGCAGCCGACCATCGCCCAGGTCTCGGACGCGGGCACGCTCGACATCATGCTGTCCGGCGCTTTCTATCCGGCCAACAAGCTGATGGCCGACATGGGCTACAACGTCGACTGGAACGACTATTTCTCGGGCATCAAGTCGTACTACGCGACCTCGAAGGGCGACATGTATTCGTTCCCCTTCAATTCCTCGACGCCGCTGCTCTACTGGAACAAGGACGCCTTCGCCAAGATCGGTAAGGACCATGCGCCGGCGACCTGGGAAGAGGCGGCCGAGGACTTCAAGGCGCTGAAGGCCGCCGGCTATGCCTGCCCGCTCGGCTTCAACATCTCGCGCGACGAGATCTGGCAGTATGGCGAGCAGTTCATGGCCGTGCATGGCGAGCCGATCGCCACAAAGCGCAACGGCTATGAGGGCCTCGATGCCGAGCTCGTCTTCAACAAGGGCCTCTGGGTCAAGTACATCAAGGACCTGAAGGGCTGGTACGACAACGGCGAGGCCGTTCTGAAGTCCAAGGAGACCGGCCAGACCTTCGTCGAGGCCTTCGCGGCGGGCGACTGCCAGGTCATCCTGACCTCGGTCGGCGACCACGGCAATATCGGCCGCACCGCCAAGCCGGGCATGAACTGGGGCGTCGCGATGCTCCCGGTCTATGCCGGCACCGAGCGCAAGCACTCCTTCGTCGGCGGCGCCTCGCTCTGGGTGCTCTCCGGCAAGTCGGACGCGGAATACAAGGGCGCGGCCGCCTTCTTCAACTTCATCGCCAAGCCTGAAGAGGCTCTGGAGTGGTCGACGGTGACCGGCTACATCCCGGTCCGCAACTCCGGCTACGACTATCTGGTCAAGGAAGGCTTCTACGAGAAGGCTCCCTATGCCGGCCGCGAGCTGGCGATCAAGAGCCTGACCGCCTCGCCGGCCGATGATGCCAAGTCCTATCCGGGCATCCGCCTCGGCGGCCTCCTGCAGATCCGCCAGGAAATGGCGAACGGCCTGCAGGCGATCTTCATCAACAATGCCGATGTCCAGACCTCGCTCGACGAGGCCGCGGCCCGCGGCAACCAGATCCTCCGCCGCTTCGAGCAGACCTACAAGGGCAAGCAGCTGCCCTGAGGCTGACACGCACGGAACGACCCCTGCCGGCTTCTCCGGCAGGGGTTCTTCACTTCTCCGAAGGGTTGGGCCGCAGGTCCCGGTGAGGGGCGTGGCCTTTCCGGATGGTCCGAAAGCCCTCGCCCGCCGGCACCGCCGCCGACCTCTCCCTCGCGGAGACGCGAAGGCTCGCGGGGCGGCATCGATCGAGAACCATGGAAAAGCGCGCCACCTTCTCCTCGACGACCATCGGCCTCCTTTTCGTGGCGCCGATGCTGTTGCTGATCTTCGTCTTCTTCTACTGGCCGAGCGGGCAGGCGCTCTATTGGGCCTTCACGCTGGAGCAGCCCTGGGGCGGCGGCAACCAGTGGGTGGGCTTCCAGAATTTCCAGCAGCTGCTCGCCGATCCGGTCTACTGGAACTCGGTCGTCCGCAGCCTCGTCTTCGCGCTCGCCTCTACCGTCATCGCCATGGGGCTCGCCCTCGTCCTGGCGCTCTTCACCGATCGCGAGCTGCGCTTTCACCGCGCCTATCGCTCGGTCCTCGTCTGGCCCTATGCCATCGCCGCGCCGGCGCTGGGGCTCGCATTCCGCTTCATCCTCGCGCCCGAGGCGGGGCTTCTCTCGGTGATCAACCACCTGTCGCCCGGCCTCTGGAATCCGGCGCTCGACGGCACCGATGCGATGATCGCGATCGTCATCGCCTTCTCGTGGAAATATATCGGCTACAACTTCATCTTCTTCCTCTCGGCGCTCGCTTCCATCCCCCGCTCGCTGACAGAGGCCGCGGCGATGGACGGCGCCGGCCCGGCGCGCCGCATCCTCGACATCCAGCTGCCGCTGCTGACGCCGACCCTGTTCTTCCTGCTCGTGATCAACATCACCGAGAGCTTCCAGGACTCCTTCGGCATCGTCGACATCATGACCCAGGGCGGGCCGGCGCGGGCGACCGAGCTCATGGTCTACAAGATCTATTTCGACGGCTTCAAAGGCCTCGACTATTCCGGCGCCGCAGCGCAGTCGATCATCCTGATGCTGCTCGTCATCCTGCTCACCGTCGTGCAGTTCCGCTTCATCGAGCGGCGCGTGCACTACAAGTAAGGAGGCGCGGCATGGTCGAGCGCACCCCGGTCTTCGACGCCATCTGCCAGGCGATCCTGTTCCTCGGGCTCCTGATCGCGCTGGTGCCCTTCGCCATCGTGATCATCGCCGCGACGCACGATATCCGCACGGTGAACACGGTCCCGATGCCGCTGGTGCCGGGCCGCGATCTCTTCGCCAATCTCGCCGAGGCGTGGCAGCGCGCCGATCTCGGCGTGAAGCTGTTCAATTCGGTGCTGTTCGCCACGGCCGTCGCCTGCGGCAAGGTCATCCTCTCGGCGATGGCGGCCTTCTCCATCGTCTATTTCCGCTTTCCCGGCCGATCGGCGCTGTTCTGGGCGATCTTCGTCACGCTGATGCTGCCGCTCGAGGTCCGCATTGTCCCGACCTATGCGGTCGCGGCCAACGCGCTGGCGCCCTTCCAGGCGATCCTCGACACGACGGGCATCACCTGGCTCGTGCAGAGGGTGTCGGGGATCGAGGTGAAGCTGGAATGGGGGCTGCTCAACTCCTATCCCGGCCTCATCCTGCCGCTCGTCGCGACCGCGACCGGTACCTTCCTCTACCGGCAGTTCTACCTGACCATCCCCGACGAACTCGCCGAGGCGGCCAAGATGGATGGCTCCGGCCCGGTCCGCTTCTTCGTCGACATGCTGCTGCCGCTGTCGCGCCCGAACATGATCGCGCTCTTCACCATCATGTTCGTCTGGTCGTGGAACCAGTATCTGTGGCCGCTGCTCGTCACGACCGATCCGAAGTTCGGCATCGCCGTCACCGAGCTGCGGGCGCTGATCCCGTCCGAATTCGGCCTGCCCGACTGGAATGTCGCGATGGCCGGCACGCTCATCATCATGCTGCCGCCGCTGATCGTCGTGATCCTGATGCAGCGCTGGTTCGTGCGCGGCCTGATCTCAACCGAGAAGTGAGGAGCCCGACCATGGCCTCGATCGTCATCCGCGGCGTCCGCAAGTCCTACCAGAAGAACGCCGTCGTCCACGGCGTCGACCTCGACATTGCCTCGGGGGAGTTCATCGTCATTCTCGGCCCGTCGGGCTGCGGCAAGTCCACGCTACTGCGCATGGTGGCCGGGCTCGAGGAGATCAGCCAGGGCGAGATCGTCATCGACGGCAACGTCGTGAACAGGCTGGAGCCGCGCGAGCGCGGCTGCGCCATGGTCTTCCAGAACTACGCCCTCTATCCGCACATGACGGTCGCGGAGAACATCGGCTACGCGCTGAAGGTCGCCGGCGTGCCGAAGGCGGAACGGGCGGCGCGGGTCGCCGCCACGGCCAAGATCGTCAATCTCGAGGCCTTCCTCGACCGCCGGCCGGCGGCGCTCTCCGGCGGCCAGCGGCAGCGCGTCGCCATGGCCCGCGCCATCGTGCGCGAGCCGAAGGTGTTCCTGTTCGACGAGCCGCTCAGCAATCTCGACGCGAAGCTCCGTGTCGCCATGCGGGCGGAGATCCGCCGCCTGCATCGCCGCCTCGGCGCCACCTCGATCTTCGTCACGCATGACCAGGTCGAGGCGATGACGCTCGGCGACCGTCTCGTCGTCATGAATGCCGGCCGCATCGAGCAGGTCGGCTCGCCCTCCGAGGTCTATCGCCGCCCCGCCAGCCGCTTCGTCGCGAGCTTCGTCGGCTCGCCGGCGATGAACCTCATGGAAGGCAGGATCGATCGGCAGGGCGCCTTCGTCTATGACGCGCAGCGCAGCATCCCGGTCCCCTTCGCGCTGGAACGCCGCCTGGTCGGCCACGACGTCACGCTCGGCATCCGCGCCGAGGCGGCCCGTCTCGTCGCGCCGGAGACGCCGGGCGCCCTGCCGGCGACCGTCGATTTCGTCGAGGAACTCGGTGCCGGCCGCGTCGTGCATACCGATCTCGATGGCCTCTCCTTCGCCGTGGCCGTCAGCGAGCCGGTCGCGCTCGAGCCGGGCACGGCCGTCGGCATCGCCGTCGATCCCGCCGACATCCACCTTTTCGACGCCCGCTCCGGCATTCGTCTCGAAGGCGACATGAGCCCGGCGCAGGCTTCCGCCAGCCAGAACTGAGGGAGAGTCCCGCCATGACCGCACCGCTGCCCATCTCGCATGTCGGCTTTTCGACCAGCCCCGGTCGCGGCGATCTCGCGAGCCTCGAGGCATCGATCGCCGCGATTGTCGATCTCGGCGCCGATGTCGTCGAGCTCGGCCTGTTCGGCGAGGACCTGATCTCCGGCGGCCGCATCATCGAGGGTCGGGCGAAGCGCTTCGCCGAGATCTGCGGCAAGTTCGACATCCGCTACACGGTGCACGGCCTGATCGTGTCCAACTTCATGGACGAGGCGCATCTCGCCTATCAGAAGGCCGCGGTCGGGGCGATGATCGAGCTCTGCGACCGGATCGGCGCCGACACGCTGGTCCATCATTCGGGCCAGGCCAGGAACGGATCGCGGCCGCAGCTGCGCCATCACGACCTGGTGGAGCGCGCGGCGCTGGCCGAGATGGCGGTGGTCGCCGCCCGGCATGGCATCCGCATCGCGCTCGAGAACATCTTCGCCGTGTCCGACGCCGAATATCGCCAGCTGCCGTCCGAGGTCGCCGCCACCGTCCGCTCGGTCGGCAGCCCGCATCTCGTCGGGCTCATCGATTTCAGCCATGCCTATATCGAGGCGACGCGGACCGGCGCCGATCTTCGCCACGAGATCATGGCCATGGCGCCGGTGAGCGGCCATCTCCATCTCCATGACAGCTTCGGCCGGCCCTACACGATGGACAAGTTCTACTACCAGAGCGAGGCCATCGCGCTCGGCATCGGCGATCTGCATCTGCCGCTCGGCTGGGGCGACCTGCCGTTCGAGGCGCTGTTCGACGAGATCGAGGTCATGCCCGGAACCGCGCTCATCATGGAGATCGGCGAGCGCTTCGCTGCCGAGCGCGCCGAGTCCCTGGAACGGGCCCGCGCCCTCGCGGCCCGCGTCAACGCCCGTCACGCCGCCGCGGCCGCCTGACCATGTCCTTCGCGAAGCGGCTCGGCGGTTCCCTCTTCCCGCATGTCGTCACCTCGGCGGTTCCGGCCCTGCCGAAGCCGCCGGCGACACTGTTCGAGGAGGCCGAGAGGGCCGAGCTTACGCGTGCCGAGCATGATCGCCTGGCGCTCGACCTGCCGGCCTTCAACGCGCTGGAGGTGAAGGGCGCGCCGGCGGTGACGCCGCCGGGGCCAGTGCTGCGGATCGCGGCCTGGAACGCGGAGCGGCTGAAGCATCGCGCCGCCTCGGCGGCGCTCGTCGCGGCGACCGCGGCCGATGTGCTGCTGCTCACCGAGACCGATTGCGGCATGGCCCGCTCCGGCAACCGCCACACCGCCGCCGATCTCGCCGCCGACTGCGGCATGGGCTACGCCTATGGCGTCGAGTTCGTCGAACTCGGCCTTGGCGACGATCGCGAGCGGCGCTGGCATCGCGGCGAGAGCAATCGCACCGGCTTCCACGGCAATGCGCTGCTCTCGCGCCTCCCGATCGAGGACGCGGCGCTGATCCGCCTCGACGACGGCGCGGTGTGGTGGCTGGACGCGCCCAAGGGGCAGCGCCGGCTCGGCTGGCGCATGGCGATCGCGGCGCGGCTCGCGGCGGCTTCCGGCCCGTTCCTCGCCGTCAGCGTGCATCTCGAGAGCAAATCCGATCCCGCCGATCGCGCCCGCCAGGTCGCGCGGCTGCTCGCTAGCGTGGACCGGCTCGCGGACGGGCTCCCCGTCGTGATCGGCGGCGATTTCAACACCAAGGCGCTCGACGCCGATGCCGCGCTCTGGTGGGACGATCCGGCGGCGCATGAGCCGCTGTTCGCGGCGATGGCGGCGTCGGGCTTCGACTGGCGGGGATCGAACACGCGGGACGTCACGATGCGCACGCTTCCCGACGGCAAGCCGCAGCCGCCCTTCCACAGGCTCGACTGGCTGTTCACCCGCGGCCTTTCCGTGCGCGGTCCGGCGACCGTCCCGGCCGTGGACGAGGCCGGCGCCGCGATTTCGGATCACGATCTGATCGCGATGCGTGTGTCCCTGGATGAATCCGCGGGCGATTTTGCATCGCGTTAACCCGTGCCGCGCGAAGAATGAAGTTCGTTCGCCAAACTTCCAGTTCTTTGCAGTTTTCGCCGGGTGGAGCCGCTATGTCGACCGTTCGTTCAGTGACGCACGATCTGTTGCGCCGATTGGGATTGACCACTTTCTTCGGGAATCCCGGGTCGACCGAGGAGACTTTCCTCAAGGATTTCCCTGCGGACTTCACCTATCATCTTGCGCTTCAGGAGGCGTCCGCCATCGCGATCGCCGACGGCTATGCGCAGGCGACGGGCAAGCCGGCGATCGTCAATGTCCACACGGCCGCCGGCCTCGGCAACGCGATGGGCAACCTGATCACCGCGTTTCTCAACAAGACGCCGCTCATCGTCACGGCCGGGCAGCAGACCCGCGAGATGCTGCTGATGGAGCCGTGGCTCACCAATGTCGACGCGACCATGCTGCCGCGCCCCTGGGTGAAATGGGCCTATGAGCCGGCGCGGCCGGAGGATGTCCCGGCGGCCCTGATGCGCGCCTACGCGACCGCCGTGCAGGCGCCGGCCGGGCCGGTCTTCCTCTCGCTGCCGCTCGACGACTGGGACAAGCCGCTGTCCGGCGAAGCGCTGCTGCGCACGGTCGGCCACCGCGTCGCGCCGGACATGGAGCGGCTGAAATCCTTCGCCGATATCCTTTCCGCCGCCTCCGCGCCGGCCCTGATCTTCGGTGCCGCCATCGACCGCGGCAATGGCTGGCCGGCGGCGGTCGCGCTCGCCGAGAAGCTCGGCGCCGCGGTCTATGCCGCGCCCGCCAGCGAGCGGACGCCGTTCCCGGAGGATCACCCGCTCTATGTCGGGGGCCTGCCCTTCGCCATCGGTCCGCTCGCGGATCGCCTCAAGGGGCATGACGTCGCCATCGTCATCGGCGCGCCGGTCTTCCGCTATTATCCCTATGTCGCCGGCGGCTATCTTCCGGCCGGTCTGACCCTGCTTCACATCAGCGACGATCCCGCCGAGACGTCCCGTGCCCCGGTCGGCGACAGCCTTGTCGCCGATGCGGTGCTCGCGACCGCGGCGCTCGTCGATCTCGTCGAGAAGAAGGAGCGGCCGGCGCGGACCATCGCTCCGCTGGCGCAGCGCATGGCGCCGCATCCCGCCCGCCATCCCGATGCCGCGCCGGGCGGGAAGGACGGCGTGCCCATGGCAGCCGACGTCTTCGCGGCGCTCGCGGAGATCCGGCCCGATCATGCCGTGCTGGTCGAGGAGACGCCGTCCAATCTCGCCGACCTGCATCGCTGGTGGCCGATCACGGAGCCGGCGAGCTTCTTCACCTTCGCCAGCGGCGGCCTCGGCTGGAGCCTTCCGGCCTCGGTCGGCATCGCGCTGGGCGAGCGCGACACCGGGCGCAAGCGTCCGGTGCTGATGATCGTCGGCGACGGCTCGTTCCAGTATTCGCTGCAGGCGCTGTGGACGGCGGTGCAGAACGATCTGCCCATGGTGTTCATCGTGTTGCGCAACGGCGAATACGGCATCCTGAAATCCTTCGCCGTCCTCGAGGAGACGCCGGGCGTCCCCGGCCTCGATATCCCCGGCATCGACATCGTCAGTCTCGCGCGTGGCTATGGCTGCGACGCGGAGCGGATTTCGGATCTCGAAGCCCTGAAGGCGCGGGTCACCGCAGGCTTTGCCGGCAATCGGCCGGTGGTGATCGAGGTGCCGATCTCGCCCGATATCCCGCCGCTCATCTGACCCTCCCTCAAGGGATAATCCCAGCGACGGCGAAATGCGTTTCGCCGTCGATTGACTCTTTCCCCTCCCGGAGTCGTTATAGAACAAAACAGGAACACTCTTGCATGGCGACGGGTGATGGACGGCAAGTCAACGGCGAGAGCCTGCATCGAGGCGTTGCGGCGGCAGGTCGCGGCGATCGAGGCCGGCGGCGCGGAAGGTGAGGGCGAGGCGGCGCGGCGCGTGTCGCTCGATCGCGGCGCGGTGGACGCCGCGCTCGGCGGCGGGCTGCGCGCCGGCATGCTGCACGAGGTCATCCCCGACGCGATTGCCGATGCGCCCGCCTCGTCCGGCTTCGCGCTCGCGCTCGCCCTCGTCGCCGCGGCGAAGGGGGAGCCGATCCTCTGGGTGCGCACGAGGGCCGCGGCGCGGGAAACCGGCACGCTGCATGCCGACGGGCTCGCGGCGCTGGGGCTCGATCCGGCGCGCCTCGTGCTGGTTCATCTCGACGGCGCGGTCCCGGTGCTCAGCGCGGGTGTCGACATCGCCCGCTGCACGGCGCTCGGCGCCGCGATCCTCGAGCTCTGGGGCGATCCGAAGGCGCTCGACCTCACCTCCGAGCGGCGCCTGCTGCTCGCGGCCGAGCAGTCGGGCGTCACCGTCATCCTGCTCCGGCCCGGCGCCCGCGCCGCGCCCGGCGGCGTCGAGACGCGGTGGAGCGTCGCCTCCGGCCCGTCCCGCGCCCTGCCGATGAATGCACCGGGGCCGCCGACCTTCGATCTCAAGCTGCTGCGCCATCGCCACGGGCCGCCCGCCGGCCCCTGGCGTCTCGAATGGAACCGCGATGAGCAACGCTTCCAGCCCCCGCCGCTATTGCGCGATCCTGATGCCGTTCCTCGCTTCGGATCGCTTGCGCCGGATTCCCGGGGCGCCCTTCGCCGCCGCGCCTCCTGAGGCGCCGCTCCTGATCGTCGAGAAGGCGAAGGGGGCGCTCGTCATCGCCGCCTCCGATCCGGCGGCGCGGCGGCTGGGGCTCGCCCCCGGCCTCGCCCTTGCCGAGGCGCGGGCGCGCGTGCCCGATCCGCTCGTCGCCGAGCGCGACGCCGCCGCCGATGCCGCGCTCCTCGAGCGGATCGCCGACTGGTGCGACCGCTATACGCCGCTGGTTGCGGAGGACGGCGAGGCCGCGCTCATGCTCGACATCACCGGCGTCGCGCATCTCTTCGCCGGCGAGGCGGCGCTGCTTCAGGATTGCCTTGCCCGGCTCGCCGCCTTCGGCATCACGGCACGCGGCGCCATCGCCGGGGCGGCGGACGCGGCGCGGGCGCTCGCCCGGGCCCGGCCGGGGAGCGTCGTGCCCGCCGGCCGCGAGGCGGCGGCCGTGCGCAACCTGCCGGTTGCCCTGATCGGCCTCGATGCCGCGGCGACGACGGCGCTGCTGCGGGCCGGCCTCAAGACGATCGGCGATCTCATCGACCGGCCGCGCGCGCCGCTCGCCGCCCGCTTCGGCGCCGACTGCGTCGCGCGGCTCGCCCGGCTCACCGGCCTTGCCCATCGCCCGATCTCGCCGCGCCGGCTCGTTCCGGTCGCGCTGGCCGAGCGCATCTTCTTCGAGCCGATCGCCCGCACCGAGGATATCGAGGCCACCCTCGCGGGTCTCGCCGCCGATGTCGCGCGCCTGCTCGAAAAGCGCGGCGAGGGCGGCCGCCGCTTCGAGGCCGTCTTCTACCGCGTCGACGGCCATGTGCGCCGCATCGCCGTCGCGACCACCCGGCCGAACCGCGATCCGAAGGCGATCCTGACCCTCTTCCGCGAGCGGCTGGCCGCCTTGTCCGATCCGCTGGAAGCCGGCTTCGGTTTCGATCTCGTCCGCCTCGGCTCCTTCGAGACCGAGCCCTTCGCCGAGGTGGCGACCAGCCTCGACGGCCGCGCCCGGGCCGAGGATGCGGTCGCCGATCTGGTCGACCGGCTCGGCGCCCGCTTCGGGCCGGAGCATGTGCTGCGCTTCCTGCCGCAGGATACGCATCTTCCCGAGCGGCGCGCCCGCCTCGTCCCGGTGCTTTCGGCGGTCGGCGCATCGGGTGGCTGGGAGGATGCGGTTCCCTCCGGCGAGCCGCCGCTGCGGCCGCTCAGCCTCTTCGATCCGCCCGAGCCGGTCGAGGCGCTGGCCGAGGTTCCGGACGGGCCGCCGCTCCGCTTCCGCTGGCGCCGCGTGCTGCACAAGGTGGCGCGGGCGGAGGGGCCGGAACGGATCGCGCCCGAATGGTGGCGCATGGCCGACGACACGCTCGACCGCGACTATTACCGCGTCGAGGACGAGGAGGGCCGCCGCTTCTGGCTCTATCGCGAGGGCCTCTGGGGCGACGCGGCGGCCGGGCCGCGCTGGTACATGCACGGGCTCTTCGCATGAGCGGGCCGCCCTTCGCCTATGCCGAGCTCGCGGCGATGAGCAATTTCTCCTTCCTGGAAGGCGGTTCGCATCCGGGCGAACTCGTGGCGCGCGCCTATGGCCTCGGCCTTGCCGGCATCGGCATCGCCGATCGCAACAGCTTCGCCGGCATTGTCAGGGCGCATGCCGCCTGGACGAGCGAGGAGATCGGCAATCCGCGCGCCGCGGGCTTCCGCCTCGTGGTCGGCGTGCGCCTCGGCTTTCGCGACGGAACGCCCGATATCATCGCCTATCCGACCGACCTTCCCGCCTATTCGCGGCTCTGCCAGATGCTGAGCCTCGGCAAAAGGCGGGCGCCGAAGGGCGAATGCCATCTCGATCGCGATGATCTCGCGGCCCATGTCGAGGGCTCGCTGCTGATCGTGATGCCGCCGGAAAGGCCCGGCGACGACTTCGCCGCCATGCTCGGCGCCATCGCCGGCCTCGCGCCGGGGCGCTGCTTCCTCGCCGCCGCGATGCGCCGCCGCGGCGACGACCGCCGCCGCCTCGCCGCGATGGCGGATGTCGCGCAAAGGACCGGAGTGCCGCTCCTCGCCGTCAACGACGTGCTCTATCACGGCCCGGAGCGGCGACCGCTGCAGGACGTGCTCACCTGCATCCGCGAGAAGACGACGATCGAGAAGGCGGGCCGGCGGCTCGAGGCGAATGCCGAGCGGCATCTGAAGGACGGCGAGGAGATGGCGCGGCTCTTCCGCGACCGGCCGGGCGCCGTCGCCGAGACGCTGCGGTTCCTGTCGCGCATCACCTTCACGCTCGACGAGATCCAGTACGAATACCCGCACGAACCGGTGCCGCCCGGCGTGACGCCGCAGGCCCATCTCGAAACGCTGGCCTGGGCCGGCGCGCGCGAGCGCTTCCCCGGCGGCATTCCGGACGGCATCCGCGACGGGCTCGCCAAGGAACTGGCGCTCATCGCGCAGCTCGATTACCCGGCCTATTTCCTCACGGTGCACGACATCGTCAGCTTCGCGAAGAGCGTCGGCATCCTCTGCCAGGGACGCGGCTCGGCCGCCAATTCGACGGTCTGCTACTGCCTCGGCATCACCTCGGTGAGCCCGGCCGAGCACCAGCTGCTCTTCGAGCGCTTCCTCTCGGCCGAGCGGCGCGAGCCCCCCGATATCGACGTCGATTTCGAGCATGAGCGGCGCGAGGAGGTGATCCAGTACATCTATCGCCGCTACCACATCTCGCATGCGGCGATCTGCGCCACGGTGATTTCCTATCGCACCAAGAGCGCCATCCGCGAGGTCGGCAAGGCGCTGGGCCTTTCGGAGGACGTCATCCAGGCGCTGGGCGGCACGGTCTGGGGCGGCGGCTGGGGCTCGGCGCTGCAGGAAAAGCATGTACGCGAGGCGGGGCTCGATCCGCGGAACAGGGTCGTCGCCCGTGCCGTGGAACTTGCCGAGGCGCTGCGCGGCTTCCCGCGCCATCTCTCGCAGCATGTCGGCGGCTTCGTGCTGACCCGCCACCCGCTCAACGATCTCGTGCCGAGCGGGCCTGCCGCGATGGAGGGGCGCAGCTTCATCGAATGGGACAAGGATGACATCGATGTCGTGAAGATGATGAAGGTCGACGTGCTCGGCCTCGGCATGCTGACCTGCATCCGCAAGGCCTTCGACCTGATCGCGGCGACGGAGGGCAAGCGCTACGAGCTGCACACCGTGAAGCCGGGCGATCCGGCGGTCTATGCCATGCTTCAGAAGGGGGACTCGATCGGTGTCTTCCAGGTCGAGAGCCGCGCGCAGATGAACATGCTGCCGCGCCTCAGGCCGAAGGAATTCTACGATCTCGTCATCCAGGTGGCGATCGTGCGGCCGGGGCCGATCCAGGGCGACATGGTGCATCCCTATCTGCGCCGCCGGCAGGGCCTCGAGGATGTGAGCTATCCTTCGCCTTCACCGGCGCATGGCCCGGCGGACGAACTGAAGCAGGTGCTCGGCCGCACGCTCGGCGTGCCGCTCTTCCAGGAGCAGGCGATGAAGATGGCGATGGTCGCCGCGCGCTTCACGCCCGACCAGGCCAACGGGCTGCGCCGGGCGATGGCCACCTTCCGCCACAACGGCACCATCCACAAATACGAGGCGATGATGGTGGAGGGCATGGTGCGGCGAGGCTACGACCGCGCCTTCGCCGAACGCTGCTTCAGCCAGATCAAGGGCTTCGGCGAATATGGCTTTCCCGAAAGCCATGCGGCGAGCTTCGCGCGGCTCGTCTATGTCTCCGCCTATATCAAGTGCCACTACCCGGCCGCCTTCGCCGCCGCGCTGCTGAACGCGCAGCCCATGGGCTTCTATGCCCCGGCGCAGATCGTGCGCGATGCCGCCGAGCATGGCGTGCCGATCCATCCCGTCGATGTCGCGGCGAGCTCATGGGACAACACGCTGAAGCGCGCTGCGGACGGCGTCGTCGCGCTGCGGCTCGGCTTCCGCCAGATCGACGGCTTCCGCGAGGACTGGGCGGAGCGGATCGCGGCGGCCAGGGACGCGGCATCCGGCGGCAGCTTCGCCGATTTCGACGGTTTCGTGCGCGCGACGCGGCTGGAGCGGCGGGCCTATGAGAAGCTCGCCGATGCCGACGCCTTCCGCTCGCTCGGCCTCGACCGCCGCGCGGCGCTGTGGAATGTCCGCCGCCTGCCGGGCGACGCGCCGCTGCCGCTTTTCGCCGCTGCCGATGCGGCCGAACTCGGCCGCGAGAGCGATGCGCCGCTGCCGGTGATGCCGCTGTCCGAGCATGTCGTCGCGGACTACCAGACGCTGCGCCTGTCGCTGAAGGCGCATCCGATGTCCTTCCTGCGCGACGACTATCGCCGCGAGCGCATCCTCTCGGCGGCGGAGACGGTATCGCTCGCCGACGGGGCGCGGGCGCGCATGGCCGGCATCGTCCTGGTGCGGCAGCGGCCCGGCAAGGGCAATGTCGTGTTCATGACGCTGGAGGACGAGACGGGCGTCACCAATATCGTCGTCTGGACGCGCATGTTCGACCGCTATCGCCGCGTCATCCTCGGCGCCCGGCTGCTGCTCGTCGAGGGGCGCATCCAGAAGAGCCCGGAAGGCATCGTCCATCTCGTCGCCGGCCATCTCGTCGACAGGACCGGCGATCTCGCGCGGCTCTCGGAGGACCACAAGGCGAAGCTGCAGCTCTCCCGCGCCGACGAATTCCTGCACCCGCAATATCCGCGCGGCGGCCATCCCCGGAACGTCCGCGTCATCCCGAAATCGCGCGACTTCCATTGAGGCGGGGCTGGACAGCGCCGCCGCGCCGGCTATCCCTTGTCGCGGCAATCCGGGAGGACGAAAAGAATGGAACAGTGCTGGCGTTGGTTCGGGCCGAACGATCCGGTAACCCTCGATCATGTGAAGCAGGCCGGCGCCACCGGCATCGTCACGGCGCTGCATCACATCTATGACGGCCGCGCCTGGACGAGCGAGGATGTCGCGGAGCGCAAGGCGATCATCGAGAAGGCCGGGCTCAGGTGGAGCGTCTGCGAGTCGATCCCGGTCCCGTCCGAGATCAAGCTGCGCTCGGGCGCCTTCCGTGAGAAGATCGACAACTGGAAGAAGAGCCTCGAAAGCCTCGGCAAGGCCGGCATTCCGGTCGTCTGCTACAACTTCATGCCCGTCGTCGACTGGACGCGCACCGATCTCATGTTCCGCCGGCCGACCGGCGGCTATGCGCTGCGCTTCGACATGCCGGATTTCGTCGCCTATGACGTCCATGTCCTGAAGCGGCCGAATGCGAGCGCCTCCTATTCCGACGCACTGAACGTCGAGGCCGAGCGCCGCGCGAAGGCGATGGACGACGCGGCCGTCCGCCGGCTGGAGACCAACATCATCGCCGGCCTGCCGGGCGGCGAGGACAGCTATACCCGCGAGGGCATCGCAAGGCAGATCGCCCGCTTCGACGGCCTCGGCGACGCCGAGATGCGCGAGCATCTGATCGAATTCGTGCGCGAGGTGGCGCCGCTCGCCGAGGAGCTCGGCGTCCGGCTCGGCATCCATGCCGACGACCCGCCCTTCTCGCTGTTCGGCCTGCCGCGCGTCGTCTCCACGGCCGAGGATACGCGCACGCTGCTCTCGGCGGTCGACATCACCGCCAACGGGCTGACGCTCTGCGCCGGCTCCTATGGCGCCCGCGCCGACAACGATCTCCCCGCCATGGCCGAGGAATTCGGGCCGCGCGTCCATTTCGTGCATCTGCGCAACGTCACGCGCGAGGCGGACGGCTCCTTCTTCGAGGACGACCATCTCGCCGGCGGCACCGACATGGTGAAGCTGATCGGGGCCCTCATCCGTGAGGAACGCCGCCGCGCCGCCGAGGGCCGAACGGATACCGCGATCCCGATGCGCCCCGATCATGGCCATCTGCTGGTCGACGACATCGACAAGGTCGAGGCCGGCCTCAAGGTCAATCCCGGCTATTCCTGCATCGGCCGCCTCAAGGGGCTCGCCGAGCTGCGCGGCGTCATGGCGGCGGTGGACCAGCTGATGCCGGCTTGAGCCCTCCGGTCGTTTAGGAGCCCCCCTCTCCATCTCTCCCCCGCTCTCGCGGGAGAGAGGGCCGGTTTCGCGCTTCATGGATGCTGTGCCCTCCCGGTCCAGCCTCCTCATCTCCCTCTCCCGCTCAGCGGGGCGCCGGGGAGGGGGGCTCTTCCTCTTTTGACCTCCCGAACGTTCCACCGTTGAAACAGGAGCCGCCCTCGAAGCGGGCAGTTGCAGGCGGATTCTGCTCAATCTTCGGTCGCATCCCCCCTCCGCGAAGATTCTTCTCGGCCTGTCATTGACTCCTGGCCGGAGCCTCGCCATTTGCTGCGAGCGAATGTTCATTCGCATGGCGGTAAGGGACGAGATGACGGCGGTCGTGGCGGAACAGGGCGGCAGGATGCAGGCGACGCACGAGGAGCGGCGGCGGCAGGTGCTCGACGCGGCGCGGGCCTGCTTCGCCCGATCCGGATTTCGCGGCGCCTCGATGCAGGAGATCTGCGCCGAGGCCAGGATGAGCCCCGGCGCGCTCTACCGCTACTTCCCTTCCAAGGAGGCGATCATCGAGGCGATCGCCGAGGACGAGCGCTGCGATGCCGCGGCGATCGTCGAGACCATGCGCGGCACGGCGCCCTTGATCGACCGGCTCTGCGGCTGCGCGATGGGCTATTTCGCCTTCATGCGCGATGCCGGCGCGTCCAGCCTCATGGCCGAGATCGGCGCCGAAAGCCTCCGGAACAGCACGATCGGCCAGCGCTTCGCCCGCATCGACGACCATGTCCGCGAGACGATCCGCGAGATCTTCGAGGAAGCGATCGCTCGCGGCGAGATCCCGCCGATCGAGGACATGAACGCGACCATCGGCATCACCATGGCCGCCGTCGACGGCATCGCGCTGCGCCAGATTTCCGATCCGGAACTTACGCCGGATCGTATCGAACCCGTCATGCGCCGGCTGATCGCCGGTGTGCTGCAGATCAGGACCTGACGCCAGGGAGGCGGCTCCAGAACCGCCCCGGCCGACCCTCTTGCTAGAAGGCGCCGCTCAGCGGCGGTCGATGATGAGTGATGTGATCCGCCTGGCGGTCTCCGCCGCGATTGCCGCCTTCCTGGCCGGCGCTTCCGTCCTGCTGCTCGGCGCGCCCGCCTTCGGCGCGGAGCCCGCGCCGGCCGCGGCGACGGCCCGTCCGCCCGCCATCACCGTCGCCCCCGCCGCGCGCGGCACCGTGGTGGACAGCGAGACGGCGGTCGGATCGCTGGTCCCGCGCGAGGAGGTGCTGGTCGGCATCGATCTCGACGGGTTCCGCCTCGTCGCGGTCGAGGCCGAGGAAGGCGACCGCGTCGCGGCCGGCCAGGTGCTGGCGCGGCTCGATGCCGATACGCTGAACGTCCTGCTCGCCCAGAACACCTCGCAGATCGCCCGCGCCGATGCCGCCATCGCGCAGGCGAAGAGCCAGATCGCCGAGGCCGTGGCGACGGAGGTCGAGGCCAAGGCCGCGCTCGACCGCAGCGCCTCGCTGAAGGAGAAGGGCTTCGCCGCAGACGCCACGCTCGACCAGCGCCGCTCGGCTGCCGATGCCGCGACGGCCCGCCGGGCCGCCGCCGAGCAGGGGCTCGCCGCCGCCGAGGCCGATAAGGCGCTGACCGGGGCACAGCGCCGGGAGCTTGAGCTCCGTCTGGCGAAGACCGAGATCAAGGCGCCGACCGCCGGTATCGTCCTGTCGCGCAACGCCCGCATCGGCGCGGTCGTGTCCGGTGCCGGCGAGCCGCTGTTCCGCATCGCCGAGGACGGCGCCATCGAACTCGAGGCCGAGGTTCCCGAAACGGCGCTCGCCCGCATCGCCGTCGGCCAGACCGCCGCGATCCATGTCGCCGGCTCCAGCGCGGTCATCCCGGGCATGGTCCGCCTCGTCTCGCCGCGCATCGACGCCGCCTCGCGGCTCGGCCGCGTCCGCATTGCGCTCCCCGCCGATGCCGCGGTGACCGTCGGCGCCTTCGCGCGTGCCACCATCGAGATCGCCCGCCATGACGGCATCGCGCTGCCGCAATCGGCCATCGTGACCGTCGCCGGCAAGCCGACCGCGCAGGTCGTGGTCGACGGACGCATCGAGACGCGCAGCCTCGAGACCGGCATTTCCGGCGAGGGCCTCGTCGAGGTCCGCTCCGGCGTCAAGGAAGGCGAGCAGGTCGTGCTGCGCGCCGGCACCTTCGTGCGCGACGGCGACCAGGTGACGCCGGTGCCCGCCAAGGATGGCGCGTCCGGCGGCGCATCGGGCGAGCCGGCGGCCGCGAGTTCAGCGGCGACTGAGGCCGAAGGAGTGAAGGGATGAACTGGAACTTCTCCGCCTGGTCGATCCGCAACCCGGTTCCGCCGATCCTCCTCTTCGTCGTCCTGATCGCGCTTGGGCTCTACTCCTTCTTCCATCTGCCGATCACGAAGTTCCCGAACATCGACGTGCCGGTCATCTCGGTGACGGTGACCGATGTCGGGTCGGCGCCGGCCGAGCTCGAGACGCAGGTGACCAAGAAGGTCGAGGATGCCATCGCCGGCATCTCGGGCGTCAAGCACATGACCTCGACGGTGACCGACGGGTCCTCGACGACGGCGGTCGAATTCCGCCTCGAGGTCAACACCGACCGGGCGCTCAACGACGTCAAGGACGCGATCGCCAAGATCCGCAGCGACCTGCCGGGCTCGGTCGAGGAGCCGATCATCCAGCGCATCGATGTCGAAGGGCAGTCGATCCAGACCTATGCCGTGACGGCGCCGGCGATGACGCCGGAGGAGCTGTCCTGGTTCGTCGACGATACCGTCATCCGCGACCTGCAGGGGCTCAAGGGCGTCGGCCGTGTCGAGCGCATGGGCGGCGTCACGCGCGAGATCCAGGTGCGCCTCGATCCCGACCGGCTGATGGCGCTCGGCGTCACCGCGGCCGAGGTCTCGCGCCAGCTTCGGGCGACGAATGTCGACCTGTCCGGCGGCCGGGCCGAGGTGGGCGGCCAGGAACAGACCATTCGCACGCTCGCCAATGCCGCCAGCATGGACGATCTCGCGGCGACGCGCATCGTGCTGACGGGCGGCCGCGAGGTCCGCCTCTCCGATCTCGGCACCATCACGGACGGCTACGAGGAGCCGAAATCCTTCGCGCGGCTCGACGGCAAGCCGGTCGTCGCCTTCGCCATCTACCGCGCCAAGGGCGCCAGCGACGCCTCGGTGTCGGAAGTGGTCGCGGCCGAGGTGAAGCAGCTCGGCGAGGCCTATCCGGACGTCGCCTTCAGCCGCATCGACGACAGCGTCTACTACACCTATGGCAACTACGAGAGCGCGATGGACACGCTCGTCGAGGGCGCGATCCTCGCGATCCTCGTCGTGCTCCTCTTCCTGCGCGATATCCGGGCGACGCTGATCGCGGCGATCGCCCTGCCGCTCTCGGCGATCCCGACCTTCTGGGCGCTGTCGATGCTCGGCTTCTCGCTGAACCTCATCAGCCTGCTCGGCATCACGCTGGTCACCGGCATTCTCGTCGACGACGCCATCGTCGAGATCGAGAACATCGTCCGCCATATCCGAACGGGCAAGAAGCCCTATCGCGCGGCGCTCGAGGCCGCCGACGAGATCGGCCTCGCGGTCATCGCGATCTCGGCGACGATCATCGCCATCTTCGCGCCGGTGTCGTTCATGGGCGGCGTCGCCGGCCAGTATTTCAAGCAGTTCGGCCTGACGGTCGCGATCGCGGTGTTCTTCTCGCTGCTGGTGGCACGCCTCATCACGCCGATGATGGCCGCCTTCTTCATGCGCGAACCCTATGTGGGCGACGGCACGGACGGACGGCCGCGCTGGCGGGGCTTCGGCCCGACGCTGCGGCGCCGGGTCGGCGGCTTCGCGATGCTCGGCATCCTGTTCGTCGCGCTGCTGATGCTCGTCGAGACCGCCGGTCCCGCCGCGTCCTGGTGGTCGCCGCTCGCCATGCTCGACGGCATCGCCGCCCGCCTCCTGCCGATGGGCTGGCCGCTGGTGATCGGCGCGACGCTCGCCGTGGTGCTCATCGCGGCGGTCTTCGTTACCTGGCTCGGCCAGCCGCATCCCGAGGAGCATGACGACGGCTTCATCATGCGCCTCTATACGGGGCTGCTGCGCGCGACGCTGTGGCGCCCGCGCATCCCGATGCCCTGGCACCATCAGGTCAACGGCGTCAGCGAGCGCGTCCGCCTGCGCTTCCCGCTGATGCCGCTCGTCACGATCTCGCTCGGCGTCGCCTTCTTCCTCGTCTCCATGAACGCGACGAAGTATCTGCCGACCGGCTTCATCCCGCCGGTGGACGAGGGCCGCATCGTGACGTCGGTGGAACTGCCGCCGGGATCGACGCTCGACGAGACGCAGCGCGTGACCGACGCGATCTCCAGCCTGCTCGGCAAGGTCGAGGGCGTCGCCAGCGTGTTCGTGATGGGCGGCACCTCGCCGACCGGCACGCTCGAGAAGCGCCGCGCGACCGTCGTGCTCAACCTGACGCCGAAGGAGAGCGGCCGGCCGAGCCAGAAGGAACTGCAGCTGATCGTCCAGGACCAGCTCGCCGATGTGCCGGATATCCGGGCCTTCTTCATGAACGAGCGCGGCGATCGTGAAGCGACGGTCGGCATTCTCGGGCGCGACGGCGACGCCGTCGCCACGGCGGCGAGCTCGCTCGAAGCGGCGATGCGCAAGGATCCGATCTTCTCGAATCCGGCCGCGCAGGCCTCCTTCGCCCGTCCCGAGATCCGCATCTCGCCGAAGAGCGACCAGGCCGCCGATCTCGGTATCGCCACCGACGCGATCTCCGAGACGGTGCGCGTCGCCACCATGGGCGATGCCGACAGCCAGCTCGCGAAGTTCACGGATGGCGACCGCCAGATCCCGATCCGCGTCGAGTTCCGCGAAGGGGCGCGCGGCGATCTCAGCCTGTTGCAGGCGCTGCGCGTGCCGACGCCATCCGGCGGTTCCGTCCCGCTGTCCGCGGTCGCCGATATCGGCTTCGGGCAGGGCCCGTCGACGATCGAGCGCTATGATCGCGAGCGGCTGGTCAAGGTCGGGACCGACATGGCCACCGGCTACACGTCGGGCCAGGGCCTCGAGCGCATCCAGGCGCTGCCCGCCGTCAAGGACTTCCCGGCCGGTGTCCGCATCCAGGAGACCGGCGACGCGGAAATCCAGGGCGAGGTCTTCTCCGGCTTCGCGGTCGCGATGGGCGCCGGCATCATGATGGTGTTCGTGGTGCTGATCCTGCTCTTCAACAGCGTGATCCAGCCGATCACCATCCTCGCCTCGCTGCCGCTTTCGGTCGGCGGCGTGGTGGCGGCGCTGCTCATCACCAACAACGCGCTCTCGATGCCCGTGATCATCGGCATCCTGATGCTGATGGGCATCGTGACCAAGAACGCGATCATGCTGGTCGACTTCGCCGTCGAGCGCGAGAAGCACGGCATGGAGCAGACCGCGGCGATCATCGATGCCGGCCGCAAGCGCGCCCGCCCGATCGTCATGACCACCATCGCCATGGCCGCCGGCATGCTGCCGGCCGCCTATGGCGTCGGACAGGGCGGCGAATTCCGCTCGCCCATGGCGATCGCGGTGATCGGCGGCCTGCTCGTCTCGACCGTCCTCTCGCTGGTCTTCATCCCGTCGGTCTACACGATCATGGACGACATCTCGCGTGGCATCGCCGGGCTGTTCCACTGGATCGTGCGGCCGAACCGATCCGACGAGGACGAGACGCCTTCGGCCGGCCCCGAGGCCACCGCCTCGGCCGAGCGCAAGGCCGACGACGCGGAGCAGGCGGCCGCCATGCGCATCGCCGCCGAATAGCGGAACATCCACTAGCGAGGCCGGGCCGCGTCCTTCGGGGCGCGGCCTTCTTTTTTGCCGAAGCGGATCGATTTCGGACTGGCTGAGGCGAATCTGCATTGGAACGTTCCTAATCCGGGTGATGACTTCCGCATCTGTTTGATCGCGAAATCAACCATTCAGGCCGCTTGAGACCGCTCATTCCTCTACCTTGACGTCGGCAGACCGAGGCGCTAGAAAACTGGAACGTTCCAAAAAGAGATCGCGAAAGCCGATCCATGAGCACCCGGGAAACGCCAGCAGGCGCCGCGCGCGTCACCATGATCGACATCGCGCGCCATGCCGGCGTGTCGAAGTCGACGGTGTCGCTCGTCCTGCAGGGAAGCCCGCTGGTGAAGGCCGAGACGCGTGAGAAGGTCGTCGCCGCGATCGAGGCGCTCGGCTATGTCTACAACCGCGGCGCCGCCAATCTGCGCGGCCAGCGCTCCAACATCGTCGGCATGGTCATCAACGACCTCGCCAACCCGTTCTTCGCGGAACTCGCGGTCGGGATCGAGCGCGTCTTCCACGCCGCCGGCTACATCCCGTTCATCGCCAACACGATCGAGAACCCGAAGCGGCAGGGCGAGGTGCTTCGCTCGATGTCGGAGCACGATATCGCCGGGCTCATCATCTGCCCGGCGCGCGGCACGCGTCCGTCCGACATCGAGACCATGGCCCAGCTCGGCGTGCCGGTCGTGCTCGCCATGCGGCGTCTCGCCGGCCCGCGCTATTCCTCGGTCACGCCGGATAACCTGCGCGGCGCGCGCCGCGCGACCGAGCATCTGCTGGCGCTCGGCCACCGGCGCATCGCCTTCTTCGGCGGCTACAGCGACATGATCGCCCAGAACGACCGCTGCGGCGGTTACCAGGCGGCGCTCGCGGCGGCGGGCCTGCCCGTCGATCCGATGCTCGTGATCGAGGGGCCGCCCAATCGCGAATGCGGCCAGAACGCCATCGGCCATGTGCTCGACATGGCCGCGCCGCCGACCGCCGCGCTCTGCTTCAACGACGTCGTCGCCTTTGGCGTCCTCAGCGGGCTCGAGCGGCGCGGCCTCGCTGCCGGCCGCGACTTCGCGCTGGTCGGTTTCGACGACGTGGCCGAGGCACGCCACACCAATCCGCCGCTCACGACCGTCCATGTCGATACCGGCGCGCTCGGCGAGCGTGCCGCCCATCAGGTGCTGCGCATGATCCACGGCGATGCGCGGCCCGAGGAATTCGTCAGCGATGTCGATCTCGTCGTCAGGGCGAGCTGCGGCGCCGCAACCGGGAGACTGCAATGACCACCATCCGCTGGGGCCTCGTCGGCGCCTCCAACATCGCCCGCGAGCATGTGATCAACGCCATCCGCGCCAATGGCGGCGAGGTGGTCTCGGTCATGAGCGCGGATGCCGGCCGCGCCAACGCCTATGCGGCGGCGAACGGCATTCCCTCGGCGACCGACAGCCTCGACGCGCTGCTCTCGCGCGACGATGTCGATGCCGTCTACATCTCGACGACCAACGAGCTTCATCGCGACCAGGCGCTCGCCGCCGCCAGGGCGGGCAAGCATATCCTCTGCGAGAAGCCGCTCGCCCTCGATCTTTCCGACGCCCATCGCATGGTCGACGCGGCCCGCGCGGCCGGTGTCGTCTTCGCGACCAACCATCATCTGAGGAATGCCGGCGCCCATCGCGCGATGCGCACCGCGATCGCCGAAGGGCGCATCGGCCGGCCGCTCGCCGCGCGCGTCTTCCATGCCGTGTTCCTGCCGCCCTTCCTGCAGGGCTGGCGCATCAACGCGCCGGCGGCCGGCGGTGGCGTCATTCTCGACATCGCCGTGCATGACGCGGACACGCTGCGCTTCGTGCTGCAGGACGAGCCGGAGAGCGTCGTCGCGATGACGCAGAGCGGCGGCATGGGCGAAGGCGGCCTCGCCGACGCGGTGATGACGACGGTGACGTTCCGCTCCGGCCTCATCGCGCAGACGCATGACGCCTTCACCGCGAAATATGCCGGGACCGGATTCGAGGTGCACGGCACCGAGGGCTCGCTGATCGCGCGCGACGTGATGACCCAAAAGCCGGTGGGCTCGGTCGTGCTGCGCAACGAGAGCGGCGAGCATGTGATCGATTTCGACCGCGGCGACCTTTATGTCCGCGCGCTCGGCGCCTTCCACGGCGCAGTCCGCGGCGAGGGCGAGCCGGCTGCGACGGGCGAGGACGGCATCCGCTCGCTCGCCTTCGGCCTCGCCGTCGCCGAGGCGGCGAAGACCGGCGGCACGGTCAAGGTGGAGACCGGGCTGTGATCGCAAGCAAGGTCATCTCGGCCGATGCGGCGGCGGCGCTCATTCCCGACGACGCGGTCGTGACCGTCTCCTCGGCGAGCGCGCTCGGCTGCCCGGATGCGACGCTCGCCGCGATCGGCCGCGTCTTCGAGGCGACGGGCCATCCGAAGAACCTGACGATGCTGCACCCGATCGCCGCCGGCGACATGTCGGGCATCAAGGGCATCGACCATATCGCGAAGCGAGGCCTCCTCGGCCGGATCATTGCCGGCTCGTATCCCTCCGGCCCGTCCTCGGCCGAGCCGCCCGCGATCTGGCGCATGATCGGCGAGAACGCCATTCCCGCCTGGAATATCCCGTCGGGCATCATGTTCGACATGCATCGCGAGGCAGCGGCCAAGCGGCCGGGCGTCATCACCAAGGTCGGGCTCGACACCTTCGCCGATCCCCGCCGCCATGGCTGCGCCATGAACGCGGCGGCGGCCTCGGAGCCTGTCGTCGAGGTGATCGATTTCCGCGGCGAGGAATGGCTGTTCTTCCCGGCCATCGTGCCGAGCGTCGCGATCATCCGCGCCACGACGGCCGACGAGCGCGGCAATCTCTCCTTCGAGCACGAGGGCGCCTATCTCGGCCCGCTCGATCAGGCGCTCGCCGTGCGCAACAATGGCGGCATCGTCATCGCGCAGGTGAAGCGGATCACCCGCGCCGGCACGCTGAAGCCCTTCGCCGTGCACGTGCCCGGCGTGCTGGTCGACCATATCGTCGTCGCGCCGGACCAGTGGCAGACCTGCCAGACGCCGTATGAACCGGCGATTTCCGGCGAGATCTCCCGGCCCCTCGACAGTTTCGAGATCCCGCCCTTCGATATCGCCAAGGTCATCGCGCGCCGCGTCGCGCTGGAGCTCAAGGCAGGCTGGGCGGTCAATATCGGCTTCGGCATCTCGGCCAATGTGCCGCGCATCCTCATCGACGAGGCGCGGCATGGCGATGTCACCTGGGTTATCGAGCAGGGCGCCGTCGGCGGCGTGCCGCTCCTGGATTTCCAGTTCGGCTGCGCCTCGAATGCCGAGGCGATCGTGCCGAGCCCGCAGCAGTTCGTCTATTTCCAGGGCGGCGGCTTCGACTGCTCGCTGCTCTCCTTCCTGCAGATCGACGCCTCGGGATCGGTCAATGTCTCCCGCCTCTCTGCCCGTCCGCATGTGACGGCCGGCGCCGGCGGCTTCGTCGACATCACGGCGCGCGCAAGGCGCATCATCTTCTCGGGCTATTTCAACGCCGGCGCAAAGTTCTCGATCGAGGACGGCGCGGTGCGCATCGAGAAGGAAGGCAAGGTCAAGAAGCTGGTCCAGGAGGTTGAGCATGTCTCCTTCTCCGGCCGCCGCGCGGTCGCGCAGGGGCAGGAGATCCTCTACGTCACCGAACGCTGCGTGATGCGGCTCACGGCGGAGGGCGTCGAGGTCATCGAGATCGCCCCCGGCTTCGACCTGGAGCGCGACATCCTCCGCCAGTCCGAGTTCCCGCTCCGCGTCGCGAAGGACCTGAAGGTCACGCCGGAACGGCTCTATTGGCCGGAGAAGATCGGCCTCTCGCTGGATGGAGCCTCCCATGGCTGAGGCAAGGAGCGCCGGGGCGCGCATCAGGAGCGAGGTCGACGGCGCCGTCGCCGTGCTGACGCTCGACCGGCCGGAAAAGCTCAACGCGCTCGATCAGACCATGATGGCCGGCATCGAGGCCTGGGTGGAGGCGACGGAGGCGGATCGCGCGGTGCGCGCCGCCGTCATCACCGGCGCCGGCGAGAAGGCCTTTTCCGCCGGCGGCGACATCGCCGCCTGGGCCGGGCTCGATCCCGTCGACTTCATGCGTGGCTGGATCCGCACCGGTCACCGCGTGTTCGACCGCCTCGCACGGCTGCGGCAGCCGCTCGTCGCCTGCCTCAACGGCCACGCTTTTGGCGGCGGCCTCGAACTCGCCGCGACGGCCGACCTGATCGTCATGGAGGCACATGGCCGTATCGGGCTGCCGGAGACGGGGCTGGCCATGGTGCCGGGCTGGTCGGGCACGCAGCGCCTCGTCCGGCGCTACGGCTCGCGGGTGGTGAAGCGCATGGCGCTCGCCGGCGAGATGTTCGGCGCCGAGGAGGCACTTGCGCTCGGGCTCGTCGACAAGGTCGTGCCGAAGGGCGAGGGGCTCGCCGCCGCGAAGGCGCTGGCCGCATCGATCGCATCGCGCGGTCCGGTCGCCGTCCAGGTGACCAAGCAACTCATCAATGCCGCCGAAGGCGAAGAGGAGGCCGCGGCGATCGAATCCGTCGCCGGTGCCCTCGTCGCCTTCACTCATGACCTGAAGGAAGGCGCCGCCAGCTTCCGCGAGAAGCGGCCGGCCCATTTCGAGGATCGCTGACATGACACTCCATATCGATCCGAAGCACCTTCCCGAGGCGCAAAGCGGACCCCGCCGCTACCAGATGCTGATCGACGGCAAGTGGACGGATGGCGAGGTCGGCCTCGAGGGCGAGCGCGTCAGCCCCGGCCACGGCGTGCTGGTCAGCCGCTATGCCTTCGGCTCGGAGGGCGACGTCAACCGCGCCGCCGCCGCCGCGCGCCGCGCGTTTCATCGCGGCCCCTGGCCACGGATGAAGGCCGCCGACCGCGCCGCCGTCCTCCTGAAGACAGCCGATCTCATCGATGCCCGCCGCGAGGAGATCGCCCGGCTCGACGCGCTCGAGAGCGGCAAGCCGATCGCGCAGGCGCGCGGCGAGGTCGCGGGCGCTGCCGATATCTGGCGCTATGCCGCCTCGCTGGCGCGCACGCTGCACGGCGAGAGCTACGCCAATCTCGGCGACAGCATGCTCGGCGTCGTGCTGCGCGAGCCGATCGGCGTCGTCTCGATCATCACGCCCTGGAACTTTCCGTTCCTGATCGTCGCACAGAAGCTGCCCTTCGCGCTCGCCGCCGGCTGCACGGCCATCGTCAAGCCGAGCGAGATGACGTCGGCCTCGACGGTGGTGCTCGGCGAACTGCTCATGGAGGCAGGCCTGCCGGAAGGCGTCTGCAACATCGTGCTCGGCACCGGCCCCGAGGTCGGCGCCCATATGGTGACGCATCCCTCGGTCGACATGGTGACCTTCACCGGCTCGACCCGCGTCGGCAAGGCGACCATGCAGGCGGCCTCGGCGACGCTGAAGAAGGTCGCGATGGAACTCGGCGGCAAGAACGCGCAGGTCGTGTTCCCCGATGCCGATCTCGAGGCGGCGGTCGATGCCGCCGTGTTCGGCGCCTTCTTCAATGCCGGCGAATGCTGCAATGCCGGCAGCCGCCTCATCGTCCACAAGGCGGTGGCGGCCGATTTCCTCGCCGCCTTCGAGAAGCGGGCGGCGAAGGTCAGGGTCGGCGATCCGCTCGACGACGCGACAAAGGTCGGCGCTATCATCACGCCCGAGCATCTGAAGAAGATCGAGAATGCCGTGGTCGACGCCTCGGCCGACGGCGCTTCGGTCGCGATCGGCGGCGCGGGCCTTGCGAGCGGCGCCGGCCAATACATGGCGCCGACCGTCGTCACCGGCGTGAAGCCCGAGATGGCGATCGCCCGCGACGAGGTGTTCGGACCCGTCCTCTCGGTCATGGAGTTCGAGCGCGTCGAGGAGGCGATCCGGCTTGTCGACACGACCGACTACGGCCTCTCGGCCGGCGTGTGGTCGAAGGACATCGACACGGCGGTGACGGTGGCGCGCGCCGCGCGCACCGGCACGGTCTGGGTCAACACCTTCATGGACGGCTATCCGGAGCTGCCCTTCGGCGGCATGAAGCAGAGCGGCGTCGGCCGCGAGCTTGGCAAGGGCGCCGTCGAGGACTTCACGGAATCGAAGACGATCCAGTTCCATCGCGGTCCCCGCACCTCGTGGTGGGTGGACGGCTGAGGAGGAGCAGGCCGCGTCCGGGAGGGAAGCGGCCTTCATTCGGGAGGAGGAACGAATGCGTAGACTGATGATGGCTGCGGCCATGCTGGCGACGACGGCGCTGACCGCGCATGCGGACGACGTCAAGGAAGTGGAGATGCTGCACTGGTGGACCTCGGGCGGCGAAGCGGCCGCGCTGAACGTCCTCAAGCAGGACCTCGCCCAGCAGGGTTATGCCTGGAAGGACGTGCCGGTCGCCGGCGGCGGCGGCGACGCCGCCATGACGGCGCTGAAGGCGATGGTGGCCGCCGGCAACCCGCCGACCGCCTCGCAGATGCTCGGCTACACCGTTCTCGACTATGCCGAGGCCGGCAAGATGGGCGACCTGACCGAGACGGCGGTCGCCGAAGGCTGGGACAAGGCCGTTCCGGCAGCGCTGCAGAAGTTCGCCGTCTATGATGGCAAGTGGGTCGCGGCGCCCGTCAACGTCCATTCCGTGAACTGGCTCTGGATCAACAAGGCCGTCATGGACAAGATCGGCGGCACCGAGCCGAAGAACTTCGACGAGTTCGTCGCGCTGCTCGACAAGGCCAAGGCGGCCGGCGTCACGCCGCTCGCGCTCGGCGGCCAGAACTGGCAGGAAGCGACGATGTTCGACAGCATCGTGCTCTCGACCGGTGGTCCCGAGTTCTACAAGAAGGCGATGAACGACCTCGACGAGGACGCGCTGAAGTCGGACACGATGAAGAAGTCGTTCGACAACCTTGCCAAGCTCAAGGACTATGTCGACCCGAACTTCTCCGGCCGCGACTGGAACCTCGCCACCGCCATGGTCATCAATGGCGATGCGCTGGTCCAGGTGATGGGCGACTGGGCGAAGGGCGAGTTCGTTGCGGCGAAGAAGGTGCCGGGCACCGACTTCCTCTGCTACCGCTTCCCCGGCACTGACGGCTCGGTGATCTACAACTCGGACATGTTCGGCATGTTCGACGTGCCGGACGATCGCAAGGCCGCGCAGGTCGCGCTCGCCAAGGCGACGCTGTCGAAGAGCTTCCAGTCGGCCTTCAACGTCGTCAAGGGCTCGGTTCCGGCCCGCACCGACGTGCCGGATACCGATTTCGACGCCTGCGGCAAGAAGGGCATCGCCGATCTGAAGGCGGCGAATGACGGCGGCACGCTGTTCGGCTCGCTTGCCCAGGGCTATGGCGCGCCGCCCGCGGTCGCCAATGCCTACAAGGACGTCGTCTCGAAGTTCGTCCATGGCCAGATCACGTCCTCCGACCAGGCGGTCGAGGAACTCGTGAAGGCGATCGACGACGCGAAGTAAGCGGCGGACGCGGCTCGCTCTCCGCCAAGGGGAGGGAGCCGCCCTGCCGGGCCTCTCGCCGAGCGAGGGGCGAAACGGGTCCCTCGCCTCTCCCGATCGGGGAGGTGAGGGAATCCGCGAACCCGATCATCCATTCCCATTCGGGAACGAAGCGAGCATCGTACCGGCCACGGTCGGGGAGGACCGCATGACGTCGATAGCCACATCGAATGGCGGTGCCGCGGCGCGGACGGCGCGCCGGCCGACCATGCGGGCGCGCCTGCAGCAGGCGCTGCCGAAACTCGTGCTCGCGCCGAGCTTCGCGATCACGCTCGTCTTCGTCTACGGCTTCATCCTGTGGACGATCTATCTCTCCTTCACCAACTCGAAGGCCTTCCCGAAATATGTCCTGACCGACGCGCGCGCCTATCAGCGGCTCTGGCGCTGGACCTTCGAGAGCGATCCGCCCTCGTCCTGGTACACCTCGATCACCAACATGGCGATCTTCGGCGTGCTCTACGTCGTCTTCGCGCTGGCGATCGGCCTGCTGCTCGCGATCCTGCTCGACCAGAAGATCCGCGGCGAGGGAATCCTGCGCCCGATCTATCTCTATCCGATGGCGCTTTCCTTCATCGTGACCGGCGTCGCGTGGAAGTGGTTCCTCGATCCCGGCCTCGGCCTCGAGCAGACCATGCACCAGTGGGGCTGGACCTCGTTCCATTTCGACTGGATCAAGAACAAGGACTACGTGATCTACACGGTGGTGATCGCCGGCGTCTGGCAGGCCTCGGGCTTCGTGATGGCGATGTTCCTCGCCGGGCTCCGCGGCATCGACGGCGAGATCATCAAGGCCTCGCAGATCGACGGCGCCTCGCCGCTCCAGCTCTATCGCCGCATCATCATTCCGCTGCTGCGGCCGGTCTTCCTGTCGGCGCTGATCGTGCTCGCCCATATGGCGATCAAGTCCTACGACCTCGTCGTGGCGCTGACCTCCGGCGGGCCGGGCGGTTCGGCCTGGCTGCCGTCCAACTTCATGTACGAATACACCTTCAAGCGGAACGAGATGGCGGTCGGCTCGGCGAGCGCCGTGATCATGCTGGCGACGATCTCGGCGATCATCGTGCCCTATCTCTATTCCGAGCTCAGGGAGAAGGCGCGATGAGCACCGCCACCGTCGCCCCGCGGGCGCCCGGCTCGCCGATCGTCTCGCGCATCGTCATCTACGGGCTGCTCGGCCTCTTCGCGCTGGTCTATCTCATCCCGTTCTTCGTGATGCTGCTGACCTCGCTGAAGCCGATGCCGGAAATCCAGCACGGCAACATCCTGGCTCTGCCGAAGGAGCCGACGCTCGATCCCTGGATCAGGGCCTGGGGCGAGGCCTGTGTCGGCCTCACCTGCGAGGGCATCCACGGCTATTTCTGGAACTCGATCAAGATGGTCGTGCCGGCCGTCGCGATCTCGACGCTGCTCGGCGCTCTCAACGGCTATGTGCTGACCAAGTGGCGCTTCCCCGGCCACCGCCTCGTCTTCGGGCTGATGCTCTTCGCCTGCTTCATCCCGTTCCAGGCCGTGCTGCTGCCGATGGCGACCGTGCTCGGCACATTCGGCCAGTTCGGCAAGACGCTCATCAACATGACGGGCATGAATTTCGGCTTCGGCAATCCGACGGTGAACCTCGTCTTCGTCCACGTCGTCTATGGCCTCGGCTTCACGACGCTGTTCTTCCGCAACTATTACGAGGCGTTCCCGACCGAGCTCGTCAAGGCGGCGATGGTCGACGGCGCCGGCTTCTTCCAGATCTTCCGGCGCATCCTGCTGCCGAACTCGCTGCCGATCATCGTCGTGACGGTGATCTACCAGTTCACCAATATCTGGAACGACTTCCTCTTCGCCTCGGCCTATGCCGGCTCGGGCGACGTGATGCCGATGACGGTGGCGCTCAACAACGTCGTCAACACCTCGACCGGCGTCGTCGAATACAATGTGAACATGGCCGCCGCGATGATCGCCGCGCTGCCGACCCTCCTCGTCTACATCCTGGCCGGCCGCTACTTCGTCCGCGGGCTGATGGCCGGCGCCGTCAAGGGATAGCACCATGGCGTTTCTCGAAATCGACCGGCTGGTCAAGCGCTTCGGCAATGTCGACGTGCTGAAGGGCATCACGCTCTCCGTGGAGGAGGGCGGGTTCCTCGTGCTGGTCGGCCCCTCCGGCTGCGGCAAGTCCACGCTCCTGTCGATGATCGCCGGGCTCGATTCCATCTCGGATGGCGAGGTCCGCATCAATGGCCGGCGCGTCAACGAGCTACACCCCTCGCAGCGCGACATCGCGATGGTGTTCCAGTCCTACGCGCTCTATCCGAACATGACGGTCGGCGAGAACATCGCCTTCGGTCTCGAGATGCGCGGCGTCGCCAAGGCCGAACGCGAGGCGGCGGTCGCCCGCGTCGCCGAGATGCTGCAGATAGCCCATCTCCTGAAGCGCAAGCCCTCGCAGCTCTCGGGCGGCCAGCGGCAGCGCGTCGCCATGGGCCGCGCGCTGGTGCGCAACCCGCAGGTCTTCCTGTTCGACGAGCCTCTTTCCAATCTCGACGCGAAGCTCCGCGTCGACATGCGCACCGAGATCAAGCGGCTGCACCAGCGCATGGGCACGACCATCGTCTATGTGACGCATGACCAGATCGAGGCCATGACGCTGGCGACCCAGATCGCCGTGCTGCGCGACGGTGTGTTGCAGCAGTTCGGCACCCCGGCCGAGATCTACAACAACCCGGTCAACCTCTTCGTCGCCGACTTCATGGGTTCGCCGTCGATGAATCTCGTCCCGGCCTCGGTGCGCAGCGAGGAGGGCCGCACGGTGGTGGCGCTCGCCCGCTCGAACGAGAAGGACCTCATCCTCGATCCCGGCCCCGCTTCGGAGCGTCTCGGCCGCGTCATCGGGCAGGAGGTGCTGCTCGGCATCCGGCCCGAGGCGATCACCGATCACGACGGCGCCGACCGCAACGCCCGTACCCTGGTCGATGCCGACTGCCATGTGGAAGTGGTCGAGCCGGCCGGTTCGGACACCTTCGTCGTGACGCAGCTCGGCGGCAAGCATGTCATCGCGCGCATGCGCTCCGACGCGGCGGTGCGCGGCGGCCAGCGCGCGCCCTTCACCTTCAACATGGACAAGGCGGTCTTCTTCGATCCCCGCACCGAGCAGCGCGTGGCGTGACGTTCATGACCCCAGACATCGTGATCATCGGCTCTGGCATGGGCGGGGCGACCCTCGCGGCCGGGCTTGCCGGCTCGGGCGCGCGCGTGCTCATCCTGGAGAAGGGGCGCCAGCTCGCCGATCGGCCCGAAAACCGCGATCCGCGCGCGATTTTCCAGCGTGGCCATTTTCGGCCCAAGGAGCAGTGGTACGACGCCGAGGCGGGCGATGCGCCCTTCAATCCCGGCAACTACTACTATGTCGGCGGCAATTCGAAGTTCTACGGCGCGGTGCTGATCCGCTATCGCGCCGAGGATTTCGAGGCCATGGAGCATGACGGCGGCGTCTCGCCGGCCTGGCCGATCCGCTATGCGGAGATGGAGCCCTATTACAGCCGCGCCGAGCAGCTCTACCGGGTCCGCGGCGAGCTTGGCGACGACGACACCGAGCCTTATCACTCAACGCCCTATCCCTTCGCTGCCATCAAGGACGAGCGGGCGCTCGCCGAGGTGCGGGCGCGGCTCGCCGCCGTCGGCCTGCATCCCGCCTCGCTGCCGCTCGGCGTCGACATCGATCAATGGCTGAAGAAGGCCAAGACGCCGTGGGATGCGTTTCCGGACGCCCGCACCGGCAAGATGGACGCCGAGACCTGCGGTCTCGCGACCGCTCTCGCCGATCCCAATATCACGATCGAAACCGGCGCCGAGGTCACGCGGCTCGTTGCCGGGCCGGACGGGCGCATCACGTCGGTCGTCTATGTGCAAGACGGTGAGACGAAGACGCTGTCACCGAAGATTGTCGTCCTCTCGACGGGCGCCGTGAAGTCGGCGGCCATGCTGCTCGCCTCCAAGAGCGACGCCTTTCCGAACGGGCTCGCCAACGGTTCCGACGTGGTCGGGCGCTATTTCATGAGCCACAACATGACGGCGATGATTGCCGTCGATCCGCGCTTCACCAATGACGCCATCCACCAGAAGACGTTCGGTTTCAACGACTTCTATCTCTCGGACGGCAAGGGCGGAAAGCCGCTCGGCAACATGCAGCTGCTCGGACGCGTCTCCGGGGCGATCCTCAAGGCGAATGTCCGTTTCGCTCCGGAATGGGCGCTCAATCTCCTGTCGCGTCACAGCGTCGATTTCCTCGCCATGAACGAGGATCTGCCCGATCGCGACAGCCGAATCCGCGTCGATGGCGATCGCGTCATCATGCAGTGGAAGCGATCCAACATGGAGGCGCACTGGAAGCTCGTGCGCGTCATGAAGGAGCGCTTCCATGCCGCCGGCTTCCCGCTGGTGCTGACGCATCACTTCGACGGACGCACCCCCTCGCACCAGTGCGGCACCATCCGTTTCGGCACCGATCCGGCGACCTCGGCGCTCGACACCTTCTGCCGCGCGCATGACCACCCGAACCTCTTCGTCGTCGACGCCTCGTTCCTGCCGACCTCGGCCGCCGTCAATCCGGCGCTCACCATCGCCGCGCAGGCGCTGCGCACCGCCGACCACATGATCGCCACGGGATTCGCGGCATGACCTCCAATGTCTCCACACGGCCCGTCGCCCGGCCCGTCGCCCTCGTCACCGGCGCCCGGCGCGGCATCGGCCTCGCCATCGCCGAAGCCTTCGCGGCGGCTGGCCATGACGTCGCCATGACCGGCACGCGGCGCGACGACGAGGCGGAGGCGGCGCTCGCCCGCGTCGCGGCGGCCGGTGGCCGCGTCGCCTTCTCCGCCTTCGACATCGCCGACCTCGCCGGCCACGGGGCCGCTCTGGACGCCATCGAGGCCGAGCTCGGTCCGATCGACGTGCTGGTCAACAATGCCGGCATCGGCGCCGTGGTGCGCGGCGACCTGCTCGATCTGGTGCCGGCGAATTTCGACACCGTGATCGACGTCAACCTGCGCGGCACGATGTTCCTGACGCAGGCCGTGGTGAAGCACATGCTCGCCCGGACGCCGGCCCATCCGCGCGCCGTGCTCACCGTCTCCTCGGTCTCGGCCGCGCTCGCCTCGCCGGAGCGCGCCGATTACTGCATCTCCAAGGCCGGGCTCGCGATGTTCGTGCAGAACCTCGCGCTTCGCCTCGCCGGCACGGATATCGGCGTCTACGAGCTGCGCCCCGGCATCATCCGCACCGACATGACGGCGAAGGTCAGCGAGAAATACGACCGGCTGATCGCCGGCGGTCTCGTGCCGGCCGGCCGCTGGGGCGAGGGCGCCGATATCGGCCGCGCCGCGGTGGCGCTGGCATCGGGCGCGTTCGGCTTCGCAACCGGCGCCGTCATCGATCTCGACGGCGGCCTCGCGATCCCGCGGCTCTAGCCAATACGCAATGCCGCCGCAGGCACGGCTCTTGGAACGTTCCAGGCCTCGCCGCGGCGTGACGACGGAGGAAAGAGATGGCCGATTACATCATCGTCGGCGGCGGTCCGGCCGGCTGCGCCATCGCGGCGCGCCTCTCCGAGGACGCGTCGGTGCGCGTCACGCTGCTCGAGGCGGGCGGCAACGACCGCCACCCGCTCTATCACTGGCCGGCCGGCTTCGCGAAGATGACCAAGGGCATCGGCTCCTGGGGCTGGTCGACCGTGCCGCAGCGTCACATGCAGGACCGCGTGCTGCGCTATACGCAGGCCAAGGTGATCGGCGGCGGCTCGACGATCAATGCCCAGCTCTACACGCGCGGCAACCGCCTCGACTACGATGAATGGGCGCAGGCGGGCTGCCGGGGCTGGGCCTATGAGGATGTGCTGCCCTATTTCCGCCGGGCCGAGGACAACCAGCGCTTCTCGGACGACTTCCACGCCTATGGCGGTCCGATCGGCGTCTCGATGCCGGTGGCGCCGCTGCCGATCTGCGACGCCTTCATGCGGGCGGCTCAGGAGCTCGGCATTCCCTACAACCATGATTTCAACGGCGCTCGGCAGGCCGGCATCGGCTTCTACCAGTTGACGCAGAAGAACGCGCGCCGCTCCTCGGCAGCGACCGGCTATCTCGGCCAGGCGGCCGGCCGCGCCAATCTCACCGTCCGCACCGGCGTCGAGGTGCTGCGCATCGTCGTCGAGAAGGGCAGGGCGGTCGGTGTCGAGATCGCCGAGAACGGCGGCAAGACGCTGCTGCGCGCCGAGCGCGAGGTGATCGTCTCCAGCGGCGCCATCGGCTCGCCGCGGCTTCTCATGCTGTCGGGCATCGGACCGGCCGATCATCTCGAAAGCGTCGGCGTCGACGTGGTGCACGACCTGCCCGGCGTCGGCGGCAATCTGCAGGACCATCTCGACCTGTTCGTGATCGCCGAATGCACCGGCGACCACACCTATGATTCCTACGCGAAGTGGCATCGCTCGGCATTGGCCGGCATCGAATATCTGCTGCTGCGGAAGGGGCCGGTCGCCTCGTCGCTCTTCGAGACCGGCGGCTTCTGGTACGCCGATCCCGAGGCGCGTTCGCCCGACATCCAGTTCCATCTCGGCCTCGGCTCGGGTATCGAGGCCGGCGTCGCCAAGCTCTCCAATGCCGGCGTCACGCTGAACTCGGCCTTCCTGCGCCCACGCTCGCGCGGCACCGTGCGCCTCGCCTCGTCCGACCCGAAGGCGGCGCCGCTGATCGATCCCAACTACTGGGAAGACCCCTATGACCGGGCGATGTCGCTCGAAGGGCTGAAGCTTGCCCGCGAGATCGTCCGCCAGAAGGCGCTGAAGCCCTATGTCATGGCCGAGCGGCTGCCGGGCGACGGCGTCGTGACCGACGAGGATCTCTTCCTCTATGGCTGCCGCCACGCCAAGACCGACCACCATCCGGCGGGAACCTGCAAGATGGGCGTCGACGACATGGCGGTGGTCGATCCCGAATTGCGGCTGCGCGGCATCGATGGCCTGCGCGTCGCGGATTCGTCGATCATGCCGCGCGTGAACTCGTCCAACACCAACGCGCCGACGATCATGATCGGCGAGAAGGCGGCCGACCTTATCCGTGGCGCGGCGCCGCTGTCGCGCGCTAACATCGCGCCCGTCGAGGAAATGCGGCCGCGAGTCGCCTGAAGAGATCCCCGGGAAACGGAAACACCCATGATCACCCATTGCGTCTTCATCCGCTATCGCGCCGAGACCGACGCCGCCGCCCGCCAGCGCATCTATGCCGCCGTCGAGGCGCTCAAGCCGCGCATTCCCGGCATGCTCGACGTCATCGTTTCGCCGAATGTGAGCCCGGAAGGCCTCGACAAGGGCCATTCCGAGGGCTTCATCGTCACCTTCGCCGACGCCGCGGCCCGCGACGCCTATCTCGTCGACGAGGAGCACGCCAAGGTCGGCAAGATGGTCGTCGCGGCCGCGGAAGGCGGGCTCGACGGGCTGATCGTCTACGACCTCGAGCACTGACGGCTCCGCCGGCTGAACAGGGCGTCAACCGGCGCGAGCGCTGGCGCGGCGGGGGAGTTCGCTGCTAAGACACCCCGTCCGAAGCATGCGGGAAACGGGGTCATGGCGCTGAACAAGGTTGAGGAGGCGATCGCCGCGATCGCCGCCGGCGAACTGGTGGTCGTCGTCGACGACACCGACCGCGAGAACGAGGGCGACCTGATCATGGCCGCCTCGAAGGCGACCCCGGAGAACGTCGCCTTCATGATCCGCCACACGAGCGGCATCATCTGCGTGCCGCTGACGCCAGACCGCGCGGAAGAGCTGCACCTGCCGCCCATGGTCGCCAACAACCGCGACCCGATGCGCACCGCCTTCACGGTGACGGTCGACTACCGCGTCGGCCTCACCACCGGCATCTCGGCCGAGGAGCGCGCCAACACCATCCAGGCGCTCGCGAACGACAACTGCACCGCGGCCGACTTCCTGCGCCCCGGCCACATCTTCCCGCTCATCGCCCGCGACGGCGGCGTGCTGATCCGCTCGGGCCACACCGAGGCGGCGATCGACCTCGCGCGCCTGGCCGGTCTCGAGGCCGCCGGCGTCCTCGCCGAGGTCGTCAACGACGACGGCACCGTCAAGCGGTTGCCGCAACTGTTGGAATTCGCCGCCGAGCACGGGCTCAAGATCGTCACCATCGAGGATCTCATTGCCTATCGCGCGCGGACCGAGAGCTTCGTCAAGGAAGTCGACAGCTTCCAGGTGCCGGTCGGCGGTCGCACGGCGACGGCCTATGTCTACGAGACGCCGTTCGATCCGATCCAGCATCTCGCGATCGTCTTCGGTGATGTCGCGGAGCAGCCGGACGTGCTGGTGCGCATCCATCGCGCCAACCCGATCAGCGATCTCGTCGCGCGCGGCCCGGATTCGAAGAGCTGGCTCGAGACGACACTGCGCAAGGTCGGCACCGCCGATCGCGGCGTCTTCCTGATGATCCGCGATCCCGCCGTCCAGCGGCCCGACGGCTCGCTGGCGAGCGATGGCGAGGAGAAGCATCTCTCTGCCCGCCAGCGCAAGGAGCGCTGGCGCGAGATCGGCGTCGGCGCCCAGATCCTGCGCGACCTGAAAGTGCGCTCGATCCGCCTCATCACCTCGCAGGAACGGCAATATGTCGGACTGCAGGGCTTCGGCATCGAGATCACCGGCCGCGAGGGAAGTGAATAAGGCGAAGCGAAGGCACGGAACTCCTCCCGCAGCTCGGCATTGTTTCGCCGAGCGGTGCTGGGCCGCGGTTAAATCGGGAGTTCCGTGATGCTGAACTGGGCTATTCTTTTCCTGATCGTTGCGCTTGTGGCGGCCGTCCTCGGTTTCGGTGGCATCGCCGGCACGGCCATCGGCATCGCCAAGATCATCTTCGTCGTCGCGATCATCCTCTTCCTGATCTCGGCGGTGATGCATCTCATGCGCCGCGCCTGACGCGCAGCGGCCGCGAGACGACGAAAGGGCTCCGCCTTCCGGGCGGAGCCTTTTTCATGTCAGCGGCGGAGACCTTCTCACATCAGGAAGAGCGGATCGTCTCCGCGAGCGCCTTGCCGATCGATGCGATGGCCCCGTTGCGGGCCTCGGGCGAGGCCGAGCTGCCGGTGGCGAAGACCGAGACGATCACCGCGTCGCGGACCGGCGGCCAGATCACGGCGACGTCGTTGCTGGTGCCATTTGAGCCGCCGCCCGTCTTCTCGCCGATCCGCCAGCGCTTCGGAAGACCGGCGCGCAGCTTCCCGTCGCCCGTTCTGCAATCGAGCATCCAGTCCGCCAGCTGGCGACGGGAGCGGGGCGACAGCGTCCGGCCGAACAGCAGCGTCTCCACGCTCGCCGTCATCGCCCTGGGCGACGTGGTATCCCGTTCGTCGCCGGGAATGGCTGTATTGAGTTCCGGCTCGCGCCGATCGAGCCGCGTGACGCCGTCGCCGAGGCTGCGCATGAAGGCGGTGAAGCCCTGCGGCCCGCCGATCGACTTCAGCATCATGTTGCCGGCGGTGTTGTCGCTGAGCGTCACGGCCGCGCGGCAGATGGTGGCGAGCGTCGCACCGCTGCCGCCGACGCGGTCCTTGAGCACCGGGGAATAGTCGACGAGATCCTGCTCGCGAATGATGACGCGGCGCTCGAGCGAATCCGTTCCGTCGTCGACGCGTTCGAGGATGGCGGCGGCTGCCAGCAGCTTGAAGGTCGAGCACATGGGAAAGCGCTCGTCGCCGCGATGGTCCCAGCGCCGCCCGCTGTCGGTGTCGTGGATCGAGACGCCGATGCGGCCGCCGAGCTTCTCCTCGATGGCCGCGATCGTCGCGACGAGGCCGTCCCCGGTTTTCGGTCGGGCGTTCGCCGCGGCGGACGGCAGCACGAGAGCCGCCGCCGCACCATGCCCCATGAGCTCCAGCCAGCGCCGTCGCGTCGCTTCGAACGTCATCGAACCAGTCCCCGTCGGGCTCCCCGGTGGCCCGGGCGGTCAGTTGCCGCTCTTTCCGACGATTTCGTGGCGTTCAGGGACCGTGATCGTCAGGCGCGCAGGCGCATCGCCTGCGCGATCTCGCTCGCGGAGCGTTCCGCGCTGTCGCCGCCGGGCAGGTCGACGCCGCCATTCATGATCTCGTCGAGACGCGAGCGGGCGCGCGAGACGCGGCTCTTCACGGTGCCGACTCGCACGCCGCAGATCTCGGCGGCTTCTTCATAGGAGAACCCGCTGGCGCCGATCAGGACCAGGGCTTCGCGCTGCTCGTCCGGCAGGAGCCGCATGGCGCGCAGGAAGTCGTCCAGTTCCAGATGGCCGGGCTGCGCCGCGATGTCCGACAGGCGGCTCGCATGCGTCCCTTCCGAATCCTCCACCTCGCGGCGGCGCTTGCGGATCTCGGAGTAATACTGATTGCGCAGGATCGTCACCAGCCAGGCATGCAGGTTGGTGCCTTCCTGAAACTTGTCGCGGTTCGCCAGGGCCCGCATCACGGTCTCCTGGACGAGGTCGTCGGCCCGATCGCGATTGCCGCACAGCGAGCGTGCGAAGGCGCGCAGCATCGGCAGAGCCTCGACGAGTTCATTCTTCATGCAACGCTCCTCGGCACCAGGCCGAAAGGCCGGTGGGTCGGCGGCTCTGGTCAGCCGTTCTTGGATTCGGGCTTGGCCTGCTCGGACGGATGCTCATCGATCCGTTCCAGCAGCGACATGATGTCGTCGGGCAGCGGCTCGTTCAGGGCATCGTCGAAGACGCGGCGCAACTGGCGGCCGATCCAGTCTTCCTTGCCGTCGCGCTGAGGCGCGCCGCCCCTTGCCGCGGCAGAGCCGACGGACGGGGACAAATGCGCGTCCCCCTTCATATCCTTCTCGTCATTCGTCACTTCGTTTGTCCCAGCATTTGCCATGCGGCTCACCCGTTCTCACGTCGACTGTCGACCGGACCCTCTCCTGCCTCCGCTCGGCTCACAGCGACCTCCAATGCGCGGACTTAATTTTGGTTCCCGTCTTTCGGAACCTTTCCGCGCGTGGCACGTTTGCGCCGGGAATGCGACATCCTTGCAAGGGGGAAACCATGCCCGACAGCCTGTCGCAGATGCTGGCTCCGCATCTGCCTTTCCTGCGCCGCTATGCCCGTGCGCTGACCGGCGGCCAGAAGAGCGGCGACGCCTATGTGCGCGCCTGCCTGCAGGCCATCGTCAACGAGCCCTCGGCCATTCAACGCGATATCCATCCCAAAGTTGCGCTCTATCGCCTGTTCCACGCCATCTGGTCGGGCACGCAGGTCGGCGGCGACGCCGAGCTGGACGGGATCAGCCGCCAGGAGGCGACCGCGCAGCAGCGTCTCGCCGCGATGACCCCCGAGAGCCGTCAGGCACTGCTGCTCTCGGTCGTCGAGGGCTTCTCGGATGCCGATACCGCCGCCGTGATGGATGTTCCGGTGTCCGAGGTCCAGCCGCTCATCGCGAAGGCGATGGCCGAGATCGACCGCCAGACCCGCACGCGCGTCCTCATCATCGAGGACGAGCCGATGATCTCGATGGATCTCTCGGGGATCGTCCAGGAACTCGGCCACGAGGTCGCCGCCATCGCCCGCACCCGCACCGAGGCGGTCGCCGCCGCCGGTGCCGAGCAGCCGGGCCTCGTCCTCGCCGATATCCAGCTCGCGGACGGTTCGTCGGGCATCGATGCGGTGAAGGATATCCTGTCGGGCTTCAGCGTGCCGGTGATCTTCATCACCGCCTTCCCGCAGCGCCTGCTCACGGGCGAGCGCCCGGAGCCGACCTTCCTGCTGACGAAGCCCTTCGATCCGCGGACCGTGAAGGCCGCGATCAGCCAGGCGCTGTTCTTCAATTCGACCGCCTCGATGGCGGCCTGACCGTATAACGGGAAAAGGACCGCCGGCGTCAGCGCCGGCGGCCGAGGCCTGAAAGAAGGCCCATCGCGAAGGCGACGGCGGCCGTGGTCGTGTCGCCGCTTTCCGGCCGCCGGCGTCTGCTCCGGCCGCCATAATTCACCGACACCATGATGATCAGCCCGATCAGCACGAACGTCCCGGCGAAGATCAGCTTCGCGGTGCGCGGGCCGAGCGCCACGACGAGCGCGTCGTAGCCAGCCGCTCCGGCGAAGGCGACGCCAAGCAGGATGAAGACGGCTGCGAGCGCCATCCACGCGAGCTTCTTCAGCGTCCTCGCCGTCGCCTCGGTGGCGACGGCGGTGGCGACGCTCGCAAGCGCTGCGAAGATCCCGCTCATCGGCGACCGAGAATCGCGCCGATCACGAGGCCGATGCCGGCGGCGACGAGTACGGCCGGCAGCGGGTTGGCGGTGATGTGCCCCTGCAGATCCTCGGCCAGATGCTCGCCGCGGCGGCGCGCCTCCTCGGCGGCGTCGTGAGCGGCACTGCCGGCACGGCTCGCTGCGTCGCGCACCGCTTCGGCCCCGGCCGCCGCGTGATCGCGCGTATAGGAGCGAACGGTCTCGGACAAAGCGAGCAACTCGGACTGGATCGCCTTCATCTGCTCGGCAAGATCGGGTGCGGTCTTGTCTGCCATCGTGCACTCCTTCTGAAGCGGTCACGCCCTCGGCGGACCCGGAATTCTGGCCGGACATGCTCGATGCCCGGCCGCCGCCACTATAGCGCGTTGGCGAGCGGTCGGGCGAAGGAACCCGTGGCGCGGTTATCGAATGCGCATCGGTACTGCCGGCATGCGCCCAACGGCGCAGTCATCGCCGGGTTCCCCCGCTCTCGGCCTCAATCCACCGCGCCGGCGAGCCGGGGCGGCAGCGACTTGCGTCGCGGCGGCGCCCAGCCGCCGATCTTCGAGGTCGGAAGCCCGAGCGCGACGAGCCCCTCGGCGAGGCGAACCGCCGCCGACACCCCCTCGACGACGGGCAGTCCGTGCTCGATAGCGAGCGAGCGGGCGAGTTCGACCATCCCCGCCATGCCGAGTACGATCGCCTCGGCCCTGTCCTCGCGGATGGCGCGGTCGATCTCGGCGGAGACACGGTCGCGGGCCGCCGAATGCGGGTCGTCGAGCGCCAGCAGCGACACTTCAGCTGCGCGGATGCCGGCGCAGCGCCTTGAGAGGCCGTAGCGGTCGAGATTGCCGGCGAGCACCGGGACGGTCCGAACATGCGTCGTCACGACGGTGAAGCGGCCGGCGACCAGCGAGGCGCAGTGGAATGCGGCTTCGCCGATGCCGATCACCGGCCCCCTCGCCAGCGCGCGCGCCGCGTCGAGGCCGGGATCGTCGAAGCTTGCAATCACATGCGCCACCGCGCCGCCGGCGGCGCCGAGCACCAGCGCATCGAGGATGCCGGGCAAGGCGAGGGCCGCCTCGACCGGGCCTTCGATCGAGGCCGGCGCGTCGTCGACCGTGACGGCGGCGATCTCTGTCCCGGGGCCGGCGAAGGTGCGGGCCGCCGCCGCCACGCGCGTGGCAGCCGCGCTGCCGGGATTGATGATCTGGATGCGCATGCTGCCGCTCCCCTCCGCGATGGACGCGGACAGTAGCATGTCCGATTCCGCCTTCTAGACGCCTTTGCCGGCGTCGGAGCCGTTGCGGCGGCGGCGCGCCTGGACGAGGAGGACAGTGGCGAAGGCAAGTGCGATGACGGCGAAGGAGACGGCGGTCGTCACGGTGCCGAGCGCATAGATCACCGGCGTCGTCACCGTGGTCGTCAGGCCGCGCAGCGTGAGCGGCAGCGTATTGGCCGAGCCGACGGCCTGGCTGGAGCGGGCGATCTCGTCCCAGGACAGCGTGAAGCCGAACAGCGCCACGCCGACGAGCGAGGGCAGGATGATCGGCAGCACCACGAAGCGGAAGGTCTGCCACGGCGAGGCGCCGAGGTCGCGCGCCGCTTCCTCGTAGGCCGGATTGAAGCGGTTGAAGACCGCGAACATGATGAGCAGGCCGAAGGGCAGCGTCCAGGTGAGGTGCGCGCCGAGGCCGGAGGTGAAGAGGCCCATCACGGTCTGGAAATTGTCCTGGATCAAGATGCCGACCTGGCCGAGGAAATTGGTCCAGGCGGTCGGATTGTCGATGTCGACATAGTTGTCGACCAGTGTGTCGCCCCAGCCGATGATGGTCTGGTTGACGAGCTGGAACTCGAGGGCAATGCCGAGCGAGACAATGATCGAGGGCAGGATCAGGCTCGCGATCGCCGTGAAGAACAGCGCGTCCTGGCCGCGGAAGCGGCGGCGGAAGGCATAGCCGGCCATGATCGAGATGACGACCGTGAGCGCGGTGACGACGAGGCCGAGCTTCAGGGAGTTCAGCAGCGCGTCGACGACGTTCGGCACGCCGATGCCGGCCCACAGATTGTGAAACCAGTGCAACGACACCCCGTTCATCGGGAAGGTCATGCCGCCGCTCGGTCCCTGGAAGGAGAGGACGAGGATGGTGATCGTCGGCCCGTAGAGGAAGAGGACGTAGAGCGCGAAGATAGCCGACAGGATGTAGAACGCGCGGGAGCGGCCCTCGGTCATCTCAGAGTTCCTTGCGGATGTCGACGAGGCGCAGCAGCGTCCAGATGATCATCAGCACCACGGCGAGCAGCACGATGGCGTTGGCCGCGGCGATGGGAAACTGCAGGGCGGTGATCTGCGTCTCGATCACCTTGCCGGCCGAGGCGATCTGCTGCCCGCCCATGAGGCCGATCGAGATGAAGTCGCCCATCACCACGGTGACGACGAAGATCGAGCCGATGGCGATGCCGGTCTTGGAGAGCGGGACGATGACGTTCCAGATCGTCTGCCAGGCGCTTGCGCCGTTGTCGTAGGCAGCCTCGATCAGCGACTTGTCGATGCGCGACATGGAATTGAGGATCGGCACGATCATGAAGACCGTGTTGATATGGACGAGCGACAGCGTCACCGAGAAGCTCGAATAGAGCAGCCAGTCGATCGGCTCATGCGTGATGCCGGCGCCCATCAGCGCCTGGTTGACGAGGCCGTTGCGGCCGAGCAGCGGAATCCACGAGATCATGCGGATCACGTTCGAGGTCCAGAACGGGATCGTCGTGAGCAGCGCCAGGACGATGCGGGTCGTCGGCGACTTGATCTCGAAGACGAGATAGTAGGCGATCGTGAATCCGAGCACGAGCGTGATCAGCCAGACCAGCAGGCAGAATTTCAGCGTCGAGAGATAGGTCCGGAAGGTGGTGCAGAGGTCCGGCAGGCTCGACAGGCACTTGTCGAAGGCCGAGGCATAGTTGTCGCCGACAAAGGCCGGCTCGATCGAATAGCCGGTATAGGTCCAGAAGCTCACCATGAACGTGATGGCGAGCGGGAGGACGAAGAAGACAAGGAAGACGAGGGCCAGCGGCGCCGCCTGCCAGTAGGGCGTCCAGCGCGATCTTGCGTCCAGCATCGGCAGCGGCTCTCCGTCCGTCGTCTGAGCGTTGCCGGCGCGTCGCCGGCAGGGAAAAGCCGCCGGGGATGGGCCCCGGCGGCGTGGTCACATCAGGCGGCGATGAACTCGTTCCACTTCTGAACCATGTAGGCGTTCTCATCCATGATCGAGTTCCAGCAGGCGACCGCGCCCATGCGCTCGACATAGGAGCCGCCGTCGCGGACCGAGCCGGCCTTCTCGAGCAGGCCGCCATCGGGGCCGAGAATGTCCTTCTCGGCGGGCTTGCCTTCCATCCAGAACGCCCACTCGTAGGGCTCCATGTTCTCCTTGGCCGTCTCGAGGACGGCCGAGTAGTAGCCTTGGCGGTTGAGATAGGCGCCGGCCCAGCCGGAGAGGAACCAGTTGATGAACTCGTAGGCGGCGTCGAGCTGCTTGCCCTTCAGCGTGCGCGGCAGACCGAAGCCCGACGCCCAGGCGCGATAGCCTTCCTTGAGCGGCTGGAACGTGCAGGGGATGCCCTTGAGGCGGACCGCGGTCACGGCCGGCGACCACATCGACTGGATGACGGTCTCGCCCGAGGCCATCAGGTTGACGCTCTCGTTGAAGTCGGTCCAGAACGCGCGGAACTGGCCAGCCTTCTTGGCTTCGATCAGGGTGGCGATCGTCTTGTCGATCTCCTCCTTGGTCATGTTGCCCTTGTCGCCATACTGCACCTTGCCCATCGCCTCGTTGACCATGGCGGCGTCCATGATGCCGATCGAGGGGATGTTGAGGATCGAGGCTTTGCCCTTGAACTCGGGATTGAGCAGCTCCGACCAGCTGGTGATGGGCCGGCCGATGAGGTCAGGACGGATGCCGAGCGTGTCGGCGTTGTAGGTGGTCGGGATCAGCGTGATCCAGTCGGTCGGCTCCTTGGCGAACTCCTTGCCGCGCTGCTTCTCGAGATAGAACACTTTGTTCGGGGCGGTGCCCTGGTTGCCGATCTTCTTGCCGTCTACCTCGCCCTTGGTCATGGCGGTGGCGAGCTTGTCGACCAGCTTCACCTTCTTGGCGTCGATGCCCATCAGGTTGCCGGACGGGATCAGGTTGCGCAGGCTGAAATACTCGGTGTCGACGAGGTCGAACGAATCCGGCTGCGTGACGATGCGCTTCGTCACGTCGTCGGTGGTGACCGTCACATATTCGATGTTGATGCCGGTGACTTCCTTCGCCTTGGCGGCGATGGCCGGCGACTGGTTGGTCGCGGTCGAGAGGTAGCGCAGCGTGATCGGCTCGTCGGCATGGACGGCCGGGAAGCCGGTCACTGCCTGCGTGCCGACGAAACCGGCGAAAGCGGCCGATCCCTTGAGCAGCGTGCGGCGCGACAGGCCGGACTTGTCGGACTTCTTCATGGGCACTCTCTCCTCTGATGCAAGCGCCGGCGCTCAGGCCGCGAGCTCGTGGATGTCGGCTTCGTCCCAGTGGACGTGGACGGCGTCGCCGGCCTCGAAGGGGCGGGCGTAGAAGGTGCGCTCCGGCACGATGGCCATCATCTCGAGCCCCGCCTCGGTCACGAGGCTCACGAAGACGGCAGTGCCCTGGTACTCGACCTCGCGCACGGTCGCGGGCGTCCCCTGGCCACCGGCCGAGACATGCAGCCGGTCCGAGCGCACCGAGATCTTGCGGTCGCCCGCCGGGATCACGTTGTGGCCGCCGATGAAGCGGGCGACGAACTCGGTCGCCGGCGCATTGAAGATCGAGCGCGGATCGCCGGCCTGCTCGATGCGGCCGGCATTCATGATGATGATGAGGTCGGCGAGCGCCATCGCCTCCTCCTGGCTGTGCGTCACATGGATGAAGGAGATGCCGAGCTCGCGCTGGAAGCGCTTCAGCTCGGCGCGGACGCGGATCTTGAGGAAGGGGTCGAGCGCGGAGAGCGGTTCGTCGAGAAGCAGGATCTGCGGATCGGTGACGAGCGCGCGGGCAAGCGCCACGCGCTGCTGCTGGCCGCCCGAAAGCTGGCTCGGCAGGCGGGCCTGGTAGCGCTCCATGTCGACCATCTTCAGCGCATCGGTGGCGCGGATCGACCGGTCGACCTTGTTGACGCCCTTCATGCGCAGCGGGAAGGCGACATTGTCGCGCGCCGACAAATGCGGGAACAGCGCATAGGACTGGAACATCATCGCCGTGCCCCGCTTGGCCGGCGGCAGGCCGTTGACCACCTCCGGTCCCAGTACGATGTCGCCGTCGCTGACGCTCTCGTGGCCCGCGATCATGCGCAGCGTCGAGGATTTGCCGCAGCCGGACGGGCCGAGCAGGCAGCAATAGGTGCCGGCCTTGATCTTCAGGTCGATGCTGTCGACGGCCGTCGTCTCGCCATAGCGCTTGGTGACAGAAGCGAGTTCCAGATCGGCGGGCCTTGCCATCGTCGTCTCCGTGAGGTCCGGCAAGGAGGATCGCAAGTCGTGTGCCAAGAGCCCCGCAGCGGCCGTTTGCTCCGCCAGAGCGCTGGAAGAGAACGGCTTTTCCCGATGAGGCGCCCGGACGGACCTGAGCCGCCCTCAAAGTCGGCATGCACAAAAACAAGGCGATGACGACAAAACTATGCGCAGATCGTATACGATCCCGTGCTTTCCGGCGGGCGGCGCCTCGACTAGATTCAGGAACAACACTGAGGCGAAGCGCGAAGCGGGTCGGGGGCTCAATGCTGAAGACGGAACGGTTGTCGGGCGAGCGGTCTGCATTGCGCAGCCCCCGCGCCGCCACCGTCTATCGGGCGCTGCTCGACGCCATCCTCGATCATCGCCTCGCGCCCGGAACCCGTCTTCCCGAAGACGAGATCGGCGCCGTCTACGGCGCCAGCCGCACGCTGGTCCGCTCCGCGCTCGAGGCGCTGTCGCATGAGGGCGTCGTCCATATCGAGCCGAACCGAGGCGCGATGGTCGCCCATCCGACCGTGCACGAGGCGCGCAGCGTCTTCGAGGCGCGGCAGCTCATCGAGCCGCGGGTCGCCGCAGCCGCCGCCGAGCGCGCGGGCGAAGGCGATATCGCGACGCTCGCCGCTTCCGTCGAGGCCGAGCATGCGGCGCTGCATGCCGACGAGCATCGGCGGGCCATCGTCCTCTCCGGCGCCTTCCACATCGCCATCGCCGACATCGCCGGCCAGCCGGTCTATGCCGGCTTCGTGCGCGAACTGGTCGCCCGCTCCTCGCTCATCATTTCGCTCTACTGGCGGCGCCGGGAGGCGACCTGCGGCAGTCCGGCCCATGGGGCGCTGATCGCCGCGCTGGCCGCGCATGACGCGCCACGCGCCGCCGCGGTCATGGAGGAGCATATCGCCGATCTCGTCGGCGGGCTCGATCTCGTCGAGCGCGAGGCCCGGCCGGCCTCGCTCGCCGATCTGCTCGGCGGCTGAGCCGCGACGACCGCAGGAGGTTCTTGCGCGCGACGAGCGGTCATGCGATGGGAAATCCGTCCTGCCGAGGCAGGGCCGTAAGCGTTTCCGTCAGTCAACGCGCCTTTGACCCGCCGTGCCGCGGGTCGCGCTGGTCAGCCAGCAGGCGCGCGGCCGCAACTGATGGAACTTCCCATGACAACCACGTCTGTCCGCGGCACCGCCAGGCTTCCGGCGCGCTTCCACGGCATCGTCTTTCCGTTCGTCCTGTCGATCGTGATGTGCGCGACGGTTTCCGCCGTTTCGACCGCCAAGGCGATCGGCCTTTCCCCCGACTTCGTCACGCGGTGGCTCGGGGCCTGGCTCGTCTCCTGGATGGTCGCCTTCCCCGTGCTGCTGCTGATCCTGCCGCTCGTCCGCCGGCTGGTGGGCCTAATCGTGGCCCCGCCGCAGCGCTGAGCTGCCCAGGAACGGCAAGGCCACTGCCGGTCTCGGCGCCATGATGCAATCTTGTGCGCCGCAGACTGGAATTGCTCGAAACCATGCCTTGACGCCCGATCTGGAATTTGTCCAAATGATCAAGACTTTTCCGGGCCGCGGCGACGACAACAACAAGAGGGCGCGCGGCGGCCAGGCATGGCTCCGCGGGCCTTTCCCGCGCTTCGCAGAACCGGCCCCGCTCGGGCCGCGAGGGAGAAGCATATGGCGACAACTTCGCCGGACATCGCGACGGGCCGTCTCGCGCCCGATCAGTATGCGGCCAATTTCAGCGACATCCACCCCCCGCTCGGCGATCACGAGGCGCTGGTCGAGGCCGATCGCTGCTATTTCTGCTATGACGCGCCCTGCGTCAAAGCCTGCCCGACCTCGATCGACATTCCCCTCTTCATCCGTCAGATCATGACCGGCAATCCGATCGGCTCGGCGGAGACGATCCTCTCGCAGAACATCCTCGGCGGCATGTGCGCCCGCGTCTGCCCGACCGAGACACTCTGCGAGGAGGCCTGCGTGCGCGAGGAGGCGGAGGGCAAGCCGGTCAAGATCGGCCTGTTGCAGCGCTACGCCACCGACGTCCTGATGGACGAGGCGAGCGAGCAGCCTTTCCCGCGCGCGCCGTCGACCGGCAAGCGCGTCGCCGTCGTCGGCGGCGGCCCGGCCGGTCTTTCCGCCGCCCACCGTCTCGCCATGCACGGCCACGACGTCGTCATCTACGACGCGCGCCCGAAGGCCGGCGGGCTCAACGAATATGGCATCGCCGCCTACAAGGCGCCCGACGGCTTCGCGCAGGCGGAGGTCGAGTTCGTCCTGTCGATCGGCGGCATCACCGTCGAGCACGGCAAGGCGCTCGGCCGCGACATCACGCTGTCCGAGCTCAGTGGCGCCTATGACGCGGTCTTCCTCGGCATGGGGCTCGCGGGCGTCAACGCGCTGGCGCTCGAAGGCGAGGACCTCCCCGGCGCGATCGACGCCGTCGGCTATATCGCCGATCTCCGCCAGGCGACCGATCTGTCCTCGCTTCCCGTCGGCGGGCGCGTCGTGGTCATCGGCGGCGGCATGACCGCGGTCGATGTCGCCGTCCAGTCGAAGCGGCTCGGCGCGAAGGAGGTGACCATGGTCTACCGGCGCGGGCCGGAGAAGATGGGTGCATCGCGCTACGAGCAGGAGCTCGCCGCGACGAACGGCGTCGTCATCCGTCATCACGCGAAGCCGGTGCGCCTCCTCGTCGAGAACGGCCATGTCGCCGGCGTCGCCTTCGAGGAGACGGCGGAGCGCGAGGGTCGGCTGATCGGCACCGGCGCCACCTTCACGCTTCCCGCCGACATGGTGTTCAAGGCGATCGGCCAGACGCTGGTGCCGGCGGCGCTGAACGGCTCGGCCGCTGCCATCGCGCTCGAGGGCGGCAAGATCCGCGTCGACGACGAGCGGCGCACCTCGCTTCCCGGCGTCTGGGCCGGTGGCGACTGCGCGGCGACCGGCGAGGATCTCACCGTCGCCGCCGTCGCCGACGGACGCATCGCCGCCGAATCCATCCACCGCGCGCTTTCCGCCTGAGGGGGGACGTCAGCATGGCCAATCTCGCGAGTAACTTCGTCGGCATCAAGTCGCCGAACCCGTTCTGGCTCGCCTCGGCGCCGCCGACCGACAAGGCCTACAATGTCGTCCGGGCCTTTAAGGAGGGCTGGGGCGGCGTGGTCTGGAAGACGCTCGGCACCGATCCGCCGGTCGTCAACGTCTCCGGCCCGCGCTATGGCGCCATCCATGCCGGCGACCGCCGGCTGATCGGCCTCAACAATATCGAGCTCATCACCGACCGGCCGCTCGACATCAACCTGCGCGAGATCAAGGAAGTGAAGCGCGACTGGCCCGACCGGGCCCTGGTCGTCTCGCTGATGGTCCCCTGCGAGGAGCATTACTGGAAGGACATCCTCGCAAAGGTCGAGGAGACAGGCTGCGACGGCGTCGAGCTCAATTTCGGCTGCCCGCACGGCATGTCGGAACGCGGCATGGGCGCGGCGGTGGGGCAGGTTCCCGAATATGTCGAGATGGTCACGCGCTGGTGCAAGCAGCACACGCGCATGCCCGTCATCGTCAAGCTGACGCCCAACATCTCCGATGTCCGCCAGCCGGCGCGCGCAGCCCATCGCGGCGGCGCCGACGCGGTGTCGCTGATCAACACCGTCAACTCGATCATCGGCGTCGACATCGACACCTTCTCGCCGCTGCCCTCGGTCGACGGCAAGGGCAGCCATGGCGGCTATTGCGGCCCGGCGGTGAAGCCGATCGCGCTCAACATGACGGCGGAGATCGCGCGCGACCGCGAGACGCACGGCTTGCCGATCTCCGGCATAGGCGGCATCACCACCTGGCGCGACGCGGTCGAGTTCATGGCACTCGGCGCCGGCAATGTGCAGGTCTGCACGGCGGCGATGACCTATGGCTTCCGCATCGTCAAGGACATGATCACCGGCCTCTCCGAATATATGGACAGCCACGGCTTCACGTCCGTCGACGAGATCATCGGCCGCGCCGTCGGCAATGTGACGGACTGGCAGTATCTCAACCTGAACTACGTCGCCAAGGCGAAGATCGACCAGGATCTCTGCATCAAGTGCGGCCGCTGCCATATCGCCTGCGAGGACACGTCCCACCAGGCGATCACCTCGATGGTCGACGGAAAGCGCCATTTCGAGGTCATCGACGCCGAATGCGTCGGCTGCAATCTCTGCGTCAATGTCTGCCCGGTCGAGAACTGCATCACCATGGAGGAGATGGTGGGCGGCGTCGATCCGCGCACCGGCCGCGCGGTGACCGGCGACTACGCCAACTGGACGACGCATCCCAACAATCCGATGGCCAAGCCGGCCGTCGTGGTGGAGCCCGCGGAGTAGCGGCTGATCGGTCCGAGGGCGGCATCTGCGCCGCCTTCGGCAGCCGGAGGTTTACCCGGCTCAACCTGCGCTTTTTCGTGGCGCGAAACCAAAATGTCGCCGGAACGCATGCCCGAACGCGCTTTCCGAGGTGTATCCGATATCCGCTGCGACACGCTTGATGCTCTCATGCCGCGAAGCCAGAGCGGCACGGGCGCGTGTTAGCCGCCAGTTCCGGACATAGGAAAGCGGCGGCAATCCGATCTGGCGTGTGAAGGCGGCTGAGAACGCCGCGCGCGACATGCCGGCCTCCGCCGCGAGGTCGGCGACGGTCCAGGGCCGTCCGATGTCGCCGTGAAAGCACCGGAGCGCCCGGCCGAGCCGCGGTTCCGCCAGCGCGCCGAACCAGCCGCCGATCATGTCCTGCGTCGATGCCAGGGCCCGGATCGCCTGGATCATCAGGACTTCGGCAAGCCTCGCGGCGACGAGCTTCTGCCCCAGCCCATCCTTGGATGTTTCGCGATCGAGAAGCGCCAGCACGGCCGCGATCGTGGTCGATTCCGGTGACGTGCCGGAGATGTGCATCACCGGCGGCAGCAGGTCGAGCAGGAAGCCGCCGGCATCAGGCGCAAACGCGATCCCGCCACCAATCGCGACCGTCTCGTCGCCACCGAGATGGACGAGATCGTTCCCGTCCGCATAGAGCGGAGCACCCTCGACCGGCGCGACCGCGGGATCGCTCGCGATGGTGTAGGCGCTTCGGCCGATCAGGCAGCAATCGCCCGCGACGATCCTAAGAGGCGGTCGGTCCGGCAGCAGAAGCCAGCCTGCTCCGTGAAGCTGGGCGACGAATTTCAGCCGTTCGAGCGCCGGAAAGGTCAGCGCCCATTCGCCGGCTGCCTCCAAGCGCGTCGTTCGGGTCGGGCGGGCATCGAGTACGGACAGGACGTCCGCCAGCGGATCAAGACTTCGAGACGTTTGCGAGAGATTCATGGTCAATCGAGCATAGTTCGTCTCGGTCCCGATGGCTACCTTGCTCGGAAAGGAGAACCATCATGGGTATCAGCGGCAAGGTCGTCATCATCACCGGCGCAAGCAGCGGCATCGGCCGTGCGACCGCCTTTCATCTGGCGGAATTGGGGGCGACCGTCGTGCTTGGCGCCCGGCGCGAGGACGCGTTGGCGGAAATCGCCAGCGAGATCATCGCTGCAGGTGGACGGGCAACCTACAGGGCAACGGATGTCAGCGTCCGCGCCGATCTCGAGGCGCTCGCGCAACACGCCGTCGACGAGGCCGGCGGCCTCGACGTCATCGTCAACAACGCCGGCATCAGTCCCATCTCGCGCTTCGACGCCCTGCGCGTCGAGGACTGGGACGCGATGATCGACGTCAATCTCCGTGGCACGCTCTATGGCATCGCCGCCGCGCTGCCCGTCTTCGAACGCCAGCGCCGCGGACATGTCATCAACGTCGTCTCGACCGCCGGACTGAAGATCGTACCGACCATGGGCGTCTATGCCGCCACCAAGAACGCCGTGCGCACGATCAGCGAGGCCCTGCGGCAGGAGTCTGGGCCACATCTGCGGGTGACGGAGGTGTCACCCGGCATGATCGCGACCAATCTCGGCGACTCCGTCTCGGACACGGCGGTGAGGGGCGCCCTCGCAGCCCGGCTGGAGGCGATCGCGATTTCACCGTCAGCGATCGCCAGGGGGATCGCGTTTGCGATTGATCAGCCTGATGATGTCGAGGTTGGCAGCATCGTCATCAGGCCCACGGCGCAGGACTGAGCGACGAAAAAGGCCGTGTCCAACTCCACGATCTGGAGCGCGCCGGCGAGCGCTACCGCCCGAAGATTCCGCCGAGGATCACGTCCTCAAGGGCGTGTGTCGCGGCCTTGAAATGACGATTATCGGCGGCCTTGTCGCCAAGGACGGCGCGGACCTGGATTTCGAAGTCGGCATAGTGCTGCGTCGTCGCCCAGACCATGAAGATGAGATGGTAGGGATCGATCGGCGCCATGCGGCCTTCCGCGATCCAGCGCCGCATCAGCGCCGCCTTCTCGTCGACGAGGTCCTTGAGCCGCGTGCCGAGCACGCCGCGCAGCACCGGGGCGCCTTGCAGCATCTCCATGGCATAGAGCCGCGAGGCCTTGGGATTGTCGCGCGACATCTCGAGCTTGCGTTCGAGATAAGCGCGCATCTCGTCGCGGGGGTCGTCGCCGCGGCCGAGGTCCTCGAGCGGCTGAAGCCAGTTCTCGAGGGTTCGCCGCAGCACGGAGAGATAGATGTCGTCCTTGCGGCGGAAGTAATAGAGGAGGTTCGGCTTGGTCATGCCAGCCAGCGCGGCGATCTGGTCGATCGTCGCGCCACGGAGGCCATAGCTGGAAAAGACCTCGAGAGCGGCATCAAGGATCCGCTCTTCGTTCTCTTCCTGGATGCGCGTGCGCTTCTTGGTCTGCCGCGCGCGCGCCGTCTCGGCGATGGTCATCGGGTGACGGCGCCTTGAAAGAAGGCCCGGAGGCCGAGGGCCGCCGGCTGCGCGCCGGCGGATGCGGGCCGACAGTGTCACCGATCCGGCGACGCGATCAACCCTCCGCGCGCACCGGCCGTCATGCGGCCGGCGCCTGGGTCACCGCAATCAGCCCGCGGCGACCTTGCGGTCGCGGCGGCGGTCATGGACCGGCTGGTAGGCGATGCGCGAGTGATATTCGCAATAGGGGATGCCCGAACCCGAGCGCTGGCCGCAGAAATGGAAGCCCTCGGTGCTCGGATCGCCGATCGGCCATTTGCAGGTCTGCTCGGTGAGCGTGAGGATCGTGGCATGCAGGCTGATCGGCACGACGACCGGCGCGCTTTCGGGACGCGACAGGCGCCGCGGCTCGGGCGCGGTCTCGGCAACCGGCTTCAGCGCGTTGTTGCCCGCGACGAGCGGTCTTTGCGCCGGGGCGCCCCGCGCCGGCGATGCGGTGCGGCTGGTGGCGACGGCGGGCTTGCGGGCCCGCGCGGTCGGCGCAGCCGCCGGCTTGGCACGGCCGGACAGGCTCAGCCTGTGCACCTTGCCGATCACGGCATTGCGCGTCACGCCGCCGAGTTCCGAGGCGATCTGACTGGCGCTGAGCCCGTCGATCCAGAGCTTCTTCAGCAACTCAACCCGTTCGTCCGTCCAAGTCATCGCATATCCTTGTCCGTCGGAGCGACAGTCTGAATCCCTGATGAACGCCGTCCGAACCGTAGACGGCGGGCAAACTCGGCACATTGTTCAGGAAGGTCTGTCGCTCGATATTTCGTATCTTAACGACTGTTAAGCTACTATATGGCGTGACTCTCTGACAAGAGTCGGGGGGAATCCCTGGAGCCTCAAAGTCTGTTTTCCCCAGTTTCGGTCCGGGACGGCGAAGAACGAGTCGCGTCAACCGCTTAGCCGCCTCCCCGATGCGCGCGCCGGCCGCTTCCTTGACAGAAATCGTCACGACCGTGATATAAGGGCAACGCTAATAGGTGCTGCCCGGCGCGACGGCCTCGGGTGGCACCTTTGATTTTTAAGCCTCCCTTCCACCCGCGGAAAGACCCAAGGAGGGCACATGACCGCCCCCGCATCCACTGCTCCGAACGCTTCCGGCAGCCTCTTCGATACGTTTGCACGTGCGCCGCTGTCGTTCGAGCGAGGGGAGGGCGCCTGGCTCTATACCGCGGAAGGCGAGGCTTATCTCGATTTCTCGTCGGGCATCGCGGTCAATTCGCTCGGCCACGCCAATCCCACGCTGGTGGCGGCGCTGACCGAGCAGGCCGGCAAGCTCTGGCACACGTCCAACCTCTTCCGCATTCCGGGACAGGAGCGGCTCGCCGATCGCCTCGTCGCGGCGAGCTTCGCCGACCGGGTCTTCTTCGCCAATTCCGGCGCCGAGGCCAATGAGTGCGCCATCAAGACGGCGCGGCGCTATCACTATGTGAACGGCCATCCGGAGCGCTATCGCATCCTGACGATCGAGGGCGCCTTCCACGGCCGCACGCTGGCGACGCTCGCCGCCGGCGGCCAGCAGAAATATCTGGAGGGCTTCGGTCCCAAGGCCGACGGCTTCGACCAGGTCGCATTCGGAGACATCTCGCTCGTCAAGGCGGCGGTCACGCCGGAGACGGCTGCGGTGATGATCGAACCGCTGCAGGGCGAGGGCGGCGTGCGCGCCTTCTCGAACGGCTTCCTGCGCGAACTTCGGGCGCTCTGCGACGCCGAGGGCCTGCTGCTCATCATGGACGAGGTGCAGACCGGCATCGGGCGCACCGGCAAGCTCTTCGCCTATGAATGGACCGGCATCGCGCCGGACATCCTCACTTCGGCCAAGGGGATCGGCGGCGGCTTCCCGCTCGGCGCCTGCCTTGCCACCAACGAGGCGGCCAAGGGGATGACGCCCGGAACGCACGGCACGACCTTCGGCGGCAACCCGCTCGCCATGGCGGTCGGCAACGCCGTGCTCGACGTCGTGCTCGCGGACGGCTTCCTCGATCATGTGCGCGAGACGGGCCTCTATCTGAAGCAGCGGCTGGCCGCTCTGGTCGACCGCTTCCCCGACGTCTTCGACGGCGTGCGCGGCGAGGGGCTGCTCGTCGGCCTCCACGGCGTGAAGCCGGTTCCGGAGATCGTCGGCGCGCTGCGTAGCCAGCACATGCTCGTCGCCGGCGCCGGCGACAATGTCGTGCGCCTGCTGCCGCCGCTCACCATCGGCCGCGAGGAGGTCGATGCCGCGCTCGACAAGCTCGAGGCCGCGGCCGCGACCCTCGCCCCCGCCCGCGCCGACGCCTGAGGTCACCCCGACATGATCCGGCACTTCCTCGATCTGTCCGATTTCGATTCCGCCACGCTGACGAGCATCCTCGATCGCGCCAGGGCGCTCAGAAGCGCCCGCAACGGCGCGCGCGACGGCGTAGGGCCCCTGGCCGGCAAGGTTCTGGCGCTTGTCTTCGAGCAGCCTTCCACGCGAACCCGCGTCTCCTTCGACGTCGGCATGCGCGAGCTCGGCGGGCAGACGCTGATGCTGACCGGCGCCGAGATGCAGCTCGGGCGCGGCGAGACGATCGCCGACACGGCGCGGGTGATGTCGCGCTATGTCGACGGCATCATGATCCGTATTCTCGATCAGGATTCCCTGCAGGAGCTGGCGGCCCATGCCACGGTCCCGGTGATCAACGGGCTGACGCGCCGCTCGCATCCCTGCCAGGTGATGGCCGATATCCTCACCTTCGAGGACCATCGCGGGCCGATCGCCGGCAAGACGGTCGCCTGGGTCGGCGACAGCAACAATGTCCTCGCCTCCTGGATCCATGCCGCGGCGCGGTTCGACTTCAGCCTCAAGATCGCGACCCCGCCCGAGCTCGCGCCGTCGCGCCGCCTGCTCGACTGGGCGCGGGCCGAAGGCGCGGCCGTGGTCGCCGGCGAGGAAGCCGATTGGGCTGCGGCCGGTGCCGACTGCATCGTCACCGACACCTGGGTGTCGATGGGCGACAGCGAGGCTGAGCGGCGACACAACCTGCTGAAGCCGTTCCAGGTCAACGCGCGGCTGATGGCGCGCGCCGCCGAGGGCGCGATCTTCATGCACTGCCTGCCCGCCCATCGCGGCGAGGAGGTCACGGGCGAGGTCATGGACGGACCGCAGTCGGTCGTCTTCGACGAAGCCGAAAACCGTCTCCATGCGCAGAAGGGTATCCTTGCCTGGGCGCTCGGCGGAGACACGGAGAACAACTGATGTCCGAAGTCGGAAATCTGGGGCCCCGCTCGGTGCCGCCGGCGGGCGACGACGCCGTCTTGCCCTTCGAGATCGAGGGGCTCGACGTGCGCGGCCGCGTCATCCAGATGGGCCCCGCCCTCACCAGCATGCTGGCGCGGCACGACTATCCGCTGCCGGTGTCGAAGCTGCTCGGCGAGGCGATCGTGCTCGCCGTGTTGCTCGGTTCGTCGCTGAAAATCGAGGGCCAGTTCCTGCTGCAGACGCAGACCGACGGCCCCGTCGACATGCTCGTCGTCGATTTCCGCACGCCCGGCCGGCTGCGCGCTTATGCCCGCTTCGACGCGGCGCGCGTCGCCGAGATGGCGAGCGCGGGAACGCTGGAGCCCGCGGCGCTGCTCGGCAAGGGCATCCTCGGCATGACCATCGACCAGGGGCCGCATACGAGCCGTTACCAGGGCATCGTGCCGCTCGACGGATCGAGCCTCGAGGAAGTGGCGCATACCTATTTCGCGCAGTCGGAGCAGATCCCGACCCGCGTGCGCCTCGCCGTCGCCGAGATGATGACCCGCGACGACGGCGGCGCGATGGCGCATAGCTGGCGGGCCGGCGGGCTCATGGTGCAGTTCCTGCCGCAGTCCGAGGAACGAATGCGCCGCCGCGACCTGCCGGGCGGCGATGCGCCGGCCCATGTCGACACCGACGAGGGCGACGAGGACGATGCCTGGGTCGAGGCGTCGTCGCTGGTCGGCACCATCGAGGATCACGAGCTGATCGATCCGGAAGTCCCGGCCGAGCGGCTGCTCTACCGGCTCTTCCACGAGCGCGGCGTCCGCGTCTTCGAGGCGTCGGGCGTGCGCGACCAGTGCTCCTGCTCGCGCGAGCGCATCGAGGGCGTGCTGCGCTCCTTTTCGGCGGAGGAGATCACCGAGTCGATCGAGGACGGTGCGATCACCGTCACCTGCGAGTTCTGCGGCCTGCGCTATGTGTTCGATCCGGCGGAATTCGCCGCCTGATCAGTGGAAGACGCGGGCCTGGTTGGGCATGTCGAGCGAGAAGGCCGGGATGTCGACCACGAACATCTCGCCGCTCTCGGTCTGCATCTGGTAGCTGCCGACCATGATGCCCGAGGGCGTCGTCAACGGGCAGCCGCTGGTATATTCGAAGCTCTCGCCCGGCTTCAGCAGCGGCTCCTTGCCGACCACGCCGCGCCCGCGCACTTCCTCGGTCCGGCCGATCCCGTCGGTAATGCGCCAGAAGCGCGAGCGCAGCTGCACGCTCTCGATCCCGAGATTGACGATTTCGATCCGGTAGGCCCAGACATAGCGGCCATCGCCGGGCGAGGATTCGTCCTCGACGAAGCTCGGCTCGACCGTGACCTGGATCGAACGCGTGACGGCGCGGTACATCGGATGGTGGTCCTCCTGAAGCGGGCTCATTAGTCGATCCGCCGAGACGGCGCAACCGCAGCCCGTCCCGCGCGCCGCCCTTCCTTGTCATCGCGCTTCGTTCCGCTACTGTTCGGATGATGGGAGATCCGAGGACGCGGATTCGCGTGGGACGGGAGAGACGAGGATGCTGAAGGAATTCCGTGAGTTCGCCCTGCGCGGCAACATGGTCGATCTGGCGATCGGTATCATCATCGGCGCTGCCTTCAGCGGCCTCGTCAACTCGATCGTCAACGATCTGATCATGCCGATCGTCGGCCGGATCACCGGCGGCATCGACTTCTCCAACATGTTCATCCAGCTTGCCGGCGCCCCGCAGCCGACGCTCGCCGCCGCGCGCGAGGCCGGTGCCACCATCGCCTATGGCAACTTCCTCACGCTGCTCATCAACTTCATCATCGTCGCCTGGATCCTGTTCATGATCGTCAAGGGCATGAACACGATGAAGCGCAAGCAGGAGGCCGCGCCGGAGCCTGCGGCCGACCCCGAGGACGTGAAGCTCCTCAAGGAAATCCGTGATCTTCTGGCGACGAAGAATTAGCCGCCCGCAAATCGCCGCGATTGGCTGATGAGTGCCGATGTGACGGGGATCACTGCGCCCTTGCCTTCGGGTGTGATGACGTCGACCGCTTGTCCGTGGTCGGGCGGTCGCGAGGGCGTGATCCATTTATACCTTCGATCGGAATGCTCCAGTGTCTGTCTACTCCGCCCTGCATCGGCTCCGCCATGAGGCCTCGGCCGCGCCCGAATCCGGCATCGTCCAGGTCTTCAACTACGGCCGCGACCGCAAGGGCCTGATCCCGCTCTGGGTCGGCGAGGGCGATCTGCCGACGCCGGCCTTCATTTCCGAGGCGGCGGGCAGCGGCCTCGAGGCGGGCGAGACCTTCTACACCCATCAGCGCGGCATTCCGGAGCTGCGCCTCGCCATCGCGCTCTATCACGAGCGGCTGTATGGCCGCCCGTTCGATTCCGAGCGCTTCTTCGTGACTTCCGGCGGCATGCCGGCGATCCAGATCGCGCTGCGCATGGTGGCGGGCAAGGGCGACGAGGTGGTCGTGCCGACACCGGCCTGGCCCAACTTCGCCGCGGCCACCGAGATCGGCGGCGCCCGGGCCGTCGAGGTGCCGATGCGGTTCGGCAATGCCGGCTGGACGCTCGACCTCGACCGCTATTTCGATGCGGTCACCGCGCGGACGACGGCGTTGTTCCTGAACTCGCCCTGCAACCCGACAGGCTGGACCGCGACGCGCGAGGAACTCGTCGCCATCCGCGATTTCGCGCGCGAGCGCGGGCTGTGGATCATCGCGGACGAGGTCTATACCCGCTTCTTCTACCAGGACGATCGTGCGCCCTCCTTCTATGACGTCATGGAGCCGGACGAGCCGATCCTCTACGTCAACACCATGTCCAAGAACTGGGCCATGACCGGCTGGCGCGTCGGCTGGATGGCGGCGCCGTCCCGCTACGGACAGATCATCGAGAATCTCATCCAGTATTCGAGTTCCGGCACGCCGAAATTCCTGCAGCGCGGCGCCGTCGCGGCGCTCGACCAGGGCGACCATTTCATCGAGTTCCAGCGTGATCGCGCCACCGCGGCCCGCGAGATCATCTGCCAGGCGATGGAGGCGACCGGACGCGTGCGCTTCACCTGGCCGAAGGGCGCCTTCTACCTGTTCTTCTCGGTCGACGGCGAGCCGGACACGCGGCAGCTCGGCCTGCGCCTCGTCGACGAGGCCAATGTCGGCCTCGCGCCGGGCGACGCCTTCGGCACGGCCGGCAGCGGCTTCATGCGGCTCTGCTTCCTGCGCAATCCCGACCATATCGCCGAGGCGGCTGACCGCCTGACCGACTGGCTCATGACGCGCAAATAGCAAAACGGGCCGCCCGAGGGCAGCCCGTATCGACCGTTCCGAAATTTACGAGAGGGCGTCAGCCGCCCGAGGCCGACACCGCGAGGCGCTCCACGCCCGGCATGGCCGTGCTCGCATTCAGCGTCGGCGTCTTGCCGAGCGGCAGCCACAGCCGGCGCCAGACATCGACCAGCGCATCGCGGAGGCCGAGGATCAGCGCCTCGTCATGCAGCGGCGTCGGCGTGATGCGCAGCCGCTCCGTGCCACGCGGCACGGTCGGGTAGTTGATCGGCTGGATATAGATGCCGTGCTCCTCCAGCAGCATGTCCGAGGCCTTCTTGCAAAGGTCCGGATTGCCGACGAAGAGCGGCACGATATGCGTTTCCGACGGCATGACCGGCAGGCCGGCATGGATCAGCACCGACTTGGTGCGCTGCGCATAATGATGCTGCAGCGAGCGCTCGGTCTGCGAGGCCTTGAGATGGCGGATCGAGGCGGTCGCGGCGGCGGCAACCGCCGGCGGCAGCGCCGTCGTGAAGATGAAGCCCGGCGCATAGGAGCGAACGGCGTCGACGACGGCGCGGCTGGCCGCGATATAGCCGCCGAGCGCGCCGAAAGCCTTGGCGAGCGTGCCCTCGATGACGTCGATCCGGTCCATGACGCCGTCGCGCTCGGCAATGCCGGCGCCACGCGGACCATACATGCCGACGGCATGGACCTCGTCGATATAGGTCATCGCGCCATACTTCTCGGCGAGATCGCAGATCGCGCCGATCGGAGCCACGTCGCCGTCCATCGAATAGACGCTCTCGAAGACGATGAGCTTGGCACGGCCGGGCGCGGTCTCCTTCAGGAGCTCCTCGAGATGGCCGATATCGTTGTGGCGGAAGATCTTCTTCTGGGCGCCCGAGCGCCGCACGCCCTCGATCATCGAGGCATGGTTGAGCTCGTCGGAGAAGATGACGCAGTCGGGCAGCAGGCGCGCCAGCGTCGAGATCGCCGCTTCGTTGGAGACGAAGCCGGAGGTGAAGACGAGCGCCGCTTCCTTGCCATGCAGGTCGGCGAGCTCATGCTCCAGCTCGACCAGCGGATGCGTGGTGCCCGAGATGTTGCGGGTGCCACCGGCACCGGCGCCGACGCCCTGCGCCGCCGCGACCATGGCGCCGATCACATCGGGATGCTGGCCCATGCCGAGATAGTCGTTGGAGCACCAGACGGTGATCTCGCGGGCGCCGCGCTCGGAGCGCCACAGCGCATGCGGGAAGCGGCCGACGATGCGCTCGAGATCGGCGAAGACGCGATAGCGCTTCTCGCGGTGGAGGGCTTCGATCGCGTCCTGGAAGTATGACTGGTAATCCATCAACTCGGCCTGCTGACCTGGAACGATTGCAAACTAACGGAGGGCGTCGAGCCTGTCCAACGGGGGCGGCCGGCGTCAGCATTCACTTTCGCGTAACTAGCGTTACCCGCCGCGCGTGGCCATGGCGCAATTCAGCGCATGGGTTCCGGCCGCAGGGCTGATCAGAAGCTACCGTCGCCGGCCGGTCCCACATTGATCCCGATCAAGCATCGCGCGCGGCGAATGTCAGAGGGACTGCCTGATGCCGAAAGCGAGGCTCATCGTATCGGGATGCATGCCCTCGCCGGTGTCCTTCCAGCTGTAGCCGGCAGAGCCGTAGAGGCTTGTTCCGCTGGCCAGCTTGTAGCTGAAGCCACTCCCGATCTCGGGCGTGATCCACGTGTAGTCGAAGGCGTTGCGGTATCGCAGCGACAGCGCGTTGAAGGTCCAGTGCTCGTCGAGCCTGATCGCGGCGTCGGCGTAGAGGGCGTAGTAGAAGGCCGAGCTGTTGCCATTGGCGCCGAACCCTGTTCCGCCCCAGGTGTCACCGAGCAGCACCGACGGGGTGAAGCTGAAGCGGCCGAAATCGAAGCTGTAGCCGAGGTTCGCCTCGACATAATACTGGTCGTCCTTGTCGGGACGCAGGTCCGCCTCCAGATTGCCCCCGACGAAGACGCCGTGGCCGAAGCTCCGCGTCACATAGATCGAGAGCGAGCTGTCGTCGTAGGTGCCGGCGGTGTGGCTGCTCGTCGTCGCGGCATAGAAGGACGGGCTGGCCTCGATGCCGAAGACTGTCGCGCCGTCAGCAATCCTTCCGCTGGGTCTCACGACGGTGCCGAGTTCGTCGGCATGCGCCCCGCAGGCCGGTAGCAGAACGATCGCGATAAGGAGAGACGCTTTCCTGATGGTGGCCCCCGCCGGTGTTTGCGAGAGCCCCATCATATTGCGGGGAGACGAAAAGGTCATGTCCAGCCGCCGGCCTCTCGCCTCAGGCCTTGTCAAGCGCCTGCGTCAGGTCCTCGATCAGGTCGTCCGGATCCTCGAGGCCGATCGAAAGCCGCAGCATCCCCTGCGTGATGCCGAAGCCGAGCCTCTGCTCCTCGGAGAGGCGCTGGTGCGTCGTCGTCGAGGGATGGGTGATGAGGCTCTTCGCATCGCCGAGATTGTTGGAGATCTTGACGATATCGAGCGCCCCCGCGACGCGGAACGCCGCCTCCTTGCCGCCCTCGACCTCGAAGGCGATCAGCGTCGAGCCACCCTTCATCTGCCGCGCGATGACCGCCGCCTGCGGATGGTCGGGCCGGCCGGGATAGATGAGCTTCGAGACCTTGGGATGCGTCGCGATGGCGTCGGCGACGCGCGCCGCCGTCGCCGTCTGGCGCTGTACGCGGATTTCCAGCGTCTCCAGCCCCTTCAGCAGCACCCAGGCGTTGAAGGGCGAAAGGCTCGGCCCGGTCTGGCGCAGGAAATTGTGCAGGTGATCGGTGACATAGGCTTCATCGGCCGAAAGGATGATACCGCCGAGCACGCGGCCCTGGCCGTCGATATGCTTGGTCGCCGAATAGACGACGACGTCGGCGCCGAGTTCGATCGGCGATTGCAGGATGGCGGTGGCGAAGACGTTGTCGACGATGAGCCTCGCACCCGCCGCATGCGCGATCTCGGCGACGGCCGCGATGTCGATCACCTCCAGCGTCGGATTGGTCGGGCTTTCCAGGAAGAAGGCCCTGGTGTTCGGCCGGACCGCGTTGCGCCACTGGTCGAGATCGGTGCCGTCGACCAGCGTCGACGCGACGCCGAAGCGCGGCAGGAGATCCTCGACGACATAGAGGCAGGACGAGAACAGCGCCTTGGCGGCGACGACATGATCGCCCGCCTTCAGCATCGAGACCAGCGAGGCGGTGACGGCGGCCATGCCGCTCGCGGTGGCCCGCGCCGCCGCGGCGCCTTCGAGGAGGCGCATCCGCTCCTCGAACATGAAGACGGTCGGATTGGAGAAGCGCGAATAGATGAAGCCGGGGGATTCACCCTTGAACCGCGCCTCGGCCGCCTCGGCGTCGTCATAGGCGAAGCCCTGCGTCAGGAACATCGCCTCCGACATCTCGCCGAACTGCGAGCGGAGCGTTCCGCCATGCACGAGTTCGGTGGCGGGGCGGCGGCGGGGCTTGGGCGTGTCCGACATGAGAAGATCCCGATACGATAAACCCGACCTCACGGCCGGGCGCAAAAGATCGGGTGCGGGGGCGACCCGCGTCCGACCTTTTAGCGACCTTGTTTAACGTGGCGGCAAGCCGGTCGGCTCAAAGGACCACGTGGATGAGCCTTGATAGAACCCGCCGGGCGGCCCGTCAATGGAACTTGGCGCGCGGCGGCTCGTCCGCTAAGGAACGGGCAGCGCCCGCTTGGGCCGCAGGCGGGACGGGCATGACGGTGGACATCGAACGCGGCATCCTTTCGGACAGGCAGATCCGCGCCGCCTATGACGGCGGCTGGATCCGCGCGGAGACGCCCTTCGATCACGACCAGGTCCAGCCGGCGAGCCTCGACCTGCGCCTCGGCACCGTCGCCTACCGCGTCCGCGCCAGCTTCCTGCCGGGTCCCGCCACCACCGTTGCCGAGCGCATCGGCGCGCTGCGGCTGCACGAGATCGACCTCACCCAGGGCGCGGTGCTGGAGACGGGCTGCGTCTATATCGTGCCGCTGCTCGAAGCCCTCGATCTGCCGCCGACCATCGAGGCCTCGGCCAATCCGAAATCCTCGACCGGCCGGCTCGACATCTTCACCCGCCTCATCACCGACCGGGCGCGCGCCTTCGACACCATCCCGGCCGGCTATCGCGGACCGCTCTACCTCGAAGTCTCGCCGCGCACCTTCCCGATCCTCGCCCGCACCGGCTCGCGCCTGTCGCAGATCCGCTTCCGTCGTGGCGACACGCGGCTGTCCGACGAGCTCCTGCGCGAGCTTCATCGCAGCGCGCCGCTCGCCGACGACGAGGCGGCGATCGCCAACGGCCTGCTGCTGTCGATCGATCTCGAAGGCCGCGACGCCATCGTCGGCTACCGTGCGAAGCGCCATACCGACGTCATCGATGTCGACCAGCGCGCAGCGCTCGACGTGCTCGATTTCTGGGAGCCGATCGCCCGGCGCGGCCGTGCCGAGCTGATCCTCGACCCGGACCAGTTCTACATCCTCGTCTCGCGCGAGGCGGTGCATGTGCCGCCGGATCACGCCGCCGAGATGGTCGCCTTCGATCCGCTCGTCGGCGAATTCCGCGTCCACTATGCCGGCTTCTTCGATCCCGGTTTCGGCCACTCGGCCGCCGGCGGCGCCGGCAGCCGCGCGGTGCTCGAGGTGCGCAGCCACGAGGTTCCCTTCATCCTCGAGCATGGCCAGACCGTTGGCCGTCTCGTCTACGAGACGATGTCGGAGCGCCCGGCAGTGCTCTACGGCGCCGGCCTCGGCTCCAACTACCAGGCGCAGGGCCTGAAGCTCTCCAAGCATTTCCGCGCGCCCTGAGGCCTCAAGCCTCCACCCGCAAGGTCACTTCGCCCAATCCCTCGATGGCGATCCGCGCGTGGTCACCGGCTTTCAGCCAGCGCGTCTCGACAAGGCTTCCGGTGAGCACGGTCTCGCCGGCCTCGAGCCGGCGGTCCAGCGTCGCGAGATGGCTCGCCAGCCAGCGGACGGCTTCGAAGGGGTGGCCAAGGACGTCGGCGCCGCTGCCGCGGCCGACCTCGCCGCCGTTGACGAACGTGACGCCGGTGCTCGCGGCGAGGTCTCCGAGTTCGGCCGCCGCGACCTCGGGGCCAATCACATGGCCGGCGGCAAAGAAATCGTCGGCGACCAGCGTCGGCGCGCCAAGGCTGCGCCAGTCGTCATAGCGGTCGTCGACGATCTCGATCGCCGCCGCCGCTCCTCCCACGGCCGCAGCGACGTCGTCCCGCGAGAGCGGAGCGCCGCGCGCATCGAGCGGCGCCGCGAGGCGGATCGCGATCTCGCATTCGACGCCGATGCGGCGGAAGTCGCCCGCGCGCAGCACCGCCGGCGACCGGTGGCGCGTCCCCTCGAAAAGACCGGCGGCGCAGGGTTCGCCGATACCGAGATAGGCCTGCATCACTGCCGTGGTGCAGCCGATCTTCCAGCCGACACGGCGGCCGAAGCGCGAGGAGGCGAGCAGCCCGTGGACGCTGTCGCGGATCGCCGCCGCGTCGGCGGTGTCCCGGGGGCGCAAGGCTGCCGGCAGCGCAGTCACGACCGCGCCGGCGATCCGACGATCCGCGAGAACAGCGGCCGCCCGCTCCCGATCCATGGCCGCGCGCCCTTTCCCTTTCCGGCTCCGCCGGCTTGCTCTTGCCGGATCGCGTGGTCCATGCTCCTAAGGCGGACGAAGCGATCCGGGGAGGGTGATCTTCATGTATGTCGGCGTCGAGGGGAAGGTGCTGCTGGTGACGGGCGGCACGCAGGGCGTCGGTCGCGCGATCGCGATGGAAGCGGCGCGATCCGGCGCGGAAGGCGTCATGATCACCGGCCGCAATATCAGGCGCGGCGCGGAGGCCGCGGAAGAACTTGAGGCGCTCGGCGTCGAGGCCGGTTTCGTCGACGCGGCGCTCGACGATCCGGATGCGCCCGCCTCGATCGTCCAGGCGACGCTCGATCGCTTCGGCCGGCTCGATTCGCTGGTCAACGCCGCAGCGCTCACCGATCGCGGCTCCGTCGCCGAGGCGGATATCGATTTCTTCGACCGCATGTTCGCGGTGAACACGCGCGCGCCGGCGATGCTGATGCAGGAGCTGATCCGGCATCTCAAGGGCCGCCGCGCCCATGGCTCGATCGTGAACATCCTCTCGGTCAATGTGCATGGCGGCACGCCGGATCTCGGGATCTATGCCGCCAGCAAGTCGGCGCTGGCGACGCTGACCAAGAACGCCGCCTATACTCATCGCTTCGACCGGGTGCGGATCAACGGCATCCTGCTCGGCTGGGCCGATACGCCCGGCGAGCGCGAGATGCAGGCGGTCCGGCTCGGCAAGGGCGAAGGCTGGCTCGCCGAGGCCGAGGCAGGGCAGCCCTGGGGCCGCCTCATCAAGCCGGAGGATGTCGCCCGCCTGGCGCTGTTCCTCTTGAGCGACATGTCGATCCCCATGACCGGATCGCTGATCGACCAGGAACAGAGCTACGTGCTCGGCGTCCGCGACTGAGCCCTTCCGCCATGCCGCATCATTCCGAACTCGACGATCACGGCGTCCTCGCCGCGCTGTTCAATGCCGCGCTCGGCGCGGCGCTGCCGGACGGCCGCTTCGACGCCCACCTGCCGGAGCCGCCGAAGGGCAGGACCATCGTGCTCGGCGGCGGCAAGGGCGCGGCGCGCATGGCCGCCGCCTTCGAGCGTGCCTGGATCGCGGCGGGCCATGCCCCTCCGGAAGGGCTCGTCGTCACGCGCTACGGCCACCTGGAGCCGACCCGCTTCGTCGAGGTCGTCGAGGCGTCGCATCCGGTGCCGGACGCGGCCGGTGTCGTGGCTTCGGAGCGGATCCTCGCAATGGCCCGCGAGGCGGGCCCGGACGATCTCGTCGTGTTCCTGATGTCTGGCGGCGCCTCGGCGTTGATGGCGTTGCCGGCTGCCGGGGTCACGCTGGCCGACAAGCAGGCGATCAACCGCGCGCTGTTGAAGAGCGGCGCGCCGATCGGCGCCATGAACCGCGTGCGCAAGTCGCTCTCCGCCATCAAGGGCGGCCGCCTTGCGGCCGCGGCGGCGCCGGCGCGCACGATCACTTTTCTCATCTCCGACGTGCCGGGCGACGATCCGGGCGCCATCGGCTCCGGGCCGACCATTCCCGAGACCTCCGACGCCGAGGGCGCGCTGGCGATCCTCGCCGAATACGGGATCGCGATCGAGCCGCGCATCGCCGACGCCATCCGGGCGAACCAGGTTTCGGCAGGCGCCGGCGGACCGGTCGTCATGCTTGCGACGCCGAAAATGGCGCTGGATGCGGCGGCCGACGCGGCACGCGGCATGGGCCTCGTGCCGCTGGTGCTCGGCGACGCGATCGAGGGCGAGGCGCGCGAGGTGGCGCGGGTGCTCGGCGCCATGGCGCTCTATGCGGCGGCGCATGGCGAGCCCGTGGCGCGGCCGGGCGTGATCCTTTCCGGCGGCGAGACCACGGTGACGGTGCGCGGCAAGGGTCGTGGCGGCCGCAATGCCGAGTTCCTGCTGGCGCTGGCGACGGTGATCGGCGGGGTGGCGGGCGTTGCCGCCATCGCCTGCGACACGGACGGCATCGACGGCTCGGAGGACAATGCAGGGGCGTGGTTCTCGTCTTCCATTATCGCCGAGGCGCGGGCCGCCGGCCTCGATCCGGCCGCTCATCTCGCCGACAATGACGGCTATGGGTTCTTCTCGCGCCTCGGCAGCCTCGTGGTGACCGGCCCGACGCGGACGAATGTCAACGATTTCCGGGCTATCTTGGTCCGCTGACGCCAATCCCGGCGACAGGCCTTGCTGCTGAAAGACTTGGCGATCCGCGCCGCGGGTCGTATGACAGGGAAAGTTTCCCGGACTTCCGGTCCATGACCGAACTTCTCACCCATCGCGACGGCCGCCGCTTCGGCCGAAGCTACCGCCATGCAGTGCGCCGGATCGTCGCCGCCGAACGCGACGGCACGACCGATGCGCAGCTCGGCCTCGTGCTGACCTTCGTCGCCGGAGCGGTGAACGCGGGCGGTTTCTTCTATGTCGGGCAGTACACGTCGCACATGTCGGGCATCGTCGCGGCGATCGCCGATCACGTCGTGCTCGGCCTCGGCTCCCTCGTGATGATCGGCATCGGCGCGCTCGCCGCCTTCACCTTCGGCGCCGCGGTTTCGGCGATCCTGATCAACTGGGGGCGCCGCCATTACGTCAGCACGCAATATGTGCTGCCGATCGCGCTCGAGTCCGCTCTGCTGCTGGTGTTCGGCGTGCTGGTGGGGCCGACACTGCCGACGGCACTGATCCAGCCGCTCGCCATCCCTCTGCTCTGCTTCATCATGGGCCTGCAGAACGCGACGGTGACCAAGATCTCCGGCGCGCGCATCCGCACCACGCATGTCACGGGCATGGTCACCGATTTCGGCATCGAGATCGGCAAGTTCGCCTATGAGCTGGTGCTGCGCTTCCGGCCCGCTTCCGATGGGCCTGCCATAGCAGCCGATCGCCCGAAGCTCGCGCTGCTCGGCTCGCTGCTCGGCGCTTTCGTCGCCGGCGGCATCACGGGAGCGCTCGGCTTCAGCCGCATCGGCCCCGTTTTCGCCGTCGTCATGGCGCTGGTGCTGGCGGCGCTCGTTGCGCCGTCGCTCGGCGATATCATGCGCCACCGCCGGCTGCTCGCCCGCAGGCGGCAGCGGCGGCTGCACCGCGATTGAACGTTCGTCAGCGCTCGTCCTCGTCTTCGTCGTCGTCCATGCCCTCGCGCTCGATGACGGGCCTCGCCTCGCTCATCGGGCGTCCGTCGGTGTCGACCAGCGAATCGAGGAATTTCGCATTAGCGCGTTCGTCGACCGGCGGCACGACAGGATAGCGCGGCGGCTCGCCAGCCTGCTTTTCGGTGACATCGTAGCGGGCGGCGTTCATCAGCGGCCCCTTCGCGGGGATGGTGTCGTCTCGAGCCATGCTGGCCTCCTTGGCTGGAATCGGTACTCCGCCTGAAAACGCACCGCGCCGGGAGCCGTTCCCGCCCGATTGACGCCGCGCCCGCGCGGCGCTCTCATCGGCCGATCCTCGGGGGGACGCGACATGACCATCGGCCGAACCATCCTCGCCCTCGCGGCGGCTGCGCTGAGCGCCTTGCCCGGCCTCGCCGCGGCGGAGCCGTTCGACAAGACGCTGCTCGGCGCGCCGCAGAGCGCGTCCAAGGGCGACATCACGGTCAGCGTCGCCGTTCCCGGCGCGAAGGAAGTGGAAGGCATCTTCGGCCTGCCGATGATCGAGAAGGGTATCCAGCCCGTCCATATCGAGATCGCCAACAAGGGGTCGACGCCGCTCTGGTACATGCCCATCACCACCGACGAGACCTACTTCTCGCCGGCCGAGGTCGCCTATCGCTTCCATGACCGGCTCGAGCCCGACAGGAGCGTCGAGAACGCCAAGCGGGTCGAGGACATGGCGATCCGCATGAGCGTCGCGCCCGGGGCAACGGTGTCGGGCTTCGTCTTCACCCATCTCGAGACCGGGCTGAAATTCGTCACGGTCGGCATGCTGAACGGGGGCAACGAGGTCGACTTCCGCTTCATCGTGCCGGTACCCGGCCCCGCCTATGCGGCGCCGCCGCTCGATACGGTCGGCTTCCTCGCGCGGCAGACGCCCGAGGAGGTCGATCTGCCCACCCTCAGGGCGCGGATCGAGGCGCTGCCCTGCTGCACCACCGACGCTTCCGGCAGCCGCAACGGCGATCCGCTCAACCTCGTCGTCATCGGTCCCGGCATCGACACGATCTTTCCATTTGTCGATCGCGGCTGGCACCTGACCGAGCCGCTCGACATCCACAGCGCCGTCGACACCGCCAAGTCGTTCCTCGTCGGCACGCAGTACGAAACCTCGCCGGTGAGCCCGCTCTATCTGTTCGGCCGCCAGCAGGACATCGCGCTCCAGAAGGCGCGCGGTTCGATCAACGAGCGCAACCATATGCGCTTCTGGCTGACGCCGCTCACCTATCAGGGGCTCAAGGTCTGGGTGGGCCAGATCAGCCGCGACATCGGCGTCGAGCTCACCGACAAGTCCTGGTACCTCACGACCCACAAGATCGGGCCCGAGGTCGATTTCGACCGCGACTATGTGCTCCAGGACATGCTGAAGGCCGGCGCGGTCGCGCATTTCGGCTATGCGAAGGGCGTCGGCGTCTCGACCGACGCTGATCCGCGCGTCAATCTCACCAACGATCCCTATGTCACCGACGGCCTCAGGCTGGTGCTGATGCTGACCGACGATGGCGGCCTCGTCACCGGGGCGGATTCCCTCGAATGGGAGAAGCTGCCGCTGCCGGCCGAGTGAGGCGAGAGCCTAGAGGATGTCGTCTTCGACGGGGTCCTTCTGCTGCGTGATGAGCCGGGCGCCACGCTGGTTGCGAAGATAGATCCACAGCCAGCTGAGCGCGACCATCACGCGGTTGCGGACGCCGATCAGGAAATAGACATGCGCGAGGCCCCAGATCCACCAGGCCAGCGCACCCTTCAGCGCGATCCAGCCGAAATCGACCACCGCGAGCCGCTTGCCGATCGTCGCGAGGCTGCCGTCATGGCGGTAGCGGAAGGGCGGCGGCGCCGCTCGCCCCTTGAGGCGGGCCCGGATGACCGAGGCGACATAGCGCCCCTGTTGCTTCGCCGCCGGCGCGATACCGGGGACCGGCGACCCGTCCGGTCCGGCGATCGTCACCGTGTCGCCGATCGCGAAGATGTTGGCGTGGCCCGGCACCGTCAGGTCGGGTTCGACACGGACCCGGCCCGCCTTGTCGGCCGGCGCGCCCAGCCATGATGCGGCGGGCGAGGCCTGAACGCCGGCCGCCCAGATGATATTGCCCGCAGCGAGCCGCTCGCCGCCATAGACGACGCCGTCGGAATCGCACAGCGTCACCGCCTCGCCGAGGACGAGCTCGACGCCGAGCTTCTCGAGGGCCGCGCGCGCATAGTCGGAGAGCGCAGGACGAAACGCGGGGAGGAGGCGCGGCCCTGCCTCGATGAGGACGATCCGCGTCTCGGTGGTGTCGATATGACGGAAGTCGTGCTTGAGCGTGTCCCGCGCCAACTCGGCGACCGCGCCGGCGATCTCCACGCCCGTCGGACCGCCGCCGACGATGGCGAAGGTGAGCAGCGCCCGCTGGCGGATCGGATCGGGCTCGGCCTCGGCGCGCTCGAAGGCGGTGAGGATGCGTCGACGGAGCGTTGTGGCGTCCTCGAGCGTCTTCAGCGCCGGCGCATAGGGCTCCCATTCGTCATGGCCGAAATAGGAGTGCCGTGCTCCGGTCGCGACGACCAGGATGTCATAGGGCACCGGCTCGCAGTCCTCGGCGATGACGCAGCGCCGCTCGGTGTCGATGCCGGTGACGCGGCCCATCAGCACCGTGACCTCGGGGCGACGTCGGAAGAGGTAGCGGATCGGCCAGGCGATGTCGGACGTCGTGAGCGAAGCGGTCGCCACCTGGTAGAGCAGGGGCTGGAAGAGATGATGGTTGCGCGTGTCGATGATCGTGATGTCGACGCCGTCCTGAGGCAGCGAGCGGACCACTTCCAGCCCGCCGAAGCCGCCACCGGTCACGACGATGCGCGTCCGTCCTTCCCCCACCATCCAGTTCGTCCCTTCGTCCTACGGCGCGCCGCCCGCTTGCAGCATCGCATGTCGCCAAAGACAATGGGGGCATTTCCATGTTCCGCGAAAGCGGATTTGCGGAACAAACATCCTCGCGGCGACGCGGCGTCTGGCTTATTGAGAATTGTATCCCCGCATGGACGGCCTGCCCGTCCGAGAGAGACGCCGCCGTGCCTCCCGCAGCGAACCCCGCCGTCGCCCTCGACGCCGTGAGCAAGAGCTATGACGGACGTCGTGTCGTCTCGGATGTCTCCCTATCCGTCGCGCGCGGCGATTTCCTCGCCATTCTCGGGCCATCCGGCAGCGGCAAGACGACGGTGATGCGCCTCATCGGCGGTTTCGAGACGCCGGACTCGGGGCGCATCCTCATTGACGGCGAGGACGTGACCTCGCTGCCGCCGGAGCGTCGGCGGGTCAACACCGTGTTCCAGAGCTATGCGCTGTTCCCGCATCTCTCCGTGCTCGACAATGTCGCGTATGGCCCGCGCATGCAGGGCCTCTCGCGCGCTGAGCGGCGCAACAAGGCTGGCGCCATGCTCGATCTCGTGCGCCTTTCCGATGCCGCGGCGCTGAAGCCGCACCAGCTTTCGGGCGGCATGCAGCAGCGCGTCGCGCTCGCCCGCGCGCTCGCCGCCGATCCGGCGGTGCTGCTGCTCGACGAGCCGCTCGCCGCGCTCGACCGCAAGCTTCGCGACGAGATGCAGCGCGAGCTCCGCCGCGTGCAGAGCGAGCTTGGCGCCACCTTCATCTATGTAACGCATGACCAGGAGGAGGCCTTCGGCATGGCCGATCGCCTCGCGGTCATGCGCGAGGGGCGCTTCGTGCAGGAAGGGCCGCCCGCCGAGGTCTATGACCGGCCGGCCGATGCCTGGGTGGCGCTCTTCGTCGGCAGCGCCAATACGGTCCCGGCGCGCTTCGTCCGGTCCGGGCAGCCGGGTGCCTTCGACTCGGCGCATGGTCCGATCGCCGCCGGCTTCGCCGATGCCGCGCTGAAGCCGGGCGATGCGGCTCTCGTCGTCGTGCGGCCGGAGGCGACACGCTTCCTGCCGGCAGGCGAGGGCGCAGCCGGGCCGAACCGCATCGCGGCGCGTCTCGTCGACAGCGTCGCCATCGGCCCGTCGCTGCGCCTGCGCGCCGTCGCCGAGGGCGGCGGCGATTTTGAATCGATCATCGCGCGGTCGACCGCCGCGACGCCGGCCCTGGTGCCGGGCGATCCCGTTCTCGTGACCTTCGATGCCGAAGCCGCCCGTGCCTATCGGGACGAAAACCGGGTGTCGAGACCCATGGCTGAACCAGACGTGAAAGGACTGAGAGGATGACAGTCGATCCGAAGTTCCGCGGCCGTCCAAGCCGGCGCTCCGTTCTCGCGCTGCTCGGCGCGGCGCCGGCAGGGCTCGCCCTCGCCACGACCCTGCCGGGCGGCAGCGCCCGTGCGGCCGGCGGCGAGCTCAACATCTATTCCTGGCCCGACTATTTCTCGACAGCCAATCTCGAGGGCTATGCCAGGAAGTCGGGCGTCACGCCGAACATCGCCACCTACGATTCCAACGAGACGATGTTCGCGAAGCTGAACAGCCCGGCCGGGGCCGGCTTCGACCTCGTGATCCCCTCGTCGAGCTGGATCAGGCAACTGGCCGACAAGGGGCTGTTGCAGGAGCTCGACCATTCGAAGCTGAACCTTGCCTCGCTCGACCAGGACCTGCTGAACCGCGACTACGACCCCGGCAACAAATACTCCATTCCGAAGGACTGGGGCCTGCTCGGCGTCGTCTACGACCCGGAGGCGGTCGGCGGCGAGATCGTCACCTGGGACGATTTCTTCAAGGCCTTCGACAAGCCCGGCGTTACCGGCAAGATCCGCCTCTCCGATACCGGCTGGGAGACGATCGGCCCGCAGCTCTGGCTGGAAGGCAAGGACTGGAACACGGCGACCAATGACGAGATTCGCGCCGCCGGCGAGAAGGTCAAGGCGCTGGCGAAGCATGTGAAGTCGTTCTCCGGCCTCGACCCGAACGCGGTTGCGAATGGCGCAATCACGCTGGCGCAGACCAACAACGGCACCGCGCGCGCCATCATCGGGCTCAATCCGAAGCTGAAATGGGTGGTGCCGGGTCCGTTCAGCGAGCTCTGGGTCGACAACTACGCGATCCCCAAGGACGCGCCGAACCTCGATCAGGCCTATGACTTCCTCGCCTATCAGCTTCAGCCGGAAGTCCAGCTCGCCGAGACGCAATATGTCGGCTTCCCGGCGGCGCTGGCCGGCCTCAAGGAGAAGCTCCCCGCCGACACCAAGAACATCGACCTGATCTTCGGCGGCAAGGACCTCGACTTCAAGAAGCTGACCTCGTTCGTCGTCAATCCGGAGACGATCGGCACCTATCTCCAGGTGCAGACCGAGATCCAGGCGGCGGCCGGCGGCTGAGCGTGGCGACGCGTGCACCAGAGCACTCGGGATCTCCCGGCGGCCGCGCCGCCGGGGGGCTGCCGGCATCCGCCGCCGACCACGTGCTGGCGGCGGTGCCGACCCTCTGGCTCGCGGTGTTCTTCCTCGCGCCGCTCGGCTTCACCGTCGTCTTCTCGTTCGGCCGCTCGACCTTCGGCGGTGTCGAACTCGCGTTCACGCTCGACAACTACCGCACGGCGCTCAGCGGATTCTACGGCGCCACATTCCTGCGCACGGTTGTCTTCGCCGTGACGGCCTCTGCGCTCTGCCTCGCCGCGGCCTATCCGGTCGCCTATTTCATCGCGCGGCATACGGCGAAGCGGCGCCTGCTCGCCGTGCTGCTCATCCTCATTCCCTATTTCTCGAGCTTCCTCATCCGCGTGATGGCGCTGCACATGCTGATGTCGCGCGGGGGCGCGACGGAGATCGTGCTCAACGCGCTGCATCTGCATGAAGGGCCGCTCGACCTTCTCGATACGCAGACCGCCGTCTTCATCGGCATGGTCTATGCCTATCTGCCCATCGCCATCGTGCCGCTCTTCGTCGTGCTCGACCGCATCCCGCGACCGCTGATCGAGGCGAGCCGCGATCTCGGCGCCTCGCGCTTCTCGACCTTCCTCCATGTGACGCTGCCGCTCTCGCGCCCCGGCATCGCCACGGCGGTGCTGCTGACGGCGGTGCCGATGCTGGGCGAGATGGTGATTCCCAGGCTGCTCGGCGGCAGCCGCGGCGTCCTGATGGGGCAGGCGATCTCCTCGCAATATCTGCAATCGCAGAACTATCCGCTCGGATCGGCCATGGCGGTGCTGGTGCTTGTCGCGGTGGCGATCATGGTCGTGGCGCTCGCCCGCCTCACCAAGGGCTTCGACGAGGTCGGCGTATGAGCGCCGCCCTGCGCCGGCGCCTGCCGGAGACAGCGCTCGCCGCGTGGTATGTCGTGGCCGTGATCTTCCTGTTCGCGCCGATCCTCGCCGCGCTGGTCTATTCCTTCAATGTCGGCGTCGTGAACAAGCAGACGGCCACCTGGACCGGCTTCACGCTCGACTGGTTTCCGGCCGCCTGGAACGATCGCTCGCTGCGCCGCGCGGTCGGGCAGAGCTTCGTCGTCGCCTTCTGGACCGCGCTCGTCTCGGTCGGCGTCGGCGGCGCGCTCGGCTATGCGATGGTGCGCCATCCCGCGCGCGGTGTCCGCCGGCTTCTCGCCGGCGTCACCTATGTGCTGCTGATCGTGCCGGAATCGGTGATCGGCGTTTCGCTGCTGCTCTTCTATGCCGTGACGCGCATCCCGCTCTCGACCGCGACGCTCGTCGCTGGCATCACGCCGCTGACGATCGCCGTCGTCGCGCTCATTATCCGCGCCCGCGTGCTGACGCTCGACCGCCGGGTGGAGGAGGCGGCCGCCGATCTCGGTTCCTCGCGCTGGCAGACGCTTCGCTTCGTGATCCTGCCTCAGGTCGCCCCCGCGCTCGCTGCAGGCGCGGTGATGGCCTACACCTTCGCCTTCGACAATCTCGTCGTCTCAGCCTTCCTGACGACGCCGCGCGTCAACACGCTGCCGGTCTATCTCTATGGCAGCCTGCAATACGGCCCCTCGCCGGCGGTCTATGCTGCGGCTTCGGTCGTCTTCGTCTTCACGCTCCTGATGCTCGGCATCGCCGGGCTGATTGTCCGCTCCAGCCGGCGGCCTCCCCGCGCCGGCGCGCGATGAGGTTCGCCGCACGTGACCAATCCCTCCGCCAGCCACGACATCTTCGATCCGCTGCTCGACGTTCCGCCCGTCGCCGCGAACGCCTATGGGCGGCTCGCCGACTGCGTGAAGCGCCTGTTCGATACGACGTCCGACATCCTCTTCGTGCAGGCCGAGGCGCTGCTTGCACTGGAGGCGGCGGCGGCGAGCCTCGCGCGGCCCGGCCTCGCGGCGGTCAATGTCGTCACCAGCCCCTATGGCGCCTATTTCGGCGCCTGGCTGAGGCGCGGGGGCGCGGCGGTCACCGATGTCGTCGCGGAGCCGGGCCAGCCGGCCGAGGCTGCGGCCGTCGCGGCCGCGATCACTGAGCTGGGCAAGGTCGACCTCGTCGCTGTCGTCCATGCCGAGGCCGCGAACGGGTCTCTCAATCCTCTGGACGAGGTGGCATCGCTTGCCCGCGAGGCCGGCGCCCTGCTGGTGGTCGATGCGGTCGCCTCGGCGGGCGGCCATCCGCTCGATATCGACGCGCTCGGCATCGATCTCTGCGTGCTGGGGCCGCAAAAGGCGCTTGGCGGTCCGACGGGCCTGTCGATGGTCGCCGTCAGCCAGCGCGCCTTCTCGGCGATGGCGGATGCGGCGAGGCCGGCGCCCTCGCTGCTGTCGCTGCTCGATATCAAGGAAGCCTGGCTCGATCGCGGGCGCGGCGCACTGCCCGGCACGCCGCCGCCGCTCGAGTTCCGTGCACTCGGCGCGGCGCTCGACCGTCTCGAGGCGGAGGGCCTGCCGGCCCGCATCGCCCGGCACCAGAGGGCGGCGCGCGCCAGCCGCGCCGGCCTGAGGGCCCTCGGCGTCGCGCCCTGGATCGCCGACGACGGGCGCGCCTCGGCCCTCGTCACCGCTGCCCCGGTCCCGGAGGGCATCGCCGCCGACGACCTCATCGACGCCGCCGCGCGGTTTGGCGTTTCGCTCGGCCGCGGCTTCGGCGATATCGAGCATCGGCTGGTGCGCTTCGACCATACCGGCGTCCGCGCCGCCTTCCCGCCGGTGCTCGCCAATGTCGTCGCCTATGGCGCGGCGCTCGAAGAGCTCGGGCAAAGGGTCGATCTCGGCGCGGCCGCAGCTGCCGTCACGGCTGCCTGGCAGAAGGAGGGCTGACGCGATGTTCTCACTCGCCGAAGCGCAGCGCTTCATGGCCGCCGAGGGCATCGACGGCTGGCTGATGCATGACTATCGCGGCTCTAACCTCTTCTTCTGGCAGGTGCTGGGCGTCTCGCGCACGCCAACGCGCCGCGCGATGCTGGTGGTGCCGCGCTCCGGCGCGCCGGTGCTGCTGATCCACACCGTCGACCAGTTCTTCTTCCACGATGTCGCGATCGAGAAGCGGATCTATCGCGGCTGGGAGGAGATGCGGGCGCTGCTCCGCCAACTGCTCGTCGGGGCGAAGCGGCTCGCGACCGAGTATTCGGACGAGGGCGCCGTGCCGAACGCCGCCTTCGTCGATGCCGGCACGATCGAGCTGCTGCGGAGCTGGGGCCACGTGATCGTAACCTCGGCCGATCTCTTCCAGGTCTCGGCAGCGGCCTGGGACGATCATGCGATCGCGAGCCACAAGGACGCCTGCCTGCTGGTCTCCGGCATCAAGGACGCGGCCTTCGACCAGGTGCGCAGCGCCGTCCGCGCCGGACGAACGATCAGCGAATATGCGTTGCAGCGCTTCATCCTTTCCGAGTTCGAACGGCTCGGGCTCGAGACCGAAGGGCAGCCGGTTGTCCAGGCCAACGCACATTCGGGCATCGTCAGCTACGAGCCGAAGGCGGAAGGATCAGCCGCGATCGGGGCCGGCGACTGGCTGCTGATCGATTTCTGGGCGCGCCATCCCGGCGAGCCCAACGTCTATGCCGACATCGCCTGGGGCGGCTTCGCGGGGAGCGTGGTGCCACAGAAGCTGCAGGATGTGTTCGATCTCGTCCGCCGCGCCCGCGACGCGGCGCTGGACGCCATCCGCCTCGCCTTCGAGCGCGGCGAGACATTGATGGGCTACGAGGTCGACGACATAGCGCGCGGCATCATCGCCGCAGCCGGCCATCGCGACGCATTCCATCACCGTACCGGCCACAGCATGGGCCCGGGCAAGAGGCTGCATGCGCTCGGCGTCAATCTCGACAATCTGGAAACGCACGACACGCGCCGCATCCTGCCGCGCACCGGCTTCTCGATCGAGCCGGGCGTCTACCTGCCGGAATTCGGGGTGAGGCTGGAGATCAACGTCTTCGTCCATCCAACCGACGGACCAACCGTGACGACCCCGATTCAGGACCAGATCGTCGATCTTTCTTAACACTCCGTTCACCATCCCATGGTGAATCTGTCCGTGACGCGAGAGGGCACGGACGCATCCCATGCTTCGGAAGATCTATCTCACATCGGCGCTCGAACAACTGATGGCGCTCGGCGCCGTGCAGCGGCCGTCGCGGGCCCATTCGGTCCTGCGCGTGGTGATCAGCGACGGTGCAGCGGCACTGTCGGACGCCGACCGTCGCTTCTACGATCTCGAACTGGTGCCGCTCATCGAGCGAGCGACCGCGGCTTACTGACCGGGTTCGATCGTCGCCTTTCGCCCGCCTGCTCCGGCCATGCCGCGAGTGAGCGATGGTCCAGCTGCACTTCCCTCAGGCGTTCAGCTCGTCCGCGGCGGCAATCACTTCGACAATGATCTCGTCGACGTCCTCTCGCGTCGTCCGATGATTGACGAAGCAGGCGCGCAACGCGAAGCGGCCATTGATTGTGGCGTTGGAGAGATAGACCCGACCCCGAGCAATGACGCGCCTTAGGATCGCCTCGTTGTCCCTTGCGCGATGGCGGAAGCACACCGCGCTGAGCGGCACCGGCGCAAGCAACTCAAGCGCTGGATGCGACTGGACAGCTCTGGCGAGCAGCTGTGCATGCTGGAGGTCACGCGTGATCGCCTCCCGAAATGCATCGCGGCCGTGATACTGCAGCGACATCCAGAGCTTCAACGCTCGGAAGCGCCGCGTGAGCTCGATCGATTCATCGAAGAAGGCGAAGGACTCTTCCGGATCCTGATTGAGAATCCTGACGTAGTCGCCGCTGTACGAAAAGGCCTTCCGAGCAGCAGTACGCTCCCGGTGGAGCAGGCAACTGCAATCGATCGGCTGATAGAGCCACTTGTGCGCGTCGAGCGAGATCGAGTCGGCCAATGAAAGCCCCTCGAACTTCTCCGGCGCTGCAAGCGCGGCCAACACCCCGAACGCACCGTCGACATGCAGCCAGATTCCTTCCGCCCTGGCAATCTCGGCGAGATGCGGCAGTGGGTCGATCGCACCGGTGGCAACCGTTCCCACGCTCGCAACGATCGCCAGCGGCGTCCTCCCTTGGCGGCGGTCGAGAGCAATCGCATCCCGCAGCGCGTCGGTGCGCAATCGGAAATCTTCATCGACGGGAAGGAGCCGAAGGTTGTTTCGGCCCAGGCCCAGCAGCGAGACGGCCTTTGCGATCGACATGTGCGCCTGTTCGGACGCATAGACGACGCCGGGTCGTGCGCCGTCGTCATTGGCGGGCAACAGGCTCTCTCGCGCCATCGCGAGTCCCATCAGGTTGGCCGTGGAGCCGCCACCGCAGAGACTTCCCGCAAAGCCAGCGCATCCGACCGCCTCCGCGAGCCAGCCGACCACGACCCGCTCGATAGTGGCCGCGGCCGGTGCGGAACGCCATGACGTGCAGTTTTGGTTGAGGACGGAGGCGAGAAGATCGCCGATGGCGCCGACGGGCTCGCCGGACCCCGCAACATAGCCGAAGAAGCGGCCCGTGCACGGCCGGACATGCTCCGCTATGGCCGCGAACTCGTCCAGTATCGCAGGGCCCCTTCCTGCGCGCGCCCAAGGTCGATCGAAGAGGCGCGACGTTTGCGTGCCGCTTGTCGCTGGATAGGCCGGACGCCCATCCAACGAGGACCAATAGTTGGCGGCGAGCTTGGCCGCCTCGATCGCCAGCTTGGACAGGTCGCGATCAGAGATTTCCAGCGCGCGCATGTCGTCGCTCCACAGAGGCCCGGGAGTGAGCTTGTCGAGACAAGATAACGCAACGACGCGATCAGATCATCCGACGAGCTATGGCCCGTCACGCATCGTGATCAGCGAATGCGCAGCAGAGCTGACCGGCGCCGACTGTCGCTTCTACGATCTCGAGCTGGTGCCGCTCATCGAGAGAGCGACCGCGGCCTACTGACCCTTTTCCAGCCGGTCGCGCTTCTCGGTGAGGCGCTTCAGCTGCGCTTCCTGCTCGGCGATCCGGCGCGAGGAAAGGTCGTCGTCGGCCGCGCCGGAATAGGCCGCGGCCTGTTCCGTCAGTTCGATGATGTTGGCGCGGACATCGGCGATCTCGCGCTCGAGCGCCGCGATGTCGTCCGCGTTCGGGTTGGTCGTCTCTCGCTTGGGCGCCATGCGATCCTCCATGCCTCTGTTGCCGCGATGAGAGCACGGCAGGGCCTCCCCGTCCATCATACGGAAGTCAGTGTGAATTTCGGGCAGGCCGCGAAAGTTTGGGGCATCCGGATGGGCGCGGAATGAGGCTAGTCTTCCGCGTCCCGAAGCGGAGCCGCCGATGCCGTTCGATCTCATACTCGCCAATGCCCTCCTGCCCGATCTCGGCGACAAGCCGCTCGCCATCGCTGTTGCCGACGGACGCATCGCGGCGATCGGGCGCGAGGTGCCTGTCGCGGCGGTGGTCGAGGACGCCGGAGGGCGGCTCGTCCTCCCAGGCTTCGTAGAGAGCCACATCCATCTCGACAAGGCCTGTATCCTGGAGCGTTGCCGGGCCGAGGGCTCGCTCGCCGAGGCGATCGCGGAAGTCTCGCGGCTGAAGCACGATTTCAGCCAGGCCGACATCGCGGCGCGGGCCGAGCGGGTGCTGAGGATGGCGATCATGCAGGGCACCACGCGCATGCGCACCCACGCCGAAATCGACACGCGCATCGGGCTGCGCGGCTTCCATGCCTTGCAGCGACTGAAGCGCGACTATGCCTTTGCGATCGATCTCGAAATCTGTGTCTTCCCTCAGGAAGGGCTTACCAACGATCCCGGCGCCGAGGACCTTCTCGTCGCCGCCTGCGAGGCCGGCGCCGACCTCGTCGGCGGCTGTCCCTATACGGACAAGGACCCCGACGAGCAGATCGCGCGCATCTTCGCCATCGCCCGGCGCTTCGATCTCGATGTCGATTTCCATCTCGATTTCGACCTCGATCCCGGCTGGACGCATCTCGATGCCGTCATTGCCGCAACCGAGGCGAATGGCTGGCAGGGACGGGTTGCCGTCGGCCATGTGACGAAGCTCTCAGCCATGCCGCGCGAGCGCGTGATGGACTATGCGGCGAAGATGGCACGGGCCGGCGTCGCGCTCACCGTGCTGCCGGCGACCGATCTCTTCCTCATGGGGCGCGGGCAGGACCATCTGGTTCCGCGCGGCGTGGCGCCGGCCCATGTCCTCGCCGGCGCGGGCGTGACCTGCTCGCTCGCCACCAACAACGTCATGAACCCGTTCACGCCTTTCGGCGACGCCTCGCTGATGCGCATGGCCAATCTCTACGCCAATGCCGCGCAACTCGGCCGCCGCGCCGAACTCGCGCTCTGCCTCGACATGGTGACGTCGCAGCCGGCCCGGCTGATGCGGTGCGAGGGCTACGGCATCGCCGTCGGCAACGAGGCCGATCTCATCGTCGTCGATGCGCACGACCCGGCCGGCGCCGTGTCGGGGATCGCGCCGGTCGTGATGGGTTTCAAGCGCGGCGTGAAGACCTTCGAGCGCCCGCTGCCGAGGCTGCTGACGCCGGCGATCTGACCCCCGGCCTTCGTTGACAAGCGGCTTCGCCTCCTGTCCGATCCCCGGCATGCCGGTGGAGAGAACAGCTGACGGGACGGACGGGCGAGGCGGCAACGCGGGCGTCGTCGTGCTGGCGGTCGTCCTCGCCGCGGCCGGGATCGTCGCGGCGATCGACCGTTTCGGGACGCCGCTGCCACTTCCGGCCATTCTCGCCGCAGTTCCCGTGGTGGCGGGTGTCGTCGCGGCGCTCGGGGCCGCAACGCTGTCGCCGCGGCCGGTGCTGTCGCCGCCGGGCGACCCGGTGGCCGGCCTGCTGCTGAGCCCGCTCCTCCTCGTTGCCGCGCCGCTCGGCATCGCGCTCGGCGGCCTCTCGGGCCTCGCACTCGTCGCCGCGGCGATCGCGGGCGGCGTTCTCGCCCGCCGCGTGGTTGCGCCGGCGCTCGGCCGGACGGGCGCGCCGACCCTGCCGGGCGCCGTCCGCGAACATTTCGGCGCCGCGGCGGGCCTCCCCGCCGCAGTCGCCGCCGCTGCCGCGCTGCTGCTGCTCGTGGCGGCGGAGGCGCGTTTCCTCGCGGAGATCATCCGCCAGACGGTCGGGCTCGCGCCCGGAACCTCGGCGGCGATGGTGCTCGCGCTCGTCGCGATCACGGTGCTTTCGGGCGGTGGCCGCGCGGTCGCCTTGCTCGTGGTGGCGCTCGTCCCGACCATCGCGCTCGGTTATCTCATCGGGCCGGCTGCCGCGGCATGGCAGGCCGGCGCGCTGCCGCTGCCATGGCTGCCGCTTTTCGGCAGCGATGCCTTTGCCGGGCCGTCCCGCATGGCGGCGCCCGCCACGATCGTGCTGGCCGTGCTGCTCGTGGCGGGCCTCGCCGCCCTGCCGAGCCTCGCCGCTCCCAGCGCGTCCTCCGGCACCACCCGTGCGCGCCGCTGGATCGTGCTCGTCGCTGCGGTGCTGCTCGTCGCGCCGGCCTATGCCCTTTATGGCCGGGCAGCGGGCATCGATCCCGCCGCGTCGCCCGCGGCGTTGGTCCTGAACTTCGCGGCCTATGCCGGTCTCGGCGCGGTGCCCGCCCTGCTGCTCGCAGGCGCTCTCGTCGCTGCCTCGGCGCTTGCTCTCGCGCTCGCCCTCGCGGCGCTCGGCAGCATCGTCGCCGAGGACTTCTATGCACGACTCATCGAGAGGCAGGCGCCGCTCGGCCGCCGCGCCGTTGTCGGCCGGGCCGCCATGCTGCTCGCGGCAATCCTCGCGGTTGCCGTTCCGGGAGATCCCGCCTTGCTCGCGGCGCTCGGCCTCTCGGTCGCGGCGGCGACGGCGCCCGTCGTGGTCGTCGGCTGGGCGGCCGGGATCGGGCGACGGGCCGCGACGGCCGGTCTTCTCGCCGGGACGCTGGTTGTCGCGCTCGACGCGGGCATCGCGCTCGGCGCACCCGGCCTCGGCACGATGCTCGGCATGACGCTTCAGCCGACCGTGCTCGGGCCGACCGGCTGGATGGGCCTTCCCGTCGGCGCCAGCGGCGCCCCGGCCGTCCTCGTCGCGCTGCTCGCCATGGGCGCCATGACGCTTCACGAGCGCCGGCCGAGGCGGTCTTCGCCGGCCGCCGCCACGCCTTCACCCGATCCCTCCTGACCATCACCGGAGCCTGACCTTGCCCACCGACGCCGCCGCGCGCGCGACCCTTTTTCCGCCGATCGAACCCTTCGCCGTCCATCGGCTGAAGGTTTCCGACCTTCACGAGATCTATGTCGAGGAGTGCGGCAACCCGGCCGGCAAGCCCGTGCTGATGATCCATGGCGGGCCCGGCGCCGGCTGCGGCCCCAACATGCGCCGCTACCACGACCCGGCGGCCTATCGCATCATCCTGTTCGACCAGCGCGGCTGCGGCCGTTCGACCCCGCACGCTGAGCTCCGGGAGAACACCACCTGGGATCTCGTGGCCGACATGGAGCGCATCCGTACGCATCTCGGCATCGATCGCTGGCAGCTCTTCGGCGGGTCCTGGGGCTCGTGCCTGGCGCTTGCCTATGCCGAGACCCATCCGAAGCGGGTGAGCGAGATGCTGCTGCGCGGCATCTTCATGCTGCGGCGGGCCGAACTGCTCTGGTTCTATCAGGATGGCGCATCCTGGCTGCTGCCCGAGGCCTTCGCGAGCTTCCGCGACGAGATACCCGAGGCGGAGCGGGGCGACATGATCGCCGCCTATTACCGCCGCCTCACCGGCGATGATCCGGCCGCGCAGCTCTCCGCCGCGCGGGCCTGGAGCATGTGGGAGGGCGGGGCGCTGTCGCTGCTCCCCGATCCCGGCCGGGTCGCCGCCTTCGGCACGCCGCATTATGCCATCGCCTTCGCGCGCATCGAGGCGCATTACTTCGTCAATGCCGGCTTTTTAGAGCGCGACGACCAGCTCCTCGCCAATGCCGGGCGGCTGAAGGGCATTCCCGGCGTGATCGTGCACGGCCGCTACGATCTCTGCACACCCGCGGCCAACGCGATCGACCTCCATCGCGTCTGGCCGGAGGCGGATCTCCAGATCATCCCCGACGCCGGCCATGCGATGTCGGAGCCGGGCATCCTCGATGCTCTGGTCAGGGCCGGCGAGCGCTTCAAGGCATAGGAGGCGTCTCGGCGGGCGGCGCGCCTTTCCAGCGGCGGACGAGGCTGAACAGTCTTTCGATCGCTTCGCCGCCGACGTTGCGCGCGGCGGCCGTCTCACCGTTCGTGGCCTGGTCGGTCGTCGCCTGCGGCGGATGCAGCAGTCTGGCGAGAGCCTCCACCTCGGAGGCGAGACGGGCCACCTCGGCCTCGAGCGCGTCCAGCCGCTCGGCGAAGGGGCTGGGTGGCGCGGCCGCGCCCGAGTCCGGCGTCGAGACGGGAAGGCAGCGCCAGGCCGAGGCGTCGGCATCCCCCTCGCGCAGGCATTGCGTCACGAGGCCCGTCTCGGTGTCGAGCCTGACGAAACCACCCTCCGAGGGCAGCATGGTGTAGCGGCCGGCGCGCGGCGGCGCTTCGGCGGCGAGCCCCGGATGGGCGACGCCGACGGCGAGGATCAGCGCTGGAACCAGCCGTCGCCTCATTCAAGCCTCCACGGACCCCGGCGCGGGCCGATCATCGGGCGGTCCTTGCGTCCGCCCCTGGCGCGCCGCCTCAGCCGCTCGCCTCCTTCTGCCGGATCAGGCCGTTGACGACGCTGACCGTGCGGCGGAGCTCCTCCAGCGCCTGCTCGATGTCGATCTTCTGGCGCTCGAGGATCTCGATCTGCTCGTTGAACTTGGAGAGCGCGAGCCGCATCTGCCCGACCTGACCGTCCTTCAGGTCGTAGAGGTCGAGCATCGCCTTGATCTCGGTGAGCGAGAAGCCGACCTTCTTGCCCATCAGCACCAGCTTGAGCCGGCCGCGGTCGCGCCGCGAATAGATGCGGTTCGGCCCGTCGCGGCGCGGGCTGAGCAGGCCCTTGTCCTCGTAGAAGCGCAGCGTCCTCAGCGTCACGTCGAACTCGCGCGCGAGATCGCCGATGGTGAAGCTGGTCTGCCGGTTGTTGTCGGGCAGGCCGGATCCGTCCACATCGTCCCGCGAGAGGTCGGCGACCCGCGTCACGCTCATCGATTCGTCGTTCCCTGTTGAAGTTCGGCGCATGCGGCGCAGTCCCAATCTCGTCATCCGTGGCCATCGTGGCAAGTGGAGGCCGGCAACCGCGGCGAGCGGCCGTCCGCCATGCCGGCTCCGGCGGGCCGCGCCACGGGATTGTTACCCGCTTCCGACGGCGCAAAGGGCAGGTTAACTCGGTGTTTACCATGATTTGCCAAAGCTCGGGGAGGCGAGCCGCAGCACCACGCTGCAGACGACGCAACGGGCGAGGGGAGCCTGTCAGCGGCGGAAGGGCAGTGCCGATGAAGGGGTCGGGGATCGAGCGGCGATGATCACGGGAACGAAGACCGATTTCGGTGCGGCGCGTCCGTCGGCGGGGCAGGCCGCCTATCCGCCGGCTGATCCCGCCGTGACCCGCCGTCCCCCCGGAGCCGATCGGATCGCCGCCCTTTCGGCGCTGGTCGAGAGCATTACCGAACAGATCGACGCCATCGAAGGCGCCCGGCGCGGCGCGGCGCAGCGCTCGCCGCAGGCGCAGCCGGCCGCTCCGCAGGCCGCTTTCGCGAGCCAGCCGGCCTACGCCGCCCGCCCCGAGCCGCAGCGCCCCCTGGAGAATGATCGCCTTGGCGAGATCGAGGCCCGCCTCGCCGCCATCGCAGGCCAGATGGCCGCGCGGGAGGCTACGCCGCGCACGGCCGTTCCCGCTCCCGCTCCCGCTGAGCCGGCGCCCGCTCCCCGCATGGAACAGCCGGCGCGGCTGCAATCGGCGATCGCCGAGATCGCCGCGCGGCAGCAGGCGATCGACAACGAGGCGGGTCGCCTCGCCGCTGTCGATTCGATCGCCATCGAGGATGCGATCACCGCGCTCAGGAGCGACATCGCGACGCTCGGCCGCCGCATCGGCAGCGAGGCACGGCGCAGCGAGGACATGGACAAGGCGCTGCGGGCCGATATCGCCGCCCGCCTCGACCAAGGCCCGCGCGACGATGGCGGCCGCTTCGACGAGCTGCGCCACCATCTCGACGAGATCCGTCAGGCGATCGCCGCCTCGGCCCGGGAGACGACGCTCGCCTCCATCGAGGCGGGCTACAGCCATGTGATCGAGCGGCTGGACGATATCGTCCGCCGCGTTCCCGAGCGCGCCCGCGTCGAGACCCTGGCCGACGAGGTCGGACGCCTCGGTTCGCTCATCGATCGCGCGCAGCCCTTCCGCTCCATGGAGGGCGAGCTCGAGGATATCCGCAACGCCATCGCCTCGCTGGCGGCGACCCGCATCGATACCGGCATCGAGCGGCAGATCGCCGAGCTGCGGCAGGTGGTCGAGCATTTCGTCGCCACGCCGCGCGAGCGCGTCGATCTCGGCCCGCTGCAGAGCGAGCTCGCCGCGATCCGCCGCGAGGTCGACGGCTTCGCCAAGGGTACCGACCCGGTCCTGATGCTGCGGCTCGAGCAGCAGGTCGCCGCCGTGCATGCCATGCTGGAGCAGATCGCGACGCGCGGCTCGACCGCCGGCGAAGCGGCGATCAGCCGGCTCGAAGAGCGGATCGACGCCCTCTCCGGCCGCTTCGACGCGATCGTCGATCTGCCGGCGCTGCAGGGCGGTGCGTCTGCGTCCTTCCCTGATCTCGAAGGGCTTCGCGGCGACATCTCCGATATCCGCCGCCATGTCGTCGAGCGCGAGCCGGCCCGTTTCGACTCGATCGACCGCCAGATGCAGGCGCTGATGGAGCGGCTCGACGCCGCGACCCAGCGCGACGACAACCAGACGCTTGCCCAGCTCGAGGCGCAGGTGGCGAGCCTCGCCGACCGCTTCGCCGAGGCCTCGCCCGGCACCGATGCGCTGACCAAGGTCGAAGAGAATATCGGCAAGCTGCAGGAGCTCATCGGCGACAGCCGCCGAGAGACGATCGAGGCGGCGCGCGACGCCGCCCGCTCGACGCTCAGCGAATTCGCTGGCCAGATTCCTGCCTATCCCGACGAGGCGCTGATCCGCGCGCTGCGCGAGGACCTGCGCACGCTCCAGACCGCGGCGCTCACCTCCGATCGTCACAATCACGAGACGCTTGAGGCCGTGCACGACACGCTGGCCAAAGTGGTCGATCGCATCGCGCAGCTCGAGGCCGGCGACCGCGACTGGTCGCAGCCGCTTGCCGCCGGGCCGCTCGAACTGCCGCAGCGCCGCCAGAGCGATATTCCCGAAGACCACCGCCCGCTGGCGCCCGGATCGGGCAAGCCCGACCTGTCGCTCAGGAGCGAGTTCTTCCCGGCCGAGGAGCGCGACGGCGAGGCGCAGCAGCGCACCGGCGACCGCAAGGCCGATTTCATCGCCGCCGCCCGCCGCGCCGCGCAGGCCGCCCAGGCCGAAACCGCCCGCGCCGTGAAGGCGGAGCGCAAGGCGGCCGCCGCCGCGCCGTCGACGGACGAGGGCGAGGGCGAAGACGCCGAGGAGCGTCCCGGCGCGCTCGCCCGGCTCGGCAACGTCTTCCGCCGGCGCCGTCGTCCTCTGTTGCTCGCCATCGCCGCCGTCGTCCTCGCGATCGGCGCCGCCAAATACGGCCCGGCCATCGGCCAGCGTGTCATGACGCTCTCCGGCGCCGGATCGGAATACGACATCTCGGCCACGGCGTCGGTACCGGCCAGGAAGACGCCGTCGATGGCTTCGTCGCAGCCGGCGGCGCCCGCCATGCCCGCGCCTGCCAAGGCTGCCTCGGCGCCGCAGGCGGAGGCCGCGCCCGTCCGCCAGGCCACGCCGTCGGCGTTGCCGCCGGTCGCCGCCGAGGCCGCGACACCGGCCATGGTGGCCCCGTCCGCCGACGCGGCGCTCGCCTTCGAGCCGGCCAGCGCGCTCGCGAGCCCAATGACCGCCATGCCCGCCGCGGCCGTCATGACGGCGCCGGCCACTCCGTCCGAGCCCGCGCTCGACGTCGCCCTCGTCAAGCGCGACGCGGCGAAGGGCGACCTCGTCGCCGCCTTCGCGCTCGGCAAACAGTATGCCGAGGGGATCGGCGTCCGTCCCGACCTGCAGCTGGCCGCCGAATGGTACCAGCGCGCCGCCAAGGGTGGGCTGGCGATCGCGCAGTATCGCATCGGCAGCCTCTATGAGCGCGGCGAGGGCGTGAAGCGCGACCCGGCCGCCGCAGAATCGTGGTATCGCAAGGCGAGCGCGGCCGGAAACGCCCGCGCGACCCACAACCTCGCCGTCATGGTCAGCGAAGGCGCCAATGGCGATGCCGACTATGTCGCCGCGGCGCATCTCTTCATCGAGGCGGCGGATATGGGCGTCGCGGACAGCCAGTACAATCTTGGCGTCCTCTATGCCCGCGGTCTCGGCATGAAGGTCGACCTGATCCAGTCCTACAAGTGGTTTGCGCTCGCCGCGCAGCAGGGCGACGCCGATGCCGGCAACCGCCGCGACGAGGTCGCCAAGGTGCTGAGCCCGGCGGAGCTCGCCAGCGCGCGCGCCGCGGTGCAGGCCTTTGCGCCCAAGCCGCTCGACCCTGCCGTCAACCAGGAGCCCGCGCCCAAGGCCGAGTGGATGGTGACGGCGAGCCGTTCCCCGCTGGCGGGCGCCAGCCTCGACGCGAAGGGCTGAGCGGGCAGGAGAAACGGCTCGTCGGGGCGGATCGGCGATCCCGCACCCGGAGCCCGGCACGACCGCCGGGGATCGCCAGCGGTCGTGCGTCGTGCTGATCTATCTTCCCATCGCCGAACTGCCGGTGAACATGTTCCTCATCTTCGGGATGGGGGCAGCCGTCGGCTTTCTTTCGGGACTGTTCGGCGTCGGCGGCGGGTTCCTGCTGACACCGCTGCTGATCTTCTCCGGCATTCCGCCCGCCGTCGCCGTGGCGAGCACGACGGCGCAGGTCGTCGCCTCGTCCTTCTCGGCGGCGCTGACCTACTGGCGGCGCCGGCTGATCGATTTCAAGCTGGCCGGCATGCTGGTGGTCGCCGGCGTGATCGGCTCCTCGATCGGCGTCACGATCTTCACGCTGCTGCGCCGCTCCGGCCAGCTCGATCTCATCATCTCGGTCTGCTACGTCACCTTTCTCGGGCTGGTCGGCGGGCTGATGCTGACCGAATCGCTCCGGGCCATCATCGATGCGCGCCGCGGCCGCCCGGCGCCGCTGCGGCGGCCCGGCCAACATGGCTGGATGCACCGGCTCCCCTTCAAGATGCGCTTCAAGCGCTCGCGACTCTATGTCAGCGTCGTGCCGATCCTGGTGATCGGCATCGGCATCGGCATTCTCGGCTCGCTGCTCGGCATCGGCGGCGGCTTCATCCTCGTGCCGGCGCTGATCTACATCCTGCGCGTCCCGACCAGCGTGGTGGTGGGCACCTCGCTGATCCAGATGATCGGCACCATGGCGGTCGCGACGGTGCTCCAGGCCGCGAACAACCACTCGGTCGACGGCGTTCTCGCGCTGATCCTGATGGTCGGCGGCGTCATCGGCGCGCAGTTCGGCGCGCGGCTCGGGGCGAGACTCGGTGGCGAGCAGCTGCGCGCCATGCTGGCGCTGCTGGTGCTCGCGGTCGGCATCCGCTTCCTCGTCAATCTGGTGACGACGCCGGACGAGCTCTTTTCGCTTGCGACGCTGGCGGGAGACGCCAGGTGAGGCCGTTCACCCGCCACGCCGTCGCCGCAGCCGTCCTGCTGGCGGCCTTGCTCGCCCTCCCGGCCCGGGCGGAGCGGCTGGTCGTCGCCGCCTCCACCGACCATGTCCGCATCTCGTCGAGCTTCACGGGCACCAGCCTCGCCGTCTTCGGCGCTATCGAAGCCGAAGAGGGAAGCGCCGAGCGGGCTCCCTACGAGGTGGTTGTCGTCGTGCGCGGCCCGGACGAGACGCTGGTGACGCGGCGCAAGGACCGCGTCGCCGGCATCTGGCTCAACCGGGCGTCGCGCGTCTTCGCCGACATGCCGTCCTTCTATGCCGTCAGCGCCTCGCGGCCACTCGACGAGATCGCCGACACGGCAACGCTCCGCCGCTACGAGATCGGGCTCGATCATCTCGATTTCGGCCCCGCCGATCGCGGCGACGACAGCCCCGAAGAGGCGGCGTTCCGCGCGGCCTTCGTGCGGCTCAAGGAGGATGCCGGCCTCTATCGCCAGACGCCGTTCGGTGTCACCTTCCCGGGAGTCGCCGTCTTCCAGTCGAGTATCGAGCTTCCCGCCAATGTGCCGGTCGGCACCTACCGGGTCTCGGTCTTCCTCTTCCGCGACGGCGCCATGCTGACCACGAACGGCGCCGATTTCTCGATCGCGAAATCCGGCTTCGAGCAGTTCACCTTCACGCTGGCGAACACCAACGGCCTCGTCTACGGCCTCATCTGCGTGATGCTCGCGCTTCTGACAGGGTGGCTCGCCGGCGTTCTCTTCCGCCGCGACTGATGGTCGGTCAGCTCCTGCCGCGGCCGATATTGAGCAGGCGGATCACCAGCCAGACGGGCACCACGATCACTGCGCCGAGCAGGAAATAGTTCCAGATCGAGCCGATCGCCCCGAAGCCCATCGCTGAGATGCGCCGCACGAAGCCGACGGCGCGATCCACGATATCCGCCGGCGAGACGCCGAGCGCGGAAAGAACGATGCCGACGACGAAGGAGAGGACGACGAGGCGCAGCAGCACCTGTGCCGGCGATCCGCCCATGAAGCGCTGCAAACCGTTCATCCTGCCGTTCCCCGTCCGAATCTGAACGCCGCCATCATAGCTGAAGTCGGTAGAACTTCGTGTCCACCGCCATGCGCGGGAACGACGCGGGCAGCTCTTCGGTAGCGATCTCGACGAAGCCGTTCTTCTCGTAGAAGCGATGCGCCGCCAGGAAGCGGGCGGTGGTGCCGAGGAGCACGGTGCGGAGGCCGGCTGCTTTGGCATGGGCGACGAGCGTGTCGAGCAGGCGGCGCGCGGTGCCGTCGCCGCGGTGCCCGGATGCGACGAACATCTTGCGCAGCGCCGCCATGCCCCCGCCGATGTCCCTCAGCCCGATCGTGCCGACGATGCTGCCATCCGCCGCCTCCGCCACCCAGAAGCCGCCGGCGCCCGACTGGTAGAAGTCGGGAATGGCGAGAAGGTCCGGCTGGTCCTCGTAGCGGATCGGGATGCCGAATTCCGACTGCTGGATCGGCACGATGACGGCTGCGACGCCTTCGGTATCGGCGGGACGGAACGGGCGGACGATGGGCGGGGCGGAGGGGTCCATGCCGCCCTCCTGCGCCCGAGCGGCGTTCCTTGTCAATCGCCGGAGGCGAGCAGCGCCTCCAGCGTCTCGATCCTGTCGGCCTCGCGCGGCGGCTTGTCCCAGCGGAGGCGCGAGACACGCGGAAAGCGCATTGCGACGCCGCTCTTGTGCCGCGTCGAACGCTGCAAGCCCTCGAAGGCGACCTCGAGCACAAGTCCCTTCTCCGCCTCGTGCACCACCTCGCGCACCGGTCCGAAACGGTTGACGGTGTTGCGGCGCACGAAGCGGTCGATCTGCGCCAGTTCCTCGTCGGTGAAGCCGAAATAGGCCTTGCCCACCGGCACCAGTTCCGCGCCGCCCTCCGTCTCTTTCCAGACGCCGAAGGTGTAGTCCGAATAGAAGGACGAGCGCTTGCCGTGGCCGCGCTGGGCATACATGAGCACGGCGTCGACCGTGTGCGGATCGCGCTTCCACTTGAACCACGGCCCCTTGGGTCGGCCCGGCTCATAGACCGAGTCCCAGCGCTTCAGCATCAGCCCCTCGATGATCGGCGCCGGCGGCATGCCGCGCTTCCCGGCGAGCTCGTCGAGGCTGTCGTAAGGGACGAGCGGCGAGAGGTCGATGCGCTTTGCCAGCGAGGTCGCGACAAGGTCCTCCAGACGCCTGCGCCGCTCGCGAAAGGGCAGGGTGCGAAGATCCTCGCCGCGATCGACGAGACAGTCATAGGCGCGGATGAAGGCAGGATGGCTGGCGATCAGCTTGCCCGACACGGCCTTGCGGTTCAGCCGCTGCTGAAGCTCGGAAAAGCTCCCGGGCGCGATCGCCTCGCCCTCGCGTCGCCCGACGAGCAGCTCGCCATCGATCGCGCCCTCGATGTCGAGCGCCTCGATCATGTCGGGAAAGGCGTCGCCGATATCCTCGCCGGTGCGGGTGTACAGCCGCCGCACCCCGCCCTCCGAAACCGCCTGGACGCGGATGCCGTCCCATTTCCATTCGGCGGCATAGGCGTCCTGCGTGATACGCGCGAGATCATTCTCCTCGAGTGGCTGCGCCAGCATCATGGGCCGGAACGGCGCCAGCGCGGCGGAGGAGGGTTTCTCGCCCCGCCCCTCCAGCCAGGCGAAGAGATCGGCATAGGGCGGCACCAGTCCATGCCACAGCTCCTCGATCTCGTTGACTTCCTTGCCGCCGATATCGGCGAGCGCCTGCTTGGTGAGACGCGCCGAGACGCCGATCCTGAGCCCGCCGGTGACGAGCTTCAGCAGCGCCCACCGTCCGGTCGCGTCGAGCGCATCGAGGAATTCCGCCACGCAGCGCGGCCCTTCGCTGCGCGAGGAGGCCGCGATCGTCTCCACGACGGCGGAGAGGGAAGGGGTGTTGTGGCGCAGTGGGGTGGGGGGAGCGCCGGCGGTTCCGCCCCGCTCGTGCCACACCAGGGCGATCGTCTCCGCGAGGTCGCCGACATAGTCGTAGGAATAGGCGAACAGGACCTCGTCCATCTGCTCGGCGACGAGCGCGCGCAGCATGGCCGGTTTCACGGCCGGCAGATCGAGATCGCCGGTCAGCGCCGCCAGCGCCCAGCCGCGATCGGGATCCGGCGTCGTGCGGAAATAGTTCGCGAGCAGCGTCAGCTTGGCGTTGCGCGATGGCGTCAGGATCAGGCGGTCGAGGAGATCGGCGAAGCGTTCCATGCTTCATAGGTATAGCTTTGCGCCGCCGAGTGAAGACGGCGAACGGCATCGCTTGCCGGCGCCGCCCGCGCAGCTTACGTAAGGGGAGCCCGATCTTCGTCGGGCCTCGTTCTCAGGGCGGGGTGAAACTCCCCACCGGCGGTAGGCAGGTTTCCTGCAAGCCCGCGAGCGCCTTGCGGCTCACGCCGGAAGGGTCAGCAGATTCGGTCGAAATCCGAAGCCGACGGTCACAGTCCGGATGGAAGAGAACAGCATGAAGGATCGCCTCGCGCCCATGGCGCGGCGCGGTCCGTCGTCGCTATTGCCCTGATTTCGTGTTGTCCAACTTCGAGGGACCAACATGAGTCAGACCTTGACCTCCCCCATGCCCGCGGCGCGGGCGCCTCTGTCCGGCGCGGTCTTCATGATCCTCGCCGGCGTCGCCTTTGCCGGCGTCAACACGCTGGAACAGGTGGCGACGACCCGGCTCGGCATGCCGGCGCCCACCGCCGCCTTCCTGCAATACTCCGTCGCGCTCCTCGCCGTGCTGCCATGGGCGCTGAGGCGAGGCTTGCCCTCGCTCAGGACGCGCCGGCCATGGCTGCAGGCGGCGCGCGTGTTTCTGGCCGCGCTCGGCGTTCAGGCCTGGGTCGCAGGCCTCGCCCATGGCGTGCCGATCGGCCAGGCCGTGGCGCTGGTCATGACCTCGCCCTTCGTGGTGACGATCGGCGCCGGCCTCTTCCTCGGCGAGCGCGTCTCGGCCGAACGCTGGCTGGCGGTCACCGTCGGCTTCGCCGGCGGCCTCGTCATCCTCGACCCGTTCTCGGAGAGCTTCAGCGCCGCCAGCCTCTACCCGCTCGCCGCCGCGATCCTCTGGGCCGGCGTGTCGCTGATCCAGAAGCGGCTGCTGGCCGAGGACCGGCCGGAAGCCGTCGCCGCATGGCTGCTGCTCATGCTGGCGCCGGTCAATTTCGTGATGGCGCTGCCGGCCGGCATCGTGCTGCCGGACGTGCATGGCTGGCTGGTGATCGTCGCGGTCGGCGTGCTCACGGCGCTCGCACAGGGCTTCCTGACGCTTGCCTATGCCCGGGCCGACGCAGCCTATGTCCAGCCCTTCGACCATGTGAAGCTGCCGCTCAACGTGCTGGCCGGCTGGCTGGTCTTCGGCTGGCTGCCGCCGAGCGGTCTCTGGCTCGGCGCGGCGCTCATCGTCGGCGCCTCGATGTTCCTGCTCTGGCGCGAGAGCCGGCCGGCGGCGGCATGAGGGCTCAGTCGCCCTCGTCCTCGTAGCCGACGAGATGCAGCGGCCGCGCGCGGATGCCTGACAGCGCACACCAGCGCACCAGCGCCTCCTCGCGGCCATGCGTCACCCAGACCTCGCCGGGCGAAAGCTCGGCGATGGTCGCGGTCAGCTCGTCCCAGTCGCAATGGTCGGAGATGACCAGCGGCAGCTCGACGCCGCGCTGCTTGGCGCGCTGGCGGATCATCATCCAGCCCGAGGCGAAGGCTGGCACCGGATCGGGGAAGCGCCGCGCCCAGCGATCGGCAAAGGCCGAGGGCGGTCCCACGACGACGGCGCCGGCAAAGGCGGCTGCCTCGCCGCGGCGGCCGTTGCCCAGCGTCGCCGGCGCCAGCGGGCCGAGCGTGATGCCCTCGGCCTCGTAGAGTGCACAGAGCCGCTCCAGCGCGCCGTGGATGTAGATCGTCTCGTCATAGCCTGCCTCGCGCAGCCGCTTGATGACCCGCTGCGCCTTGCCGAGCGCATAGGCGCCGACGAGATGGGCGCGTTCGGGAAAGGCGGCGAGCGAGGTGAGCAGCTTGGCGATCTCGTCGCCATCGTCGGGATGGCGGAAGACGGGCAGGCCGAAGGTCGCCTCGGTGATGAAGACGTCGCAGGGCACCGGCTCGAAGGGCAGGCAGGTCGGGTCGCGGCGCCGCTTGTAGTCGCCGGAAACAACGATGCGGCAGCCGCCGCCCTCGACTGCGATCTGCGCCGAGCCGAGCACATGGCCGGCCGGATGGAACGAGACGGAGACGTCGCCGATGCGCATGACGTCGCCGAGCGTCGCCGCCTGCGTCGTTCCAGCGAAGTCCTCGCCATAGCGCACGGCCATGATGGCGAGCGTCTCGGCGGTCGCGAGCACCGCGCCATGGCCCGAACGGGCATGGTCGGCATGGCCATGGGTGATGAGCGCGCGCTCCACGGGCCGCACCGGATCGATATGGAAGCCGCCGAGCGGGCAATAGAGCCCGTTCTCATCGGGCGCGAGCAGGGCTTCGGGTCGGATCATGGAGGAAAGATAGGGCGCCGGCGGAAGATCGGAAGCGGAAACCGTCCGCTCCAAAGGCCCACCTCTCCAACTCTTCCCCGCTTCGCGGGAGAGAGGGCCAGATCCCTTCTTCATCAGCGCTGAAGCGAACTCGGCAGCGGGACTCCCTCTCCCGCGAAGCGGGGGAGGGGTCGAGAGGGGTCTTTGCGGGCGGCTGAGCCAGGAAGCGGCCACCCTCGACTTGGCCGCAGCTGCGTCCTACTTCTGTTCTCGTGTCCGACCCGACCGCCGCATCCCCTGCCGAACTCCTTCCCGCGCCGTTTCGCGACTGGTTCGCGCGACGGGGCTGGGCGCCGCGCGCCCATCAGCTCGAACTGCTGCAACGGGCGGAGGAGGGGCGCTCGGTGCTGCTCATCGCGCCGACCGGCGCCGGCAAGACGCTGGCCGGCTTCCTGCCAAGCCTCGTGGCGCTGGCAGGTCGGCCGAGGCGGTCCCGCCGGCCCGGCATCCACACGCTCTACATCTCGCCGCTGAAGGCCCTCGCTGTCGACATCGCCCGCAATCTCGAGGAGCCGCTCGACGGCATGGCACTCGACATCACGGTCGAAACGCGCACCGGCGACACCCCGGCGCACAAGCGGCAGCGGCAGAAGCACGCCCCGCCCGATATCCTGCTGACGACGCCCGAGCAGCTCGCGCTGCTGCTCTCGGCCCCGGATGCCGAGCGCTTCTTCGACAGCCTCGAGACGGTGGTGCTCGACGAACTGCACTCGCTCGTCACGGCGAAGCGCGGCGATCTGCTGGCGCTCGGCCTGGCGAGGCTCCGCAAGCTGCGGCCTCGTCTTCGTGCCGTCGGGCTTTCGGCCACCGTCGCCGAGCCCGACGATCTGCGCCGCTGGCTGATGCCGCAGTCCGCTGGTGAGCCGGCAAACCTTGCCGATCTCGTGACGGTGAAGGGCGGCGCGGCGCCGCAGGTGACCATCCTGCCCGCCGAAACCCGCATCCCGTGGGCCGGGCATTCGGCCGTGCATGCGATGGAAGCGATCTACGCCCAGATCCGTGCCAGCCGCATGGTGCTCGTCTTCGTCAACACCCGAAGCCAGGCCGAGCGCATCTTTCAGGAACTCTGGCGCGTCAACGAGGACGGGCTTCCGATCGCGCTGCATCACGGCTCGCTCGATGTCGGACAGCGCCGGCGCGTCGAGGCGGCGATGGCGGCCTCGGAGCTGCGCTGCGTCGTCTGCACCTCGACGCTCGATCTCGGCATCGACTGGGGCGATGTCGACCTCGTCATCAATGTCGGCGCACCGAAGGGGGCGAGCCGGCTCGCCCAGCGCATCGGCCGTGCCAATCACCGCATGGACGAGCCCTCGCGTGCGCTCCTTGTGCCGGCCAATCGCTTCGAGGTCATGGAATGCACGGTCGCGCTGGAGGCGAGCCTCGCAGGCGCGCAGGATACGCCGCGCGTCAGGGCCGGCGCGCTCGACGTGCTCGCCCAGCATGTGCTCGGCATGGCCTGCTCGGCGCCGTTCGACGCCGACGCGCTCCATGCCGAGGTCGCGTCCGCGGCTCCCTATCGCGATCTTGATACCGAGACCTTTGCGCGCGTGGTCGATTTCGTGGCGACCGGCGGCTATGCGCTGCGGGCCTATGAGCGGTTTGCCAAGATCAGGCGCGGCGAGGACGGCCTCTGGCGCATCACGCATCCCGCCGTGGCGCAGCAATACCGCCTGAATGTCGGCACGATCATCGAGGCGCCGCTGCTGAAAGTGCGCCTCGCCTCGCGCAGGACCGGCGGTCCGGTGGGAATGGGCGGCCGCGTTCTCGGCGAGATCGAGGAGTTCTTCGTCGAGCAGCTGGCGCCCGGCGACAGCTTTCTCTTCGCCGGCCTCGTCGTGAAGCTCGAAGGCATTCGCGACAATGTCGCCGTCGTCTCGCGCACCCATGACGAGGCGCCGAAGGTGCCGATGTATGCCGGCGGCAAGTTTCCGCTCTCGACCTATCTCGCCGACGGCGTGCGCGGGCTGCTCGCCGACGAGAGCGCCTGGTCGCGGCTGCCGGATCAGGTTGCCGACTGGCTGCGCATCCAGAAGGAGGTTTCCGTGCTGCCGCGCCGCGACCAGCTTCTGGTCGAGACCTTTCCGCGCGGCGGCCGCTTCTACATGGTCGCCTACCCTTTCGAGGGCCGGCTGGCGCACCAGACGCTCGGCATGCTGCTGACGCGGCGGCTGGAGCGGGCGAAGCTGCGCCCGCTCGGCTTCGTCGCCTCCGACTATTCGCTCGCCGTCTGGGGCCTCGGCGACATGGGCGCGGCTTTTGCCAAGGGCAAGCCCGAGCTCGGCGATCTCTTCGCGCCGGACATGCTCGGCGACGATCTCGATGCCTGGCTCGCGGAGAGCTATCTCCTGAAACGCAGCTTCCGCACCTGCGCGCTCATCTCCGGCCTGATCGAGCGCCGCCATCCCGGCAAGGAGAAGACCGGCCGTCAGGTGACGATGTCGACCGATCTCATCTACGACGTGCTGCGCAGCCACGAGCCCGACCATATCCTGCTGCGCGCCACCTGGGCCGACGCCGCGACCGGCCTCCTCGATGTTGCGCGGCTGTCCGACATGCTGATGCGTGTCGAGGGCGCGATCCTGCACCAGCCGCTTGAGCGCATCTCGCCGCTCGCCGTGCCGGTGATGCTCGATATCGGAAAGGAAACGGTCGCCGGCGCGGCTGCCGAGGACATCCTCCGCGAGAATGTCGACGATCTCGTCCGCGAGGCGATGGGCGAGGCGTTCCTCGAGGCGGAGCACGGCGCCGGCTTGCCGGCAGGACTCGTCGTCTCCTAAGGTGGGGCGAGAACGAAACGCGAATCGACGCATGAACCCGCCCGCGACAGCCCAGCCCGCCCCCCGTCCCGAGCCATCCTCGACACAGTGCATGATCGCCGATGTCGCGGTTGCACTGACCGTGGAAGGCGCGCTGCATATCGCGGAGGAAGCGACGCTCGTCGTGGCTGACCTGCATCTCGAAAAGGGCTCGGCCTTCGCGGCGCGCGGCCAGATGCTGCCGCCCTACGACACCGTAGCGACGCTGCGCCGCCTAGCGGCCCTCGTCGGACGGCTCGCTCCCCGCCGCGTCGTCGCGCTCGGCGACAGCTTCCACGACAGGCGCGCCGCGGAGCGGCTCGGCGAGGCCGACCGCGCCTTGCTCGGCCAACTCGTGGCCGGTTGCGAGTGGATATGGATCGCCGGCAACCATGATCCGCTGCCGCCCGCCGCGCTCGGCGGGCATGCGGAGCGCGAACTCGTCGTCGGGTCGCTGACGTTCCGCCACGAGCCGCGCGCCGGCCGGGCGCCGGGTGAGGTGGCGGGTCATCTCCATCCGTCCGCGCGCGTCGTCGGTCGCGGCGGCTCGGTGCGCCGCCGCTGCTTCATCGCCAATCGCGAGCGTCTCGTCATGCCAGCCTTCGGCGCGCTCGCCGGCGGCCTCGACGTGCTCGATGACGCCTTCCGCCCGCTGTTCCACGGTGCGCCGTTTCACGCCTTCATGCTGGGCGAGGCGGTGCACAAGGTGGCGGGCCATCGTCTCGCCGGCGAGGCGCGCGGCGGCTATCTGCAGGTCGCGCGACGGGTCGTCAGACGTCCAGCAGCACGCTGAATCCGCCGAAGATCATCCGCTTCCCGTCGGCCGGCATCTCCTCCATCATCGCCTTGATGCGCTCGTCGGCCATCACCTTGGCGTTGACGGCGTCGCGATGGGCCCGGTCGCGATACTTGATCCAGGAGAAGATCACGACCTCGTCGTCCTTCAACTGGACGGAACGGGGAAACGAGGTCAGTTCGCCATAAGGGACATCGTCGCCGACATATTCGGCATAGGAGAGGGCGCCATGCTCGCGCCAGACCTCCGACGCCGTCGTCGCGATCCGGCGATAGTCGTCGAGGCGGGCCTTCGGCACCGGCAATATGAATCCGTCGACATAGGACATCGCTGCTTCCTCCTTGCGGTCTGTTGCGCTCAAAGGACGAGTGGCCAGGCTCTCAGCCGACAGGCTGGGCCAGTTTTTCGGTCGCCTCGGCGCGCTGGACGGCAGGCTGCACCCGGCGCCCCACATGTCGGGTCTTCGACCAGTGGTGCGGGGCGATGATCAGTTCGCCGATGGCGCGATAGCAAGCGATCGACAGCAGCAGCCAGTAGGCCGGCAGGTAGACGAGCGCGGAGGCGGGCCAGGGCAGGTGGCGCAGGTGGAAGGTCTCTCGCGACAGCAGCACGAAGACGCCATAGGCGGAGACGAGGTTGAAGAGGCTCAGCATGGTCATCGCCGCGAAGAGCGGGCTGTCGGCCCGCCAGAGCCGCGCGGGGTCGAAGATGAGCGCCAGCGCCGTCGCCAGATAGACGGGATGGATGGCTGCGGCGACCAGCGAGCCGAAGAGCACGAGCAGGCAATAGGCGAAGCGCCGCGGTCCAATCTCCCTGAGCAGCCGGCGTGGCGACCGCAGATGGACCAGCAGCGTCTGCATCCATCCTTTCAGCCAGCGCGTCCTCTGGCCGAGCCAGACGCTCACCGTGCGCGGCGCCTCTTCCAGCGTGGGCCGCTCTATGACCCCGGTCCGGTATCCGAAGCGGGCGAGGCGGAGACCGAGATCGGCGTCCTCGGTGACATTGTAGGGATCCCAGCCGCCGACATCCTCCAGAACGGCGCGGCGGAAATGGTTGGACGTCCCGCCGAGCGGCAGCGGCAGGTCGAGATCGGCGAGAAGCGGCAGCACGCCGTCGAACTGAACCGAGTATTCGAGAGCGAACAGCGCGGTCAGCCCGTTTGTTGCCGTGTTGTCGACGAGAAGCGGCGCCTGCACGCAGGCGAGGTCGGGCCCGCCGCGCTGGAAGGCGAGATAGGCCTCGATGAGCTGCAGCGGATCGGGCCGGTCCTCGGCATCGAAGACCGTCACGAGTTCGCCCCGCGCCAGAGGCAGCGCGAAGGCCAGTGCCTTGGGCTTGGTGCGTGGACCGAAGGCCGGGACGGCAAGGACCTCGAAGGGCGCTTGCAGCCTGAGCACCCTGGCGGCCGCGAGCGTCGCCTTGTCGTCGGCCTCGACGATGAGCTTGATGTCGAGCTTCTCGCGCGGCCACACCAGCCGCTCCATGCAGCCGACGAGTTCGGCGAGCATATGTGGTTCGCGATAGACCGGCAGCAGGATGCTGTAGACGGGAAGGCTTTCCGGCTCGACCTGCGGCAGCTCGGTCCGGCGGTGGCGACGCCTGTGCGTCACGACGCTGATCGCCTGCATGCGCAGGAGGATCGTGGCGAGAAAGACGAGGCCGGCAAGGATCTCGATGGCAGCGATGGCCGGCGCTCCCAGAAGGAAGATTGCCGCTGCGATGCCGAAAAGCACGGTGGCGAGGACGGCTCCCTCGGCCCGGGTCACGAGACGCCGCGCCGAAAGGTCCGGCCGCCGCGTCGCGAGCCGCTCCGTCGCGTCGCGGACGAGTGCCATGCGGTATCGCGCGAGCAGAAGGCGCCGGACAGCGGCAGGGGTCGTGACCATGACGAGCCCGGCGATCGCCGGATCGGCCCGGACCCGTGCCGACAGCGAGCGAAGGTCACCCCTTTCAGGTGCGATGAATATCGCTCTCTCGCCGTCGCGTTCGGCGGCCGCCAGCGAGCCCCTCCGGATGGTGGCCGCGATCGCGGCGACATCGTCTGCCATGTCCGGCCGGGCGCGATATCCCTCGCCGGTCGGGCTTGCGATGAAGCGAAGCCCGAGTTCGGCCGCGCGCGTCCGGTAGGCGCCCGGCACATCGGTACCGGGGCCGTCGGCGCCTGGCACCGATGACCATTCCCTGCGGCTGTCCACGTCCGCCCCCGTTCGACGTTCCGCAACCGGCGGGCCATCGCTATGCTTGCCGCAGACGCTCCGGTGCCCCACCGGCGGCTGCAACCATAAGTGAGACAGATGACGCGCCGCTTGGCAATTCCCTTGCGCGGCCTGATGGTGGCAATCGCGATTGTGCTCGCCGCGGTGGCGTCGGCCGATGAGGTCGTGATCCCGAATTTCTTCGATCCGGGCCGGCGCATCGACCTGCCGCCCGCCGCCGCGCTGACGCCGCTCCGCTTCGCGACGGTCGGCGATTTCCCGCCCTTCAGCTTCACCGGGAGCGACGGAACGCTGACCGGCTTCAATGTTGAGCTGGCGCGGGCGATCTGCCGCGAACTCGCCGTCGCCTGCACGATGCAGACGAGGCCTTTCGACAGCCTCGGTCCATCCATTGTCGAAGGGCGTATCGACGCCGCGATCGCCGGCATCGCGATCACCGCGACCGCGCGGGAGTCGCTCGGCTTCTCGGACGTCTATCTGAGGCCGGCCGCCCGCTTCATCGGGCCGGTCGACGAGCGGTCGACCGATATCGGTGCCGCCGCCCTGAGGGGGCGGACCGTCGCTGTCGCCGCCGGCAGCGCGCACGAGGCCTATCTCGCGAGCTTCTTTCCGGAGGCGCGTCGACTGGCGGTGTCGACACCGGTCGCCGCGGCGGAGGCGGTCAGGGAGGGCGAGGCGGATTTCGCCTTCGGGGACGGAACTGCGCTCGCCTTCTGGCAGCAATCGCCGGCGGCGCGGGACTGCTGCGCATTCGTCGGCGGCCCCTATCTCGAGAGCCGCTTCTTCGGCGAAGGTTATGCCGTCGCCTTGCCGAAGGACCGGCCCGAGCTACGTCAGGCGGTCAACTGGGCGCTGGACAGCCTCTACGACAAGGGCGTCTTCGCCGAGCTCTATCTCCGCTATTTCCCGGTCAGCTACTTCTAGGACGAACCGCCGCGACCGGATGTCAAAGCGGCGTGTAGTGGGGATCGCTGGCGCGGATGTCGTCGATCCAGGCGCGGTCTGTCTCGCCGAGCAGGTTGATCCCGATGCCGAGATCGACGGCGTCGCGATAGTCGAGCCAATTGACGCTCTTCGGATCGGCCGAAGTGATGAAGATGATCGACCTGCGCGGCAGTCCCATGGTCGTCAGGTAGGATCCGATCAGCGCATTGCCGACGCCGGTTTCCCGAGCGACGTCGCCGTCCATCACATAGGCGGCGTGAAAGCCGATCCGCGAGGACGGAAAGATGTTGCGCTTGACGCCCCCGAGCCAGATGAGCGCACAGGCCGACGCGCAGCGCGCATCATAGGCGACGGCCGTTTCCAGCCCCCGTTGCCGGATCAGTTCTCCGATGTGCAAGGCCGGCTCGACCAGCCCGCCATTGCTTTCGAGAAGAACGCCGCCGCTGGTGCAGTCCGCGGTAACGGCCTCGAAGAAATTCGCATTCGCCAGCGTGATGGAGCCGGTCAGCGAAACGATGCAGCTGTTGTTCTCGCCATAGCGGATATGGACCCAGCCAGCCCGTGCCTCGCCTGCGAGCATCGCCGCGATGACGAGCGACACAAGGAAGACGGCGAGGCGCATCGGCATCAAGGGTGAATGGGGGGCGCTCAGAGCGTCCGGTAACGGGCCCGGGCGCCGCGCTCGATGGCCGCGGCGGTCAGCGTGTCGACATCGAGAACGTCGCGGAGCAGTTCGAGGAAGCGCAGTTCCTCCTGCTCGACATGGAGGTCGGCCGCGGCGACCTCGACGGCGAGGGCATAGGCCGTCTCGTGCAGTTTCTTCGGCAGAGCCGTCGCGATCACGGCCAGCACCTCGTGCAGCCCGTCGGCCTCGCGGGTGATGGCGGCGCAGTCTTCCGCCACCTGGACGAGACGATCGGTGTCGAAGCCGCCGAAGATCGGCAGCGTGTTCACGATGTCACCGATCTTGCGCATCTCGCGATCGGTCATCTCGCGGTCGACGGCCGACAGCGTCACCATGACATAGATGAGCGCCTCCTGCGGGGATACGGCACTCTTCGTGGCGGCGGCCTTGTCCATCGTCTGAAACTCCGTCGTCTCTCCGCCCGGGCGGCGGCGCGCACGAAACTAGGATGTCGGCCTCGCTTGTTCAACGCCTCCCGCGCGTGATGCCTCGGGGCTTCGCCATTGACGCCGCCGCGCGCGCTCCCTATGGCTCTCGCGCCCGCGCGGCGGGTTTGCCCGCGGAATGATCCTCCCGAGGTTTCCGATGTCGTCAGCCAGGCCACCCGTCCTCGATCTTTCGCCCGCCCTCGTCGCAGCGGCGAAAGAGTCGAAAGCCTGGCCCTTCGAGGAGGCGCGGCGCATCATCGCCCGGCTCGAGACGCACGGGCCGAAGTCGCCGGTGCTGTTCGAGACCGGCTACGGGCCGTCGGGGCTTCCCCATATCGGCACCTTCGGCGAAGTGGCGCGCACGACGATGGTCCGCACGGCCTTCCGCCTCTTGACCGAGGATCGCATCGAGACGCGCCTCCTCTCCTTCTCCGACGACATGGATGGCCTCAGGAAGGTGCCGTCCAACGTTCCGAACCAGGAGATGATGGCCGCGCATCTCGGCATGCCGCTGACGCGGGTGCCGGATCCGTTCTCGAACGAGTATCCTTCCTTCGGCGCGGCCAACAACGCCCGGCTGCGCGCCTTCCTCGATTCCTTCGGCTTCGCCTACGAATTCGCGAGCGCGACGGACTATTACGCCTCGGGCCGTTTCGACGGCGCGCTGCGGCGGATGCTCGAGGTCTATGACGAGGTAATGGAGATCATCCTGCCGACGCTCGGCGCCGAGCGGCAGGCGACCTATTCGCCCTTCCTGCCGATCTCGAGGAAGACCGGCCGGGTGCTCCAGGTGCCGATGATCGACCGCGACGTCGCGGCCGGCACGATCACCTATGTCGATCCCGAGGACGGCGAGACGGTGACGACGACCGTCACAGGCGGCGCCGTGAAGTGCCAGTGGAAGGCCGATTGGGCCATGCGCTGGTATGCACTCGGCGTCGACTATGAGATGAGCGGAAAGGACCTCATCGACAGCGTCAAGCTCTCGACCCGCATCTGCCGCGCGCTCGGCGCCGAGCCGCCGGAGTGCTTTACCTACGAGCATTTCCTCGACGAGAACGGCGAGAAGATCTCGAAGTCGAAGGGCAACGGGCTGACGATCGAGCAGTGGCTCACCTATGCCTCGCCCGAGAGCCTGTCGCTGCTGATGTACAACAAGCCGAAGACGGCCAAGCGGCTCGGCTTCGAGGTGATCCCCCGCCATGTCGACGACTATGCGGGCTTCATCGAGGCCTTCTCGCGCCAGGCGACCGAGCAGCAGCTCGGCAATCCGGCCTGGCACATCCATTCGGGAAATCCGCCGCAGATCGTCTCGCCGATCAGCTTCGCGATGCTGCTCAACCTCGTGTCGGTTTCCGATGCGACCGACAAGGCCGTGCTCTGGGCCTATGTCTCGCGCTATCTGCCGGAGATCGAGCCGGCCGCCCGGGAGAAGCTCGACGCGCTCGCGGGCTTCGCGATCCGCTACTACAACGACGTCCTCAAGGCGCATAAGCACTATATCCGCCCCGAGGGCGCGCTCGCCGAGGCGCTTGCCGCGCTGGACGCCGCGCTTGCCGCGCTGCCGGCGCAGTCGACCGCCGACGAAATCCAGGCGGTGGTGTTCGATGTCGGTCGTGCCTTCTTCCCCGATCCGGCCAAGAAGGGGCCGGACGGCAATCCGCCCGGCGTCTCGCTGGACTGGTTCCGCGGCCTCTACCAGGCCCTGCTCGGTCAGGACCAGGGCCCGCGCTTCGGCTCCTTCGTGGCGATCTACGGCATCGCGGAAACCAGAGACCGCATCGCAAGGGCGCTCGCGGGGACGCTGGCTCCGGCCTGAGGCGGCAGGAAGGCGGCAGGAAGGCGGCGCCTTGCGCGCTGCCTCCCGTTGTGGATGGATCGGCGGCATGTTCTCATGGGAGTGCCGCCGATGACTTTCGAACACTGGCTCGCTTTCGCCGCCGCGTCCGCCGTCATGCTGGCCATTCCCGGCCCGACTGTCCTGCTCGTCATCAGCTATGCGCTCGGCCATGGCCGCCGGGCCGGCCGTGCCACCGTCGCCGGGGTTGCGCTCGGCGATTTCACCGCGATGACGGCCTCGATGCTGGGCCTCGGCGCGCTGCTGGCCGCCTCGGCGACGCTGTTCACGGTGCTGAAATGGGTCGGCGCCGCCTATCTCGTCTATCTCGGCGTCAAGCTCTGGCGCGCGAAGCCGACCGTCGGAGCCCCGGGCGAAGCTGCCGAAACGAAGCCGGTCCGCATCTTCCTGCACGCCTATGTCGTGACGGCGCTGAACCCGAAGAGCATCGTGTTCTTTGTCGCGTTCCTGCCGCAATTTCTCGTGGCCGACGCACCACTTCTGCCGCAGATGATCCTGTTCGAGGCGACGTTCCTCGTGCTGGCGAGCCTCAACGCTGCTCTCTACGGGCTGCTCGCCAGCGGCGCACGCACCACCATCCGCAAGCCGTCGGTTCAGACGGCGGTCAACCGGGTCGGCGGGTCGCTGCTGATCGGCGCAGGGGTTCTCTCGCTCGGGCTGCGCCGGGCCGGTGCCTGACGGCTACTGCGCCGGGCAGTTGTCCGGCCGGGCGGCTCCCGCCCATATCCCGGCGCCCGCGCAACGCGCCTGCTGTTCAGCCGCGCGATATTCGTCGGGTGCGTCTTCCGCCGGCGCTGCCCAGCCCTGCTCCACCAGCCATGCTGCGAGGTCCGTCTGGCCGATGCGGCAGGACGCCGGCTCGGCGCCGACGTATTCGACCGTGTCGAGCCGGCACTCGATTCCTCGCGCGCGGATCCGCTGGCGCAGTGCCTGCATCGACAGAAAGGCGCAGTCGAAGCCGGGCTCGTCCGGAGCGGTCCGGCAGGTGCTCCCGCTCGCCGGCACGATGATCCCGTCGAGCTGGACCTTGCGCCCGCCGAGATTGATGATGCCGGCGCCGATCACGACGACCTGGTTGAAGGTCTTCCATTGAGGGCCGCTTGGGGCCGCCTCGGGTTCGGCGGCTTGCGGCGCTTCTCGCTCCAGGACGCCGGTCACGAGCGGGCCCGGGCTGATGCCCGGTCCGCCCACCATGCGCGGCAGGCTTCCCGGCGCCGCATCCGGCGCCTCGGGAACGGGGCTCGTGACGACCGGTCCGAAATCGGGGCGCGCCCGTGCGACCTTCGGGGACGGCGTTATCGTCTCCGGCGGCGAGGGTCGGCTTGCGGAAGCCGCCGGCGGCACCGGCGCGGGGGCACCCACGCCGAGACGCACGCTCTCCCCGCCGTCCATGACGAGGGTGACGACACCCGCCAGGATGACGGCGACGAGCAGAAGGGCGGCGATCTGAAGCGTTCGGGTCATTGGCTGGCCCAGATGATCCTCGCGATCCAGTCGATCTCGTGCGTCGCGAGACTGCGCGGCGCATGATCGGGATTGAGCGAGGCGAGCTCGACCCGGCTGGCGTCGCGGCGGGCGAGCACCTTGGCCATGACCTCTCCCTGCTGGGTGCGGACGACCACGCGGTCTCCGACATGGCAGGGCGCCGTCGGCGACACGATGATGACGTCGCCATGGCGATAGAGCGGCATCATGGAATCGCCGGACACCTCGAGCGCATACACGCCCTCCGTGTTGCGACTCTGCGGAAACGAGACCTCGTACCAGCCCTGTCCTGCGGGAAAGCCGCCATCGTCGAAGAAGCCGCCGGCACCGGCCTGCGCGAAGCCGATCAGCGGTACCTGGCGGAACGGACGGTCGATCTCGGCCAGCGCCGCGCTCGTGCCGGCCGCGATGCCGAGAAAGCGCTCGACCGATTCGCCGGTCGCCTCGAGGATCTTGGAAATGCTCTCGGTCGACGGCCAGCGCGGGCGCCCGTCGCTGCCGACGCGCTTCGACCGGTTGAAGGTCGTCGGATCGAGGCCCGCACGCTTGGCGAGGCCCGAGACGCTGAGCGCATGACGCTCGGCGAGAACGTCGATGGCCGTCCAGATCCGTTCGTGTGACAGCATGGCCGGACCTTCCGGATGAACGGGCCGGACCGGAGCGCATGCTCCCGGCGTGGCCCTGCCTTCTCTCCCCCGAGACGCGGCACAACGAAGTGCAGGAACAGGAATAAAATCCCTGCAAGCACCATGTATCCCCGCGAACGAACCGTGTCCAGCGCGCACCGCGCGCCTTGCCCCAGATCGTTCGCGCGCCTTGCCGAGGGGAGGGCGAGCCGCTAGTTTTCTCGACGAAAACGGGACATTCCATGACAGAAATCTACAAGATCGCGCCTGCGGCGCTCTGGCGCGAGGCGGAGGCGCTCGGCCGCTTCGAAGGCGCGCCGGTCGACCACACGGACGGCTTCATCCATTTCTCGGCGGCGGAGCAGTTGCGCGAGACGGCCGCCCGTCATTTCGCCGGCATCGACGACCTGCTGCTCGTCGCGGTCGACGCCGAGGCGCTGGGACCGGCGCTGAAATGGGAGCCTTCGCGCGGCGGGGCGCTGTTCCCACATCTCCATGCGCCGCTCGACCTCGCCCATGTCCGTTCGGTCGTGCCGCTGCCGCGCGGTGCCGACGGCGCGCATGTCTTCCCGGCCGCGATCCCGTGAGCCTCTATCGCATCGCCCGCCCCGCCATCTTCCGGATCGATCCGGAGACGGCGCATGGCCTTTCGCTGAAGCTGATCGGCTCCGGGCTGACCCGGGCCGTCGATCCGGCGCGCGATCCGCGCCTCGCCCGCAGGCTGTTCGGTCTCGACTTCCCCAATGCGCTCGGCCTCGCCGCCGGCCTCGACAAGAATGCCGAGGTCGCGGACGGGCTGCTGTCGCTCGGCTTCGGCTTCATCGAGATCGGTTCGGTGACGCCGCGTCCGCAGGCCGGCAATCCCCGGCCGCGCATCTTTCGCCTCGCCGAGGACGGCGCGATCATCAACCGCCTCGGCTTCAACAATGCCGGCAAGGCGGCGGCGCGCGACAATCTCGCCCGCCGGAGACGCAAGGGCATCGTCGGCGTGAACATCGGCGCCAACAAGGACAGCGCCGATCGGGCTGCCGACTATGTCGCCCTCATCGAGGCCTTTTCCGATCTCGCCAGCTATTTCACGGTCAATGTCTCCTCGCCCAACACGCCGGGCCTGCGCGACCTGCAGGGCAGGGCGGCGCTCGATGCGCTGCTTGCCCGCGTCGTCGAGGCCCGCGATGCGCAGCCGCGACGGGTGCCGATGCTGGTCAAGATCGCGCCGGACATGGATGAATCGGGCCTTGCCGACGTCGCCGAGGTGGTGCTGGCGCGCCGGCTCGACGGCGTGATCATCTCCAACACGACGGTCTCGCGCCCGCCGCTCGCCACCGCGGCGCTGGCGAAGGAGACGGGCGGTCTCTCCGGCCGTCCGCTCTTCCGCATGTCGACGGTCATGCTGGCCCGCTTCCGCGGCCTCGTCGGACCCCAGATGCCGCTCATCGGCGTCGGCGGCGTCGACTCGGCCGAGACGGCCTTCCAGAAGATCGCGGCCGGCGCCGATCTCGTGCAGCTCTATACCGGCCTCGTCTATCAGGGTCCGGGACTGCCCGGCGAGATCCTCGCCGGCCTCTCGCGTATCCTCGACCGCCGCGGCCTCGGCTCGATCGCCGACGCTGTCGGAATCGAGCGCGAGCGCTGGGCCGCCGGCGGCTGACAAACGGATACAATCGGATACCGCCTGGAGAGGATCGCCGCCGCCTTCCTCGTGTATCGCTCTTGCCGTGGATGGCCGGCCGCATGGTGCCGCCGGCGCCAGGAGAGACAGGGCATGCGCGGCGTGCGGGATTTCTTCTTTCGGTATGGGACGCCGCTGACGGCGGGTCTCTTCATCGTCTCGGCGGTGTCGGGCGTCGCGCTCTATTTCGGCTGGTCGCCGGGGCTGTTCCACGAGATGCACGAGGTGCTCTCGCTGGTCCTGCTCCTGCCCTTCGTGCTGCATCTGTGGCGCAACTGGCGGCCGTTCCTCAACTATTTCCGCCACGCGGCCATGCCGATCGCGCTGGTCGCGAGCCTCGCCGCCGCGGCCGTCTTCGCCTATGGCGCCAGCGCGAGCGGGAGGGGCGGCGGCAACCCGGCGATGGCGCTGGTCGCAGCGGCGCAGCAGGCGCCGCTCGAGACGCTGGCCCCGGTGCTGAAGCTCGATAGCGCGGCGGCCGTGAAACGGCTCGACGATGCCGGCTTCGGCCCGGTCGCGCCCACCGACACTCTGGCGGCGATCGCCGCGCGCAGCGGCCACAGCCCGTTCGAGCTCATCGGCAGTCTGACCGCCCCGGCCCCGGCGCCTGGCGGCTGAGGCTCAGTCCTCCGCCCCCTCCGGGCCGAAGGTGGAGGCGATGCGGCTGCGGCAGCGCCAGGCGAGCGTCAGCCCGCGCGCCGAAAGGAAGACGATCAGCGCCAGCCACAGACCGTCCGTTCCGAGCGCCGGTTCGGCCCACCACCAGACGGCGAGGAAAAGGACGAGCGAGGCCAGCATCATGTTGCGCATGTCGCGCGACCAGGTGGCGCCGATGAAGACGCCGTCCATCTGGAAGGCGAGCACGCCGGCGATAGGTGTCGCCACCGCCCAGGGCAGGTATCGCCGCGCCGTCTCGCGCACCTCTTCATTGGCGGTCATGAGATCAATGATCGCCGGCCCGGCAAGCGCGAAGACCAGCGCGGCGGCGAACGCGAGGCCGTAGCCCCAGAGGAGCGTCAGCCAGACAGAGCGCACGAAGGCGGCGCGGTAGCGCGCGCCGACCGCGCGTCCGGCATATTGCTCCGCCGCCGCCGCGAACCCGTCGAGGAAATAGCCGCCGACGAGGAAGAGGTTCATCAGCACGGCATTGGCGGCGAGCGTGACATCGCCGAAGGCGGCGCCGCGCGAGGCGAAGAAGCCGAAGGCGAAGAGGAGGGCGAAGGAGCGGATCATGATGTCGCGGTTGACCGCGATCATGCGGACGATCGCCGTCCGGTCGAGAACCTTGGCCCGCGCCGGGCGGTCGCGGCGATCGAGCGATGGCAGCACGACGAGGAGCCCGAGACAGGCGGTGATCGCCTCGCCGAGCGTCGTGCCGAGCGCCGCTCCGGCGATGCCCCAGCCGAAGCCGAGCACGAAGAGGATGCTGAGCGCGATGTTGAGCCCGTTCAGCACCGTCTGGAGGACGAGGCCGGCCGTGGCGCGGCCGAGCCCGACCAGCCAGCCGAGCATGGCGTAGTTGGCGAGCGCGAAGGGCGTCGAGAGGAGGCGGATGTCGAAATAGGTCGTCGTCGCCGCCTGCACCGCCGGGCTGCCGCCGAGTCCGGCCAGCGCGAGCGCGAGGATCGGCCGGCCGAGCAGGATGACCACGATGCCGATCGCCACGGCGAGCAGCAGCGCGCGGAACAGCACGGCCTGCATCTCGGTGCGGTCGCCGGCGCCATAGGCCTGCGCGGTGAGGCCCGTCGTGCCGCTGCGGAGAAAATTGAAGGTCGAGAAGATGAAGTCGAAGACGACGGCACCGAGCGCGACGCCGCCGATCAGCGCCGCATCGCCGATACGGCCGATCACTGCCATGTCGGTGATCCCGAGCAGCGGCGTCGAGAGATAGGCGAGCGTCATCGGCACGGCGATCGCGAGGATGCCGCGATGGGTGACGGCAAAGGCGCGGCGAGGCGCTGCGGCGGAAACGTCGTTCATGGAGGAATCGTGGTGCTGGCGGCCATTGCCGCGGCGGAATCGAAGGGGTCGAGGGATAGCCGCTTCCCGCTCTTTCGTCGATGCGGATCTGGACGAGGGCTCGCAACCCACCCGTTCCGCGCTATCCTCGGCGCATGCCGCTGCCGATCGTCCACCACGAGGCCTACACCGCCGAGATCCCGGCCGATCATCGCTTCCCGATGCGGAAATACGAGCGGCTGGCGGCGCTCCTGCACGCCGACGGCCTTGCGGATAGCGGCTTTGCCCGGCCGGAGGCGGCGAGCGCGGCCGAACTCGCGCTCGCGCATGACCCCGCCTATGTCGACGCGGTCCTGACGTTCTGTCTTCCGCCTGCGATCGAGCGCGAAATCGGCCTGCCGATGAACGAGACCGTCGTGCGCCGCGCTGCGACAGCGGCGGGTGGGACGATCCTTGCCGCGCGGCTGGCGTTGGAGACGGGGCTCGCCTGCAACACCGCCGGCGGCAGCCATCACGCCCGCGCGGAGCAGGGCGCCGGGTTCTGCACCTTCAACGATGTCGCGGTCGCCCTCGGCGTGCTCCTCGCCGAGCGGCGCATCGAGACGGCGCTGGTGGTCGATTGCGACGTGCATCAGGGCGACGGCACGGCCGCCATCTTCGCTGGCGATGCGCGGGTGACGACGCTGTCGCTGCATGGCGAGCGCAACTATCCGGTGCGCAAGCGCGCCTCGACCATCGATATCGGATTTGCCGACGGAACGGAGGACGCGGCCTATCTGGAGGCGCTCGGCGCGATCCTGGCGCCGCTGCTCGACCGGTTGCAGCCGGACATCGTCTTCTACAATGCCGGGGTCGACCCGCACCGCGACGATCGGCTCGGCCGGCTGGCGATGACCGATGCGGGGCTGGCGCAGCGTGATGCGCTCGTGCTGCAGGCGGTGCGCTCGCGCGATCTGCCGCTGGCGGGTGTCATCGGCGGCGGCTACGGCACCGATGTGGAGGCGGTGGCGCGGCGGCACCTCTCGCTCTTCAGAGCGGCAGCCGCCTTCGCGGACTAGGCGTCAGAGGAGCCGGCGGATCGTCCGGCTCTCGCCCTGCGAGGCCGAGAGACATTCCGGCGCGATATAGGGCCAGGACTGGACTTCACAGCCCTTGCGCCCGCCGACTCCGGCGCGTTCGAAGCTGACCGCGGCCGTCGGGTCGGCACTGCCGTTGCCATGGCCGGTGGCCTGCGTTCCCCAGGCGGTCACGGCCGTGGCGACGAGCGTCGCGGTTGCGAGAATGCCGATCACCCGGCTACGATCGATGCTGATCATGATCCCCCGCCGCCCTGCGGCGTCCCAGTCTGAAATTGTTCCGCTCAAGAACGGTTCGCTGGTCCAACGCGCGACCCTCGCGGCGGTTTCAAGCAGAAGCGCGGCCGCAGCGATGTGATGTGCTTCACGGCCGGTGGCTGGCCTCGAGGCGAGGTGCATTGCGTCGCCGGATCGTCTATTGGACGCCCGAACGAGACGGGGACCTGACATGACGGCAGACGACAATCGCGGGCGGATCCGCCTGCTGCTCGATACGGCGGACAGCAAGGCCTGGCGGGAGTGGCTGCCGACCGGCCTCTTCCACGGCGTCACGACCAATCCGACGCTGCTTGCCGCGGCCGGCATCCCCTGCGCGCTGCCCGATCTTCGGCGTCTCGCCGACACCGCCTTCGCACTCGGCACCGGCGAGCTGCAGATGCAGACCTTCGGCCGAAGCGCCGAGGCGCTGGAAGCGAACGGCCGCGCGATCGCGGCGATCGACCATCGCATCGTCGTCAAGGTGCCGATCACCCGCGAAGGCGCCATCGCCGCCGCGCGGCTCAAGGCGGACGGCATCCGCATCACCATGACCGCCGTCTATGCATCGCATCAGGCGCTCAGCGCCGCCGCGCTCGGCGCCGACTATGCCGCGCCCTATCTCGGCCGCATGAACGATGCCGGCCGCGACGGCGCCGGCGAGATCGCCGCCATGCAGGCCATGGTGCGGTCGGCCGGCAGCGCGATGCGCATTCTCGTCGCGAGCCTGCGTTCCGCCGAGGACCTCGCCCGCCTCGCGGCGCTCGGCCTCGATACCTTCACCTTCAGCCCCAAGGTCGCCGCCGCGCTGTTCGCCGATCCGCTGACGACCGCCGCGGCCGAGGCCTTCGAGGTCGCCGCCGAGACCCCCTGACCAGCCTTTCGTGACGAGCGCCCTTGATCATGGTCAAGGCCGGGCGCAGTCTGTCGCCCTCTATTGGCGGCCGGCTGCGCCTCGCCCCGGGAGCGCGGCCCCCGCATGACGGAGGCGACGATGACGCTGGACGGCCCCCTCGGCAAGGACGAGCTCGATCTCATCCATCGATATTGGAAGGCGGCTAACTTTCTTTCCGTCGGCCAGATCTATCTGCTCGACAACCCGCTGCTCCGCCAGCCGCTGACGCGCGATCATATCAAGCCGCGCCTGCTCGGCCATTGGGGCACCACACCCGGCCTCAACTTCATCTATGCGCATCTGAACCGCGTCATCCGGGCGCGCGACGCCAATGTCATCTATATCTGCGGCCCCGGGCATGGCGGCCCCGGCATGGTCGCCAACACCTATCTGGAAGGGTCCTACAGCGAGATCTATCCGGATGTCGCTCAGGATGCCGACGGTCTCGCCAAGCTCGTGCGCCAGTTCTCCTTCCCCGGCGGCATTCCGAGCCACGCCTCGGCCGACACGCCCGGCTCCATCCATGAGGGCGGCGAGCTCGGCTATGCGCTGGTTCACGCCTATGGCGCCGCCTTCGACAATCCCTCGCTCGTCGTCGCCTGCGTCATCGGCGACGGCGAGGCAGAGACCGGGCCGCTCGCCGCCTCCTGGCATTCCAACAAGTTCCTCTCGCCGGTCCATGACGGAGCGGTGCTGCCGATCCTGCATCTGAACGGCTACAAGATCGCCAATCCGACCGTTCTCGGCCGCATGAGCGACGCCGAGCTCGAGCAGCTCTTCTCGGGTTTCGGCTACGAGCCGTTCTTCGTCGAGGGCAGCGATCCCGAGCCCATGCACCAGGCCATGGCGGCGACGCTCGACACCGCCTTCGGCCGCATCGCGGCCATCCAGGCCGAGGCGCGCGCCGCCGGCCATGCGCATGCGCGTCCGCGCTGGCCGATGATCATCCTGCGTTCGCCCAAGGGCTGGACCGGGCCGAAGGAGGTCGACGGCAAGAAGGTCGAGGGCTTCTGGCGCGCCCATCAGGTGCCGATCGCCAATGTGCGCGACAATGCGGGACATCTGGCGCTGCTCGATGCCTGGCTGCGCTCCTACGAGCCCGATACGCTGTTCGACGAGAAGGGCCGGCTGATGCCCGAGCTGGCGGCGCTCGCGCCCTCCGGCAACCGCCGCATGGGCGCCAATCCGCATGCCAATGGCGGGCTGCTGAAGCGCGAGCTGAAGCTGCCCGACTTCCACGACTATGCGGTCGCCGTGCCCTCGCCGGGCGCGACGACGGCCGAGGCGACGCGCGTCATGGGCTCGTTCCTGCGCGACGTGATGGCGATGAGCGCCGAGACGCGCAATTTCCGCATCATGGGGCCGGACGAGACGGCCTCGAACCGGCTCGATGCGGTGTTCGAGACGACCGACCGCGTCTGGATGGAGGGGATCGAGAGCTATGACGACCATCTCTCGCAGGATGGCCGCGTCATGGAGGTGCTCTCCGAGCATCTCTGCCAGGGCTGGCTGGAGGGCTATCTCCTCACCGGCCGCCACGGCTTCTTCTCCTGCTACGAAGCCTTCATCCACATCATCGATTCGATGTTCAACCAGCACGCCAAGTGGCTGAAGGTCTCGCGCGACCTCGCCTGGCGGCGGCCGATCGCCTCACTCAACTATCTGCTGACCTCGCATGTCTGGCGGCAGGACCATAACGGCTTCAGCCATCAGGATCCCGGCTTCGTCGATCTCGTCGCCAACAAGAAGGCCGACATCGTCCGCATCTATCTGCCGCCGGACGCCAACACGCTGCTCTGGACGACCGATCACGTGCTGCGCACCTATGACCGCATCAACGTCATCGTCGCGGGCAAGCAGCCGGCGCCGCAATGGCTGACCATGGACGAGGCGGTCCTGCATTGCGAGGCCGGCATCGGCATCTGGACCTTCGCCGGCAACGAGGACGACCATGGCGAGCCCGATGTCGTCATGGCCTGCGCCGGCGACGTGCCGACGCTGGAGACGCTCGCCGCCGTCGACATCCTGCGCAAGGCGCTGCCGCAGCTGAAGGTGCGCGTCGTCAATGTCGTCGATCTGATGACGCTGCAGGCCAAGGAGCAGCATCCGCACGGCCTCACCGAGCGCGAGTTCGAGTCGCTGTTCACGCGGGACAAGCCGGTGATCTTCGCCTATCACGGCTATCCCTATCTCATTCACCGCCTCACCTATCGCCGCACCAACCACCAGCGGCTGCATGTGCGCGGCTTCGTGGAGGAGGGGACGACGACGACGCCCTTCGACATGACGGTGATGAACGGCCTCGACCGCTACCATCTCGCGATGTCGGCCATCGAGCGGGTGCCGGGTCTCGCCGTCAGCGCGGCGGCCGTGATGCAGAAGCTGCGCGACAAGCTGATCGAGCACCACCGCTATGTCCGCGCCCATGGCGAGGACATGCCGGAGATCCGCGACTGGGTCTGGCCGGGCCGCGGCTAGCGGGCTGCCGGCCCCCGGCATCGGGGTGCCGACGGAAGAGGCTCGTGGCCGGGGCTGCCCCGGCCATCCACGTCGTCTGCGTCTGGTCTCCTGCGCCGCTACTTGGCGAAGATCTGGCTCATGTCGGCGAAGGACTTGAATTCGAGCGCGTTGCCGGCGGGATCGAGGAAGAACATCGTCGCCTGCTCGCCGACCTCGCCCTTGAAGCGGATATAGGGCTCGATGATGAAGCTGACGCCGGCTTCCTTGAGCCGCGCGGCGAGGCGCTCCCAATCCGCCATTTCCAGCACCACGCCGAAATGCGGCACCGGCACGTCATGGCCGTCGACCGGATTGTGATGCGCGCCGGCATCGGCCGGGTCCTTCGGCTTCAGATGCGCGACGATCTGGTGGCCATAGAGGCTGAAATCGATCCAGCGGTCCGAGCTGCGCCCCTCTTCGCAGCCGAGCAGCCCGCCATAGAAGGCGCGCGCGGCGGCGAGATCGTCGACGGGAAAGGCGATGTGGAAAGGCGTGAGCGTCGTCATGATGAGATTCCGGCAGCAGGCGGCCGCGAGGCCATGCCGCGAGTGTCGCATGCCCCGCGCGTCGCCGGAACCCTCGGGGCCGGCTTTGACCGTGGTGAGGCCGCCATTCGGCCGTGACGCCTCGCAATCAGTCGTTCCCGCCGCTCCGCCGCGAGCCCCGCTTGATCAAGCCCCGGCAAAGAGGCTAGATAGGCGCGCTTCCGCCAGCCGGCCCGCCCGGCTCCGGAATGCGGGTGTAGTTCAATGGTAGACTGCATAATTCCCGCATTATCAAAGCCTTAGTTGCCAATTGGACCGTCGACCCGGCCATTGATCGGCAACAGCTTTTTCGCCATTAGTCCAACCGCGGTGGCCCGATGATCTGGTCGAGCCAGGCATGCAGCTCCTCGAGCGATCCGGCATTGCCGAGCTCGACATCGGCGTCGAAGGCCTGGGCCTCCGAGGCGTGAGTCCCGGCGATGCCGCCGCGTCCGCTGAGACGCACGACGAGCCCGCCCATGCGCCGCACGACATCGGCCTCGTCGGGGAAGCGACAGTCGTCCACGACGACGCGGCCGCCGAGGTCGAGGCAGTCGCCGGCGCGAGCCGACCAGAGAGTTGTCCAGAGATCCTGCGCGATGCACTGCCGCCCCCATTCGGTGCCGAGCGTCTGCATCGCATGGCGCGGCGTGCGGCCGCAGAGGAAGGGGCTCGGCCGTTCCTTCAGCGTTCCGTCGATCTCCTCGACTCCAAGGCCGATCGCGCGCAGCATCGCCTTGAGCGGATCGGCGAAGCGGGTTCGCACGAAGCCGTGACGCTCGACCAGGTGCAGGGCGGCCGTCGTCTTGCCGGAGCCGGCGAGGCCGGTGAATGCGACGAGGTTCATGCTCATGCCGCCGCGCTCCTCCAGCTGACCCAGTCGGCCACGGCCGGCCCGGCCGGTTCCTCGACCTTCACATCCCAGCGGCTGGTGATGCCGCGGCGCGGATGGACGAAGAAGAGCGGCTGCGAGGGCTCGCTCGGCGGCGCGCGCAGGGCGTTCTTCGCGTACTCGTCGAAGCCCTTGAGGCTGTTGGCGACGATCGCGCGCGGCAGCCAGAGCGGCTGATGCCAGTGCCCCATCAGGAGCACGTCATAGTCGCGGCCGCTCGAGGTCGCCTGGCCGCGCGTCTTCACCTCGCCGCGCATGATCGGGCCGATCGAGCCGATGATGCCGTCGCCGCCTTTGACGCCGAGCATGTCGCCATGCATCGCGAGGAAGCGCAGGCCATAGACCCGGTAATGCACCTCGTTGCTCTCGGGGATGTCGAAGACGATGTCGCTGCGGCCCTCATAGTGGCGGGCGAGCAGCTGGTAGATCAGCCAGTCGAAATTCTTGAAGACGTAGCGCTTGTGCTCCGGCTTCGGCGTCGAGCGGCCATGATTGCCCGAGGTGCAGGGCACATAGAGCCGGCCGAAGGTCTCGATCATCCGGTCGAGCGACCAGATGAGCAGGTCGCGGGCGCGCAACGCGGCCGGGATCTGCTCGAATTCGTCCGTCTTCGCCAGCTCGGGATGCAGGCCGCCGGAGACGAAGTCGCCGAGCAGGTTGACGACGGCGCCGGGATAGGCGCCCGGCCCGTGCTTGCGGCAGAGATGGATCGTCGCCGTCACGAGCCGCTTCACGCGCGCGTCGGCGATGGCCGGGTCATAGGCGTTGAGCCCGTTCGTCTCGGCGGAGGAAACGACCTCGCCGAGATGCCAGTCCGACCAGATGACGGACGGGACCTCCGGCGTGCGGCCCGTCATGGTGCGCGCCGGCGGATCGGCCATCCAGTCGGGCGGATCGGCCGGCGCTGCGGCGACGCGGCCGAGCAGGATCTTGATCGCATCCTCGCTCAGCGTCTCGCGGTGCGATTCGGTGAGCGCGCGCTTGAGGCTCGCGACCTCGTCGCGCAGCCGCACGATCTCGCGATCGGCCGCCGAGCCGCCGAGCCCGTTCGGCTTCCTGGCCGCCTTGCCGAGCAGCTCGCGGCGGATGCGCTCGCAGGTCCGGGCGCCCACGCCGGTCTCGCGCGCGGCGTCGGAGGCATGCTTGCCCTGCCGCAGGATGGCCTCGACCGCGGCGCGCTGCGCCTCCGAAATGTGGTGACCGCGCTGCCTTTGCATCGCCGCTCCTTGAACCGGACTGAATGAGAACAAATAAGAAACAGAGGCGATAGGAGGCGCAGCCATGACCGGGACGATCGAGAGCCTGATCAGCGGGCGATACAGGCTCACGGCCCACTGCCACGGCTGCAATCACAGCGCGGAAGTCGACCTCGAAACGATGGCGCGGATCTATGGCGGGGCCGCCTCGGTGCGCGGCTCGGCCGATCGCGGCCCGGCGAGGATTGGCGGCCGGGCGCTGGTCTGTCAGGAATGCGCCGGCCGCAACACCTCATTCCGGGTCTCGCCCGGCGACCTGCCGAGTGGGCGGTTGTGACCGCCTAGCCGGGCATCTTTGGTTCCCGCGCCCATCTCCTGATCCAGACGATGAGACCGCGCAGGATGCCGAGGCCGAGCGCGCCGGCGAGGAACGATGCGAGGCTTTCCACGCTCGGCGCCGGCAAGGCCTGCGGCGGGTCGATATGCCAGAATTCGCAGCCGGCGAGGATCGCATTGTAGAGCACCGGCCCGGCGACCGGGCCGACATGCATGGCCGTGAGCGCGCCGCCGATATACTCGACGAGCCGCTCCCGCCAGGGCTTGGCCGGCGGCAGCAGATGCGCCACGAAGGCGCCGGCCGCGCCGGCGAGCGCCGGGATGATCTTGGCGGCCAGCCAGGCGGCAAGCTCGTTGCCGTGGCCGCCGCCTTGCCAGTCCGCCATGATGCCCCCGCTATCTGCCGGCCGCGAACAGGCCGCCCGTCGCAGCCGTCACGATCTCGCCAGCCTTCACTTCGGCGTCGGCGCCGAGATCGAGCCTGGCGATGATCTTCTCGCGGATCGCCTGCTCGCCGCCGAGCCATTTGATGAGGCGGTTCGGGCCGTGCTCGACGACATAGCCGAGTGCTTCGGCGGCCACCGCGTTGCCGACATCGGCGGAAAGGACCTTGCCTCGCGCGGCGCCGGCGACAGCGTTGAGACCATAGGCCATTGCCATCGTGAGGATCTGCTCTGCCTGCAGGGTGCGCAGCCGCTGCAGGAGCGCGCCGGGCAATTGCCGCAGGCCCCAGAGAACGACCGAACCGGCCGAGGCTGCGAGAGCCGCAGCGCCAGCCGCGATCCAGTCCCCGATCGGAACGGTGACGACGGTCGAGGGCTCGGCGACCGCGGCCGCGTGAGCGACCCCGGCCAGGGCGACGAAGGCGAGCGCGAGCGCTCCGGCAATGCGGATCATGATCATCTCCCGTGTGTTTGCAGAAAGTGCGAAGAAGGCTTCCAACCGTCCGGAAATCCCGGATGGTTGGCGGGTCACAGCAGGTCGGCCAGCGCCGCCCGCGTCTTCGGGCCGGCGACGCCGTCGCGCTCGAGGCCCCTGCGACGTTGCAGCTCGCGGATGGCGGCGAAGGTCTTGTCGCCATAGTCGCCGTCGACCGCCCCCGGATCGATGCCGGCGGCCTGGAGCTGGCGCTGCAGCTCGATCACGTCGGTGCCCTTGCTGCCGCGACGGAGGACGGGATATCGCGTCTCGACGGCCGCCGGCGGCGGCTTCGGCGCCTCCCCAAAGAGGACGCAATCGCGCTTCGCGAAGTCGCGCCACGGCTTCAGCTCATAGTGCGGCAGGTCGGACAGCTTCTCGTCGGTCAGGACGCCGTTGCCGTTCCAGTCGCCGCCCCAGCGGATCGGGATCTTGAGGCGCCGCGCCTCTTCGAACACGATGACCGACAGCGCGATGAAGGCCTTCCGGTCGCCCCAGTCGAGCGGACGCGGCGCCACGTCGAGGGCGACGCTCGGGCTCCAGTTATGAGCGCTGTCGCCGAAATGCGCCTTGGAGTTGCCCTTGCGGAACGCCTCCTCCTGCGCCGCGCGGCCACGCTGGCTTTCGAGGATAATGATCGGCGTTCTCGCAGCGACGGCCTCGAAAAGCTTCTGCAGCAGGGGATGGGCCGCGCGAAGGCGCGCAGCCGAGGCCGCGTCAAGAACGCTCATGATGTCTCCGATTTGGTTTAAGGTGCCGGGATGCCCGACCGCGACCGCCGGACCCTTGCCGACCGCCTTCAGTCCGCCGGCTTGCTGATCGCCTCGGTAGTCATCGTCGCGGCGGCGCTGGCGCCGTGGATCAGGACGCTCTGGCGGATGATCGCCGGGTGAGGATCAGCTCGTGAGGTTCTTCAGGTTCGCGTTCGACTGGCGGGAATTGAGATGCCAGACCAGATCGATACTCCCGGCCCACGCCTCGCCGGTGAACGACCGGCCGACGCGCAGCCACGCCGCCGCAGGAACGTTGCCGGAGGTGGCCGTGACCGCATCGCCGCCGTTGAGCGAGGCCGCGAAATCCGCCTGCGCGTGCGCGGCCGCGACGCGGATCGCGGTGTTGATGCCGACCGGGCCGAGGGGCAATGTCGCGACGTCGACGCTATTGACCGTGTAGATCGCCCGGAGGATGCCGTCCGTGCCCCAGACGATGCGGCGGCGGTTGGCTTCCGAGCCGACATCCTCCTGGTGCAGCACCTGCGCCGTGCCGCTCGGTAGAGCTGAGCCGGTGGTCGCCTTGATGAAGGTCGTGTGGGCGGTTCCGGAGTAGCCGGGGAACGGCCCTTCCTCCATGACCGAGACATTGTCGATGTCGCTGATTCCCGATCGAGCGACATTGGCGTCGCCGGCGGCGAAGAAGAGCGCCGTCGCGCGGCTCGCAATGTGCTGCACGGAACCGACGACCGGCACCGCCGTGCTGAAATAGAGATTGTTGCCGGCCGAGTTGCCCCAGCGGCAGTCCGCCATGTTTCCGCTGACCGCGTAGGAATCGAACTTGGCGACATAGGCCTTGCCGATCTCGGCAGTGAGGCCCTGATAGGCATATTGCGTCTGGCCGTTCGTGGCGCGCGTCACGCGGAGGCGCCCGCCGACCGCCGCGATCGAGACCGTGGCGGCCGAGGCCCACGCGGCGGTGTCGGTATCGAAGGTGCCGTTGACGATCAGCTCTCCACCCAAGATTGCCGGGACCGAGACGCGGGTGATGCCCGACTTCGTGATGCCTGCGGCGGTGTTGAACGCCGCCTCGTCGGCATAGCTCGTGGTGCCGAGCCGGTAGATCCCGTTCACATAGTCCGCGACGAACGACGTCGTGTCGATGACGCCGGCCGAGGTCGCGGTGGTGCGGAAGCCGTTGATCGTGGCCGTCTCGACGACGGTGATCGTCTTGCCGGCCTCCGCGGACGTTTCGACGAAGGTCGGTCCCGTCGCGCCGGCGATCGGGATCCCGTCGGCGCACCACTGATAGGTCAGCGCCGGCGTCTGGAACCAGGTGCCGGGGATCGCGGAAAGCGTCCGCCCGAGGCCGCGGACGCCGAGGATGCCGGGGATGTCCTTGTTGATCGCCGGCACCTTCGGCATGTTCCGCATCAGGTCGTTCAGCGCGAGCACCTGATAGCCGAGCGGCGTCAGATGCAGCCCGTCGAGGAACAACCCGCCGTCCACCATGGACTGGTACGAGGTCGAATCCTCGTAGCGGAAATGGCTGACCATCGGGTCGGAGAGGCAATAGCGCGCCATCGCCGCGTCGTAGGACGCGATCTTGACGTCCTGCGGGAAGGAAATCGGCACGCCGCAGCGGACCTCGCAGGCGAGATTGCCGAGCGGAAAGCCGCAGAGCTTCTCCCAGCCATATTTGAAGCGTTCCCAGATGATGCGGAACTGCGCGACATAGTTGACCGCGCTGTTGTCGGTCATGTTCCGGGCATTCTCGCCCTCGTGGATGGCGAAGATCGCCATCGGCACCAGGCCGCGGTCGAGCTGGATCTGCACGCAAGCCGTGATCACATTGCGCAGCTGATCGTCCGCGAGCGCCGTCATGTAGGCCGCCATGCCGCCGATGGTCTGCCCGCCCTCGGCGAACATCGACGTCAGGCAATAGCCGACCTGGGCATCGCGGTCCTCGAGCTGCATCCACGATTGCAGCGCCGGCGCGGTGATCGTCGTGCCGGACTGGCGCCAGCGGCATTCGAGAGCCCCGGTCCTCGCCGGGTCGGCAGCAACATCGAGCGTGCCCCGCGTGACGCCATAGACGCCGGTGTTGGTGTTGATGACGGGCGATTGCGCAATCCCCGTGTAAGGAGCCGCGCCAAGGCGCATGTGCGGTCGCACGGTTCCGGCGCCCGATGGAAAGGTGCCGTAGGCGAAGTGCAGGCGCAGGCGGTGACGGTGATCGAGACCGTCGGCACCATCGGCAGAGGCGAACAAGCGCGCGCCGTCGCCGGGATCGCCGGTTTCCTGGTAGCCGAAGCCGGCATCCAGCGGGCCCGGCGTCGGATCCTTCTGCCCAGGGAGGAGGAACGCATTGAACTCGCTCGGCCGCGTCCCGTCATTGGTCGGCGGCACATAGAGCGCGTTGTATCCGGCCGCGCTCTCTGCCCCTCGCGGCAGCACCGAGGTCGCATAGATCGGGACGAACTGGCTCATGGCATAGGGCCAGCCATAGTCCCAGCCGTAGCCGTCCTTCATCTGCTGGCTGTTGCCCATGGCGATCTCGGCGACGAGACGGGTCGCCGCGAGCGCGCGAAACTGCATGGACCGCGACGGTCGCTTCGTCTGCCCCGAGAGCGCCGCTCGCCGCTGATTGAGCGATGACATCCGGGCCTCTCAGTTCTGGAGGACTTCGAGCGCCAGGGCGAAGGTCTGGCCGGATGCCGGGGTGTAGGCGCCTCGCACCTCGAGCAGGGCGTAGATATTGGCGGTGCCGGCGGCCGGCTCGAAATTGATCTCGCTGCCCGCGTTCGGCGCCCCCTCGCCCTTGGCCCCGTCCGAAAAGGCGACATCGAAGGTCACGTCGAAATAGCCCAGATGGACCGAGGCGATGCCGTTGACCGCGCCGGAGAAGGCGCCGTTGTCACCGACCGCGCTCGTCGGCACGCTCCGGAAGAGATGGACGCGGACGGTGTTGTTGGCCCAGGCGGCGTTGCTGGTGGCGAGGCGGACCTTTCGGACCATCCCGGTCACGTCGTTCGTGCGGGCGACCGCGAGCGCCATCGGCGCGACCGAGCCGGCCGTCGTCGAGTTCGCGATGAGGTCGCCGGTCGCATAAACGGCGGTATCGGCGGGGCGCGTGAGCGTCGCCGTTACGATCTTGGCGGGGCCGACGGAGACCTGCGGATCGGCGGGCGCGCCCGTCTTCTGCGCCTGCAGTGCCGCGAGCACGGCAGCAAGCGTCGTCTGAGTAGCGGCCCCGGTCGGCAGCACCGCTGCGGCATCGCCTACCGCCTCGACGAGCGCCGCGTTCAGCGCCTCAAGGTCAACCGCTGCCGAACCGTCCGGCCTGGCGATGATCTGCAGGGCGATGAAAGGGCCGTCATCCGTGCCGCTCGTGTTGACGACACGACGCGGCATCAGGCCACCGATTGCATCCTTGATGTACTTTGTGACGAGCGTTGCGGCCATCAGATCCATCCGTCCAGTTCTTGATCGGTGTTGCCGGTGTAGGAGAAGTCGAGGCTGCCGCCCGGCTGCGTCGCGCCGTCGTCGAGGTTGAGCCCGCCAATGCCGATAACCGCGCCTGCAAAGAGCGTCTGCTCGCCCCCGACGCGGTCTTCGAGCTCGTAGTCGCAGAGACGGCCCAACGGCAGCTGGCGCGACTGGTCGACTGTCGGCTCCCAGATGAATCGGCGACCGTAGGGATCGATCGTCAGCCCGGCGCCGCTGTCGACCGTGAAAAGGCGCTTGCCGCGACGCCAGACAGTAAGCTGGCATTGCGCGGTGCCAGCGTAGCCATCTGCCCATGTCCACTCGATCGGCGGCAGCGAGTTTCCGCGCCACACAGAGATATCCTGCAGCGTAGTCATCGAGATCCCCGATGTTGAAGCGGTCTATGCCGCGGTGTCGCCGGCAATGTGGAAGACGGCGCTGGAGCCGCCGGAATTCGCCCGAACGAGCACCGTCACGAGCGCGTCGAGGCCGGACGTCTTCGTGTGGCTGTTCCTGTTCTTCAGCGACGCCCCGCTCGCGGGCGAGAATGTCACGGCGCCGGCGCCGCCTTGAATGACGATGCACTGGAAGCCGACAGGAAGGCTGTTCGGCAGCGTTAGGGTGATGGCCGATCCATTGGTGAGGATGACCTGCTTCCCGAGATCGGTGAGCGCGAGCGCGTCAGTGGTGCCGCTCCCGTTCCTCGCCGGGCGCAACTCGCCGAAGGCCTGCCAGGCACTTGCAGTGGCGTTCCAGCGATACTGACGGCTTTCGTCGCTCACCCAGACGATCAGTCCGTCGAAGGGAAGGAACCGGCGCCAGATGCCGTCCTGACGCTCTGCGAAGCTGTTGTCCCAGCCCGACCATGCGCCGGTAGCGCCGACCGGCACGATGTAGGCATCGCCATCGGATGCCCCGCCCGGAGGCGACGCGGTATCCTTGTCGAGCGCGCGCGCGCTCACGAGGGCGTCGAGGATCGTCAACGCTTCGTTGTGCGTGACATGCTTCTGCGCTTGCGACGCCGCGAGGTAAGGCAGCTTCAGGCGTGCGGATTCGCTCATGCGGCTTCCCTGTTCCAGACGAGTTCCTGACCCGAGATGCCGAGGCCGTAGGCATCACTGAATTGAGCGACCCGCAGCAGCACGCTCCATTGCCCGGTGCCGAAGTCGGCCGCCTGCATGCTCGAGGTGTAAATCCATGACGGGCTGCTCACGTCCGTCGTGCGCTTGATGGAACCGTCGCCCTGGTCGATCACCCACACGCGATAGCCTTCCGAAGCCTCGCCGAGCGGCACTTCTGCCGCTCCCCAGGAGTCACCTTCGATGCGGGTCCGCCTGATCCATCGGAGCGACCAATCCCCACTCGATGGGTCGCGCTGCCCCCGGAACTGGACCGGAGAAAGCGGGCGTCGCCCCTTGCCTGCAAACGTAAAGGCCAGATCGCGATAGGCCGGGTCGCTATAGGCGCGGTCGGCGGGTCCATACCGCCAGTTGAGAGCAAGCCCCGTGTTCGCCTGACCCATGCTTGGCTGCAGAACGGCTCGGTTGACCATCATCACCCTGGCGCCGGCCGGGACCGGGTCGCGCATGGCATGCTCGGTCCCCAGCTGGCCGCGCAGCAGATCCGTCAAGACATAGCTGCGCACGCCATCGAGCGTGGCCGTCGCGAACTGGATGACCTCCCATTCGCCGTCCTGGTTCTGGACCAGCAGCACGTTGCTGCCGTTCAGGACGAGATCCTCCTGCGCCGACGACATCTCGCCGCGGACGAGCTTCACATAGAGGCTGCCGGCGCGGTCCCAGCGCCCAACAGGGCCCGAATAAAAGGCGTAGCGGGTCTCGCCGATGATCGCCGGCGCGGTGCAGACGCTGTCGAGCGCAAAACCGGAGTCTGTCGGCGAGCGATAGAGTGCGACCCCCGAGCGGAAGGGCGCCGCTACGGCGCCGACATAGCCGACATAATCCTTGTCGCTGGATGCCAGCATCGGTCCGTCGACGAAGACCGCCAGCGGATCGATGAGTTGCACCTGCATGGCCCGAGGCCCGGCCGAGCGAGGCATCTCGACCGGCGCATAGTGGTCGGGATCGGCGGCTTCAGCCGCGATCCGGCGGCTGGCGCCATCGGTGATCCCGGTGACACGATATCGACGATTGCCGGTCGCGGCGAAGATGAAGATGTCGCCGGGATCGAGCCGCGCAAAGGACGGCGGCACGCTGAACGCAAGCTTGTCGCGGCCGATCCACGCTTCGTGCAGCAGCGTCTCGCTGGCTGCCCGGCCCCGCGTTTCCGGCATGATGACGGGCAAGTCGATCGTCACCGTACGGATGCTGCCGCCGGATGATCGGCGCGCCTCCGCCGAACCCGGCTGGTCGTCGCGGACCGGGTCGCCGAACGTCACTTTCACGGCGTCCGGAAGCTCGGTCTCTTGGCCGCGAGTCTCCGTCCAGAGTGGCCCGTCGGATTGCTCGGCAACGAGATCGTCCGAAGCGATCGTCACCGAACTCAGACGGCCGAGGCGCCGGACAAACTTGATCTTGCCCTCGCTCTCGACGGCATCGAAGGAATGGATCGGAGCGATGGACTCCAGGATGCTGCGGGCGCTTCCGACCGTATCGACGGTGACGCCCTCGACAACGCTGGGGATCGCCTCGACGAAGCCGTCCGTGAACCCGTAATCCGCGAGGACCGCTCTGATCGTCTCGCGAGCAGGCGCCGTTGCCAGACGGCCGTTCAGCCAGTGGCCGCGATCCCAATTTGGAGAGTCACCCCAGATGTTCTGGTCTTCCGGAAATGACGGCCAAGGCCTGATATCCCAGCACCAGACATTCGACCGGGCGAGATCAATCATGCCCGGGAGATTGTTGTCGCGCCAATAGCCGAGGAGCGCCTCGAGAAAGGCCCGCTGCATGGCATCGTCGCGGGCATGGTTCGAATAGTACGGCCAGCCACTTTCCGACGATTTTGCGTCGAGGAAGAGGTTCGGCTGGTTCGAACCCTTGTCCACGGCTCCGCAACCGAGCTCGGTGAAGACGATCGGCTTCGACTGCGGCGTCCACGCTGTCGAAGAGCCGGCGCGGACGCCTCCGGGCCGGTCATGGTGCGCGTTCAGCCACCAGTTGCGGACGTCCTTCTGGCGGAAAACCCAATGCTCGGACGCCGGGCTGGCATCGACGATCGGCGTTCGCGTCTGCGCATTGCGCGCCGCCATGCTGGCATAATACCAGTCATAGAGCTCGCCGCCTTCGACATTGCCGCGCAGATAAGCGTCGTCATAGATCGATGTCCCGAGGCCGTTCACATAGTCAAGATGGCTTTCTCCATCGCGCCAGTCGGAAAGCGGCATGTAGTTGTCGATGCCGATGAAGTCGATATTGCTGTCCGACCACAGCGGGTCGAGATTGAAATAGACATCGCTCGAGCCATCGGACGGACGGTGCGAATGATACTCGGACCAGTCAGCCGCATAACCGACGTCAACGACGCTTCCAAGCATCCCCTTTACATCTGCGGCGAGGGTCTTCAGAGCGTTGACAAAAGGATAGGTCGAGGCGCCGCTGCGCACCTGCGTGAGGCCGATCATCTCCGACCCGATCAGGAAACTGCTCACGCCGCCGGCAACCTGCGCGAGCTTCGCATAGTGCAGGATGAAGCGGCGATAGCTCCATTCCGCCGGGCCGACATAGGTGATGTTGCCGCCGGTGAAACCGAAATCGGCCGGCGCCGCTGAACCGACGAAGCTCGCCACCTGCGAGGCGGCCGTACCCGTCTTGTCGACGGTGCCAGGCTGTCCCGGAGCGGGCGAACAGGTGACGCGGCCACGCCATGGGTAGCCCGGCTGCTCGCTGCCGCCATAGGGATCTGGCAGCCCGTTGCCATGCGCGATATCCATCATCATGAAAGGCAGCAGCGTGACCGCAATGCCGCGTGACGACAGGTCCTGGATTGCCCGGATCACACTGCCGTCGTTCGGCGTGCCGCCATAGGCGGATGCTCCTTCGAACTGCGTCACGACCAAGGCCGTGGTGCGCGTGAGACCCGCGACTACCCACGGGAAGGGTACGGTCGTCCGCGTATTGTCGATGACCTTCGGGCGGACGGTGCACACGCCGCAGCGCAGATCGTCGCCGAACCACGGCACGACGAACAGCACCGATTTGAGCTCCGGCGCCAGCCATTGAAGGCGGCCGATGGATGCGTACCAGTCCGACACCGCCGTGAGGGTATGCCGGTTATCGCCATATCCGCCGAACTCGTCGTCATTGGCGGTGATCGGCTCGCCTTCGTAGAGGAACTCGTTGCCAGGGATGATCGCCACCCCCTCGATCATCGGCTCGAGGTCGCCGACCGAGCGGAACACCTCGACATGCACCTGCGGGATACGATTGCCGTAATCCTCGAGCGGCAGTCGCTCGAAGACGATATAGGCCAGCCCGCGATAGGCCGGCGAGTTGCCGCTGCCTTCCTTCGCCTCCATGAGAGAGTCGACGACGTGGTATTCGTCGCCCCGATAGTAGCGATAGGTGATGAGGAGCTGGTCGACCTCCTGTCCATCGAACCAGATCCGCCCGATGGTGGTAATCGGCCCTTCGCAGATGCCGACCGCGAAGTTGGCATAGTAGCGGTAGGTCGTCGTTTCGACCCGAGACCCGCCGCCCTTGCCGCCCGACGTGTCGGTCTCGATGACTTCCTCGAAATGCGTAGCCCAGAAGATCTGGCAGCCCATGCGCGCGCGACCATAGACCCTTGGGATGACCGCCCCTTCGGTCGAATTCGTGATGTCGGTCGTGGTCAGGCGTGGACCCGCCTGCTGCGTCGCGGGCGTGAGCGCGTTGACGACAGCATTGTCGATGGCTGCGCCGGCGAAGGCGCCGAGCGCCCGTCCGACCAGCGTGCCGACGGGGCCGAAGACGCTGCCGATGGCAGCGCCGGCCGTTGAGAGCAGGATGGTTGCCAACTAGAGACCCGGAAATCGGAAGGCAGCGGCGATGCGCCGGCGCCACCATGGAGTGAGGGAGAAGGCGACCACGCCGTCCTTCTCTTGTGAGTGAAGGACGCGATCGTCGCCGATCAGGATGCCGGCATGTTTCGCCGGAAGATGGTCGCGCCAGCGGAACAGCACGACATCGGCACAGATGGCCTTATCCGCCGAAATCGGCACGAGATGACGGCGCGCCGCCTCGAGCAAAGTCTCCCGGCCCGTCGCCTCGGACCAGTCGCTGCTATAGGCCGGCGGCAATTCCGGTTCGGAACCATAGATCTCCCGCCAGATGCCGCGGATGAGCCCGAGACAGTCACAGCCGACGCCCTTGAGGGAGGCCTGATGATGATAGGGCGTGCCGACCCACGTCCGCGCCACAGCGAGGACCGCGGCCCGGTCAATTGAAGAAGGAGCTGCCGTCATTTTCCGTGTCGCTCTTTTTGGCGACGCGCAGCACGGCATCATTGCCGGGGATATAAGGGAAGCCGCGGAAGTTCAGGTGATTGTCGAACTTCGCCTTGCAGGTCGCGAAAGTCTTGTCGCAGCCGGCGACGATGGTGAAGGTATCGCCGGGCGCGATCGGAAGCGGAGCGCGCTGCCAGAGCGTGATCGTGACGTCCGATTGCCGCCAGAGATTCTGGCGCACCTCGATCGCGACGCCTGCGTTGGCCCCTGATGTGAAGGTGAGCACGCCGAAGGTGAACCACCCTTCGGCAAAGTCCTCGAGGCCAGAGACGCTCAGATAGCGTCCGTCCAGGGCAACCGACACGCTTCCGCTGCCTTGGAACTCCGCAGCTGCCAGGTTGATCTTGCAACGGCCATCACCGAGGACCGCTGCGCACATCCGCTGATAGGTGTTGCCCTTCGACTGGTTGAGCTCGTGCGCCAGCCCGCGGATCTCGGCACTGAATGCAACCGACCCATGCGTGACCTCGCCGATCGAACCCTTGCGGACGAGGATGCGCTGCGATGCATCGGACCAGTTGACGCGCCAGATCTCGACCGTCGCATCATCCCATCGTCCGGCCGTGATGTCGTCGGCCGTGATGAGGTCCGATGAGATCGCGCTCTCGACATCGAGATTGTCGACGCTGAGACCAAGATTGGCCTCGATTTCCGTCGCCGTGAAGCCAGTCGCCGCGTCATAGGTGACGCCGTCGAAAGCGAAGGCGACATCGTGGTCCGTGAAGCCCAAGGTGAGGCCGTCGCGGCGCGCAACCTTCCAGCACCAGCAAAGCGTCGTCGCCCCGGTGTCGAGATGAGCCTGCAGCCCAGCAGGAAGGGTCTTCATGGCCTGATCTCGATGAGCGGAATGTCCGGCACCTCGCCGACCCGAAAATGCGCCAGGTTGATCGAGAGGAAATCGACGTCGAAGCGCACCGGCACGTCGAATTCGAAGCCGGCGCGGACGTCCTGTCCCGCGGTCGGGATGTTGCCGCCGGTGAAGGTGACGATCCCTGTCGAGTGATCGACGTTGAAATGCGTACCGCTCGTCTTCTCGACACCGTTGACCGCCACCCGGACGGTGCCCGAAACGGGCTTCTGGATTGTCCGCGCCCAGCTTTGCGCACCGGACGTATAGGTCTTGCGCAGCTGAAAGGTCGCGAGGGCGCCGGTTCCAGTCCCGATCAACTGATCGGTCGGCGCTATCGCGGCGTCGGGGGAGACCGATTTATAGTCCAGCCAGTCCTTGAAGCGGAAGCCGTTGAGGCGGCCGCCACGCGCTTCGAAGAACGTGATGATCTTGTGGATGTCGCTGATCGAGGTCGCGCCGTACCCCGCATTGTACTTCCGGCGCGAGTTGGCCCACACGGCGTTCCGCTCCTCGCCGCCCGAACCGGTCGTGACGATCTCGGTCTTGCGCTCAGGACCGCCGGTCGACCCGAAGGCGATCCGCACGGGGAAGCGCACGTCGTGAAACGCCATCTCTAGAGCCCGCGCTGCCCGCGCGCGACGGCCCGCGCGATGGTGGATTCGACCTGACCGCGCGAACGCTGGAAGCTTCCAGAATCCGGGGTCGCGATCGAGACGCTGACATTGGTCGTGCCGCCGCTCCCGGATCCCGCGTCCCTGGCGATGACATGGTTCGGGATGACGCGGGCGCCTCGCGGCAGGTCAACGATCTCGGGGCCCTTTTCCCCGACCCAAGTCGGCCCGCCGCGCCAGTTGGTCGTTCCGGTCGCGTTGTGACCGATCAGGGATTTGATAACTCCGTCGAGCACCCCGGTTGAGGACCCGCCGCCACCGCCGAAGACAGCGTCGAGAGCGACGTTCAGCAGCTTGTCGGAGATCTTCTGGATCGCGTTGGCAAGCGCCTCAGCCGCGCTCGCGCCACGCAGAAGATCCGATGCAAAGCCGCCGGCGACATCCTTCATGGTGTCGCGCATGTCTTCCGCACGCTGCAGGATCAGTCCCTGCTCCTCTGCGAGCCTTTCGGCGTCGACGACAACGGCGGCATAGCCGGTCGCCAGCTGGTCGATCGACTGGCGCAGCTCTGGCGTGATAGCGATGCCCGCTTCCATGGCGGCCGTCAGCAGATCCTGCGCTGCACGCGCCTTTTCCACCGCAAAGCCATAGTCGGTCACGAGGGGGTTGGCCGATGCCTGCGCGTTGGCCTCTGCGACGAGAGCCTGCGTTCGCTCCTTGATCGACTTGACGGCCCGCTCGTAGTCGTTCGGTCCGCCCGATCCGCGACTGACACTCCCGGAGCCGCCGCTCATGGAGGGGACGACCGTCGGCGGCGATGAGGTCGCGCCTGCGGTCGCCGGAGCGGCGCCGGATCGTGCCGCGTTGCGCTGCGCTTCATAGGCCGCATAGGCCGCATCCTCGGCTTTCATGGCCGGCGACTGAATGCCGAACCGCCGCTGCAAGGCGAGTGACGACGTCCGAAGGCCTGTGAAGTCACCGAAGTCGCGCCCAGAAGCTGCGACCGCCGCCTGCACCTTTGCGAGAAAATCGTCCATCTGCTTGAGCGGCAGACCGGCCAATGTGTCCGAGATCTCGCGGAGCATCTCGTTGACGCCCGTCAGCCCATTGATCAGCAGCGGCGCCGTGCGCACGGCGAATTCTTCGAACGTGTTCCGCAGCTGCGATTCGAGCCCTGTCAGGGTATCGTCGAGCGCTCCGGCCTCGGCAACGAGATCGTCGCCGAGCACGACGCCCGCGCGCCGGGCATCGGCAACGAGATCATTGATACCCGCGCTGCCCTGTTTCAGCAGGCCAACCAGGTCGGGCCCGGCGGACCTTCCGAACGCCATCACGGCCAGGTTGAGCTGGTCCTGGGGGCTCCTGGCGCCTTTCACGAGATCAGCGTATGCGCCGAGGAGGTCGATTGACGACCGCAGATTGCCGGACTGGTCCCGCACAGCGACATTGTTGGCTTCAAGCACCGCCGCGAGGTCGCCGGTTCCGCGTCCGGCGTCGGAGACATTCTTGACGAACTTCGAGAGTCCGGAGTCCAGCGCCTCCGTCGATCCGCCCGCCTGCTCGGAGGCATAGCGCAGGGCCTGAATTTGTTCGGCAGTGACACCGAGGGCGTCCGCGAGATCGGAGAGATCGCCGACACTGCGCACCGCATCGCGGATAGCGTTCAAGTTGAGACCGGCGAGGAGTGCGCCGGCGGCACCCGCCCCGACGCCCTTGAGGAAGTCAATACCGAAGCCATCGAGCCTCTTGTTCATCGTTGCGAACCGCGTCTCGATCCGCTTTGCCGTCTTGTCGCCGATGCCAGCGGCTTTCTTCATGGCGTTCTCATAGCTCTTGATCTGCGCCTCGAGGCGCACCACGAGCCTTTCGAGATCGGTCGCCATCAGCCGAGCCTCCGCACCATGTCGTGATATTCTTCGGCCGTCGGCGGCTCGACGTCCGGCTCGGCGCCGTTGGCGGTGTTGAAGCCGTCGACGCAGGCCGCGAACTCCCAGAAGCTCATGTCGTCGACATCGCGGGGGGTGAACCCCATGGCGGCGCCGGATCCGTAATAGGCGGCGAAGGCGAGGCGTCCGTCGCGTCCGCCTCCGTCGCGGCCCCCGCCGCCGCCTCTTTTCCCACGGGCTCGTCGGGCACGCCGACAAGTGACGCGAGGACGATCGCCTGCGCGACCGGCACAGCCTCGATCAGCGGGCGCTCGTCGACATAGCGGGCGACAAGGATGTTGGCATCCGCCGGCTTCATGCCGCCGCCGACAAGCCCCAGCCGGATCGGCTGGCGCACGTCCTGGACGCGCCAGCGGCTGCCTCCAAGCCGCGAAAGCAGCTCGGGAGGACCGATGCCGCATTCCTCCTGAAGTTCGACCCACTGGCGGATCGCAAGCCGGAATGAATGCGTCCCGCCGTTCCATGCGATCTCGATCGCCCCAGAGCGGCTCATGCGGCGATGCCGACCGCGCCGTCGGACTGAAGCTCGATCTCGACCTGGATGAGCCCGTCCTGCTCGCCGGTGATGTTGAGGGTCGTCAGGTGATATTTGCCCTCATAGGTACGGGGGCCGACCGAATAGTCGATCGTCACCTGGACATTGCGCGAGTCTTGGTCCGAATAGGCCGCCTCGTAGAGATCGAGGCTCTCCTGCGCGAGCGTGCCGGAGCCAGAAATCGTGGACGACAGCGCGCTCTTGACACGCTCGGTCCAGATCGGCGCGTCCGGGTCGTCGCAGTCCGCGACGTTGAATTCGTTCACTCCGGCCGAGCGGCCGAATGACTTCGTCGTCAGGGCGCAGGGGGCCGTGAAGACCTCCGGCGATCCACCATCGCCAATCTTGACGAGCAGCTTCGATCCCCGAAGCGTGGTCGGCTTCGCCATCATTGTCTCCTGTATCAGGCTGGCTGTGTCAGAGCGCGGAACGTCATCGCCACATGGCTTGTGACGCCGTCGGGATCACGAAGAGGGCGCTGATCCCGAAAGTGGAGAAGCAGAAGAACATGCTCGTCGAGCGGCAGATCGGCATCGTGCAGCGCATGGCGGACCTTGCCGGCGATGCGCTTGGCCTCAGGAAAACCGACCGCCCGCGACCACACGTGAATGTCCAGAAAGGACTCGGTGCCGTCATAGCAATCGGCAGTATCGGCGAGGTCCTGTCCTTCGCCGATCGTGACATAGGGGAAGGCCGCCGATGGCGGCACGACATCGAACACGCGGCCACCGACCTCTGGCACGCCGCGGCTCAGCGCGTCGACAATAGCCTTCTGGAGCGCCAGGCTCGGGCTGCCGATCATTTCGACGCTACCTTCTTGGCAGCACGGTTGACCGCGCGCGCGATCCGCGATTTCGCCCTCTTCTTTCCGGCTCGATAGGCCGGGAAGAAGAATGGAACGGCTTTCGACCCTGGATGCTCGCCACCGTTGAACGGGTTGCGCTTCTGCCGATGCGGCGCTGTCCCGAACTCGACAAACGCCGCGTAGTAGGCGTTCTCGTCGCCGGCATGCACCGTGACAGAAAGATCATTGCCGCCTCCGGCCGATACTCCGCGCACATTGGAGTTGTCCGGCGTGTAGGCGCCAAGCGTCGATCCGATCGACCGCGCCAGCGCCCCGCTTTTCTTTGGCGCGAGATGACGAGCGAGGTTCGCGATCTCCTCTCCGCTCTCGACGAGAGCTTTTTGAATCTCGGCTCTCGCCGCAGGGGCCATCGCCGCGATCTTCGCCTTGAGCCGATCGAGCCGCTCCACCTTGGTCGCCATCAGCCCGATGCTTCCCCGCTCGATGCAAGGATCTCGATCATGACGTTGCGCTCGTCCATGTTGGCGGCGGCAGTGATGTTGAAGATCGTGCCGCGCCGTGCGTCGACCGCCCGCCAGTCCGGAGAGATGGTGCGCGTCTGGCGTGACGCCCGGACATGCAGGATGACAGGTTGCGTACCGGCGAGCCTGGCCGCCTGCACACCTTCGCCGCCCTTCAGATACTGGATGCGCCCCCACACGACGAACTGCTCGACGAAGGGACCGGAGACCGGGTTGCCGAAGCCGTCGTCGATTGCGGCGCGTTTCTGGAACGAGAGGCGTTCCCGAAGGTCACCCGCGCCCATTGTCGTGCTCCTGCTTGGGCTTGGCGACAGGGACAGCCTTGCCGGCCGCGACGGCGCTTTTCGCGCATGCCGTGGTCACGAGCAGGGTCTGGCCGGCCTGGAACACTGTCGTGCGCCGCTGCCGAAACGGCGGCGGCGACCAGTCGAAGCGGCTGGTAAACCGCACCCAGGGCACGGTCTAGAGCGCGACGCCCGGGAACTGGAAGTCGACCGTAAGGACAGTCGTCGATCTGGCGAGCCCGACCTGGCAGACATACTCGCCGCTCCCGACATCGGCGAGCGGGCAGATGCCGCCTGGCGTGTCGGACAGATAGTAGGCCGTGGCCGCCGTGAGAGTGGCGCCGATCGTGATGTCGCCAGCCCGGTGCACCTTCACGGGTTGCCCCGCCGCTGCGCCGTTGAGAAAGATGCAGGTGCCGCGCCGCGCTTCGACGGTGGCGGAGTTGCTGTCGGCCAGCATGTAGCGGCGCGTGCTGGTGTTGTAATACCCGACCTTGCCGGCCGCGACGGCTTCGCCCGCGATGCCGGACGCCTGCACGCTGTCGTCGCCCGCGATGACGTTTGCCGCGGTGATGGAGAGATCAGCCATGGTGAGATCCTTGAGAGGGAAATATCAGAGGCCTACGCGGCGATAGGGCGCGATCAGTGCGTCGACCGCGTATGGCAATGCGGCGAGCGTGCTTTCCGCTACGGCTTCGCGGTTGGCATAGAGATGCCCGACGATGAGCAGCGTCGCCGCCTTGATCGGCGCGGGCACGTCGGCAGCGGCGACCCCGGCGACATAAGTGACCGATACCGAATCGGACCGGCATGCCGTCGACGGCCATGTCGAATCGCCCACACACTCGACAAACGGCCCGCGCTCGTCTGTGAGCAGTCGATACACCCCGGCCGAAAGGGCCTGCTGAGCCCCGGACGGTTCAAAATAGGTCAGCGACGAGATGGAGGACACCGGCGAGAGAGCGAGCCGCAACGGCCCGCAGCGGGTGCTGCCAAAGCCGAAAAAGTCCTGCCGCCAGGTCTGGGTCACCAGAGCTCGACCGAGCACGCCCGACCAGCCATCGAGATGCCCGACCGCCGCCAAGATCAGCGCCTCGATGAGGAGATCATCGTCGTCGTGGTCGACGCGGCAATGCGCCTTGGCTTCGGCGAGCGACACCGGCGTTTCCGCCGGTGCCGTGATCAGGACGGGCGCGAGCATGGCGCGGGTCAGATCGGCGGGTTGGCCGTCGGCTGGCGGTTCGGATGGCCGAGCACCCAGACGCCGCCGATGAAGACGTTGCCGGTATTGTTCGCCGGCGTGATCGTCGCGCGAACATAGCGCTTGATGCCGGTATAGCCGATCTTGCGCGGCTCGCCGTCGTCGCCGAAGTCGGCGCTGCCGAGCACTTCGGTGCCGTTGAGATAGGCGTCGTCGACCGCGGCGAAGGACGAATTGTCGTCGCTGTCTTCGATGAGCAGCGTGTAGGTCATATCCGTGTCGGCGTTGGTGCCGAGGATATAGGCCAGCATGCAAGAGCCGTAACCCTTGAGATCGGCGACGGACGAGACCTGCGCGGTGTTGTCGGTGACGGCCGCCTTCGGCGCGAAGGCCGCGGCGACGTGCACCCGATCCATGATGTCACGCATCGTGCGTATCCTTGAGATGGAGAGGGAGGAATGCCGGCGCCGCGAAGGCGCCGGCCGCGCGTTGCCGCTTACGAGGTGCCGAACTTCAGCAGCTTGTAGGCCTCGAAGTTCACGACGCCGCCGCCGACCCGCTTCGTCGTGTAGAACTTGATGAAGGGCTTGGCGGTGTAGGGATCGCGCAGCACCCGGATACCCTGGCGGTCGACGATCTGGTAGGCCGCCGCGAAGTCGCCGAAGGCCAGCGAGTAGCTGTTCGACGCCACCGCGGGCATGTCCTCGGCGCGGGTGACCGGGAAGCCCATGATCGATTCCGGCGTGCCGAGCGTGAAGGCCGGCTGCCAGAGATAGTTGCCCTGCCCATCCTTGAACTTGCGGATGAGCGTGACGACGGAGCGGCGGGTCAGCCAGCGCGCATTGTTGAGATACGCACCCTTCAGCGCGCCCATCAGGTCGATCAGCTTGTCGGCCGGGTTGGAGCCGGCGAAAGCGCCGTCCGAGCCGGTGGCGACATAACCGACCTGTCCCCAGGTGACGCCGGCGCCGCTGTCGGCGGCGGCGGTGTATCCCTTGGCGAGACCGAGGATCTTGTTGGCGGCACCGTTCACGAACTCGGAGTTCTCGAAGCGCGAGAACTTGTCGCCGACCTTGCCGCTCAGCCAGCCCTCGATGTCGACCGCCGCATCGTCGAGCAGCTGCTGCGTCGCCTTCGGCTCGGTGTCGATCCAGAAGACGGGGATCCGCCACTTGCCGACCTGCGGCGTGGTGGTATCCGAGCCCTGCGTCATCTCGCCGGCATAGCCGGCGCCGGCCTCGCCATTGTCCTCGATACCCTCGAGGGCGTCGGTGCTGATCGCCTGTACGCTGGCAATCTGGCGGATCGGAGAGGTCTCGTAGACCTTCTTGACGATGCGCCCGGTGATGTCCGGCGTGACGAAATAGCCGCCGTCGGGGTCGGAGCCGACCGAGAGCGTCTTCACTTCCTCGGCCGTGAGCAGCCGTTCGTTCTTGCGCAGGAAGCCGTTGAAGGCGGACTTGTAGGCGTCATAGCCCTTCTCGTCGAGCGGCGCAAAACCGCGCTTCTGGTCCGACGCGACGGCGGCGAGGGTGACGTTGAAGTCCTTGATCTCGATGGCGCGCTTCGCCTCCTCGACGCTGCCCGCCTTGATGCCCTCGCGGTTGATCCGCGCCTCGAGCGCCTCGCGCTCCTTCTTCTCGGCCTCGAGCTTCGCCTCGATCGCGGCCTTCGCCTCGACCGCGCTGTCGAGCGCCTTTTCGACCTTGCCCATGCGCTCGACCAGCAGCGGGTCGGTGGCGCCCTTCTTCTTCAGCTCGTCGAGTTGTTCGGTGTGCGACTTCTTGAAGGCGTCGAACGCCTCGCCCTGCTTGTCGAGCAGGCCCTTGATCTCGTTCAGGTCCATGGTTCTCACCGTGCCGAAAGGGATGCGATGTTCCGGCGGATCACGTCCGCCAGGTCGGCCGCAGCACTCTCGTCGCGAGAGCCTGGTCCCGGTGCACCGCCGTCACGGCGGAGCCACTTCTTGAAGCCGGCGACGGCCTTCGCGGCGTCCCGTTGCGAGAGGTCCTCCGTCCGGAGGATGGCTTCGATCTCGCGAATGTCTTCGACGCTCAGATCGTCCTGCGACTTGACGGCGCTGACGCGCGCCTTGCCGTTGGCCGGGAAGGTGACAACCGACACCTCCATGAGGTCGATCTTCTTGAGCGTGCGGCGCGGCTCCTCGGGCTTGGTGCCGAGCGCGAATTCCTTCGCCCGGTAGCCGATCGACATGCCGTCGAGGGCGCCTTCCTTCATGGCGCCATAGATCGTCTTGCCGCGCTCGGTGTCGAGATTGATGAGGCGACCCTTGACCTGAAGGCCGGTGTCGTCTTCCGACATCGCCTCCCAGATCCCGACCGGCAGCGCGTCCATGTCGGTCATCATCCAGCCGCCATGCTGTACGAGCATCGGCGGCAGTTTCTTGAGCCCTTTCCACTCGCGCAGCGTCTCGCGGAATGCGCCCTTCTGGATGACGTCGCCATAGGCGTCGACATTGCCGAACACCGCGCCATAACCCTCGAAGATGCCAGCGGTGGCGCCCTCGGCGAACTTCACCTCGAGCGGCGCATAGAAGGCTTCACTGCGCATTGGGATCTCCGGGCGTGTTCGACGGGTCGGCCGGCGACGTGCCGGGCTTCGCGGTCGGCTGCGGCAGCTCGTTGGCCCTCGGATCGTCCGACGGGTCCATATCCTCGAGGCGCCGCACGTCGTTCTGGGTAAGCCAGCCCTTCGTGCCGCCGGCGCCGAGGCCCTTGGAATAGAAGTTGGCGCGGTCGTTTGCGGCGCCGCGCATCAGCGCGTTGGGCGTGAACTTCGTGTAGTAGCCGGCCGCGCGCTCTTCCTCGGTAAGTAGGTTGACGTCGGCGCTCTGCTCGATCAGCTCGTACCAGGGCGAGAGCGTGTGCACGACATGCGCCAGGAAGAACTGCTCTGCGCTGGCATAGGTCGGCGAGGTGTCGCCGCCATGCCCGACCATTATCGGCATGATGTTGAAGGCGCGGCAGATCTCCTCGATCTGGAATTTGCGCGTCTCGATCAGCTGTTGATCGACACTGGACATCGCATGCGATGCCCATTCGGCCCCCATGTCGAGGATCATAGGCTTGGCGGCCCGGTCGCCGCCGACGGCGTGCCTGTCGATCCACTTCGCCAGGAACTCGTAGCGCTCTGGCGAGAGCTTTTCCTCCACGGAATAGGAGCCGGAGACCGCGGCGCCGTTCTTCTGAAACTCGGCCTGGCCGCGCTCCAGCGCAGCCGCAAGCCCGATCGCCTCCGCAGCCAGCCGAAGCGGGTTCATGCCGAGATAGCTGTTCCACGACGGGCCGCGCAGATGCCAGATCGCCTCGGCAGGGAATACCTGTTGCTCACCCTTCTCGCCGGTCACGCGATAGACGAGCGAAAGATCGTCGCGGCGCTCGACGGTGACGCGCTGCGGCTCGATGATGATCAGCTCGAAGATGTTGCGCGCGATACCGACCCGATTGACGAAGACGTAGGCATTCCAGGTGAGCGCCAGATGCAGCACGAGTGTCTGGCGGAACTCGAAGGCCGTTTGCCACTTGTTCGGCCGCCGATAGAGCAGCGAATAAAGCGGGTGATCGCTCGCCGGCTTACGGCGGTCGTCGGCTTCCCGATAAAGGCGAAACGGCACCTGCGCGACGCCGTTCATCAGCACACGGCAGCAGGCGAGCACAGTCGTGGTGCTGAGGGCCGTTTCCGGCGTCAGTGGTGCGCCGGTCGGAAGTCCGCCGCGCAGCCAGGCCTGACGCTCGGTCGGGTCGGCGTTCTTCCGCCCCCAGGGGAGCCAGGACCAGATGCCCATTCGTCAGGTCGTTTCCCAGAAGGATTTTGCGTCGTCGTTGCGGAAGGCGAGGCCTGCCGCCATGACACCGGCAACGATGCCGTCGATCTTCTCGGCCGAGCGCTTCTTAGCCGGCGCGAAGTTCAGGTTTTCGTCGAAGCGAACGACCGCGTTGCCCGCCATCCAGCGCATCACCGGATGGCCGCCGTGATCGAGCAGCTCGGCATAGACGAGCCGCTCGAAGTGCTTCGACGGCTCGCCCAGCGTCGCGATGCCCTGCCGCATCTCGATCAGCCGGTCGATCTCGACGCCCTCGGTCTCGAGGTCGGCGACGAGTTTCGTCGCGTTCCACGGATCGTAGCCGACGCCGAGCACGTCGAAGTCGTTGAAGCCTTCGAGGACAGCGGCCTTCACGAAGTTCTGGTCGACATAGTCGCCGGGCGTCGTCTCCATCGCGCCCATCGCCTTCCAGCGGTCATAGGGCAGGCGATCAGCCTTGACGCGCTCGGCCAGCGTCAGCTCGGGCACCCAGAAGCGGCAGGCCAGCTGCCACTTCGTCTCGTCGCCCTCCGGCGGGAACAGCCAGATCAGCGCCGTCACGTCGCGGGTCGACGAGACGTCGATCGCGCCCCAGCAAGTACGGCCCTTCAGCCGCTGCGCCGCCGTCTTCCAGCTCGTCGCGTCGACGGCGCAGGCATCCCACTTCTTGACGCTCAGCCAGCGGACGGTGCCGTCGACCCACTGGTTGAGGTGGTAGCAGCGGAAATGCGCCTCGGCCCGCGGATTGTCGATGGCAAGCGCCGCCTCGCGCCGCAGGAAGGCGATCGTCGGCGACAGGCCGAGCGACGGGTTGGCGCGGCGCCAGGCGTCTTCGTCCCGCCAGTCGTCTTCCGGCCCGGCCGCGAACACGACGACCAGCGTCGCCGGATCGTCGATCCGGCCGTCGAGAATGGCGAGGCTCTCTTCCCAGAGCGCGACGCCGGTCGGGTTCGTCTTCTTGCCCGCCGTCGAGGCATAGAGCTCGATGGGCTGCAGGCGCGTTCCCGTGCCTTGCCGCAGCGTCGTCTCGACCTCGCGCGAGCGCCATTCATGCATCTCGTCGCCGGCGATGACGGTCGGCGATTTGCCGTGCTTGCCCTCCTCGGAGCCGGTCAGCAGCTCGAAAAGCGATGCCGTCGGCTTCAGATAGATCGATTTCGCGAAGGGCTGCGCGTCTTCGGCGAGCCGCGGATTGCCCGCGATCATCGCCTTCATCTTGCGCAGCACGACGCGCCCCTGCGCCTCGTCGCGGGCGAACACGAAGCCTTGGCCGCCGGCGACGCCCTCGATCGCAAAGAAGAGCAGCGCCAGCGCGGCGAGGAACTCGCTCTTGCCGTTCTTGCGCGGGATCCAGAGCAGCAGCCGCTTGAAGACGCGGACATGCGCGAAGGTCTTTGCGCCCGTCCACGGGTCGATGATCTCGGTCGGCGCCTTCCAGCCGACGAGAAGCCGCACCACGGCCGCCTGCCACGGCAGCAGCCGGAACGGAACACCGGCGAAGCGATCGTCGGTGAGCACGAACCATGTCGGCCACAGCGCGACGACCTTCTCGGCCTTCGCATGGTCGAACCACGCGCCCGGAACCTGCCGCGCTTTCTCCCAGGCCTTGCGCGCCCATTCGTTGCCGGGCTCGGCGCACAGCTCGGTGAGCCATTGCGGTTCAGGCCACAGGCTCGCGCGGGCCGCCGCCTCGACGGCGACCGTCGAAGCGCCAGCGAGGGGATCCTCGCTCATCTCTTAGTTGGGCAGGCCCGGAGGCGGTTCCGAATCGAGGGCGTCGAGCGAGCCGATCAGGCTGTCTGCCTTGGCGGGCGCCGGCGGCTCGGAGGAGCTCGCGGGCTGGCGCTGGTCGCCGAAGAGGCCGGGATTGCGCGACACCGCGTCCGCCTGGTCGCGCACGAGGGCGTATTCCTCGCGCGGCGTCAGGCCGAATTCCTTCCCCAGCTCCATGACGTTGCGATAGGCGATCTCGCGGAAGGCAACGATCGGCCGGGTGCGTTCCATCTCCGAGCCGGAGACGGTGGCCACCATCTGGAAGGTCCCGTTGCGACGGATATCGTCCGACGCCGCCAGCCATTCGCCGTAGTAAACGCAGAACATCGCGAAGTGCAGCCGGTGCAGCTGCGACAGCCGCTTCGTTCGCCGAAGCTCGGGCGCGAAGTCGCGCCAGATCTTGAGCGCCGGCGCGACGGTCGGGTCGGTGAGAAACACCGGCGGCGAGAACTCGTCGCCGATCGGCGGCGCCGCGGCGAGGAGGCTCGCGACGCGATCCGCCTCGGCGATCATCTTCTTGACGCTCTTGCGGCGGCGACCGGGATGCCCCTTCGCAGCCTGGGCAGCCGGGTCACCCCGCCTGCCACGCGCAGCCATCGGGTCACCTCATGTTGCAGCGCCGGAGTGACGCCAAAAAAAACCTGCCGCCGAATTCCGCGCCGATTTCTTCCCTATTGGAGCGCCGGTCCTGTCCGAAAAGGCCCGAACTTTCGACCCCCCACCCCCCCTCAACCGAGCGGGCGGAGCGCGCGGGTCAGGGCGGCGGCCTCGGGGCTCGACAGCCAGAGCGCCGGGGCGCCGACCTCGCCGCGCCTCCACCGATCCTCAAGCCGCTGCTTGACCACGTCGTGGTGCCACTTGCAGCAGCCCTGCCAGCGCTCCGTGTCCCAGAAGCGCGCCGTATCACCGTCATGGGGCACGACGTGATCAACGACCGTCGCCGGCTCGATCCACCCGACAGACTCGCATCCGAGGCAGAGTGGCGAGCGGGCGAGGAAGGTCTGTCGCGCCTTCTGCCAGCGGACGTTATAGCCGCGCTCGCGGGCACTGCCGCGCCGCTCGTCATAGACGCGCCGCTGCTCCGCCCGATCAGGCCGACCAGCGGGGCGAAACGTCGTTGGGCGCGATGGCATGGGCTCAAACAAATACGGTGTTTCCTCATATTCCGCTTGCGCGATATGGGGAAACACCGTATAAAGAGGGTGTCAGGCAATACCGCCTGACATCAACGGACTGGAGGCACCATGAGCATCAAGCTCACCTTCCAAGTCCGGTTCGGCAAGTGGAGACTGACACTCTCCATTAGCCGGTAAGCCGGGGGCCGGCGGGGTCTGACACACCCCGCCGGTTCCCCAGAAGATAGCGAAGCACAGGAGCCGCCGCAATGCTCACAGCGTCCGATCTGCCCGAACTGCGCAAGGCCTTCGGCCTGACACAGACGGGGATGGCCGAGCTGCTCGGCATCCACCTGCGGTCCTATCAGGACATCGAGGCGGGCAAGGTCGTCTTCAAGACAATGCACCGCCTCGCGATCGAGCGCGCGCTGCTGCCGCTCGCCGGGAGCGAGGATCTCGCCCGCCTTCTGCCGGCGGCGCTTCGCACCGACATCCTGGCGGTGGCGACGCTCCTCAAAAGCGCCTGATCAACGAAAAGGCCCGGCAGCGTCACCGCTCCGAGCCTTCTTTCTTACCGTGGCCAACGCTAAGTCAAGGGAACGCCGCAAGTCAAGCGGCGAGCCGCTTTCGATCAGCATGCGAAAGCCGGCCCTGCCACGTCGCCGCCGCCGTCAGGTTCGGCAGCACCTGCGGCGCCACCTCCGGCGCCTCTTCCCAGGGCCGGGCAGGGCGCTCGGTCGGCACGACGTCGAACCCGTCCAGCGCGCCGGTGAGCGCATCGGTGAGGACGCCGAGTGCCGCGTGCCAGACCTTGTATTCGATCCGCCCTTCCGCGACCGGCGCCGGGTCGGGATCGAACTCGACCTTGCGATAGGCGCCCGGCATAGGGCGCTTGCCCGTCGCATCCCAGCCGTCGACCTCGCATTCCATCGGCCCGCCCGAGGTCTCGATGACGATCGTGCGGAACCACGCCGCGCCATTGCCGCTCGCTGCGCGCCTGAACCGTCGCTCCGGCTCCTCGCCCTCCCAGACGGGACACCCGCCGAGCAGCGCATGCTTGACGATCAGACCGACCGGCCCGCCCTTGATGAGCCGCGCGCCCTGCGCATCGACGATCGTCACACGGTTCTGCGCCCGCGCCAGGACGCCGGGCATCTCGTCACCGATCACCGGCATGTCCGAGAGCAGGCCGTCATCGGCCTCGAGCTCGAATTCGACGCCCGCCAGCGCCTGCACCGCCTCATAGACGCGCACCGCATCGATCGACGGCTCGGCCATGGCCATCAGGTCCGCCACGACGCCGAAGCGGTTCTCGCCGGCGCAGTCGATCAGCGAGAGATATTCGCCATAGGCCTCGACGGCCGAATAGGCCCGCTTGATGCCGACGCCGGACAGCGCCCGCGCGGCCCCGGCCTTCGGCAGCTCGTCCCGATAGGTCCACCGCAACAAGGCCTCGATCCCGATCCGCTTCACCATGGCGCTGTCTCCGCATTAGGGTTCGATAGGGTTTCACAGGGTTCAAATCAAACCCTGGGAAGCGATTATATCATAAGGATCAATATCTTATGGAATGAGGATCAGGGTTTGCAGGGTTTTCTCGCGTATATGTGAAGTAAAAGCACCATCAATCGCCGCCGACTGATGATCCCCCGAACCCCCGCATGTATAGGCGCAGGCGCGAAAACCCTGTGAACCCTGTGATCGGCAGTCTATCGCCTTGAGCAGTCACGCTTTTTCGCGTCACAGGGTTTGACGCAAACCCTGTGAAACCCTGTGAACCCTGTGATGTCCCCGCAGGGTCTCAGGGTTCGTAATCCTCTGGCGAGGGGCTGCGGGGCGCGGTGGCCGGCACATCGTGCAGGCGGCAGTCGAGATAACGGCGCGGACTGCCCTCGGAGCGGCGGAAGCGCGTCTTCATCACGCGGCCGAACTTCGTCTCGAAGAAGGCCTTCTTGGCGTTCGCCTCCGACCACGCGACATAGGCCTGATACATCTCGCGCGCCGTGACGCTCTCGCCCGCGGCCGGGCTGACGCAATCGCCGACGAAGAGCCCGATCGGGTCCATCTCGTCGCGATATTCCTTGGTGGCGAGCTTCACCGCCTCGGGGATGACGAGACCCTCGGCCATGTAGCGCTTGGCGCCCTCGATCATCCAGTTGAGGATGCCGGCATATTCCGGCGCGAACCGCGCCAGCACGTCCTCGAAATTCTCGCGTCGCTCTTCGGCGATCGTCACCGGCCAGTGCACGACGAGCATGCGCCGCCAGATTCCGTTATCCGTTCCGTCGATCCGCGGATAGCCGTTGCCGCTCATATGCCCGGTGAAAATCGGCGTGAACTCGAAATAGCCCTGGAAGAGCGTTCGGACGGGAATGCGCTCGCCGCCCGTCAGCTTCTTGACCAGCGCCTCCTGCAGCGGCTGGTCGGCCGCCAGCTCGAGCACGCGCAGGCAGCGGACGCCATAGAGCCGTGCGAGGTCAGGGCTCGCCGCGCCGGCGCCGCGCGCGCCGTCGCCGGTGATCGATTCGGCCGGCAGGCCGACGGCGAGGTCGCCCATGACGCGCATGATCGTCTCCATGAAGACGCTCTTGCCGTTGGCGCCGAGCCCGTAGTGGAAGACGATATGCTGGCTGGTGAGGCCGAGCAGGCCGAGCCCGCACCAGGTCTGCAGCATGCGCCGGGTCGCCGCGTCCGGCTGGAATTCGTCGAGGAAAGCGTCGAAGCGCGGGCAGGTCGCGGCCGGGTCATAGACGATCGGCAGCACCTTCGTGATCATGTCCTCGCGGCGATGGCCGGGGATCGGCGTGCAGCGGCCGAGCCAGCGCGTCACGTCCGGATCGGGGCATTCGGGATCGGAGATCCTGTCGAAGGCGAGCGTGCATTCCGCCGTCGCGACGAGCAGGTGATTGGCGTTGAAGGCCTCGGGCTCGATGAGCATATGCGGCGCCGCGCAGGCCAGCATGGCCTCGAGCCGCGCCTTGTTCTTCGAAGAGACGCCGAATTTCCGCCGCGCGATCTGCCGCTTCTTGAGCTCGGCCTTTGCCGCCTCGCCGTCGTCGACGAGTGCGCGCAACAGGCGGATGCGCTGCTTCTCCGCGTCGGTCGGGCTCTCCTTTGCTTCGAGCGTGTCGAGCTCGTCCTCGGCGTCGGCGCCGCGGCGCATGGCCTTGATCTCGTCGGGCGTCGCGGTGAGATGGTCGGCCTCGAGCGCGATCAGCGCGCCGATCTTCTGCGCGATGCGCATCGCGGCCGGCCCGCCGGTGTCGACGTCCCAATGTGTCCCGGTCCAGGCGACGAAGGCCGGAACCTTGGCGCCGGCCTGCTCCATCACGACGAGGTCGCGGCCGAAATGCTTGCGCAGCCGCAGCCCGTTGTCGGTGTCGGAATGGTCGAGCGGGGCGCATTCGGCGACGAGGTTCGGATCGACGCTGCCATCGGGCGGCAGGTCGGAAGGCCCGTTCTCGTCGCCGTCATAGTCGCCGAACGGCGCCGGCCCATCGCCGGCGTCGAAGTCGCCGCCCTCCGAGGAAGGGGGTTCGGGGCCGATCGGTTGGGCATGCGCGATCGCATCGGCGATTTGGCGGCGCGGATCGTCTAGCATGAGCCACCGATAGACTGGGGGAAGTTATGCAAAAGGAATGGTTGGGCGAAGCCGCTTGGGCGATCACCTTCGTTCTGACGGCGATCGGCGGCTTCACAATCTTGGTCGCCACGCCATCGCTTGCGCCGCTCGATATGATCGATAAACTTGGACCAACACTCACTTCTGCAGGCGCGATAGCAGCCGCATTTTGGGCCGCTCGTAGAGCTTGGGATGCCGCCCAAGCTCAAATCGAAGCTAACGAGCGCTTTCATCGGACCGCAGCGCTGAAGAGAAATACCGACATACTCTTGGCTGTCGCTGTAGACCTTAGATTTATTGCGAGCGCGCTTGACAGCGGAGTATGGTCGCTCCAAAGGGCAGTCGTTGCTGGTGAATACATCAACAGGTACCACTCCGAGGTTTTCGAGATCGATGGACGCCTCGGCATCGTGCTCAATTTCTTCCGAAATGATTTCGGCAATCTCAAGATAGGTAACGCAGCCGTTGGGGAAAGTCCGAGTGACGTCATAAAGAAATACGCTGCGAAAGCTGTTGTAATCGCCCAGGCGATGGACAATGTACGTGAGCGGCTTTTCCAAGATGGAACGATTACGTCCCCTTTTGTCGATATGGGTACGCTTGAGGACGCCTTTTACTCGCGCAGCGTTGCGCTCGATGAGGAGAGCTACATCGTCATGCTTACGGAGGACTAGCGTCATTAGTCACTTCCCCCTCAGCACATCGTTCCAGTCGCCGCCGGCCGGCGCCCAGGCGACCTTGATCACGCGGCCCGGCCGAGCCCAGCGCGCGGCCGCGCGGCGCAGCGTCATCTCGGTGGTGAAGCGGTCGCTGTCGCCGTCGCCGAGCAGGATCACATCCTCGACCCCGTCGGGCGGCATCAGCGCCGCATAGCGCGGGTCGCGGTCGGGCTGGTCGTTCGGCACGCGCTGCTTGCGCACCCGGCCGAGCGTGTCGGTGCGGGTCGCGGTCGGATGCGGGATCGTGTCCATCGCGCGCCCGCCGATATTGCCCAGCGAGATCCCGGCGACGAAGAGCGTCTCGCCCATCCAGCCGGGCAGCATCTCGGCCGCGCAGGCATGCTTGACCGAGAGCACCGTCTCGATCCCCTCGCCAACGACGAGCCGCCTGGCCACGGGGTTGCGGGAGAGTGGAATATGGTTGCCGCCGGCCGAGCCGCGCACCTTCTTCGGCGAGAGCACTTCGCCGGTTTCGGGATCGGCGATCTCGGCCTTCGCATGCGTCGCCGGGTCGACCCATGTCGTGTGGACGCCGCGGAACCGCCCGTCCGGCCCGATGATGGCGCCGACCATGGCCGGGCCCCTATGCACCTCGCGCGGCCGCTTTCCGTCGAGCTGATAGAAGGGGAGGGAGGGCGTCATCTTGAGGCGCGCGCCGCCAAGCGCGGCGGTCGCGATCCCGCGCGCGGCGAGGTAACGCCCGATCGGGTCGATCGGCCGGATCGCCACGGCCTCCTGCCAGATTTTCCATGATCGCCGCCGCTCGGCCTCGCGATAGTCCGCCGCGGCGCGCTCGCGTTCCTCGTGCTCGGCCGCGCGCTGCTCGGCCCGCCGCCGCTGCTCGGCCTCGTCGACCGTGCCGCCGGCGCCGTCCGGCCGCGCCTCGCCGGTGATCCGCTCGCAGGCCGCGGTGAAGTCGCAGGCGTCGAGATAGCGGACCATGGCGATGACGTCGCCGCCTTCGCCGGAGGCGCGGCAATGGAACACCTGCTTGCGCCGGTTGATCGAGAAGCGGTCATGCCCGCCGCAGGCAGGACACGCCCATGCCATCTCGTGGCCGCGGCTCTTCCAGTCGAGCCCGTAGAGCCGCGCGGCAACCTCCTCGATCGGCACGGCCCGCGCGCGGTCGATCCAGTCGTCGACGGCTGGCGAGGCAAGGGCGGTCATCGCGACGATCCGGTCTCGACGAAGCGGATTGTCTGGCCGACCGATTGCGCCGAGCGGTCGAAGGCGCCGCCGATGGCGGCCTTGGTCATCCCGAGCTGGTGATAGGCCGCATGGAACAGCGCCTGCCGCGCGAGGCGGGCATTGGTCGAGCCGCCATGCTCGCGGATCTGGCGTTCGGAGACCTGGTAGCGCCCGCAGATCTCGGCGAGCAGCGCGGCGAGGTCCTCGGCCATCGCCGGCGACCTTCCGGCATCGGGCCGAACGGCGAGCGCGCGGCGCGAGCGCGGCGACCATCGCCCGAGCTGCGCGCGGATCGCCAGCGCCTCGGCCGAGCAGTCCCGCTCGGGCGGGATATGCCCGTGATGCTTCAGCATCGCGGCCAGCGCACGCCGATTCTGCTCGATGCAGTCCTGCCGCGTCGGCCAGCACTCGATCTCGTCGCGCCGGGTTTCGATGGTCATGCTGCGCCCTCCCTCACAAGAAGCTCGGCTGCTCGGGCGGAGCCGCGGGCGGCGTGCCGAGCGAGGAGAGCGCGGATCGCATATCCGCCCTGAAGCGGGACAACGCCGTTACCGAGCATGCGCAGCCGCTCGACGCGGGCGGCGTGAGGCCCAGAAAGGTCCACCCGGGCGGCCAGCCCATCAGCCATTCGACGAACAGCGGGTTCAAGGTCCGGCGAATATGCGAGGACTCCTCGCCATCCGTCGTGATCTGCTGGTCCAGGCGGAAAGAGGGGACCGCCACGACCTGATCCTCGAGGTTGCCGTTTGCGCGCGTCGGCGTGATGTGCTTCGGGTTGCCGAGCGCCCGGGCAATCTCGACCCTCGGCGTCGCCCATTTCTCCGCTACCCAGTCGAGCATGTCGTTGCGGATCTTGCCGTCCGATCGGATCAAAGCATCCCCGCCGCCCTTGTGATCCCGCGTCGTCGGCGTCGGCCATGTCCGCGCCGCCATCGCGAGCGGCATCCCCATGCCATTGCCGTTGATGCCCTTCGCCTTCTGTCGCTCCTGCCGCGCCGCGAAGCTCTCCGGCTTTTCCTGATCGTTCATCAGGTTCGCATCCGGTGTCGGCCAGCCCGAGGATGAAGAGCCGCTCGCGCTCGTGCGGCGCGCCGACTTCCGACGCGCGGAACAGTCCTGCCTCAACCGCGAAGCCCAGCTTGCGAAGGTCTCGCCATACGCGCTCCGCTCCAGCGATTTCGTCAGCCCCCGCCGCGAGCATGCCGGCGACGTTCTCGATGAGGACGAACCACGGCCTTGCGCGGGCGATGATGCGCCGCGTGTCGCTCCAGAGGTCGCGCTCGTCGAGGCTGCCGCGCTTGCGGCCGGCGAGGCTGTGCGGCTGGCACGGGATGCCGCCAATGAGGCCATCCACGAGGCCGCGCCAGGGGCGGCCGTCGAAGGTGCCGACATCCGACCAGACAGGCGCCGGAGCCAGGAGACCCGCGTCCATCGCCGCGACCAGATGGGCAACGGCGAAGGCTTCCCTCTCCACCACAACGACGGCGCGAGATCCCGGAACGGCGAGGTCGAGGGCAAGGTCAAGCCCTCCGCCTCCGGTGCACAGGCTGATGACGTCGAGAGGCCGGGGACGAAGAGCCACATTCACTCCGCTGCCTCCGCGATCCCGCCCTCGTCGCCCTCGGCCGAGGCCTCGGCGCCGAGCAGGTCGAACAGCGTCGGCACGGCGATCTCGCGCGCGGCGGCTTCCACCCACCGGCAGCCGTCGAGGAAGTAGCGCGGGTTGAGCTCGATTCCGATGCCCTTGCGGCCGAGCTTCACGGCGCAATAGGGCGTCGTCATCAGCCCGCCGAACGGGTCGAGCACGGTTTCGCCGGGCTCGGAGCGCTGCAGGATGGCGCGGTTGACGATGTCGAAGGGCAGGGGGCAGAGATGCTTCTCGGCGCCCTTGCCGGCCTGCATCGTGTTGAGCGAGCGCATCTGCGCGACATCGGTCCAGACCTCCTCATGCCAGGAATGGACGGGCAGCAGCGCGAAATCGGGCGGCAGCTGCCCGACCAGCTCGCGCGCTTCGGCGATGGCGATGTGATGCTCGAGGTCGTAGACCGCCTGGAGGTTGAAGCGCTTCCACATGCGATAGGCGATCTTGGCGTCGAGGCCGACCAGCGCGCCCGGCTCGAGCAGCCGGTCGCCGGAGGAGCGCCAGAAGCCGGCGGCGTCGAGTTGCCAGCGCGCGCGGCTATAGCCCTCGCCGCTCCAGCCGCCCTTGTCGGCCATCCGCTTCGTCTTCTTCACCGGCGCGTCGGCATAGCCGTTGCTGCGGTCGGTCGGCGGCTTGCGGAAGGTCAGCACATATTCGGGCATGCCGTTGCCCATGCGCGACCCGTCCTTGCATTGCTCGCTCCAGCCGAGCCGATAGGTCTGCGCGTTCTCCCGCACCACGTCGGTGACGTTGGTGATCCGCGACAGGAAGGCGAAGCCGTGCTTCTGGAAATGCGCGATCGTCGCGTCGGAGAAGGGGTAGACCGTCTGGAAGCCGAGGCCCGAAAGGCCCCCCGGCACGATCCGGTCCTTGACATGGATGACGGCGCAGCGGCCGGGCTTCAGCACGCGCAGAAGCTCCGGCGTCAGGAAGTCCATCTGCGCCCAGAAATGGTCGTTGTCGTCGGTGTGCCCGAAATCATTGTAGGAGGGCGTGTATTCATACTGCGTCGAGAAGGGGATCGACGTGACGATGAGGTCGACGCTGTCGGTTCCCATCCGCGCCGTCTCCTCGACGCAGTCATTGTTGACGAGCGTGTAGTTCTCGCCCGTCGAGACGACCCGCTCGACGCCCAGAGAGCGCGTCAGAGTCTCGGCGAAGGCGGCGTGCGACAGCCCATAGTCGCGCATGATCGCGGTCATCTTCTCGCCGAGCTCCTTGTGGCGCGCCCATTTGTCTTCGAGGCTGCGGCGCACCTCGCGCTCGGCCTCGGTGTAGATGAGATCGATGCGGACGGGCCGGCTCTGCCCGAAGCGTTGGATGCGGTGCACGGCCTGGATGAAGTCGTTGAACTTGAAGCCGATGCCGAGAAAGACGGCCTGCGCGCAGTGGCGCTGGAAGTTGCAGCCCGAGCCGGCAATGACGGGCTTCGCCGCCAGCTCGGCGAACCTGCCGTCCGAGAAGTCGATGATCCGCTGCTCGCGCTCGTCGAGATCCTGTGAGCCCCAGACGGCGAGCGCGGTCGGGATCGCCTTCTCGATGGCTTGCCGCTCGGCCTCGAGGTCGTGCCAGATGATACGGTGCGCGGCCGGGTCCTCGGCGCGGATCGCCTGCAGCCGCTCGATGCGCCGGGGCAGGCTGTCGCGCTTCTCGCGCGCCGCCTCGACGAGACCGCGTGCGCTGTCCTTCAGGAGCCGCCCTTGCCCGTCCTTCTCCTCGCCGGCGGCGGCGTGGTCGGAGCCGATCTCATGCCAGCGAAGGTCGAGCGCCGGCAGCTCATAGCCCTCGTCGGAAAAGCCGAGATCGGACGGCTTGGTGATGAAGAGCGCCCAGCTCGCCACCCACAGCCAGAACTCCTGTTCCTTGTGCGGATGCAGCGTCAGCTGGTCGGCATGCTCGCTGTCGCGCCGGAAGAAGCGCGTCTTCGCCTCGCCGACATCCATGACGCCGAGAAAGGCGGCATAGGAAAGCAGCTCGATGAATTCGTTGGGCGAGGGCGTCGCCGTGGCGACGAAGCGGAAGCGCACCTTGTCGAAGAGGCGCATGAACTCGCGGAAGGTCTTGGTCCCGCCGAAGCCGCGCAGCACCGAGGCCTCGTCGAGCGAGGCGGCGGTGAAGAGGGCCGGGTCGAGCTTGCCGTCGCGCACCGTCTCGTAATTGGTGAGATGGATCACGCCGGGCTCGATCTCCGCCGCCGAGCGGATGAATTTCACCCGGACTTCACAGGCGCCGGTGAAGCGCTCGCGCGCCTCGCGGATGAATTCCTGCCTGACGCCGAGCGGCAGCACGATCAGCGCTGCCTCGCCGGGAAACTGGCCAAGGATCTGCCGCAGCGTCTCCAGCTGCATCGCCGTCTTGTGCAGCCCGAAGGCGGCGAACAGCGCCCGCCGCCCGCCCTTGACCAGCCAGGGCACGATGGCGCGGCAATGCGGCTTCAGTGCCGGGTTGACGCTCTCGGCCGCGATCGGCAGGCCGCGCAGCGGGGCCATCTTGATCTTCGCCTCGAGAAACGCGCGATAGGCGCCGCCCTTGCTATCGGCGCTCATGCGGCCACCATCCGGCGCACGAAGCGCGCGGCCTCTTTCAGGGTTGCGGGATCGAAGAGCGAGGGCTCGGCAAGCAGGGCTTCGAGCCGTTCGCGACGAATGCGCAGCGCCGCGGCGATGCGGGCATGCGGCCATCCGGCGGCGAGCATGGCGCGAGCGATCCGCCGCCGCCGCGCCCGGTCGGGCGTCAGTACGGTGACGCTGATGCGCCGGCCGTTCCGCTGGAAGGTGAGCCGCGTGATGGTCATTTGCGGCCGCTGGCGATTGGGGCAAGCTTGCCCTTGGCGCGGTCGATTTGCCGCTCCAGCGCGCCGAATTCGGCGAGCGTCGCCTTCGCTTCCTTCGGCGTCACGATGTTGTCGGCGAGCGCCGAGCCGAGGGAGGAAGAGACGCGCGCCGCCTGCACGGTGAAGTCGACCAGGTCGACGACCAGATGGCCGCCCGCCTCTTCGCCCTCGCCGATCGGCGCCAGTTGATGCTGCGTGAGCGTCGCGAACAGCCGGCCGAAGATCGGCTTCTGCGTCTTGAACTCGATCAGCGCGATCGCCCAGACCGGGAAGAGATCGGGATAGGCGTCGCCCTGGATGCGCGAGATCGAGCCCGCCGAAAGCCCGGTGAGCGCCTGCACCACGGCCGGGCCGCCGGCGGCAAGCACGACCTGCCGGTTGGCATCCTTGATCAGCGTCAGCAGTCCGGAAGGCAAATCGGTAGCGTCCACGAAAATCACCTCGCGGTTTTTTCGCTGCGAAAGTCAGGGCGGCGTGTGAGGGTCGGCGCGTCAGATCACGGGGGACCACGCAGATGACGGATCATGGAAAGAGCGCTCATGCGGTCACCCGCTCGAGGGTGGCGCCCTCCGACACCGGAGGAGCGGCGTCGGAGGGCTGGGGCGGCGTGGAGGAGACGCGCGCCGGGGTATGGGGGCGAGGAATATCGGCAGGCCAGCCGAGATCGGATGGCCAAAGCGATGACAGCTTCGCCAGCGCGGCTTCCATGCGGCGTGCGCCGATATCGCGGCCGGCGCGCAATGTGCTGATGCGCTTGCCGTCATTGAACAATCGGGTCGAGAGCGTCGACACTGCCAGACCGCTTGCGGCGCAGTAGGCGTCAACCAGTCGAAGGAAGGCGTCGATGGACAACATGGCCACCATGATGCGGTACGAAAACCGCACTGTCAACGGTACGGATACCGGATGCGGTTTTGACAGCGTCGCGGTAAGGAAACCGATCATGGCAACCCGTCACGACATCCTGCTGCAGCGGATCGAGGAGCGCTTGAAAGCGCTCGGGCTTTCGCGCGAGGCGGCGTCCACTCGGGCGGGGATGAGCCGCGATGGTCTGCGCAATCTCACGCGGGCGAAGGGCCGGATGCCGCGAAGCGAGAACCTCGCCAAGATCGCGGCCGTCCTTGAGACGACGACCTCCTATTTGCTCGGCGAAACCGACCAGGTCGCTGATGACGCTGACGGCGCCCCGCCCCAGCCGGAGCCGCCCCAGCCGGTTCTTTTGACGCCCGATCAGCTGGCGCGAGAGGCGTTCGACAGCAGCAGCGAAGTGAGGCTCGCCGACGTCCGGTTGCCAAGTCGCGCTGAAATGCCGTTGAATGTGCCCGTGTACGGGTTGGCGGCGGGTAGCCTCATGGGTACGTTTGAGGGCTTCAACTTTGAGGGCGAGATCGTCGACTATGCTCGCCGGCCGCCAGCGCTCGCCCACATCAAGGACGCTTACGCACTCTACATCACCGGGCACTCGATGGAGCCGCAGCACCTCGACGGTGACCTCCGCTTCGTGAATCCGCACAAGCCGGTGCGTCGGGGCGATACCGTTGCCATCCACATCCGAAATGGCCCGCACGCTCCGCTGCAGTGCTACATCAAGATCTTCCTTGAGCGCCGGCAGTCGGGCGTTGTCGCCCGCCAACTGAACCCTGAAGCGACGATGGAATTCGCCGCCCAGACGGTCGTGGCCGTCCATCGGGTCCTCAGCATGAACGACCTGTTCGGCCTTTGATGCGGTAAATATGCCGATATACCGCATTTGACGCTTGACGCGGTACGCATACCGCACTAGCGTTCCCTCCATCGAACCACCGATGGAGGCTTTCCCATGGTCGACACCGCCGCCGCGCTGGCCAAGGCGCGCATTGAAGCCGACCCGAGTGCCCAGGTCGGCGCGATCGTCGGCCTGATGGCCGCGACGATGATCGAGATGGCCGCCGGCTTCGGCAGCTGTTCCGATGATGACCTCGCGAGCGAGGGCTTCACCGTCGCCGAGATCGCGGAATACGCCCCGGCCGCCCGCCGCCTTGCGAGAGAGCAGGCCGTCCGCGTCATCGAGCGCCCCGCCGTCGATGGCCCGGTCGAGACCGTCCACGCCCTGAAAGCCCTCGTCGACCTCGCCGAGCGTCACGGCGCCGGCCTCGACCGCGAAGGCGCCGCGATCCTGAAGCGCGGCAAGCAGGCGGTCGAAAACTGCCGCTTCCTCTTCGACGTGGCGGCGTGACGGCCATGGCGAACGAAGTTACCGCCATCAGCCTGCGCGCCGGCGAGCGGCTTACCGCCGAACAGCTTGTCCGCGGCGACACCCGCATTGTCACGCTCATGAGCAACGAGACCTTGCTCGCGCTCCTCGTCACCAAGGACGGCGTCTACAGCAAGGCCTTGGTTGACGCGATTAACGGGGCGGGCGGCGGCCCCGTTTATCGCGACGAGCCGCCGGCGATCGCGAGGGCTCGCTGATGCGCGCCCCGCTCTTCATCCCGGCTCCCGAGCCGGCGCGGATCGACTGGCGCAGCTTTGCTCGCGACGCCGTCCAGTCGGTCGCCGGCCTCGCGCTGCTCGCAGCCTTCGCGGCCGCCATGGCGAGCTTCGGCCTCGCTCTCGTCGGACTCGGCCTCGCGTCCTGATGCCCGTCGAAGCGCCGATCGACCCTGACCTCTGGTCCACCGGCCGCCTCGCGCGCGCCGATGCCGACGATCGGCGCAGCAAGCTCTCCCTCGTGCTCGAAAGGAGCCACCCTCATGAGTGCAGCGCAGCCGGAGGAAGCGACGGCTCCCGCCTACCCGCCCGAGATCGAAGCCGCGCTGGACGCGCAAGGGAAGCTGGCTGCGAGCTTCTATGAGCAGATCCTCGATAACTGGCCGACCTTCTGCGCTGCGCAGAAGATTGACGAGCGGGTCCCGGCCCAGGACTTCGTCGCAGCGGTGCTGTCGCACGTCATGATCGCGACGCTCGCGAGCTCGGTCGTGGTGAAGGAAGCGCCCAATGCCGGCTTCGCGCGCGCGCTTGTCGCAGACGGAGCTCGGATGCTCGTTGACGCGCTGAAGGTCAGCGGCGTCGAGTGGGCCCTAGACTATCTCGGCCAGCGCGCCGAAGGCCGGGGCACTGTCCAATGACCGCGCCATGGCTCCAGACGGCGAGTGGCCGCGCCTTCGATCTGATCGACCCGAAGGCTGAGAATGTCGACTTCGCGGTCGACATTCCCGAGGCCCTGGCGCGCATCCCGCGCTTCACCGGCCATGCCGGCGCCTATTCCGTCGCACAGCATTGCGTGCTGGGCGCCGATCTCCTCTTCGCCGAGACCGGCCGGCCGGACTACGCCGCGGCCTTCCTCCTGCACGATGCGCATGAGGCCTATCTCGGCGATATAGCGACGCCGATCGCCGAGGCGCTGGCGATTGTCAGCGTCGAGCGGCTCCTCAGCCCCTCCGAGGACGGCTTCCGCGAGGCGATCCGCACGCTGAAGGCGCGGATCGACGCTGCCATTCACCGGGCGGCGGGCATCGCCTTCCCCCTCCCGCTCGAGACGAGCCGCGTCGTCAAGGATTGGGATGCCCGCATGCTCATGACCGAGCGCGCGCATCTGATGGCAAAGCCGCCGGCGCCATGGGCGATGGAAGACCTGCAGCCGATCAAGGTCCGCGGCGCCATCAAGGCCTGGCCGTGGCCGAGGCCCGCCGACGAATACCGGGCGCGCCTGCGCAGATGGTGCCCGGCCGCGCTGGGGGAAGGCTGAGCGATGGCCGGCACGATCCTCACAGCCTGCGCCATCATCTTCGTCGCCGTGCTCGGTACCGGCGCCGGGCTCGTGATCGGCCTGCTGCTGCTCGCCGCGACATGGCCGCTCTGGCTGCCGGTCTTCCTGACCTATCCGGGCTCCGACGAGCTTGCGGTGACCGTCGCCATGCTCTGCGGAGGCCTCGGCGGCGCGTCGATCTCTGTCGCGCTCTACGCGCAACACGCCCTTCGTCCAGCCTCAGGAGAGGATCAGAAGCATGTCCAGTGATGGCTCCAACAGCGCCGCCATGCTGCGCGGCTTCGTCGATGATCTGTTGCGCCTCGAGGAAGCCAAGGCCGATATCGCCGGCGATATCACCGACCTCAAGAAGCGGGCGAAGGAGACGGGCTTCGACCCGAAGGCCATCGCCCGTATCGTCCGCGAAATGCGCGAGAGCGAGAGCGCCAGGCGCGCCCGCCGCGAGACGGAAGAGCTGGCCGAGATCTATCGCGCCTCGCTCGGCATGCTCGACGGGACGCCGCTCGGCGACGAGGCCAGACGCCGCATGACCGAGGAGCAGCCGCCCGAGGGGGAGCCTGAGCAGGCGCCCGATGAGGCACAGGCTGTTCCGGCGACGCTCGGCCCGGCCGAGATCGAGGCGGCCCGCGATGCCGGCCACAAGGCCGCGCATGAGGGCGTGTCGATCCTCGCCAATCCCTTCGTCGCCGGTGATCCGCGCCGTGCCGCATGGGACGAGGGATGGTGCGCCGCGACCGGTTCCGACGGCATGGAGATCCCGAAGGCCTGGCGCCGCACCAAGCCGCCCAAGGGCAAGGCCGGTGACGACAAAGGCTCCGATGAGGGCAAGCCCGAAGGAGGCGCGGAATGAAGCGCGCGCTCCGCACCGCCAAGCAGGCGGATATCGAGCAGCGCCTCGGCCGCTTCGCCGATGTCCTGTTCCCGCAAGAGGCCGAGGAGCCGATCCTCGCCCCGGCCGTCCGCGCCGCCGTGTTCGATTGGCTTGCCGAGATCCGCGCCGCCGATGCGCTCGACGCGGTCGGTCTCACGCCGCGCCGGTCGATGCTGCTCTACGGCCCGCCCGGCTGCGGAAAGACGACGCTGGCGCATCACTTCGCGGCCCGCCTCGGCCTGCCGCTCGCCTGCGTACGTTCTGAGAGCCTCGTCGAGGCGAGCCTCGGCGGCACGGGCAATAACATCAGCAAGCTGTTCGACGCGATGAAGGCCACCGAGGGCGGCGCCGTCGTCTTCTTCGACGAAGTGGACTCGATCGGCAGCAAGCGCATGAACGACCAGGGCGCCAGCGTCGAGATGGCGTCCGCTCTCAACGTGATGTTGCGCCGGATCGAGATGTTCGGCGGCATCGCCATGGCCGCGACGAACCGTCAAGACGTTCTCGATCCCGCGCTCTGGCGGCGCTTCAACATGCAGCTGTCGGTCGACCTGCCCGGCGAGGAAGAGCGCTTCGCGATCCTCCGCCGCTATGCCGCGCCCTTCGAGCCGTCCGACGATGATCTCGACCTGCTGACGGCCGTCACGCGCGGCGCCTCGCCGGCGCTGTTGCGCGCGCTGATGGAGGGCGTGAAGCGCGTCCTCGTCATGGCCGAGCGCCTCAAGCGTCCGGCCGCTGATCCGGTCGCGGTCTTCGCCCCCGTCGTCGCCGCCGTCGCACCGCCGCCCGAGGTCGCCGATCTCCCGGCGCTCTGGACGCGCGGCGGAATCGAGGATCTCGCCGGCCTCTCCTGGCCGTGGCCGCGAAAGGACTAGACCATGAGCAGTGTTTCCGTAGGCGTCGGACTGTCGCTCTCCGTCGCCGTTGCCGACCTGAAAGGCGCGCTCGCCGCCGCGAGCCGCGTGGTCGAGCGCCGCACAACGATTCCGATCCTCGCTCACGTCAAGCTGGTCGCCGAGGGCGGCCGCCTGTCGATCCTCGCCACCGATCTCGACCTCGAGCTGCGCACGGTCATCCCGGCCGAGGTGACGACGCCCGGCACGACGACGTTGCCGGCGCTGCTCTTGAACGACATCGTCAAGCGCATCGACGAGCGCGAGCGGCTGCAGGTCGCGCCGGGCGAGGGCGGCCTGTTCACGCTGAAGGCCGGCCGCTCGAAATGGCAGGTCCAGGCGCTCCCGGCCGAGGACTTCCCCGATCTCGCCATCGGCGCTTTCGAGACCAGCTTCACGCTGTCGCCGGCAAACCTCAAGGAGATCGCCGACCGCCTTTCCTTCGCGATCTGCACGGAGGAGACGCGCTATTACCTCAACGGCGTCTATCTGCATGCCCCGGTCATCGACGGAGCGGCGAAGCTGCGCGCGGTCGCGACGGATGGTCACCGCCTGGCGCGGCTGACGCTCGACCAGCCCGCGGGCGCGGCGGCGATGCCCGGCATCATCGTGCCGAGGAAGACGGTCGCCGAGCTGGCTAAGCTCGCCGAGAGCTTCGGCAAGGAAGGCGGCACGACGGCGACGATCGAGGTCTCCGAGACGAAGATCCGCGTCGCCTTCGGCGATACGGCGCTGACCTCGAAGCTGATCGACGGCACCTATCCGGACTATAGCCGCGTCGTGCCGCCGGAGGCACAGCACACGGTGACGCTGCCCCGCGCCGCGTTCCTCGAGGCGGTCGACCGCGTGACCGCCGTTTCCAGCGAGCGCGGCCGCGCCGTCAAGTTCGCCTTCGGCTCCGATGTAGCGGGCGAGCTGATGACGCTCACCTGCGTCAATCCCGATGCCGGCCGCGGCGAAGACGAGATCGGCAATATCGAGATCGCCGGCGCGCCGCCCGAATGCGGCTTCAACGCCCGCTACGTCCTCGATTGCCTCCAGGCGCTCGGCGGCGACCGCGTCGTGCTCGGTCTCAACGAGACCGGCTCGCCCGCCCGCCTCCACGCTCCCGACAAGGCCGACGAGTTGCTCGTCGTCCTGATGCCGATGAGGGTCTGACGATGGCAGAAGCTCGCAACCGCGCAGCGATCTCGTTTTCGACGACGCTCACCCTGAATGAGGTCGAGATGCGCGCACTTGATGCGCTCGTCGGCTATGGCGTCGACGCCTTCCTGAAGGTCTTCTACGAGAAGCTCGGCGAAGCCTACATGCGCCCGCACGAGGCCGGGCTGAGATCGCTATTCAAGGCGATCGGCCGCGACGTTGGCCCTGCACTCATGGACGTCGATCAGGCGCAGAAGGACCTACAAAACGCCTTTCTTGCCCGCCGCGCCAAAGAGGACGCGCGGCCATGACGATGCTCAAGAAAGACCCGAAGGTCACCCGCGAGGATCTCACCGAGCTCTGCGCGCCGAGATGCCCGCACTGCTACGAGCGCAGCATGGCCTGGGCGACGGTCACGCTTGAGCAGATCGTCACCGCCTGGCCGATTCGCCCGACGGTGACCGTCGAGGCGGACGGCTATGCCCCGAGCAAGACGGAGTTCGGCCTGCTCGTCTTCTCCTGCCCCGAGTGCTGCAAGCACTCCGCCCTCGCGATCGACGATGACGAGGTCAAGCTCGTCGCCATGCGCACCGAGAAAGACGAGCGCCTTCTGAAGGAGACCGTGTGATGCCGATGATCAAGCCCGACGCCATGCCGTCGCCGGAAACCCTGATCGACTATGGTAACGGCGAGGTCGGTGCCGTGATGTTCTATTACGCGGCTGAAGGCCAAGACTATGGCGAGATTGCCCGCGAGCACGGTTTCAGCTTCCGCATTCTCTGGCTGGAGGATGACGCCGATGCCGATCAGGAATTGCTGGTGGCCTATGAGGAGGGCGCCGGCGATATCTGCGCCAGGTGGAACCCGAAGATCCCTGACGGCTTCCAGCTCGCGGCCAAGCACGACACCGAAGACGGGCCGGTCGCGATCTTCATCCGCAAGCGGGAGAAGGGCGCATCATGAGCCGCAGCCTCAACCGCGTGCAGCTGATCGGCCATCTCGGCCGCGATCCCGAGATCCGTTCGACCAATGCCGGCAAGAGGGTCGCGACCTTCTCGATCGCCACCGGCGAGAGTTGGAAGGACAAGGACACCGGCGAGAAGCGCGAGCGCACCGATTGGCACAATGTCGTCGTCTTCAACGAAGGCCTCGCCGGCGTGGTCGAGAAATATGTCAAGAAGGGCTCGCGCTGCATGGTCGAGGGCGAGTTGCGCACCCGCAAATGGCAGGATCAGGCCGGAGCCGACCGCTACTCGACCGAGGTCGTGCTGCCGCAATATGGCGGCAACCTGATCCTGCTCGACGGATCGAGCGGCCGGGCTTCGCCCGACGAAGGGAGCTACGGCACGCAGCGCCAGGCACCGCCCGCCGGCGCATCAGCCGGCGGCGGCACATCGTCCTACGCCGCCGATCTCGACGACGATATCCCGTTCTAGGAGGCGTCATGAACGCGCGCGCCCAGCCCGTTACGGCGGCCGCTGTCCGCCCTGTTCCTCGCCGCGGTCTCCGCCGCGACGAGGCCGCGACCTATGTCGGCGTGAGCCCGTCCAAGTTCGATCATTTGGTCGCCGACGGGCGCATGCCGGCAAGCTTCCAGATCGACGGCTGCCGCGTCTGGGATATCCGCGCGCTCGACGCGGCGTTTGACGCGCTCGCGGGCGGCGCGCAGGATGACGAGCAAGAATGGACCTTTGCGCCCTGACGAGATGCCCCGGAAACTCCCGCCCTTCTGCGTCGAGGACGTCGACCGCTACGGCAAGGTAAGGATCTATCTGCGCCGCAAGGGCGAGAGGAAGATCCGCATCGAGGGCGTGCCGTGGTCGACCGAATTCATGGACGCCTATGCGGCGGCGCTCGCGGGATCGCTCGACGATGAAGGGCGGCCGAGCCTGCAGCGCTCGGTGGACGGCACATGGCGATGGCTGTGCGAGCAATATCTAGGTCGCTTTGCCGGCTATCTGCAGATGACGCCGCCGACCCGCGCCGCCTATCGACGCCTGCTCGAGGCGACCTATGACGAACCCATTGCTCCCGGCGACAAGCGCTGCTTTCGCGATGTCCCGATCCGCATGATGAGCGCCAAGGCGGTGCGAACGCTCCGGGACCGCAGACTCGACAAGCCCAGCATCGCCAACGCAACACTCAAGGTCATGCGGCAGGTGTTCCGCTTTGCGATCGAGGACGAACTGGCGGCCGATAACCCGGCGCTGAAGGTCGAGTTTCTCGGCGCGGCGACAGAAGGGCACCACACTTGGACCGTTGAGGAGACGATCAAGTTCGAGCAGCGCCATCCGATCGGGACACAGGCGCATCTCGCCTATGCGCTCCTGCTCTACACCGGCGCGCGCGTCTCCGATGTTCGGCTGTTCGGCCGGCAGCACATCTCCGATGGGTGGCTGCACTTCCGGCCAACAAAGACGAGCCGATCGAGCGGCGTCGAGGTCGAGATTCCGATCCTGCCGGCTCTGCAGGCAGTCCTCGACCAGTCGAAGGCCGATAACCTGACCTTCCTGACGACGCATCAGCACAAACCTTATTCGGCGAAGGGCTTGACCAACCGCATGCGCGACTGGTGCGACGAGGCCGGCCTGCCGCAATGCTCGGCGCACGGCCTCCGCAAGGCCGGCGCGACGATCGCCGCCGAGAACGGTGCGACCGAGCGGCAGCTGATGGCCATCTATGGCTGGACCTCGCCCAAGCAGGCCGCCCGCTATACGCAGAAGGCCAGCCGCAAGAAGCTCGCGGGCGAGGCCATGGGGCTGATCAAGAAGCTATGATGCGCGCGAAGTATCTTGTCGAGGACGTCGATCGATACGGGTCATCGCGATTCTATGTCCGTCGGCCGGGCAAGAAGAAGATCAGGATAACTTGCGAGCCGGGAACTGCTGAGTTCGATCAGGCATATCGTGACGCCATGGGCGAGGATTTCGACGGAGCCGTCGCTCGGTCGAAGCATGAGCTCGAGGCGAAGCGCGGCCTGCGCTTTCTTTATGTCGTGTCGGACGGCGAGGCAGTGAAGATCGGCCTTGCGACCAACCTCAAAGGCCGCCTGTCGTCGCTTCAGGTCAGCCAGGCTGCCCCTCTGGCTTGCGAACTGCTCTTCGAGACATCAGCCGACGAGGCGTTTCCTCTGGAACAGTCCGTTCACTTCGCCCTCCGCACCTGCGCCGTAAGAGGCGAATGGTTCTCAGTCTCGGCAGACGAAGCTGGTCAGACCATTCTCGCAGTTGCCAAGGCCCTCAGAGTTCGGGTACGAAAGAGCAACTACCGAGTCCAACTTTCCGGTTCTGTTGGACTTTAGGCGAGAAATCTGAACGATTTCAATGCCTTGGAATGCGGGTGTAGTTCAATGGTAGAACGGCAGCTTCCCAAGCTGCATACGAGGGTTCGATTCCCTTCACCCGCTCCAGCTTCTCCCTGCTGAAGACGAGACGCGATCCGGCGTCGTGCCCGATCGATGCCGGCGCCGGCGGCGAGCGGCGTGCGAAATGCGACGGACGTTCGTGCCGGTCTCGTGCTACAGCGCGGCTTGAATCTCAGTCACGTCGCGATCGGGGGATCAAGGGATGACACACGCACCGGTTCATGACGCCGGCGGATCGAAGCCGCCGCTGCGGCAGCGGCTGATCGGCTCGTTCCGCCTCTTCTTCATTCTCTTCATCTATCTCTGGATCCTGCTCGGCCTCTTCGTGCTCAACCAGAATTTCGAGCGGCTGCGGGAGGGCGAGACGCTCGCCCTGCAGGGTTTCGCGCTCATGAACGCGCTGGTGCTGGGCAAGGTCATGATGCTCGCCGAACACCTCGATTTCGCGCGGTGGCTCAGGACGCGGCCGGCGATCTTCTCGATCCTGTTCGAGGCGCTGTTCTGCACGGTGCTCTTCATCGCCTTCCACTTCGTCGAGCACTGGGTGATCGGTCTCTTCCGCGGCGCCGCGGCCGTCGACGAAGGTCCGACGGCGACCGTGGCCGGCGTCGCGATCATCGCCGTCGTGCTCTTCGTGTCGCTGATCCCGTTCTTCGCCTTCAAGAACGTCACCCGCATCATCGGCTGGCCGCGCATGCGCCACATCCTGTTCGGCCGGCCCGACCAGCCCATTCCAGGCGGCTGACCGCCAGCCGGCCGCAAGCCTCCATCCATCGTCGATCGATCACAGGCGCGCCTCCGCACGGGGCGCGCCTTTTCATTTCGCGCCGCTCCCGCGGCAGCCTTCCGGCGCGGGTCACGGAGGCTGGCGAGCCGCCGCGCCTTGCGAAGCCTCTCCTGATGGTATAATGAGTATCTCAATATGTGGTCGAACGAGACCGGGTCGCGCGGAAGAGGAGCCGCGCGGCGCTGCCGAAAGGTCCGGCTCGCCGCCGGCTGGCCACGCAATGGCCGGTCGCCGGAAAACCAGAGCAAGAAACCTGAGGAGGAGAGGACTCATGCGAGGAATGAGGTTGTTTGCGGCGACGGCGCTCGCCGGTCTCGTCGCATTCTCGGCCGCGGCCGAGGCGAAGGAGACCCTGCGCCTGATGACGGTGTTCGATGCGAACGGCGTCCAGCAGTGGGAGCCGGTGCTCGCGGCCTATAACGAGGCCAACCCGGATTACGAGGTGAAGATGGAGACGGTGGCCGGGTCCGGCGCCGCCGTCTATCCCGACGTGCTGCGCACGGCGATGGCGAGCGGCGATCCGCCGGACGTCTTCTTCATGTGGGGCGGCGAGATCGCGGGGCCGTTCATCCGCGCCGGCCAGGTCGCCATTCTCGACAGCTATTACGAGAAGTACGGCTGGGACAAGGTGGTGGCGCCCTGGACGATCGAGCGCATCACGCGCGACGGCCACAAATACGGCGTTCCCTTCCATGCCCGCGGCATGGGGCTCTGGTACCGGGTCGACCTCTTCGAGAAATACGGCCTCTCGGAGCCCAAGACCTATGACGAGCTGGCGAAGATCTGCTCGACCTTCAAGGAGAACGGCATCTATTGCGCCTCCTTCGGTGGCAAGTTCGGCTGGCAGACCATGCGCCTGCTCGATTACTTCACCGAGACGACCTGCGGCCCGGAAGAGCACGACAAGCTCAATGCGCTGCAGTCGAGCTGGAACCAGCCCTGCGTCGTCGCGGCCTATGACCGGATGGCGCAGTGGGTGAAGGACGGCTGGCTGGTGCCGGACTTCCTCAATGTCGCGCCCAACGACGCCCGCATGGCGGTCTATGCCGGCGACGCGGCCATGGTGTTCGAGGGCGGCTGGTTCGAAGGCGTGCTGAAGAGCGACGAGCAGCCGATGGAGAACTTCAAGTTCTTCCTGCCGCCGACCGACCACACGCCGGTGCGCTACTCGGCCTTTCCCGAGCAGTGGATGATCCCGGAATCCTCCAAGCACAAGGACGCCGCGGCGGCCTTCATCAACTGGATCACCATCCCCGACACGCAGAAGAAGTTCCCCGAGGCCTTCACCGCCTCGGCGACGATCGGCGTCGAATCCGACTGCTCGGTCACCCCGCGTGACTGTGAGTGGAAGAAGATCCTGACCTCGGACTCGCAGACCTATCCGCCGACCGACCAGGCCTTCACCAAGGAACTGATCGACGGCTTCTTCGAGATCCAGGACGGCGTCGTCGCCGGCAAGATCACGCCGACGGACGCCGCGGCCCAGATGCAGGCCAAGGCCGAGGCCTGGAAGGCGAAGCAGAAGTCCTGACCTCCCGGGACGATCGCCCGGAGGGCGGTGCCGCTGGGCGCCGCCCTCCAAGCCTACTCGCATGAGAGAGAGCATGACCGTGAGCAGCCTGGCCGAAGGGCGGCCCGCCTTTGCCCGTGCGCGTCGCCGGCGGAGGATCCCCGTCGCCTGGATCCCCTATCTCTTCCTTGCGCCCGCCCTGATCTGGTATGCGGCCTTTCTCGTCTACCCGATGCTTCAGTCGCTCTACATCTCGTTCTTCGACTGGGACGGGCTGTCGCCGACGATGACCTTCGTCGGCCTGAAGAACTACGTCACCATCTTCGTCGAGGACGAGATCGCCCGCCTCGCGCTCTGGAACAACATCCTGTGGACGCTCGGGGCGCTCGTTCTGCCGACGGCGATCGGGCTCATGCTGGCGCTGGCGCTCAACCGCCGCGTGCCGGGCTCGACCCTGTTCCGCACCATCTTCTACAGCCCCGCCGTGCTGCCGCTGGTCGCCGTCGGCCTGATCTGGGCCTGGGTCTACAACCCGAATTTCGGCGTGGTGAACACGACGCTGAAGTCGATCGGCCTCAGAAGCTGGGCCGCCGGCTGGCTGTCGTCCTACGAGCTGGCGCTGCCGGCGACCTTCGTCACCTTCGTCTGGTCGCATGTCGGCTTCCCGATGATCTTCTATCTCGCCGGCCTGCAGGCGATCTCGAAGGAATATTATGAAGCGGCGACCATCGACGGCGCCAACGCCTTCCAGCGCTTCCGCCATGTGACGCTGCCGGGATTGACCGAGACGCATGTCATCGTGCTGTCGCTCGCCGTCATCAACGGCTTCAAGGTGTTCGACCTCGTCTACACCATGACCTATGGCGGCCCCGGCCGCTCGACCCAGGTGCTCGGCACCTGGATGTATTTCCAGACCTTCCAGTATTACCACGCCGGCTATGGTTCGGCGCTCGCCTGGGTGATCGCGGCCATCGTGCTGGTCATCGCCATCCCCTATATCCGCCGCATGTCGCGCTGAGCGAGGACCGAGACCATGTTCGCCGACGTCCGCAACCAGCGCCGCCTCGAGCAGACGCTGCTGTTCATCAGTCTGCTCGTCCTGTCGCTGATCTGGCTCACCCCCTTCGCCACCGTCGTCATGTCGGCGATCCGCAGTCAGGGAGACCTGCTGTCGCGCGGCGTGTTCTCCTGGCCGAAGGCCATCGCCTGGAAGAACTTCTCCGATGCTTGGAACACGGGCGACTTCTCGATCTATTTCCGCAACAGCCTGCTGCTGATCTTCCTCAAGGTGCCGCTCGGCATCTTCATCGCCGCGCTCGCCGCCTATCCGCTCGCCAAGATGCGTTTCCGCTTCTCGGGCGCCATCTTCATCTTCTTCCTCGCCGGCCTCGCCGTGCCGGTGCAGGTGACGCTGCAGCCGCTGCTCGTGATGATGAAGCAGCTCGGCATCGCCAATTCGATCTTCGCGCTCATTCCGCCCTATGTCGCCTTCGGCCTGCCGTTCCAGATCTTCGTGCTGCGCGGCTTCTTCCGCCTGATCCCGTCCGAGTTGCTCGAGGCGGCGCGGCTCGACGGTGCCTCGGAATGGACCGCCTTCCTGCGCGTCATGGTGCCGCTCTCGGTGCCGGCGCTGGCGACGCTCTGCATCATCGACGTTCTCAACACCTGGAACGAGTTCCTGATCGCCCTCGTGCTGATCAGCGCCAAGGAATCGCGGACGGTCCCGGTCGGGCTGTTGCAGTTCCAGGGCGAGTATTCGTCGCAATATACGCTGTTGATGGCCGGTATCCTGATCTCGATCATTCCGGTCATCGTGATCTTCATCTTCCTGCAGCGCTATTTCGTCGCCGGCCTCACTTCCGGCGCCGTCAAGGGCTGAGCCGCTTCCTTCCCCTTTCCTGCATCGTCAGAGGATGACCATGACCGGACCCAGCAGCCTCCCGCGCCGCAGCGTCGGCGAATGGCAGCTTTCGAGCGCGCGCCGCTATCAGAGCCCCTTCGCCGATGTGCGCGTCGATGTCGCCTTCACCGCGCCGTCGGGCGCCGTCTCCAGCCTGCCGGCCTTCTATGACGGTGACGGCGTCTGGCGCTTCCGCTTCAATCCCGGCGAGGCCGGCCGCTGGACCTGGCGGTCGACCGCGATCCCGCACGATCCGGACCTCGTCGCCGAGGGCAGCTTCGAGGTCACCGAGCGCGAGACGCGCGGCTTCCTCAAGGCGACGCCCGGCAAGGCCTTCGGCTTCCACTACGAGAATGGCGAGCCGGTCTTCTTCCTCGGCGACACGGTCTACGACCTGTTCGGCATGGATTACTGCGGCGGCGATGTCGAAGGCTTCCTGAAGCGGCGTCGCGACAGCGGCTTTAACCTCTTCCGCTGCCGCCTGCCGATCAGCCGCTTCCATCCGCCGGAGGGCTACAGCGACTGGCACACCAAGCGGCTCTGGCCCTGGGGCGGCAGCGAAACGGCACCACGCTTCGACATCTTCAATCTCGATTACTTCCGATCGGTCGACAAGACGGTCGCGCTCATCGACGATCTCGGCATGGGCATCGAGATGATCATGGAGGGATGGGGCTTCGAGTTCCCGTTCAACCATCGCGCCTGGTTCACGCCCGAATGGGAAGAGCTGTGGATGCGCTATCTCATCGCCCGCTACGACGCCTATTCGGCCGTCTATTTCTGGACGCCGCTTAACGAATACGAATACTACCCGAATGGCGACTGGCACTATAAGCCGACGGCCGATCGATGGGCGCTGCGCATCGCCCGCTGGATCAAGGCGACGGCGCCGCATGGCCATGTGCTCTCCATGCACAACGGTCCGGTGATGCCGCCCTTCGCCGAGCGCTTCAAGGCCGATCCCGAGGCCGTCGATGCCATCATGTTCCAGGAGTGGGGCGCGCGCGACCGCGAGAATGGCTGGCTCGCCACCGGCATCGAGGAGCAGATCGGCAAGAGCCTCGCCGGCTGGCAGGGCAGCGCGATCTTCGCCGAATGGGGCTATGAGCGGAACCCGGACTTCTATCTGAAGCTGCCGAGCCACGAATTCTGCGACCGCAACCATACGCGGCGCAGCGCCTGGCGCGGCGTGATGTCCGGGCTCGGCATCATCGCCGGCTTCGAGAATTCCTGGGCGCCGTGGATGGAACTCGGCACCGACCAGCCGGGCGTCGCCGATCTCGAGGTCGTGCAACGCTTCTTCCGCGAAAGCGTGCCCTTCGCGGCGCTGCGGCCGGCGGACGACGTGGTGCAGGGCGATTTCGAGCGGGGCACGCGCCCGCTGGCGCTCGCCGATGCCGCCCGTTCGCTGATCGTCGTCTATTTCCCGGCCGGCGGTTCGGCCGAGATCGCCGCGCATGGCACGCGGGCGATGGAATGGTTCGATCCCCGGACCGGCGCCACGACCCCGATCGACGGCGCGGCCGGCGGCATGGTCTCGGCCCCTGCCGGCCGCGACGCCGACGGCCACCCGCTCGACGCGGTGCTGGTGATGAGGGCCTGACGGAGCCGTCATGGCAGAGGTCCTCATCCTCGGCGGCACGGGAACGATCTCGTCGCACACGCTGGCGGCGCTGGTCGCCGGGGGGCATGGCTGCACGATCCTGACGCGCGGCGACCACGGGCCGCCCGGCGTCGCCGGCGTCGCGACCGTGACCGGCGACCGCCGCGACGAGGCCGCGCTCGCGGCGGCGCTGGCGACGGTGCGGCCGGACGTGGTGATCGACTTCGCCTGCTTCCGGCCCGAGGAGGCGCGCGCCATCGCCCGCATCGCGCATGGCCGCATCCGCCACTACGTCTTCGTCTCGACGGTCGACGTGTTCGGCTTTCCGCAGCCTTCGCTGCCGATCGCCGAGGATGCGCCGCCTTGCGCCGCCAACACCGCCTATGCCGAGGCCAAGCAGGCCTGCGAGCGGATCTTCGCCGCCGCCTGCGACAGCGGCCGCTTTCCGGTCACCATCGTGCGGCCGACCTATTCGCTCGGGCCGCGCTTCGTCATCTCGCTGTTCGAACATCGCGCGGACCGTGTGATGGCGCGCATGCGCCATGGCAGGGCGGTGGCGGTTCCGGGCGATGGCGGGCGGCTGATCCATGTCAGCGACGCCGCTGACACCGGGCGCATGATCGCCGCGCTCGCCGGCCGTGTGGATGCGCGCGGCGCGCGGCTCACCGTCGGCACGGCCGGCTCCGTGATGACGCATGCCGACTATTGTCGCCGCCTCGCGCACGCGGTCGGCGCAGAGCCGCGCCTCGTCTTCGTCCCGGACGCCGCGCTTGCCGCCGAGCCGGCGGTCGCGGACGGCCTCTACCCGGCGCTGACGCGCTTCGACCTTTCCTTCGCCATTGGCGGCCATCCGGCCTTCGACGGCTTCGCCTATCGGGGCGGGATCGACGCCGGCATCGCCGCCTATGCCGCGCGGATCGAGGCCCAAGGCGCCTTCGCTTCACCGCCGCCCGAGGATTTCGAAGACGCGCTCGCCGCGCGCTTCGGCTGACCACACGTCAACAGGAGGATTTCGTGCCGCTGTCCAAAGACAAGCTCGCCCGCGTCATCGTCAACACCGACGCCAAGAACGAGGCCGACGACCAGTACTGCATCGTCCAGGCGCTGCTCTCGCCGTCGTTCGAACTGGCCGGGCTGATCCCGGCGCATTTCGGAACGCGCCGCACAACCCGCTCGATGGAGGAGAGCCGCGAGGAAATCGACCTGCTGCTGAAGCTGATGAACCTCTCCGGCAAGGTCACGGTCGCCAATGGCGCGCCGACCGCGCTGCCGGACGAGACGACGCCCGTCCCCTCCGAGGGCGCGGAACTCATCATCCGCGAGGCGATGAAGGACGACGACCGGCCTCTGCACGTCGCCTTTCTCGGACCGCTCACGGACATGGCCTCGGCGCTGCTGATGGAGCCGAAGATCGCGACGCGCAATGTCCGCGTCGTCTGGATCGGTGGCGGCCGCTGGCCGGTCGGCGGGCCGGAGTTCAACCTCTCCAACGACATCCACGCCGCCAATGTCGTCTTCCGCTCGAGCGTCGAGCTCTGGCAGATCCCGATGACGATCTACCAGATGATCGCCGTCTCCTATGCCGAGCTCGAGGAGCGGGTGCGCCCGCACGGTCCGCTCGGCGCCTATCTCGTCGACCAGCTGATCGAGTTCAATCTCCGCGGCCATCAGGGGCCGATCGAGTATCGCTCGCTCGGCGATACCCCGTCGCTCTCGGTCATCATGAATCCGAACGGCGGCACCTGGCGCTACGAGCCGGCGCCGGAATTCAGCCCGCTGATGAACTACGTCCATACCGGCGGCAACCGGCCGGTGAAGGTCTATGACACGATCGACGTGCGCTTCATCCTGGAAGACATGTTCGCGAAGATCGCCCGTCACGCCCGCGGCGTGCAGGAGACGGCCGTCTTCGTCTAGCCGGCGGCTTCGAGCGCGGCGAGTTCGGCGAGGACTTCCTCGCCGTGCTCGCCGAGCTTCGGCGCCCGGCGGCCGAGCGCGAGCGGCGATGCCGAAAGGCTGATCGGGCTGCGGATGCCGGGAATGCCGTCGGGGTCGATGCGCATGCCGCGCGCGACGATCTGCGGATCGGCGAAGACGTCGGCGACGCTGTTGATCGGCCCCGCCGGAACGCCGGCGGCCTCGAGCGCGGCGAGCAGCGCGTCGCGCTGCCAGGCGAGCGTGCGCTCGCTGATCGCCGCCGAAAGCTCTGCCCGGTTGGCGACGCGGGCGGCATTGGTGAGGAAGCGCGGATCGGCGGCCCATTCGGGCGCGCCGACGATCGACGCGAAGCGCGCGAACTGGCCGTCATTGCCGACGGCGAGGATGAAATGCCCGTCGGCGACCGGAAAGGTCTGGTAGGGCGCGATGTTGGGATGCGCGTTGCCGAGCCGGGTCGGCGCGATCCCGGTGACGAGATAGTTCATCGCCTGGTTGGCGAGGACGCCGGCCATGGTGTCGAACAGCGCCATGTCGACCTGCTGCCCGAGGCCCGTCTTCTCGCGCGCGGCCAGCGCCGCCTGGATGGCGACGACGCCGTAGAGGCCCGTGAAGATGTCGGCGAAGGCGACGCCGATCTTCTGCGGCTCCCCGGCCGGATCGCCGGTCAGATCCATGATGCCGCCCATGCCCTGGATCATGAAGTCGTAGCCGGCGCGCGGCGCATAGGGGCCGGTATGGCCGAAACCGGTGATCGAGCAATAGACGAGGCGCGGATTGATCGCGGAAAGGCTCGCATAGTCGAGCCCGTATTTGGCGAGGCCGCCGAGCTTGAAATTCTCGATCAGGACGTCGGCCTGCGCCGCCAGCCGCCGCACCAGGCCGGCGCCTTCTTCGGTCGCAAAATCGGCGACCACGGAGCGCTTGCCGCGATTGCAGGCGTGGAAATAGGCGGCTGTCCGCTCGCCGCCATGCTCGATGAAGGGCGGTCCCCAGCGCCGCGTGTCGTCGCCTTCGGGGCTTTCGACCTTGATGACGTCGGCGCCGAGATCGGCGAGCGTCTGGCCGATCCACGGACCCGCGAGGATGCGGGCGAGCTCGACGACGCGGAGCCCGGCAAGCGGCGCTTCCGTCATCTCAGAAGAAGGCCTGCAGGCCGGTCTGCGCCCGGCCGAGGATCAGCGCATGGACGTCATGCGTGCCCTCATAGGTGTTGACCGTCTCGAGGTTCTGCGCGTGGCGCATCACGTGATACTCGATCTGGATGCCGTTGCCGCCATGCATGTCGCGGGCGTCGCGCGCCACCGCGAGCGCCTTGCCGCAATTGTTGCGCTTCACCAGCGAGATCATCTCCGGCGCCGCCTCGCCCTCGTCCATCAGGCGGCCGACGCGCAGCGAGCCCTGCAGGCCGAGCGCGATCTCGGTCTGCATGTCGGCGAGCTTCTTCTGGAAGAGCTGGGTCTGCGCCAGAGGGCGGCCGAACTGCTTGCGGTCAAGCCCATAGCTCCGCGCCCGATGCCAGCAGTCCTCGGCGGCGCCGAGCACGCCCCAGGAAATGCCGTAGCGGGCGCGGTTGAGGCAGCCGAAGGGGCCCTTGAGGCCGGAAACGCCGGGGAGCAGCGCATCTTCCGACACCTCGACGCCGTCGAGCACGATTTCGCCGGTGATCGAGGCGCGCAACGAGAGCTTGCCGCCGATCTTCGGCGCCGAGAGGCCCCTGGTGCCCTTCTCGATCACGAAGCCGCGGATCGCGCCGTCATGTGCTTCCGACTTCGCCCAGACGACGAAGAGGTCGGCGATCGGGCTGTTGGAGATCCAGGTCTTGGCGCCCTGCAGGCGGTAGCCGCCGTCGATCTTCGTGGCGCGGGTGTTCATGCCGCCGGGATCCGAGCCGGCATCGGGCTCGGTGAGGCCGAAGCAGCCGATGAGTTCGCCGCGCGCGAGGCGCGGCAGATAGGCCTCGCGCTGCGCGGCGCTGCCATAGGCGTAGATCGGATACATCACGAGCGAGGACTGCACGCTCATCATGGAGCGATAGCCGGAATCGATCCGCTCGACCTCGCGGGCGACGAGCCCATAGGCGACATAGCTCGCGCCCGCGCCGCCATAGGCCTCGGGAACGGTGACGCCGAGCAGGCCCTGTTCGCCCATCTCGCGGAAGATGTCCGGATCGGTGACCTCGTCGAGATAGGCCTTCTCGATGCGCGGGGCGAGGCGGTCGGCCGCGAAGGCGGCGGCGGCGTCGCGGATCATCCGCTCCTCGTCGGTGAGCTGGCTGTCGAGCCGGAACGGATCGGACCAGTCGAAGCGCGAAAGGTCGGGGCGATCCTTCGGCGAGAGGGGGGCGGCTGCATCGGTCATGATCGGTGTCCGGAAAGCTGTCTCGGCTGTCTTGTAGCAGCCGCGTCGCCGAACACCATAGAACGGAGATTGTTAGACCATCAACGATTTCAGCTTCACCGCCGGATCGGCGAGCGATGCCGGATCGGGACGGGCGCACCGGCCGATCAGCATCTCGGCCAGCCGCACCTCGCGCGCGATGGCGCCGTTCGGCCCGACGGCGCTCGCGCCGACGAGACGCCCATCGCCGGCGAGGTGGAAATCGAGCCGCGCATCGCCTGCGAGCGGACGGGTGACGGTCTCGGCGCCTTCGTCAGGAAGGCCGGCGATCTGCAGCGTGAGATCGTAGTGATCCGACCAGAACCAGGGCACGGCGGCATAGGGCTCGCCAAGGCCGAGCATGGACTTCGCCGCCGCATTGCCGTGGTCCTGCGCGTTGCGCCAGGCCTCGAGCCGCAGCCGGCGCCCGCCATAGAGTGCATGCGGGAAGGAGCAGCAGTCTCCGGCGGCGAAGATGTCGGGGTCCGATGTCGCGAGATGCGCATCCACGGCGATGCCGTTGTCGAGCGCCAGCCCCGATTCGGCCGCGAGCGTCGTCTCCGGCAAGGCCCCGACGCCGGCGACGATCGTATCGCCATCGACAGGATCGCGCCCGGCGAGCATGACCCGGTGGCGCCCGTCCGGCAGCGCGTCGATGCGCTCGATGGCGGCGCCGGTGACGATCCCGACGCCTTCGGCCGCGTGCCGGGCGGCGACGAGCGCGGCGAGTTCGGCCGGCACGGCGCGGCCGAGCAGCCGCGGCGCCATCTCGATGACGGTGGCTTCGGCGCCGCGCGCCCGCGCCGCTGCCGCGAGTTCGAGGCCGATGAAGCCGCCGCCGATCACGACGAGGCGGCTGCCGGGCTGAAGGCGCCGTCGCAGCGCCTGCGCCTCGCCGAAGGAGCGCAGATAGTGGATGTTGTCAGGTCCCGCGCCCGGCACGGCGAGCCGCCGCGCCCTTGCGCCGGTCGCGATCAGCAGCCGGTCATAGGGGAGGGGATCGCGGTCCTCGAGGACGATGCGATGTCCCGCGCGATCGATGGCGAGCGCCGGCGCGCCGGCGATATGGTCGATGCCGTTCTCGGCAAGACGCTCCTCGCTCAGGATCGTCGCCGGCTTCGGCGCGTCGCCATCGATGAGCGCCGCCTTGGAGAGTGGCGGCCGCTCATAGGGGAGGTGCACTTCCTCGCCGACCAGCGCGATGGCGCCGGAATAGCCGTTCTCGCGCAGCGCCAGCGCCGCCCGCGCCCCGGCCTCGCCGGCGCCCACGATCACGATGCGCTGCGGCATGGTCGTCTCAGTCGAGCCCGATCAGCACCTTGCCGCCCTCGACGCGCACCGGATAGGTCTTGAGGTCGACGCAGACGGGCGCGCCCTTGGCCTTGCCGGTCGTGTAGTCGAAGCGGCCATTGTGCTTCGGGCACTCGATGATGTTGTCCATCACGAGACCATCGGCGAGATGCACCTTCTCATGCGTGCAGAGGCCGTCGGTGGCGAAATAGTCGTCGTCCGGCGAGCGGTAGATCGCAAAGGTGCGGCCCGCATGGTCGAAGCGGATCACGTCTTCCTCGTCGATCTCGTCGGCGGCGCAGGCCTCGACCCAGCTGGCGGCGATGGCGGTCGGCATGGTGGTCTCCGGTCTTTCTGGGCTTACTCGGCGGCGATGATCGCGCCGCCGGCGGCGCCGGGATCGAGCGGAGCGGCATGGCGCGGCAGCTCGCGCTTCACATACCAGCCCGGCTCGCGGCGCTGGCGCAGCAGGGCCGGGATGATCTCGCGATAGGCTTCAAAGGTGTTGGCATAGGGAGTCGGGCAATCGTCCTTGATCGCCTCGTGCAGCTTCGGCAGCGCGTGATAGGGCACCATCGGGAACATGTGGTGCTCAACGTGATAGTTCATGTTGAGATAGAGGAAGCGGAACACCGGGTTCATGTAGACGGTGCGGCTGTTCAGCCGATGGTCGAGCACGTCCTCGTCGAGGCCGGCATGCTGCGTCAGCCCGAAGAACACCATCATGAACGCGCCGTAGAAGCTCGGCAGGCCGAGGAACATCGCCGGCAGGATCGAGCCGACCGCGAGGCACCAGACGGGGATGGCGAGATAGAGCAGCGCCATCACGCGCGCCTCGAGATAGACGCGCGGACGCTCGGACTCGGGAATGAAGGTTTCCTCGCCCGGCTCGAGTTCGCCGCGGACATGGAAGGACAGCTTCTTCACCAGCGCGATCGCGCTCTTGATGCCGAACAGGTTCAGGATGATGCCGGCGATATCCGGCGGCCGCGGCACGGCGATTTCCGGATCGAGGCCGACGATGATCGTGTCGGTGTGATGGCGCGTATGGCTCCAGCGCCAGACGGTCGGCTCGCGCAGCACCATGAAGCAGGCGATGTAATAGACGACGTCGTTCATCCATGTCGTCTTGAAGGCCGTGCGGTGGCCGCATTCGTGCCAGCGCGAGTCGCAGGCGGAGCCATAGAGCACGCCATAGACGAGGAAGAACGGCACCGCGGCCCACGAGCCCCAGAAATACCAGCCGCCGAGACCGGACAGCGCCATGGCGCCGAACCAGATGATGGTATCGCGGATCGCCGGCCCGTCGGAGCGGCGCATCAGCTCCTTCATCTGCTTGCGGTCGATCGGGCACTGATACCACTTTGCCGTCGCCAGCCCGCGCTCGATGGCCCTCTGATGCTCGGGGCCGACGAGGGAGTAATCACGCGGTCGTTCCTGCACGGTCATGCGGGGCTCCTCCGAAGCGTCACAGGCCTTTGCGGCCTTGTTGTTTGACCCTGGAATCTAGCGAGGCTGCGGCGGCGAGACAATCGGGCTATGATGCAATCTATCACCAGAGCTCAAGGCTTGCGGAACCGCGCATGATAGATTCCATCACGAGCGGCACCGGCCGGCGCCCCACCATCGCCGATGTCGCGCGGGCGGCCGGCGTCGGCGTCGCAACCGTGGACCGGGTGCTCAACAAGCGCGCCGCGGTGCGGCGCGACACCGCCGCCCGCGTCCTCGCCGCCGCGGAGGCGATCGGCTATCACGGCGCCGGCCTGTTGCGCCGACGGCTCGACGAGGCCCCGGCCGAGAAGAGCTTCGGCTTCCTGCTGCAGCGGCGCGGCGACGCGTTCTATCGCGAGCTGGCCGCGGCCCTCACGGGGGCGACGCGCGGCCTGACGCGACTGCGCGGCCGGCCGGTGGCGGAGTTCGTCGACGACATCTCGGCCGCCACCGTCGCCGCCGACATCGCCGCGCTCGGCGCTCGGGTCGACGTGCTCGCCGTCGTCGCCGCCGATCATCCGCGGGTGACGGAGGCGGTCGCCGATCTCGCCCGCCGCGGTGTCGCGGTCGTCACGCTGCTCTCCGGGATCACCGGACCGGTCGCCGGCCATGTCGGCATCGACAGCCGCAAGGCCGGGCGCACGGCCGGCTGGGTGATCCGCCATCTCGCCCGCGAGGCAGGGGGCGTCGGCATCCTCGTCGGCAGCCACCGCTTCCTCGATCACGAACTCTCCGAGATCAGCTTCCGCTCCTACATGCGCGAATGCGCGCCGAGCTTCCGCCTGCTGGAATCCTTCTCCAATCTCGAGGATCCCGGCCTCGCCCATGAGGGCACGCTGGAGCTGCTGAAGCGCAATCCCGATCTCGTCGGCATCTATCTCGCGGGCGGCGGCATGGCCGGAATGGTGGCGGCGCTCCGCGAGGTTCGGCGCGACCGGCACATCGTCGCCGTCTGCAACGAACTGGTCCCGGAAACGCGGGCGGCTCTGGTCGACGGCATTCTGGATGCGGTGATCGCGACGCCGATCACGCTCCTCGCCGAGCGGGCGGTGGAGGCGATGGCGGATCTGGTGCTCGGCGGGGCGGGGCCGGCGGCGCCCGCTCTTCTGCCCTTCGGGCTGTTCGTCTCGGAGAACCTGCCGGAATGGCCGGGGCGGCGCTGAGCCGCCCCGGACCGGACCTCAATCGTTGGCGTAGATGTCGCGGTCTTTCGTCTCCGGGATGAAGAGCACGCCGATGACGAAGCAGATCGTGGCGAAGAAGATCGGATACCAGAGACCGAAATAGATGTTGCCGGTCTGTGCAACCATGGCGAGCGCCGTCGCCGGCAGCAGGCCTCCGAACCAGCCGTTTCCGATGTGATAGGGCAACGACATCGAGGTATAGCGGATGCGCGTCGGGAAGAGTTCCACCAGCGCGGCCGCGATCGGGCCGTAGACCATCGTCACGAAGATGACGAGGATGAACAGGAGCCCGATGATCGACAGGACCTGGCTGTTGAAGTCGAACGGACTGTTCATCTTGACGATGCCGGCATCGCCCGGCTTCGGATAGCCCGCGGCCTGCAGCGCTCCCAGCGTCGCCTTGTCCCAGTCGGCCCTCGCTGCCTTCGGATCGGTGGCCCCGGCCGGATCGAAGGCCGGGAAGTCCTGCCCGTTGATCACGATCTTGACCGGGCTGCCGGCCGGCGCGGCGATGGTCGTGTAGCGGATCGAGTTCTTGGCGAGGAAGTCGCGGGCGACATCGCAGGGCGCCGTGAACACGCGCGTGCCCACCGGGTTGAACAGGTTGCCGCAGCCGGCGGGATCGGCGGAGACCTCGACCTTCACGGTGTCGAGCGCCTTCTCCAGCGCCGGATTGCCGACCGAGGTCAGCATGCCGAAGAGCGGGAAATAGGCGAGTGCCGCGATCAGGCAGCCGGCCATGATGATCGGCTTGCGGCCGATCTTGTCCGAAAGCCAGCCGAAGAACACGAAGAAGCCCGTGCCGAGCACAAGCGACCACGCGATGAGAAGGTTGGCGGTGTACCCGTCGACCTTCAGGATCGACTGCATGAAGAACAGCGCATAGAACTGGCCCGTATACCAGACCACGCCCTGGCCCATGGTGAGGCCGAGCAGCGCGAGCAACGCGATCTTCGCATTCGACCACTTGCCGAATGCCTCCTTGAGCGGGGCCTTCGAATGCGTCCCTTCTTCCTTCATCTTGAGGAAGGCCGGCGACTCGTTGAGCTGGAGCCGGATCCAGAGGGAAACGCCGAGCAGGATCACCGAGACGAGGAACGGCACGCGCCAGCCCCAGGCCGCGAAGCTCGCCTCGCCGACCGCCGTGCGGGTGAAGAGGATGACGAGGAGCGACAGGAACAGCCCGAGCGTCGCCGTCGTCTGGATCCAGGACGTGTAGAAGCCGCGTCGGCCATGCGGGGCGTGTTCCGCGACATAGGTGGCGGCGCCGCCATACTCGCCGCCGAGGGCGAGGCCCTGCAGGAGGCGCATGATGATCAGGATGATGGGCGCGGCGATGCCGATCTGGTTGTAGCCGGGCAGGAGGCCGACGATGAAGGTCGACAGGCCCATGATCAGGATGGTGACGAGAAAGGTGTATTTCCGGCCGACGAGATCGCCGAGCCGTCCGAAGACCAGCGCGCCGAAAGGACGGACGAGAAAACCGGCGGCGAAGGCGAGCAGCGCGAAGATGTCCGCCGTTGCCTTCGGGAACTGGCTGAAGAACTGCGCGCCGATGATCGTCGCGAGGGCGCCGTAGAGATAGAAATCATACCATTCGAAGACCGTGCCCAGCGATGAGGCGAAGATCACCTTCTTCTCGCCGGACGTCATCGGCCGCACGGGATCCTCGCCCGTGCCCGGAACTGACCGCGTCGCCATATCCCCTCCCTGGTCGGCTGACTCGACGAAGTTCCTTGAAGGGGATGTCGTCCCGGCCTCGTTGATCGGGCCGCGCCATTGGCTCCGGTAGTGACTCTCCCCGATGTCAACAGAGGATCATGCAAAGGCGTCGTCAACGGCTTTTGCATGCGCTCTACATGAACGGACAAGTCAAAGCGTCGCAGAGCGGCGGTGATGAGTTTGCAGGCTGCTTGCGCGATGCGTCGGCTCGCCTGATTTTGCAGTGTTGCAATTTACAACAGTCGTCCCAAGACTGTCCGGTCGGATGATCTCTCTCGGTCAGTAATCTCGGCGAGAGTCGGAAAAAAGGCCCCGCCACGGATGGTGGCGGGGCCTCGAAACTCTGGCGGCAGCGCCTTGTGCGCGCTCAGCGCTCGCGCAGGATCTCGCGCTTGCCCGCATGGTTGGCCGGGCCGACGATGCCCTCCTTCTCCATCCGTTCCATGATCGAGGCGGCACGGTTGTAGCCGATCTGCAGGCGGCGCTGGATATAGGAGGTCGAGGCCTTCTTGTCGCGCAGCACGATCGCCACGGCCTGGTCGTAGACATCGGCGCCCTCGTCGCCGAATTCGCCCTTGTCGAACACGGCGCCGTCTTCGCCCGCCGCCGCCGGGGCGGCCTCGGCCTCCTCGTCCTCGTCCGAGGTGACGGCGTCGAGATATTCGGGATGGCCCTGCGTCTTCAGATGGCGGACCACCTTCTCGACCTCGTGGTCGGAGACGAACGGGCCGTGCACGCGCTGGATGCGTCCGCCGCCGGCCATGTAGAGCATGTCGCCCTGGCCGAGCAGCGTCTCCGCTCCCATCTCGCCGAGAATCGTGCGGCTGTCGATCTTGGACGTGACCTGGAAGGAGATGCGGGTCGGGAAATTGGCCTTGATCGTGCCGGTGATGACGTCGACCGAGGGACGCTGCGTCGCCATGATGAGGTGGATGCCGGCGGCGCGGGCCATCTGCGCGAGGCGCTGGATCGCGCCTTCGATGTCCTTGCCGGCGACCATCATCAGGTCGGCCATCTCGTCCACGATGACGACGATATAGGGGAGGGGCGTGAGATCCATCACCTCCTCCTCGTGCACGATGTCGCCCGTCTCCTTGTCGAAGCCGGTCTGGATCTGGCGGGTGATGACCTCGCCCTTGGCGCGCGCCTCTGCGACGCGGGCGTTGAAGCCGTCGATGTTGCGCACGCCGAGGCGCGACATCTTGCGATACCGCTCCTCCATCTCGCGGACCGTCCAGCGCAGCGCCACGACGGCCTTCTTCGGGTCGGTGACGACCGGCGTCAGCAGATGCGGGATGCCGTCATAGACGGAGAGCTCCAGCATCTTCGGGTCGACCATGATCAGCCGGCAGTCCTCCGGCTTGTACTGGTAGAGCAGCGACAGGATCATGGTGTTGATGGCGACCGACTTGCCCGAGCCGGTAGTGCCGGCGACGAGCAGGTGCGGCATGCGGGCGAGATCGGCGATGACCGGCTCGCCGCCGATCGTCTTGCCGAGGCAGAGGCCGAGCTTCGCCTTGTCCTCGGCGAATTCCTGGCTGGAGAGCAGTTCGCGCAGCCAGACGGTTTCCCGGCGCTGGTTCGGCAGCTCGATGCCGATGACGTTGCGGCCCTCGACCACCGCGACGCGCGCCGAGACGGCGCTCATCGAGCGGGCGATGTCTGCCGAGAGCGCGATGACGCGCGAGGACTTGGTGCCGGGCGCCGGCTCCAGCTCGTACAGCGTGACGACCGGGCCGGGATTGGCGTCGATGATCTCGCCCCGCACGCCGAAGTCGCGCAGCGTCTGCTGCAGCTTGGCCGAGTTGCGGTCGAGCGATTCGGCGGAGAGCTCCGAATCGGGCTCGGTCGAGGGCGGCTCGGCGAGCAGCGTCAGCGACGGGAACTCGTAGTCGTCGCTGTCGACATTGGGCGCGAGCGCCGCCGCGGCGGGACGTGCGACCGGAGACGGCGCCGGAGCGACGACCGGAGCGGGCGCCGGGGCTGCGGCGGCAGGAGCTACAGCAGGAGCAGGAGCAGGCACGGCCTTCGGCATCTCGGCCGCGGGCGCCGGCACAACGACAGGCGCCGGGGTCGGGGCCGGTGCGACCGCGACAGGCTGGGGCGCCGGCTGCACGACGGGAGCCGGTGCGACCACGGCGGGCGCCGGCAGCGGGGGGAGGTCGATCGGGCCGGCCTCCGCCGTTGCCACCGCGCCGTCGGCGCCGTCATCCTCGTGCCGGGCGTCGTCGACCGGCCAGACGAAGGTGACGCGGACGGTGGCCCTGAGCGGCGCCTCGATCGGCAGGACGCTCGGCGCGACGACTTCGGGAACGAGCGGCATCGAAGCCATCTGCCCCGGCAGCGGCGCGCCGGGAATGTCGTCCTGCTCGGTCGCGCGCTCGGGCGGCGCGACGACATCGACGCGGATCATCCGCGCCACATGGCTCAGCGTCGGCAGCGGCTCGGCCGCCGGCCCGTTTTCCTCGGCCATGGTCTGCAGGATCTCGTCGAGCGACGCGGCGGGCGGCTCGGCTGCGACGGGCGGAAGAGCCGGGTTCTCGATGACGGCGGGAGGCGTCGGATCCGCCGGCGGCGGCGTCATGGGAGCGGCAGTCGCGCCCTTGGCCGCGATCTCCTCGCCGATGTCCCTGGCGATGTCCTTGGCGGGGCGTTCGGCCTGAGGCGCCTGCGGACGGGCGAGCGGGCGCTGCGGCGCCGCCGGTCCGCGTGCGGGCCCGTGCAGGCGGGTGGCCGGCTGGAACGGCGCCTTGACGGGCGGCGGCGGCGGCGTCTCGCGCGGCCGCATCAGATAGTCCGGCGTGCGGGTGAAGCGCGTCGTCGGCGTCGTGGTGAAGGGGCGCAGCCAGCTCGGCACGGTATCGAGCGAGGCGAGGTCGGCCGCCCGGAGCTCGAACGGATCGGGCTTGCCGGCATTCGGCCGCCCGGCATCGGGCCGCGCATCGATCGGCCGCCGGAGATGCAGCGTGCCGCGCTCCGGCTTCGTCGCGCTTTCGGCCGTGCGGGCCTGTTCGGAAGAATGACCATCCGGAGTGTGCGGAGGAACGCGCATGGTGCCGAAGACCTTCAGCTCGTACTGACAACCCGTCCGTCGCCGGACCCCAGAAGGCATAGGAACGCAGCGTTAACGAAGGGTTGTCCGGACCGGTCGAGCTTGAGTTAAAATGGCGGAATCGCGCGATTCCGCCCTTTGGCGCTGTGGAGAATTCGGCGTGCTGTTGCCGGTCTGCCGCAGAGGCGTCAGGCGCCGCCGCTGCCGGGAATCTCTTCACCTTTCCCGTGCATGCTGTGTGGGATGGGCCGCCGCCCCGGGCGGCCCGATGGGGAGGCAAACCATGGATATGAGCACGGCGGTCAGGACCGTCTTCTCGAAATACGTCACCTTTTCCGGACGCGCGAGCCGGCCGGAATTCTGGTGGTGGGTGCTGTTCACGATCATCGTCGCGATCGTCGCCTACGTCATCGACTACGCGCTCGGCTGGCGTTCCGAGGATTACGGCGCGGGCCCGATCTCCGGCCTCTGGTCGCTGGCGACGCTTCTGCCGAATCTCGCGGTGACCGTGCGCCGTCTGCACGATACCGACCGCTCGGGCTGGTGGTACTTCATCATCCTGATCCCGCTGATCGGCGCCCTCATCCTGCTCTACTGGATGATCAAGCGCTCGGATCCGGGCACGAATCGGTTCGGCTGACCGATCAGGAGGCGCGGCTTCTGGCCGGTTGGCGGGTCTCGGGACCGCTGCCGCGCCAGATCAGCCTGCGATAGAGCGTCGATCGGTCGATGCCGAGCTTCTTGGCCGCGCGAGAGACATTGCCGCCGCTTTCCTCGACCGCCCGCGCCATCGCTTCGAGCGTCAGCGCCGAGAGGCTGCCGTCGCGCATCGGCTCTTCGGCGGGCGGCGAGGCCGATCGTACCGCCGGCAGGGAGCGCGACCGGATCTCGTCCGGAAGGGCGGAGACAGGGAGCGGGCGTCCCGGCTCGGCCAGCGCGATCATTGCCCGGAGCAGCCCCGCCAGCTGGCGGAAATTCCCCGGCCAGTCATGGGCGGCGAGGAGGTCGAGCGTCTCGCCGCCGAGATCGACGCCGATCGCGTCGCCGCCGAGCCCCGACCAGAGCCGCGTGATGGCGCCGCGCCGGTCGGCAAGGTCGCGAAGCGCCGGCAGCTCGACCACATATTGCGCGATGCGGAAATAGAGGTCCTGACGGAAGCTGCCCCCTTCGACGAGGGCCGCGAGCGGCCTGTGCGTCGCGCAGAGAAGCGCGAAATCGACGGGAACCGGGGCACCGCCGCCGAGCGGGCGCACCTGCCGCTCCTGCAGGACGCGCAGGAGCCGCCCCTGCGCGGCGAGCGGCATGTCGCCGATCTCGTCGAGGAAGAGGATGCCACGATCCGCCTGGCGCACGAGGCCAGGCTGGCCCTGCCGGCGGGCGCCGGTGAAAGCCCCCTCCTCATAGCCGAACAGCTCGGATTCGATCAGGCTTTCGGGCAGGGCTGCGCAATTGACGGCGACGAATGGCGCGGCGCGGCGGGCGCTCCCCGCGTGGACGCGGCGGGCGAACACCTCCTTGCCGGCGCCGGTCTCCCCATGCACCAGAACCGGAACATCGGCATCGACGAGGCGGATGGCCCTGTCGAGCGCGGCGAGCGTGGCGGTGTCGAAGACGGGTTCGATCGTGTCGGCCGCCGGCAGGCGGGCCGTGGTCCGCACGGCGCGCGGCCCGGTCTGCGTCGGCGGCGTCAGCCGGCCATGCAGGATCTGCCCGTCCGGGCCGCGAATCGGCCGAAGATCGGCGGAGGGCTCGACCGCTTCGAGGATTTCGCCGAGCCGCGCCTTGTCGAGCGCCGACCAGTCCAGCTTCAGCAGCGACAGTCCGCGCTTGTTGCCGGCCACCAGCCTGTCGCCGTCGAAGACGAGAATCGCCTCGCGCGCCGTCCCGACGAGGTCCGCCTCTTCGTGGAAACGCAGGATCGCGCAGGTCTCGAAGCCGCGCTCGAAAAGCCGATGCTCGATCTGCTCGACCGCGAGCCGCACCAGCCCAAGCGCATGCACATGCCGCACCGAGGCATGCCCCGACATGTCGAGCACGCCGGCGAGCTGGCCGCGCGGGTTGAAGATCGGCGCGGCGGCGCAGGTCAGGATGCGGTGCGGTTCAAAGAAGTGCTCGGCGCCATGCACCCCGATCGCCCGGCGCTCGACCAGGGCCGTGCCGATTGCGTTGGTGCCGATCGCCGTCTCGCTCCAGTCGACCCCCGGCCGCAGCGCGACGCGGGAGGCGCGGCCGGCGAATTCGGTGTCGCCCATCATCTCGAGTACGAGGCCGTCGCCGTCGGTGAGGATCACCACGCTGTCTGTGAGGCGGGCCTCCTGACGCAGCGCCGTCATCTCGGGCCGCGTGATCCGGCGCAGGATCTCGTAGCGTTCCTGTTCCTCGCGCAGCGCCGTGAGGCTCATCGGCTCGACCCTCGGCCGTTCGCCGACATCGAGACCGTGCGAGGAGCAGCGCTGCCACGAGCGCAGGATGGGCGCCGCCACCAGTCCTTCCGGTGACGCGCCCTCGACGAAAAAGCGCCTGCGCGCGGCCTGGACAGTATCCGCCGTTGCGACCGTCGCCATGATCGTGTCCTCCCGGCTGTGGCATCCTGCAACACATGTCGCGTGCTGCCCCAGTCCTTGCCGAGACTGTTGCACCGATTTGCGCTTCTCGTCCACAGCGACCGATTGCTACGGCGCGATATCCTTCGCCGTCTTGATGTTCATCAATCACTTACCGCTGTGCAGCACCGAATAATCTTGCCCGAGGAGCCTGCTGGCATGGCCGCTGCAATCGGGATGGGCGTGTTCAGCATGGGAGGAAACCATGAACAAGCCCGAATTCCTCGGCCAGGCATCCGCTGCGCCGTTCAAGCCGCGCTACGAGAATTTCATCGGCGGCCAGTGGGTCGCTCCGCTCGGCGGGCGCTATTTCGACAACACCTCGCCGATCAATGGTCGCAAGATCACCGAGGTACCGCGCTCGCAGAAGGAGGACGTGGAGCTGGCCCTCGACGCCGCCCATGCCGCGAAGACGGCCTGGGGCCGCACCTCCGTTGCCGCGCGGGCGCTGATCCTCAACCAGATCGCCGACCGCATCGAGCAGAATCTCGACCTGCTCGCGCTCGCCGAGACCTGGGACAACGGCAAGCCGATCCGCGAGACCACGGCGGCCGACGTGCCGCTCGCCGTCGACCATTTCCGCTACTTCGCCGGCGCGATCCGCGCGCAGGAGGGCTCGCTCTCCGAGCTCGATCACGACACGGTCGCCTATCACTTCCATGAGCCGCTCGGCGTCGTCGGCCAGATCATTCCGTGGAACTTCCCGCTGCTGATGGCGGTCTGGAAGCTCGCCCCCGCGCTCGCGGCCGGCAACTGCGTCGTCCTGAAGCCGGCCGAGCAGACGCCGGCATCCATCCTCGTCCTCGTCGAGCTGATCGCCGACCTGCTGCCGCCGGGCGTGCTCAACGTCGTCAACGGCTTCGGCCTCGAGGCCGGCAAGCCGCTCGCCTCGTCGAACCGCATCGCCAAGATCGCCTTCACCGGCGAGACGACGACGGGCCGGCTCATCATGCAGTATGCCAGCCAGAACCTGATCCCCGTGACGCTGGAGCTCGGCGGCAAGTCGCCCAACATCTTCTTCTCGGATGTGGCGGCGGCCGACGACGACTTCTTCGACAAGGCGATCGAGGGCTTCGTGCTGTTCGCCTTCAACCAGGGCGAGGTCTGCACCTGCCCGAGCCGCGCGCTGATCCAGGAAGACATTTACGACCGCTTCATGGAGCGCGCGCTGCCGCGCATCCGCGCCATCAAGCAGGCGAGCCCGCTCGATCCCTCGACGATGCTCGGCGCCCAGGCCTCGGGCGAGCAGCTGGAGAAGATCCTCTCCTATATCGACATCGGCAAGCAGGAAGGCGCCGAACTGGTGATCGGCGGCGAGCGGGCGATGCTCGAGGGCGAACTCGCCGGCGGCTACTATGTCCAGCCGACCGTCTTCAAGGGCCACAACCGCATGCGGATCTTCCAGGAGGAGATCTTCGGCCCGGTGGTCTCGGTCACCACCTTCAAGACCGAGGAAGAGGCGCTCGCGATCGCCAACGACACGCTCTACGGCCTCGGCGCCGGCGTGTGGACGCGCGACATGAACCGCGCCTATCGCTTCGGCCGCGGCATCGAGGCCGGCCGCGTCTGGACCAACTGCTACCACGCCTATCCGGCCCATGCGGCCTTCGGCGGCTACAAGCAGTCGGGCATCGGCCGCGAGAACCACAAGGCCATGCTGGACCACTACCAGCAGACCAAGAACCTGCTCGTCAGCTACAATCCGAAGAAGCTCGGCTTCTTCTGATCGAAGTAGGGAGGCGGGTACACCCCGCCTGACCTTCGATCCGGGCGGGCGCCTGTGTCCGCCCGCATGGACCGGGGCATTCCAGCCCCTTGCGGATCGCCGGGCCGGATATCCACCCGCCGCGCATCCACGGACTCTGGGACAGGAGGGACGATTGGCCACGACCATTCCCCGCGTCACCGCGACCCCTGCCGCCATCTCCCTCCTCCGCACGCTGCGGCAGGACTACGGCGACATCCTGTTCCACCAGTCCGGCGGCTGCTGCGACGGGTCTTCGCCGATGTGCTACCCGAAAGGGGACTACATCGTCGGCGACAGCGATATTCGGCTCGGCGAGATCGACGGCGTGCCGTTCTTCATGTCGGCCTCCCAGTTCGCCTACTGGCAGCACACCCAGATCATCATCGACGTCGTGCCGGGCCGCGGCGGCATGTTCTCGCTTGAGAATGGCCGCGAGCTGCGCTTTCTCACCCGCTCGCGCCTGTTCGACGACGCCGAACTGGACGCCCTGGCCCCGATCGTCACGGCCGGTCAGGCGGGGTGAGGGCTTGACTGCCGATTTATTGTAACTACATTAAATCGGCATGGTCATCCTGTGGGACGAGCGCAAGCGCCTGGCGAATATCGACAAGCACGGGATCGACTTCGCCGACATCGCGCCGGAGTTCTTCCTGCATGCGATGGTGGTCCCTGCGAAGCTCGGTGGAATGATGGCCATCGGGCGCCGGGCGGACGGCGCGCTGGTCGTCGTCTTTGCCGAACTGGGTGCCGAAGCGATATCGATCATCAGCGCGCGTCCCGCCAGCCAGAAGGAGAGGGAACTGCTGCGATGACGGACCCAAAGGAATTCAAGCCGGGACGCGGCTACGGCAAGCAGGACTGGGACGACGTCTCCGACAATCCGGAATGGACGGAGGCCGACTTCGCGAAGGCTCGGCCATTCGCCGAGGCCTTTCCCAAACTGGTGGAGAGCATCGAACGGACCCGCGGCCGCCCGCGGGCGGCGGTCCCGAAGAAGCAGATCACGCTTCGCCTCGACCAGGACGTGATCGACGCTTTCAAGGCCTCCGGCCCGGGCTGGCAAAGCCGGATCAACGCGGCTTTGCGCAAGGCAGGGGGTCTTTGAGCCTCACCGCTGCATGCGGTTCCAGGCGTCGAGGCCGGCGATCTTGTAGGCCTCGGCGAGGGTCGGGTAGTTGAAGGTGTTCTCGATGAAATAGTCGATCGTCCCTTTGAGGTTGAGCACCGCCTGGCCGATGTGGATCAGCTCGGTCGCACCCTCGCCGACGATATGCACGCCGAGCAGCCGCCGGCTCTTGGTCGAGAAGATCATCTTCATCATGCCGGAGTTGAGGCCCATGATGTGGCCGCGCGAGGTCTCGCGGAAGCGCGCGATGCCGCATTCGTACGGGATCTCGCGCTTGCGGACTTCCTCTTCCGTCATGCCGACCGTCGAGATCTCCGGCACGGAATAGATGCCGTAGGGGAAGAACTCGGGCGGCGGCGGCGGCTGCAGGCCGAAGGCGTGGCAGGCCGCGACGCGCCCCTGTTCCATCGAGGTCGAGGCGAGGCTCGGAAAGCCGATCACATCGCCGGCTGCATAGATATGCGGCACGGATGTCTGCATCGTAGCCGGCTCGACGACGATCCGGCCGCGGTGATCCGTCTGGATGCCGACGGCTTCGAGGTTGAGCGTATCCGTCGCGCCGACGCGTCCGGCGGCGAAGAGCAGCATGTCGGCGGTGACCACACGGCCATCGGAGAGCTGCGTCACCGTCTTGCCGGTGTCGCTGACCTTGATCGACTGGACGCCGGCGCCGAGCCGCAGGGCGACATTGCGGTCGCGCAGCTCGTGCATGAACTCCTCGATCAGCTCCTTGTCGATGAAATCGAGAAAGCTGCTCCTTGGCTCGATCAGCGTCACGGCGACGTCGAGCGCGCTGAAGATGGTCGCATATTCGACGCCGATGACCCCCGCGCCGACGACCGCGAGGCTGCGCGGCAGCTTCGGCAGTTCGATGATCTCGTCGCTGTCGAAGACATTGACCCCGTTGAAGGGAACATAGTCCGGGCGGAACGGACGCGTGCCGCAGGCGATCAGCACATGGCCGGCCCGGTAGACGCGGACCTCGCCATTCTCGCTCGTGACCTCCACCTCATGCGCCGAGACAAAGCGCCCGGCGCCGTTCGCGGTCCAGACGCCGTTGCGGTTGAACTGGTGCTCGAGCACCTCGACCTCGTGGTCGAGCGTCTTGTGCAACCGCGCCATGAGGTCGGCGGCGCTGATGTCCTGCTTCACGCGGTAGGAGCGGCCATAGAAGCCGCGCTCGCGCCAGCCCGAGAGGTTGAGCACCGTCTCGCGCAGCGTCTTCGAGGGGATCGTCCCGGTATGGACCGATACGCCGCCGACGCGCCGCCCCTTCTCGACGACGAGCGCGGTCTTGCCGATCTTGGCCGCCTGTACCGCGGCGCGGCGCCCGGAGGGGCCGCTGCCGATGACGATCAGGTCGAAGTCGTTGGTGGCGATCATGAGGGTCCGCTGCGTGCGCGTCACGAGGAGGGGCCGCGGCGTCAGTCCCGCGGCAGGAGATTGCGATTCCGCACGGAATGCGCAGGATCGGTCTGCGCTGCCGCCGGTTCCGCCACAATTCGGAGCAATCGGCATGCCAGAGCACGCTTTGCCGCCGGCTCGATCATCGGCCGTGCAGTTGACAGGCCGATGAACCATGCCTCACGCCCTTGCCGCCGCACTCTCTCGCCAGCCGATCCGGGCCCGGCGGGCGCTGCTGGCGCTGATCGCGGCTCTGGCGGCCACGGCCGCCGTATTCGGCGCGATCGAGCCGATCGAGGCGCATGACCGGAGCGCGCTGGCGACGGCCGTCCGAAGCTGCGCGGTGGCGATGAAGACGCTGCACACGCCGTTTCCGTGCCTGTCGGTCTCGACGGGCGACCACACCGCCGTCATCCGCCCGCCGCTGGCGAAAAGCGAGGTGCTGCTGGTCCCGACCGTTCCGGTAACCGGTATCGAAAGCCCTGTCCTCGTCGCGCCCGATGCGCCGGATTATCTCGCGGAGGCGTGGGCGGCGAGGAGCTATGTGCTTGCGGCGCTGCCGCGCGACCCCGGCCCGAACGCGATCGGCATGGCCGTGAATTCGCGCCCGACCCGCAGCCAGGACCGGCTGCACATCCATGTCGACTGCCTCCAGCCGAGCGTCATCGCGGCGCTCGACCGCTATCGCGGACGGCTGGGCACCACGTGGACGCGTTTTCCCGTTCCGCTCGCCGGAGGCCGGTACCTTGCGCGCATCATCGGCGAAGGCGACCTCGTGGCGAAAAATCCGTTCCGCCTGGTGGCGAACGGCATTCCGGGCGCCGCGCGGCACATGGCGGACATGACGCTCGTCGTCGCGCCAATCTCGCGCGCAAACGGGCGGCCCGCATTCGCGCTCATCGCCGCGGACACCGAAGACGGCGGCCGCACCATGGGCGAGAAACTGCTCGACCACACTTGCCGGATCGCGCGCGCCGCCGGATGATCCCCGAAACCGGAGAACGATGGTTCGGGGACCCTCGTCCGGCCTGAGGAGCGGGGAGGGTTCCCATGTCGTCGGCCATCGGGGCGGTGATCGCCTTCGTGCTGTCCAATTTCACGCTGAGCTTCCTGGTGCTCGGCCTCGTGGTGGCGCTCGTCGTCATCGCCCGCGCGCGGCGGCCGCGTCCGCCCGGCTTCGTCGTCGAGACGCTTCTCGCCTGCTACTGCTTCTTCGCGGTGGGCGTGACCTTTCTCTACAATTTCGTGATGCACTGCTTCTTCGGTGCGATCGCGGCCTCGTTCATCGGCTGGGCCGACAGCCCGTTCCAGTTCGAGGTCGGAACCGCGAGCCTCGGCTTTTCACTCGTCGGGTTCCTGGCGGCCTTCCGCGGCTTCGACATGCGCCTCGCCGCCGTGCTCGGCACCTCGGCCTTCCTGCTCGGGGCCGCCGGCGGCCATGTCTACCAGATGGTCACGGCCGGGAATTTCGCGCCCGGAAACGCCGGCATCATCTTCTGGACCGATATTCTCGTCCCCGTCATCGGCTTCGTCCTGCTCACCCTGTCGCGGCGGCATCCGGCGCGTTGAGGAGACATTCGCCGCCGTTGCCGGACGGCCACAGGAGCCTTCCGACACCACCAAAAGGATGATGAAGGTCGCGCCCGGCGCCGCTTCGCGATAACTTGCCAGCCCGGCGGAGCAGATCGCGGGGAAAAGCAAAGTCGATCGGCGAGGATCTGTTGCTGTTGCTATACCCGACATTAACCGCGATCACGCATAGAACGGTCAGGCAGCGATGCCGGCCGGCGGCTTTGTATTGCGCGCGGACAGGTAAGGCGTTCTCTTGACGGACTCGACGCTGAGAGGGACTGGCAGACAGCGTCGACCGCGCGGCGGACGGGCGGTCATGCTCGCGGCCCTTCTGGTCGCGGTCGGGTCCGGCGCCGCCGTCGCCCAGGATTCGCCGAGCTTCGTCGACCGGATCCGCGGCCTGTTCGGCCAGAAGGTCGATCGCGAGCCGGTGGTCGACGCCGTTCCCTATACCGTGACCGTCGATGTCATCGATGCCGGCCGCTCGCTGCGCGGCGCGATCCGTTCGGCCTCCAACCTCCAGCAGATGCGCCGCTCGCCGCCCTCGGGCGCCGCCGGGCTGCTGCGCCGGGCCCGCTCCGACTTCGATCTCATCACCGCCGCGCTGTATTCCGAGGGCTATTACGCCGGGCAGATCGCCATCACCGTCGCGGGCGTGCCGGCGAACAGCGACGGCGCGCTCGCGGCGATCGAGGCGGCCCGCGCCGCCGGCCCGGTGCCGGTCACCGTCACTGTGACCCCCGGCCCGATCTTCACCTTCGGCGAGGTCCGCCTGCTCGATGCCGGCAGCGGCAAGCCGATCGCCGACGTCCCGCCGCTCCGCAGCCTTGGCATCATCGAGGGCCGCACGGCGCAGTCGAGCGCGATTCTCGCCGCCGAGAGCCGCATCACCAGCTTCTATCGCGACCGTGGCTATGCCTTCGCGAAGATCGTCGACAAGGACGTGGTTGCCGATCATGCCCGGCGCGTCGTCGATGTCGATTTCTATGTCGCGACCGGGAATCCCGTCACCTTCGGTCCGGTCACGGTCTCCGGAACCGAGCGGCTGAAGCCGGGCTTCGTCGAGAAGCGCGCCGCCCGCTATATCATCCCCGGCGAGATGTTCTCGCAGAAGCGCCTCGCCGACACCCGCCGTTCGCTCCTGAAATATGACGCGATTTCCGGCGTGCGCATCATCGAGGGCGACACGGCCGATGCGTCGGGCCGCGTGCCCATCGATATCGAGGTGACCGAGCGCAAGCCACGCTATATCGGTTTCGGAGCCAAATATTCGACCACCGACGGTGCCTCGATCAATGGCTACTGGGGCCACCGCAACCTGTTCGGCGGCGCCGAGACGCTGCGCCTCGACGGCCAGGTCTCGTGGTACGGCAATGTGCCGGACGCCGTTCCGGACGCGAACCCGTTCGGCTACCGCTTCACCGGCACCTTTACCAAGCCCGGCATCCTGACGACCGCCGACGATCTCGTCATGCAGGCAGCGGTGCTGCGCGAGGTGACGGATGCCTATATCCGCGAGGCGGTGACGTTCCAGGCCACCGTCCGCCGCACCGTCAGCGACCAGCTCCAGTTCGAGGGCGGGATCGATCTCGAGGCCTCGAACGTTCAGGACAGTTACGGTACCAACGACTACAACATCGCCGGTGTCCCGCTGTCCGTGACCTATGACACGACCGACAATGCGCTCGATCCCACGAAGGGCATCCGTGCGACCGGAACCGCCGAGCCCTTCCTCTATCTCGGCGAAGCCGGCGCCGGCCCGGTGATGGTCAAGGGCCAGTTGTCGGGCTACAAGTCGCTCGACCAGGACGACCGCTACATCATCGCCGCCCGCATCGCCGCCGGGTCGATCATCGGGGCCGGCCTCTTCGACGTGCCGCCGCAGCGGCGCTTTTATGTCGGCGGCGGCGGAACGCTGCGCGGCTTCAATTACCAGTCGCAGAGCCCGCGCAACGAGCAGGGCGACATCGTCGGCGGCCTGTCCTATGTGGCCGCCTCGGCCGAGGCGCGCATCAAGGTCACGGACACGATCGGCCTGGTGTCCTTCGTCGATGCCGGTGCGGCATCGGCCGGCAGCACGCCGGAATTCAGCGATATCGGCGTCGGCGTCGGTCTCGGCCTGCGCTACTACACCGCCATCGGACCCGTGCGCCTCGACGTCGCCGTGCCGGTCGCCAACGAGGGCGAGGACCAGGCCGGCTACGGCGTCTATCTCAGCCTCGGGCAGGCGTTCTGATGCGGGCCGCGCGCATCATCGCCGGCATTCTCGCCGGCCTCGTCCTGCTCCTGGTCGTGGCGGCGGTCGGCGCCTTCGCCTTCATCCAGACCGAGACCGGCAAGCGCATGCTCGCCGACCTCGCGAGCAGCCTCGCCAGCCGCAACGGACTCACGGTGACCGTCGAGGGCATCACCGGCTTCGTCCCGTCCGATCTCGGCGTCGGCCGGATCGTCGTCGCCGATGCCGAGGGCCCCTTCGCGACCGTCGACGACCTTTCGCTCGCCTGGAACCCGCTGGCGCTGCTCTCCGGCCGGATCGATGTCAGCCGCGTGGCGGCGGACCGCGTGGCGATGGATCGCCGGCCGGTGCTGCCGCCGAGCGAGCCGGCGGCGCCCGCCTCTTCGTCGTCGATCCCCATGCTGCGGCTGGTGCTCGGCGATCTCGACATCCGCTCCGTCGTCCTCGGCAAACCGGTGGCCGGTCTCGCGGCGGAACTCTCCGTCAAGGCCTCGGCGCGGCTGGTCGATCCGGCCGAAGGGCTCGATCTCGACTTCGCCGTCAGCCGCATCGATGCCCCCGGAACGGTCAGGGGCAGCGCCCGCTATGTGCCGGGCGAGCCTTCCGATCGCCTCGACCTCGACGTCACCGCCTCCGAGCCGGCCGGCGGGCTCGTCGCGCGCCTCGCCCGCATCGAAGGTCTGCCGGCGCTGTCGCTCACCATCAAGGGCAGCGCGCCGCTCGACGACTGGCAGGGGACGCTGGCGCTCGACGCCGGCCCGTCGGGCCAGCTTTCCGGCACCGGCGCGGTCAAGAGCGCCGACGGCGGCCGCCGCATCTCGCTCGATCTCGGCGGCACCGTGCAGGGTCTGGTCCCTGCGACCGTCAGCCCGCTCTTCGCCGGCCATACCGACCTCATCGGCTCGGCGATCTATGACGCCGAGGGCCGCATCAATATCGAGGGCCTCAACCTTTCGGCGGCCGGCTTCGGCGTCGCCCTGCTTGGCACCGTCGATCCGGCGGCGGGTACGGCGGTCGTAACCTTCGACGTCGTCGGCGGCGCGGCCGAACATTTCGCGACCCTCGCGCCCGGCATCGGCTGGACCGGATGGCGGCTCAATGCACATCTCGCCGGCCCGCTGCGGCTTCCCGCCATCGACGCGACGCTGAGCGCCGAGGGCCTGACCGGCCGCGGCTACGGCGTCGGCAAGCTCGACCTCACCGCCAAGGGAACGCCGGACGGCGACCTTCTCGGCGTCACCATCGACGGCACCGCCACCGGCCTCAGCTCCGATCAGCCGAGCGTCGCCGCCGCGCTCGGCACCAGTGCGAGCTTCACCGCCTCGGCGAGCATCTCGCCGATCGGCCAGACGCTGACCGCGGCCTCGGTCAAGCTGACGCCGCTCGAATTCTCCTTCGTCGGCTCCGCCGGCACGGATGCCGTGAAGGGCGTCATCAAGCTGCCGCGGCTCGATCTCGCCGCCTTCTCCTCCCTCACCAATCGCCCGCTGCGCGGCTCGGTCGCGCTGGGCGGCACGATCGACACCGGAACCGCCTTCTCGTCCATCGCGCTCGACATCGACGGCACGGCGAAGGACGTCGCGCTCGGCATCGATCGCGTCGACGGCTTCCTCTCCGGCGAAACCAGGTTCAAGGGCGCGCTCGCCCGCGCCTCCGACGGCACGATCGCGGTGCGCGACTTCACCGTCGCCGCGAACGGCCTCGACCTGACCGTTGATGGCGGCATCGCGCAGGCGACGGCCGATCTCACCGCCAGGCTGGCGCTGGCCGATCTCGGCCGGCTCGATCCGCGCGTGAAGGGCGGCGCGAAAGCCGAGCTCCGCTTCACCGGCGGCCTCGATGCGCTGGGGCTCAAGGGACGGTTCGACGTCGCCTCGGCCGAGGCGATGGGCAAGCCGGTGCGCGATCTTGCCGTGACGGTCGACCTCGCTGATCTGACGGGACGGCCGGGCGGCAGCGTCACGCTGGCCGGCATGGTGGCGGACCGGCCGGCCAGGGGCAGCGCCCGTTTCACCACCGAGACCGACAGCCGGCGGATCGACGATCTCGACCTCTCGGTCGGCAGCGTCCGCGTCACCGGCGCGGCGGCGCTCGCGAACGACAACATCGTCGATGGCCGTCTCGTCGTGGCGGCTGCCGATCTCACCGATCTCGCGCCGCTCATCCTGACCGAGATCGGCGGCAGGCTCGATGCGACCGTGGTTCTCGATCGCGCGGGCGGGGCACAGCGCGCAGCGGTCAAGGGCCGGGCGCAGAATGTCCGCTTCGCCGGCAACCGGCTCCAGAGCGCCGATGTCGATCTCACGGTCGTCGATCCGACCGGCACGCCGGTGCTCGACGGACGGGCGACGCTTGCCGGGCTCGACGCCGGCGCGCAGCGGATCGACCGCGCGACGCTCACCGCGCAGAGCCGCGGCAGCGCCACCGACGTGTCGCTCGAGACCGCCGTGCTCGGCGCCTCGCTCACCGCCCGCGCCAACATCCAGCCGGCCGGCGCCGCGACGCGAATCCGCCTCGACCAGTTTCGCCTCGCCCGCGGACCCTCGGTCGTGACGCTGTCGCAGCCGGCGACGATCACGCTGCAACAGGGCGGCGTCGCCATCGACCGCCTCCAGCTGGCGACGGGCGGCGGCGGCGCGACCATTGCCGGCCGTGTCGGCAGCACGATGGATCTCACCGCCGACATCCGCAACCTGCCGCTCGCCGTCGCCGCGCTCGTCGCTCCGGACCTCGATCCGCGCGGCACGCTCACCGGCAATGCCCGCATCACCGGCTCCGCGACTGCGCCGGCCGGCAATTACGACATCCGCGTCGCGCGGCTCTCCACGGCTGAACTCGCCGCCAAGGGCATCGGCCCGTTCGACATCGCGGCGCGCGGCACGCTCGGCGGCGGCCGCGTCACGGTGGACGCGACCGTCAACGCCCCGTCCGTCTCGGGCCTAACGGTGCGCGGCTCGGCGCCGATCGCCGCCGGCCAGCTCGATCTCAGGATCGCCGGCGGCATCGACCTCGGCATCGCCAACACCTTCCTCGCCGATCAGGGCTCGACGCTGCGCGGCCGCGCCACGATCGACATGACGGTGCGCGGCACATCGGCGGCGCCCGCCGCCAGCGGTACGATCCGCGTCGCCGGCGCCAGCTACACGGATTCGGTGAACGGGCTGACGCTGACCAATATCCAGGCCGTGCTCACCGGCTCCAATTCCAGCATCGTCGTCAGCCAGCTGACCGCGGCGACGCCGCGCGGTGGCAGCGTGACGGGCAGCGGCAATATCGGGCTCGATCCCGCGCGCGGCTTCCCGGCCGATATCCGCCTCACCTTCAACCGCGCCAACATCCTCTCGAGCGACCTGATCAACCTCGTGACCAGCGGCCAGCTCCAGGTGGAGGGGCCGGTGGCGACGCGACCGCGCATCACCGGCAAGCTCGACGTGCTGCGGCTCGACATCAACATCGCCGACAAGCTGCCGGGCGGGCTCGACCCCTTGCAGGTGCGCCACATCAATACCGGCGGCAAGAGCTCTCCTTCGCAGCAGGGCCTGCGCGCGCAGTCCAAGCAGCGCGCGGCGGCGACGTCGCGCCGCGAGGCGCAGCCGCCGGCCTTCGCTGCCGATCTCGATCTCACCATCGCCGCGCGCAACGCCGTCTTCGTGCGCGGCATGGGCATCGACGCCGAGTTCGGCGGCGACCTGACGCTGCGTGGCACGACGGCCAACATGGTGACGCTCGGCGGCTTCGAGCTGCGCCGCGGCCGCTTCGATCTGCTCGGCCGCCGGCTCGACTTCACGGAAGGCCGTGTCACGTTCGAAGGCAACACCGATCCGGCGCTCGATTTCACCGCCTCGACCACCACCAGCGACGTGACCGCCTCGATCATCGTCTCGGGCCGCGCCTCGGCGCCCGTGGTCACCTTCACCTCGTCGCCGGCTCTGGCCCAGGACGAGGTCCTGGCGCGCATCCTCTTCGGCCGTTCGATCTCGACGCTGAACGCCAGCCAGGCGCTGCAGGTCGCGCAGGCGGTCGCCACATTCTCCGGTGGCGGTCCCGGCGTGCTCGATCAGGTCCGCCGCTCGCTCGGCGTCGATTCCTTCGACGTCGACACGACCGGCCAGGTGGGCATCGGCAAGCGCCTCAACGACCGTGTCTATGTCGGCGCGCGGCAGGGTCCGTCGGCGAATTCCGGCAAGGTGACGGTGGATGTCGACGTGACGCGCAACATCCGCCTTCAGGGCGCCGCGGGCGGCGACGGCTCCGGCGAACTCGGCATCGGCGCCCAGTGGGATTACTGAGGCCGCGTCCGGACCGGATCGCTAGCGCGCCATGAAGCCGATGGCGAAGGCGTTGGCGATGTCGATGAAGAAGGCGGAGACGAGCGGCAGGATGATGAAGGCGCGGGCAGCCGCGCCGTGCAGCTTGGTGACGGCCGTCATGTTAGCGATCGCCGTCGGCGTGGCGCCGAGGCTGATGCCGGTGAATCCCGAGGAGATGACGGCGGCGAGATAGTCGCGGCCCATCATCGGGAAGACGACGAAGATGATGTAGGCGACGGCGGCGATGGTCTGCGCCGACAGGATCACCACCAGCGCCGGGCCGAGCTCGCCGATCGTCCAGAGCTGCATGCTCATGAGCGACATCGCCAGGAACACGTTCAGCGCGAGGTCGGAGATGAGCGCCAGGGCGCGGCTCCGCGACGGCCAGACGAGGCGCGGCGCGAGCCGCGGCACGAGATTGGTGGCGACGATCGCAACCAGCAGGCAGACGACGAACATCGGCAGCTTGATACCGGTCGCCTCGACGACATCCTCGAGCGCATAGGCGACGAGGATCACGACATTGATGACGAGGATGGTGCGCAGCAGGCTGACATGGCTGATCTCGTCCTGGCCGGGCGGCGCTTCGGCGGGCAGGCCGACCATCGGCGTCTCGCCGCCGGCCGGGCCGGAGAGACCGTGGCGCCGGATCAGCAGGCTGGCGATCGGCCCGCCGACGAGGCTCGCGACGACGAGGCCGAGCGTCGCCGTGGCAATGCCGATCTCGAGCGTGTTGGTCAGTCCGAAACGGGCGTTGATCACCGGCGCCCAGGCGATCGTCGTGCCATGACCGCCGATGAGGGAGGCCGAGCCGACAAACGGGGCGATGCCCTCGGGCAGGCCGAGCAGGCCAGCGCCGCCGACGGCGATGATGTTCTGGATCACGAGATAGACGAGCGTCAGCGCCAGCAGAACGACGAGCGGCCGGCCGCCGGCGACGAGATCGGCGAGCTTGGCGTTGAGCCCGATGCCGGTGAAGAAATAGAGCAGCAGCATGTCGCGCGCGGCGAGGGTGAAGGACAGCTCGATGCCGAAGAGCCGGTAGGCGGCGAGCGTCGCCAGCGCCGCGATCAGCCCGCCCGTCACCGCCTCGGGAATGTTCCAGCGCTGCAACTGCGGGACCAGCCGGTTGAGGCCGGATCCGGCAAAGAACACCACGATGGCGATGGTGAAGGTCAGGAGGCCGGGAACCAGGATCGACGTCGTCATCGCTTCCCTCGCATGCTTTCGGTCGCCGCCGGTGCCGAGGCGAACAGGTCGAGCCCGAGCGCCTCGGCGAGATGGCGGGCCGCGGCCTGGCCCTTGACGCTGTTGCCGGCCCCATCGAGCCGCGGCGCGAAGCTGCCGAGCGCACCCTTGCCGGGCGCGACGGTGACGATGCCTCCGGAGATGCCGCTCTTGCCCGGCAGGCCGACATCGAACAGCCAGTCTCCGGAGGTTTCGTAGAGCCCGGCCGTCGTCATCACGGCCAGCGCATGCCGCGCGCTTTCGGGGCTGACGACGCTCTCGCCCGTCAGCGGCTGCACCCCGCCGCCGGCCAGCGTGGCGCCCATGGCGGCGAGGTCGCGCGCGGTCACCTTCAGCGAGCATTGCCGCGTATAGAGCTCGACCGCGTCGACCGGATCGCAGCCGAGGCGCCCGAAGGTCGCGAGCAGCTGGCCGATGGCCTTGTTGCGCGTGTTGGTGAGGCTGGCCGAGTGGTAGACCTCGTCGTCGCGCTCCAGCGCACGGCCGGCGAAACGCCTGATGCCGGCCTCGATGAAGCGCCACTTGGCCTCGACATCGCCGCCGGGGACGAGGCTCGTCGCCGCGATCGCGCCGGCATTCACCATCGGATTGGTCCGCCCCTCGCGCCCCTGCTCGATCGCCGCGAGCGCGTTGAAGGGGAGGCCGGTCGCGTTGACGCCGATCGCCTCCCGCGCTTCCTGGCCGCCGATGGCGTCCGAGAGCAGCGCGAAGACGAAGGGCTTGGAGACGCTCATCAGCGAGAACGGATGATCGGCGTCGCCCGCCGCGTGAACCCGTCCCGAGACGCCGACGATCGCCAGGCCGAAGAGATCGGGCGGCATCGCGGCCAGCGCCGGATAGATCTTGATCGTGTCGCCGGCGCGGTCGTCGCGATAGCGGCGATGCGCTTCCTCGACCGCGGCGGCGACGGTCTCCGGCGGCGGCAGATGGCCGGTCGAGACGGGCGCGGCGTTCATGTCCCGCGCGCCCGGTCGCCCGTCCCCTTGCAGCGTCCGCCCGCCAAGAAGCGAAGACCAGCCCCAGTCACAATCGGCTCCTGCATGTCGGGTCGCTCCGGCGCAGCGGGAGCGCTGCGAATCGAGCCTCTCGATGCCATATCCCTGCTGGCCGGTCTTGTCAGCAGGACCGGATGCAGCCGCCAGCCTCAAAGGAGCCCGGCATGAGCTTTTCGATCTACGACATCACCATCCCCGTCTTCCGCCGCGGCTTCACCGTGCTGTCGGCAGTCCTCGACAAGGGACTCGCCCATGCGAGCGCGGAAGGCGTGGATCCCGCGACCTATGTCGAGGCGCGGCTTGCCCCCGACATGCTGCCGCTCTCCGGCCAGGTCCAGCGGGCGAGCGACACCGCCAAGGCCTGCGCCGCGCGGCTGACGGGGCTTGCGGCGCCGAGCTTCCCGGACGAGGAGACGAGTTTCGAGGAGTTGCAGGCGCGCATCGGCCGCACCGTCGACTATCTCGCCAGCGTCGATCCGGCGGCCTTCGAGGGTGGCGAGGAACGACAGGTGACGCTGCGCTCGCGCGCCGGCGAAACGCCGTTCGTCGGCCGCGACTATGCGCTTCAGCATGCGCTGCCGAACTTCTTCTTCCATGTCACCACCGCTTACGGGATCCTGCGCATGAAGGGCGTTCCCGTCGGCAAGCGCGACTATCTCGGCTTCTAGAAAAAGAAACGGCCCCCTCCCGGAGGAGGGGGCCGCTCGGACCTGACGGGCCTCAGCCGGGCTGTGGGGCGGACTCCGGCGGAGTGGCGTCGTCAGGAAGGTCGGGGGCCGGCGGGGCGTCGTCGGGCTCCATCATCGGCATCATGTCGGCGCCGTCGTCGCCGGGACCGCCCATCGGGCCGCGACCGTCAGGCCCGCCCATGCGCTCGGCGGGGCCGGGGCCGTGATGCATCGGGCCGCGCCAGTCCGGACCGCGTCCCTCGGGTCCATGACCGCCGGGGCCACGTCCTTCGGGGCCACGCCCTTCCGGTCCACGTCCTTCCGGTCCATGGCCGCCGGGTCCGCGTCCGCCCCAACCGGGCATCGGCGGGCGGGGCATCAGCGTGATCGAGCCGAGCTTCTGCAACTGGTCGGGTGTCAGCTTGGCCTTCAGCGCCGCGATGGCGGCCACGAGCGCATCCGCCTTGGCGGCGCGCTCCTTGATGCGCTGCGCCATCCGCTCCTCGCGGGCGAAGGCGCGATCGGCGGCGCCATCAGGCCCGGCCGACTGCGGTCCGCCCATCGGCGGGGCAGGCGGCGGGGCGGGCGGTGCGAAGAGGTCGATCAGCGCGCTGGTATAGGCGCGCCACGCGTCGAGCTGGTCGGCGCGGATGCCGATCAGCGTCTCGGCCGCGGACAGTCGCTCGGCGATCCGCATGCGGAATTCCTGGCCCCTCGGTCCGGGTCCCCACATGCCGGGACCGCCGCGCGGCGGCATCGGGCGCGCGTCCGGGCGCATATCCGCTCCCTTGCCGGGGCCGGGCTTGGCGGGAGCCTCGGCGACGCGGTCGGGCGCGGGACTGGTCGTCACCGCGAGCGCGGGCGTTCCCATGATCAGGGCGGTCGCAAGTGCTACCGGCAGGCGTTTCATGTTCAACCTCCTTGGCTGCTCCACAGCGCGGCGAAGCTATCGACGAGTCTTGTCGAGACATCGTCCAGGCATGACGAAGCCTTGCCGCCCGGGTGATTGTTGTTGCGGAAGATTGCTGGCGCGGGCGCTGACAGGATTGGTTACCAATGCATCCGCTATTGGATCTTTCGAGGCGCTATGCCTCGCATCGGCAACCCCGTTCGCGCTATGAAGTTCCCTGATGCAGATCACGCCTCACGTCCTCGTCGTCGATGACGACCTCGAAATCCGCAAGCTGCTCGGCCGCTATCTCGACCAGCAGGGCCTGCGCGTCACGCTGGCCGCGGACCGCCGGGAGCTCGAGGAGAAGCTCACGACGCAGCAGATCGATCTCGTCGTGCTCGACGTGATGCTCCCCGACGGCTCCGGCCTCGACATCTGCCGGCAGCTGCGCGACCGGCGGCCGCATATCCCGGTCATCCTGCTGACGGCGCTGAAGGAGGATGTCGACCGCATCATCGGCCTCGAGATCGGCGCCGACGACTATGTCGGCAAGCCGTTCAATCCGCGCGAACTGCTGGCGCGCATCCGCGCGGTTCTTCGCCGCGTCTCGGACGTCGCCGAGCCCCCGGCCGTCGATGCCTACAAGTTCGCGGGCTTCGTCGCCTCGCCGACCAGCCGCTCGGTGATTGATCCCGACGGGCAGGACGTCGTGCTGACTGGGGCCGAGTTCGACCTCCTGCGCGTCTTCCTCGACCGGCCCGGCCGCGTCCTGTCGCGCGATCAGTTGCTGGACCTGACTCAGGGCCGCGAGGCCGACCCGCTCGACCGCTCGATCGACGTGCTGATGAGCCGGCTGCGGCGCAAGCTCGGCGACGGCGGCTCCTTCCAGATCTTCAAGACGGTGCGCAACGGCGGCTACCAGCTCTCGACGCGCGTGGAAGCGATCGAGGCCCCACGGTGAACACGCTGCGCCTGCGCATCGCGGTGCTGGTGATCTGCGCCATCGTCGCGGTGGTGGGCCTCGCCACCTTCGTCGCGATTCTCGTCATCGGCCGCCCCGGTCCCGAGCGCATGGTTCAGGATGCGGCGTTGCAGGTCGATCTCATCGCGCGCCTCGCCGAGCAGCTTCCGGACGATTTCGAGCCCGATTCGGTCAAGAACAGCCTGCGCGGCATGCAGTTGCTGACCGAGCCGGCACACGGGCCGGTCGACCAGCGCCTGACCGACGTGCTGCGCTCCGAGCTCGCCCGTATCGGCCAGCCGCGTCCCGTGCTCGTCAGCCAGCCGGTCCCCGATGCGCCGATGATGGTCTCGGTGCCGATCGTCAGCCAGGGCTGGTGGATCGCGATGCCGCTGTCCGCGAGGCCCCCGCCCGCCCGTGCCGGCTGGTTCATCCTGCTCGGCTGGATGTCGGCCATCATTCTCGGCGCCGCCGGCATCGCCATCGTCATCTCCAACCGCCTGACCCGCCCGCTGCAACTGATCGAGGGCGCGATCGCGCAGGTGGGGCCGGACGGCACGCTTCCCGTGCTGCCCGAGATCGGCACGGGCGAGTTCAAGGCCACCGCCAAGGCGCTTAACCGCCTTTCGGCACGCCTCAAGACGTCCATGGAGAGCCGCATGCGCCTCGTCGCGGCCGCCGGCCATGACCTGCGCACCCCGATGACCCGCATGCGCCTGCGCGCCGAGTTCGTCGCCGACGAGGACGATCGCGCGCTCTGGCTGCGTGACCTGGAGGAGCTCGACCGCATCGCGGACAGCGCCATCCGTCTCGTGCGCGAAGAGGCGACGCCGGCCGAGCGCGAGCGGGTGGAACTGGGCGGGCTGCTGCGCGAGGTGACCGGCGAACTCGCCGCGCAGGGCATGAAGCTCACCACCGGCGCGATCGCGCCGGCCGAGGTCGCCGTCGCGCGGCTGGCGCTGACGCGGGCGCTGCGCAACCTGTTCATCAATGCCGCGACCCATGGCGGCGGCGGCACGGTCTCGTCCGAGGTCGCCGGCGGCTTCGCCGTGGTCACGGTGCGCGATCAGGGGCCGGGCATCCCGGAATACCTGATTTCCTGCGTCTTCGAGCCCTTCTTCCGGGTCGATCCCTCGCGCCGTCAGGCGGTGCCCGGCGCCGGGCTGGGACTCGCGATCGCCAAGGAGATCATCGAGCGCAATGGCGGCTCGATCGTCGTCTCGAATGCGCGCGGCGGCGGCTTGCTGCAGGAGGTCCGCGTTCCCCTAGCCGCCTGAGGCCGCCCCGGCGACCGGCCGTCCTGCGACCCAGACCGTCGCAAGATTGGCCCGCGTCGCGGTGTGGACGATCTTTTCGAGATAGTCCTCCTCGCCGTCGACATCGTCGAACAGCCGAAGCGTCGAGCCGGGCGCGTCGGGATCGACGAGGATCGCGTCGAATTGCCTGCCCGCCGCGAAGCTCCCGACCGGCAGGTCCAGCGCATCGGCACCGCCGGCGGTGGCGAGGTGAAAGGCGAGCGGAACATCGATCCGCGAGCCGGGCCGGCCGCGCCGCTCGGCCGGTACGTCCGGGTCGACGCCGGTTTCCAGCATGCGCGAGGCGGTGATCGCCATCCGCTGGGCGTCCAGCATGGACGAGATGGGCCCGCCGGAAATGTCGGTGCCGAGCCCGACCCGGACGCCCCGCGCCAGCGCTGCCCGGAGCGGGAAGACGGAATTGGCGAAATAGGCGTTGGAGAGCGGGCAATGCGCGACCGCTGCGCCGCGCGCGGCGACGCGGTTCATGTCCTGCGGCGTCAGGAAGTTCGAATGCGCCAGCACCGTCCGCCGCGTCAGCAGGCCAAAGCGATCCAGCATCTCGGCGTCGGTGCGGCCGTGGCGGGCGAGGACGTAGCCATGCGCCCAGTCGCTTTCCGAGCAGTGGGTCTGGACATGGCAGCCGCATTCGCCGACCAGCGCGCCGAGCCCTTCGAGCAGTGCATCGGTGCAGGCCGGAATGAAGCGCGGCGTCGCGACGGCATGCACCAGCCCGTCATTGCCCTCCAGCCTGCCGACCTCCCGGATCAGCGCGCGCGTTCCCTCGATGGCGGCGTCGGCGTCGGCGTCGCGGTAGAAGGCCGGGCAATTGTCCGGATGGTCCATCGCGACCTTGCCGACCAGCGCGCGCTGGCCGAGTTCGAGGCAGATCGCGGCGAGGAGCAGCGTCGCCTCGCCGTGCAGCGTCGCGAAATAGAGCGCCGTCGTCGTTCCGCCGGCGAGGAGGTCGCCGACCAGCAGGCGGTAGCTGCGCTCGGCGAAGGCGAGGTCGGCATAGCGCGCCTCGAGCGGGAAGGTGTAGCGGTAGAGCCAGATCTCCAGCGGGACGTCGAGCGCCTTGCCGAGCTGGGGATATTGCGGCGCGTGGATGTGGAGGTCGACGAAGCCGGGCAGCACGGAGGCGCGTCGCGGCAGCTCGACGAGCGTTCCGGCATCGCGGGCGGCGCTCAGCCGGTCGGCGTGGCCGCTTTCGGCCGGCGTCGAGACCGCGCTGATCGTGCCGCGCTCATCCACGGCCACCAGCGCGTCCGACAGGATCTCGATCCCGTCCGGCCGTGGCGCATGGATGAAACGGCCCCGTATCGTCCTGCCCCGCGCATCCATAGCCCGCTCAGCCCCGCCCGTCTTTCGCTGGCGCGATCCTAGCGCCGATCGACCGCCGCTTCATCTCCTCGACGCATGCCGCGCCATACGGTCGCCGCCTTCGCGGCCTTCAATCAATCTTAACCACGATGGCCGAGGATCGATCAGGGTTTCCGCGGCGTTAAAGCACCGTGTCCGCGTTGCGTTGGAGTTGAGCGTGCCGAAATCGTCTCCGTCCCGCATCCTGCTGCCGGCCATGCTGGCCCTTTGCGGAGCCCCGCTGCCCGCCGCCGCGCAGGACTATTACGACGCCTACAGCTTCGGTGACTGGCGCTATCGCGACTACGCGCATCCCGCCTATGGCTATCCCCAGGGCGGTTACGAAGTGCCGCCGCCGCCCGGCGCCTACGAGGCCGAGCCGCAGCCGGCGCCTTATCAGGGCGAACGGCAGGTGGCTCCGCCTTCGGCCTATCAGCAGCAGCCTCCTGCGCCCTATCAGCAGCCGCAGCCGCCCGTGGCCGCCGCGCCGCCGGCCGAACCCGCATTGCCGCCGGCCCAGTTCGTCGCCGCCGCCAACCAGCCGGCGCTGCCGCAGACGCTGAAGAAGGGCGGCAAGCAGCCCTTGCCGGAAGTGGCGCGGCTGCAGATCCTGCTCGACCGGGCCAATGTCTCGCCCGGGGTCATCGACGGTCTGACCGGCAGCAATCTCTCGAAGGCGATATCGGCGCTCGAGAACATGAACGGCCTGCCGTCGACCGGACGCATGAGCCCGGAGATCGACGCCATCCTCGCGCGTCACGCCGAGCGTCCGGTGCTGACCGACTATGTGATCACGGATGCCGATGCCGCCGGCCCCTTCACGCCGTCGATCCCCAAGGACTATGGCGAGATGGCGCAGCTGCCGGCCCTCGGCTATCGCGGCGTCACGGAGATGCTGGCCGAGCGCTTCCATATGGACGAGGGCTTCCTGAAGCGCCTCAATCCCGGCAGCCGGTTCGCCGCCGGCGAGACGGTGATCGTCGCCGATGTCGGCCCGCCGTCGAAGACCAAGGTCTACCACCTAGTCGCCGACCAGAACTCGCGCCAGCTGCTCGGCTATGACCAGCAATGGAATCTCGTCGTCGCCTATCCGGCGACCATCGGCTCCACCGACATGCCCTCGCCGACCGGCATCCACGCCGTCAAGGCGATCGCGGTCGATCCGGTCTACTGGTACCGCCCGAAGGTCAATTTCCAGCAGGGCAAGAACGACAAGTCGCTGAAGCTCGCGCCCGGCCCGAACAATCCTGTGGGCGCGGTCTGGATCGGCCTCGACAAGCCGACCTACGGCATCCACGGCACGCCGGAGCCGAGCCGCATCGACAAGACCAACAGCCATGGCTGCCTGCGGCTCACCAACTGGGACGCCAACGAGCTCGCGCATCTCGTGCGGCCGGGCGTCGATGTCGAGTTCGTCGACCCGACAAGGACGGCGTCCGTCGCGGCGCCGGCTCCGGTCGAGGCGCAGCCCGTCCAGCCGATGCCGCCGCCGGTGCAGTGACGGCCGCTAGAAAGGCCCCATCGCGACGATGCCGGCGAAGCCCTTCTTCAAAGCGTCGATGCGGTCGGCATAGGCCTTGGTGAGGCAGACCTCGTCGCTGCCGCAGGCGGCACGGCTTTTCAGGAACGCGCGCTGCGAGTCGCGCAGATCGCCGGCCGCCCCCATGGCGAGCAGTTGCAGCAGCATGTCGTAGCGCGTCGCCATCTCGACATCCGCGTCGTCGAGCGCACGGCTCGCGCAGATCGCGATCTCGTCCGGTGCCGCCGCCTTGGCGCAGTCGAAGCTGGCCGCGCCCGCCGTTGCGGGAAGTCCCGCCAGTGCCAGCGCAAACGCCGCGCCCTTCCATTGGCCGAAGATGCGCATCCTGCTTCCTCCGTCGGACCCAGGGGATCGACTCTAGAGCGTGACGGCGATGCCGACCAGCCAGTCGGGCATGATCGAGACCAGCGCGCCTTCGACGACCTTGTCGAGGCCCGTAGCGATGAGCAGGCCGGTGATGACGAAGACGGCGCCGAGCAGCGTCCGGCCGATGGCGGCGGAGCGCCCGGCGATGGTTCGGCCGCGCCGGGCCAGCAGGCCAAGCCCGTAGCCGGCGACGAGCAGCGAGGTCGCCGCGCCGAGCGCGAACAGCATCATAGTGAGCATCGCGACCGGGAGCGACCCGCCGCTCGCGGCGAGCGTCAGCGCCGCGCCGAGGGTCGGGCCGACGCACGGCGCCCAGGCGAGCGCGAGAAGCGCGCCGAGCGCCGCCTGCGCGCCGAGCCCGCGAAGTCCGATGCGCCCGGACCGCTGTCCGGCCCAGGCGCCGAGCGGGGTCATCAGCGCCTCGGCCCTGTGCGCGAGCGCGGGCACCAGCATGACGATGCCCAGCCCCGCCATGACGAGCCCGAGCACGATGCGCCCCGCGCCGGTGTCGCCGAGTTCGACGCCGAGCGAGGCGAGCAGTCCGCCGACGATGCCGAAGGTCACGGCGAGCCCGCCGGCGAGCGCCAGCGGCGCGGCCGGGTTCTCGGCGCGCGCGCCGGAAACGACGATCGGTGCCAGCGGCAGGACGCAGGGATTGAGAATGGTCAGCAGCCCGGCGAGGAAGGCCAGCAGCGCGCCGGCCACCATCAGCCGGCCTTGTTGAGCACGTCGGTCACCGAGGCTTCCGTCACGCCCCAGGACATGCGGCCGGCCTCCTTGCCGCCGCGATAGACAATGAAGGTCGAGCGCGGGACGCCGAGCGCCTTCACCACGTCCTTCTGCTTGTCGTAGTCGACCGTGAATACGGCGAGGTCGGGATAGCGGCCTTCCTTCGCGAGGCGGCCGAGGATCGACGACTGCGCCCGGCACTGCAGGCACCAGGACGCGTTGACGTGGATGGCGACCGGCTTGCCGGAGGCGATCGCCTTCTGCACCGCCGCCGCGTCATAGGGCAGGTCGGTGAGCGCGAAGGCCGGCGTGAAGGACGCGGCGAGGGCAAGGGCCGGAAGCGCGGCCGCGATGGCGGCGAGGCGGCGTCGTGTAAGCATGGGAAGATCTCCACCCGGTGAACTCGTCGATTCATACGGGTGGGAACGACGCCGGGTTACCGGCTCACGGCGAAGTGAAGCGGATCGCTCGCTCGGCAGCGGTCAGTCGTCGGTCTTGCACTCGGTTTCCTTGCCGGAAACCGTGAGGCGCCCGCCATTGCCGCGGATCCAGAATTCCGTCGTGCTGTCGGCGTAGCGGCCGCCATCGGCGGAGATCACCTGCGGCAGCGTCAGCGTCTTGCCGTCGGCAAAGACCAGCTTTGCCGCGGCGGGGTCGTTGGTGAACGTCGCGGTCAGCGCCGTGCCGTCGCCGCATGTGTAGCGCGCGGTGGCATCGGCCAGCGCAGGCCCCGCCAACCCGGTCGCGATCGCCGCGCCGGCGATACTGAACATTCGGACGAGGCGGGGCGAGGACATGGCGGCTTTCCTAGATGACGAGCACGCCAGCAATGATGCCGACAAGGCCGACGGAAGCAAGTGCGCCGCCCCAGTAAAGCCGGCGGTGATGGTCGTTTCCGAGAGCCTGGCTCGGACGGACTGCCTGGGCGCCGAGCATCAGCGCGCCGGCGGCGGCCATGTAGATCATGATCGCGTACACGTGGACTATCCCCCTTAATCCTTTCTTAAGGATAGCGTATGACCCAGCCGCGCGTCCATCGCAAGATGGTCGCAGGAATGGCGGTTTTGCGCGGTAATGTTAAGGCCGACGGTTAATGCGGCTGGCTCAGTGACGGCGCGCGATGTGGTCCTGGCCATCCGTCCAGCCGATGCCGACCTTGCCGAACGCGGCGGGCAGCACGCGCGGGGCGCCGCGCGGGCGCCCGAGGCCCAGCGCGAGCTCGACCAGGAGCCGCGTGAAGATGCCGGGGCCGCTCGAATAGGTCCGCCAGCCTCCATCGACGCCCATGCTCCCAGCCTTCACGTCCTGCCAGTCGCGGCTCGCGGCATAGCGGTCCGGGAAGGCGGCGTCGGAGGACGAGAAATAGGTGTTGCGCTGGCGCAGCGTCGCCGAAGGAAGCACCTCCGTGACGCGGATCGGATTGGCGAGCGCGATCGCCTTCCAAAGCGCGTCCGCGGCGCCGAGCCGGGCGAGCACCTCCGACTGGCGCAGATGCGCATGCGTGTACATGAGCCCGATCTCGCGCCCGAAGAAGGACGAGGATTCGGCACGGCGGAACAGCGTTTCCGGACCGCCCGCATAGGCGACGGGCCGGTCCATCAGGCGGTAGCCATCGGGGAAGGTCAGCGCCTCGTCGATCGCCGCCAGCTGCTGGAAGGTCTCCGTTTCGCCGACGAGCCCGCCCAGCATCGCCTGCGTCATCGCGATCAGCGAGTAGGACAGGCCGGTCCGCCGGTCCGAGGGGTGGAGAAGAAGCTCGGTGCGGTGCCCGAGCCTGTCGAAGAGGCCATAGCCCGCCACGATCCCGCCCGAGACCAGATGGCGGTTGAAGTCGGCTCGGATCGCGGCCGCCAGCTTCTCGAGCCGTTTCGCCTCGTCGCTCGCGCCGGGCGGGTTGTTCTCCGGCGCACGCTCCAGGATCGCCGCATAGCGGATGATCTGCTCGTGCAGCAGCCCCGCCGTCCAGCTCGAGACCATCCAGTCGCGAAGATGGGGATCGTGCGGCTGCAGCGAATCGTTCCAGTCGCCCTCGCCGTAGCGGATGAGATGGGTGCCCGGGATGAAGCGCCGCTCGCATTCCGCGATCAGCGCGGCGACATGGTCGGCGATGGTCGAGGCGTCGCCGCCGCGCCACGGCGCCTTCTCGGCGAGGATGCCGATGTCGCCGCTCGACTCGATATAGTCGCAGAGCGCCTTCAGCGGCCAGATGATGACGTCGCCATGCGCGTCGCCGGCGCGGATGTTCGAATAGGGCGGCAGCATGAACCACTGCGGCCAGTCGGCGGTCTTGCGGTCCTGTTCCGCGAAGAGCGCGAGCAGGATGCGATGCACCGCCGTGTCGTGGCGCAGGGCGAGCAGGAATTCGACCGGACCCTGGCAGACGTCGCGCGTGCCCCAGGCGGCGCCGCTGTATTGCTCCAGCCCATGCGGCACCGTGAGATGCACGATCGCGTCATGCGCCAGCCAGGGCAGCAGCAGGCTCGCCGCCGCGATGTCGGGGTGGTCGCCGGAAAGCGTCAGGTCGCGCGTCGCATGGCTCCAGAACCGCCGGGCCGGCGCGAGCAGCGCCTCCTGGTCGAGGCCGGCCGCGTAGCGGTCCGCCAGCTTCTCGGCGCTGGCCGCGCTGCTCATCGAGCCGGTGACGGCGAAGACGAGATCGGTCGTCGGATGCGCCAGCAGCGTCGCAACTCCGGCGCCGCGCGAGACGCCGTCGCCATAGAGGAGCGCATCGCCGCCGAGCGCGGCCACCGCTTGCGGCGTCGCGGTGACGAGATGCATCCGCGCCTCTGGATAGGCCCGGCCCCAGAGCCAGTCCGTTCCCGGCGCGAAGGCGATGCGGTTCTTTTCCGCCTCAATGGTGACGGTCCCCGACTGCTCGAACTCGCGCTCGCCGAGTACGAGATGGCCGGCGACGAGGAAGCGGCAGGGCTCCCCCGCCACGCTGACGCGCCACTGCATCGCCGGCGCGTCTCCGGAGGCGACGGCATGCACGGTGATGGTGCGGCTGCCGAGACGGTAGATCCAGCGGCAGTCCGAAAGCCCCATCTCGAACAGCGACGGCACGCCGAGGAGCTGCCAGCCGCCGTCGATCTCGGCGAGGATGCGCAGTCCGCTGGCGCGCGTCAGGCCATAGGGATCGCGCGAGACCGAGAACAACTTGTGGAACGAGGTATTGCCGATGGTGAGCTGCGCCGCGAAGATGCCCTGCATCCATGCCGTCGCGGCCAGCGTGTGGTCGTCCAGCATCAGGCTGTCGCCCGAGCGCAGGATGATGCCGGTGCGACGGCGCACGAGCGCTTCCTTGGCCGCGGTCACGACATGTCGGTTCTGCGCGCCGTCGGGCGTGAAGAACGACAGGAGCGCGCCGTCCCGCCGCTCTTCGGCCTCGCGCTTCGGATAGAGCGCGGCGATCTCCGCGTCGTCGAGGCCAGCGCCGGTCGCGAGCGGAGCGGTCTCGATGAGGCTCATCGCGCGCTTCGCGGTCGCGGCCGGTGGCGGCGGAAGGGCGGCGGCGCGCTCCGCGAGATCGTCCAGCTGCGCGAGATCGGCCGCCGAGGAGGCGTCCGGATGATCGGCGAGGACGAGCGCGAAGAAGGTGAAGCGCGCGGTCTCGCCCGGCGCCAGCGTCCGCGCCGGCCCCTGCAGCGCGATGCAGGCGACCTCGTGCTGAAGCCGCGTCGAGGGCAGATCGGTGCCGAAGGGAAAGGCGAAGCGGTCGTCGAGCCGGCTCTCGGGCCCGAACGCCTGCAGCGCGTCGGTCGCGAAGCCGGCGGCGCCATCGAGGCAGCCCTGCGCCATCCAGGGGTGGCGGCCGCCCTGGTCGAGATTCTGCCGGCTCATCACCACTGGCCCGAAGGCGGGATGCGTCTCGATGTGATGGTCGAGATATTGCGAGGCATAGGCCTCGCTGCCCATCAGGAAGCCGCGCCCGCCGAGGCCGACATCCTGGATGGCGACGATGTCGAGCGGCACGCTTTCGCGGCCCTCGTTCGTCACCTCGATGCGCCAGAACCAGACGGATTCGCTTTCGTCGAGGGAAAGCGTCGCCCGATGGCGAAGCCCGCCGCTCGAGCCTTCATGCGCGAGGCTCGTGCCGTCATGGCCGATCGACGTGTCGGCGCCGCTGCCCGCGAGGGTGACGATCGAGGGGGCGGCGCCGCCACTGCGCATCAGGATTCGCCCGATGCCGCCCGCCGTCGGCGCGCCGAGCACCTGGTTCACCATGATGGCGCCGCGCTGGCCCTGATGCGTGATCTGGAAGATCGTGCCGTTCGGCAGCACGTCGACCGTCAAGCCGCTGCCATTGGCGAGCCTCACGAGGCCGAGCCCGTCGTCGCGGGGTGTCTCGAATGTCGTCGCCGGACCCGTCATCTGTTCTCCCTTCAGGCGTCGACCACCGCCTCCGCCTCGATCTCGACCTCATAGGGTCCGACCAGCGTGCCGATCTCCAGCAGCGTATTGGCCGGACGTGTCTCGCCGAAGACCCTGCCGTGCACGCGCGATGCCGGCTCCCACAGGTTGGCGTCGCGCAGATAGACGCGGGTGCGGACGACATCGTCCATCCTGCCGCCGAGCGCCGCGATCGAGGCGGCGATCTTGTCGAGGATATAGGTCGTCTGGCCGGCGATATCGCCGGGGCAGACCGTCGATCCGTCGGTATGCGTCGCGGTCGTGCCGGAGACGAGGATGCGCTCGCCGATGCGCACCGCGCGCGAATAGCCGGCGATCGGCTCCCAGATGCTGCCGGAATCGACCCTGAGCCGCCCCGGCTTTCCCAGCACCGGCTCGGCGCGGTAGATCTGCGGCATCGTCGCCAGATGATGCGAAAGGTCGCCCGAGGCCGTCAGGAAGGGTGGCTTGCGATATTCGTCGCCACAGTCGCCCGGCAGCATCCGCGACTGCGCGAAGGCGGCGTCGAGCGCCGCACGATCCTCGGCGTCGAGATGGAAGGCGAAGGCGGCGAGATTGTCGGCGCGGTGCTCCCGCTCGCCGAGCCGCGCCCCGATGATGACGGCCGCGACCGCCGAATGGTCGAGCACCCAGCGCGTCGCGACATTCGACAGCGAGACGCCGTGCTTCTTCGCGATCGCGGCGGCGGCGGCAAGGATGCCCTGCAGCGCGTCCCAGCCGCCGATCGCGTCCACGAAGCGGCGATACTTCATCTTGCTCCAGTCGGAAGCGTCGCCCGGCTCGGCCGCGCCGAGCCAGCGCTCGGAAAGCCAGCCGCCGCCCATCGTGCCATAGGCGAGCAGGCGAATGCCGCTTTCGAGGCAGAACGCGCTCATCGCGCCGCCGGCCCGCCGGTCGAGCAGCGAGAACGACACCTGGTTGGTGGCGATCGTGACGCCGTTCTTCACGACGAGGCGCAGATGGTCGGTGTCGAAATTGGTGAGCCCGAGATGGCGGATGATGCCCTCGCGGCGCATCTCCTCCATTTCGGCCAGCGCGTCGAGATAGGCGGGATGCTCGAAGCTCCACCAGTGGAACTGCATGAGATCGACGCTGTCGACGCCGAGGCGCTCGAGGCTGCGCCCGACGCCGGCGCGCACGACCTCCCGCGTCATCGGCCCCGGCGTCGGGCACCATTTCGTCGAGACGAACGGCTTCAGCCCTTCTTCGGCCGCCCGCTTCAGGAAGCGGCCGGTGATCAGCTCGGCGCTGCCGTAGTGATCGGCCATGTCGAAGGCGTCGAAGCCCGCGCGGGCATAGGCGAGCATGGCCTCGGCCGCCGGCTCGATGGCCACCGCCTGCCCGCCGCGCTCCATGTCGGCGATCTGCCAAAGGCCGGTGGCGATGCGCGGGATGGTGAAGCCGGCCGGCACGGTGACACGGGCCGGCGCGGAGGGAAGGGCGGTCATGATGGTTCTTTCGGTTATTCGCCGCGGGCTAGGGCGGCCCTGCTCCCTCTCCCGCGCCAGCGGGGGAGGGCCGGGGAGGGGGCTATCCAGCGTAGAAAACGAACCCCCTCTCCATCTCTCCCCCGCTGGCGCGGGAGAGAGGGCAGGTCGTGCCAGCCGATGGGCTGGCGACCCCACCGTCCGCGTTACTTCGCGATGCTCGCCTTTACCTTGTCGACATCGGCGGTCGACATGGTGCCGACGGTGGTGACCTCGCCGTTCTGGATGCGCCACAGGCGGAACGGCCCGGTGATGTCGCCGACCTCGTCGAAGGTGACCGGTCCGATCACGCCTTCATACTTGATGGGCTTGCCTTCCTTGATGAGGGCGAGCGCCTTGGCGAACTCGTCCTTTCCGGCATGGATGACGGTGCCGTTCGGGTCGAGAACCTTGCGGATCGACGCGGTGATGGCGGCCGGCTCGGCCTTGCCGTCCTTGGCCGCTTCGGCGATGGCGAGGCCGACGATGGCGCCCGCGTCATAGGAGCGGTCGGCGGCCGGCGCGGCCGGGTCGATTCCGGAGAAATCCTTGTAGGAGCCGTAGAAATACTTGGTCGATGCGGTCTCGTCGGTGCCCGACGAGGTGCCGTAGGCGTCGTTCAGATATTCCGCGCCGACATTGGTGATGAAGTCGGCGCTGTTCATGCCGTCGTTGAGCAGGAACTTCTGCGGACCGCCCTGCGAGATCCAGGTGCGCGCGATGGTGGCGCCGTCGACCGGCGTCGAGACGAGATAGAGCGCTTCGGGCGAGGAGGCGAGCGCCGCGGTGACCTCGGCCTGGTAGCTCGACTGCTTCTCGTTATAGGGCGTCACCGAGGTGATCTCGCCGCCCAGCGCCTTGTAGGCCGACGAGAACTCGTTGACCATGTTGACGCCGAAGTCGTTGTTCACATTGATGATCGCGATCTTCTTGATGCCCTGGTCGATCGCGAACTTCGCCGCCGCGATGCCCTGCAGCGCATCCGAGGTGATCGTGCGGAAGAAGACGCCGTTCGTCTTGCCGTCGCGGCCGAGCTTCGTCAGCGTCGGCGAGGACGAGGCGGGCGAGACCTGCGGGATCTTGGCCGGGCCGGTGACCGAGGTCAGGATCGGGATCGAGACGGACGAGATGATGCCGCCGATGATGACCGGCACCTTCTTGACCTGGACGAGCTGCGTCGCGACGTCGACCGCGACGGTGCCCTGGCTCTGCGAGTCGCGCGTGTCCGTGACGAGCTTGCAGCCGCCGACGCCGCCAGCCTCGTTGATGTCGCGCAGCGCCATCTCGACGGATTTGGCACCGGCCTGGCCGTATTCGCCGGCGGGTCCGGTCAACTCCATCACGAGGCCGACGGTGATGGTGCAGTCGTCGGCGCGCGCGGCGCCGGCGGCGCCGAGTGCGACGGAGCCGGTCATCAGCGCCGCGGTGAGCATACGGATCGACGTCATCGAAAACTCCCTGCCCCGCTTGAGCGGGACTCTCCCCCGGTTTCCCGTCTTCAACCCGTCTGCATCCAGGTTTCCTGCAGATGGCGCCACACCACGCCGCGCGGCGCGGCTTCGTCGCCGAGAAACAGCGCCATCGAGCGCCGCCGCGTGATGCGGCCGTCACGATACTGTCGCTCGACATAGATGAGCAAGACGGCATCCCCCGAGGCGTGGACGAGCTCGACATCCTCGATGCCGATCACGAAGCGCTCGGTCATCGAGCCGAAGGCGCCCTCGATCCAGGGAACGATCGCGCCCCGGTCCAGCATCTCGCCGCCCGGCGTCGTCAGGCGGAATGCGGGATGCGTCGTGGTGAGCCAGAGATCGAACTCCTCGCGCGTCGCCGTCCCGAGGAACCAGCGGACGAAGAAGTCGTGCGAAGCCTCGATCTCGGCGACCGCGGCGCGGGCGAGCGGGTGATGGGTCGCAGGATGGGCGATGCTCATTGGGCGTTCAGGTTGTATTTCATGATCGAGCCGTGGCGGCCGGTGCGGTCGCGCTCCAGCGAGTAGACGTCGCCCTCGAGCCCGTGGCCCCTGGCGATCACCGCGTCGATGGCGGCGCGGTCCTCGTCGTCGAGTGCGAGCGCGCCGATGGCGAGATTGCGGGCGAGATGGGCGCGACTGCGGGCGCCGACGATCACCGCGGCGACGCCGGGCCGGTCGAGCGTCCAGCGGCTCGCGACCGTGGCGATGTCCGTGCCATGCTTCGCGCCGATGCGGGCGAGCGTCGCGAGAAGCTCCTGGAAAAGCGCCCAGCCGCCGAAATCCTCGATGATGAGCTTGTATTTCGTCAGCGATCGGTTCTCGAGTGGGTGCTGCGGCTCGTCGGCGCCGAGCCAGCGCTCGCCGAGGAACCCGCCGGCGACCGTGCCGTAGCAGAGGAGGTCGATGCCGTTCTCGGCCGCAAGCGCGACCAGCTCCTTCGCCGGCCGCTGATCGAGCACGGAATACTGCACCTGCAGCGTCCTGAGCGGCACGCCGGCGTCGAGGATCTCGCGCACCCGCTCGCAATCGAAATTGGTGCCGCTCACGAAGCGGATCTTGCCGGCCTGCCTCAGCTCGTCGAGCCAGACGGCCGCCTCGACATAGCGCGGCTCGGCATAGTCCCACCAGTGGAACTGCACGAGGTCGAGGCGCTCCATCCTGAGCCGCGTCAGCGACTGGTCGATGATCGCCTCGATATCCGCCTTGCGGATGTGCGGCAGGATCGAGAGATCCGGCACGCATTTGGTGTGGACATGGATGCGGCCGAGCGCCGCCTTTCCATAGGCGGCGCCGAAGGCTGCGCGGAAATCGCCGATCATCGCCTCGACGCCGGTATAGATGTCGGCGCAGTCGAAGGTGACGATGCCGGCCTCGGCGAAGGCGGACATGTCGGCGATGGCGTCGTCGCGATCGACCGGGCCGTGACCGCCGGCCAGCTGCCAGCCGCCGCGGATGACGCGCGAGATCCGGTAGTCGGGCGCGAGGTCTCTGTATTCCATGGGTCTGTCTTTCAATCGGCCGCCGGAAGCGGCACGGCCGTCGTCTCGGCATGCGAGAAGCGGCGCAGCCCGAGCCGGGTGATGCGCAGCCGCGACGGACAGTTGGGATCGGGGCAGGCGACCTCGGCGTCGCTGGTCATCCAGTCGTTCGGGTGAGTCGGCCGCTGCTTGGCCGCGAGGAGCGGAAGGACGGAGGCGAGCGAATAGATCGAAATGCCCTGGCCGGGCGGCAGATGCAGCATCTCGCCGCGAAGCTCGAAATGATCGCCGACTTCGGCGCCGCAATAGAGCTTCGCCCCAGGCGGGGCCACCACCTCGACCCTCAGGTCGTAGAGCGAGAACGCGTCATCGGCCTCGCGGGCCGGCTCGTCGGCCATTGCCATCTCCTCGAACGCAGGCGCCGCCCCTTGAGAACTCGCCTGAGCCATGGTGAAACGGGCTTGGGCCGCAGGGCCCGATCCGGTCCACCCGCCTTGGTCTGGCGCAGGCATGCTTGAAGTTCAATCGGTTTCCAAGTCCTTCGACGGCTTTCGCGCCGTCGATGGCGTCAGCTTCGCGGTCGCGCGCGGCGCGATCACGGGGTTGATCGGGCCGAACGGGGCCGGCAAGACGACGACCTTCAACCTGATCGCCGGCACGCTGGCCCCCGATGCCGGGTCGATTCGCGTCGATGGCCGGGCGATCGAGCACGAGCCGGCGCATCGGCGGATCGCGGCCGGCCTCGCGCGCACCTTCCAGATCCCGAAGCCCTTCGCGGCGATGACGGTGCTCGAGAATGTTCTGGCGGCGGCGCAGGACCAGCCGGGCGAGCGGCTCCTGCCGGCGCTCTTCGCGCGCGGCGCCGTCCGGGCGCAGGAGCGGCGCAACATCGAACGCGCCCGCGACATCATCGCCTTCCTCGAATTGTCGCGCGTCGAGCGCGAGCCGGCGCGCGTGCTTTCCGGCGGCCAGCGCAAGCTGCTCGAACTTGCCCGCGTGCTGATGGCGGGGCCGAAACTCATCCTGCTCGACGAGCCGGCGGCGGGCGTCAATCCGGCTCTGCTCGAGACGATCATGGCCCGGATCGAGGAGATCAATGCCCGCGGCATCACCTTCCTGATCATCGAACACAATATGGACCTCGTCGCCCGCCTGTGCGGCGAAGTCGTCGTGATGGCGGAAGGGCGCGTCCTCGGCCGCGGCCGGCCGGCCGAGATGGCGCGCGATCCGCGTGTCGTCGAGGCCTATCTCGGCGGGGTCGCCGCGTGAGCGAGGCCCCCGTCCTGTCGGCAACCGACATCGAGGCCGGCTACGAGCCGGGCCTTCCCATCGTGAAGGGCGCCTCGATCACGGTCGGGCGCGGCGAGATCGTCGTCCTCCTCGGCCCGAACGGCGCCGGCAAGTCGACGCTCATGAAGGCCATGGCCGGCCTCGTGCCGGTCTCGCGCGGCGCCGTGCGCCTTTCCGGCAGCGACATCACCCGCAGCCCGGCCCATCGCATGGTCCGGCTCGGCCTCGCCTTCGTGCCGCAGACGGAGAACATCTTCACCACCATGAGCATCGAGGAGAACCTCGTGCTGGCCGGTCATGTCGTGGCGCCGGCAGAGCGCCGTGCGCGCGTCGAGGCGATGTTCGCGCTCTTCCCCGATCTTTCCGCCCGCCGCCGCCTTGCCGCGGGCCGGCTCTCCGGTGGCCAGCGCCAGATGCTGGCCGTCGCCCGCGCGCTGATGATCAGCCCGACCGTGCTGATGCTCGACGAGCCCTCGGCCGGCCTCTCGCCGAAGCTCACCGGCGAGGTCTTCGCCAAGCTCGCCGAGATCCGCCGCACCGGCGTCACCATCCTGCTCGTCGAGCAGAACGCCCGCGCGGCGCTCGCCATCGCCGACCGCGCCTATATCCTGGCCGACGGGCGCAACCGCCACGAGGGGCCGGCCGCGACGCTCGCCGCCGATCCGGAGATCGCCGCGCATTATCTCGGCCTCGGCGGCGCCGACGATCTCGAAAGGACGCGCCGTTGAGCCTCCAGTTCCTCGCAGACGGCATCTTCGCCGGCGCGCTGATCGGCCTCGGCGCGGTCGGCCTGACGCTGACCTATTCGATCCTGCGCTTCTCCAACTTCACCCATGGCGATTTCATCAGCTGGGGCGCCTATCTCGCGTTGACCGTGACCGGCGCGCTGGCCGGAACGCTGCTCCCGGCGGCGCGCTTCGTGCCCTTCTCCTTCGGCTGGCCGCTCGTCGTCGGGGCGGTCGTCGCCATGGCGCTCACCGGTCTCCTCGCTCTCGCGCTCGACCTCGCCCTGTTCCGCCCGCTTCGCCGCACCGGCCACGGCATCGTCATGGTGATCGCCAGCTTCGGCGCCTCGCTGGCGCTGCGGGCGCTGCTCGAATTCCTCTTCACCTCGGAGCCGGCCTATTTCAGCCGCGCCATCCAGATCGCGATGCCCATCGGGCTCGGCATCCGCGTGACGCCGGACCAGGCGGCGATGATGGGCCTCGCCGTGATCGTGGTCGCGGCGATGCATCTCCTTCTGACGCGCACCCATGTCGGCCGCTCGATGCGGGCGGTGAGCGAGAACCCGGCGCTCGCCCGCGTCGTGGGCATCGATGTCGCCGCCGTCATCCGCGCCACCTGGCTCATCGGCGGCGCGCTTGCCTGTGTCTCGGGGATCATGCTCGGCCTCACGGTGCAGATCCGGCCGCAGATGGGCTTCGACCTGCTCCTGCCGCTCTTCGCCGCCGCGATCCTCGGCGGCATCGGCAGCGTCTGGGGCGCCATCCTCGGCGGCCTCGTCGTCGGCATCGGCGAGGCGGCGGCGGTGCAGTTCGTCGGTTCGGAATATCGCGCCGCGGTCGCCTTCCTGCTGCTGATCGCGATGCTGCTCTTCCGCCCGCGCGGCTTCTTCGGAGTGCGCGAGGGATGATCGACCTCATCGGCTACGGCGCCTTCTTCCTCGTCACGGCGCTGATCTTCGGCGTGCTGGCGCTCGGCCTCAATCTGCAATGGGGCCAGACGGGGCTCTTCAATGTCGGCGTCGCCGGCTTCGCGGCGATCGGCGCCTATGCCTCGGCGCTGGTGACGACGCCCGATGCGGCCGACCGGTTCGGCGGCTTCGGCTGGCCGATCGCCGCCGGCTGGCTGCTGGCGATGGTGCTCGCCGGCGGCGCGGCGCTGGTCGTCGGCATCGCGACATTGCGGCTGCGCGCCGATTATCTCGCCATGACCACATTCGGCATCGCGGTCACCATCCAGGTCGTGGCATTGAACGCGACGGCGCTGACCGGCGGGCCGTTCGGCATCGCCTTCATCCCGCGCCCCTTCGCCGGCCTTGCCGAGAATCCGCTCGCCTTCAATGTCGCCAATCTCGCGCTGACCGGCGCGGTGACGCTCGGCCTCTTCCTGATGCTCGAGACGCTGACGCGCAGCCCCTTCGGCCGCGTTCTTCGGGCCATCCGCGAGGACGAGGCGGCCGCGGCCTCACTCGGCAAGAACGTCAACGCCTACCGCCTGCAGGCCTTTGCGCTGGGCGGTGCCATCATGGGCCTCGCCGGCGCCATGCAGGCGCATTTCATCGGCTTCATCGCCCCGGACAATTATCTCTCGATCCTGACCTTCCAGGTCTGGGCCATGCTGATCGTCGGCGGCTCCGGCAACAATCGCGGCGCGCTCATCGGCGCGCTCGTCGTCTGGGCGCTGTGGAGCCTCTCGAGCCTCGCGGTCGGCAGCCTCGTCGCGCCGTCCTACCAGGCCCGCGCCGCGGCGCTTCAGATCGTGGCCATCGGCGTCGCGCTGGCGCTGATCCTGCTTATCCGCCCGCGCGGCCTCATCGGCGAGCGCGCCACCGTCTCGCGCGATGTCGAGAGCGTGCCTGGCGCGGGGGCCGACCCGGGTGCGCGCGAGCGCACCGGCATGCCCGCCGACAAGACCTGAAGACCCGGACCGAAGGACCCGAAATGGCCGATCTCCTGCCGATCTTCGACGGACACAACGATGTCCTGCTACGCCTGTACGGGCGGGTGGACGGCGCCCGCGCCTTCGTCGCGGGGACGGAGGACGGCCAGCTCGACCTGCCGCGCGCGGGGCAGGGCGGTCTCACCGGCGGACTGTTCGCCGTGTTCGTTCCCTCGCCCGGCGGCTTCGCCTATGCCGATTCGATGATGGCGGGCAGCTATGACGTTCCGCTGCCCGATCCGCTGCCGACGAAGGATGCGCGCGGCCCGGCCATGGCGATGGCCTCGCTCCTTTTCCGCATCGAGCGGGAGGCGGCCGGCGCCGTCGCGATCTGCCGCAGCGCCGCCGAGATCCGCGCGGCGATGGCGCGCGGCGCGCTCGCGGCCGTTCTGCACATGGAAGGCGCCGAGGCGATCGAGCCCTCGCTCGAATCGCTCGACGTGTTCCATGCCGCGGGGCTGCGTTCCATCGGCCCGGTCTGGAGCCGGCCGAACGCCTTCGGCCATGGCGTGCCGTTCCGCTTTCCCGGCTCGCCCGACACGGGCCCCGGCCTCACCGATGCCGGCAAGGCGCTCGTGGCAGCGTGCAACGCGCTTCGCATCATGATCGACCTGTCGCATCTGAACAAGGCCGGCTTCTGGGACGTCGCCGCGCTGTCGGATGCGCCGCTGGTCGCGACCCATTCGAATGCCCATGCCGTGACGGCGTCGGCGCGCAATCTCACCGATCGGCAGCTAGACGCCATCCGCGACAGCGACGGCATGGTCGGGCTCAACTTCGCCACCTGCTTCCTGCGCGAGGACGGGCGCATGGATGCCGACACGCCGCTCGACACGATGCTGCGCCATCTTGACCACCTGATCTCCCGTCTCGGCGAGGACCGCGTCGGCTTCGGCTCCGATTTCGACGGCGCGATGATCCCGTCCGCCATCGGCTCGGCCGCCGGGCTTCCCGCCCTCGTGGCGGCGATGCGCGCGCATGGCTATGACGAGCCGCTGCTGAGGAAGCTCGGCACCGGGAACTGGCTGCGCGTTCTCGAGAAGACGATCGGCTAGGACGGCTGAAGGCCGCTCCCAGCGGGCGGTTCGCGGGTGAAGCCCTTGCTCGCCCGCAGCATCTCTCGCGTATAGGCGTCGCGCACCGTTCCGCTCCGCAGCGCGTCGGCGGTCGTTTCCTCGACGATGCGGCCCCGGCGCATGACCACGAGCCGCTCGCAGAGATGCGCCACGACGGCGAGGTCGTGGCTCACCAGCACATAGGAGAGGCCGAGTTCGCGGCGAAGCGTCTCCAGGAGATTGAGGATTTCCGCCTGTACCGAGGCGTCGAGCGCCGAGGTCGGCTCATCGAGCAGCACGAGGCGCGGCCGCAGCACGAGCGCGCGGGCGATGGCGACGCGCTGCCGCTGGCCGCCCGAGAGCTGGTGCGGATAGCGGAATCGGTAGGACGGGCCGAGCCCGACCTCGGCGAGCGCGGTGACGATGCGGGCGTCGGCATCGGCGACGCGGTGGATGGCGAGCGGCTCGGCGAGGATCTGGTCGACCGTGTGGCGGGGATGCAGCGAAGCGAACGGGTCCTGGAAGACCATCTGCACCGTCCGGTAGAAGTCCATGCCGCGCGGCAGGCGTACCGGTTCGCCCGCGAGGCGGATCGAGCCGCCCGCGACCGGCGCGAGGCCGGTGACGGCGCGCAGCACGGTCGATTTTCCCGAGCCGGATTCGCCGACGAGGCCGAGCGATTCGCCCGCTTCGAGCCGCAGCGAGACGCCCTCCACGGCGGCGACATGCAACCGGCCCACACCGAAGGTGACGCGGAGATCGTCGATGGCGAGGAGCGTTTCGGCCATTTTCACAGCGCCCAGGCCGGGTCGCGGTCGAGCACTGGCAGCGGATGGCGGTCGCGATCCAGCCTTGGCAGACAGCCGATCAGCCCGCGCGTATAGGGGTGTTTCGCGTCATGCAGCGCATCGGCGCGCAGTTCCTCGACGATCCGGCCGGCATACATCACGAGCACGCAGTCGCAGAACGAGGCGACCAGCTCGAGATCGTGGCTGATGAGGATGAGGCCCATGCCGCGCTCGGCGACCAGCGCATCCAGAATGCGCAGCACGTCGCCGCGCACGGTGACGTCGAGCGCCGAGGTCGGCTCGTCGGCGATGAGCAGCTCCGGCCCGGTGATCAGCATCATGGCGATCATCACCCGCTGGCCCATGCCGCCCGAAAGCTCGTGCGGATAGAGCGCCAGCACGCGCTGCGGCTGATCGATCCGCACCGACTGGAGCATGGCGAGCGCCGCGTCGCGCGCCTCGGCGCGGGAGACGCGGCGGTGCGCGCGATAGGCCTCGACGATCTGCTGCTCCACGGTCATCACCGGGTTCAGCGAATAGCGCGGATCCTGCATCACCATGGTCATGCGGCTGCCGCGCAGCGCCCGCCGCTCCCGCTCGGAAGCGCGAAGGAGGTCGATGCCGTCGAAGGCGAGCCGCTTCGCGGTCACGGTCCCGTTCTTCGCCGTGAGACCGAGCAGCGCGCGCCCGGTCTGCGATTTGCCCGAGCCGCTCTCGCCGACGATGCCGAGCCGCTCGCGGCCGAGGGTGAAGGAGACGCCGCGTACCGCCTCGACCCGCCCGTCCGGCAGGTCGAAGCCGACCGAGAGATCCTCGACCTCGACGAGCGGCGTCGTCATCGCACGCTCCTCGGGTCGAGCACGTCGCGGAGGCCGTCGCCGAGCAGGTTGAAGCCGAGCGAGACGACGAAGATCGCGATGCCCGGCATGGCCGCGACCCACCACTGGTCGATCAGGAAACGGCGCCCCTGCGCGATCATCGTGCCCCATTCGGGCGTCGGCGGCTGCGCGCCGAGGCCGAGAAAGCCGAGCCCGGCGGCGGTGAGGATGATGCCGGCCATGTCGAGCGTCACGCGGACGGTCACGGAGGAGAGGCAGAGCGGCACCACATGCTTCAGGAGGATGCGCGCCGACGAGCCGCCCTGCAGGCGCACGGCGTGGATGAAGTCGCTGTTGCGGATGGTGAGCGTTTCCGCGCGGGCAAGCCTCGCATAGGGCGGCCAGGCCGTGATGGCGATGGCGATGATCGCATTCTCGATGCCCGGCCCGAGCGCCGCGACGAAGGCGAGCGCCAGCACGAGCCGGGGGAAGGCCAGGAAGATGTCGGTGATCCGCATCAGGATGCGGTCGATCCAGCCGCCGAAATAGCCGGAGATCGTGCCGATCGCGAGCCCGATCGGCGTCGCGATGACCGTGACCAGAACGACCACCGCGAGCGTCAGCCGCGAGCCGTAGATGATGCGCGAATTGATGTCGCGCGCCTGGTCGTCGGTGCCGAGCCAGAACACCGGACCCGGCGGCAACAGCCGCTCGGTGCGCAGATCGCCGCCGGCCGTCGGGGAATGGGTGGCGAGAAGCGGCGCGAAGGCGGCGACGACAACGAGCAGCACCACCACCGCGAGGCCGACCATGGCCGTCGGGTTGCGGGCAAGGCGGCGAAAGCCCTGATAGAGCCCGCCGAGCCGCGCCTGCGCCCGCGAGCGCGGCTCCGACGTCGTCAGCCAGAGACGGAGCGAGGAAGCGGCGGCCATCAGCGCGTCCTCGGATCGAGCAGGCGGTAGAGCAGGTCGGAGAGAAGGTTGAGCGTCACGAAGGCCGCGCCGACGACCAGCGTCCCGCCGAGCACGGCGTTCATGTCGGCGTTCTGCAGCGAGTTCGTGATGTAGGAGCCGATGCCCGGCCAGGCGAAGACCGTCTCGGTGAGCACCGACCCCTCCAGCAGCGTCGCATAGGAGAGCACGACCACGGTCAGGAGCGGCACGGCGGCGTTCCTCAGCGCGTGTCGCCAGATCACCCGCGTCTCGGAGAGGCCCTTCACGCGCGCGGTGATCACATATTCCTGCCCGAGTTCGTTGAGGAGCAGGGCGCGGGTCATGCGGCTGATATAGGCGAGCGAGAAATAGCCGAGCAGGCAGGCCGGCAGCACGAGATGCGAGACGGCGTTCCAGAACACCTCCGTCTGACCCTGCATCAGCGCATCAACGGTGATCATGCCGGTCACCGGCGTCACCATGTAGTCATAGGCGATGTCGAGCCGGCCGGGCCCCGCCACCCAATCGAGCCGCGCATAGAAGAGCAGCAGCGCCATCAGGCCGAGCCAGAAGATCGGCACCGAATAGCCGACGAGCCCGACGATGCGCACCACCTGGTCGAGGAAGCTGCCGGAGCGCACCGCCGCGAAGACGCCGAGCGGGATGCCGATCACGGTGCCGATCAGCGTGCCGAGCGTGGCGAGCTCGATGGTTGCCGGGAAATAGGTCCGGATGTCGTCGATGACCGGATTGGTCGTCAGCACCGAGCGGCCGAAATCGCCCGTCACCGCCTTCACGAGATAGATGCGGAACTGTTCGAGAAGGGGCAGGTCGAGCCCCATCTCGGCCCTGACCCGCGCATAGACGTCGCCCGAGGCGCGGTCGCCGACCACTGCCAGCACCGGATCGATCGGCACGACCCGGCCGATCACGAAGGTCACCACCACGAGGCCGAGCAGAGTGATCGCCAGCGTCAGCAGGAATCCGGCGATGCCGCCGAGAAGACCGAGCGCGGCTGCGCCGCGCCGCTCCGGCCGCGCCGCGAGGGCGCTCTGGTCGAGGCTCACTCCTTGCTCGTCGCCGTGGCCAGATTGTTGTCGAAGGACGGGCCCATGATGAAGCCCTTCACATTGGCCCGCTCGGCGGCGTTCTCCGTCTGCTGGAACATGATGACGAAGGGGCCGTCCGCCATCACCTCGCGCTGCATGGCCTCGTAGAGCGCGGCGCGCTTGGCCGGATCGCGTTCGAGGATCGCGGCGTCCACCTCCTTGCCGAGTTCGGGCGTCGGCCAGGCGTTGCGCCAGGCGAGTGTCTTGGAGGAGGCGTCGTCCTTGTTGTCGGGATTGGACGCGAAGGTCTGCGCGTTGGTATGCGGGTCCTGATAGTCCGGTCCCCAGACGCCGATATAGATGTCATGGGTGCGGGCGCGGTACTTCGTCAGCGTCTGCTTGCCATCGCCCGGGATGATCTCGAGCTTGACGCCGGCCTTGGCAAATGTCGACTGGATCGCTTCGGCGACGCCGGTGATCGGCTGGGCCGAGCGCACATCCATGGTCACGGTGAAGCCGTCCGGCAGGCCGGCCTTTGCCAGCAGCGCCTTCGCCTTGTCGACGTCCAGCTTGTACGGGTTGTCGTTGACGGCGCCGAGGAAGCCCTTGGGCAGGAACGCCTGGTGCACGCTCGCCTGGTTCTTCATGATCGTGTCGGCGATCGCCTCGTAATCGACCAGATATTTGAGCGCCTCGCGCACCTCGGGCTTGGCGAGTTCGGGGTTCTTCTGGTTGAGCCCGAGATAATAGAGCGTCCCCTTCGGCGCCGACTGGATCTTGATGTCGGGATTGGTCGAGACCGCGGCGATCTCTTCCGGTCCGAGATTGCGGGCGATGTCGACATCGCCCTTCTCGAGAAGGATGCGCTGCGTCGCCGTCTCGGGAATGTGGCGGTAGATGACGCGGGCGAGCGGGGCCGGCGTGCCGGAATAGTTCGGGTTGCGCTCCAGCACCGCCACTTCGTTGGCGCGCCAGTCGCGGATCGTGAACGGGCCGGAGCCGGCATAATGCGTCTTCAGCCATTCATAGCCGAAGTCGCCATTCGCCTCGTGCTCCATGACGAGCTTCTTGTCGACGACCGAGGCGACCGACGAGGTGAGCGCGTAGAGCGCGAAGCTCGGCGCATAGGGACGGTCCATGGTGAAGTCGAGCGTGTAGTCGCCCGTCGCCTTGATGGCGGTCTTCACATTGTCCTTGGTGATGCCGAACTGGTTGATGATGAAGGCGGGCGACTTGTCGAGCAGCACCGCGCGCTGAAGCGAGAATTCGACATCGGCGGCGGTGATCGGATTGCCCGAGGCGAATTTCCGCCCTTCGCGGATCTTGAAGGTGATCGTCTTGCCGTCGTCCGAGACGGTCCAGCTCTCGGCGACGACGCCGAAGATCTTGGAGACGTCGTCGAGATCGTAGCCGATCAGCCGCTCATAGGTGTTGCCGGCGATCTCCGTGGTCGAGATCTCGAAGATCTCGGCCGGGTCGAGCGAGATGATGTCGTCGATCATCCAGGCCTGGACGAGCGTGTCCTTCGGTGTGGCGGCGAGAGCCGGTGTCGTGGCCAGCAAGGCGGCGACAACGGCCGCTCCGAAACCTCTCCTGACGAATGCGAGACCCATGATCGCTCCCCGCTGCATGAGGCAAGATCACGGGAGTCTGCATCGCCGCGGCGCCGCCGTCCATGGCCTTGCGCGACGTCAGGCCGCCAGCGGCTCGAAGACGAGCGATTGGTGGAGGAAGACGCCGGCCGCCACCCCGTCCGCGGAGGCCCAGGTCGCATTGTGCGGCACCCGCGCGATGTCGCCGGCCGCGAAGACGCCCGCGACCGTGGTGTGCTTGCGCTCGTCGGTGCGGATGATCGAGCCGAGCGGCGTCTCGTCCATCGCGCAGCCGAGCCGTTCGGCGAGATCGCTGTTGGAACGCGGCTGTGGCCCGACATAGAGCGCGTCGACCGGCAGCGTGCGGCCATCGGCGAGCAGGACCGCCTCGAGCCCCTCGCCCTCGCCGCGAAGGCCGAGCACGGCGGCGGTCTCGATAGCGATGCCGCGCGCGGCGAGCTTTGCCGCGGTCTCTGCATCGGGCTCCGTGCCGCCGTTGACGAGAAGCGTCGTCGGCCCCCAATCTGCCACGAGCAGCGCCTGATGGGACGCCATCGGATGCGACTGCAGCACGGCGATCCGGCGGCCGGCGAACTCGTAGCCATGGCAATAGGGGCAATGCAGCACGGTCTTGCCCCAGCGCTCGGCGAGCCCGGGGACATCCGGCAGCCGGTCCGAAACGCCATAGGCGAGCACCAGCTTGCGGGCGCGGAACGCATCGCCGGCGCCGGTCGTGACCTCGAAGGCGCCGTCGCCGCCCGCGACTTCAGTCACCTCGCCCTCGATCAGGCGAGCATTGGGATAGCACAGCAACTGCTCGCGCGCCGCCGCGATCATGGCGAGCGGATTGTTGCCGTCCTGCGTGAAGAAGCCATGTGAAGCCGCGGCGAAGCGGTTGCGCGGCCGGCCGGCGTCGATCACGAGGACGGGACGGGCGGTCCGCGCGAGCTGCAGCGCGGCCGAGAGACCGGCGAAGCTGCCGCCGATGATGATGGCGTCAAATGGGGGCATGATTGGTCTCCAGATCGACGGAGCGGCCGCTGGCCACCATCCGCGCGTGGAAGTCTGCGCTGAGCGCGGCGAGCGTCACGGTGCCGAAGCGGGCGATGAGCAGCGCCTCGGCCTCGGCGAGGCTGTCGTCGAGCGCGGCGTTCACCGCCTGCTCGACCAGGCATCCGGGCGATTCCGTCCGGTTGCCGATGGCGAAGAGGTCCGGCCGCCCGAGCGCGTCGTAGATGTCGCGGAGCGTGATCGCCGAGAGCGGGCGGCCGATGGTCCAGCCGCCGCCATGCCCCTTCTCCGAGCGCACGAGCCCCGCCTCGCGCAGCCCGGCCATGATCCGCCGGACGACGACCGGATTGGTCTGCATGGCGCGCGCCATCGTTTCCGACGTCACGGGCCCGGTGATTTCCGCCATGTGAAGGAGGACGTGCAGCACGCCCGAGAGCCGACTATCGCGTTTCATGTAATTTCATATGTTACATGGTAGTGCGTGCGTCAAGACCCCCTCGGCAGGTCGGGGGTGCCGCCGCTGCCTGGCCGGCGCCTCCGCCGGCCTCAGGAGGCTGGCTTCAGGTGGCGGACGGGGCGGGCGGGGGCGAGCGCCGATGCGGCGCGGGCGATCGCCTCGGCGTCGATGCCGTGATGGCGGTAGAGATCGGCGATCGTGCCCGTCTGGCCGAAATGCTCGACGCCGAGCGAGCGAGTGCGGTGGCCCGCGACGGAGCCGAGCCAGCCGAGCGTCGCCGGATGGCCGTCGATGACGGTGACGAGGCCGCAATGCGCCGGCAGCGGCTCGAACAGCCGCTCGACATGCGAGCGGGCATGGACGAGCCCGCGCTCGCGCGCCCGTCCCGCCGCCGTCCATCCGGCGTTGAGGCGGTCGGCCGAGGTCACGGCGAGGAGGCCGATGTCGCGCCGGTCCTCGGCGAGGAGCCCGGTCGCCGCGATCGCCTCCGGCGCGACCGCGCCCTGATAGGCGATGACGAGTTCGGCGTTCGGCCCCGGCTCGCGCAGCCAGTAGGCGCCGTCGACGATGGCGCGGGAAAGCTCCGGCGTCAGCGGCCGCGGCGGCTGCTCGATCGGCCGCGTCGAAAGGCGGAGATAGAGCGAGCCGCCGGTTTCATCGCGCAACCAGGTGCGCTCGTCGGGCTCGCCATCCGCCTTGGCGCGCTGGATATAGTCGAAGCCGAAGGCGAGGATGGTCGTGAGTTCGTCGACGAAGGCCGGCTCGAAGGCCGCGAGCCCGTCCTGCGCGAGGCCGACCAGCGGCGTGCCGATCGACTGGTGCGCGCCGCCCTCGGGCGCCAGCGTGATGCCGGACGGCGTCGCGACGAGGATGAAGCGGGCATCCTGGTAGCAGGCATAGTTGAGCGCGTCGGCGCCGCGATAGATGAACGGGTCGTAGAGCGTGCCGATCGGCAGCAGCCGCTCGCCGTTGATGGCATGCGAGAGGCCGAGCGCCGAGAGCATCAGGAAGAGGTTCATCTCGGCGATGCCGAGTTCCATGTGCTGGCCGGAGGGCGAGAAGTCCCAGTTGAAGGTCGAGGGGATCCGCTCGGCCTTGAAGAGATCGGCCATGTTCTCGCGCGCGAACAGCCCGCGGCGGTTCACGAAAGGCCCGAGATTGGTCGAGACGGTGACGTCGGGCGAGGTGGTCACGATGCGGCGGGCGAGGTCGCTGTCCTCCCGCGCGATCTCGTTGAGGATCTGGCCGAAGCCCGCCTGAGTGGAAAGCTGCCGCCCGGCTGCCGGCGGTACCGGCAATTGATCGGGAACCGCGACGACCGGCGCGGGACCGCTCTTCTCTCTCGTGGCGAAGGGCACCTCGGCGAGGAACGCCTCGATCTCCGCCGCCGGCGTCGCGAGGCCCTCGAAGCGGTCCCATTCATGGCCGGGCCGCACATGCATCGCCTCGCGAAGCTGCTCGACCTGCGCCGGGGTCATCAACCCGGCATGGTTGTCCTTGTGACCGGCGAGCGGCAGGCCGAAGCCCTTGATCGTGTAGGCGATGAAGCAGGTCGGCCGCTCATGCGTGCGCGCCCTGGCGAAGGCCTCGGTGAGGCTCGGCAGGTCGTGGCCGGCGAGATTGGTCATCAGGCTCGCGAGTTCGGCGTCGCTCCGCCGCTCGACGAGCGCCGTCACCGCCCCCTGGTCGCCGATCTCGTCGAGGAGGCGCCTGCGCCACGCTGCGCCGCCCTGGAAGCAGAGCGCGGAATAGAGCTGGTTGGGGCAGTTGTCGATCCAGTCGCGCAGGCGCTCGCCGCCCGGCTCCGCGAAGGCGGCCTCGAGCAGGCGGCCATATTTCAGGATCACGACGTCCCAGCCGAAATTGCCGAAGATCGCCTCGAAGCGCTCCCACAGGCCCTCGCGGACGACGGCATCGAGGCTCTGGCGGTTGTAGTCGACGATCCACCAGCAGTTCCGCAGGCCGTGCTTCCAGCCCTCGAGCAGCGCCTCGAAGATGTTGCCCTCGTCCATCTCGGCGTCGCCGACGAGCGCCACCATGCGACCCGCCTTGCGCCCGCCGGTCCAGCCCTTGGCGCGGACATAGTCCTGCACCAGCGCCGAGAACAGCGTCTGGGCCGCGCCGAGGCCGACCGAGCCGGTCGAAAAATCGACGTCGTCGGTGTCCTTGGTGCGGGAGGGATAGCTCTGCGCGCCCTTGAAGGCGCGGAAGGCCTCGATCTTCTCGCGGCTCTGGCGACCGAGGAGATATTGGATGGCATGGAAGGCCGGGCTCGCATGCGGCTTCACCGCGACGCGATCCTCCGGCCGCAGCGCCTCGAAATAGAGTGCCGTCATGATGGTGGCGAGCGAGGCGGACGACGCCTGATGGCCGCCGATCTTGATGCCCTCGTCGTTGGGGCGCAGGTGGTTGGCGTTGTGGATCATCCAGGCGGAGAGCCACAGGACCTTCTTCTCCAGCTCGGCGAGGATGGCGGCGGGCCGCCCGGTCTCGGTCAGGACATCCATCGGCACGGCAACCTCCCTTGCTCGTCGCGAACGAGAGATTATCGCCGCTTTGCGCCGACGTCGAACGAAGATGACGCGAGGCGCCGGTCCGTGATACTCGGCTTGCCCGGTAAGGCCCCGGCGCGGCGGCCGGCGAGGACGAGAAACATGACGGCAGCATCGGGCGCGGCTCCGGCGGCGGAATTCAGGGCGAGCGGCGCGGCCGTTCGCGGCTTCATCGAGACGGCGCTCAGCGCTGCCGGCAGCGAGGCGACTCAGGCCGCCTCGGTCGCCGATGCGCTGACGCAGGCGTCGCTCCGCGGCGTCGACAGTCATGGATGCCGGCTGCTCGTCCACTACGCCAAGGTCGTGCGCACCGGCCGCATCAACCCTTCCCCGGCACTCGGCGCCAAGCTCACCGGTCCCTCGACCGTCATCGTCGACGGCGACAACGGCTTTGGCCATCACGCGAGCTTCTTCGCCATCGACGAGGCCATGCGCCTTGCGCGCGAGACCGGCATCGCGGCGGCGGCGGTCGTCAACTCCTCGCATTTCGGCGCCGCCGGCTGCTATCCGATGCGCGCGGCGGCGGCCGGCCTGGTGTCGTTCGCCTTCTGCAATTCGGACAGCTTCGTGCTGCCGCATGACGGAGTCGCGCCGTTCCACGGCACCAATCCGCTGTCCTTCGCCGCCCCGGTGACGGGCAACCGCCCCTATCTCTTCGACATGGCCACCAGCATGGTTCCCTGGAACCGCGTTCAGGACATGGCTGCGAAGGGGCTGAAGCTTCCGGCCGATGTCGCGGTGGACGCGACCGGCAAGCCGACCGTCGAGCCGCTCGAATCGGCGGCGCTGCTGCCGCTCGGCGGCCTCGCCTTCGGACACAAGGGCGCCGGCCTCGCCTCGGTGATGGAGATCCTGTCCGCCGTCATGACCGGCATGCCGCATTGCGCCGACCTGCTCGGCATGGTCGGCCCGGACTGGACCACCCCGCGTCGCCTCGGCCATTTCTTCATCGTCATCGATCCGGAGCGCTTCGTTCCGCGCGCGCTCTACGACGCCGGCATGGCCGCCTATCTCGCCAATCTTCGCGCCTCTCCGGCGCGGGACGGCAAGAGCGTCATGGCGCCCGGCGATCGTGAGTGGAAGGTCGAGGCCGAGCGGAGCGCGAACGGAATTCCGGTCGCGCCGGCGCTGAAGGAGGCCTTCGACACCTTGGCCGGGGAACTGTCGATCGCGCCGCTGCCGCCGGTCGCCTGAGCGGCCGCGCGCTACGGCGCCGGCTGGCTCGCCGTCGCCGCCGCGGTTCCGAACGCCCAGGCGAAGTCGGCCGGAAAGGCGTCATAGACCGCCTTGGCGCCGATCGCGTTGACATGGTGGTCGTCGAAGAACGCGATCGCCCCGTTCTTCTGCGGCATGCAGAGGCGCGCATCGCAGAAGACGTCGATCGGGTCGACGAACCGGGCGTTGGCGAATTCGCCGACGATGCCGCGCATGATCGCCACCGTCTTGGCGCGCCGCGCGTCTTCCTCCGCGCGGGGAACGCCGCAGCGGTCGGTCGAGAAGCCGAGCGCCTCGCTGAGATCGATGCAGTTCAGCGGGTCGGTGCGCTCGAACTTCGGCAGCGGTCCGAGCACGAGCATCCGCCGCGTGCCATCGGCCGTGAAGCGCTGGAGCATGGCGCGGAGGGCGGAGCCGAAGCGCTCCTCGGCCCAGGCCGTGTCCGGCCCGTGATAGAAGCTCGGAACGGCTTCCCAATAGCCGTCGAAGATCGCGAAGCCCGCCTCGGTCCCGAGCTGCGGCAGGAAGCGGTCGAGCCGTTCGGCCATCGGCCCGCAGGCAGCATCGTCGCGGCTGGCAGCGGGATCGAGCATCAGGTTCTGAAGATTGCAGCCGGGGCCGGTGATCTGCAGCAGCCGCGTCCCGTTCCGCTCGGCCTCGAAGCCGAGGCGGGGCTGCATCGCCAGCGCATGCGAATCGCCGAAGAGAACTCCGAGCGACCCCGGCTCGGCGAGACAGGCCAACTGCGCGTCGAGCGATGTCGAAAGGCAGCCGCTGCGGCCGGCGACATCGGCCGCGTCGATGCGGGCCGTCGTCGGGTCGGTACGCGCGCGGTGATAGCCGAGCTCGGCGATCCCGGTGCCCGCGAGCGCCATGAATACGGAGGCGGCGACGCCGCCAAGCGTGATGCGCAAGGCGAGGCGGCTTCCCGGTGCGAGCGTGGAGCGGCGGCGCCAGGCGAGGATCGGCAGCTCGATGAGGATGCGCGTCGCCACGGCCAGCAGCACTGCGAGGGCGACCGCTACGGCGCTCACCAGGGCGGGCGGCGCATCGGTCGGCAGCAGGCGGCCGAAGACGAGCAGCGGCCAGTGCCAGAGATAGAGCGCATAGGAGATCTGGCCGACGAAGACGACCGGTGCCAGCGACAGCAGCCGGCTCGACGGCGACCGAGGATCGACGAGGCCGGACAGGATGACCAGCATGGCGCCGAGAACCGGCAGCAGCGCCGCATAGCCGGGATAGCCGAGCACGCGATCCTCGGTGCCGGTCCCGACGCCCAGCCAGCCGAGGCCGACGAAGCCGACGGCCAGAGCGATCATGGCGAGGCCGGCGAGCCCGGCAAGGCCAGCCATGAGGCGCGAGCTGCGCAGCCAGGGCGTCGCGGCGGCAGCGGCGATGACGCCGCCGGCGACGAATTCCCAGACGCGCCACCAGGCCAGGAAGAAGGCCGGGTTACGCTCGGCGACGCGCAGGTCGACATCGGGCGGCGTGAAGAGGATGCAGCCGATCAGGCTGGCGATCGCGATGATCGTGGCGGCGAGCCCGAGCAGGCGGCGAGGGCGCCACGAGCGCCGGCGGGCGAGGGCGAACAGCCCGGCCATCAGCAGCGGGACGACGAGGTAGAACTGTTCCTCGACCGCCAGCGACCAGGTGTGCAGAAGCGGCTTCAGATCGGCGCTCGTGTCGAAATAGCCGCTGCTCAGCCAGAAATAGACATTGCTGAGAAAGGTCGGCGCGAACACGGCCGATCGGGCGAGGCCGCGTAGGTCCGCTGGCGAGCGCAGGAGGATCGCGGCGATCGCGACCGTGACGGCCAGCATCACGAAATAGGCCGGCAGGATGCGCAGCGCGCGCCGGGCATAGAAATCGAAGATGCCGAAGCGCCCGGCCTCGAGGCCGGCCACGATCTGGTTGATGATCAGGAAGCCGGAGATGACGAAGAAGATGTCGACGCCGACGAAACCGCCGCCGACGCCCGGCACGCCGGCGTGATAGGCAACCACGGCCACGATCGAGATGGCGCGAAGGCCGTCGACATGGGGCTTGTAGCCGCTCTCGGCCGCGGTGACGGGCCTGCCGGGTGATCGGCTTTCGCCAGGGTGGGCATCGGCGCCGAGGCGCATGCGGTAGACCCCGCACTGGGGAGAAGGACGCCGCCTTATGCGTCAGCGGCCGCGCGCTCGCAAGCCTGCGGCAGCCGGGCCACCGGCTGGTCATGCCGCCGATATCGCCATCCGCCCGCTCCGCCTGCTATGTACGGCGCGGCCGGCCGATCGGCCGGCCGGAAGCGCGAGAGACGAAATGCGAGAAGACGACGTCATTCCTTCGGGAGCCCTGTCGCGGCCGCTTGCCGCGCCGCTCGTCGAGGCCGCGCGCCTCAGGGCGGAGGGGCCGCAACTCGACGAGCGCGACGTGGCGCTCTCCCGCCGCCAGTTCGTCGAAGCACGATTGCCGCTCCGGAGCGGCGACGGCATCGTCACCGAAGATCGCACCATCCCGGGTCCCGCCGGTCCGATTCCGGTCCGCCTCTATCGCCGCGCCGGCGCCGAGGGTCCTCTGCCGATCCTCGTTTATTTCCACGGCGGCGGCATGGTGCTCGGCAATCTCGATTCGCACGATCTCGTCTGCCGCCGCCAGGCGGAGCGCGCCGATATCCTCGTGATGTCCGTCGATTACCGTCTCGCGCCCGAGCATCCCTATCCCGCCGCCACGGAGGACGCCTATGCGGGCCTCGTCCATGCGGCGCGGTTCGGCGCCGAGCTTGGCGGCGACCCGGCCCGCATCGCGGTCTCGGGCGACAGCGCCGGCGGCATGCTGACGCTCGCCACCGCGCTGATGGCCCGCGACCGCGGCGGTCCGGCGATCCGTGCCCTGTTTCCGATCTATCCGATGGCCGATCTCGTCGATATCGGGCTGTGGCCGAGCTATGAGCGCCATGGCGATGGCTCGACCGGCCTCACCACCCGCGACGTCGCCTGGTTCGCGGCGCAGTACTGCCCCGATCCGGCCTTGCGCGCCGAGCCCACGGCCTCGCCCATCCGTGCCGATCTCGCATCGCTGCCGCCTGCCTTCATCGCCGTCGCCGAATATGACGTGCTCAGGGACGAGGGCGTCGCGCTCGCGCGAAAGCTCGCCGAGGCGGGTGTCGAGGTCGAGTTCGTTCAGGTCACGGGCGTCAATCACGGCTTCATCGGCAGCGATCTCGGCCTTCCCGAGGTGGACGCCGTGTTCGATCGCGCGATGCCCTGGCTGATGGACCGACTTCGCTGACAGCTCGCTCTGAGCCGAGCCTGCCCGGCGCGCTGAAGGCTCGCCGGGCAGAGCATGACATCACGGCGGACGTCTCCGCCGCCTCAGACCGTGCATTGACCATCCGGACAGATTGCTCGACCGGATGGTCGGGAGGTCACCGACGGCCGCCGCCGCAGTCGTTGATGTTGCTCCGACCGTCGCTGCCGCAGGCGTTCACGGGGACATCCATCATCTGAACAGCGGCCGCATTGTTGCCGCTGCTGGCGCAGCCCGACAGGCCGCAGATCGCCGATACGCTCGATATGACCGCGAGCGAAAGAAGCATTACGCGCATTAAAACCATCCCGTTCCCGATGATAATTCACACCGCCACCCGGCCGCCTCGGGGAATGGTGCGGCGAGGGTCCGGTCCTTCGATCGGCAAGGCCGCGTCGCTCTTCGCGATGCGCAGTCGCCGAAATTCCTCCCTTTGCTCGGCGCTGACGCGGCCGGAGACCAAATGACAGTGCAAACCGCCTCGCGGCTCGAGGCCACCGCGTGCCGGCCTAGAAGGCCACGCTGAGACTGCCGCCGACCGCCTGGTCGGCGCCGCCGTCATACCAGTTGTCCTGATAGAAGATCGACGTCCGAACCGACTGCGTGATGTTCAGGTGGAGCGTGCCGCTCACGGTATTCTGCACGACATAGTTGCCTGCGATGTAGTTGCGGTTCTCGGGCAGATAGGAAAGAACCGCATACAGCGGCTCGGCCGGATGCAGGACAGCCGTCATCGTAAGGCCGTTGACGGGTTGCGGCTGGTAATACTGGGTCTGCGTCTGGTCGGTCGAATTGCTGAACTCGCCCAGCGAATAGCCGACCTGAAGCTGCGGCAGCCACGGCGCCACGTTTACGCTGACCCGGGGCTGAACCTGCCGGAACGTGCCGAACTCGTACTGCTCCATGGTGAAATTGGCGCCGAGCGCGATCCGCTTCTGGTCGGCGATGACCAGCGGAAGCGTATATTGCGGCGAGACGTAAGCCGCCCACTGATAGGTGTAGAGCGTGCCGAGGCCGAAGCCGGCCATCATGTTCAGGCTGAACTCATCGTTCGGGTGGTAGCCGAAGCCTCCGACGAAATTCCACAGTTCGATGGACGATTGCCGCTGGTAGAGCTGCTGTCCGAGCAGGGACCAGTCATCCGTCAGCTTGAAAGAGAGCTGCGCGATCTCGGTGTAGAGATCGGGCTGTGCGGGACCGCTCGTCCACGCCTGCACATTGCCGGAGATCGTCACCGGAAGCGGCCCGCCCTGACGGCTGAGATCGACCTGGTCGCTCGTCGCCTGCAGATGACGCGGATTGCCGAAGAAGTTCGTCATCGGCTGCGTCGCCGGTGCCTCGGCCGTCGTGCTCCGGGACGTACAGGTCCCGCACGGGGCCGATTGCGCGGCCGCGTGCTCGACGGCGCAACCCGACGACACCGCGGCGAGAATGGCCAGGAGCGTCCGCGGCCGAAGCCGCGGGCGCTGCGTCACCATCGCGCGATCACGCATCGCAGCGCCTAACGCTCACTCTTGGTCGGGAAGTACCACTTGCCATCCTTGATCGGGAGGAAGGACCCGTCATCCACGCCGACTTCCGCAGCGATGAGATCGTTCATGACCTTGTTCAGCGACACCAGCAGATCGCCATTCGTCTTGGTATCCATGGCGAGATTGTTCATCTCCTCTGGATCTTCCTGAAGGTCGTAGAGCTCCAGATCGTTCTTGGCGATCAGGTCCTCGAGGGTCGTCGGCGTGTTGAAGTCGGTCTGCCCGAAATAGCGGGAGAAGCGATAGCGCCCGTCGAAGATGCTCCGGATCCCCACGCGCTCCGAGAAGTCCGGATCGTTCTTCAGATAAGTCTGGATCTTCTCGTCATTGCTGACGCTGCCGGAGAAGGTCATCTTGACGAAATGCTCGGCCCAGGTGACGTCCTGGTAGGAGAGCATGTTGTAGTTGAACAGCGAGGCCGGCCTGATCGCATCGACCTTGGCGGTCGTCGGCGACGTCAGCAGGCCGGAAAAGTCGTGTCCCTTGAGACCGTCGGCGGCCTTGGCCTGCAGCGACGGATCCGCGCCGGTCAGCGCGATCAGCGTCGGCGCAAGATCGAGCTGCGAGGTGATCGCCTCGCAGCTCACGCCGCCCGGATAGGCCGGATGATAGATGATCAGCGGCACATGGTTCTGCTCCTTGTAGGTGCAGTTGCCCTTGCCGCGCATCTGGTGATGGCCGCCGAGTTCGCCATGATCCGCGTTGAACACGATGATGGTGTTCTTGTCCATGTTGTTGTCCTCGAGCGTCTTGAGGACATGCATGATCTGGCGGTCGCAGTCGCGGATGCAGTTGTAATAGTAGTTGCGCAGCACGTGCCAGCGGCGATCTTCGTCGGGCCACGCGCCCACCATCATGTCCTGGATTTCCTGGTAGATGGCATGCGCCTTCGGCCGGCCCGGCGCATCGAGCGGCTGGCTGCGGCTGAAAGGCAGCGGAAGATCATCCCAGCGCTCCTGGTAGAGCTGGTCTTCGGGCGTCGGGAAGATCTTGATCGCCGCGTTCTTCCCCTGGACGACATGCCCCGGAAGATCCGAGTTGATATACATGACGTCGTGGGGATTGACGAAATTGACGGCGAGGAACCAGGGCTGCCCCTTGGCCTGCAGCGCCTGACCCTCGCGCCGCATCCAGCTCCTGACGCGGTCGGCCGTGAAACCGTCGAACGTATAGCCGCCAAGGCCGCTATCGATCAGGTCGCCGACGCCGAAGAAATCGTCGAAGCCGTAACTCTTGATGATGTCGCGATAATCCGACATCGGCGCGTCGATCGGGTTCGTCGTCTGGTCGAGATTGGCGCTCATGTGCCACTTGCCCTGATAGGTCGAGTGGTAGCCGAGCTCGCTCATGCGGCTGCCGATCGTCGTGACCGACGTCTCCATGTCCGGCTGCCAGAGGTAGTTGAGGTTGTCGAAGATGCCGGAATGCTGGATGTGCTGGCCGGTATAGATGACGGAGCGGGCCGGCGAGCAGACGCAGGACGCCGACTGGTGGTTGGTGAAGGTGATGCCGCGTTCCTTGAGCCACTCACGCGCCGGAACCGGGAACGGCCATTTCGGGAAGAAGTGCTCCTGGTCCACCAGGATGAAGAGAATGTTGTAGCCGCCGGGCGGCGAGACCGGCGCCTTGATCGGCTGCGCCTGAACCGTGTCGGCCTTGGCCGGCGCGGGCGTCGCGGAGCCGAGCATGGTTGCGCCGACCAGCGTTGCCGGGGCCTTGCCGAGCAGATCCCGACGAGAAATGCCGTTGGAGGAATTGTTTTCAGACATCGACTAACTCTCGCAAAGGATGGCGCCGAGCGCTGTTACCCCGATAGAAAGATACTTAGGCGGCTGCAAAACGCTGAAATTATTGGAGTTTAACGGGTGTTTCCGTGAGCATTCTTTGCCGAGTTACTCCTGTGCCGCAATGGCGCATCAGGAGATGACGGCTGCAAATCCTGCCCGGTGTGGCTATTCGGCCGATCCGGCCGGTCGTTCCGGACCGTCGGGTGCAACCGACGGCCCGGCTCCGGCTAGGCCTTGTGGCGGACGACGCCGTTCATCATCCCGAGATCGACCCTGGTCTTGTGGATCTCGTGCGGGTCGATCGTGAGGATGTTGCGGTCCAGCACGATCAGATCGGCCATCTTGCCCACCTCGATCGAGCCGATCTGGTCTTCCATGCGCAGCTGGTAGGCGGCGCCCATCGTGTTGGCGTGGATCGCCTCTTCGACGGTGAGGCGCTCGTCCGCGGGGCTGAGCACAGGCGCGTCCGGCTGCCCGATCAACTGGCGGGTGACGCCGACCTGGATGGACTTGAGCGGCTCGTAGGTCGAGAAATAGCCCGCCGCCGGCCAGTCCGTGCCGAACGAGACGCGTCCGCCCTGGTTGAGGATCGTCTTGGTGCGGTAGAGCTTGCTCGCGCGCGGCTGGCCGTAGCGGACGACCATGTTGCCGAGCGTGTCGGGATCGGCCGACGACCAGTTGGCCGAGAACTCCGCCGTGACGTTGAGCTTGGCGAAGCGGGGCGCGTCGGAATCCTCGACATAGACGAGATGGGCGATCGCGTTGCGCCGGTCGCGCGGCGGATTGGTCGCGATCGCCTTTTCGATCGCGTCGAGCGCAACGCGTGCCGTCCGTTCGCCGCAGGCATGGACATGCACGTCGAAGCCGGCGGCGTCGACCATGCCGATCAGCTCGTGCCACTGCTCTTCCGTGAAAGGCGAACCACCCGTCGAATCCGGCTTGTCGGCATAGGGTTCGATGAGCCAGGCCGTGTAACCACCCTGCGAGCCGTCGCCGACGATCTTGACCACGTCGACATGCACGAGCTCGCTCGCCATGCGCTTGTTGAGGTCCTTCATCGTCTCGACGGTGTTGTCGATCGGCATCGACTTCACGGAATAGGAGCACGACACGCGGAAGGGCAGGACTCCCCGCTTCTCGGCATCGATATAGCGCTCGATGATCCCGCCCTGGTCGCTGCCGACCGGCGGGACGCCGGCGTCGAACACCGTGGTGATGCCGGCGGCCGCCGCCTTGGGCAGCCAGGTCTCGAGCAGCTTCGCCATCGTCTCGGCGGTGATCGGCTCGACCGCGTTGACCAGCCCGAGCACCGCGTTGACCTCGAGCACATAGCCGGTCGGATCGCCCTTCTGGTCGCGGGCGTAGTAGCTGAAGCCCGGAATGGGGTCGGGCGTCTCGCGGCTGACGCCGGCCATCTCCAGCGCCTTCGAGTTCGCCCAGAGGCTGTGGCCGTCGATGGCGAAGAAGAAGGCCGGGCGGTCGGGCAGGATGCGGTCGAGATCGGCACGCGTCGGCCCCTCGGCCGGGAACATGTCGACGCGCCAGCCGAAGCCGCGGATCGGGCCGGTCGGATGCGCCTTCGCATATTCCTCGATCGCCGCGAGCGCCTCGGCGCTGTTGGCGAGCTGGAGATCGACGCCCGAAGTCAGGAACGCGCCGAGGAACGGATGGGTGTGCCCCTCGACGAAGCCCGGCATCAGCAGCCGGCCATTCAGGTCGATGATCTCGGTCTTCGGCCCGGCCATCGCCATGGCACCGGCCTCGTCGCCGACATGGACGATGGTCTTGCCGCGGATCGCGACCGCCTCGGCCGAGGGCGCCGCGCTGGAGACCGTGTAGATGGAGCCGTTGCGGAAGATGAAATCGGCCGGGCCGTCAGCGGCCGATGCCGTTTCCTGTGCCGAGACATCGGTCGCGAGGAATGCCGGCGCAAACGCGGCCGTGGCCGTGAGGGCCGCCCCGCCGCGCAGGATCGACCGGCGACTGAGCGTCCGCCTCTGGCCGAACGCTTCGAAATGGGGCGCCCAATCGCAGGCAATACACATGGATTCCTCCCAGAAGATGTATGAGCGCCGGGCGCACCGGCCGTAAATTGATGATCAGGCCGACGTGAAATCATTCGCCCCGAAAGTCAGGTCGATTTGCAGACAGGGGATGCTAATATTGCGTTGAGAAAAGATCGAAGACTTTTCTGTTTTTTAGGGGTCGGACAGGAGTCAGATTAGGGCCTCGCGGGGGATATCGTCCCTCCGCGCCTGAAAAGGCCCCTTGCCGCGGCTCTGTCGCGCGGCCGGCCCGCCTGCTCTCGAGCGGGCGCTCCCGTTCGCCAGGCGTCAGGCGGCGTCGCCGCTCTTGCCCGCTGCGTCCCAGCGCAGCAGATAGGTCCACACCGCATAGGCGAGCAGGCCGCCGACGATGACCATCCACATCTGCTCGCCCACGACGAGCGCCTCATAGGCGAACCAGGCGGCGACGATGGCGACCAGCAGGATGCGTCGCCACAGCGGCGCGAAGAATGTCCGGTCGTTGCTGTGCATCGCGATCTCCTCCGACGGCGCTTCGGGTGGCGCCTGAAGTCTTGTCGCGGCCGCTTGTCACGGCGTCAAGCCGTCGTGAAACGTTAATCCGGATCGACGCATGCTGGGACGATTGCGCGTCCTTCGGGCTGGCGCGATCATCGGTGTCGTTACGCGGGGCCGGAGCCGGGGAACCGGATGCCGGATCGGACATTCAGGTTTCGATCGGTCGCGAGCCGCTGCTCCGGCCGGGGAGGGGCGCCATGAGCGAACCGATCGGGAGCGTCGTCCAGCAGTTTCAGAATGAGATTCTGGAGGCGATCGCGCTCGGGACGCCCCTGGACGATGTCGCGAACCTCGTCTGCCGCCGCGTCGAGACGCTCGCGCCCGGCGCAATCTGCACGCTGGTCCGGATCCGTGGCGGCGCGCTCCATCCGCTCGCTGCGCCGAGTCTGCCCGCGTCCTATTCGCAGGCGCTCGAGGGGCTTGCGATCGGTCCGACCGTCGGCTCCTGTGGAACCGCGGCATGGCTTGCTCGTCCGGTGACGGTCCGCGACATCGCCGCTGACCCGCTGTGGGACGATTACCGCGCGCTGGCACTTCCCCTCGGCCTCGCCGCCTGCTGGTCAAGTCCGCTGCTCGCCACGGACGGAACGGTGATCGCGACCTTCGCCCTTTACTTCCGCGAGACGCGCGGCCCGTCTCGGTTGGAGAAGCAATTGGTGGAGGCTGTGGTGCATCTCGGCGCCATTGCCATCGAGCGGAGCGATGGCGAAGAGATCCGCCAGCGCCTCTCCCGCTTCGATCCCCTCACCAATCTGCCCAACCGTCGCTCCTTCGAGACGGTGCTCGGCGATCTCTGCGCCGATCCGGCCTCGCATTTTGGCCTGCTTCTCCTCGGCCTCGACAGGGTGGAAACCTTCGTGCCGGCCATCGATGATCCCGGCTCGGATCGGCTCGTCGCGGAAATGGCCGAGCGTTTGTCCCGCCTCGATCGCGGCTTCTGGCCGGCCAGCCTCGGAGGCGACCGCTTCGCCGTCATCGTCGATCCCTGCCTCGATCACGCCTCGCTGAAGGAGGCCGGCGAGTCCGTGATGGCAGCGCTGCATGGCCCCGCCGGACGATCGCGCTTCGGCCCCCTGGACCAGGGGGTCGCCATCGGCGGCGCGCTGTTTGGGCCTGATGGCATTGCGCCGGAGTTCCTGCGCCTCAACGCGGAACTGGCGCTCGCTGCGTCGCGGCGCAGCGGACGGCGCGGCTATCTCCGCTACGAGCCTTCCATGGGGGAGGTTGCGGAGCGGCGCCGTGCCTTGCTGCGCCAGGTGGCGACGGCCCTTGACGAAGATCGCATCCTGCCCTTCTACCAGCCATTGGTGCGCCTCGACAGCGGCCGTATCATCGGTCTCGAGGCCTTGCTGCGCATGCGCCGGCGAGACGGTGCCATCGTGACGGCGGGCGATTTCCAGGCGGCCTTCGCCGACCCCGGCCTCGCTCGCGCCATGACGGATCGCATGCTGGCGGAGGTTGCCCGCGACATGGCGGCGTGGCTCGATGCCGGCATCGATTTCGGCCATGTCGGCGTCAATCTCTCGATGGCCGATTTCGCCGAGGAGGGTCTGGCGGAGCGCCTCGTGGGCGCCTTTGCCTCTGCCGGAGTTCCGCCTGGTCGCGTCGTGCTCGAGATCACGGAACTGGTGGCGATGGACGATCCATTCCGCGACGTCGCGGACACGGTCGGCAGTCTGCGCCGGAGCGGCTTCCTCGTCGCGCTCGACGATTTCGGCACCGGCTTCGCCTCGCTGACGCATCTGATGGCGCTGAAGACCGACGTCATCAAGATCGACCGGTCGTTCATCGACCGGCTGCTGATCGACCATGACAGCGCCGTGATCGTCGCGGCGATGATCGATATCGCGCAGCAGCTCGACCGGCGCATCGTCGCCGAGGGCATCGAGACGCGGGCGCAGGCCGAGCGGCTTGCCGAGATGGGGTGCCGCCTCGGCCAGGGCTTCCTTTATGCCCGCGCGGCCGATGCCGCGACGACGCTGGTGCGACTCTCGGAAAGCGTCCTCACGCCGGCGGCCTGACGGCGTCGGCGGTCGGCTTCTTCCTGGTGATGGCCCAGGTCACCAGAGACATCAGCGAGACCCCGAGAACGATACCGACCAGCCTGCCGAAGGGCGGGCCGATCGAGGAGGGCGGCCCCGTATCCACGAGCGTCACGAGATAGGCGATGGCCGACTGGGTGCCGACATAGGCGTTGGGCGAGCCGGCGAGATGGATGCGCGCGAAGACGAAGAGGCCGATCGCGAGGCACATCAGCCACCAAAGGAAATTGGTCGCGTCGATCCCGATGACCACCAGGCCCGTGATGCCGCCGATGATGCAGCCGAGCACGCGCTGCAAGCCGCGCCGGCGGGTGGCGCCCGCGTCGATATCGACGACGATGAGGCTGGAGATCACGACCTGCGTCAATTGCGGCAGCTGGAACTGCGTCCAGCACACGAGGATCGCCAGCGTTCCGAGGCCCGCGGCGACGGCGAGCCGCATCGCGTCTTCCGGCCGGATGGTCGGCGGATGCGCGACCAGATGCGCGCCCTTGCGTTCGTCGCCGCCCAGCGCCCAGCGTGCGAGCGTCGCCACGACCACGCCGGTCATGATCTCGAAGCAGCGGTTCTCGGCGAAGGCGTGGAGCTCCGCCGGCGAGACCATGCTGGACACGATCACGATCAGGAAGGTGACGGCGCCGTAGAACCAGGCATAGGCATAGGCGCTGCGCTGGCGGGCATAGATTCCGAACCCGGCAGCGAGCATGGAGGCGAGCGCCTGCGCCACCGGCAGGCCCTCCAGCAGCTGCGCGCCGTAATAGCCGACGAACACGCCTGCGAATGTCCCTGCGATGCGCAATATCCCCTTCGTGAAGAGTTCGTCGCGGTCGGCATGCGCGATGACGACGGCGCTGAGGCCGGCCCAGTAGGGATTCTCGAAGCCGGCCGCGAGCGCGACGAGGACGGCCCCGACGACGCCGACCATGGTCGCGAAGGCGCGCCGCGTCAGCGGATCGATCCCGCTGCTTTCCGTTGGCGCGGCCACGCCTGGCGCCTCAGAACCAGATCAGCGCGCGGGCATCGGCGCCGAGCGGCAGCGCCTCCCCGGCGGGCAGGTCGTCCAGCGTGATCTCCACCGGGAAGCGGCGCGGCAGTCGCACCCAGTCCGTCGAGGGATCGACATAGGGGATGATCCGCTGCGCGTCGGGCGAGCGCGCGATTCCCGCCGCGATGCCGCTGACATGGCCGCCGACGATCCGCCAGGGGCGCGAGCCGATGGTGACCCAGACATCCTGCCCGAGCTTCAGATGGGAGAGATGCCGCTCCGCGACATTGGCGACGATCCGCGGCCGCTCGGCGGTGACGATGGCCATCACCTCGTCGCCGGCCGCGAGCGAGTCGCCCCTCCGCCGGGTGAAGGGGGCAATCCGTCCGTCCACAGGGGCCGCTATGTCGGTCTTCGAAAGCCGATAGCGCGCCTTGCCGAGCGCGGCCTCGGCTGCGCTGAGATCGGCATTGGCGACGGTCACGCGCTGGTTGGCGACGCCGAGATCGGACTGCGCGACGGAAAGGTTGGCGCTCGCCGTCGCTGCGTCGCGGACGGCCTCGTCGAGGGTCGCATCGGTCGAGAAGCCTTCGCCGCTCAGGGCGCGCGAGCGCGACAGCGCCGCATTGGCGTTGCTCAGCACCGCCTCGGCCGACACGACGGTCGCCTTCGCCGCCGCCACCTGGTCTGTAGCCAGCGCGAGCCCGGCCCTGGCCTGCGCCAGCGTCGCCTCGGCCTCGGTCACGTCGAGCGCATAGGGCGTCGTCTCGATGGTGAACAGCGGGTCGCCCGTCTTGACGGCCTGGTTGTTCTCGACCGCGATGGCCGCGATCGGTCCGTCGACCTCGGCAGAGAGGACCACCACGTCGGTCGTGACATAGGCGTCGCCGGTATAGGCGAAGAACTGCACCGAGAGTTCGTAGAGGGCGAAGAACAGGATCACCACGCCCACGATGAGGCGGACGGGGTGGTCGAGCAGCCGTCGCAGCATGCTGTCGTCTCTGCGGTTCGTGGGAGGACCGGTCGCTGCAATCTGCCGCGCCGGGCCGGGCCTGTCCATTGCCTCTCTTTCGTCGAGAAACGTTGACGAATGTTGACAAATGTCTTCCATACAATGCCATTTTGTATGGATATTCGGCATTCGAAACAGGCGAGGGCGCGTTGGCCGACTGGGTTCCGAAGGTGAGCGGCCGCTCCGGTCCGGTCTATCGGGCGATCGTCGATGCGCTCGGCGACGATATCGCCGCCGGCCGCATCGCGGAGGGCGAGCGGCTGCCGCCGCAGCGCCAGCTCGCCGCCGCGCTCGGCATCGATTTCACCACGGTGACCCGCGCCTATGCGGAGGCGCAGCGCCAGGGGCTCGTCGAGGCCCGGGTCGGGCGGGGAACCTTCGTGCGCCGCCGCGCCGCGCCGCTGCCGTCCGGCCGCATCGACCTCGCGATGAACCTGCCGCCGCGCCCCGTCGATCCGCGGCTCGCGCGGCGGCTGTGGCGGAGCATGACGGAGCTCGGCGACGAACGCGGCATCGACCTGCTGATGCGCTACCAGGCACCGGGCGGGACGGCGGAGGATCGCGCGGCCGGCGCCGCCTTCCTCGCGCCCCGGCTGCCGGGCCTCGATCCGGCCCGCGTTCTGGTCGCGCCGGGGGCGCAGGGAGCGCTCGCCGCGCTGATGCCGCTCGTCGCCGCGCCGGGCGAGACCGTCCTCGCCGACACGTTCACCTATCCCGGCTTCCGGGCGCTTGCGGCGCGGCTCGGCCTCGCCCTCGCGGGCGTTCCGGCGGACGAGGAGGGCATGGACCCCGCCGCGCTCGACGCGCTCGCCGGCACGACGGCCGCGAAAGTACTCTATATCAACCCCACGCTCGCCAATCCGACGACCGCGACGATCGGCACCGCCCGCCGCGCTGCCATCGTGGCGGTGGCGCGGCGTCGCGGTCTCGTGATCGTCGAGGACGATGCCTATGGCGCGCTGCCGGCCTCGCCGCCGCCGCCCTTCGCAGCGCTGGCGCCCGATCTCGCCTGGCATGTCGCCGGCCTTGCCAAATGTCTGTCTCCGGCGCTGCGCATCGCCTATTGCGTCGCGCCGGACGAGCGTTCCGGCGAGCGTCTCGCTGGCGCCATCCGCGCGGTCGCGACCATGGCTTCGCCGCTCGCCGCGGCGATCGCGACACGCTGGATCGGCGACGGGACGGCCGCCGCCATGCTGGAGGCGATCCGCGCAGAGACGGTCGCCCGGCACGCGCTCGCGACCTCGATGCTGCCGCCCGGGCTGCTGCGTGCGGACCCCGCCGCCTTCCATGGCTGGCTGACCCTGCCGCCGCGCTGGCGGCGCGGCGAATTCCTGGCCCGGCTGGGCGGCCTCGCGATCGGCGCCGTTCCGAGCGAGGCCTTCGCGCTCGGGCCCGCGCCCGAGGCGCTCCGCCTCGGCTTCGGCGTCGCGCCGGACCGCGAACGCTTCACGGAGGGCCTCGCCCGTATCGCCGCCCTCCTCGCCGAGGAACAGGCCGACGAGGCCCTGGTTGTGTGACAGACCGGCTGCGGCGCATTGTCAGGCTTCCGCAGGGCAAATTGTATGCATACATTACGCCCGTCCGGCTCCCCGGAGCGAGAGGGTTTTCGTCAATGTCCGATCGACAGGATTCAACGTCCGATCAACAGGATTCAACGAATCGCGACGTTTTCAGACGTTCCGAATGGCCGCCCATCAGTCCGATGCGCGCCGGTCTTCGTTGCCGCTGCCCGCGATGCGGGGAGGGTCGCCTGTTCGACGGGTTCCTCAAGCTTCGACCCTCATGCGAGGTCTGCGGTCTCGACTATTCCTTCGCCGACCCGGCGGACGGTCCTGCCTTCTTCGTCATCTGCTTCGGCTGCATCCCGAGCGTGGTCATGGCGCTGTGGATCGAGACGGCATTCTCCGCTCCCTACTGGGTGCATCTCTTCACCAGCCTGCCCTTCATGCTGCTGACCTGCATTCCCCCGCTGAGGCCGCTGAAGGGCTGGCTGATCGCCAGCCAGTATTATTACAAGGCCGAGGAAGGGCGCCTCGCCGACCCGCCCTCGTCGCGAGGCGCCGACTGAGCGCTCAGTCGCGCGCCAGCAGCCGGTCCGACGCCAGCCAGAAGGGCGGCAGGCAGAGCGGAGTCGAGGAGAGCGGAAGGATCGACGGCTTCAGGGCAACGCCGATCTCGTCCGCCATGAAGGCGCGCCGGGCCTCGATCCGCGCCGCCACCTCGGGATAGAGAGCGGCGAGTTCGGCGCGCAGCGAGGCGTCGGCGAAGGTGACGGCGTCCTCGCAGTTGAGCGCCCAGCCGTCGGGCATCGGCACCGGGATCACATCGATCTGGAACGGCATGCCCGAAGTAAGTCGCTCGGTCGAGCCGGGGCGGACGGGCGAATGCACCCATTCGTCGTGGCCGACGAGATGGCCCGGATTGAGGGCCGAGCCGAGCCCGCCGCGGGCGAGCGTCGCCGTGACCTCCTCGAAGAGGTCGCCGCCGGCGACGCCGATATCGGCGGTCTCGTACCACGATAGCAAGCCGGCGAAATAAGCCTTCGCGACGTCGAGGAAGGCGTCGTCGCCATCATTGGCGAGGCCGGCGCGCGAGGAGAGGCCGCCCCAGTAGCTGACCGCCGTGGTGACGCCGTCGCCGCGCCGCACGATCCGCCCCGTCGGGCTGCGCAAACCGACGACCGGCTCGCCGGCGCGGGCCGAGGCGAACATGACATGGGCGTTCAGAGCCTCGCCGGCATAGCCCATCCGCGCCGTGGCGGCATATTCGCTGTCGCCGTCGCGAAGGCCGGAGACGATGCGCCAGACGGCGGCGGAGGCGCGGGCGGCGCCCCATTCGCCGGCGGCGATCTGGTGCACGTCGACGACGGCTCTCAGGCCCGTCTCGGGATGCATCAGCACGGGTGTGACGTCGCTCACCGCAGCCGGATCGCCGACGACGAGGCGAAGCGTATCGACCACCAGCGCCGACGCCTGGAAGCTCGGCAGCGGCCCTTCCCATTCCTCGGCGCCGAGATACTTCCAGCCGGCGAGACCGATCGTGGCGCCGCGGCCGATGCCGCAGTCGCGCAGCACTGCCGCGAGATTGGGTTTCCGGCTCCGATCCTGGCCCATGAGGCTGAGGGTCTGGCAGAGCACGATCTCGATTCCCGCCAGGCCCGCAAGCGGCGCGTAGGACTGGCACTCGTTGCCGACGACGAGGATGCGCCGGTCGCCCGGTCCGAGCAGCAGCAGCGCCTCCTCGAAACGCGGCTCGAAGCCGGTGAGGAAAGCGATATTGGCGTTATGCTCCCGGTCGGCATAGACGACGACCCAGTCGGTCCCGGCGCGCTCCGTCAGCGCCCGCGCACGGGCTTCATAGGTCGCGGCCGGAATGGCCGGACGGTCGAGCGGCACGCCGAAATCGGGGATTCGGACGGTCCGCAGCGAAATGGTCATGACGTTTCCTCTGGCTTCTCGGCTCTTCCCGTCAGGCTGCCCGATCGGCGCGGGGCTGTCGAGCGGCGATCAGGCGGGAAGCGGCACGAGAGGGGCAGCGGTCGATTCGCGAATGACGAGCCTCGGATCGAACATGATTCGTCGTCCCGTTGGCGGGCGCTTGCTGGCGATTTGGTCCAGAAGGGTTTCGATGGCGCATTCGGCCATTTCGGCCGCCGGCATCGAGACGACCGTCATCTGCGGGTTCATGATCTCCGGCCACTCGAAATCACCGATTCCGACGAGGGATATGTCGCGCGGACATGCGAGGCCCGACGACACGACGGCTCGCATCATGCCCACCATCATGAGGTTGCTGAAGGCGAAGATGGCGCTCGGCGGCTCGGGGAGCGCGAGCAGCGCGCGGCAGGCCTCGAAGGCCTGGCTCTGGTCGAAATTGGCGGCCACGATCAATTCCGCCTGAGGCTCGATTCCATGTGCGCGCAGCGCATCGAGGCAGGCCTCCAGCCGCTCCTCATGGGTCGAGACATGCGGCCGCCCGCTGAGCACACCGATCCGGCGATGGCCGAGGCCGGCGAGATAATCGATCGCGATCCGGCTGGCCTTCGCCTCGTTGAGGGTGATGGCGTCATAGGGCGTCGCCGGGACATTGCTGCTGAAGAGCACGGTCGGCACATTGATTTCGCTCATGAGGCGCTGACCATGCTCGGCGTCAGACCGCGTCGAGATCAGGATCATGCCGGCGACCCGCTGCGCGCGCATCATCTTCAGGATGCGCATCTCGTGGTCCACGTCCTCGTCGGTATTGTAGACGAAGGTCATGTAGCCGGCCCGCATGCAGACCGTCTCGATGACGCGCGCGACCGTCGAGAAGAACGGGTTGGTGATGTCCGGCAGGATCAGCCCGATCAGCCGGGAATCGCCGCTCCGAAGCGCTTTCGCGGCGCCGTGGGGGAGATAGCCGATCGCGGCGATCGCGTCCTCGACCCGCTGGATCACCTCCTCGCTGACCGGCGCCGAACGGTTGATCACCGCCGAGACGGTCGATATGGCGACGCCGGCGCGCTGGGCGACATCCTTGATGGTAGGCACGATTCCTCACTTGCGTTCTCAGGTCGCCAGTGTATTACTCGAAACGTTTCGTGCAAGCGCCATGACGCAAGACGATCCGCCGAGGAGGGCTGATCGCCGGCCATTGGGCTCACGCGGCACGAAACGTTTCGACAACGATGGGGCAGCCATCGGACGCCGGCCCCCGAGGCTGGTGCGAGCGGAGGAGAGGAACGTGCTCAGGAAACTTGCGAAATATGCGCTGTCGGCCGCGCTCGGCCTTGCCGCTGTGTCGGCGGCGAGCGCCCAGTCCGACGAGACGGCGACGCTGAAGCTGATGTCCTTCGGCGGCGAGGCGCAGACGACAGCGATCAAGAACGCCATCGCGCGCTTCAACAAGAACTATCCGAACGTCAAGGTCGAGCTGACGATGGATCCCATCTCGACCGGCTGGGGCGACTATGTCACCCGCGTTCTCAGCCAGTTCAACGCGCGCAACGCCGCCGATGTCTACGGCACGGCGATCGAGACCTTCCGCACCTTCGAGACGAGGAAGCTCTTCATCCCGCTCGACGACTACATCGCGCAGAATCCGGGCTATTCGGATTTCGCGCCCAGCCTGTTCCAGCAGTCCTCCTGGGAAGGGAAGACCTATTTCATCCCGATCGGCTGGAACAACATCATGATCAACTACAACCGCACCCTGTTCAAGGATGCGGGGCTCGATTATCCGAAGCCGGACTGGACCTGGGACCAGTTCCGCGAGACGGCGAAGAAGCTGACCAAGCGCGACTCGGCCGGCAATGCCGTGCAGTTCGGCTATGAGGTGCCGAACCAGTTCTTCTTCGTCCAGCCCTGGTTCTTCTCGAACGGCACGTCGATCCTGACCGACGACTGGAGCCATTCGAACATGCTCGATCCGAAGGTCGCGGAATCGCTGCAGTTCCTCAAAGACCTGATCCATGTCGACAAGGTCTCGCCGATCCCCGGCAAGGATACGATGGACAACCAGTTCAATGCCGGCCAGGTCGCCATGATCTCGCGCGGCCACTGGATCATCGAGAACGCCAAACGCGCCAAGCTCGACATGGACGTGACCTTCCCGCCGCAGAAGGAGACCGGCATCACCGTGATCGGCTTCGGCGGCTATGCCGTGTCGCGCACCTCGGAACATCCCGAGCTCGCCAAGGCGCTGGTCACCGAGCTGACCTCCTTCGAGACGCAGAAGGAGGAAGGCGAGGGCGGCGGCGGCGTTCCGGGCCGCAAGTCGGCGGCCGATACCGAGGCGTTCCTCGCCTTCCCGCCGAGCGCCGCGCTCTATTACCAGTCGCTGCCCAATACCAAGCCCGTTCCCTCGCCGGCCAACTTCCAGGAAGTCGAGAAGATCTTCATCCGCAACTATCAGGCCATGATGGCGGACGAGATCTCGATCGCCGACGGCGTGAAGAAGACGCATGAAGAGCTCGAAGCCTCCTTCAAGCGCCTGGCCGCCAAGGGCGGCTAGGGGCGACGCGTCCGGCGGCGTTCGCCGGTCGCGGAGCTGACCTTCCCCCTCTCCCGCCGCGCGGGAGAGGGCCGGAACGAGGGCGTTCTTCGCCGTCTCACGGGGAGAGTCCGCAGCGAAGGTCCGGGTGGGCGGCATCGCCGGACGGTCCGAAAACCCTCGCCCGCCGCACGTTTCGAGCACGTCGACCTCTCCTTAAGCGAGGGGTGAAGGGCGCATGCCGCCTGTCACTGTCATTCACGGACGAGAGCCATGACCACGATCGCCGCCAATCGGCCGTCGGAACTGAGAAGGGCGCAGGCGCGCGCCGGCTATCTCTTCATCCTGCCGAGCTTCGTGCTGTACCTGACCTTCGTGCTCGCGCCGGTGATCGTCACCTTCCTGCTTTCCTTCACTTATTACGACGCGATCGACGGCGCGAGCTTTGTCGGGCTCGACAATTTCGTGCGCTTCCTGACCGACGAGCGCTCGCTGCAGATTTTCTGGAACACGCTGCGCTTCACCTTCTTCGCCGTCACCTTCAATGTCGGCGTCGGTCTGGCGCTCGCGATGGCGCTGAACCGCGCCATGCCGGCCTTCCTGCTCTATTTCTTCCGCCTCGCCTTCTTCCTGCCGGTGATCATCGCCGCCGCCTTCGTGTCGATCGTCTGGGGCTATTTCTATGGCGATGATCTCGGCGTCATCAATTACTACCTGATCCGCCTCGGCTTCGCCCCGGTGCGCTGGCTGACCTCGTCCTCGACGGCCATGATGTCGATCATCATCATGGATGTCTGGAAGAACACCGGCTTCTTCATGATCATCTTCATCGCCGCATTGCAGGGCGTGCCGAAGAACATCATGGACGCGGCGGTGATGGACGGCGCCAACTGGTGGCGGCGCTTCTCCAGGATCATCCTGCCGTTCATCTCGCCGGTGATCTTCTTCAACATCGTCTATGCCTCGATCGGCGCCATGCAGGTCTACGAGTCGATCGTGATCCTGACGCAGGGCGGGCCGGGCGATTCCACCCGCTCGATGTCGATCCTCATCGTCGAGGAAGCGTTCGGCTCCTTCGAGATCGGCTATGCGGCCTCGGTCTCGGTCGTGCTCACCCTCGTCATCCTCGTCATCACCTCGCTGCAGCTCATCGCCTCGCGGCGCTGGGTCAGCTACTGAGGCGCGCCAGCCATGTTCTCCAAGGGATTGCAGACAAGAGCGACGGCCCGCTGGGTCGACTGGGGCATCATCGCGGTGATGGCGGTGATCGGCGTCTTCATGCTGATGCCGTTCCTGTGGCTGTTCTCGATGTCGTTCCGCCCGGTGGCGGACGCCTACAAGATGCCGCCGAGCTTCATCCCGCCGACGCTCGACTTCACCAATTACCGCGCGGTGCTCGCCTCCGACGTGCCGTTCCTGCGCATCTACTGGAATTCGGTCCAGATCGCCGTGCTCGTCACGGTCGGCCAGCTGGTGACCTGCACGCTCGCCGCCTTCGCCTTCGCGCGCCTCTCCTTTCCCGGCCGCGACAGCCTCTTCTTCGTGATGCTGATCGGGCTGATGTTCCCGGCCCAGGTGACGATCATCCCGATCTATCTCGGCTATGCGCAGACGGGGCTCCTCAACCAGCCACTCGGCCTCGCGCTCATGTATCTGACCTCGTCCTTCGGCGTCTTCCTCGTGCGCCAGTTCATGCGCTCGCAGCCGAAGGCGCTGGAAGAGGCGGCGCTGATGGATGGCGCCGGCTATTTCAAGATCTTCTGGCGCATCTCGCTGCCGCAATTGCGGCCCGCGCTCTCCGCGCTCGGCATCATCACCTTCACGCAGACCTGGAACTACTATTTCCAGGCCCGCGTGCTGCTCGAGCCGCAGGACGCCATGACGCTGCCCGTGGCGATGGACATGCTGCGCGGCTTCATGGGGCAGGGGAACCTCTCCATGGTCATGGCCGCCATGAGCATGGCCGTGCTGCCCGTGATCCTCATCTTCCTTGTCGCGCAGAAGCTGGTGATCGAGGGCGTCACCATGAGCGGCATCAAGCACTGACGCGGCCCCGCGCTGCCAACAGACACGTCTTTCAAGAGGGAATGCCTTTGATGCTGGACGATCTCGACCGGATCGACGACCGCTTCGTCTTCCGCGGCGCCCGCCGCCGCTATGCCGTGTTCCCGCTCGGCGGCATCGGATCCGGCGGCTTCTCGCTGACCGGCGCCGGCCGGATGGTCGACTGGTCGATCCGCAACCGCCCGGAGCTGCACCAGTTCAACGGCTACAGCCATTTCGCCATCAAGGCGGAGCAGGACGGCAAGCTCCTGAAGGCGCTGGTGCTGAACGGACCCTATGAGGGGACGCCGACCGGCTCGCCCTCGATCCGCAAGTTCGACGGCTTCGGCTTCGGCGCCAATCGAGACTCGATGGCCGGCGTGCCGCATTTCTCGGACGTGACGTTCGTCGGGCGCTTTCCCGTTGCTGAATACGCCTTCCACGACGAGCGCTTCCCGGGCGACGTGACGATGCGGGCGCTCTCGCCCTTCATCCCGCACAACGACCGCGATTCCTCGCTGCCGGCGGCGATGTTCGCCTTCGAGGTCGAGAACACCACCGACGCGCCGATCACCTATGTCATCGCCGGCACGCTCGGCAATTTCGGCTGCGACAGCGGCATCCACCGCTTCGTGCAGGCGGACGGCACCTCGGCGCTGCACCTGACCTCGGCCGACGAGAACCGGCCGCCCGAGCAGCGCGGCGATCTCACGATCATGACCGACGCCGAGGATGTCGAGCATGTCGACTATCACTTCCGCGGCCAGTGGTTCGACAGCCTCTCGCTCTACTGGCGCGAATTCGCCCGCGCCGGCCGCATGCCCGAGCGTCACTACGACAAGCCGCGGCAGGTGAGGAACATGTTCGCGCAGCCCGAGCACGGCACGCTCGCAGCGCGCGTCACGGTGCAGCCCGGCGAGAAGAAGACGGTGCGCTTCGTCATCGCCTGGAACTACCCGCTCGGCTCGATCTACTGGTACCGCCGCGACAAGCCGGACAGTCTCGAGACCGAGGGCTCGAAGCCGACCTGGAAGAACTATTATGCGACCGAGTGGGCGGATTCGCTCGCCTCGGCGAACGACGCCTTTGCGCGCTGGGACAGCCTTTCGGGCGAGACCATGGCCTTCCGCGACGCGATGTTCGGCGCCGCGATGCCGGCCGAGATCATCGATGCCGCGACCGGCACCATGGGCCTGCTGCGCACCGCGACGGTGATCCGCCTCGAAGGCGGCGAACTCTGGGGCTGGGAGGGGCAGCACGAGCGCGAGGGCTCCTGCGAGGGATCCTGCACCCATGTCTGGAACTACCAGCAGGCGCTCGCCTCGCTGTTTCCGGCGCTGGAGAGGAGCCTCCGCGACACCGAATGGCGCTACAACCAGCTGCCGAATGGCGGGCTGACCTTCCGGCAGCGCCTGCCGCTCGGCTCGGGCTTCGACATCATCGGGCCCTGCGCCGACGGCCATTTCGGCGCCATCATCAAGACCTTCCGCGAATGGCGGCAGTCGGGCGACGATGCGTGGCTGGCCGGGCACTGGCCGAGCATCCGCCGGGCGCTCGACTATGCCTGGTCGAAGGACAATCCCGATCTCTGGGACCCCGAGAAGACCGGCATCCTCTGGGGACGCCAGCACCACACGCTCGACATGGAGCTGTTCGGGCCCAACTCCTGGCTGTCCTCGATCTATGTCGCGGCGCTGAAGGCGGCCTCCGAGATGGCGGCGGTGATGGGCGAAACGGACTTCGCGGCCGAACTCGCCGAGATGGCGAAGCGCGGCGGCGCCACGATCGACGAGACGCTCTTCAATGGCCGCTGGTTCGCCCAGGCGCTCGATCTCTCCGACAAGTCGTTCATCGAGCCCTTCGACAAGGGCCGCGCCGCCGGCGTTCTCGCCGACAGCTTCATGGATGCCTACTGGTCGGAGGAATACAGCGAGATCAAGTACCAGATCGGCGACGGCTGCCTCACCGACCAGATCCTCGGCCAGTGGCACGCCGATCTGTCCGGCATCGGCGACATCCTCGATCCGGCCAAGGTCGCGACGGCGCTGAAGACGATCTTTGACGAGAGCTTCCGGCCCTCGCTCGTCGATCACTTCAACCCCTGCCGCGTCTATGCCTATGAGAACGAGGGCGGCACGCTGCTCTGCTCCTATCCGGATGGCGCGCATGAGCCGGCGGTTCCCGCGCCCTATGCCGAGGAGGTGTGGACCGGTCTAGAGTACATGATCGCCTCCCACATGATCCTGCGCGGCCTCACCGAAGAGGGGCTCACCATCGTCCGCGCCGCCCGCGACCGCCACAATGGCGGCAATCGCAGCCCGTGGAACGACATCGAATGCGGAAGCTACTATGCCCGTTCGCTGTCGAGCTATGCGCTGGTCAAGGCCTGGACCGGCCTTTCCTTCGACCAGCGCGATGGCATCATCGGCTTCGCGCCGAAGGGCGCCGTCGAGGGCCGGCATTTCTGGTCGGCCGGCAAGGGCTGGGGCGAACTGGTCGTCGAAGGCGGCGAGGCGCGGCTCACGGTGAAGGGCGGCTCGCTCGAGATCGGCCGCCTGTCGCTGCCCTTCCTCGCCGGAGAGGTGACGGTGGACGGCACGGCGACGGCGCGGGAGGGCGATGTCGTCGTCCTGCCGCAGGCGGTGCGTCTCGGCGCCGGCGAGACGCTGACGTTGCGGGCGGGCTGAGGAGAGGACGATGGCAAGGCTGGAACTCAAGGCCGTCCGCAAGAGCTACCAGGCGGTCGAGGTGATCCATGGCATCGATCTGTCGGTGGAGGACCAGTCCTTCACCGTCTTTGTCGGGCCGTCCGGCTGCGGGAAGTCGACGCTCCTGCGCATGATCGCCGGCCTCGAGGAGGTGACCTCCGGCGAGGTCCATATCGGCGGCCGGCGCTGCGACCACCTTCTTCCGTCGGCGCGCGGCATGGCGATGGTGTTCCAGTCCTATGCGCTCTACCCGCATATGAGCGTCTACGAGAATCTCCGCTTCGGCCTCGTCAACCAGAAGACGCCCAAGGCGGAGATCGAGCGGCGGATCAACGAGGCGGCGGAGATCCTGCAGATCGGACATCTCCTGCAGCGCAAGCCCTCGCAGCTGTCGGGCGGCCAGAGCCAGCGCGTCGCCATCGGCCGCGCGATCGTCAAGGAGCCGGAGGCGTTCCTGTTCGACGAGCCGCTCTCCAATCTCGACGCCGAATTGCGCGTGAAGATGCGCAGCGAGATCGTCGCGCTGCACCGGCGGCTGAAGTCGACCATGATCTATGTGACGCATGATCAGGTCGAGGCCATGACCATGGCCGACCGGATCGTCGTGCTGCGCGACGGCGTCGTCGAGCAGGCCGGCGCGCCGATCGAACTCTATGCGCGGCCGAAGAACCGCTTCGTCGCCGGCTTCCTCGGCGCGCCGCAGATGAACTTCCTTGCGGCCCGGATCGAGGCGGCGACGCCGGACGGGCTGCGGCTCACCGTCGACGAGGGGCGAGGCACGATCCTCGCCGCCGTCGCCGGCAATGCCGGGCTTGTCGGCAAACCGGTGACGATCGGCATCCGTCCCGAGCACCTCGTCCATACCGATGACGGCCCGCTGCGCTGCCGCCTGTCGGCGCGGGAGCTGCTCGGCGCGGAGACGATCCTGTTCTCGCAGCTTCAGAGCGGCGAGCGCATCACCGCCTCGCTGCGCGGTATCCACGACATCGCCGAGGGCGCGATCGTCGGCTATGCGGCGCCGCCCGGCTATGTGCATGTGTTCGGCGAAGACGGTCTCGCGCTGCCGCCGCTCCGCTCGTGGCGCGAGGATTACGGCGCCGCCAAAGGCCGCGCCAGCGCGGCGTGACGCGCTGCGGTCTTGTCGTGAGGGGAATCGACGGTCCGAGAGGTGCCGACCGCAGCCGATCCGCCAGGCGTGCCGTCGCGACGCGCCCTCTCAGGCCGGTACCGGAAGCGCCGAGAACCGCTCGATCTCCGCTGCCATTGCCGCCGCTCCGTCGTCGCCGATTGCGCTGAATTCGGCGAATTCGGAGAGCCGCAGCATGGCGGCGAGGAGATGAACGCGCCGGCGGTCGATCGACAGGCCGGTGCGGGTCTCGTAGGCGTCGATGATGCGGGCCACGAGATCGGCGGAGATCCAGCCCGGATAGACGAAATCCTGGTGCAGCGGGCCGAAGCCGGAATCGGCGAAGTCGTAGAGGCCGTTCAGCTGTCCCGCCGCGTGGTCGAAGGCCATGTTCCAGCCATGGGTGTCGAACATGCCGAAGACCTCGCCATGCGGATCGGGCGGCAGGGCGGCAACGGCGGCGATCACCGCGACCGCCCAGTCCCGCAGGGCGTCGGGCAGCGCGTCCGCGCCGGCACGGATGGCATCGGCCGGCAGCCAGGGCTTGACCGGCCGGCCACCGGACAGCCGCATCGCCGCGCGGTCGAGGGCGTGCATCTCGGCATAGAAGAGGGCGAGGTCGGCCGCGAGCCTCGCGCGGGTCGCTTCATCCAGCCGGTCGTAGTCCGTGGCGAGCAGGTGGTCTCCGGCGATCTTGTGGTGGCGCGAGAAGAGCGGGTTGCTGGCGACGAGCACGAGATCGGGCACCGTCATCGTCAGGCGGGCGCGGATCGCGCCGAGCAGCGCGGCCTCGCGCAGCAGAGCCTGCTCGGCCTCCTGATGGCGGGGAAACCTGAAGACGAAACGGTCATCGACATCGAGCGCCACGCTGTCGAAGCCGGCACCGAGGATGCGGTGCGGCAGGCCGGCGAGGTCCGGGAAGACCTTCGCCACCCGCTCCATCAGGGCGTCCGGATCCGACTCCGTCATCGGGCCCAGATATTGGACTGCAGAAGATAGTCGCGGGTCGAGCGGTCGAGCGGATAGACCATGACGCCGCCGCGGCCGAACCACTTGTCGTGCAGTTCCATGTAGCGGCCGCGATAGTCGGCGAGCCCGTCCTCGAGCTTGACGATGGTGTGATTGACGAAGTCGCGCCAGTGGCTGTCGTCCTGCGGGAGGATGCAGGCCATGGTCTCGTTGCCGAAGGGCGCGGCGCGTGGCAGCAGCACGACGCTGCGACCCGGCTCGAACTTGCGCGACAGGCCGAGCAGCACGACGCCGATATTGGCGACGCCCTGCACCTCGCCCTTGCCGAGCGCGGCGAACGCCGCGTCCATGGTGGGGAAGCTCTTGATGCGGACGCCCGGCAGCGCCTCTTCCAGGATCGTGGCGGTCGTCGTGCCTTCGGCGACGCCGATCAGCATGTCCTTCGGGTTGGGCGTCGTGCGCAGCGTGTCGCGGAAGGCGAGGATGCGCGTGCCGTCGCGGAAGATCGGCACCGAGAAATCGACCTGCTTCTCCCGTTCCCAGGTCGGCGTCGTGATCTCGCAGACGATATCGAGCTTGCCTTCCGCGACCTGCTGGATGCGGTTGGCCGGCGTGATCACCGAGAGGTCGAGCGTGACCGGCCGGCCGAGCGACGCCTCGGCGGCGGCGCGAATCTCCTCGATCAGGTCGACCGAGAAGCCGACCGGCTTGCCGCTGCCGTCGTCATAGGCGAAGGGGATCGCGTCGGCGCGGGTCCCTGCGCGCAGCACGCCCGTTTCCTTCAGCCGGTCCAGCGTTCCGGCGGACGCAACCTGCAGGACTGCGAAGAGGGCGAGGAGCGCCGACAGAACGCGCCGGCCGAGGCGAGGCCGCCGAGCCGAGAAAAAGAGAACCATCACGCCGCGATGCTCCCGATGGAGAAGCCCTTCTTCATCGGATAGCCTTTATCATCGGTTCGGACAATCGACCGGCGGGCAGGGAGGCGGGGTTGGCGAAGGCGAAGCGGCAGGCGGGCGGCCCGGCGCTGCTGCTTTGCGCCCTTTTGCTCGGCATCGTGACCCTCGTCACGGGCGCGCTGCCGGCACGGGCCGACCGGCTCGACGAAATCCGCGCCCGCGGCACGCTCGTCGTTGGCGTCAAGACGGACTACGAGCCCTTCGGCTTCCGCGATGCGAGCGGCGAGACGGTCGGATTCGACGTCGATGTCGCCAGGGGCCTCGCCGATTCGCTCGGCGTCGGGCTGAAGCTCGTGCCGGTGACGAGCGCCAACCGGTTGCAGAAGCTCACCGGCGGCGAGGTCGACGCGGTGGTGGCGACGCTCGGCGACACGATCGACCGCCGCCGCATCGTGCGCATGATCGAGCCCGGCTATTACGGCGGCGGCGCCAGCGTGATGGTGCCGCAGCAAAGCCCGATCCGGACCTGGACGGATCTCCGCAACCGCTCGCTCTGCGCGGTCCAGGGCGCGCTGTGGAACCGCCTGATCGCCACGCGCCTCAATGGTCACATCGAGGCCTTCGGCAGCGTTCGCGACGCCGAACTGGCGCTGCGGGACGGCGCCTGCGAGGGCTGGCTCTATGACGAGGCGGCGTTGCAGCATCGCGTCGAGAGCGGCGAATGGCCGGGCTATCGCCTGCTGACGCCGGATTTCGTCTCGCCCTGGGCCATCGCGGTCGCCGGCGACGGTCGTCTCGCCACGGCGTTCGAGGATCAGGTCGCCGCATGGCTGCGCGACGGTCATCTGAAGGCGCTCGAGGCGAAGTGGAAGCTGCCGCCCTCGGCCTATCTCGTCGAGGCGGGGGCGCTCTGGTCGGCACGCGACGCCTCGGGCGACTATGTCTGCCGCCGGGGCGCGGATGGCAGCTGGCCGCTCGCCTGCCGCGAACTGAACCTCATCGAAGCTCAGCAGGTGGTCGGCCTCGCCGGCCTTGCGCTGGCCCTGCGCGACCGCCTCGGCCTCGACGTCACGCCCTTCTACGACCCCTATCACCGCGCTGGCCTGCTGCACGGACTTCTGACCACGCTGGCACTCGCCGCCTCGGTGCTCGTCGGCAGCCTCGCCGTCGGCGCGGGCGGCGCCTTCCTGCTCGCCCGCCGCCTGCCGCTGGCGACGCCGCTGCTCTATGGCGTCCTCGCGGTGATGCGGATGACCCCGCCGCTGCTCCAGCTCTATCTGGTTTTCTTCGGCATCGGCGGCCTCGTCGCCGTGCATGGGCTGACGCTCTCCGCCTTCTGGACCGCCGTCGCGGTTCTCTCATTCTATTCCGGCGCCGCCAACGCCGCCGTGCTCGCCGAGGCATGGGAGACGATCGCGCCGGGCTCCGCGCACCGCATGAAGCGCGTGCTGCGGCTCGCCCATCCGGCCGTGATGGGCTCCTGCATCAACATCGTGAAGGCGACGGCCATGGCAAGCGCCATCGCGGTTCCCGAACTCGTCCATGCCAGCGCGGCGATCGCCGCCGACTATGGCAATGGCGCGGTGATGATGAACATCCTGCTCGCCGTCTATGTGCTGATCGTGCTCGCGGTGGCGCATCTCTTCACGCTCGTCGAGCGGCGGATGCTCTCGCGATGAGCCCATCCGAAATCCTCGCGATGCTGTGGGCGTGGACGCCCTATCTCGGCGTCGGATTCCTGATCAATATCGGCATCTCGCTGCTGACCATGGCGATCGGTACGCCGCTCGGCATGCTGCTGGCGCGCGGCCGCCAGCGCGGCTCGCGGCTCGCCGGCGCGCTCACCGCCGCGGCGCGCGTCCCGCCGACCTTCGTGCTCATCTATTATCTCGCCTATGTCGTCCCGCCGCAGGTGACGCTCGGGAGCGTGGCGCTGCCGATCCCCGACTGGCTCAAGGCCTCGGTGGCGCTCGCCGTGGCGGTCACGGGCTTCGTCTCCGACAATGCGCTGTCGGCGTTGCGCCATCTGGAACGCGGCGAGCGGATCGAGGCGCTCTACTTCATCCCGGCCTGGACGACCTACCTGCTCATCATCGTGATGGCGTCCTCGACCGCCTCGGTGATCGGCGTCCCGGAAATCGTCCACCGCGCCAACACGGTCATCGCCGCGATCGGCGATCCGGGGGTGATCCTCTGGATCTATCTCTATACGATGCTGTGGTTCCTGGCGCTCTGCTGGCCGTTGGCCCGGCTGATGGGCTATGCCAAGCTGCGGCTCAGCCGGCGGGCCGGCTCGGCCACCGGGACGCGCGCCGATCTCGGCGAGACGACGCGCCTCGCCGAGGACGCCTTGATGGCCATGCCCGAAGGAGACGAACCCTTGAGCGGCGAACCGGTGCTGGACCTTGCCCTAGACCTGCCGGTCTCGAACGATTCGATCGCCGTCATCCAGTCGGGCGTCGAGGAGGCGGGCGAGGGCGTGCTCGATCCGGCGGCCGTCTTCCGGCTCACCCTCGCGGTGGAGGAACTGGTCACCAATGTCGTCAAATATGGCGGCGCGGCCGACGGCCGGCTGCAGGTCGGCATCTATCGCCGGCCGGACGACGTGACGGTCGAGCTCACCTATGGCGGCGAGGGTTTCGACCCGTTCCGCGACGCGCCGCCTCCCGATCTCGGCGCCTCGGTGGAGACGCGGCCGATCGGCGGCCTCGGCGTGCATCTCGTCTCGCAGATGATCGACCGCGCCTTTTATCGGCGCGAGGGGGACAGGAACGTGCTGCGCCTCGTCATGATGCGCGCCGGCGCCGTCAAGGGCGGGATCGTCGCGTGACCCTCACCAGCCGCCTCGTCGTCATGGTGGCGAGCTGCATCGCCTTCGCCATCATCGTCGTCTCCGTGGTGTTCGGCCTGCTCGGCCGCAACGCGCTGATCTCGCAGGCGGAGGCGCAGGCGACGGTTGTGGCGCGGATCATCGCCGAGAGCGCCCGCCTCTCCGAGGTGGCGCTCGAGGAGGCGCAGGAGGTGGTGACGGACGTCCTCACGACGACCGCGCTCACCGCCGACCATGTCGAGCAGTCGTCGCTGCCCGATCTCAGCGACCGCTTCGCGGAGATCGTCGCGCGCGGCAATCTCGACGCGATCTGGCTGATCGATTCGAACCTGCGCATCCTCGCTTCCTCGGTCGGCGACTATGACGCGGTGATCAGCGGGCAGAGGCTGCCCGAGCACCTCTCGCCCGAGGCGCTGCAAGCGCTCGTGAGCGGCCGCCGCTTCAGCGTCGATTTCGGGCCCGCCGTCGACGGCGTCCGCTATGTCGGCGTCCGCGCGGGGAAAGGCCATGCCGTCATCGTCGGCCAACCGGTCGCGGTGCTCGACGCCGTGCGGGCGGCGAACAGCGTCCCCGTGCTGATGGAAGCGCTGCTCGACCGCAACGACATCATCTCGATCGAGGTGCGCGACGACCAGCAGAAATCGCTTGGCCAGGTCGGCGCGGAGAAGACGCCGCCCGATCTCGCCGATCTCGCGGCCGACGTCGTCGCAAGCGGCAATCCCGCCTCGGAGCTGCATGGTCGCCATCTCTGGGTCGCGGCGCCGATCCGCGACACGGCGGGCATCGTCATCGGCTCGGTGACGATCGAGATGTCGGGCCAGCGGCTGGAGGAACTGCTCAACAACCTGCTCCTCTACGGCATCGGCGCGGCGGCGCTCGTCTTCGCGGTCGGCGCCGGCATCGCGGCGCTCTCGGCGCGGCGGATCGCACGGCCGGTCGCCGCCATGACCGAGGCCGCGCATGCGATGGAGGCGCGCAGCTTCGAGACCGGCAGCCTCGACACCGTGGCGCGACGCACCGACGAGGTCGGCACGCTCGCCCGCGTGTTCCAGGCCATGGCGGTCGAAGTGCAGCGCCGCGAGGAGGATCTCGAGGCGCAGGTGAGGGCGCGCACGCTGGAGCTCGAACAGAAGAACGAACTGCTCGAGGCCTCGGCCCGCCGCGTGGAAGCCGAGCTTCAGGCCGCGAAGACGCTCCAGGCCGCGATGCTGCCGACCGCCCTGCCGCCCAACCCTGCCTATGCCGGGACCGCTGCCATGGTGCCGGCGCGCGAGATGGGCGGCGATTTCTACGACTTCTTCTCGCTCGACGACAAAAGGCTCGGCATCGTCATCGCCGACGTGTCGGGGAAGGGCGTTCCCGCCGCCTTCTTCATGGCGATCTCGCGTACCGTCCTCCAGGCGAGCGCGCAGGACGGCGGCACGCCCGGCGTCTGTCTCGCCCGGGCCAATGCCGCGCTCTGCGCCCGCAACCCGATGGAGCTGTTCGTCACCGCCTTCTACGGCATCCTCGATGTCGAGACCGGCGAACTCGCCTATGCCAATGGCGGCCACAACCCGCCGCTGATGATCCGCCGGGCCGATGGCGACGTGGTCGAACTGCCGCGCACCGGTGGCATGGCGCTCGGCGTGCTGCCGGACATGCCCTATGCGGAGAAGTCCGCCATGCTGAGGGCCGGCGACACGCTCTTCCTCTATACCGACGGCATCTCGGAGGCGATGGACGGCGAGGGCCGCGAGTTCGGCGAAGGCCGCATCGAGGAGACGCTGCGCTCGGCGGCGCTGCTGCCGGTCGACCGGGTGCTGACCGCCGTCACCGGCGCGGTCAGCGCCTTCGTCGCCGGCGCCCCGCAATCCGACGACATCACCTGCCTCGTGGTCCGCTATTTCGGCCCGCCGGCCGAGGCGCTCGCTTCGTAGGCGGCGGCTCAGGCGCCTTCGCTGCGCTTCACGGCCTCGGCGCGGTTCGGCGCCACGTCGAGGATGTTCAGGAAGCCGCTGATCTCGAACACGTCCTTGATGTTGGGCTGGAAGCCGGTCAGCACCAGCCGGCGGCCAGCCTGCTTCATACGCTTGGCGACCACCAGAACGATTCGGAGGCCGGCGCTGGAAATGTAGTCGAGGCGCGAGAAGTCGATCACCACGCCGCCGCTTCCTTCCGCCAGCTTTCCGAGGAGCTGCTGTTCGACGGCAGACGCATTCGCGCTGTCGAGCCGGCCGAACAGATCGATGATATGGGCCGATCCGACGCTCTCGAACGTAACGTTCATCATCACTCCAATTTCATGAGGCTTGGCGGTAACGGTACGCCGGGGGGCCGCACCATCCGCAAAAAACCGTTTGCACCCTTTTCGCGACCGGGCAATCCTGCGAGCGGCGTCGAGCCGGGACGAGGAACAGCATGCATCGATCGGATTGTCGCGGCAATGTCCGCCGCGTTGGGAGCAGGCTCGTCCCGCAATGATCTCGCTGAAGCTGCCTCCCTCGCGGCCCCGCCGGCGGCCGCATGAGCTGTCCTTTTCCGCCGACGAGAAGCCCCCGCTCGCGACCTCGCTGACGCTGGGTTTCCAGCATGCGGTGATGGCGCTCGGCCTTCTCGCCTATACGCTGGCGCTCGCCCGCAGCGCCTCGCTCAGCGTCGACCAGACGCGCGACCTGCTCGCCGTCACCATCATCACCATGGCGATCGGCACCGCGCTTCAGGCCTGGGGTGGGCGATTCGGGTCCGGATCGCTGATGATCCACATGCCCTCGGTGTTCATGGTGCCGCTGGCGACGCCGGTGATTGCGGTCACCGGGCCGGGCGGCATGGTGACGATGACGGTCATCTCGGCGCTCGCGACGCTCGGCATCGCGCCGCTGCTGCCGCGGTTGCGCGGCCTGTTCCCGCCGATCGTCGCCGGCCTCGTCGTCCTCATCGGCGGCATGTCGCTGGTCGGCGAGGCGGTCGAGCATTCCTGGAGTCTCGGCCACGATTTCGTCATCGACGTTCCGAGCCTCGTGATGTCCTCGGTCACGCTGGCGCTGATCGTCGGCCTCTCCGTCTGGGGCAACAAGCGACTGAAGCTGCTGGCGCTGCTCATCGGCGTCATCGGCGGCATCGCCGCCGCGGCGGCCATGGGGCGGCTCGAAGGCGGGGCCGTGCTGCTCGCGGCGCCGCCCGTTTCGGTGCCGAGCCTCGTCGCGCCGGTCTTCGACGTGCCGATCAGCCTGCTCGTCGGACTCGCCTTCATCGCCATCCTGACGCAAATCGACACCGTCGGCAGCCTCATCCTGCTCGACCGAATGGACGATGCCGATTGGCGTCGGCCCGACATGAAGCAGGCGAGCCGCGGCGTGTTCGCGGCCGGCGTCGCCGATTTCATCGGCGGCCTGCTCGGCTCCATGCCGACCGCGACTTCCTCGGCCAATATCGGCCTCTGCCACGCAAGCGGCGTCACCAGCCGCGTCGTCGGCCTCGCCACCGCCGCCATCCTGATGCTGATCGCCTTCCTGCCGCAGGCGACGCTGGCGCTGACGCTGATCCCGACGCCGGTCATCGGCGCGATCGAGCTTTACGCCGCCGCCTTCCTGATGGCCGCCGGCATCGACCTCATCGCCTCGCGTGAACTCGACACGCGCGGCATCTTCGTCGTCGGCCTGTCGCTGCTCGGCGGCGTCACGATCCTGCTGATGCCGGGCCTCGCCGAGAAGGCGCATCCCGCGCTCCGCCATCTGGTCGGATCGGGCTTCATCGTCACCGGCGTCATCGCCATCGTCCTCAATCTCTTCTTCCGTCTCGGCATACGCCGCGAGGCCAAGGTCGCGCTGACCGCCGACGGCCCGCCGGTCTCGATCCAGATCACCGATTTCGTCGAGGAGATGGGCGGCGCCTGGGCGGCGCGGCGCGATGTGGTCCGCCGCGCGGCGCTCGCCGCCGTCGAGGCCGCCGAAGCGATCGATTCGGCCGGTGCCGACCGCCGAGTGAAGGCCATCGGCGGCAGCTTCGACGAGCTCAACCTCGATATCGTGCTGATCCATTCCGGGCCGCCGATGCCGGTCGGCGACGTCGCGGCGGCGGATCTCGCCAGCCTCCTCGACGGAGACGACGATTCGGCGATCGACGCCGCCATGTCCAGCATTTCCGGGACGCTCCTTCGCCGTCTCGCCGACCGCCTGTCGAGCGGTCCGGGCCCCGACCCGGGCACGTCGATGCTGCGCCTTCATTTCGAGCACTGAGCGCAGCCCGCGCGCCGCGATTGCGAAAGGCTGCCCATCGCCATGTCCGCAGGGAGAGGTCCGGAGGCCGGGGACGGCGAACTGCTGCCCGACATGGCCGAGAGCTACGACGCCTATTTCTCGTCGGGCCTCTATCAGCGCCGTTATCCGCGGCCGAACCGCCGCACATTGCGCTTCCTCGAGAAGCTGCTGCCACAGGGTGGCCGGCTGATCGACTATGGCGCCGGCGAGGGGCGCTACTGTCTGGCGCTCGCCCGCTCGCGCGCCGCGAGGGTCGTGGCGGTGGATATCAGCGCGGTGGCGCGCGCCCATCTTCAGGAGCGGATCGCGGCCGAGGGGCTTTCGGACCGGATCGCCGTGACCGATGCCGAGGGCGCCGCCTATGAGGCGCTGCTCCCCGGTCGGGCGAGCTTCGACGTGGCGCTGCTCGGCTTCGGTGTGCTCGGCCATGTCGCCGGGCGGGCGAACCGCATCGCGCTGATGGACGAACTGCGAGGGAACCTGAAGCCTTCGGGCCGGCTGGTGCTGGGGCTTCCGAACCGCCGTCGGCGCTTCCGCGCCGCACAGGCCGAGTCGGCTGGCCTCCCGGGTCTCGAGCCCGGCGATATCCGCTATCGCCGCGACGATGGCGGCCGCGCGATCGCGCTCTTCTACCATCTCTATGAACGCGAGGAGATCGGCGCCGAACTGGCGGCGGCAGGCTTCGCACTCGAGCGGCTCACCATCGAGAGCGTACTGCCGGAATATGCGGTGACCCACAATCCGCTCGCCGGCTGGCTGGACGACCGTCTGTCGGCGATCCTGCCGGTCGACCGGGGCTATGGTTATCTGGTCGTCGCGCGACCCGCGCGCTGACCGAGGAGGGAGGATCGATCATGACGAAGCTGCCGGATTTCAGCCTGTCGGGACGGGCGGCGCTGGTGACGGGGGCGGGGCGGGGCATCGGCCGTGCCTCGGCGCTGGCACTCGCCGCAGCCGGGGCCGATGTCGCGCTCGGCCTTCGCGATGCGTCGTCGGATGGCGGGCTCGTCGCCGAGATCGAGGCGCTCGGGCGCCGCGCGTTGTCGCTTCAGCTCGATGTCCGCGATCTCGGTGAGGGGCGCGCGGCGATCGATGCCACGATCGAGGCCTTCGGCCGGCTCGACATCCTCGTCAACAATGCCGGCGGCGGCATTCCCATGGCGCCGATCGAGACGGTCGGCGAAGAGGATTTCGACGCCGTGCTCGACGTCAATGTCCGCTCGACCTTCTTCCTGTCGCAGCATGCCGGCCGGCACATGATCGCCAACGGCCGCGGCGCCATCGTCAATATCGGCTCGCAGGCCGGAGCGGTCGCGCTGCCGGGGGAGGGCGTCTACTGCCTCTCCAAGGCAGCCGTGGCCCATATGACGAAGTGCTTCGCGGTCGAGTGGGGCCGCCACAATGTCCGCGTCAACTGCGTCGCGCCGACCTTCATCCACACCGACGGCACCAAAGCGATGCTCTCGGACCCGGATTTCCACGCCGACGTCATCGATCGCATCGCGGCGCTGCACCGGATCGGCGAGCCGCACGAGGTCTCCGGCGTCGTCGCCTTCCTCGCCTCCGACGCCGCCTCCATGATCACCGGCCAGACGCTCCTGGTGGATGGCGGCTGGACGGCACGCTGACGCCGCATTGACCGGCGGCGGACCGGCTGCCATGAGGCGGCCGGCCATTTCGCAGCCGCCCATCTTTCAGGAACGCCCATGACCGAGCTCGACCTCCGCCGGGAGATCATCGCCCATTGCCTCAGGATGAATGCGGCGGGGATCAACCAGGGCGTCTCGGGCAATATCTCCGTGCGCTTCGGCGAGCGCATGCTGATCACGCCGACCTCGATCCCCTATGACCGCCTCCTGCCGGAGGACATCGCGTCGATGTCGCTCGCCGGCAACGACGGCGCCTTCGAGGGACCGAAGCCGCCGTCGAGCGAATGGCGCTTCCATCTCGACATCATGCGCTCGCGGCCCGAGGTCGGCGCGATCGTGCACACGCACCCGACCTATTGCACCAGCCTCGCCATCGCGCGTCGCTCGATCCCGGCCTGCCACTACATGATCGCGATCTTCGGCGGGGACGACGTGCGCTGCGCCGACTATGCCACCTACGGCACCGAGCAGCTCTCGGCCAATGTGCTGAAGGCGCTGGAGGACCGCTCGGCCTGCCTTCTCGCCAATCACGGCGCCATCGCGACCGGCTACGACCTCGCCAACGCCTTCTGGCGCGCGGTCGAACTGGAGACGATCGCCCGGCAGTATTTCAATGCGCTGCTGATCGGCGGGCCGGTGCTGCTGACGGCGGAGGAGATGAAGGACACCTTCGCCAAGGGGCTCGGCAGCAACTATGCCGGACAGCGCGCGCGCTGAGCGCGGAGCGCGTCGAAGCGCGAGAGGACGGCCGGCATGTCGTCCATGCGGTCGAAGACGATCTCCGGCTGCAGGTCGAGGATGACCGGCCTGAGCTTGCCGGGCGCGACATGCGAGCCGCCGAGAAAGGCCGCGACGATCATGCCGGCGGCCTTTCCCGCCTCGATCCCGGCGGGGCTGTCCTCGATCACGAGGCAATCCTCGGGTGCGGCGCCCATCTTCCCCGCCGCAAAGAGGAAGAGGTCCGGCGCCGGCTTGCCGCGCGCGACCATGGCGGCGTTGAAGATGTTGGGCGCGAAGCGGTCGGCGATCCGCTCCTTGGCGAGCGCGACTCCGAGGCGCTCGATGGCGCTGGACGAGGCGATGCAGGTCGGACGGCCGAGCCCGGCGAGCGCCGCGACCACGCCCGGCATCGGCTGCACGTCGCGGCGGATGCGCTCCAGGAGCAGTTCCTTGTAGGCGGCGACTTCGACATCGGAGAGGCGGATGGCGTAGTCGCGGTCGAGCAGGGCGGTCACCGTCGCCCAGCTGCGGCCGAGGAACTTGCGGTAGACATAGTCCTCCGCGACCGGCAGGCCGATGCCCTGCAGGAACTCCGCCAGCGCGGCGATGGCCACGGGCTCGCTGTCGACCACGACGCCGTCGCAGTCGAAGATCACCAGTCCGGGGCCGAGCGGCGCGGGCTCGTCGCGCATGGGCGTTCCCGTCACCCCGCGAGATAGCGCTCGAGCGTCGCCCTGGTGCCGTCGCGCCACAGGGCGTTCAGCCAGCCGGCGAAGGCCTCGCGGAAGACGGCGTTGCGGCCGACGGCGCCATAGATGTCCTCCATGGCGAGCCAGGCGTCGGGGTTGTCCTTCGCTGCCGCCGCGGTCTCGGTCATCCGCTCCCAGTTCGGATCGTTCGGGGCGATGGTGGCGCCGCTCTCGGTGGTGCCGAAGCAGTAGCGGCACCACAGCGCCGATTCGAGCGCGAGGCCCGAGATCGGGAGGCCCTGATCGAGCCGGTCGGCGATGGTCGGGATGATGAATTTCGGCTGCCGGTTCGATCCGTCGAGGCAGAGGCGGCGCACGGTGTCGCCGATCTTCGGATTGGCGAAGCGGCGCTGGATCAGCGCGAAATAGGCGCTGGTATCGGTATCCGGCACCGGCGGCACCACCGGCACGATCTCCTCGCGCTCGATCTTCTCAAGGAAGGCGGCGACGAGCGGATTCTCCATCGCCTCGTGCACGAAATGGATGTCCATCAGACCGGCCGGATAGGCGATGACCGCATGGCCGCCGTTCAGGATGCGGATCTTCATCATCTCGAACGGCGTCACGTCCGGCACGAACTGGACGCCGACCTCTTCGAGGCGCGGCCGGCCGGCGGGGAAATTGTCCTCCAGAACCCATTGGCGGAAATCCTCGCAGAACACCGGCCAGGCGTCTTCGATGCCGAAATCGGCGGCGAGCAGTGTCCGCTCGCGATCGCCGGTCGCCGGCGTGATGCGGTCGACCATGCCGTTCGGGAAGGCGACGTTCTGGCGGATCCAGGCGGCGAAACCGGGGTCGGAAAGGGCGGCGACGCCGACGACGGCGTTGCGCGCGGCGGCGCCGTTATGGGGAAGGTTGTCGCAGCTCATGACGGTGAAGGGCGCGATGCCGGCGTCGCGGCGGCGGCGGAGGCCGGCGGCGATGAGGCCGAACACCGTCTTCGGGTCGGCGGGGTTGGCCCCGTCGGCAGCGATCTGCGGATGCGCCGGGTCGAAGGCGCCGGTCGCGGCGTTCACGAAATAGCCGCCCTCGGTCACCGTCATCGAGACGATGCGGATCGCCGGATCGGCGAGCTTGTCCAGGATCGCCGCGCGGTCCTCGGGCGGGATCGTCGCGATCATCGAGCCGGTGACGCGGGCGTCCGAGCGATGCGCCTCCTGCTCGACCAGCGTCGTCAGCAGGTCCTGGCCGGCGAGCACGGAGGCGATGCGCGTGTCGTGCTCGGTGACGCCGGTGCCGATGATCGCGAAGTCATGGTCGCGGCCGGTCGAAAAGAGATCGTCGAGATAGGCGGCCTGGTGGGCGCGGTGGAAATTGCCGATGCCGAAATGCAGGATGCCGGCCGAGAGGGCCGACCGGTCATAGCCGGGCACGCGCGCCTTCGCTGCGATGGCGGGCAGTGCTTCGGTGCTGAGCTTGATCGCCATGGCGGTCTCTTCCTGTTCGGGCTTTGGTTCGTTGAGTCGCGGCGGATCATCCACAGCCGCGCCGGCAGTTTCAATGTCCGTTTCAGGCGGCGCGGATGGCGCGGCCGTCGCGGTCGAAGCGATGCAGCCGCGCGGGGTCCGGCGTCAGCACGACGCTGTCGCCCGTGCGGAGCCCCGCTTCGCCCTGCGTGCGCACCGTGACGAGGCCGACATCCTTCACGTCGACATAGAGGAAGGTATCGCTTCCGAGATGCTCGGCGACGCTGATCGCGCCGCGCCAGCCCTCGCCCTCGCGCCCGACCAGCAGATGCTCCGGGCGGATGCCGACCGTCGCCGCGCCATAGCCCTCCGCGATGCGCCCGCCGACGAGGTTCATCTTTGGCGAGCCGATGAAGCCGGCGACGAAGAGATTGTCCGGCCGGTCGTATAGCTCCAGCGGCGAGCCGACCTGCTCGACCCGGCCTGCATTCAGCACGACGATCTTGTCGGCCATGGTCATGGCCTCGACCTGGTCGTGCGTCACATAGATGGCGGTGGTGGCGAGCGCCTTCTGCAGCCGCGCGATCTCGATGCGCATGTTGACGCGCAGCGCCGCGTCGAGATTGGAGAGCGGTTCGTCGAACAGGAAGCCCTTCGGCTCGCGCACGATGGCACGGCCGATCGCGACACGCTGGCGCTGGCCGCCCGAGAGCTGGCGCGGCTTGCGGTCGAGATATTGCGTGAGGTTCAGCGTCGCCGCCGCCGCCTCGACCTTGCGCGCGATCTCGTCCTTCGGCAGCCCGGCCATCTTGAGGCCGAAGCCGATATTGCCGCGCACGCTCATATGCGGATAGAGCGCATAGGACTGGAACACCATCGACAGGCCGCGCTTCATCGGCGGCAGGTCGGTGACGTCGGTGCCGTCGATGAGGATGCGCCCGCCGGTGACGTCCTCGAGCCCGGCGATGAGCCGGAGCAGCGTGGACTTGCCGCAGCCCGACGGCCCCACGAAGACGACGAAGGCGCCGTCCTCGACCGTCAGGTCCACATTGGAGATGACCTTGACGTCGCCGAAGTGCTTCTCGACGCCTTGAAGGACGATCTTGCCCATCTTGTTCTCCTCCCCCTCGGCTACTTGACGGCGCCGAATGTCATGCCGCGGACCAGTTGCTTCTGGCTGAACCAGCCGATCACAAGGATCGGCGCGATGGCGAGCGTCGAGGCCGCCGAAAGCTTGGCCCAGAACAGCCCCTCGGGGCTCGAATAGGAGGCGATGAAGGCCGTCAGCGGCGCGGCGTTCGCGGCCGACAGGTTCAGCGTCCAGAACGCCTCGTTCCAGGCCAGGATGATGTTGAGCAGCAGCGTCGACGCGATGCCGGGGATCGCCATGGGCAGCAGCACATAGACGATCTCCTTCCAGAGCACGGCGCCGTCCATGCGCGAGGCTTCGAGGATGTCGACCGGGATCTCGCGGAAATAGGTGTAGAGCATCCAGACCATGATCGGCAGGTTGATCAGCATCAGGATGCCGGTGAGGCCGGCGAGCGAATCGAGCAGGCCGAGATTCTTGAAGATGAGATAGATCGGCACCAGCACGCCGACGGCCGGCATCATCTTGGTCGAGAGCATCCACATCAGGATGTCCTTGGTCCGCCGGGTCGGCGCAAAGGCCATCGACCAGGCGGCCGGCACCGCGACCAGGAGGCCGATCAGCGTCGAGCCGACCGAGATCACCACTGAATTGAAGAAGTGGCGGAAATAGTCGGAGCGCGCCTGCACCTCGAAGAAGTTCTCGAGCGTCCAGTGCGGCGGCAGGAAGGCCGGCGGGAACAGGATCGCGTCACCCTCGGTCTTGAAGGCCGTGAGGATGGTCCACAGGATCGGGAAGAAGAGGATCAGCGCCACGATCCAGGCGAGGATCGTGAAGGTCCATTTCTTCTGCGGGCTGACGGCGCGGGCCATGGGTCTCTCTCCTCACGCTTCGAGGTTCTTGCCGACCAGGCGGACGAGGAAGATGGCGACGATATTGGCGAGGATGACCGCCACGACACCGCCGGCCGAAGCGCCGCCGACGTCGTAGTCGAGCAGCGCGAGGTGATAGATGAGATAGGCGATGTTGGTGGTGGCGTAGCCCGGCCCGCCGCCCGTCGTGACGAGGATCTCGGCGAAGACGGAGAGCAGGAAGATCGTCTCGATCAGGATGACGACCGTGATGGCGCGGGCGAGGTGCGGCAGCGTGATATAGACGAAGAGGCTCGCGAAGCCGGCGCCGTCCATGCCGGCCGCCTCCTTCTGCTCCTCGTCGAGCGATTGCAGCGCGGTCAGGAGGATCAGCGTCGCGAAGGGCAGCCACTGCCAGGCGACGATGAGGATGATCGAGAACAGCGGGTAGGTCTCGAGCCAGGCGACGGGCTGGAATCCGAGGCTCGTCGCGATCCAGGCGAAGATGCCGTAGTTCGGGTTCATCAGCATGTTCTTCCACACCAGCGCCGCGACGGTCGGCATGATGAAGAACGGCGAGATGACGAGGATGCGGACGATGCCCTGCCCGTAGATGAACTGGTCGAGCAGGAGGCCGAGCAGGATGCCGCCGACGACCGTGATCGCCAGCACCGACAGCGTGAGGATCAGCGTGTTGGCGAAGGCCTGGAAGAAGGCGGGGTCGGTCAGGAAGTAGCGGTAGTTGGACCAGCCGGCGAAGCCGACATTCTCGGGATTGAGCAGGCTGTAGTTCTGGAACGAATACCAGAGCGTCAGGACGAGCGGCACGATCATCCAGATGAAGAGGATCACCACCGCCGGCGTCAGCATGGCGCGCGCCAGCCGGCGCGTATTCACCGTCGCAGCCATTTCCTGCCTCCCCTCGCTTCCGTTCCCGTCCCGAATGCCCGGCGAGCGGCTCGCCTCGCGCCCCGCCTCCTCGGGCGGGCCAGGCCGGCTCTTCTTCCCGTCGGGCCCTGAAAAGATGCCCGGGACCGAGGTCCCGGGCCGTTGGTGTCGGGAGGCCTACTTGATGTAGCCGGCCCTGGTCATGGTGCGCGTCGAGGCGTCCTGCGCCTGCTTGAGCGCGTCGTCGACGCTGGTCTGCCCGGCGAGTGCCGCCGAGAAGAACTTGCCGACGGTGTCGCCGAGACCCTGGAACTCGGGGATGGCGACGAACTGGACGCCGGTATAGGGCACCGGCTTCACGGTCGGATGCGTCGGATCGGCGGCCTCGATCGAGGCCAGCGTCATCTCGGCGAAGGGCGCGGCGCTCGTGTAGTCCTTGTTGGCATAGAGCGAGGCGCGGGTGCCGGGCGGGACATTGGCCCAGCCGTCCCTGGAGGCGACGAGGTCGAGATAGCCGGGGCCGGTCGCCCAGGCGATGAACTTCTCGGCCGCCTCGGTCTTCTGCGAGCCGGCGGGGATGGCGAGCGACCAGGCCCACAGCCAGTTGCCGCGCTTGCCGAGCCCGGTGTCGGGAGCGAGCGCGAAGCCGACCTTGTCGCTGACCGTCGAGGCCTTCGGATCGGTCACGAACGAGCCGGCGACCGTGGCGTCGATCCACATGCCGCACTTGCCCTGCTGGAAGAGGGTCAGGTTCTCGTTGAATCCGTTCGACGAGGCGCCCGCCGGGCCGGCCGCCTTCATCAGGTCGACATAGAACTGAAGCGTGTTCTTCCATTCGGGCTGGTCGAACTGCGGCTTCCACTGTTCGTCGAACCACCGCGCGCCGAACGAGTTCGACATGGCGGTCAGGAAGGCCATGTTCTCGCCCCAGCCGGCCTTGCCGCGCAGGCACACGCCGTTGATGCCGTTGGCGCGGTCGGTCATCTTCTCCGCGGCCTCGCGGATGAAGTCCCAGGTCGGCGTCTCGGGCATGGTCAGCCCGGCCTTCTCCATCAGGTCCTTGCGGTACATGACGTAGCTCGACTCGCCATAGAAGGGCGAGGCGTAGAGCTTGCCGTCGGCCGAAAGACCGCCGCGGATCGCCGGCAGCAGGTCGTCGACCTTGTAGGCGTCGCCGAGATTGTCGAGCGCGACCAGCCAGCCATTCTTGGCCCAGATCGGAACCTCATAGGTGCCGATGGTCAGCACGTCGTACTGGCCGCCCTTGGTGGCGATGTCGGTCGTCACCTTCTGGCGAAGGACATTCTCCTCGAGCGTGACCCACTGCAGCTTGATGTCGGGATTGGCCTTGGTGAAGTCCTCGGTCAGGCCCTGCATGCGGACCATGTCGCCATTGTTGACGGTCGCGATCGTCAGCGTGGTCTCGGCGATCGCCGGTCCGGCCGCGACGAGCGCGAGCAGCGAGGCGACGCCCGCGAGGTGTCGGTAATGTCTCATAGCATCCTCCCTGTGCCGAGCATTTGCCCGGCGGACGGGAAAATACTCACAATTGGACGCGCACGGTCAACGAAAATCGATTGTGCGTCGCACAAGGGTTGTGGTGCGGCCGGAGATGTCCTTGAGGGCGAGGCCGAGCGCCGTCTCCTGTGCGACAGGAGGAAAAGGGACGCCTGCCCGGGCCCGGTCGGGGCATGCACGACGTGCCCGATGCTGGCGCCACGAGCGCCCTTCATTGGCGGAGACGAGCGCCGCCATGACCGGAGGTCTGGCTAAAGATGGGGCTCGATCATCCGTCGGCTCTTCAGCCGTCCAGCAGCATCGTCGCCATGGCCTCGTCAGTGATGAGGCCGTTCACGAGGCGGCCGGCGAGGGCGGCGCCGATGGCGCGGCGCTTGCGCTCGCCGGCGGCGATGCCGATCACCAGGCCGCGGTCGCGGTCGGGAATCGGCGCCGAGGCGACGCGGGCATTGCTGCCGATCTCGAGGATTCGTCCCTCGCCGTCGAAGGCCCAGCCAATGATCTCGCCGACCGCGCCGGATTTTTCCAGCGCCGCCTGCTCATCGGCGCTGATGAAGCCGTCCTGCACCATCGCCGCGTCGCTCGCCATGTGGCCGATGCCAAGGAAGGTCACTTCGGCGCGCTCGGCGAGGGCGAGCGTCGGACGGATCATGGGCTGGGCATGCAGCGTCTCGCGCTCGCCGCGCGAGGAGGCGACGACCGGGAAGGGCAGGGGAAAGGTCGCGCCGCTGATGCGCCCGGCAAGCGAGTAGATCACGCTGTGATGCGAGGTCGAGCCGTCGGGCAGGATCGAGCCGGTGAGCGAGACGATGCGATGCTGCGGACAGTCGATATGCAGCATTTCCTCGACGGAGGCCTGCAGCGAGCGGCCGGTGCCGATCGCCATCACGAGCGGCGCCTCGCGGCGCAGCCAGCGCTCCATCTCCGTCGCCGCCGCGCGGGCGATGCCGCCCACGGCGCCGGGCGCAGCCGGGTCCGAGGGGACGATCTCGCAATAGCTGAGGCGATAGCGTTCGGTCAGCCGCGCGGCGAGCTCGAGGCAGGCGGCGATCGGGTGATCGATGCGGATCTTGACGAGGCCCTCGGACACCGCCAGCGACACGAGGCGCTGCGCGGCCTGGCGCGAGACGCCGAGCTTCACGGCGATCTGGTCCTGCGTGTTGCCGCCGACATAATAGAGCCAGGCGGCGCGGGACGCCTCGTCCAGCCTCTCCGAAGAAACCATCCGCCTCGGGCCCCCGTTCCGTCGTCGCTCGCTGTCGCCGGCCCGAAGAGCGCGGCGCGGCGGCAGGCTAAGGGCGCGCCCCGGCCGCTGTCCACGCCGAATGCGACGGTGCGGCTACGTGGTGCCGGTGTTGTTCAGTACCAGCCGGGCTTCGCGCCGCTGCCCAGCATCTCGTCATAGACGTCGCGGCGGCGGTCGCGCATCACCTGGTTGAAGTCGTTCCAGTTCCGCTTGCGGCGCGCGTCGGCGAGGTTGATGGTCGCGACGAGGACTTCTTCGCTGTCGCGGCTCGCCGGGCCGGCGACCGGCCAGCCGGTGTGGCCGACGACGAGGCTCTGGCCGATGAAGGGCTGGCCGCGCTCAGTGCCGACGCGGTCGGCGCAGACGACGAAGAGGGAATTGCAGTGCGCCGCGCCCATGGCGATGATGTTGGCCATCGCCTCGCGGTTGGGGTCCTGGCCGGGGATCGGCACCCAGTTGGTCGGCACGCAGACGATCTCGGCGCCCTGCAGTGCCGCGAGGCGGAAGCTCTCGGGAAACCAGCAATCGTAGCAGATGTGGCAGCCGATCCGCCCGAAGGGCAGGTCGAAGACGGGGAAGCCGAGATTGCCGGGCGCGAAATGCAGCGCCTCGTCGCCCCACAGATGCACCTTGCGATAGCGCCCGATCAGCCCGTCCGGGCCGAGGATGACGGCCGAATTGTAGAGGAGCTCGCCCTCGCGCTCGGTGATGCCGGCGACGATGTGGAGACCGAGGCGGCGGGCCGTCTCGATCCAGAGCTGCGTCGAGCGCCCGTCCGGAATGCTCTCGGCGAGCGCGCGCGCCTCCGCCCGGCTCTCGAACACATAGCCTGTGTTGCAGAGCTCGGGCAGAACGACCAGCTTCGCGCCATGCCCCGCCGCCTCCTCGATGAGCGCGACGGAGCGGGCGAGGTTGGCTTCGACCTCGCCGATCCTCGGCTCCATCTGGATCGCCGCCACCGTGAGCGGCGCTTCCTTGACGCGGGTGGCTGGCATCGGCGTCTCCTCAGTCGCGGGCGGTCGCCCAGTCGATCATCTGCGCGAACAGCTTGCCGTAATCGGGCCAGGCGACGAATTCCGGCGGCAGCCAGTGCGGACCGACATCGGAGGTCCAGACGACGCTGCGCCCCTTGCCGTGGCGGCGGGTGGCGAGGAGCGGCAGCGCGCCATATTCGCCCGAAACGGTCGCGAGCACCTCGGCGTCGTCCTTGGCGACGACCTCGTTGAAGCCGAGCAGCGGCGGCCACTCGGCCGGGAGACCCGCGAGGATCGGATGCGAGGACGCGCCGGTCACCACCGGCGTGAAGCCCTCCGGCACCTCGATGCGGTCGTCATAGGGATGGCAGGTGACGGGCAGCACCGCCTCGACGGCCGTGCCGCGATAGCGCGCGGCGCCGTTGATGCCCTGGAACGAATAGTAGCCGCCGAACATCAGCAGCGCGCCGCCCTCGCTCACCCATTCGGCGAGCGCCTTCAGCCGGTTCGGCGTCCGCTTCGAGGCGAGCCAGGTGTCGGGATGCAGCAGCAGCGTGTTGGCGCCGATATCGGAGAGGATGACCGCGTCATAGGCGCCGATCGCCTCGACGGTCTGCGGGAAATCGCGCTGCGCCTCGTGCGAGGGCATGAAGGTGACGTCGTAGCCGAGACCCTTCAGCGCGGCGATCAGCGGATCGGCGCCGGTGTGATAGGTGACCGACTGGAACTGGTCGAAGCCTTTGACATGCGTCGCCGAAGACACCCACGATTCGCCCGCCAGCAGGATCTTGCGCCGCGCCATCAGTCGTTCTCCCTCTTGTTTTGCCGCGCCTACAGTGGCGGCGGTGAAGTCAAAGTCAAGTGACTTGAATGATTAGAAAGTGGGCGGCGTATTGACCCAGAAGATGCTGGCCCGGACGCTGCCCGGATTGCGGTAGTGGTGCGGCAGATCGGAGTCGAAGACGAAGCTGTCGCCCTCCTTCAGACGGAAGGCGCGCTGGCCGACGGTGAGCTCGACCTCGCCGCAAATGAGATAGCCCACCTCCTCGCCGACATGCCGGATCGGGCCCGCGCTCTCGCCGCCCGCCTCGATATGGTGGATGTTGCACTGGAGGAGGTGGCCGGGGGAATAGGGGATCACGCGTTCCAGCGTCACGCCGTCGCCCTGGCGCAGCGGATCGAGCGCGATCAGCGGCCGCGCGCCGGCGCGGAAGATGATGCCTTCCTCGCCGTCGACCTCCTCGAACATCCAGCCGATATTGGTTTCCAGCACCTGCACCAGCCTGTGGAGCATCGGCAGCGAGGGCGAGGCCTTGCCGTTCTCGATCTTGGAGAGGAGGCTCTCCGAACAGCTGGCCGCTTCCGCCACCGCCTTCAGCGTCATGCCGCGAATCTGCCGCGCCAGCTTCAGCCGCATGCCGAGCCGCATTTCGGCCGTGAGCACGACTTCGTCCGCGCGCATCGCCTTCCTGCTCATGTCCATTCCATCCCGATGGCGACGGCCGGCGCGGGGGCGGGGGACGTCGGTTCACGCACCTTGATTGACAAGCGTTCAAGTCTCTTGAATGATGCCGGGAAAAGCAGAGCCGGGCAAGCGCTGGACGCCGGTCGGGACGATAGCAGGGGTCAGGGGCCATGTCGCCCGCTTCAACCATGTTTCACGCCTCGGCGCGTGGCGACGGCGCGTCCGTTCCCCGGATCGACGGCGCGCGGCTGATCGAGCGGATCGCGGCCTTCGCCGCCCTCGGCGGGCTCGCGAATGGCGGCGTGAATCGTCCCGCCTTCTCGCAGGCCGACCGCGCCGCCCGCGCGCTCGTCGCGTCGATCGCGGCGGAGCGGGGCTTCCGCGTCTTCCAGGACCCGATCGCCAATCTCTTCCTCGCCCGGCCGGGCGCTCCCGATCTCCCGCCGCTGCTGATCGGCAGCCATCTCGACAGCCAGCCGACCGGCGGCCGCTTCGACGGCGCGCTCGGAACGCTGGCCGCGCTCTCGGCCCTCGAAGCGATCGAGGACCAGCGGATCGCGACCGGGGTCCCCGTCGAGCTGGTGGTCTGGGCGAACGAGGAAGGCAGCCGCTTCTCGCCGGGCACCATGGGCTCGCAGGCCTTTGCGCGCCGCGCATTGCCCGACGCTGGCCTTCGCGACGCCGACGGCGTGACTCTCGGCGAGGCGCTGGCCGCGACCAGGGACGCGCTTCCCGGCGCCGCGGAGCGCCCGCTCGGCTTTCCCATCGCCGGCTATCTCGAACTGCATATCGAGCAGGGGCCGATCTTGGAGGCGGCCGGCCTTCCGATCGGCGTCGTCGAGGCGGTGCAGGGCGCGCTCTGGCTCGAAGTCACGGTGACGGGCGAGACGGCGCATGCCGGAACGACGCCGCTTGCCGCCCGGCACGATGCCGTGGCGGCGCTGGTCGAGGCGCTCGCGCGGCTCGGCGCGACCGTCATGGAAGCGGACCCCGCCGCGCGGCTCACCATCGGCCGTCTCGCTTCCGAGCCGGATTCGATCAATGCCGTGCCGCGGCTCGCCCGCTGCACGATCGACCTCCGCCATCCCGATGCCAGCCGTCTCGCGCAGATGAGGGCCGAGGTCGAGGCCGCGGTCGCGGCGGCGGCCGCCGGCCATGGCTGCGCCGGCGACATCCGCCCGCTCTTCTCGGCGCCGCCCACGGCCTTCGACCCGATGATGGCAGACGCGATCGCGGGGGCCGCCGCGCGGCTCGGACTCGGGTCGATGCGCATGGTTTCGGGTGCGTTCCACGACGCGCTGCCGATCGCCGGGCTCGCCCCGGCGGCGATGATCTTCGTGCCCTGCCGCGGCGGGGTGAGCCACAACGAGCGGGAGCATGTCGAGCCGGCGCAGTGCATCGCCGGCGCCGACGTCCTGCTCGGGGCGGCGATCGAGGCTGCACAAGGGCTGGCCCGCGGCGCCAGCTCCGCGGATCGACTTCAACGCGACAAGAGGAACAGCGCATGAGCATGAAGCTGACGAGACGGAGCGTCGTGGCGGGCCTTGCCCTCGCCGCGGCCTTTACGGCGACGCTTGCGGCCCCCGTCCCCGGCGAGGCCGCCGAACTGAAGAAGGTGACCTTCGTCCAGGAATGGCCGACGCCGGACGGCTTCTGGATCCCGTGGATCCTCGGCTCCAAGAAGGGCTTCTATGCCGAGGAAGGCATGGAGATCGAGATCGTCGTTCCGCCGACGGTCGCCGACACGATGAAGTTTCTCGGCACCGGCCGCGCCGATGTCGCCTTCACCACCGTCATGGACGTAATCTTCGCGCGCGGCGAGCAGGCGCCGGTGGTGGCGATCGCTCGCTATGGCCGCGGCAACAACTGGGGCATTCTCAGCTCCGAGGGCAACAAGCTCACGGTCGCCGATCTGAAGGGCAAGCGCATCGGCATCTACAACGACGCCTGGACCAAGGCCCAGCTCGGCATGATGCTCGCCGACGCCAAGCTGACGCTCGACGATGTCGAGATGGTCGCCGCCGCCGACGACACCGTGCCGCTCCTCCTGCAGAAGCGGGTCGACGCCATCACCGGCATCACCAATGCCGAGGGCACCGGCATGGCGACCACCGGCGGCCAGAAGCCCGAATTCATCGCCGCCACCGACCATGGCGTGCCCAACACGCCGATCTTCATGCTGGCCGGCAACGAAGACTGGCTGAAGGCCAATCCGGATCTCGCCAAGGCCTTCCTGCGCGCGACGGCCAAGAGCATGCGCTACGCTGCCGAGCATCCTGACGAGGGCGTCGCGGCGTTCCAGGATCTCTATGCCAAGGCCTATGACGCGAAGTTCATCACGCAGCAGTGGAAGGACACGATCCCGCTGTTCGGCGCGCTCGGCGACGATCTGCTCGTCAACGACGAGAAGGACTGGACGGCACTGCTCTCCGCGCTGACCAAGTTCGAGGTCGTCAAGGACGTCGGCCCGGCGACCAGCTACTTCACCAACGCCTATCTGGCGCAGTAGGCGCAAAACGGAGGAAACGAGGATGTCCGGACAAGGCACCGTCAAGCGCATCACACCGGCCTGGACCTACAAGCCGGGTCCGGACGTCTCCGACACGCCTCCGCCCGGCCTGGTCCGGGCGCAGGCCCTCGCCCGGCAGGCGGCGGCCGTCGGCCTCGCCGCGCTCGATGTCGGCATGACCGAGGAGCATATCGACCTCGTCGTCAGCGAGTTTCTCGCCGAGAACGGCGTCGAGCATGTGTGGACGATCACCAATGTCGGGCTCGGCGAAAACACCAAGATCTGCTTCCCTACCAAAGGGCCGGGGCAGCAGAAGGCGGCCGAGCGCGACGTGCTGATGCTCGACGTGCACCCGATCACGCCCGACGGCCACTGGGCCGACTGCACGCGCTGCCGCGTGCTCGGCGACTGGCCCGAGGCGCGGAAGGCGCTCGCCGACCTCGAGGCGATCCACGCCAGGACGCTGGCCTTCTGCAAGCCCGGCATGCCGGCGAAGGACCTGTTCGGCTTCTGCCACGACCTGCTGAAGGCCGACGGCTTCGTGCTGCTCGACCTTCTGGGCAATATCGGCCATTCGCTCACGGCCGGCGCCGCCTATCTCCACAACTTCATCGATGCCGGCAACGACACGCCGATGTGGGGCGCCTGGGCGGTCGAGCCCTTCGCCGAGCGCGAGGGCATCGCGGTCAAGGTCGAGGATCTCGTCTGGTTCGGCCGCGAGAGCTGCGTGGTTCTGTGACCGACAAGCTGGCCCTCAAGGGCATTACGCAACGCTTCGGCGAGACGCTCGCGCTCTCGCCGACCGATCTCTCGATCGCGCCGGGCGAATTCGTCTCCGTCGTCGGCCCGTCCGGCTGCGGCAAGAGCACGATGTTCAACATCATCGCCGGCGTCCTGAAGCCGAGCGGCGGGCGCGTGCTCATCGACGGCCGCGACGTGACGGGCCGGGCCGGCGAAGTCGGCTACATGCTGCAGAAGGACCTGCTGCTGCCCTGGCGCACCGTGCTCGACAACATCGTGCTCGGCGCGCTTCTCAAGGGCACGGCGGGCCGCAAGGAACGCGAGGAGGGCGTCGCCCTGGCGCGCCGCTACGGCCTCGGGGACTTCATCAACCACTATCCCTCGGCGCTGTCGGGCGGCATGCGGCAGCGCGTGGCGCTGATGCGCACGCTCGCCATGCACCGCGACGTGCTGCTGCTCGACGAGCCGTTCGGCGCGCTCGACTCGCAGACCCGCTTTGCCATGCAGCAGTGGCTGCTCTCGGTCTGGGAGAGCGAGCGGCGGACCATCGTGTTCGTGACGCACGACATCGACGAGGCGGTGTTCCTCTCCGACCGCGTCGTCGTCATGTCGCCGCGGCCGGGCCGCATCCGCGAGATCCTCGACGTGCCGATCGCCCGGCCGCGTCCCGTCTCGACGCTGACGAGCCCCGTCTTCAGCGCCATCAAGCAGCGCGTCATCGATCTCATCTACGAGAAGACGCCGGACATCGCCGGAGGTGGTCATGACTGAGCGCGGCGCGCTGATCCTGAAGATCGCCTATCCGGCCATCGCCCTCCTGGTGGTGGTCGCCGGATGGCATTTCGCGGTCTCGTATTTCGCGATCCCGCGCTATGTGATGCCCTCGCCGGCCGACGTGGCCGCGCATATCGCCGACGACTGGCCGGCTCTGCTGCGCGGCTTCTGGGTGACCTTCGTCGAGTTCCTGCTCGGCTTCCTCGCCGGCGCGATCGCGGGCTTCGTCTTCGCGGTGATGATGGATGCGTTCCGACCGGTGCGCGGCATCCTCTATCCGATCCTCATCACCAGCCAGGCGATCCCGATCGTCGCCATCTCGGCGGCGCTGACGATCTGGCTCGGCTTCGGCCTCGCGCCGAAGCTGGTGATCGTGGCGCTGGTCGTGTTCTTCCCGGTGGTCGTGAACGTGCTCGACGGCCTCGCCTCGGTCGACCGCGACATCCTCAACCTCGTCCACGCCATGGGCGCGTCGCGGGCGAGTGTCTTCCGCCATGTGAAGCTGCCGGCGACCTATACGCCGCTCTTCTCCGCGCTGAAGCTCTCGGCGACCTTCAGCGTCACCGGCGCGGTGATCGCGGAATGGACCGCCTCGACCTCCGGCGGCATCGGCGCCTATCTGCTGCAGGCCAACTCGCGGCTCAACACGTCCGGCACCTTCGCGGCCATCGTGTTCCTGGCGCTGCTCGGCCTCGTCAGCTTCCTCATCGTCATCGCCGCCGAATATGTGCTGACGCCCTGGCGGCAGGGCTCCAAGGCCCGGCGCTGGTCTCCGAGCTACTGGAAGGACTGAAGCGGGCGACCGGCCGGAGGCGAACCCCCGGCCGGTCGGGCACTCAGTCGAACTGGTCGTAATAGGCTTCGGTGTTGGGCAGCACCGGATCGCCGGCATCGCGGCCGAGATAGGACTTGAACGTCGCCTCGAAGAACTGCGACGGCTTCATCTCCGCGGCGAGCTGCTGGATGCGCGCCTGCAGCTTCGCGACGATCTCGGGATTGGCGGCCGCGAGATTGGTCTTCTCGCCCGGATCCCTGGCGATGTCGAAGAGCTCGATCCTCGCCGGCAACGGCGTGTTCCAGACGAGCTTCCAGTCTCCGTCGCGCACCGCGCCGCGGAACATCTCGACATTGTAGACGACCTCGCTGCGCGGCGACGGTGCGCCGGTGCTGATCGCCTGCCACTGGTCGATGCCGTCGAGCGGCTTGGTTCCGTCCGTCGAGGCGCCGGCCTGCCTGGCGAGCGTCGGCAGCATGTCGACGACATGGATCGGGCCGTCCACCTCGCCCGCCTTGATATGGCCCGGCCAGTTGGCCAGCGCCACGACGCGCGTTCCGCCCTCGTAGAGCGAGCCCTTGCCGTCGCGGAACGGAGCGTTCGAGGCCGGCAGCTCGCCCTTCGGGCCCGTGCCCTCGCCGGCGAACAGCGCGTTGCGCACGCCGCCATTGTCGCTCTGGAAGACGATGATCGTGTTGTCGCGGAGGCCCTTCCGGTCGAGCGCCGCCAGCACGTCGCCGATCTGCCTGTCCATCGCCGAGACCATGGCGGCATAGGTGCGGCGGTTCGGGTCGGCGATGTCCTTGTAGGTCTCGACATCGGCCTCGGGCGCCTGAAGCGGCGTGTGCGGCGCGTTGAAGGCGAGATAGAGGAAGAACGGCTTTTCGGGGCTGCGGCTGTCGATGTAGCGCACCGCCTCCTCGCCGATCAGCGTCGTTGAATAGCCCTTCTCGTCGAGCGGCTTGCCATCGCGATACCAGTCCGGAACGCCGTGCACCTCGTGGGTGTAGTAGTCAATCTCGCCGATCAGCGGGCCATACTGGTAGTCGAAGCCGCGCGCGTTCGGCAGCAGCGCCTCATTGGCATGGCCAAGATGCCATTTGCCGATGATGGCAGTGTCGTAGCCGGCCGATTTCAGCACCTGCGGCAGCAGCTTCTCGTCGGTCGGGATGCCATAGGTCTGGTCCGGCAGGATGACGAAGCTCTGCAGGCCGTAGCGCAGCGGGTAGCGGCCCGTCATCAGCGCGGCGCGGGTCGGCGTGCACATCGGCTGCGCGTAGAACTGCTCCATCCGCGCGCCGCCGGCCGCCAGCTCGTCGATGCTGGGCGTGCGGATCTCTGATCCATGGAAGCCGACATCGGCATAGCCGAGATCGTCGGCGACGATATAGACGATATTGGGCGCGCGCTCCGCGGCGAGCCCGACCGTCGCCGAAGCGGCGATGGCGAGGGCCGCGATGGCGATCCTGCGCAACAGATGTGACACGTCGTTTCCCCGATCACTGGGCCCGCGCCCGGCGCGGGCCTTTCCCCGATATGCCGGCGGCCGTCCCACGACTGGCCCGCCCGGCAAGGCCCGTGGTTTAGCGTCCGCTTCGGGCGCAATCGTGACGATCCGGCACCTTCGAGGACGAAATTCGCCGGCGCCGGGCGATTGCGCGCCCGGCGCGCTGGCGGCTGCCGCCTCTCCTGGTGTATTGCGGGCGGGCGCCGGCCGTGCTCGCCACGGGCCGGCAACCCTCACGAAGCTTGCAGGGAGAAGGGGATGACGGCGGACGAATTGCCCGCGCGCGAGAGAATGGAATTCGACGTCGTGATCGTCGGCGCCGGCCCGGCCGGACTCGCCGCCGCGATCCGGCTCAAGCAGCGCGCGCCGGACCTCTCCGTGGTCATCGTCGAGAAGGGTTCCGAGGTCGGCGCCCATATCCTCTCCGGCGCCGTCATCGACCCCGTCGCGCTCGACCGCCTGCTGCCGGAATGGCGGAGCGAGGAGACGCCGATCCGGACGCCGGTCACCGAGGACCGCTTCCTCTATCTCGGCCCCGCCGGCAGTGTCCGCCTTCCGGCCTTCGTCATGCCGCCGCTGATGTCCAATCACGGCAACTATGTCGTCTCGCTCGGCAATGTCTGCCGCTGGCTGGCCGGCAAGGCCGAGGCGCTGGGGGTCGAGATCTATCCGGGCTTCGCCGCCGCCGAGTTGCTGTTCGACGAGAGCGGCGCCGTCATCGGCGTCGCGACCGGCGACATGGGCGTCGGCCGCGACGGCGAGCCGGGTCCGAACTACCAGCGCGGCATGGAGCTGGTCGGCCGCTACACGCTGATCGGCGAGGGCGCGCGCGGTTCGCTCGCCAAGCAGCTGATCGCCCGCTTCGGCCTCTCCGAAGGGCGCGAGCCGCAGAAGTTCGGCCTCGGCATCAAGGAACTGTGGCAGGTCGATCCGGCGCGTCACCGGCCCGGCCTCGTGCAGCACTCCTTCGGCTGGCCGCTCGACAATTCGACCGGCGGCGGTTCCTTCCTCTATCACCTCGAGGACAACCAGGTCGTGGTCGGCCTCGTCGTCCATCTCAACTACCGCAATCCCTATCTCTCGCCGTTCCGCGAGTTCCAGCGCTTCAAGACGCATCCGGCGATCGCGCCGCTGTTCGAGGGCGGGCGCAGGATTTCCTATGGCGCGCGCGCCATCACCGAGGGCGGCTGGCAGTCGGTCCCGAACCTCGCCTTCCCGGGCGGGGCGCTGATCGGCTGCTCGGCGGGCTTCGTCAACCTGCCGCGCATCAAGGGCAGTCACAATGCGATGCTGTCGGGCATGCTGGCCGCCGATCATGTCGCCGCCGCGATCGGCGCTGGCCGCGCCCATGACACGCTTGAGGACTACGAGGCCGCCTGGCGCGGCTCGGACATCGGCGCCGACCTCGCCAGGGTGAAGAACGTCAAGCCGCTCTGGTCGCGGCTCGGCACGTTCGGCGGCATCCTCGCGGGCGGCGTCGACATGTGGGCCTCGACGCTGTTCGGCGGCTCGCCGATCGGAACGCTGAAGCACGGCAAGGCCGATTTCGCGGCGACGGAGCCGGCGGCCAAGGCCCGCGTCATCGACTATCCGAAGCCCGACGGCGTCGTCAGCTTCGATCTCGCCTCTTCGGTGTTCCTGTCGAACACCAATCACGAGGAGGACCAGCCGGTCCATCTGAAGGTCGCCGACTCGCTGCTGCAGAAGACCTCGGAGCACGACGTCTTCGCGGGGCTGTCGCAGCGCTACTGCCCGGCCGGGGTCTATGAGTGGATCGAGGGGCCCGAGGGGCCGCGCTACCAGATCAACGCGCAGAACTGCGTCCACTGCAAGACATGCGACATCAAGGACCCGAACCAGAACATCACCTGGACGGTGCCCGAGGGCGGCGGCGGCCCGAACTACCCGAACATGTGAGTAAGGCCGCGGCGGGCTGCGAGCGCCGGCCGCGGCTGCCCCTCAGTTCTGCGGCGTGCCGGATGTCAGGCGCGCCACCATCAGCGCGCCGAGGATGATCGCGCCGTAGATGGCCTGGATCCAGAAGGACGGCACCTGCGCCAGCGTCAGCAGGTTCTGCACGACGCCGAGCAGCAGCACACCCGTGAGCGCGCCGAACATGGTGCCCTTGCCGCCGTCGAGCGAGATGCCGCCGATCACCGCCGCCGCGAAGACGGTGAAGATCATGCCGTTGCCCTGGTTGGCGCTGATGGCCCCGACATAGCCGGTGATGACGAGGCCGCCGATCGAGGCGAGCACGCCGGCCAGCACATAGACGCCCCAGGTGATGCGCTCGACGCGGATGCCGGCGGCGCGCGCGGCCTCCGGATTGCCGCCGATGGCATAGAGCGCCCGGCCGAGCCGATGATATTTGAGCACGATGCCGGCGATCAGGAAGGCGAGGGCGGCGAGCCACACCGCGAGCGGGATGCCGAGGAAGGTGACGATCATCAGCGCATAGAAGGCGTCCGGAAGGTCGAACAGCGTGCGTCCCTTCGAGGCGCCGACCAGCATGCCGCGCAGGATGATCAGCATCGCCAGCGTGACGATGAAGGCGTTGAGCTGCAGGCGGACGATCAGGAAGCCGTTGACGAAGCCGACCAGCGCGCCGATCGCCAGCACCATCAGGATGCCGACGAAGGTCGGCAGTTCGAGGCCGAAGCCGTTGCTCGCCACCGGCAGCACGACCAGCGCCCCGATCGCGGGGGCGAAGCCGGCGGTCGATTCGAGCGACAGGTCGAACTTGCCGGTGATGATGATGAGCGATTCCGCCAGAACGACCAGCGCCAGCGCCGCCGACGAGGTCAGGATCGTCGTGATGTTGGCCTGGGTCAGGAAGGCGGGGCTGACGAGCGCGCCGGCGATGACCAGCACGACGAGAGCCGGCAGCAGGGCGAGATCGCGGATGCGGCCGGCCAGCGCGCGCGATGACGGGGTCCGCGCCGGACCGATCGAGGCGGAGGCGGCGGAGGGCGTGGTGCTCATAGGGCCTCAATTCCTTCTATCGAGGCGACGAGCGCATTGTCGCTCCAGCCCGCCTTGTGTTCCGCAACGATCGAACCGTGGCGCATCACGAGCACCCGGTCGCAGGTCCTGAGGTCCTCGACCTCGCTGGAGACGACGAGGATCGCCTTGCCGGCGGCGCGCATGCGCTCGACGACGCCGAGAAGCGCTTCCTTCGACTTCACGTCGACGCCGGCAGTCGGGTCCATGAGCACGAGCACCGCCGGATCGTTGGCGAGCGCGCGGCCCATGACGACTTTCTGCTGGTTGCCGCCCGACAGGCCCGAGACGAGCTGTTCCGGCCCCTGCGTCACCACGCCGAGCGAGCGGATCGTCTCCTCGGCCCGGTTCCTGCGCTTGGCTGGCGGGATGAAGCCGAGGGGTCCCAGCAGCCGGTTGATGGTCATGGTCGTGTTGTCGGCGATCGGCATCGAGAGCACGAGGCCCTCCTTGTGCCGGCTCTTGGGCACGCAGCCGACGCCGAGCGAAAGCGCCGTCGGGACGTCGCCGGAGGGCAGGGTGCGGCTGCCGATGCGGATCGTCCCGCCGCGATAGCGCCCGAGCCCGGCGATCGCCTCGGCGACGCCGACGCGCCCGCTCGATGTCGAGCCGGAGAGCCCGACCACCTCGCCGCTGCGGACGGTGAGGCTGACATCGCTGAAATCCTCGCCCGAGATCCGCTCGACGGTGAGCGCCACCGGCGCGGTGGGGTCGGGCACGCGGCCGGCGGCGTCGGCGATGTCGAGATGGACGTTCTCGCCGGTCATGGCCTCGATCAGGCGGCTCTTGGGAAGGTCCGCCACCGGCGCGGTGACGATGTGGCGGGCATCGCGTAGCACCGTCACGGTCTGGCAGATCTCGTACACCTCCTGCAGGTGATGCGAGATGAAGAGGAAGGTGACGCCGGCCGCCTGCAATTCGCGGATGCGGACGAAGAGGCGTTTGATCTCCTCGCCGTCGAGCTGCGCGGTCGGCTCGTCGAGAATGATGAAGCGGGCGCCGTAGGACAGGGCACGCGCGATCTCGACCAGCTGCCGCGCCTCGACGCGGAGGTCGCCGGCCCGCATGTCCTCCGGGACGGAGACGTTCCAGCGGTCGAGCAGAGCGCGCGCCTCGCGCCGCAGCGTCGGCCAGGAGATGAAGCCGCGTTGCAGCGGCTGACGGTTGATGAAGAGGTTCTCGGCGACCGTGAGGTCCGGGATGATCGTCGAATGCTGGTAGACGCAGGCGACCCGCTGGCGCCAGCCCTCGCGATCGGACAGCGGCGGCGCCGGCTCGCCCGAGAAGCGGACCTCGCCGGTATCGGAGGCGCGCAGGCCCGTAAGGATGCCGACCAGCGTCGACTTGCCGGCGCCGTTCCGGCCGACAAGCGCGTGGGATTCACCGGCATGGACGCGGATGCCGGCATCGCTGAGCGCGATGGTGGGGCCGTAGCGCTTGGAGACGCCGATCGCCTCGACGATCGGCGGCGCGCCGCCCGATGGGGGCTCTTGCATGGCGTTGGGCTTCCTGGGGGAATGAAGGGCGCGCGCCCGCGAGGGGCGCGCGCCTGATCGTCAGAGCTGGTTGGCCCAGAAGCTCTTGTCGTCGACATTCTCCTTGGTGACCAGCGGCGCGGCCAGCTGGTCCTCCAGGACGCCCGGACGGACCTCGACGATGGTCGAATCGTGGTCGGTCGGGCCGGGCGCGAAGGTCTTCCCGTCCATCGCCTGCTTCAGATACATGATGCCGTACTTGGCATAGAGGTCGGCCGGCTGCGAGACGGTGGCATCGATCTCGCCCTTGCGGATGGCGTCGAACTCCTGGGGAATGCCGTCATTCGAGACGATGACGATGTGTCCCTCTTCGCCGGCCGGCTTCAGCAGGCCCTTGCGCTTCAGCGTCTGCAGGGTCGGCGCCAGGAAGACGCCGCCGGCATGCATGTAGATCGCCTTGAGGTCCGGGTTCGAGTTGAGGATCGCGTCGAGGCCCGCCGCGGCATCCTCGCCCGACCACGCCTTGGTCGGCACCTCGAGCTGCGTCAGCTTGGGATAGTTCTTGGTGATGCAGTCGCGGAAGCCGTTGCCGCGGTCGCGGCCGTTGATCGAGGCCTGGTCGCCCATGATCTGCAGGACGGCGCCTTCCTTGACATGGTCGCCGATATATTTGCAGGCCTTCTCGCCATAGGCGAGGTTGTTGGCGCGCACCACGATCGCCACCGGTCCGTTGTCCGGCGCGACGTCGACGGCCACCACCTTGGCGCCCGCCTTTTCCGCGGCCTTCAGCACATTGCCGGCGGCTGCGGATTCGAAGGGCGAGAAGATGATGCCCTTGGCGCCGAGCGACAGCGCGTTCTGCACGCCGGTGATCTGCTTGGCCGTGTCGAATTCGGAGTTGAACGGCTCGAGCAGCTCGACGCCCTGCGCCTTGGCTTCCTCGATGATGTACTTGTTGTAGGACGTCCAGAACGGCGAGGTCAGCGTCGTGAGATCGACCGCCACCTTGCCGGATTCGGCGCTTGCCGTTCCGCCGAGGCCGAGCGTTGCCGCTCCGGCGACGAAGAGTGCGCCGGCGATCGCGGCCGGGCCCGATTTCAGAAGCGTCATTCTTTCCTCCCTGGTGTGTTCTTTCTTGGTGTCTTCTTGCTTCCTCGTGCCGCCGCGTGGCCGCCCTTCTTCACGAGGGCGAACCTTGCGGCGGCGACGACCTCCTCCCGAAGTCGCCCCTTCCGGGACATGCGAAAAGGGCGGCATCCTCCGATGCCGCCCTTCGCCTTCAGCCTCGAACCGGCAATTCCTCCGGCGCGCGCGACACCATGGCGTCGCGGCTCGCCGTCAGATGCGCTTTCAGCGCATCGAGCGTCGCTCTTGCGTCGCCGCGTTCGATCGCCTCCACGATCGCCGCGTGCTCGCGGGTGGTGCGCTCCAGCGTGTAGGTCTTGAGCGTGAAATTGCGGATGGTCTGCGTCTGGCGCTGCACGATGCGGTGCCAGCCGGCGATGGTATCGTTGGCGCCGAGCTGCACCAGCGCCTCGTGGAACTCGCGGTCGAGCCTGATCGCCTCGGCGAGCGCCTCCCCGTTCTGCTTGCGCACCTCGGCGACATGCGCCTCGAACAGCGCCCTGAGGCCGGCCGCAAACGACGGCGTCACCCGGCCGGCCGCGAAGGCGCTCTCGGTCGCATGCAGCTCCAGCAGCATGCGCGCCTCGAAGATCTCGACGATATCGGCGGGCGTGAAACGGCGGACCACGGAGGCCCGTCGTGCCGTCCCCTCGACCAGCCCGTCGCGCTCGAGCTGGGCGATCGCCTCCTTCACCGGCGTCTGGCTGATCGCGAGCTTGTCGGCCAGCTCGTCGGCGAGCAGCCGCTCGCCGCCGCGCAGCCGGCCGGACACGATCTGGCTGCGCAGCTCTTCATAGGCCTGTTCGGCGAGGGTCGATCGCTTCAGCGCTCTCATGGAAACGAGCCTCGCAGCAAACTCGGCGCCTCGCAATAAAAAATATTCTGTTTCCGATTTTGCGGCGATGCGCTACCGCTTGGCCGGGACGAGGGGCGGCCACCGCCCCGGCATCGGGGAGGAAGCCGTGCCCGCCGAGACCGACAAGCGCCTGCTTTTGCTGGACGAGGCCGACAATGTTCTCGTCGCGCGGTCGAGGATCGCGGCTGGCGAGGACATCGCGGTCGAGGGCAACACGGTCCGTCTCGCCGCGCCGCTGGCCATCGGCCACAAGATCGCGCGGCGGCCGATCGGTGCCGGCGAGAAGATCGTGAAATACGGCGCGCCGATCGGCTCGGCCACCGCGGCGATCGCGCCTGGCGCCCATGTGCATGTCCACAACGTGAAGAGCGATTATACGCCGACTTACCATCTCGTCGGCGCAGAGGCGGAGGGCCGGTGATGGGCAACGCGGGGGAGATGCGCGGCTGGCTGCGCGCCGATGGCCGCAAGGGCATCCGCAATGTCGTCGCGGTGGGCTATCTGGTCGAATGCGCCCATCACGTCGCCCGCGAGATCGTCGTGCCGTTCCGCGATCGCGACGTGCATGTGATCGGCTTTCCCGGCTGCTATCCCAACGACTACGCGCAGGCCATGATGGAGCGGCTCTGCACGCATCCGAATGTCGGCGCGGTGCTGCTCGTTTCGCTCGGCTGCGAAAGCTTCAACAAATATGCGCTGGAGCGGGTGGTGCGGGCGAGCGGACGGCCGGTGAAGACCATCGTCATCCAGGCCGCCGGCGGCACGCGCAAGTCGATCGACGAGGGGCGCGCCTTCGTCGCCGAGCAGCGGGCGCTGCTCGACGCTGAGCCGACCGTCCCGATGGCAGTGAACGAGCTCGTGATCGGCACGGTGTGCGGCGGGTCCGACGGCACGTCCGGCATCACCGGCAATCCGGCCGCCGGCCGCGCCTTCGACCAGTTCGTCGCCGAGGGCGCCGCCTGCATCTTCGAGGAGACGGGAGAACTCATCGGCTGCGAGCACATCATGGCCGCTCGCGCCGCGACGCCGGCGCTCGGCGCCGAGCTCGAGGCGAGCGTCGCCAAGGCCGCGCGCTATTATGCGACGCTCGGCTACGGCTCCTTCGCCGCCGGCAACGCCGATGGCGGACTGACGACGATCGAGGAGAAGTCGATGGGCGCCTACGCCAAATCCGGCGCCTCGCCAATCGCCGGCCTCATCAAGCCGGGCGACATCCCGCCGCGCGGCGGTCTCTATCTGCTCGACGTGGTGCCGGACGGCGAGGTGCGGTTCGGCTTCCCCAATATCAACGACAATGCCGAGATCGCCGAACTCATCGCCTGCGGCAGCCATGCCGTGCTGTTCGTGACCGGCCGCGGCTCGGTCGTCGGCTCGGCGATCTCGCCGGTCGTGAAGATCTGCGCCAATCCGGAGACCTACCGCCGCATGGCCGACGACATGGATGTCGATGCCGGCCGCATCCTCGAGGGCAGGGCGAGCCTGGACGAGGTCGGCCGCGAGATCCACGATTGCGTGGTCTCGCTCGGCGCCGGTGCGCGCACGCGCTCGGAAGAACTCGGCCATCAGGAATTCATCCTGACCTACAAGTCGTTCGAGCCGATCGGCCCCGCCTGCCTTCCCGCTGCCTGACGAGGACACTGCCATGACGGCCGCAAGGACGCTCACCGAACGGCTCGAGGCCTGCTACACCGGCGTCGTCCACGACGTCATGCGGGCCATGGGCCTTTCGGACTTCACGCTGCCGCCGGAACTGCGTCCGATCCTGCCGGAGCGCGCGATGGCCGGTCCGGCGTTCACCATTCTCGGCAAGGTCGACCCTTCGGCCGACGCGCATGAGACGCTGCTCGCCTGGACGGGACTGCTCTCGCAGGCGCCGGCCGGCGCGATCTGGGTCTCGCAGCCCAATGACGACCGCGTCGCGCATATGGGCGAATTGTCGGCCGAGACGCTGAAGAACAAGGGCGTGCGCGGCTGTGTGGTCGACGGCTTCGCCCGCGACGTCAACTTCCTGCTCGAGATCGGCTTCCAGACCTGGTGCCGGGGCTTCACGCCGCGCGACATCGTCGGCTACTGGCTGCCGGCGGCGACGAATGTGCCGGTCGAGATCGGCGGCGTCGCGATCGCGCCGGGCGACTATCTGGTCGGCGACCGCGACGGGCTCATCCGCATTCCGCGGGCGATCGCCGAAGAGGTGGCCAGCCGCGCCGAGGCCGCCATCGCGACCGAGAATCTCGTCCGCAAGGCGATCCTCGCCGGCGTCGACCCGCAGACCGCCTATCTCACCTACGGCAAGTTCTGAGCCATCGCTCCCGGGGCGCCATGCGGCGCCGCGGGGTGGACATTTTCCGGCAAGCGCGCCGGGCGCATCTCCCTGCCTTGCCAAAGCCGCGACGGCGGCGACACTGGGCCGGCACGATTCGGGAGAGAGTCCATGCCGCTTTATGATCTCAGCATCGCGGAGCTTCGCGCCTATCGCGGCGAGGTCGTCCGTCCGGACGATTTCGATGCCTTCTGGTCCGCAACGCTGGCGGAGGCGCGCGCCGTTCCGCTCGCGGCTCGCTTCGAGCCCTTCGATGCCGGGCTGAAGATCGTCGAGGTCTTCGACGTGACCTTTGCCGGCTTCGGCGGCCATCCGGTCAAGGCCTGGCTGATCCTGCCGCGCCAGCGCGAGGGGAAGCTCCCCTGCGTCGTCAAATATATCGGCTATGGCGGCGGCCGCGGCTTCCCCCACGAGCATCTGCTGTGGCCGGCCGCCGGCTATGCCGTCTTCGTCATGGATACCCGCGGGCAGGGCAGCAGCTGGTCGAAAGGCGATACGGCCGATCCGGTCGGCTCCGATCCGGCGCATCCGGGCTTCATGACCCGCGGCATCCTCTCACCGGAGACCTATTATTATCGCCGCGTCTTCACCGATGCGGTGCGGGCCATCGAGGCGGCGCGCAGCCATGATGCCGTCGACGGGGCGCGCATCGCCGTCACCGGCGGCAGCCAGGGCGGCGGCATCTCGATCGCCGCTTCCGCCCTCGACGGCTCGCTGAAGGCTTTGATGCCGGACGTGCCGTTCCTGTGCGATTTCCCGCGCGCCGTCGGCCTGACGCCGCGCGATCCCTTCCCGGAGATCTCGCGCTTCCTCGCGGTGCATCGCGACAAGGTCGAACGGGTCTTCGCGACGCTCGCCTATTTCGACGGCGTCAATTTCGCCTCGACCGATTCGACGCCGGCGCTCTATTCGGTGGCGATCATGGACACGATCTGCCCGCCCTCGACGATCTTCGCCGCCTACAACGCCCATGCCGGCGCCGAGAAGGCGATCCGCGAATATGGCTTCAACGACCACGAGGGCGGCGGCGCCTTCCAGGATCGCGCGCAGCTCGACTGGCTCTCCGGCCGGATCTGACCCTCAGCGGCGAAGCGGCGCCAGAAGCGGCGCGAGCGTCGCCTGCGCGGCGGCGCTCGCGCGATAGGCGGCGACCATGGCCGCGACCCGCTCGCGGCGGCCCTCCTCAGGCGCATGCTCGTCCGCGCCGCCATGCGCCCGCATCACGGCCGAGAAATCCGGCCAGATGCCGAGGGCGACCATGGCGAGGCTCGCGGCGCCGAGCGAGGCCGACTGCTGGTCGACCGATGTCTTGACGATGCGGCAGCCGAGAATGTCGGCCATGACCTGCCGCATCAGCGGATGCCGCGCGCCGCCGCCGACGATCGTCATGGTCTCGCTGACCGACGTGAGCTTCCGCAGTTCGTCGAGCGCGACGCGGAGGCCGAGCGCGATGCCCTCGATCGTCGCGCGGGCGATGTCGGCGCGGGTGTGGCCGAGATCGAGGCCGAGAAGGGCGCCGCGGATCTCCGGCCCGCCCTCGAGGCTCGTCCCGCCGCCGAGCGTCGGAACGAAGACGAGGCCGCTGGCGCCGAACGGCGCCGTGCCGGCCTCGGCGAACAGCGTCTCGTAGCTTGCCGCCGACTGGCCGGTCAGCACGTCCTTCATGAACGCGAGGCTGGTGCCGGACGAGAAGATCGACGTCGCCGAAATGACCTGACCCGGCACGACATGCGCGAAGGCGAAGGGCCGCACGCGCGCATCCAGCACCGGCCTCGCGGAGGAGACCGTCAGCCAACTCGACGAGCCCATCGAGCAGTAGAAATCGCCCTCGCGGAAGGTGCGGGCGCCGAGTGCCATGCAGGAATTGTCAACGCCGCCGGCGATGACGACGACATCGCGCGGAAGGCCGAGCTCGGCCGCGACCTCGGCAAGCAGCGTGCCGAGGATCTCCGTGGACGGCACGACGTCCGGGAAGAGCGAGCGATCGACGCCCGCCGCGGTCAGGATCTCGTCCGAGAAGAGGCGCCGCTGGAGGTCATAGGCGCCGCTGCCCGAGGCATAGGAGGGATCGGTCGCGTGGCGGCCGGTGAGGCGGAGATTGATGTAGTCCTTGCTTCCCGCAATCGAGCGGGTCCGTGCCAGGATCTCCGGATGGTGGTTGCGCAGCCACAGGATCTTGAACAGCGGGTAGAGCGCGGCCGGGAAGCCGTTGCCGGTGAGGCCATACCAGCGGTCGGCGTCGAAGCTGCGGAAGAAGGCTTCGGCCTCGGCCCCGGCGCGCGCGTCGGACCAGATCGGCACGCGGCGCAGCAAGGGCTCGTCGTCGGCACCGAGCGGGATGCAGCCGAGGCTGTGGCCCGAGATGCTGATCGCGCCGACGGACGAGGCATCGACGCCGTCGCTCGCGACGAGCGCGCCGATGCTGGCGACGACCGCGTTCCACCAGTCGCCGACATCCTGCTCGTGATAGCCGGGCGCCGGATAATGGGTGCGATAGGCCTCGACCCGCTCGGCGAGGCAGGCGCCGGTAGCATCGAAGAGCGCCGACTTGACGCCGCCGGTCCCGAGATCGAGGGCGAGCACCGTGCGCGTCATCGCCTCAGCCCTGCGCCTGGATCGGGAGCCGCCCGCCCGGCAGCGCGCGAACGCGCTCGACGAGTTCGGTGGCGGAAGTCGTGTTGATGCCGAATCGTGTCACGCCCATGCCGACCATGGCGGCGACCGTGTCGAGATCGCGGATGCCACCGGATGCCTTGATGCCGGCGCGTCCGGCGACGACGGCCGCGATACGGCGGATGCGCGGCAGCGTCGCCGCGGCCGGCGTCCAGCCGGTGCCGGTCTTGACGAAGGCGGCGCCGCTCGCCGCGACGATCTCGGCCGCCGTCTCCATTTCGGCGTCGGTGAGATGGTGCAATTCGATGATGACCTTGATCGGGACCGGTGCCGCCGCCTCGATCACCGCGGCAACCTCGTCTCGGACGTAAGCAAGATCGCCCGACTTCAGGCGGCCGACATTCATCATCAGGTCCAGTTCGTCCGCCCCGGCCTCGCGCAGCGCCTTCGCCTCGGTGACCTTGATCGCCGTCATGTGGCCGCCGGCCGGGAAGCCGATCGGCCCGCCGACGAGCGTCCGGCCACCTTCAGGGATCAGCGAACGGAGCAGCGGTACGAAATTCGGCAGCGCATGCGCCGCGACAAAGCCCTGCGCCACCGCGAGATCGGCGAGCGAGCGGACATCGGCTTCGGTGTGAAAGGCCTGAACGGCGCTGATGTCGATCATTTGCGCTAGATCGGCGGCGCCGAGGCTGGACGGAATGGCGGGCATGGGCGTCGATGGGTCCTGTACTGTTGCTACAGACGGCGCGGGCGCGGAGTCCGGCACCGCCCGGGCTGCCGGCGGGCGGTCAGATCCTGGAGGTGGAGCGCATATGCGAGAGCGTGCGCTTCATGCGCTTGAAGCTCTCGACATGCGTCTCGCCACGCCGGAGCGCGACGGCCGTCGAGAGGATGTCGACGACGACCAGCGCCGCGATCCGCGAGATGGTCGGCGTGTAGATATTGGTGTTCTCGAGCGTCTCGGTGAGCAACACGATGTCGGAGGCATCGGCGAGCGGGCCTTCGTTGCCGGTGATGCCGATGACGGTGGCGCCGTTCTCGCGCGCGAGCTTCGCGACCTCGACGGTCGAGCGCGTGGTGCCGGTGTTGGAGATCGCGACGGCGACGTCGCCGGGCTTCAGGATCGAGGCGACCATCACCTGCTGGTGCGAGTCGATCTCCGCGCCGCAGGGCACGCCGAACAGCGGGAACTTCTGCTGCGCGTCCATGGCCACGATGCCCGACGCGCCGAAACCGAAGAACTCGATCCGCCGCGCCGCGAGCAGAACATCGACCGCGCGCGAGAGCGCCGCCGAATCGAGCCGGTTGCGCGCCCAGTCGAGGCTGGTCATCGTGTAGTCGAAGATCTTGCGGGCGACGGCGTCCGGGCTGTCGGCGTCGGTGATGACCGAATGCGTCGCCGGGACGCCGAGCGCCAGCGCCTGGGCGAGCCGCAGCTTGAAATCCTGGAAGCCGTCGCAGCCGACGGCGTTGCAGAAGCGGATGACCGTCGGCTGGCTGACATCGGCGAGCTGCGCCGTCTCGGCCACGGTCGCCGAGAGGATGCGGCGCGGATCGGCGAGGATCGTGTCGCAGACCTTGCGGTCGGATTTCCGGAGCTCGCCGCGCATCGCGCGCGCGACCTCGAGGATATTGCCCGTGCCGCCGACAAAGGCGGAAACATGTGGCTGCATGATCGAACGCTCCCCCGCCGGCCGCTCTCCTACCGCGAGCGCGACCGGAAGATGCCGACGAACGATTGCATGATGCCGGCATTGCGGAAAGAGCCTTGCCGGACCTGATCGAAGATGGCGGCGAGGACGATGACGAGGCCGACGCTCATCTGCTGCAGGAAGGGCGAAAGCTCGAGCAGGATGAACGCGTTGCGCAGCGCGCCGAGCAGATAGGCGCCCAGCATGGCGCCAAGGATCGAGCCGCGGCCCCCGGAAAGGCTGGCGCCGCCGATCACCACCGCGGCGATCACGTCGAGCTCGAGTCCGGTGCCGGCCTGCGCCTCGGCGACGCTGACCTGCGCCGTGTAGACGATACCGGCGATGGCGGCGAGCGCCCCGGAGACGACGAACACGGCGATGCGCGTCGAGGCGATCGGAATGCCCGAGAGCCGCGCCGCCTCGTCATTGTCGCCGACGGCGACGATGCGCTGGCCGATCACGCTGCGCTTCAGCACGAACTGGCCGACGATCACGAGGCCGATGAAGATCAGCACCTGGACCGGGATGTCGAGGAAGCTGCCCTGGCCGAGAAACATCACCTGCGGATCGACCATGATCGGCAGGCCGCCGGAGATGACCTGCGTCAGGCCCCGCGCAACGGAGAGCATGCCGAGCGTCGCGATGAAGGAGTTGACGCGGAAGAGGACCACAATGAGCCCGTTCACGAAGCCGGCCGCGGCGCCGACGCCGATCGCGAGCGCGACGGCGATCCACGGATTGAGCCCCGCAGCCATCAGCCAGGCGCCGCAGAGGCCGGAAAGGCCCATCACGGAGCCGACGGAGAGGTCGATCTCGCGGGCGATGATCACGAAGCACTGGCCGATCGACATGATGCCGACCACCGCGACCGCGACGAGCACGTTGCGCAGGTTGTCGGTCGTCAGGAAGTTCGGGTTGACGAAGGAGAAGGCGACCGACAGCACGACGATGACGCCGACGAGCCCCGCTTCCTGGCCTTTGAGAAAAGGCAGGCGCCTCAGCCTGGCGAAACCCATGCGATGTCCCTCACTGCGTGTTGCCGGATCGCCGCCTTTCGCGGGTCCGTTGGAAATGCTGCTCATGTCAGGTCGTGCCCAATGTCGGGGCGAGGTCCGATGCGAGGGCGGTCGCCCCGGCGTCTTCGATCTTCTCGCCGAGCGCCGATGCGACGACGCGTGCCGCCTCAGGGCCGCGCGCGAGGCTGTCGGCGATCGTCCCGCCGCGCACCACGACGATGCGGTCGGCGAGCTGGAGGATCTCGTCGAGTTCGGAGGAAACGAACCAGACGGCGAGCCCCCGCTCATGCGCCAGCGCGCGGATGAGGCGGTACATGTCGGCCTTGGTGCGGACATCGACGCCGCGTGTCGGCTCGTCGAGGATGACGAGCGACGGATTGGAGGCAAGGGCGCGGGCGAGCAGCACCTTCTGCTGGTTGCCGCCCGACAGCGTGCGGATCGGCACGTCGACGGTCTCGGCCTTGACGCCGATCTCGTCGGCGCTCGCCTGCGCGAAGGCGCGGCGCTTGCGGTCCGAGAAGAAGCCGAAGCTGCCGAAGCGGTCGAGCACGTTCGAGGTCAGGTTGAAGGAAATGTCGTGGCCGTAGAAGACGGAGGTGCGGCGCTCCTCGCTGATGAAGGCGATGCCGCCCTTGAGGGCATCGCGCGGCGAGGCGAAGCGCACGCGCCGGCCATTGAGGCTGACCGTGCCGCCGAGGAGCGGATCGGCGCCGATGATGGCGCGGATGATCTCGGTGCGGCCCGAGCCGACCAGACCGGCCATGCCGACGATCTCGCCGGCATGGATGTCGAAGGAGACATCCGAGAAGGCGAGGCCGCTCGCCTCGCGAACGGAAAGGACGGGCACCGCGTCGGCCTTGAGCGCGGGCCGCGATTCGGCCTCGCCGATATCGAGCGCCGCCTTCAGCCGTTCGCCGGCCATCAGCTGGATCGCCCGCGTCTTCGGCAGAGCCTCGACCGAGCCTTCGCCGACCTTTCGGCCGTCGCGCATCACGATCACCTCGTCGGCGATCTCGTAGACCTCGCCGAGGCGATGGCTGACGAGGACGACGGCGGTGCCGCGATCGCGCAGGCGCCGGACGATGTCGAACAGACGGTCGGTCTCTTTGCGCGTCAGGCTGGAATTGGGCTCGTCGAGGAAAAGGACATGCGGATCGGCAGCGAGCGCGCGGGCGATCTCGACCAGCTGCCGCTCGGCCGCGGAAAGGCCGGTGCAACGCCCGTCGAGATCGGGGAGGTCGTTCTCGAGGCCGAGGCTCGCGAGGAGGGCCTTCGCCTCGCCGACCAGCGCGCCGCCGCGATGGAGACCGCCGGCGGTCCGGCTGCCGAGCCGTGCGAGGAAGATGTTCTCCGCCACCGTCATCTGGGTGACGAGCTGCGGCTCCTGATGCACGACCGCGATGCCCATCGCCTTGGCGGCGAGCGAGCCGGCGAGGCGGACGGGCGTACCCGCCACGCGCACCTCGCCGCGATCGGGCTGGTGGACGCCGGAGCAGACGCGGATCAGCGTCGACTTGCCGGCGCCGTTCTCGCCCAGGAGCGCCGTCACCGCGCCGCGGCGAAAGCGCATGCTGACATCGGAGAGGGCATGGACCGAGCCGAAGCTCTTGTCGACCGAAACGACTTCGAGGGCGATGGGCATTTCGGTGGACATGGCTTCGACCCGGTCGATGCGTGTTGCGTCAGAGCTTCGGCACGGCGCCGAGCGGCTGCATTTCGGGGTCGAGCTTGTCGACGTTTTCCTTGGTCATGAACAGGCTGACCGCGGGCTGGAGAATCTCGGCAGGCTTCTGCTGCGCGACGATGTTGTTGAAGAGCGCGATGGCGACGTTGTAGCCTTGGCCGAACTCGTCCTGGCCGGTGGCGCCATACATGCTGCCATCACGGATCGCCGCGATGTTCTCCTTGGTGAAGTCGTAGCCGATCACCTTGACGCTGTCCTGCTTGCCGGCCGCCTTGACAGCCTGCGCGGCGCCGAACGGTCCGCCGGCCGTCGCATAGATGGCGACGAGATCGGGCGTCGAGGTGAGGAAGTCCTTGGCCGCGGCGAAGGTGGCGCCGGCCGAATCCTTGGCCTCGACGCCTTCGCCGATCACGGTGAGCTTGCTGCCCTGAAGGCCCTCGACGAAGCCCTTGCGGCGCTGCTCGGAGCCCGGCGCCGTGAACTGGCTGACGATGATGCCGACCTTGCCTTCCTTGTCGCCGACCGCCTTGATCAGCTCGGCGGCGGCGTTCTTGCCGGCCGCGACCTGGTCCTGCGCATAGTCGATGACGCCGCCGGCCTCTTCCACGCAGGGGAACAGCGTGTTGTAGGCGCCGAGCGAGATCTTCTTCTCGTCGGTCAGCTTCTTGACCAGCGCGCAGTTGCCCTCGCCGGCGATGAAGAAGCCGATGCCGTTATAGCCCTGCGTCGCGGCGGCGTTGATCGCCTGGTTGACGGTGGGGACGTCGATATTGGCGCCGCCGACGATCCACTTCACCTCGCCGCCGCGCGACTTCAGCACCTCGTTGGCAGTCTCGGCGCCCTTCTGGACGGCGACCCAGTAGGGATTGTTGGCGAAGCCGATGATGGCGATCTTCGCCTTGGTGCCCGCCTCGTTGGCGACCGGCTCCGGCCGGCCGGCGATCGGCGCCATGTCTTCGGCGAGCACGGCACTCGTGCCCGCGACGAGCGCGGCGGCCGAGGCGAGGGCCAGCATCGAGGCGCGCAGGCCAGAGGCATGCGTGCGGAACGAAACGGTCATGCGAATTCCTCCCGGATTGTGACGGCCTGCATCACCGCGCGCAAAGGCGCGTGACGGGCCGCAATTGGCGTTGGGGTGCCTGGCGGGACTCCGGCCCGATATGGGGGCGGCCTGCCTCCCGCAGGCGCCGATCCTGCGATCGGTTATGTACTCATACTACACAAATGCCGCGCATCAAGCCAACAAATAGGCTTCGGAACCCGAAATTAGTCGTCATATCGCTCATTCATGTTGCATATGAAGTCCGGAACGGTAATTTCACTACCGAATGGAGGTTCCCATGGCTGTACCCCCGACGTCCCATCGCATCGATCCGGCGACCGGCGTCCTCTCCTCTCCGACGGGCCGCTACGAGAAGCGGCTGGCCGAGCTCGCCGGTATCTATGCCGATGCCGACGCCTTCGCGGCGGCCCTCGCCGAGCGTGGCGACAGCATCGTCTATGCCGTGCACGAGGTGCGCCCGGCCGCGGCGCGCGGCGACCTGATCTTCGGCACGACCTTCATGGAGCCGGGCCGGATCGGCGACGAATTCTACGTGACGCGCGGGCATATCCACGCCCGCGCCAACCGGCCGGAGACCTATTACGGCGAGGCGGGCGAGGGGCTGATGCTGATGGAATCGCCAGAGGGCGAGACCAGCATCCTCGAGGTCCGGCCGCGCGTGATGGTCTATGTGCCGCCGCTCTGGATCCACCGCTCGGTGAACACCGGGTCGGCGCCGCTGGTCATGAGCTTCTGCTACCCCGCCGATGCCGGCCAGGACTATGGTCTCATCGCCCGCTCCGGCGGCATGGCGACCCGCATCCTCGCCGATGGAACCGGCTGGAAAGCCGTTCCGAACGCTGACTACCGGCCGCGCAGCGCGGCCGAGATCGACGCCATTCTCGCCACGCAGGACTGATCACAGCCGATGTCCATCTTCGACAGCCTTTCCGCCCATGCCGTGGTGCCGGTCATCGCCCTCGACGACCCGGCAGCCGCGCTGCCGCTCGCTGATGCGCTGATCGAGGGCGGCCTGCCCGTTGCGGAGATCACCTTCCGCACCCCGGCCGCCCGCGCCACCATCGAGGCCATCGCCAAGGCGCGGCCCGAAATGCTGATCGGCGCCGGGACGGTGCTGAGCGAGGCGCAGGTCGACGAGGCGCTGGACGCCGGTGCGCGCTTCGCGCTTTCGCCGGGCCTCGACCGCGAGGTGCTCGCGCATGCCGCCGCGCGGGGGCTGCCCTTTGCTCCCGGCATCATGACGCCGACCGATCTTCAGGCGGCGCTCCGGGCCGACTGCCGCATGGTGAAGTTCTTCCCCGCCATGCCGGCCGGCGGGCCGTCGATGCTGAAGAACATCGCCGCTCCCTATCTCCACACCGGTATCCGCTTCAACCCGACCGGCGGCGTCACGCTCGACAATCTCGCCGAATGGCTGGCGCTGAAGGAGGTGGCCGCCGTCGGCGGGACCTGGATCGCGACCCGCGCCGACATCGCGGCCGGCAATTTCGCGAGGATCGCCGAGAACGCGCGCGCGGCCGTCGCCCGCGTCGCCGCGGTCAGGGGGAAGTCATGAGCACCATTCCAGCTCTGGGCACCCTGTCCGCGCCCTATGCCCCCGCGACGCGGCCGACCTTCTATTTCATCGGCGTGACGACGGCGAAGTCCTCGATCATGAAGGTGTTCCCTGAATGGGCGCGCCATCTCGGGCTCGGCGATGTCGAGATGAAGGGCATCGATTTCGTGCCGCATGACGATCCCGCGCGCTATCGCGAGGCCGTCACCTTTCTGAAGAACGACCCGCTCTCGCTCGGCGCCCTCGTCACCACGCACAAGCTCGACCTCTACGATGCCTGCCGCGATCTCTTCGACGAGATCGACCCGCATGCCGCGCTGATGGCCGAGACGAGCTGCCTCTCCAAGCGGGGAGGGCGGCTCGTCTGCCATGCCAAGGACCCGATCTCCTCCGGCCTTTCGATCGACGGTTTCCTCGCGCCGGGCCATTTCGCCCGCACCGGCGCGGAGCTGTTCTCCATGGGCGCCGGCGGCTCGACCATCGCCATCACCTGGCACCTGATGCAGGCGAGCCGCGGCGCCGATCGCCCCTCGCGCATCGTCGTCTCGAACCGCTCGCAGGCCCGCCTCGACCATATCGCCGCCATCCACCGCAGGATCGGCGCCCACATCCCTGTGGAGTATCGCCTTGCGCCCGATCCAAGCGACAACGACGCGATCCTCGCCACGATGAAGCCCGGCAGCCTCGTCGTGAATGCGACCGGCCTCGGCAAGGACGCCCCCGGCTCGCCGCTCACGGATGCCGCGCGCTTTCCCGAGGAGGCGGTCGTCTGGGAGCTCAACTATCGCGGCGAGCTCGTCTTCCTCGATCAGGCCCGCGCGCAGGAAAAGGCGCGCCGCCTGCAGGTCGAGGATGGCTGGACCTATTTCATCCATGGCTGGACACAGGTGATCGCCGAGGTGTTCGACATCGAGATCCCGACCTCGGGTCCCGAATTCGACGCCATCGCGGCCATCGCCGCCAGGGCGACGGGGCGCGGCTGATGGACCGCATTCTCGTCACGCCCCGCTCGCTCTCGCGTGGCGGCCATCCGGCGCTGCGCATGCTGGAGCAAGCCGGCTACAGCCTCGTGATGCCCGCGCCCGGCTCGCTGCCGGACGAGGAGACGCTGATGGCGGCGCTGCCCGGCTGCGTCGGCTGGCTGGCCGGCGTGGAGCCGGTCAGCGAGCGCGTCCTCGACGCCGCCGATCGCCTGCGCGTTATCAGCCGCAACGGCACCGGCGTCGACAATCTGCCGCTCCGCGCGCTGGAGACGCGGGGCATCGAACTGCGCCGCGCCGAGGCGACCAATGCCCGCGGCGTCGCCGAACTGGCGCTCGCGCTGACGCTTTCGGGCCTCCGCCAGATCGTCTGGACGCATGAGGGCATGCGCAATGGCGGCTGGCCGCGCCTCATGGGCCGCGAGATGTGCGACGCGACGGTCGGCATCGTCGGGCTCGGCGCCGTCGGCGCGACGCTGGCGCAGCTCTGCCTCGATCTCGGCGCGCGCGTGCGCGGCTATGATCCCTTCGCCAATGCCGACCGCGTGACGCATCGGAATTTCACCCGCGTCGACCTCGACGAGGCCATCGCCGGCGTCGATGCCGTCTCGCTGCACGCGCCGATGCCGGAGGACGGCCGCCCGCTGCTGACCGCCGGCCGCATCGCCGCGATGGCGCCGGGAACGGTGCTCGTCAACACCGCCCGCGCCGGCCTCGTCGACGAGACGGCGCTGCTCGCGGCGCTCGAGAGCGGGCGTGTCGCCTGCTATGCTACCGATGTCTTCGACAAGGAGCCGCCCGATCCCTCGCCCCTTCTGGCGCATCCGCGGGTTGTGCTCACGAGCCATATCGGCGGTTTCACCGACGCCTCCGTCGAGCGCTGCACCGTCCGGGCGGTCGCCAATCTCATCGACGCGCTTGGCCGGAACGCGCAGACCGATGCGCATTGAGCGGAGGCCCGGCTTCCCGAAGCCCGGCGAGCCGGGCCTGTTCTGGCTCGGACAGGCCGGCTTCTGGATCGAGACCGGCCGGCACCGGATCCTGATCGATCCCTATCTCTCCGACAGCCTCGCCCGGAAATATGCGGGTCGTGCCAACGACCACCGCCGCATGATGCCGCCGCCGGTCGCGGTGGCCGACCTGCCGCGGCCGGACCTCGTTCTGGTCACGCATGCGCATACCGACCATATGGACGGCGAGACGCTGCGGCCCCTGGCCGAGCGCCATCCCGGCCTTCCCTTCATCGTTCCGGCGGCGAAGCTCGCCACTGCCCGAGAGCGGATCGGCAGCGATGCGCTGCTTCTCCCCGCCGAGGCCGATACGCGCATCGAGCCGGTCCCGGGCATCGCGGTCACGGTATTCCCGGCCGCGCATGAGACGCGCGAGCGCGACGCGGATGGGCGCGATCTCTTCCTCGGCTACGGCATCGAGGCGGAAGGCCTCAGTGTCTATCATTCCGGCGACACCATACCGTTCGACGGTCTCGCAGAGCGCCTTGCGCGCTTCGCGCCCGATATCGCGCTTCTGCCCGTGAACGGCCGCGATGCCGAAAGGCTCGCCGCCGGCATTCCGGGCAACATGACGCTCGGCGAGGCGATCGACTGCGCGCGGCAGGCCGGCGCCGCCTTCCTGGTGCCGCACCATTTCGGCCTGTTCGCCTTCAACACCATCGACGAATCCGTCATCGACGGCGCCTCGAAGGCGATCTCGTCGCCGGCGATCGCGAAACCCGTCGCCGGCGAGACCCTTGCCGTCCTGCTGGACGGGTGATCGGCCGCGCTACGACCGCTCGCCGAAGCCCTCGAACACGTTCGCGCGCAGATAGTCCATGTTCATCGTGATGCCGAGCCCCGGGGCGCGGCTCAAGTGGATGCGGCCGCCGCTGTTGTCGAGCGGCGTCTCGATGATCGGGTCGTAATGCGAGAGGTCGCAGTCGCTCGTCTCGATGCGATAGAAGTTCGGCACCGTCATCATGACATGCGCGCCGGCGGTGACGTTGATCGGGCCGCTGGCGTCATGGGGGCTGATCGGCACGTAATAGGCCTCGGCCAAAGTCGCGATCTTCTTCAGTTCGCTGATGCCGCCGGTCCAGGTGACGTCGGGCATCAGATAGTCGGCGAGTTCGTTCTCGAGGATCGGAATGCACTCCCAACGGGTGTGCAGCCGCTCGCCGACGGAGATCGCGGCCGACACCTTCTCACGCACCTGGCGCAGCGCGTGATAGCTCTCGACCGGCACCGGCTCCTCGAACCAGTCGATCTGGCCCGCCTCCTCGAGCGAGCGGCAGAGCCGGACCGCCGTCGGCACGTCGAAGCGGCCATGCGCGTCGATCAGGATCTCGACCTCGGGGCCGGCGGTCTGGCGGATCAGCTCGGTGAGCTCGGCCGCCTCGCGCTCGCCCTTCTTGGAGAGATAGCCGTCGAGATAGCCGTGCGGCTCGCTCGCGCGCTGCTCATAGGTCGGGAAGGGGTCGAACTTGATGCCGGTATGGCCGGAATCGGTGATGCGCTTGATCTCGGCGATCACCCCTTCCTTCGAGGTGAACTTCGACTGGTCGGGATGGGTGTAGATGAGGACGTCGTCGCGCACCGCGCCGCCGAGGAGTTCATAGATCGGAACGCCCCGCAGCTTGCCGACGATGTCCCACAGCGCGATGTCGATGCCGCTCACCACATGCGAGGCGGCGCCGCGCGAGCCCATATAGGTGAAGGAGCGGAAGATCTTGTGCCAGATCTGCTCGATGCGCGTCGGGTCGTCGCCGACGATGAGGTCGTTGAGCTGACGCAGGATGGCGGCGACGGCGCGGTTGGCCGGCTTCGTCGTGGTGGTGATCTCGCCCCAGCCCGAGATGCCCTCGTCGGTTCTCACTTCGACGAAGAGGAACTCGCCCCAGTAGACGCGGTCCACCTTCACGAGCCAGGGGATGACCTCGGTAATCTTCATTTCCGTCCCTTTTGCCTTGCCGGGCCGCGCTTCGCCCCATGGCGGCGCGGCCGCTTTCGATTGTCCGTCAGCCGCGCACGGCGCCCGTGACGAGCCCCTTCACGAGGAGGCCCTGGGCGAACCATACGAAGATCAGCGTCGGGATGACCATCATAACGCCGGCTGCCGACATGGCGCCCCAGTCGATGCCGAATTGCGACACGAAATTGGTGAGCCCGACCGGCAGCGTCTGAGCCGCTTCCGAGGAGGACAGCGTCAGGGCGAGCAGGAGGTCGTTCCAGGTGAAGAGGAAGGTGATGACCGCGGTCGCGCCGATGCCGGGGGCGATCAGCGGCGAGACGATCTGTACGATGATGCGGAGCGTGCTCGCGCCGTCCATCTGCGCCGATTCCTCGATCTCCTTGGGCAGGTCCTGGATGAAGCCCATCAGCAGCCAGATCGCGACGGGAAGCTTCGAGGCGGTATGCGCGAGCACGAGCGCCGTCAGCGTATCGAGCAGGCCGATCGAGGCGAACACCGCGAAGAGCGGGATGGCGAGCGCCACGACCGGGATCATGCGCATGATGAGCAGGATGCTGACCACGACCTTGGCGCCGGGCAGGTTGAACCGCGCCATGGCATAGGCGCAGGGCACGGCGCAGAGGATCACGAGAACCACCGTCGCCACCGAGACGATGACGGTGTTCCAGAGATAGTTGTCGAGGCCGTACTGGCTGAAGACGGCGACATACTGGTTGAAGGTGACCGATTCCGGCAGCACCCGCACCGGCACCGCGAAGATGTCGGCCGAGCTTCTGAGCGAGGTCAGCACCAGCCAGATCAGCGGGAAGATGGTGAGGAGGACGGTGCCGATCAGCACCAGGTAGCGGATCACGAGGCCCGCCGTGATGCCTTCGCGCAGCGCCGGGCGGCCGCGCCGCCGGCGGAGAGGGGAAGCGGTGGCGGATGCGGTCATGAGGTCCTCCTCAGTCTGCGCCGCAGCCATGGCAGCCCGTAAAGGAGCGCCAGGAAGATCAGCGACATGAACAGCGCGATATAGGAGACGGCCGAGGCATGGCCGAAGGACGCGCTCTGGAACGCCAGCAGATAGGCGTTGACGGTGACGAGGTTGGTGGCGCCGCCCGGACCGCCCTGCGTCATCAGCCAGATGACGTCGAAGGTGCGGAACGTGTCGATGATGCGGAGCATCAGCACGATCATGATCACCGGCCGCAGCAGCGGCAGCGTGATGTGCCAGAAGATGCCCCAGGACGAGGCGCCGTCGACCTGCGCCGCCTCGATCGGCTCCTGCGGCAGCGACTGCAGGCCGGCGAGGAAAAGCAGCACGAGGAGCGGCGTGTTCTGCCAGATATCGGCGATCATCACCGAGACGAGCGCCCAGTTCGGGTCGGACAGCCACGGCGCCTCGGGCAGGCCGAGGAAGCGGAGCACCGCGTTGACGAGCCCGTACTGGCCGTTGAACAGCCAGCGGAAATTGAGGCCGACCACCGCCGGGGCGATCATCGGCGGCACGAGCAGCAGCGTGCGGGCGAGCTTCAACCCGCGCAGCTTGCCGTTGACAAGCACGGCGACGCCGATGCCGGCCACGACCTCGATGGCGATCGTGACGAAGGAAAAGATCAGCTGGACGCGCAGCGTCTGCTGGAAGCCGAGGCTGTTGAACGTGTCGCGATAGTTGGAGAGCCCTACGAAATACTGAGACGGCGAGGCGAGATCCCACCGGTAGAAGCTCATCACGAAGGAATAGCCCAGCGGATAGATCAGGATCGCGATCATCGCGATCAGCGCCGGACTGGCGAGCAGGTAACCCTTCTGCCAGCTCGGCGCCAGCGACGAACCTCGCCGCTGGCGCCCCGCCGGCCTTGCGGCCGTGGTCATGCTAGTTATAGGCCCCGGCCTGCGTCATGATCTGCAGGGCTTCGGCGGCGGCCTGGTTGAGCGCCTCCTCGGGCGTCTGCTGGTTGCTGAGCGCGCGCTCGATGGTCGAGAACATCAGCGTGCACACGCGGGAGAAGCCGGGCAGCTTCGGCCATTCCTTGCCGGTGGCGATGGTCTGCTCGAGCTGCGCAAGCCACTCGGCCTTGGCGCCGGTCGCTTCCGAGACGACCTGCTTGGCGACCGAGAGGCGGCTCGGGAAGTTCGAGTATTCGTTGAAGTTCAGCAGCTGGGCCTCGGGGCTCACCGTATACTTGATGAACTCGACGGCCGGCGGCTTGCGCTTCGACATGCTGTTGAGCGCCATGGCATGCGAGATGGCGCAGGAGATCGCGGTCTTGTTGCGCACATAGGGCGCCGTCGACCACTTGCCGACCACCTTCGACGTCTCGGGATTGGCGAGTGTCGCGAAGGCGCCCGGCCAGTCGAACGTGTCCATCACCGCCCCGGAGGAGAACTGCGTCGAGTTCTCGTTCCACTGGTAGGAGACCGCGTCCGGCGGCACGACCTTCCACTTCTGGATGAGGTCGCGGTAATAGGTCAGCGCCTCGATGCCGGGAGCGGCGTTGAAGGACGGCTTGCCCTGGTCGTCGACCCAGTCGCCGCCCGCCTGCCACAGATAGTCGGAGAAGGTGCGCTGCGCCGGATCGCCCTGGCCGGGGACGACGAGGCCGTAATAGCCGTTGCCGGTCAGCTTCTGGCTGACATTGACGAGGTCCTCCCAGGTGACCGCCGCCTTCAGCCCGTGCTCGGCATAGACGTCGGAGCGGTAATACTGGGTGCGCGCATCCATGTTGCGCGGAATCGCCGCGAGGTTCTTCGTCTTCGGGTCGACGAGGTAGTCGATGCCGACCTGATAGAAGTCCTTCAGTTCGTCGGCGGTGAAATACTCGTTCAGCGCCCCGAAATAGTTGAAGAAGGAGTCGATCTGCGCGGTATGCGTGCTGAATACGTCATAGAGCGGGCTTCTCGCGGCGCCGAGCGTGACGATCTTGGTGGTGAGCGGCGTGAACTCGAGCAGGTCGTACTTGACCTTGATGCCGGTCTTGGCGGTGAAGTCAGCGACGACCTTCTCCCAGTATTTGGGATAGAGCGGGCCGCCGGTGATGAGCAGGGCGCGGATCTCGTCGGCGTTCTGCGCCTGAGCGATATAGGGCGCCGCGAGGGTCGAGCCGCCGATGACGGCGGCGCTTCCCCCGAGGAATCCACGCCTCGTAAGCCTGATGGACATCGTAACCTCCCTTTTTTCGGTTCGTTGGCATCGCCCGCAGCCGTCCAGCTCCTCCGCGACGGCTCCGGGAAATTCTCAGGGTGCCGGGCGACCCGGCCACGGCGGTCGCTCCGAACCGCATGCGGAAATCGGCCGTGACGGATCCGCGGCGGCATGGCGCCCGGAACGGGATTTGGCCGGAAGCGGCGCAGGCGGTCGCGAACGCTGGATGCAGCGTCGGAACATCGGCGAAACGGGCATTGCTCCTCCCCACGGCCGGGACGGCCGGTGCGAGCTTCGGACCACGCTGTGTGCAGCGCTTATATGCTTATCGACTTGTCCGATAAGATGATGCTACTATCGCCTCGCATGCAGGTCAAGCACGCTGCCGTTCTTTGCCTGACCGAGCCTGTGGCGCCGGGGTTCCGGTCTTTCGCGGCAGCGAAACGGGTTTGGCGAGGCCGATAGGCGCATTCGCCGCGCGGCGGAGGGTTGTGGAGCGCGTCAGTCTCAGTCATCAAGAATGGAGCGGGCCCCCGGCGGTCGGGCCGCCCGCCGGACAAGCGACGGGGTGGCGGCGATGACATCGCCGGCAGTGGGGCCTGGAATCGACGGAGTGCCGCGTCGCGGCATGGTGCGGATTGCGCCGACTCCCGCCATGATGCGTCTCTCTCCGTTCGCGCGAGTCGAGGGGGCGCCACGACGGTGCAGATGAAGGTCCAGCTCCGCACGCTGCCGACGCAGGTCGCCGGCGTTCTCATCCGCCGCATCGCGAGCGATGCGTTCACGGACGGGCTGGTGCCGTCGGAGCAGCAGATTTCGGTCGAGTTCGGCGTGTCGCGGGCCGTCGCGCGCGAGGCGCTGAAGATCCTGAGTTCCCTCGACATGGTGGAGATCGCGCAGGGGCGCCGCGTCACCATCCGCCCGATCGCCGAATGGGACTATCTGAGCCCGCTTCTCATCGAATGGCTGCCGCAGGAGCAGGTGCACGACCTGCTCGTCGAACTGCATCACGCGCGGCTGATCTTCGAGCCGGCCATCGCCGGAGAAGCGGCGCGGCGGCTGACCGAGGCCGATCTCAAGCGGCTCGGCGCCATCCTCGCCGCCATGGGGGGCCACGAACGCGAGCCCGACGTCTATGTCGAGCTCGACTTCGACTTCCACATGGAAATCTGCCGCGCGACGCGCAACCGCATTCTCGACCGCTTCATGTACTCCTCGCGCTGGTGGCAGCTGGCGAGCCGCCGCGTGTCGAACCAGGCGCCGGACGCGCTGCCGACCGCGACGCGCCAGCACCGCGCCATCTACGAGGCGCTGGCGGCGCGCGATGCCGCCGCCGCCGAGACGGCGATGCGCATCCATCTCGAAGTGACGCTGAAGGCGATCGCCGAACTCGACCTCGATATCGTCGACCGGGGCTGAGACAGGCCGGGCCTATCCCGCCAGGCGCCTTTCCCAATGGGTGCCTTTCCGAACGGGTGTCGAAGACAGTCATGGATGGCCGCGACGAGCGCGGCCATGACGGATTTCCGCGTCGATGCAGCCGCCGTATGCGGGGCCTCGCCCGAAAAGCACGCTGCGTTTGTCCAAACTGACTTGTCAGATGAGCGGATAACCGTATAAAAGAACAAGGAGACGAGGCGGCCGCCTCAATGGCCGTCCGGACTTGGGAGGAAGAGAATGCAATATCGCCGTCTGGGCGGATCGCCGGTCGAGGTGTCGGAAATCGGCCTCGGCACCTGGGGCATGTCGGGATCGTTCTGGGGCGCGGCCGACGACGCCGAATCGATCCGCGTCATCCATCGCGCCCTCGATCTCGGCGTCACGCTGATCGACACGGCCGAGGCCTATGGCGCCGGCCATTCCGAGGAGGTCCTCGGCGAGGCTCTGGTCGGCCGCCGCGACAAGGCGGTGATCGCGACCAAGGTTGCCCCGAACCATCTCGACCCGGCCGACGTCCTCGCCGCCTTCGAAGGGTCGCTGAAGCGCCTCAAGACCGATTACATCGACGTCTATTTCATCCACTGGCCGCATCCCGACTATCCGATCGGCGACACGATGGGCGCGCTCGAGAAGCTGCGCGGCGAGGGCAAGATCCGCGCGATCGGCGTCTCCAATTTCGGCATCAAGCAGATCGAGGAGGCGAACCAGCATGGCACGATCGACGTGCTGCAGCCGCCCTACAACATGCTCTGGCGCGAGGTCGAGGCGGAGATCCTGCCCTATTGCCGCGAGCACGCCATCGGCATCATTCCCTATAGCGGCCTCGCGCAGGGGCTCCTGACCGGCACGCTTCGTCCCGATACCGAATTCGCCGAGGGCGACGAGCGGCGGACGACCGTGCTCTTCCAGCCGGGCACCTACGAGAAGGCGCTGGCGGCGGTCGAGGGCCTCCGCCCGATCGCGGCCAAATATGGCAAGACGATCCCGCAGCTCGCGGTGCAGTGGCTGACCAGCCGCCCCGGCGTCAGCTCGCCGCTGCTCGGCGCGCGCACGGTGCGCGAGATCGAGGAGAATGCCGGCAGCGTCGGCTGGACCATCTCCCCGGAAGATGTCGCTGCGATGGAGGCGCTGACCGCGCCGGTCTGGGCCGAGATCGCGTCCAAGGGCGACATGTTCGGCTATTGGACCCGTCATCACCGCCCGCGCGCACAGAAGTAGCGCCGGGCGACCCGGAATCCCCGCGCGTCCGCCTTCTCCTCCTCCGCGCCAGTGCCCCGGCGCGGAGCCCTCCTCCACGAGGGCGGCGCGCGGGGTGACCGCCCACCGGGGCGGCGCCTCGCGCCGCTTCGCGACATTCAGGGTTTCCGCGCAGCCGATGACGTGGCGCGGCCGACCATCCAGCATGCGCCGAGACGCGTCCGGGCAGGAATGATCGCCGCGGGTGCCGCGCCACCGATCAGACGAGGGAGAGAGTTTCCATGAAGATCACCGACATCAAGACCGCCGTGGTCGCCTATCACGGCCACGCCACGCTGGTCCGCATCGACACCGACGAGGGGATCTACGGCATCGGCGAGGCCAATCCGGATGCCGGCGCCGCGGCGATCGTCGGGCTGATCTCCGAGCTGAAGCACGAGCTGATCGGCGAGGATCCGCGCAATGTCGAATATTGCTGGGACAAGCTGCGCCGTGCGCACATCTTCTCCGGTGCGCAGTCGGGCGTGTTCCTGATCGCGCTGTCGGGCATCGAGATCGCGCTCTGGGACCTCGCGGCGAAGGCGGCCGGCCAGCCGCTCTACCGCATGATGGGCGGCAAGTATCGCGACAAGATCCGCCTCTATGCCGATTGCGGCGATGGCGACGAGAAGTCCGGCTCGCCGGCCGGCTGCGCCGCGCGCGCGAAGCGCATGGTCGCCGAGGGCTTCACCGCGCTGAAGTTCGACATCGACAATCTGAACCATCCCGCCAAGTTCGACCGGATGAACCATACGGCGAACAATGCCGAGATCCGCACCATGGTCGAGCGCGTGCAGGCGGTTCGCGAGGCGATCGGCCCCGATATCGACCTCTGCATCGACCTGCATGGCCGCTACGACGTGCCGAGCGCCTGCCGCATCGCCTGGGAGATGGAGCCCTTCAACCTGCTCTGGCTCGAGGAGCCGATCCCGGCCGAGAATGTCGACGCGCTCCGCCAGATCCGCTCGCGCAGCCGCACGCCGATCTGCATCGGCGAGAACCTCTACATGCGCTGGGGCTTCCGCGAGATGATGCAGCAGCAGGTCGCGGACGTGATCATGCCCGACGTGCCGAAATGCGGCGGCCTCGCCGAGAGCAAGAAGATCGCCAATCTCGCCGAGATCTACTACCTGCCCTTCGCGCCGCATCTCGTCTCGACGCCGATCGGCACCATGGCGACCGCGCAGACCTGCGCCGTCGTGCCGAATTTCCTCGTGCTCGAATGGCATGCGCTGGAAGAGCGTGAGGCCTGGGACAGCTATGTGAAGCTGCCGAACGGCGCCAAGTCGATCGTCGAGGACGGCCACATCGTCATCCCCGACACCCCCGGCATCGGCGTCGAGCTCGACATGGACGGCGTGCGCCGCCATGCCGTCCCCGGCTTCGGCATCTTCGCCTGAGGCAAGGCTCCAAGTCGAGAGACCGGGGCCGCGACGCGGGCCCGGCTCTTCCGAAGGGCTCGGACAAGGGGCGAGGGTTCCCATGGGCAAGCGCATCGTCTTCACGGGCGGCAGCGGCAAGGCCGGCCGCTTCGTCATCCCCAATCTCGTCGCCAGGGGCTACGAGATACTCAATCTCGATCTCGTGCCGCTGGACTTCCCCGGCGTCGAGACGATGATCGTCGATCTCTCGGACAGCGGCGAGGCGTTCAACGCCCTTTCGAGCCATTTCGGCTTCCCCGAATACTTCTCGGGCAAGGGCAGGGCGCCGATCGACGCGGTCGTGCATTTCGCGGCGATCCCCCGAATCTTCGCGCGGCCGGACAACGCGATGTTCCGCACCAACGTCCTCTCGACCTACAACGTGATCGAGGCCGCCACGAAGCTCGGCATCCGCAAGATCGTCACCGCCTCCAGCGAGACAGTCTACGGCATCTGTTTCGCCGAGGGCGACCGGGACTTTGCGAGCTTCCCGGTCGACGAGGAGAGCGATGCCGATCCGACCGACAGCTATGGCCTGTCCAAGATCGTCGGCGAGAAGATCGCCCGCTCCTTCGCCTCGCGCAGCGGCGCCGACATCTATGCGCTGCGCATCGGCGCGGTGACGGCGCCGGAGGACTACAAGCGCTTCGCCGCCAATCTCGCCGATCCGCTGTCGCGCAAGCGCGACGCCTGGAGCTATATCGACGTCACCGACCTCGCCGAGATCGTGCATCGCTGCATCGAGACGGACGGGCTCGGCTTCCAGGTGTTCAACGCCACCAACGATCGCATCATCGCCAACGAGCCGACCGAGGAATTTCTGGCCAAGCATCAGCCGCAGACGCCGCTGACCCGGCCGCTGCCCGGCCATGAGGCGCCGCTCTCCAACCGCAAGGCGCGCGAACTCCTCGGTTTCCGCGAGGCGGGCGACTGGCGCCGCTTCGTGCCGACGAGCTGACCGGACGGCGCTTGCCTCGAGGCGGCGGCGCGGTCCATCCTGCGCGGCGAAGGCCTGGCCGTGGAGGCGCGGGCCACGCGCCTTGGAGGATCGGATGATTGCGATCGGGTGTCTCGCGCCGATCATTCTCGGCGTCGGCGGTGTTCTCGTCGGCAATGCGTTCGCCGGCAGCGCCGGCGCGATCTGGGGCGGCGTCGCCGGGCTCTTCGGCGGCGGTCTCATCCTCGGCGGGGTTGGCTGGGTCGCGAGGCAGATGAAGGAATGACGTTCCGGCCGCATGGCCGGCATCGCCGCCTTCCGCCCTTCATCCCCGCGCTGCTTCGTGCCATATCTCGCGCCGTCCGCGGCCGAGCCCCAGCATCCCCCCGCGCCGGGACCAACAGCTGAGGAGTTTCGATTGTCCGGCACGGATCTTTTTCCCGGCGCGTCCTTTGCCGCGCTCCTGTTCGACATGGACGGAACGCTCCTGTCCTCGATCGAAGCGGCGGAGCGGATCTGGTCGCGCTGGGCGGCCCGTCACGGGCTCGATGTCGAGACCTTCCTGCCGACGATCCATGGCAAGCGCGCGGTCGAGACGATCGCCGAGCTCGGCCTTCCCGGTGTCGATGCCGTCCGCGAGGCGCATGAACTGACGCTCGCCGAGATGGACGACATGGGCGGCATCCGCGCCATCGACGGCGCGGTCGATTTCCTCGCCGGACTGCCTGGCCATCGCTGGGCGATCGTGACCTCGGCGCCCCGCCCCCTCGCGCTTCGCCGCCTCGCGGCAGCCGGCGTGCCGGTGCCGGAACTGCTGATCACGGCCGACGACGTCGTGAACGGCAAGCCGCAGCCGGACTGCTATCTCCTCGCCGCGAGCCGTCTCGGCGTCGATATCGCCGCTTGCCTCGTAGTCGAGGACGCGCCGGCCGGCATCGCCGCCGGCGAGGCGTCGGGCGCGCGCGTCCTCGTGGTGGCGGCGACGCATCGCGAGGAAATGGCGACGCCGCATCCGGTCATCGGCACCTATGCCGAACTCGTCGTGGCGCTCGACGGCGACGGGGTGCGGGTGCATCGCGCGCCTGCGGCCTGAGGCCAGCCAGGCCATCGCCGCAGCACGGCGGCACCGACGCCTTTCTGCTTCCGACGCCGCGCACGACGGCCAATCGGCGCCGCGCGCCGGCCGGCGCATCCGTTCGGCCATCCAGCCGCGACGCCCTCGCTTGTGTCTCCTCGGTTTTGTCCGGCGGGAGTATCGTCGGCTGTCGCATCCTCCCCCGCCAACGCCGGAGAGTACGGCCAGAGATGTTCCCGGCCTCTTCCGCGGAACCGCCTTCTCCGGTCGCGGTTCGAGAGGATGGGCGCGGCAGATCGCGGCCGCGACGATCGAAGGAGTGCGTCATGATCAAGGGCATGGGCGGGGCGGTCGCCGCCGCCGTGACGAAGCGAACGCGGGCCGCGCGGAAGCGGTCGGTCTCGCTGCTGCCGCTGGTGGTGGCGGCGTCGTTCGCCGGGCTCGCCGCCTATAATCATGTCCGCGCCCGGCAGGCGGTGCTCCGCGCGCTGCGCGGCCGGCTCATGCATGTCGGCGCGGTGCGCCTGCATGTCCTCGACGAAGGCGTGGGCATGCCGCTCGTGCTCCTGCATGGCAATGGCTCGGCCGCCGAGGATTTCGTCGCGAGCGGCCTCATCGGGGCGGCATCGGGGCGCTACCGCGTGCTCGCTTTCGACCGGCCCGGTTTCGGCGCGAGTTCCCGTCCGCGCGGCCCGATCTGGACGCCGGCCGCGCAGGCGGATCTCATCCATGCGGCGCTTCGGCAACTCGGCATCGAGCGCTATCTCGTGCTCGGCCATTCTTTCGGCGCATCCGTCGCGCTCGAATGTGCGCTGCGCCATCCGGAGGCGGTCGCGGGCGTCATCGCCGTCTCGGGCTACTATTTTCCGAAGCCCCGCCCGGCGCTTGCGTTCGCGTCGCTCCCGGCCGTTCCCATCCTCGGCACCATCGCGCGCTATACGGTCCTTCCCCTTCTCGCGCGGAAGACCTGGCCGCTGGTGCTGGAGAAGATGTTCCGCCCCGCGCCGATCGCGCCACGCTTCTCGGCCTCGCTGCGCGAGCTCGCCTGCGGTCCGGAGGGGCTGCGCTCGGTCGCGGCCGAGTCGGCGCTCCTGATCGCCGCCTCGGCCATGGTGCCGGACTACAGCCGCATCACGGCGCCGGTCGGCATCCTCGCAGGCGACGCCGACGATCTCATCGATGCCGCCGAGCAGGCCGGGCTGCTCAAGGCCGCCATTCCCGGCGCCCTGGTCGACATCGTCCCGCATGCCGGGCATATGGTGCAGCAGACGGCGCCGGACGCCGTCCTCGCCATGATCGACCGCATCGAGACCGCGCGCCGCGCCGCCTGAGCGCCTTCACCAGGGAACCGATCCGTCGCGGGCGTCGCGCCGTATAAGGCGCGAAAAGAGGGCCGGATGACCGCCCGCCGCCATCTGTCATGGGCCGCGACGCGCGTCCGTGATGGTGCGGCCCGGCGCGAATCATGCCCTATTCGGCGCGGCGGTCCCGGCACGGACGGCCGGAATCCCACACGAGGCCACGGCATGACATTTCCTTCCTCCGAGCAGACCAGCCCGACCGCGCGGCCGTCCCGAGCGGCCGGACGCCGCCTGGCGCGCGCCGCGCTCGCCGCGGCCGCGCTGGCGCTGCTCGCGGGATGCGCGTCGGTGCCTCTTTCCTCGGGGGCCGGCCTCACCTCGACGGCACGGCTCGGCCAGGAGAGCGGCAGCTTCGGCAAGACGCGCAGCTTCGCCGACAAGCAGGCCCTTGCGGCCGCCCGAACGGTCCGCATCGTGCCGACCACGCTGTCGGCGCAGGCGGCGAGCCGCGTTCCCAAGGCGGCGGACCGGGTGCTCGTCTCCAACGCCATCGACCGCGCCACCTGCATCGCACTCAGCGACCGGTTCGAGATCGTGGCGGGCAACCAGCCGGCCGATCTTTCCGTGCACAGCATCGTCGCGGACATCGTGCCGACCGACAAGGTGCTGGCGGGCGCGTCGGTCGCGGTCTCGCTGGGCAGCAGCTTCGTGCTGCCGGTTGGCGCGCCGCGCCTGCCGCTCGGCCTCGGCGGGCTGTCGATGGAAGGCGAGGCCCTCGACCGGTCCGGCCAGCAGGTCGCCGCGCTGGTCTGGGCCAAGGGCGCCAATTCGCTCACCACCAAGCCGCGCGTCTCCGATGTCGGCGACGCCTATGCGCTCGCCTCGTCCTATGGCGGCGCGCTCGCGACGCTGCTCGCCAAGGGCACGCCGCCGCCGGACGTCAACATCGCCATTCCCTCCGGCCAGCGGGTGCAGTCCTTCCTGGGCGGCAAGCCGAAATATGCCGCCTGCGACGCCTTCGGCCGCCAGGCCGGCATTCCCGGCTTCGTCAGCGGTATGGTGGGCGCCCCGCCGGAATGGACGGATCCCTCCGCCCGCGCCCCCGCTCCCGCGCCCGCGCGATAGAACGGGATCGCGCGCCCCGGCCCTGTGCGACGGAGCGCACTACTTGACGGAACCGCGCGCCCGGTCGGACCTTGAGAGGGATGATCCGGTGAGGGCGATGATGCATCCGATCGAGCGTGTCTCCGTCTGGGAGACCGTGACCCGCCGACGGCGGCTGACCAATGTCGAGGAAGCCGCGCGATGGCTGCTGGAGAGGTGGCCGACCGGCACGGTCAAGCCGCGCAGCTACGGCAAGGCACTGCGCACCTGTCTCGACGTCCTGAACGGCAAGGCTTCGCCCGCCAGCGCCCGCGAAGCGCTGGTCAAGGTCGCCGACGACGCCGGTATTCTCGACCAGGCATGAGCCTGCGGGCAGCACCGATGATTCTTGCAGAGAGCCGCAAAATGTTGCATCCATGCCGGCGGCGACAGGCATCCGGCCGTCGCGCTGCGAATGGCGGGTTGGACGATCATGCGGCTTCGCGTCGGCATCGTGGGTTGCGGCAATATAGCGGAGACCTATCTGCGCAACGCCAGGATGTTCCCGGGCGTCGAGCTGACGGCCTGCGCCGATCTCGTTCCCGAGGCGGCGACGCGGCGGGCTGACACCTATGGATTGCGCGCCCTTGCGGTCGATGAGCTGATCCGCTCGGACGAGGTCGATCTCGTCCTCAATCTCACCATCCCGGCCGCGCATTTCGACATTTCCTCGGCCGCGCTCGCCGCCGGCAAGCACGTCTTCACCGAAAAGCCGCTCTCGGTCTCCTTCGACGAGGGTCGGCGACTGGTCGATATGGCGGAAGCGCACGGGCTCGCGCTCGGCTGCGCGCCGGACACCTTTCTCGGCGCGGCCGGCCGCATGGCGCGGCGGCTCATGGACGAGGGCGCCATCGGTCGCGTGGTGACGGGGACGGCCTTCATGATGTCGCGCGGCATGGAGCACTGGCACCCCAATCCGCAGTTCTACTACCAGCCCGGCGCCGGTCCGGTGCTCGACATGGGCCCCTATTACCTGACGATGCTCGCGACCCTGCTCGGTCCGGCGCGGCGCGTGACGGCGATCGCGACGACGGGCGAGGCCGAGCGGCTCATCACCGCGCCCGGCCCGACATCCGGCACCCGCTTCTCGGTCGGAACGCCGACCACGGTCCATGCCGCGCTAGAATTCGCGAGCGGCGCCGTGGTCGCCGTCGGCATGAGCTGGGACGTGTTCCGGCATGGCAACCATCCGATCGAGCTGCACGGCACCGAAGGGTCGCTTCGCCTTCCCGACCCCGACACCTTCGGCGGCACGGTGGCGCTCAGCGAACGCGGTGGCGACTGGCGCGAGATGCCGACGGACCAGTTGCTCAACGGGCGACACAACTGGCCCTTCGACAAGCCGGATCGCGCCAACTACCGCATGCTCGGCGTCGCCGATCTCGCCGCCTCGCTCGCCGGGAAGCGCGCGTCGCGCGCGTCGGGCAAGCTGGCGCTGCATGTGCTCGAGATCATGGAGGCGATCCTTTTGTCCGCCGCGGAAGGCAAGCCGCGTCCTCTCACCACCACGATCGACCGCCCGCCGGCCCTCTCCGAGGCCGAGGCCGCGGCGCTGCAGGCCGCCTGAGGACCATTATGAGTGACATCGCGACCTATCCGAGCCTCAGGAACCGCACCGTGCTCGTTACCGGCGGCGGCGGCGGCATCGGCGCCTCCATCGTCCGCCATTTCGTCGCCCAGGGCTCGAAGGTCGGCTTCCTCGACATCGACGAGACGGGCTCGAGGGCCCTGGTCGCCGAACTGGAAGGCGAGGGGACCGTTCATTTCGAGCCTTGCGACATCACCGATATCGAAGCGCTGCGCGCCGCGATCGGCCGCGTCCGCGAGCATCTCGGGCCGATCACCATCCTCATCAACAACGCCGCCCATGACGAGCGCCACGCCATCGAGGACGTGACGCCGGACTATTGGGACCAGCGCCTCGCGGTCAATCTCAAGCACCAGTTCTTCGCGGCGCAAGCCGTGATGGGCGACATGAAGGCGGCAGGCGGCGGCGCCATCGTCAATATCGGCTCCAATTCCTGGATGCAGTCGCGCGGCGGCATGCCGGGCTACACGACGGCGAAATCGGCGATCGTCGGGCTGACGCGCAGTCTCGCGCGCGATCTCGGGCCGTTCAACATCCGCGTCTGCTCGGTCGTGCCCGGCTGGATCATGACGGAGCGGCAGGTCAGCCTCTATCTGACGCCGGCGGGCGTCGCCGACCTGATGCAGGGCCAGTGCCTCAAGCGGCCGCTGCAGGTCGAGGACATCGCGCGGCCGGTGCTGTTCTTCGCCTCCGACGAGGCGTCCGCCTGCACCAACCAGTCCTATGTCATCGACGGCGGCTGGGTCTGACGCCCCTCAGGGCGCGACGATCACCTGAACCTCCGCCTCGGCGAGCGCCTCGGCCATCGGCTCGGGCGGCGTCGCGCTCGTGACGAGGATGTCGATCTCCGAGAGCGGCGCAATGGCCGCGAAGGCGCTCTGCGTGAACTTGGTCTCATCGGCGACGACGATGGTGCGCCGCGCCGCCCGCATCATCTCCGAGATCATGGCCGCCTCGGCGACGGTCGCCGTCGAGATGCCGCGCGAGGGGTGGATGGAGCGGACGCCGATCACGGCGGTGTCGACATGGATGCGGTCGGAATGGGGGAAGATCACCGGCCCGATCATGACCCGCGACACGCTGAACAGCTCGCCGCCGATCGCATAGACATTGGTGAAGGCGCTGGTGTCGATCTGGTCGAGGATCGACACCGAATTGGTGATGAGCCCGACGGAGCGGTCGGCCGGAAGCATCAGCGCGAAGGCCAGCGTCGTCGAGCCGCCATTGACCATCAGCGTCTCGCCGCTCTCGATGAGCTGCGCCGCCGCCGCGGCGATCCGCGTCTTGGCGTCGGCCTGCGTCACGATGCGGTCGGCGACCGGAACGATCCCGGCGCCCTCGGCGCGCACGGCGCCTCCATGCGTCCGGAGCACCGCACCGCTGCTGGCCAGCGAGTCGAGATCGCGGCGGACGGTGTCGGTCGAAACGCGAAACAAATCGGCAAGTTCCGGCACGGAAACGCTGCCCTGCTCGGCGACGAGACGCAGCATTTCCGTCCTGCGGCTGAGCGGCAGGGCGACGGCGGACCGTCTCTTCATTCGGAATCTCCTTTTGCCGTCATGCTACCGGAAGTCGCTTGACGATGCCAATGGATCATCCTAAAAACGCATAAAGACGCAAAACACAGAATAAAAGCGCAAAAGAGGAAACGCGCATGGGTGCCGCCGACCGGGTCTCGGCCGATCTCGAGGGTTTCGATCGCCTTTGGCGTCGGCGCTTTGCCGAGACCGCGGCGGCGATGTCCTCGCTCGCCAGGGCGGCGCGGCCGGTGCTGCTCGGCTTCTCGGCCTTCGTCGACGCCTCCGTCCGCCTCGAAAAGGCCGTCCTCCTGTTCGCGCCCGATGCGCCGCTGCCGGCGCGCGATCTTGCCGGAGAACTCCTTGCCCGTATCCGCGCCGGTCGCGGCGGCGAATACAGCATCGACTGGCCGACCGGCGACGCCTGGCTGGCGGAGAACCTGCCGCACGACATCGGTGCCGGCGGCACGTCGGCCCAGATCGCCAAGGCCTTCGGGATTCTCGGCGCGCCGGCCCTTCTGGCGCTGGCCGATCGCAGCCCGGCGCAGCTTGCCGTGCTCGATCCCGGCATCCTGATCGCGGAGGGCGGGTCTGCCCGCCCGCTGGCGGAGATCGCGCCGGACCCCGCGCGCGCCAAGGCGCGTCACTGGATCTTCGAGTCCACCGCCGGAACCGAGGTTGCCGGCGAGGTCGTGAGCCGCTCGACGCGCGTCATCGTGCGCCTTGTCGACGACGTGCCCGAAAACGACCCCGCCTTCGCGGCGCTCAGCCTCGACATGGCCCGCAATGCCGGCGCCGCGGCGATCTCCAGCCTCGTCTCGACACCCGATCACCTGCTGCCGCAAACGCTGGCCCGTGTCGCGGATCTCGCGCGCGGCTGGCGCGCCGCCGGACTCGGCTTCGTGCATATCGAACTCGCCGACTACGGCCACCGGCCGCATCTGCCGGCCATGATCCTCGGCAGCCTCGCCGGGCTCGTCACCTCGGTCGGCATGAGCCTGTCCGAATGGCGCGTCATCGGCAAGGGGCCGGCCGAGCCCGGCCCGATGGCTGCGTTTGCGCGCCGCCATGGCCTCGCGCGGCTCTGCGTCCATGCCGACGATTATGCGCTCGCGGTCACGACGGGCGACGCCGAGCGCGAGGCGAGGGCGCTGTTCGCCGGCTGCGTGCTGGCCGGTGCCCGCGCCGCGGCCGGCCGGCCGGTCCGGCCGCAGGACATCCCCGCCGATGCCGTCTTTTCGCCGCCGCCGCAATTCGGCGGAGCGGCCGATGGCTATGCCGCCGTCACTTGTCCGGCTCCCTGGCTGAGTCGGCCCGCCAGCACGATCGGGCTCGGCGACACCTTCCTGGCCGGGACGCTTCTCGTTCACTGCCAGCCGCCGGGCAGCTAGGCCCGAACCTCTCACCCCCTTCGATTTCGTTCCCAAGGAGACTTCCGTGACCTCTGCCGCGCCCGCCCGCCTTCAGGGCTCGATGCCCTCGCTCGACCCCGGCAAGATGCGCGGTCTGCAGCGCATCACCACCAGCGACGGCTTCTTCGTCGTCCTCGCGCTCGACCATCTGATCTCGTTCAAGGACATGTTGGCCGACGACCGCTCGAAGGTCAGCTACCAGCAGGCCGTCGACGCCAAGCTCGAACTGGTCAACGCAGTCGCGCCGGTCGCCAGCGCCTTCCTGCTGGAAGCGCAGTTCAGCCTGGCGCAGGTCATCGCCTCGCGCGCCCTTCCCGGTTCTGTCGGCCTCATCGCCTCGATCGAGGGCGAGGGCTTCGACACGGTCGACGGCGAGCGCCGCACCCGCTTCCGCCCCCACTGGACGACGCGCAAGATCAAGATGCTCGGCGCGGATATGGAGAAGCTGCTCTGGTTCTACCGCTCCGACGCCAAGACGGCCGAGGCGCAGCGCCAGGTCGTGCGCGATCTCGTCGCCGAATGCGCCGAGCAGTCGCTGCCCTTCGTCGTCGAGCCGATCTGGTACGCGCTGCCGGGAGAGGACACCAAGAGCACGGCCTGGAAGGAGCGCCGCGTCGAGGGGATCATCGAATCCGCGCATATCGCGGCCGAATTCGGCGCCGACATGCTGAAGGTGGAGTTCCCCGGCGACGTCTCCACGCCGGAGGGCCGCCGCGCCGCCGCCAAGGCCTGCCAGCGCCTCAATGACGGCATGGTGCAGCCCTGGGTCATCCTTTCGGCCGGCGTCGGCTACGAGGAATTCCGCACGCAGGTGGAAGTCGCCTGCGACGCCGGCGCCTCGGGCTTCCTCGGGGGGCGCTCGATCTGGCAGGACGCGGTCTCGACCCGCGACCCGGCGGCGCGCGCCGTCGCGGCCAGGGAGGCGGCCGCCCGCCTCGCCGAGCTGACCGAGGTCACGCGCCGTCATGGCCGTCCCTACGCCCCGGCGGTGACCGGCGACCAGCTCGCCGCCGCCTTCCCCGACGGCTGGTATTCCAGCTGGCAGGAGGCCTGAGCATGACCGGCTTCTCCGGGAAGACGGTGCTGGTCACGGGCGGCGCCTCGGGCATCGGCCGCGGCATCGTCGAAGCGTTCATCGAGCAGGGCGCCCGCGTCGCCTTCACCTATGCCTCGAGCGGCGCGCAGGCGGCCGAGATCGTCGCCGCGCATGGCGAGGCCAAGGCGCTTGCGCTTCAGACCGACGCCACCGACGAAAACGCGGTGGCCGAGGCGGTGGCGCGGACCAATGCCGCCTTCGGACGCATCGACATCGCCGTCGGCAATGCCGGCGGGCTGCTGAAGCGCAGCAAGGTGGCCGAGTGCTCGCTGCAGCTCTGGAACGAGGCGCTCGCCGTCAATCTCACCAGCGCCTTCCTGCTGGCGAGGGCGGTCGTGCCGCAGATGACCGAGGCGAAATCGGGCGCGATCGTGCTGATGAGCTCGCTCGCCGCCCATGACGGCGGTGGCGCCGGCGCATCGCACTATGCGGCCTCCAAGGGCGGCGTGATGACCTTCGTCCGCGCGCTCGCCAAGGAGGTCGGCCCGGACGGCGTGCGCGTGAACGGCGTCGCCCCCGGCCTCATCGGCACGCAGTTCCACGACCGCTTCTCGACCGCCGAGGGACGCAAGGCGACGGTCGAGCGCACCCCCATGCGACGCGAGGGCACGCCGGCCGATGTCGCCGCCGCTGTGCTCTATCTCGCATCCCCCGCGGCCGGGTTCATCGCCGGCGAGATCATCGAGATCAATGGCGGGCTGGGCGCCTTCTAGGCGATCCAGTCCGCACGATTGCGTTATTTTGCGTCTTTATGCTTGACGCTGCCGAGGAGCGCGGCAAGCATGATGCAAAAAACAGCTGGCGAATGATCGCCGGCACCAAAGGGAGAGAGGAAATGACCAGGACACCGAAGACCCCCGCCAGCGGGAAGGGTGGAATCCAGCGCCGTCAGTTCATGATGGGCGCCGGCGTCGCCGCGGGCGCCGCCGCGCTCGGCATGCCGCGCCTCGCGCGCGCCGCCGACCGTGTCGAGATCAGCTTCGCCAGCGCCAAGTTCCAGGGCACCGAGTCGATCGGCAACGTCGTCGACACCTTCAACGAGTCGCAGAGCAAGATCTTCGTCAAATATATCGAGCTGCCGCCGCCGAGCTCCTCGACCGAGGTGCATCAGGCGCTCGTCCAGCAGCTCGCCCGCAAAAACGGCTCGCCCGACGTCTTCACGCAGGACGTGATCTGGATCGCCGAATTCGCCGCTGCCGGCTGGGCGCTGCCGCTCGACGAGTATTTCGGCGGCGTGAAGAACCAGTTCTTCGACGGCACCATCGATGCCTGCACCTATGACGGCAAGCTGACCGCGCTGCCCTGGGGCATCGACTCCGGCATGATGTTCTACCGAAAGGATCTGCTCGACGAGATCGGCGCCAAGGTTCCGACGACCTGGGCCGAGATGACCGAGCAGGCGATGAAGCTGCAGGCCGACAAGAAGGTGAAGTTCGGCTTCCTGTGGCAGGGCAAGCAGGCGGAAGTGCTGGTCTGCGACGCCGTCTCGGTGCTCGCCTCCAACAATGCCTCGATCCTCGCCGGCGACGGCCGCTCCTCGACGCTGGCAAGCGACAAGGCCGTCGAGGCGATCCAGTTCCTTCACGACACGATCAACAAGTACAAGATCAGCCCGGCGGACGTGCTCTCATGGGACGAGGAGCCCTCGCGCGCGCCCTTCACCGGCGGCGAGGCGGCGTTCCTGCGCAACTGGTCCTATGTCTATGTCCTGGCGCAGGACGCGAAGTCGTCCAAGGTGCCCGGCAAGGTCGGCGTCGCCCCGCTGCCGCATTTCGAGGGTGGCAAGAGCGCCGGCTGCCTCGGCGGCTACCAGTACGGCATCAACGCCAACACCAAGCAGCGCGAAGCGGCCGTCGAGTTCCTCACCTGGATGGCCTCGCCGGAGACGCAGCTCCGCTTCGCCCTCAAGATGGGCATCGCCCCGACCCGCCCGGCCGTCTTCGACAACGAGACGCTCGGCAAGGAGCAGCCCTTCATGCAGTCGCTGAAGACGGTGTTCACCGGCGCAACGCCGCGCCCGAAGACGCCGAAATATCCGCAGGTCTCGCTGGCGGCCCAGTCCGGCATCTCCCGCGCCCTCGTCACCGGCAAGGTGAAGGAGGAGCTGGAGGCGGCAGCCAAGAAGATCGACGCGATCGTCTCGAAGTAATGACAGCGCGGTCCCTCCCGGCCGCGGCGCTGGCCGGTCCCCCTCGGGGGGCCGGCTGGTCGATGCCGCGTCTCGCGCCCTTGCTGTTCCTGCTGCCGATCGCCGTCTCGCTCGGTTCGGTGTCGCTGTACCCGATCCTGAACGGCCTCTGGCTCTCCTTCACCAACACCTCGCTGGTGACGCAGGAGCACGATTTCATCGGCCTCGAGAACTACGCGCAGCTGCTCGGCGACGATCTCTTCTGGAACGCCTGGCGGCACACCGTCTATTTCACCGTCGTCTCGACCCTCGCCGAGACCATCCTCGGCCTCGTCATGGCGCTGCTCCTCGTCGAGCATTTCGCCGGCCGCTCCATCGTGCGCGCCGCGATGCTCGTGCCCTGGGCGATGCCGACGGTCGTCACGTCCAAGATGTTCGGCTGGCTGTTCGACGGCCAGTATGGCGTCGTCAACTGGGCGCTGCGCAGCAGCGGCCTCATCGCCGAGAACATCAACTGGTACGGCTCGATCGACCACGCGATGACCACGATCATCATCGCCGATGTCTGGAAGACGGCGCCCTTCATGGCGCTTCTCCTGATGGCCGGGCTGCAGACCATCCCGAAGTCGCTGATCGAGGCGGCGCGGATGGACGGCGCCGGACCGGTCGCGACCTTCATCCATGTGCGGCTGCCGCTCCTGATGTCGACGCTCCTGATCGCCGGCATGTTCCGCGCGCTCGACGCCTTCCGAGTCTTCGACCTCGTCTATGTGCTGACCGGCGGCGGCCCCGCCGACGCGACCGAGACGCTGTCGACGCTGTCCTACAAGACGCTCTTCTCGGCGCTGCAGTTCGGCTACGGCTCGGCCATGGCGACCGCGATGTTCATCACCGAGGCGCTGATCGCGATCGGCTTCGGCTTCTTCATCATGCGCAAGATGCGGGCGCCGCGATGATCTACGAGCGCAACCGTCTCCAGACGATCCTCATCTATTGCGGCGGCCTGCTGATCCTCTTCTGGTCGGCGGCCCCCTTCCTGTGGCAGCTCTCGACCTCGTTCCAGAACGATGTCGAGCTGACGGCCGCGACGCCGTCCTTCATCCCCTCGCCCCTGACCTTCGACCACTACGCGAACATATTCGTCGAGAAGAGCTTCCAGCTCTATCTGCGCAATTCGCTGATCGTCGCCGGCTTCACGACGCTGTTCTGCCTGGCGGTCGGGGCCATGGCCGGCTTCGCCCTGTCGCGCCTCGACATCAAGGGCCGGTTCGGCATCCTCGCCGCGATCCTCTCGGTATCGATGTTCCCGCAGATCGCGATCGTCGGCCCGCTCTATCTGCTCGCCTCCGACCTGGCGCTGCTCGACACCTATTCCGGCCTCGTGATCACCTATGTCGCGCTCGGCGTGCCGCTCGTGACCTGGGTGATGTTCGGCTATTTCGACACGCTGCCGCGCGAGATCGACGAGGCGGCGCGCATGGACGGCTGCTCGACCGTCGGGCTCTTCTGGCGGATCATCCTGCCGATCTCGGCTCCGAGCCTCGTGACGACGGGCCTACTCGCCTTCATCGCGGCCTGGAACGAGTTCATGTTCGCGCTGGCCTTCACCTCGAACATCGACCACCAGACCGTCCCGGTCGGCATCGCGAATTTCACCAATCTCCATTACATCCCGTGGGGCGACATCGCCGCCGCCTCGATCGTGGTGACGATCCCGCTGGTTCTCCTGGTGCTGCTCTTCCAGCGCCACATCATCGACGGACTGACGCAGGGCGCGGTGAAGGAATGACGAAAGGTGCACCCATGCTGAAGCCGGCCTGCCAGACCTATACCTGGGAGATGCTGGGCGATGCCTTCCGCGGCGAGCCGGACGATCTCCTCGCGGCGATCGGCGCGGCCGGCTACCAGGGCATCGAGATCACCGACACCATGATCGGCGCCTATGCCGGCCGTCCGGGCGCCTTCGCCGAGGCGCTGGCGAAAAACGGCCTCGTGCTCGTCGCCTTCGCCTGCGGCAGCTCGTCCGGCTTCACCGAGGAGGCGGCGCTGGCGGAGGATCTCGCGATGGTCGAGCGGGCGCTTGCCTTCACCGCCGCCTTTCCCGGCGCGGTGCTGTCGCTCGGCAGCGCGACTGTCATGTCGCCCGGCCCGCGCGAGGCGAAGTTCGCCGCCGCCGCGCGCTTCTACAACGCCGCCGGCGAGGCCGGCCGCCGGCATGGCGTCACGGTCGCCTTCCATCCGAGTTCGCACCACGACACGCTGCTCGAGACCCGCGCCGACTATGACCGCATCATGGAGCTGACCGACCCGACGCTGATCGGCTGGGTGCCCGACACGGGCCACATCCTGCGCGGCCGTCAGGACATCCTCGATACGCTCGAAACCTATGCCACGCGCATCCGCTACCTGCACCTGAAGGATGTCGATGCCTCCGGCCACTGGGCGATGCTGGGCGCGGGCGCTTGCGACATTCCCGCCGTCGTCGCAACCGTCGCGAAAGCCCCGAACTTCAACGGGTGGCTGGTCGTCGAGGAGGAATCCGAGGAAGCCGGCCGAGACCCCGCCGCCGCGGTCGCCAAGAACCGGCGGATGCTGAAGGATGCTGTGGGGGTCTAGCGGCCGTCGAGCATTCTTCGCGAGGGGCGGCCCGCCAGCCCGCCGCTGCACTTCACCAACGATGCGGCGGGTGAGGCCTGAGCGGCACCACCGGCACGATCGGCACGCTCATGGCGTCGTCGATGCTGTCGTACCACATCTGGTCCTGGTGCCTGAGCTTTGCGCGGTCGGCTGCCGCGGCCCGCTTCAGGCAGTCATTGTAGCGCTTGGTCTTGTCCCCGAATTGCTCGCGGCAACCCTGTTCGACCGACGCCTGGTATCGTTCCCAGGTGTTGCAGCCTGACAGGAGCGCCAGGCCGAAGAGCGCGATCACCAGTCTGCGCGCCATCATGGGAGGGGTCCTCCGCGCTTCGCCATCGGGTATCGCCCGACCTCGCATCATCCCACGGCGGCAGGCTCGCCGCTAGCGATCGAGCGCAATGCAGTTGAGAGCGTGCGCGCCCGAGCGCTCGCCGAACCTCAGCCGCAGATCAGGCCAGGTTTCGAGATCGACGGCCCGGGCGACAGCCGCCTCGATGACGCGGCCGGACGCGGCCGAGAGGTCGGGGTCGCCGTCGGCAAACGCCCGCTCGATCGTGTCGAACGCTGCCTCGTTGCGTTCGGCGTCGGATCGTGCAGCATCGTCGGCCAGTCTGTGTCCGAGAGCGAGCAGCGTCAGGGGCGCGACCGCCTCGTTCCCGACAGAAGCGCTGTGGACATCGTTGCGGGCCTCCTTCAGGCCAAAGGAAGAGGCCGCCAGTTGATCGATGAATCGTTCGACCCTCGATTTCATGATGATCCCTCTCGAACGTCGGATGGTCGACCTCGCTTCAACGCGCGACATTCCCGTCGCGTTTCATATGAATGAAGGCGCGCCCCGGGAAAGACGGTTGTCGCCAGCCGATGTCCGGTCGCGACGGGGATCCGCCATCGGGGCGGCGCATCAAGGGTGGCGCGCTCCGGAGCGTCGGTCCGAGCGGACTGGCCTCGCGCTGCCGCCGATTATCGCCTATGCCGCCACATGCCCTGGAAGGGCGAGAACGCGAGGAACGCACATGACCACGGATCGGCCCCGCCGCCCCAAGGACCCCTTTGCCGCCGCCGAGGCGATGTTCGCGAAGAAGCGGCAGCCGGACATCGGCACCGGCGCGCTTCCGACGGCGAAGGAACTCGTCTCGATCAGGATCGATCGCGACGTGGTCGAGCACTTTCAGGCGAATGGCCCGGGCTGGCAGGAGCGGATGAACGCGGCCCTGCGGGCCGCTGCGATCGCGGACGGGATGGACCCCTTGCCGAAGGAATAGATTCTCACCGACATTGCGACTCGCTGCCGCTCGTCGACTTCGGAGCCGGAGAGACCGAAGGCCCGGTGCCCGACGCGAAACGGCCGCATGGAGCGGCGCCTTGTGATGGCAGGAATGCGAACAGGCGCGGGGGCGTCGGCAGCGTCGGAAGGAGTCGTGGCGCGGCCGCTCGTTCCGGTCGACCTCGGCTGGCGCAACATCGTCTTCTCGCTGCGCACGGCGGCGGCGGCCGTGCTGGCGCTCGCGATCTGCTACCGGATCGAGCTCGGTGACCCGCAATGGGCGGCTCTCACCGTCTATCTGCTCGCGCAGCCGACCGTCGGCGCCGCGCTCTCGAAGGGCCTGTGGCGGGCCATCGGAACCGTGCTCGGAGGCATCACGGGGCTCGGCATCGTCGCGCTCCTCGCCGAGGCTCCGGAGCTTATGGTCGGCGCGACGGTGATCGTCGTCTTCGTCAGCTTCTATCTCGCCTCGCGCCTGCGCAATTTCGTCTCCTACGGTGCGCTGCTCTTCGGCTACACGACCATCCTCGTCGCCTATGAAGGATCGTCCAGTCCGCTCGATGCCTGGATGGTGGCGGGCGACCGGACGGCGGCGATCCTGATCGGCATCGGCTGCGGCACGCTGATGACCGTCCTCGTCCTGCCCCGCTATGCCGGCGACGCGCTGCGCGCATCGCTGGCCGGCACGCGGCGCGACCTCGCGCATTACGCGGCGACGGCGCTGCGGCTTTCCGCGACGCCGGCCGAGTTCGCCCGGATACGCGGCCGTATGGTCACGCGGGTCGTGCAGTTCGATGCGCTCCGCGCCTCGGCGCTGTTCGAGGCGCCGGACATGCGCGCGGACGGACCTCGCCTGCAACGCATCGTGCACGAGTTCCTGCTCGTCCTCTCCGTGGCGCGGGGCCTCCATGTCCGGATCGACGCCTTCGCCGGCGACGCGGCGGCCGGCGTCGAGACGCGGGTGCGGCCGGTGCTGGAAGGCCTCGCCGCACGGATCGACGCCCTCGCCGCCGATGGGGCGCGACGGCCCGATGCGGCCACCCTTCGCCACGAGGCCGCGGCCGCCGCGGCGTCGCTGAAGGCGAGCGGCCGCGAGATCGACGCGATGGCGGGGCGCGTCCCGTTCGATGCGCTTGCGAATGGGCTGCTCATCCTCCGCCGGGCCGGCGAACTCGTCGAGGCGCTGGCGCTGGCAACGATGATCGACGCCTCCGGCGCCGGCGGGCGAACCGTCCGCCAGCCCGCCTCCAGGCCCGGCGCGCCCAATCGCGAGCCGCTGCTGCTCGGGCTGCGCGGCGCCGCCGCCATCCTGCTGCTGACGGTCATCTGGATGGCGACGGGGTGGTCGGAAGGCTTCGCCGCCGTCGCGGGCGGTGTCATCACGCTGTTCCTGTCCGTCAACCAGGACCGGCAGATCGACGCGGCCCTGCCGTTCCTCACCGGCACCGCCATCGCCGTCGCCGCGTCCTATCTCGTATTCGTCTTCGTCCTGCCGGGCCTCGAAGGCTTCGGCGAGCTGGCGGTGGTTCTGATGCTGCTTCTGCTGCCGGCAGGATTGCTCGCCGGAACGCCCGCGACGGGGGCGCTCGGCACGGCGATCGGCGCCATGGGCATCTCGCAGCTCTCCACCGGCAATCTCTACGTCCTCGACGAGGCCGGCTTCGTGAGCAACGCCTTCGCGCTGCTCGGCGGCATGGCGCTCACCCTGCTGGTGCTCGCCATATGGCCCGTCACCTCGGCGGCCCGCCGCGGCAGCGCATGGCGCCGCGCGGTCGGCGCCGTGCTGCCGGGCGTGGCGCGTGGCGCGATCCCGCCGCGCGAGGGATCGGCCGAGATCGTCTCCCTGCTCGCGGCGCTCCTGCCGCGCCTTACCCTCAGCCAGCAGCGCGACGAGGATTTCTTCCGCGGCAGCCTCGGTGTCGCCTCGTCATGCATCGAGATCGGGAGACTGCGCGTCCTGAGCCGGGACGCCGCCATGCCGCCCGACGCCGCCGCCGGCATCGCCGCCTTCCTCGAGGCATTCGCCGCGACGCTGGAGCGGCTCGGCGTCGCCGCCCGCGACGACCAGGCCGCACTCGCGGCAGCGGAGGCGGCCATTGAGGCGTTGCGTGCCGACCTCGCCGGCCGCAGCATTGCGCCCGGCGAAGCGGCGACAGCATTGCTGCAGGCGGGGGCGTCGGTCCGGTTCCTGGCCGACCGATTCACGATCGACCGGGCCTATCTCGCCCGCCGGTTCGACGATGGCTGAGGGGAGGGAAGCAGTGTTCATGCAGGCGCCCGGCCTCGGCCTCTTTCCCGACACGGTCCTGTTCGGCTTCTATCTTCCGCCGGTCATGCTCTGGGCGGTGCTCGCGCTCGTCCCGTTCCTGATCCTCCGGGTGGTGCTGCAGCGCTTCGGCCTCTACCGCTTCGTCTGGCATCGCGCCCTGTTCAACGTCGCGCTCTACGTTCTCCTTCTGGGCGGCATCGTCTATCTCGGAGTTCCGGCATGGCTCTGACCTCGATCATCCGCGTGGCGGTCACGCTCGTCGCCGTCGTCGCCGCCGGCCTTTGCGGCTGGTGGCTGTGGACGCTCTACACCTTCTCGCCCTGGACGCGGGATGCGCGCGTTCTCGCGACCGTCGTCTCCGTCGCGCCGGACGTTTCGGGACCGATCACGACCTTCAACGTCACGGACAACCAGAAGGTCGCCAAGGGTGACGTGCTGTTCGTGATCGACCAGCAGCGTTTCGCGCTGGCGGTGCAGCAGGCCGAGGCGACGGTGGCCGACCGCCAGTCGGCGCTGAAGCTCGCCGAAGACGACGCGCGCCGCGATGCCGAAGTAATGGCCAGCGATCCGAGTGCCATCTCCGGCGCGACCGCCGAGAACTCGCAGGCCAAGGCCGATCAGGCGGCGGCGGATCTGCGCATCGCCGAGGCGGAACTGGCGACGGCGAAGCTGAACCTCGAGCGCAGCACGGTGCGTTCACGCGTCAACGGATATGTCACGAACCTGACGGCCGGCTCCGGCGACTATGCGATCGCTGGGACGAGCGTGCTGGCGCTGGTCGATAGCGACAGCTTCTATGTCTATGCCTATTTCATGGAAACGAAGCTGCCGGAGATCAGGATCGGCAGCCGGGCCGAGATCCGCCTGATGGCGGGGGGCGTCAGGCTCGGCGGGACGGTCCAGGGTTTCAGCCGCGCGATCGCCAATCCGACCGCCTCGGGTGGCCTGCTGGCGACTGTCGACCCGAACTTCGAGTGGATCCGCCTCGCGCAGCGCATCCCGGTTCGCATCGCCCTCGACGACGTTCCGCCTGACGTGGAGCTGATCAGCGGTCTTTCGGCGACCGTGGTCGTACCGCCGAGCGCGCCGGGACGCTGAGCACGCTTCGCGCCAAGGCGCCTGTCACCGCGCACGCCACCAGTGGCGGGGCGCGCTGCGCGGACTGCTCAATGCGGGGAGATTGCTTTGGTACAGCTGGGTGGGCTCGAACCACCGACCTTCGGAGCCACAATCCGACGCTCTAACCAACTGAGCTACAGCTGCCTACCTTGAAAGCGAGCGGAACCTAGAAGCATTGGCGGCGCGTTGCAAGTGCTAACAGCGCGTCGGTTCCGCTTTCCCCAGCGCGCTTCGGAGGCGGCGGGGCATCACGAAAAAAGGCGCCGGCGGGACCGCCGGCGCCTTCGAATGTCGCGGCAGCCGCTCAGTTGAGCGTGGTGCCCTTCAGCGCCTTCTCGACGCTCGCCTTGACCGGACGCGAGGCGTCCGCGACGAACTTCTGCGAGAAGTCCTGCATGTCCTTGACCTGGGCCGCGAAGGCCTCGGTCTGCTTGCGGGCGAAGCCCATCTGCAGCTCGAGCACTTCGGCGAAGGTCTTGGCGCCGAGCAGCTCCTTCGCGAAGGCGAAGGAGGCGTCGCTGTGGACCTTGGCCGCGTCGAGCGACTTGTGGCTGAGCTCGACCATGCCGCTGCGCGCCGTCTCCACGCTGTCCTCGAAGGCCTCGGTCGCCTCTTCGGCGGCAGCCTTTATCTTGGCGTAGGCGTCCTTGCTGCCGGACAGCGTCTTCTCGGCGAGGTCGCGGAAGGCAGCCGGCATCTCGGCGGTCGGGAAGTTGAAGCTGAACGCCTCGAAGGGCGCCTCGAAAGCCTTGGCGGCCTTGGCGGCGGCGGTCTTGGCGGGCTTCGCGGCAGGGGTATCGGTCATGTCGGCTCTCCTTGAGAATGCGTCGATCTCGAGAGCGAGAGAGCCGTGACAGACGATCCGTTCGGCTCCAGTCGAGATGCCTCACATATAGCCAGTCACCTTGTGCATTGCAACATCATTTTGCGACGCACAAGGGGATTCGCGTTCATTCTTTCTGTCGCGAAACGGCAATTTTGCTGAGGCTCGCATTAATTCGGCACCGTCTTGCCGGCTCAGCATGCTGCACTGCGATGCCGCTCAAACGGGCAGTGCCGCTTAGCTGCGCATCACGCGGCCGGCGCCGCGGTCAGGGTTTGACCTTGGCGGCGAGATCGCTCGCGGCTCTGGTGATCGCCTCGCCGACGGAGCGCGTCTGCGCCTCGGCCGCCGAAACCTGACGCTGGATGAACTCGCTGTGGATCGCCTGCAGTTCCTCCAGCGTCCGCGCGCGGACCATCTTCTGGGCGAATTCGAACGACGCGGCGAGGTTTTCCTCGAGGAAGCCGATCGCCTGCTTGTTGGCCGTGCGGGCCTCTTCGTGCACGGATTTCGCGGAGGTCTCGGCCTTGTCGACGGCCTTCACGGTCGCCGCCATGAAATCGTCGAAGGCCTTGCGGGCCTGATCGACGCTCTTGTCGGCGAAGGTGCGCATCGCCTCGGGAATATCGAATTCTGTCTCTTTGGCCATCGCCTCGTCCTCCGCGGCTGGGGCGGACAGCATAGCCCCATCGGAAGGCTGTGAAAACGTGTCGGAGATTAACCAAGCCCTTCGAGTCCGTCGGGCAAAAGAGGCGCGTGCATAGACCTTGCCGCGCCGGCAATCTATTAGAGTCTTGTTAAGCAATCAGACTGTTGCGGCATGCCGGGACCGATCCGGAGCTTGGGAGCCCGACCGACGATGAGCGGACGCGATCATGCCTTTCTCGAGCTGGCGGCCCTGCCGGCGCTGGGATCGGCCTTGTTTGCGCCCCGTCCGGTTCTGCTCTTCTCGGCCGACGGGCGGCGAATCCTGTTCGCCAATGCGGCCGGCGCGCGGTTCTTCGGCGAGCGGCGGATCGAGGATCTCCTCGATCGACGCTTCTCGCCTGCGCTTCCGGCCACCATGCAGATCGCCCGCGCGGCGCGCAGCCTCGCGCCCGGCGCGGCGAGGCTGGAGCGCATCCGCTTCGCCGTCGGGGCAGGGCTCGCGAGCCATGCCGCCGAATGCCGGCGCATCGCCCTTCCGGACGGCGAGCCCGCCATGCTCGTCGCGCTTCCCGAGAGCCGCGAGCGGCCGGCGGCGCGACAGGCGGCGGAAGATCTTGTGGCTGCGCTCGCCGAGGAGGACTGCGCCGTCGCCGTGCTCGATGCCGAGGGCGCCGTGCTCGCGGAACGCGGCGGCGCCGCCTGGCTGGTCGACGGCGAGGCGGCGGTCGCCGAACTCGTCGGCTCTGCCGCACGGCGCGGCGAGAGGCTGGCGCGGCGTGCACTCCGCATTGGCGACATGCGCCGTCCTGCCGGGCTGGCGGTTTTCGAGGATCAGGACAGCCGCTTCCATCTCCTGGTCGTCGGACCGGGCGAGCGGGTGCTGGTCGAGCCGGCCGCACCGGGGGAGCCCGTCCACCTGGCCGAGCCGGCGGCGATCGAGGCCCCGGACGTCGAGCCGGAGCCCACGGCCGCTGTGTCCGCGCCGTCCGAAGCGGTCGAGCCGCCGCCTCTGATCGACCGCGCGGCCGCCGGGATCGAGGTCGCGGAGGACGCGACGCCCGAACCGGCCATCGCGTCCGAGGCCGAAGTCGAACCCGAGGCGCAGCCCGAGCCCGTGTCGCAGTCCGAGCCTCAGCCGGAGCCGTCGGGCGGCTTCCGCTTCGCGCCGCCGCAGGGTCCGGTGCGCTTCGTGTTCCAGATGGACGCAGATGGGCGCTTCACCTTCGTGTCGCCGGATTTTGCCGATGTGGTCGGCCCGGCTTCGGCGATCGCCGTCGGAGAGACCTGGGGCGAGATGGCCGCCCGGCTCGGCCTCGATCCGACAGGCGCCGTGGCCGGGCTCATTGCCCGCCGCGACACCTGGAGCGGCGTGACGCTCGATTGGCCGGCCGAGGACGGCGAGCATTTCGTCGCCGTCGATCTCGCGGCCCTGCCGGCTTTTTCGCGCGACCGGCTGTTCGAGGGCTATCGCGGCTTCGGGGTCATCCGCCGCTCGGACCGCCCCGAGGCGCCGCCCGCGCCGGTCGAGAGGCCGCGCAGCGCCATGCAGCCGCAGGGCTCCAATGTCATCCGCCTGGCGCGGGCGCTGCCCGCAACCGAGACGGACCGGCTGTCGGTGCCCGAGCAGGATGCCTTCCGCCGCATCGCCGCGGCGCTGAGCAGCCCGTCCGCCCCGCGTCCGCCCGCAGCCGCCCCCCAGCCTCCAGCTTCTGAGGCGACGGCTCCTGAAACGGCAACGTCCGAGGCGGCGACGACCGAGCCCGCCGGATCGGTTCCTTCCGCGACCGGGACACCGGCCCCCGAGGCCGTCGCGGCGGCGATCCCCGATCAGGTCGCGGAGACCTCGTCCGATCAGCCTCCCGAGGCCGAGGCCGAGAGCGGCCCGGCGGAGGCTCCGGCCATCGAGCCGCCGCCGGCCGAAGCGCCGGATGCGCCGTTCGTGCCGCACGAGATCGAGGCCGCCGCGGCGGACACCACTTCGCAACCCGAGCCCGAGCCCGCGCCAGCAGCGACGGAGGTTGTCGCCGAGACGCCACCCGCCGAGGCAGCCGTGCCCGCCTCGCCTTTGCCGGATCCGCTGCGCGAGGCCGAACTCGCCCATGCCCGGCAGCGCATCGTCGAGCTCGAGGCGATCCTCGATACGGCGACCGACGGCATCATCGTCGTCGACCAGGATGCCCGGATCGAGCGCATCAACCGTTCGGCGGAGGCGCTGTTCGGCGTCGAGTCGGCGTCGGTGGCAGGCCTCCGCCTTCCCGATCTCCTCGCCGAGGAAAGCCGCCAGTCGGCGCTCGATTATCTCGACGGCCTGGCGCGCAACGGCGTCGCCAGCGTGCTCAACGACGGCCGCGAGGTCATCGCGCGGGTGCCGCAGGGCGGGCTGATCCCACTGTTCATGACGATGGGCCGGCTGCCGGAAACGGGCAAGTTCTGCGCGGTGCTGCGCGACATCACGCAGTGGAAGAATGCCGAGGGCGAGCTGATCAACGCCAGGCGGGCGGCCGAAAGCGCCTCGATGCAGAAGTCGGACTTCCTCGCCAAGGTCAGTCACGAGATCCGCACGCCGCTCAACGCCATAATCGGTTTCTCCGAGGTGATGATGGAGGAGCGCTTCGGCCCGATCGGCACCGAGCGCTACAAGGAATATCTGCGCGACATCCATGTCTCCGGCGCGCATCTGATGAGCCTCCTGAACGACCTGCTCGATCTCTCCAAGATCGAGGCCGGCAAGCTCGATTTGAATTTCGAGTCCGTCGCGCTCAACGACATCGTCATGGAATGCGTGGCGCTGATGCAGCCGCAGGCCAATCGCGAGCGGATCATCATCCGCACCTCGCTGTCCGGCCAGGTACCGAATGTGGTCGCGGATCCGCGCTCGATCCGCCAGATCGTGCTCAACCTCGTCTCGAACGCGGTGAAGTTCACGCTCGCCGGCGGTCAGGTCGTCGTCTCGACCGCCATGGAGCCGCATGGCGAGGTGAGCCTGCGCATCCGCGACACCGGCATCGGCATGTCGGAGAAGGACATCGAGACGGCGCTGAAGCCGTTCCGCCAGCTCTCGACCTCGCGCGAGCGGCGCAGCGACGGCACCGGGCTCGGCCTGCCGCTCACGAAGGCGCTGGTCGAGGCGAACCGGGCTTCCTTCGTGATCGATTCGGCCGTAGGGCAGGGGACGTTGATCCGCATCACCTTCCCCGCGACGCGGGTGCTGGCCGGATAAGGGAGCGCATGCCCGAGCTTCAGACTGTCCTCGACGAGATCGCCGCCGAGGCGCGCGCGGCGACCGAGCGCGGCAAGGTCGCCGCCTATATCCCCGAGCTCGCCAAGGTCGATCCCGGCCAGTTCGGCATCGCGGTCCTCACCCATGACGGCGCGCTGTTCACGGCGGGCGACGCCGATCTCCCGTTCTCGATCCAGAGCGTCTCGAAGGTGTTCACGCTGACGCTGGCGCTCGGCCAGGTCGGCGACACGCTGTGGAACCGCGTCGGCCGCGAGCCCTCGGGCAATCCGTTCAATTCGATCGTCCAGCTCGAATATGAGCACGGCATCCCGCGCAATCCGCTGATCAATGCCGGCGCGCTGGTCGTCACCGACGTGATCCTCGCCGGCTACAAGCCGCGCGAGGCGATCGGCCTCATCCTGCGCTTCATGCGCTCGCTGGCCGACGACGAGAGCATCGTCATCGACATGGACGTGGCGCGCTCGGAACAGGAGACCGGCTTCCGCAACCGCGCGCTCGCCAACTACATGAAGGCCTACGACAATATCCGCCATCCGGTGGAGATGACGACGGGCGTCTATTTCCACCAATGCGCCATCGCCATGAGCTGCCGCCAGCTCGCGGTGGCCGGCAGCTTCCTCGCTGGCCAGGGGCGTCATCCGCTGACCGGCCAGAAGGTCGTCTCGGCCGAGCGGGCGCGGCGCATCAACGCGCTGATGCTCACCTGCGGCCACTATGACGGCTCGGGCGATTTCGCCTTTCGGGTCGGCATTCCGGGCAAGAGCGGCGTCGGCGGCGGCATCCTCGCCATCGTGCCGGGCAAGGCGTCGATCGCCGTCTGGTCGCCCGGCCTCAACAAGGTCGGCAATTCGCTGCTCGGCTCGCGGGCGCTGGAGCGCCTCGCCCGCGCCATGGACTGGTCGATCTTCGGCCCGTAGCTGCCGCGCCGCTCAGGCCGCCTGCTTCGGGTTGCAGATGTCCTTGACCGAGGCCATCACGGCTTCGGGGCTGAACACGGCTTCGAGCCAGTTGTCCTTGAAGATCAGCGGCCGAGCCTCGCGGATGGCATGCAGCGCGCCGTCCGAGAACTTGCCTTCCTTGAAGATGCCGAAGGCGATGGCGAGCTCGATCTGGATATGGCCGAGCATGAAGTCCATCGCCGCCTCGCGCGGAACGCCGCGCCGCACCGCCTCGTCGGTCGCCTCGCGCAGCGCCAGGCACAGCGTCGCGCCCACGGTCTCCGACATCGCCGGCTCCATGATGGCGATATTCTCCAGCGAGCAGCGATGCGCCCGCGAGACGGGGGCATAGATCGTGCGGGCGACCTCCTCGCAGAGCGCGTAATGCTCCTCCGGCCCCTGGACCAGCGCGCAGACGATCGCCTGCGGGTCGCTGACGCCGCCGAAGAAGTCGCGCTGGCCGTCGGTGACGTTCTCGGGGAAGACGGACGGGTGGCAGGGATGGGTGACGAAGGTCGTCACGTCGGCGCGGTCCGGCATCTCGCCGGCATAGGGCGCCGCCGCGTCGAGGACGATCAGCGCGGTGCCCGGCCGCACGCGGCCGATGATCTGGTGCGCGACCTTGCCGATCAGCCGGTCCGGGACCGCCAGCACGACGACGTCGGCGCCGGCCAGAGCCTCGTTCTCGCCGACGCAGTCGGCGCCGATGGCCTGCTTCAGCCGTTCGCGGCCCTCGGCCGTGATCTCGACATGGTCGACGGAAAAGCGCGAGCCCCTGAGATTGGTGGCGAGCCGGACGCCCATTTTGCCGCCGGCACCGAGTAGCGCGATCTTGGTCATGCTGCCTTGCTCCTCGCGGCGACGGTTCCGCCGCCGCCATTCCTGATTGACGTGAAATAGTCCGGCGCGCCCATCTGCCCGCCCTTGAGCGCGATCTCGAGCGGCGCACGCGCGGCGTCCGCGAAATGGGCGCGGCAGAGCGCGGCGCCGGGAACCGTGGGCGCGAGGGCGGTCAGCGCGCGGATGCCGAGCGCGAGCGCGCCGTAGCCGGAGGTGTCGCCGCCGGCGATGACCGCGCGCGGCAGCCGCGCTTCCGCGATCAGCCGGCCGAGCAGGGCGCCGAGCCCGCGCCCGATGCGCTCGTTGACGGTCGCCGCGTCGAGCCCGCTCGTCGCGATGGCTTCGTTGACTTCCGCCACGGCCGGATCGTCCGGCCCCTCGGCCGTCGCGACGATCGGCGCGCGACCGCGGCCGAGCGCGGCGAGTGCCGCCGCCTCCACGCGGCCGAGTTCCGCCTGCCACGCCGCTGCGTTAACGGCGCGGCTGGCGTCGAGCCGGACGATCTCGAAACCTGCGGCGGCAGCATGGGCGATCTGCGCCGCGGTCTGCGGCGCGCAGGAGCCGGAGACGACGGCCATCCGTTCCGCCGGACCGGCCGAGGGCGCGGCCGGCGCGGCATCGATCAGTCCGGCCTCGCGCCAATGGGCCACCAGCGCATATTCGATCCCCTGCGAGCCGATCGCAAGCAGCCGCTCGCCGCGGTTCTCCCAGACGAGGCGGCCGGCGCAAGCGAGATCCTCGTCGTCCATGACGTCGATGGCGACGATGTCCGCCCCACCGTCGCGCGCGGCGGCGAGCGCCGCGCCGGCATCGCGATGAAGGCCGAGCCGATCGACGAGGCCGATTGGCCGCGTGGTCTGCAAACCGAGATGGCGGCGGACATCCGCCTCGTGCATCGGGGTCACGGGGTGGCGGCTCATGGTCGGATGCCGGTCGAGCCGGTAGACCGCGCCGTCATAGAGGGCGAAGAGCGTACCGAAGGCCTGGTAGCGGCCGATCGGCGGCGCCGCCACGACCAGCGGATGCCATGCGCCGCCGAGGATGGGCGCGGCGAGATCGACGGCGCGGCCGATGGAGCCGACATGCGGCGCGGAATCGAGCGTCGAGCAGATCTTGTAATGGCTGACCGGCGCGCCGATCCCCGCGAGCGCCGAGAAGACCGGCGGCAGGTTCTCGTCCATCCAGGCGGGCGGCTTGGAGCGGGCGATGCCGGCGATGCCGATGCCGCGCGCGCCGGGAAAGCGGGCGAGGTCCTCGGCGGTCGGAATGTCGAGAAAGAGCACCGAGGCGAGGCCGGCAAAGGCCAGCACTTCCATGGTCGCGGCCGAGCCGGTGAAGTCGTCGCCATACCAGGCTACGAGGACACCCTCCGGCAACTGGTCCGCAGGCGCCGTCATGACCGGCCTCCGAGCGCCGCCGCGAGCGCGGCGTGGTCGCGCGCATGGGTCTCGAGCGGGATGCCCGCCATGGCGGCGGCCCAGGATTGCCTGAGGCTCTCGACGCCGGCGGCCGGGCCGTCGGGATGAGCCATGATGCCGCCGCCGGCCGCATAGATGAGGTCGGTGCTGCCGAGCGCTGCGAAAGTCGCCGGCGGCTGCCGCACCGTCTGACCCGAGGAGAAGACAGGCATGGCGATGCAGGGCTTGTCGGCGAACATCGGCGTCAGGCATGCGCGTGCCGAGGCGATGACGCTCTCGTCGCTTTCGGCGAACTTGTTGGCGAGGCCGTTGACATGCATGTGGTCGGCGCCGGCCAGCCGCCAGAACTTCTGGAAGGCGACATAGGAGAAGCCGAGCGCTGGAGCGCGGGACAATGCGCCCCAGCCGTTGCGATGGGCATGGATCGGCAGTTCGCTGTGGCGGCCGAGCGCGATCATGCCGGAAAGGCCGACCGCGTTGATCGAGGCCATCACGCAGGTGCCGCCTTCGGCGAGCACGAGATCGTGGCGCCGCCGCATCTCGTCGATCTCGCCGGAGAGGTTGAAGGCGAACATCACCTTCTTGCCGGAGCGGTCGGCATGGTCGTTGACCACCCGCATCACGGCGCGCACCCGCTCGTCGAACGGGCAATGCAGGCCGTCGGCCTGCAACTCGTCGTCCTTGACGAAGTCGATCCCGGCCTCCGCGAGGAGGCGCACGAGGTCGGCGGTCTCGGCCGGCGAGAAGCCGACGCTCGGCTTGACGATGGTGCCGATCAGCGGCCGTCCTTCGACGCCGGCGAGGCGCCGCGTGCCCTCGATGCCGAATTTCGGCCCCGGATAGGCGGCGGCGAAGGCGGCGGGGAGGCGGATGTCGAGGAGGCGCAGGCCGGAGAACTGCTTCAGCTCGAAGAGATTTCCGGCGACCGTCGCCATCAGGTTCGGCAGCGAGGGCCCCATATTGGCGAGCGGCCAGGAAAGCGTCGCCCGCGCCAGCAGGATGCGCCGGCCGTCCGGATGGCTGGCGCCGGGAAGGCTGGGCTCGGCCCGCTCCCCGACGATCTCCAGCGCCTCGATGCGCGCAGCCGAGCGCTCCTTGAGCTCGGGCGTCTCGCCGGGCACCGGAACGAAGGTGCCCGACGACTGCTCTCCGGCCATGACCTCGACGGCGACGCGCGGATCATGCGCCGTCTCGACGAGATAATCGGCCTCGATGCGTTCAACCATGTCCCGTCTCTCGCCATTCGCTCATGCGGATCACGCTGCCGCTCGCGGCGGAATCGTAGGAGGCGAGCGCCAGCGCCATGGTGCCGAGATTGTGCGCGCCGGAGGGCTGCGCCTCGGCCTTGCCGTTCAGCACGTCGACGAAGTGGCGGTTGAACGCCGCGACGCTGCGCTGCACGACCTGCCAGGGCTTGGCGCCCCAGGCCGGCACCTCGACATCGACATTGGTCTCGAAGCTCGATCCGGCGTGATGCTCGATGAGCCGATAGCCACGCAGCAGCTCCAGCGTGCCCTCGGTGCCCTCGACGACGGCGGTCGTCTCCGGGAACGGATCGGGGTCGTATTTCGCGAAGGCGGAGCACTCGACCACCGAGGTCGCGCCCCCGACATGGCCGAGCAGCGAGGTGAACGAGTCCTCTCCGCGCACGATCGGATTGATGCGCTGCGTGCGGCAGGCGAGCGTCTCGACCTCGCCGACGAGATAGCGGGCGAGATCGTAGAGATGCAGCCCGATATCCATCAGGCTGAGGCGCTCGACCTCGGTGAGATAAGGCTGGTTGGCGTAGTAGTCGAAGGCGTGGCGGAACGAGATGCGCGCATAGACGGGCTTGCCGATGCGGCCCGCCGCGATCCGCTCGCCGAGTTCCACGAAGGGCCGCTGCCAGCGGAAATTCTCGTGCACGGCGAGCGGCACGCCGGCCGCCTCGCAGGCCCGCACCATGGCCTCCGCATCGGCATAGGTGTCGGCGAACGGCTTCTGGCAGATGGCGGCGACGCCATGCCGGGCCGCGAGCTCGACGAGTTGTTTGTGGAAGGGCGAGGTGGTGACGACATCGACGAAGTCGAGCTTCTCGGTGCGCAGCATCTCCTCGGCGTCGCCATAGGCATGCGGCACGCCGAAATCGGCCCGCATGCGCTCGGCCTTGGCCGTGTCGCGGTCGCAGACGGCGACGATTTCCGCGCCCTCGACTTCGGCCCAGCCATGCATGTGATTACGCGCGAAGAAGCCGCATCCGATGAGGGCGCCGCGACGGACAGTCATGAGAGATCTCCGGTGAAGGCCAGGAAGGCCGTGGACGAGGGTGCAAGCGTCATCCTATCGACGACTGCGGCCGGACGATCCAGGAAGTTCGCGTCGAGCGCGGCGGCGGGGCGGCTCTCTTCGTCGAGCATCAGGCAGGCGGCGGGAGAAGCGAGCGCGATCGTCACGGGCCGGAGGCCACAATTGGCGATCACCGCCTCGCGTCCGCTGGCGATGCCCATGACATGCGCCGGCAGGCCGGAGAGGCTCCGCCGCGGCGGGCCGGAGCGTTCCGCCAGCCAGCGCACCACATGATAGAGCGGGAAGACGCGCATCCCCTCCGTCAGCGCCGGCCAGGGCTCGGCCGTTTCCTCGCGCACGATGCCGAAGGCGCCGGTCGGCGAGCCGAGCGCGAGCGCCTCGACGGCGGACCCTTCCGTCGCCGCGACGGCGCCGACCGCGAAGGCGGCGGCGAAGAGCGTCGCCCGTCGCGGATCGGCCTTGGCCATGGCCAGGGGCCGGGCCGCCGGGTCCGGCGCGCGCTCCGGTCCATAGGCGTTCGACCGCATGCCGATCGAGACGAGGCCGAGCCGGTAGGGCCTGCCTTGTCCGATCGCCGCGGCGCTCGCGAAGATCGCCGGCAGCGCCTCCAGCGTCTCCATCACCGACCGGTCGTCGGCGGCATGCACGATCGCCGTCGTGCCGTGACCGACATAGTCGACCAGATCCGCCGGCGGCCGGCAGCGGTTGAACTCGGTGAAGCTCGTCAGCATGCCGCCGCCGATCCGCGCGGCCGGGAACACGGCGCGAGCGGCCGCGATCGCCGCCTCGGGCCGCGGCCCGTCCGGCCAGGGGCCGGAAGGCTGGTAGGAGGAAAGATACGCCTCCGGCAGCGCCAGAACCCGCTCCGGGGCGATGCCGGCGGCGTCAAGCGCGCCTCTCAGCCGTCCCAGCGCTTCGAGAGGATCGCGGCCGACGACGACGGCCTCGAGGTCGACGCCCCGTCCGCCGCAGATCGTTGCCAGGGCGGAGAGCCGTTCGGCCGCCACATCCGTGGAAACGCGCAGCGACAACCGGCCGATGCCGGCTCCGGCGAGGAGCGCCATCGCCTCGGCCCCGGCGACAGCGTCGGCATCGACGGCGAGCGTGACCTCCGGCAGGCGGCCGATCTCCGGCCCGAGCGCCAGCGGTTGCGCGGCTGCGGTGCCGCCCGCCGCCTTTGGCGCGCCCGTGCAGCGGATCGCGATGCGCTGGGCGACCGTGGTGCCGGTCTCGATCGTGTAGGGCGTCGGCAACGCAAGCGGCCGGCAATAGGTCTTGAACGAGGCGTCCGACCAGTTGCGCTGGTCCTCCATTTCGAAGACCTCGCCCTCGAAGGCGATCTCGACGCCGATGCCGCCGATCTCGTGTCGGAGGCCCGCGATGTCGAAAGCCGGCTGGGCCGGCTGGATCAGCGCCGGAAAGCTGGCCTGCTCGACGCTGCCGTCGCCATGCCGGATCGCGAGCGTCGTCCCGGCGACGCCGGCGATGGGATGCAGCAGCGTCAGCCCGGCGCGGTTCGTCGCGATATCCCGGACGGCGGTGATGGCGGCGGTGACGGCGAGGCTGCCGTCCGAGGCGCCTGCCGCCGTCAGCACGATCGTCGCGCTGCCGTCCTCCAGCACGAAGCGGCGCTCGTAGCGAAACGCCTGCCCGCTCTCGTCGAAGTGCTCGTCGCCCGCCGTCGCCGCCAGCGTTCCCCAATGCGCGTCGCGCACCAGGCAGTTGATGCCGCGGACGACCTCGACGCCATGCCAGCGGACGCCGCGCAGCATGCCGTCGTCGATCTCGACCGTGAGCGGGCCGGCCGAAAGCCGGCGCGCGGCTGCGCCGTCGGCATCCTGATCCGATGCAAGAGGCCGGGATCGAGCGTCGCCCATGGTCCTCCCCGCGGCGCGATCTTATGATGGAACAGTGATTATACCAGAAGACGAGTCGTCACAAGCGCCTTGCTGACGGCATCGACGCGGCGAGCGGGCAGAGGCCGGGAGAGAGCCAGCAAAGGAGCGAGAAAGGGAAGGGCCGGCAACGGGGAGCCGGTTGGCCGAGCCGCCATGCTCAGCCGCTCGCCCCGCTTCGTGACGAGGCGGCGACGCCAAGATCAGATCGAGGCTGTGAAGCTCAGGCGCGCACAGACCGTCATGACGGGCCGCATCTGTTCCGGCTGCGACCACGAATGATGCCGCCGCGCGTTTCCCGGCGCCCTCTCAGGTTTCGGAGGGGCGGGCGAAATTGTCCTGATGATAAAGGTCGTTGGCGCGATACAGATGGTCGCTCATCGCCTTGGCTGCCCCGGCGACATTGCCGGCGGCGATTTCCTCGACGATCTGACGGTGCTCGGCGAGCGTCAGCTTCTCGAGGCCTGGCACGCGCAACAGGTCGACATGGAAGCTCTGCAGCCATCGCAGCAGCGCCTCGCTCAGCGAGGTGAAGATGGGATTGCCGCTGATGGCCGCGATCTCCCGATGGAAACGCGCATCCAGCTGCAGGAAGACGGCCGGGTTGTGGCTCTGCGCCTCCTGCGCATCGATGGTGCGCTTGAGGCGGGCGACATCGGCGGGCTTGGCTCGCTGCGCCGCGATCCGTGCCATCTCCATCTCGAAGGTCGCGCGTGCCTCTTTGAGATGGGCGAGGCTGGCCGGCGAATGCGACAGGATGTGGCGCATCGATTCCGACATCTGCTCGACCATGCGGCCGAAGGAGGGCTCGGCGATGCGCGCCCGCTCGCCATGGCGGATCTCGACCAGCCCCATGCGCTGCAGGCTCTGCATCGCCTCGCGGATCGCCGGACGGCCGACGCCGAAGGCCGTCATCAGGTCGCGCTCCGAGGGCAGCGCGTCGCCGGGCCCGAGGCGCTCGGTCTCGATGATCGCGAGCAGCCGCTGCTGCACCTCGTCCGAGAGCTTCCGGCGCTTGATCGGATCATGTTCAGTGGTCATACCAGTATCATCCGCCGAAGCCGGCGGCTTGGCAAGCACCGGCCTGCCGCGGCTCTCAGGCTTTCCGCTTCTTTGTGCCGGTTTCGAGGTTACGCGCGATTGCCGCCTGGACGAGTGCCGTCAGCGCATCCGCGTCGATCGCCCCGCTTTCGCGGATGTCGATCGCGCGGCGGGTATTGCCCTCGAGGCTGGCATTGAAGAGCCCCGCGGGGTCGGGCAGCGCGGCGCCTTTGGCGAAGGTCAGCTTGACCACGGCCTTGTAGGTCTCGCCGGTGCAGATGATTCCGCCGCGCGACCAGACGGGGACGCCGCGCCACTTCACCTCCTCGACGATCGCGGGATCGGCGCCGCGGATGATCGCGCGCAGCCGCGAGAGCACTGGCCCGCGCCAGTCGCCGAGCGCGGCGATCCGCGCATCGATCTCGGCCGAGGCCGCGTTGGTGTCGGCCGTATCGGCGGTGGTCGCGCGAGCCTCCTTGTCGCCAGTCATGCTCCGTCCTCCTTCGGGGGCTATAGTCGTGCGAGGGAGCCGGCACGGTGGCGGACCCGTCCGCGACGGCTCCGAGCCGCCACTTCACTGGAGGAACGATGAGCGACGCCATCCTCGTAATCAATGCCGGAAGCTCGAGCATCAAGTTCAAGCTCTACGCGCTCGGGGCGGGCGAGGCGCTCGATACCGTCTTTTCCGGCGTGCTCGACGGCATCGGCGGAGACGCGCGGCTGAAAGCGAAGGACGGCGATGGCAGGCCGCTGGACGAACGGAGCCTCGACAAGGGCGCCGCCGCCGATTCCGGAGCCGCGCAGAAGATCGTCATGGACTGGCTGGAGGATCGACTCGGCGGCCACGAGATGATCGGCGTCGGCCATCGCGTCGTGCATGGCGGTCCCACCTTCACGCATCCGGTCGTGGTCGACGGTGAGGTCATGAAGACGCTGGAGAGCTTCATCCCGCTGGCGCCGCTGCACCAGCTCGGCAATCTCGATCCGATCCGCCTCCTGATGAAGGAGCATCCCGGCCTGCCGCAGGTCGCCTGCTTCGACACCGCCTTCCATCGCGATCATCCGGAGCTTTCGGACCGCTTCGCGCTGCCGCGCGCGCTCTATGACGAAGGCGTGCGCCGCTACGGCTTCCACGGGCTCTCCTATGAATATGTCGGCGGCGCCCTGCGACGCCTGGCGCCCGAGATTGCGGATCGCCGCGTCGTCATCGCCCATCTCGGCTCCGGCGCCTCGCTCTGCGCGCTCCAGGGGGGCCGGAGCATCGAGACGACCATGAGCTTCACGGCGCTCGACGGGATCCCGATGGGAACCCGGTCCGGCGCGGTCGATCCCGGCGTCATCCTGCATCTCATCGAGCAGAAAGGCATGACGGCGCACGATATCGGCACCATGCTCTATCGCGAGAGCGGGCTGCTCGGCCTCTCCGGGATCAGCAACGATGTGCGGACGCTGCTCGAAAGCGACGATCCGCGCGCGGCGATGGCGCTCGATTTCTTCTCCCGCCGCGTCGCCCAGGCGGTGGCCTCGCTCGCCGTCTCCATCGGCGGTCTCGATGCGCTCGTCTTCACCGCCGGCATCGGCGAAAATGCACCGGACATCCGCCGGCGCGTCGTCGAGGCGCTCGCCTTCGCCGGCCTCGCGCTCGATGCCGAGGCCAATGCGCGATCCGATCTCCATGTCGAGACGAAGGGCAGCCCCGTCGCCATCCTCGTGGTGCCGACCGACGAGGAGCGCATGATCGCGCGTCACACGCGGGCCCTGTTGCTCGCGGCAGGCGAAGGCGGCTGAGCCTCAGCTCGTCCTGACGGTGGCGCGGCCGCCCGCCTTGGCCGCGTAGAGCGCGCGATCGGCCCGTGCGAACCATGCCCTGGCGTCGTCGTCGGCCTCGAGGGTCGCGGCGCCGATGCTGGTGGTGAGCCGGCCGCGCTTCGGATGCTCGATGCCCGCCGCCGCCAGCGCTTCCAGCAGCGATGCCGCGACGGTCAGGGCGCCGGCACCGTCCGTACCCCCCAGGATCAGCGCGAACTCCTCGCCGCCGATGCGGGCCGCGAGATCGTCGGGCCGCCGGGCGACCCCCCTCAGCACCGCTGCGAAGTCGGCGAGCGCCGCATCGCCCGCGGCATGCCCTGCGGCGTCGTTGACCTCCTTGAAGTGGTCGAGGTCGATGACGAGCAGCGAGGCTTCGCTACCGGTACGGCGGCTGCGGCGCAGCGTGCGCGTCAGCTCGGAATCGAACATCCGGCGATTGGCGAGGCCGGTGAGCGCGTCGGTATTGGTCAGCCGGTAGAGTTCGGAATTGCGCTGCGCGAGGATCAGTTCGTGGCTGGAGATCGCCGCGAGGTCGTGAAGAACGTCGGTGCTGAAGCCGTCCGGCGCGCCCGCGCGGGCATTGACAATGCAGAGCGTGCCGATGACATGGCCGTGCTCGCCCCTGAGCGGCACGCCGGCATAGAAGCCCCAGGTGCCGGCCTCGACGACCGGGTGACCGGCGAGGGCCGGCACAGCCCTGAGATCGTTGATGACGACCTCGGCATCCGTGGCGATCACCAGCGTGCAAAGGCTTTCGGAGCGCGGCAGCATGTCAGGCAGGCGTCGGCCGCTCTGAGCCTTCAGCCATTGCTGGTCGGCGTCGACGAAGCTCATGTAAGCCGCATCCGCGCCATAGACCCGCGATGCGATGCGCGTGATGCGGTCGAACCGCTCCTCGGCTGGCGTGTCGAGAATGGCGTAGCTGTAGAGTTCGTTCAGCCGCTCGGCCTCGTCGGCCGGCGCGGCGGGGGCATTCCACATCGAGGGGCTCATGGTCTGTTGCTGCGCAACATCCCAGATGCGGGTGCGAATGGGAAGACGCAAGGCCGAAATCCGGTCCGGCCAGTCCCCGCAAGCGGTCGCAGTTCGCGCAGATTGAGCGGCGGCCCGCGGTGAGCGGGCCGCCGTCAGCTTCCGAAAGCCCCAGCGCTCAGAGCGCGAGGCGGATGACGTTGTAGGAGAGCGGCGGCAGCTTGGACTTCAGCGTGCCGTCTTCCACGATCGTGCCGGACACCGTTTTCGGCGCGACATTGTCCGGATTGGCGGCCGTGTTGACTGCGCGCAGGTCCGGATGCGTCATCTGGATGTGCTCGACGACCCGCGCCCCGGCAAAGCCCTGCAGCGAGGCCGAGAGATCGAGACTGTCCGTCAGGTGGCGGTTGACCACGAAGAAGGTCAGCGCGTCGCCCGCGGTCGAGCGCACCGCCGAGAGATCGAGATAGGGGATGTCGTCGCCGAAGGCGCTGTCATAGGTCGGTCCGTCGACGACGGCGTTGAGCGCCGTGCCGCGGCCATAGAGCGAGGCATAGAGGAACGGATAGTAGATCGTCTGCTTCCAGGCCGGGCCGCCCTTCTCGGTCATGATCGGCGCGATCACGTTCACGAGCTGCGCGATGCAGGCGATCTTCACCCGGTCGGCGCGGCGGATGAAGGTGTTGAGGATGCCGCCGACCTGCAGCACGTCCTCGAAATTGTAGATGTCCTCGAGGAGATGCGGCTCGTCCGGCCAGACGTCGCCCTCCAGGATCTTCTTGTCGGCTTCGCGGCTGTGATACCAGACGTTCCACTCGTCGAAGGAGATCGTGACGTTCCGCTTGGAACGCTTCTTCGCCTTGATGAAGTCGATCACGCCGGCAATCGTGCCGATATAGCGGTCGAGCTTCTCGGCCTTGGCCAGATAGCCGAGCGTGTCATGCTCGACATTGGCGAAATACATGTGCAGCGAGATGTGGTCGACCGAATCGTAGGTGTGCTCGAGGACGGTCGCTTCCCACTGCGGATAGGTCGGCATGTCGGAGTTCGACGAGCCGCAGACGATCAGCTCCAGCGAGCGGTCGAACAGGCGCAGCGCCTTGGCGGTCTCGTTGGCGAGGCGGCCATATTCGTCGGCCGTCTTGTGCCCGACCTGCCAGGGGCCGTCCATCTCGTTGCCGAGGCACCAGAGCTTGACGTTGTGCGGGTCGGCCCAGCCATGCTTGCGGCGCAGGTCGCTCCAGTAGGAGCCGCCGGGATGGTTGCAGTATTCGACGAAATTGCGCGCCGCATCGAGGCCGCGCGAGCCGAGATTGATGGCCAGCATCGGGTTGGTGCCGGCCTTCTTGCACCAGTCGACGAATTCGTTGACGCCGACGGCATTGTTGTCGCGCGTCTTCCAGGCGAGATCGAGCCGGGTCGGGCGATCCTCGCGCGGGCCTATGCCGTCTTCCCAGTTGTAGGCGGAGACGAAATTGCCGCCGGGATAACGCACATAGGGTGTGTTGATGGCGCGGACGAGGTCGATCACGTCACCCCGGAAGCCGTCGGCATCGGCGGTCGGATGGCCGGGCTCGTAGATGCCCGTATAGATCGCGCGCCCCAGATGCTCGAGGAACGAGCTGTAGATGCGATCATCGATCGCGGAGAGCGCGAAGTCCTTATGGACGATCACGTTCGCTTTCACGGCAACCTCGCTGTGCGTTTTCCCGGATTTATATATCAAGTTTTCCGATATATACCGGAAACTATGGTCCGTATCGCGACGTCTGTCAATCGCGCCGGGCGCCGTCGCGGTGCAGCCGCATGACAATATCCTGGTCGAAATTGCCGAAACCACGTCCGAAAATGTTGACTCCACCGGGGTGGATTGCATTTTCCGCGATGCCGATCCGAAGCCGGATCGAGTGGTGGCCCTCGATGTCGAGATCGGCCAGCGTCACGTCCGACACCCGCTCGCCATCGATGAAGGCCCCGCGATCCGAGACGGTCCAGGTCTTCAGCTTGCCGTACTGCGAGCCTTCGAGCTTCCACCAGCGCGGCGTGAAGAGCCCGCGCTTGTCGCCGAAGTCCCCCGGCGAGGTCCATGTGCCGATGGCGACGTTGTTGACCCAGAGCGTGATGTCGGAGGGCCAGTCCGGGTTGGTGCCTGGGACCTCGGATGAGAGCTCCATCGTGAAGTCGATCGCGTCGATCGTCTCGTTCAAGATCCTGGCATTGTTGGGAAATTTGTATTCGACATAGCCGCGGCGGAACCAGACGAGGCCCGCCTGCATGCGCCGCGGATCGAGGAAGAAGTTCGGCACGTCAAGGAGGCCGATGATGCCCTCCGCCGAGCAGAGCCCGCAGGGGGCCTCGACGGCGCAGCTGGTGTAGAGGCCGATCGGCATCGCCACCTCGATGACGTCGTCGACCGGCGCCTCGCTCTCGAGGTCGAAGCGGATCGCGATCTCGTCATAGCGCGCCGAGCAGATCTTCTGGTGGCCCTTGCGCGCCTTCACGGTGCGCGTCTCGATGAGCGCGGCCTCCTCCAGCGCCAGCACGCTCGTCGCCACGGTCGACTGCGGCAGCGACAACGCGGCGCTGATTTCGTTCACGTTCATCGGCCCCTTTGCACTCAGCAGCCGCAGGATGTCGATCCGCGCGGGGGAGGCGAGGGACCGCAGGACGGCATGGCTGTCGGCGGCTCGGAGCGTGAGGAAGTTTCGCTTCAAGGACGGGATCCGGACGAGGATATCTGTAGGATTGATATCATCGATCCTGATAATGTCCATCAATCGGGCAGGCGATGGACGGAAGCGGGCGGGACAGGGGCTCGGCTGCCGTTTCGTTGGCCGAGGTGAGAAACCGGAAAAATCACCCCGTTCCCCGTTACCGCCGCGTCCGGTTGACGCGCTTCCATCCACCCTGACAACCGCAGGAAGAGCGGATGGTTCCGAGCGGCGGAGAGCCGCCGCCCGGCCGCGTCGCGTCGACGCCGCCCGATCAGTTGACCATGAAGCCGCCGTCGACCGGCATCGTGATGCCGTTGATCATCGAGGCGCGGTCAGAGAGCAGGAAGAGGATCACTTCGGCGACCTCGTCGGGATCGGCGAAATGGCCGACGGGAATACGCTTCATCATCGGGTCGGACTTGGCCGGATCGCTCCAGGCCTTCACGGCCATCGGCGTCAGCGTCACCGTCGGATTGACGGCGTTGACGCGGATGCCCATGCGGCCGAGCTCGTTGGCCATCGCGCGCGTCATGGCATCCATGGCACCCTTGGAAGCGCAGTAGGCGGTGTGGTCCGCGAAGCCGATCCAGGACGAGATCGACGAGACATTGACGATGGCGCCCGGCAGGCCCTTCTTGACGCGGTCGCGCGCATATTCCTGCGCCACGATCATCGGCGCGCGCGCGTTCACGGCATAGAGCATGTCGAAATCCTCGACCGGCAGGTCGAGGAAAGAGGCGAGGGCCGTCGTGCCGGCGTTGTTGACGAGGAAATCCGCCGGCAGCGCCTCGAGTGCGGCCCGGCGGGTCGCCTCGGCATCGGCGAGGTCGACCGCGATGCCGCGCGCGCCGATCTCTTCGGCGAGGCTGTCGAGATCGGCCTGCGAGCGCGAGATCGCGACCACCTCGGCCCCGCGCGCCGCCAGCATCTTCGCCGTCGCGCGGCCGATGCCCTTGCCGGCGCCGGTCACCAGAACGCGCTTGCCGCTGAAATCCATGTGTCTTCTCCCTTGATTGGTTGGCGCCTACCAGGCGGTAAAGCCGGCATCCGCCTGCACGATCGAGCCCGTCATCAGGCTGGCTGCGTCCGAGGCGAGGAAATGCACGACGGATGCGATCTCGTCTGGCCGCCCGAGCCGCCCCATCGGTGTATCGCGAAGCCAGGCCTCGACCATGCCCGGAATCTCGTAGGCGAATTTCGTCAGCGGCGTCTCGATATAGGTCGGCGCCACGGCGTTGACGCGGATGCCGTGCGGCGCCCATTCGGTGGCGAGCGACTTCGTCAGGTGATGCACGGCCGCCTTGGAGGCGTTGTAGAAGGCCTGCTTCTGCGGCCGGTTGACGATGAAGCCGGACATCGAACCGATATTGACGATCGACCCGCGTCCGGCCGCGATCATGTGGCGCCCGAAGGCGCGGTTGCACCAGAAGACGCCGTTGAGATTGACGTCGATGACGTTGAGCCAGTGCTCGTCGGTCGTGTCCTCGGCGGCGACGCCCGACCGCGCGATGCCAGCATTGGCGACGAGGATGTCGATCCGTCCGAGCCGGGTGGCGAGCGCATCGGCAAGCGCGGTGACCTCGGCCGAACGGGTGACGTCGAGGCTGGCGAATTCCGCCTCGACGCCCTTGCCGCGCAGCGCCGCCAGCGCCTCGGCGCCGGCTTCAGGGTCGAGATCCGCGATCACGACATGCGCGCCGGCCTCGGACAGAGCTTCCGTGATCGCGAGGCCGATGCCGCGCGCCGCGCCCGTCACGATGGCGACGCGGCCGTCGAGTCTCAGCTTTTCGAGATACATCCCGCCCCTCCCAAGGCGATCCGCCGACCGATGTCAGTCCGGCATCTCGATCTGGATCTTGACCTCGCCTGCCGGGGACTGAGCGGCATATTCGAACGCCTCGACGCTCTGGGCAAAGGGGAACGTCCGGGTGATCAGCGGCGAGACATCGATCGCGCCCGAAGCGAGCATCGCGACGCAGCGCGGATAGACGTGGGCGTAGCGGAAGATATGCTCGACGCGGGCTTCCTTGATCTGGCCGGCGGCGACGTCATAAGGCACCGGTTCGAGCGGGATGCCGATGAAGACGACGGTGCCGCCCGGAGCAAGCGGCTCGAACACGCCGGCCGCGGCGCGGGTGTTGCCCGAGCATTCGAAGACGATGTCGGCGCCCCAGCCGGCGGTCTCCGCGCGGACGAAATCGACCAGCGACTGCTTGGCGACGTTCACCGCATCGACAGCGCCGAGCTTCCTGGCGATCGCGAGCTTGGTGTCGTCGACATCGCTGACGATGACGCGGGCGCAGCCGGCCGCCAGCGCTGCGAGCACGGTGACGAGGCCGATCGGCCCTGCGCCGATCACGACCGCGATGTCGCCGGGCTTAACCCGCGCCTTGGTGGCGCCATGGACGCCGACCGCGAGCGGCTCGACCATCGCGCCGGCCGCATAGGAGACGTTGTCGGGCAGCTTGAAGGTGAAGTCGGCCGGGTGGACGACGCTCGGCCGCAGCACGCCATGGATCGGCGGCGTCGCCCAGAAGCGCACGGCCGGATCGAGATTGTAGAGGCCGAGACGGGTCGCGCGCGAGGCGGGATCGGGCAGGCCCGGCTCCATGCAGACTCGGTCGCCCACCGCGAGCTCGGTGACGGCGCTGCCGACCTCCTCGATGATCCCCGAAGCCTCATGGCCGAGGATCATCGGCTCGCGCACGACGAAGGGGCCGATGGCACCATGCGTATAGTAGTGGACGTCGCTGCCGCAGATGCCGACCGTCTTCAGGCGGATGCGGACGTCGCGCGGACCCAGCGTCTCCTCGATCGGGAAGTCGCGCAGCGAAAGACGGTTCTTCTCTTCCAGAACGAGCGCCTGCAAGGTCGTCACTCCAGCTTGGACGCGGCGCGGCGCCGAGCGCGCGGCCGCGAGGGGTTGCGTCGAGGATGGGCCGTGGCCGCCGGGGAGCGGTCAGCCACGGGCGATAATGAGGGCTCCGACGATCACGGAGATCACCGTGGCCACATACAGCGAAAGGTCCTGTTCGACAAAGCGCATCCAGAACAGATGGATTGCGACAAACACGACCACCGCGATGAACACGCGATCGAACGCATTCGTATGGATCGGCAGGAAGCCCTCCGGCTTCTTGGCAGTGGTGGCAGGCGGCAGATCGCTCATGTCAGTGGCTCCTTGCCGTTCAACCCTTGACGGCGCCGAAGGTGAGGCCCGCCACGATGTGCTTCTGCACCAGCGCGAGGAACAGCACGGCCGGGATCAGCGTCAGCATGGCGGTCGCCGCCATCTGGCCCCAGTTCGTGCCGGTCACGGTGACGAATTCGGCGAGGCCCGTGGTGATGGTGCGGGCATGCACCGATGTCAGCGTCGCGGCGAAGAGATACTCGTTCCAGGCGAAGACCCAGGTCAGGATCGCGGTCACCGCGAGGCCCGGCCGCGCCAGTGGCGTGATGACGTGGAAGAGAACCTGCCAGGTCTTGGCGCCGTCCACATAGGCCGCCTCGTCGAGCTCATGCGGGATGGCGTCGATCACGCCGCGCATGGTCCAGATGGCGAAGGGCAGGTTGAAGACGCAGTAGAGCAGGATGAGGCCGATGCGCGTGTCGAACATCTTCCAGTCGCCGACGACGAAGACCTGCGTGTAGAGCAGGAAGAGCGGCAGCAGGAAGGCCGCCGGCGGCGCCATGCGGTTGGTGATCGTCCAGAAGAAGACGTTCTCCTTGCCGACCAGCGGATAGCGCGACAGCGCATAGGTGGCGAACAGCGCCAGCGTCGTGACCAGGAGGGCATTCGACGTCGCGATGACGATCGAATTGAACATGAAGCCCTGATAGGTCGTGTTGGTGATCGTCGCCCAGTAGTTCTCCGAGAAGAAGCTCTTGATGATGAAGCTCGGCGCGCCGAACAGCTCCACACGGCTCTTGGCCGAGACGACGAACATCCAGTAGATCGGGAAGAGGGTGATCAGGCTCGAGAACACCCAGAACGCCAGCGAAAGGGCGGGACGGTCGCGCTTCATTCGGTCCTCCTCAGGTCGCGGCGGGCGACGAGGCCGGCATAGAGCAGCCAGCACAGCACGATGGTGAGATAGAGGGTGATCAGCGACATCGCCGAGCCGTAGCCGTAATCGGTCTTCGGGAAGACGACGCGCCAGATATAGAGGCCGACATAGCGCGTGGCCGCGCCGGGACCGCCGCCGGTGAGCATCCAGACCTCGTCGACGGTGCGCATGGCATCCATGAGGCGGATGAACACGGCCGAGAGAATGGCCGGCTTCAGCATCGGCAACGTGACGTACCAGAAGGTCTGGAAGCGGTTGGCGCCGTCGATCTGGGCCTGCTCGAAGGGCTCTTTCGGCATCGAGGACAGGGCGGCCAGCAGCGTCAGCGTGACGAGCGGCGTCCAGTGCCAGACATCCATCACCACGGTGGTGAAGAAGGCCTGCTGAGGGTAGCGGCTGATCAGGAAATCGATGCCGAACCACTTGTCGAGATAATAGGGGATGGGCCCGAGTCCCGGCACCGTCATCAGCCGCCAGGTGGCGCCGACCGCGACCGGGGCGATCATCAGCGGCAGCGTGTGGATGGTGCGGAAGAAGCCCTTCAGCGGGAAGTTGCGCATGAAGAGCTGGGCGAGCGCGTAGCCGAGGATGATCTCGCTCACCACCGCGAAGACGCCGAAGCGCAGCGTGTTCCAGAGCGACATCAGATAGCCGGTATCGAAGACCAGCTCGCGGTAGTTGTTGACGCCCGAGAAGCGCGGCGTCGGATCGGCCGCGAACGAATTCCAGTCGAAGAAGCCGACGACCAGCACATAGATGAACGGCAGAACGCCGAACACGAAGAGAATGAACAGGGTCGGCGCCAGAAACAGCCAGCCGACGGATTGGGGGCGCATGGGCTCGATCTCCGGGGACGGCCTGCCTGAAGCTTGCGCGGGCCGACAGGGAGCGGCCCGCGCCGGACCGGCGCGATCCCCGAAGGACCGCGCCGGCCGTGTCGCTGGTTACTTGCGATAGCCGAGCTTGGTCAGTTCCTGCTCGGCAGCAGCCGCCATCTGGTCCAGGGCGTCGGAGGCCGAGAGCTCGCCCGTGATCGCCTGGTAGAAGAACGGGGCGGTCGCCTCGCGGACCTGCGCGTGGAACGGATAGGGCGGGGCGCCGGCGAAGAGACGGCCGTCATTCTTCATCAGCGAGTAGTAGCCGTCCGTCTTGGCGTCCTGCGCAACGACCTTCGGATCGTCATAGGTCGCCTGATGCGTGATGCGCGAGCCCGCAACCGCCCAGTCGGCCTGCACCGAAGGCTGAGCGATGAACTCGAGGAACAGCAGCGCGGCGTCCTTGTTCTTCGAGGAGTGCGGGATGCCGAAGGCACCGCCGTCATAGTAGCCGATATAGCCCTTGCCGGACTCGGCCGCCTCGAGCACGCCCGGCTCGAGCGGCGGCAGAGCCACGCCGACCTTGCCCACGACCTTCGACTTGGTGTCGTTGGTGGCGATCCAGGCGGCGTTCTCGCCATAGACGAGACCCTGAGCGGTGCGGCCGGCGGCGAAGGTCGCCGCGACTTCGTCCCAGGTCGAGGCCGTCGACTCCGGCGGTGCGTCGGGCAGCAGGCTCAGCCACCATTCCAGCGCCTTCTTGGACTCGGGGCTGTTCATCGAGCCGCCATTGGCGACGGAGGCGGCATAGTTCTTCGAGGGATCGATGCCCCAGTTGTAGACGCCGAAGGTCGGCGCGACGCTTTCGAAGAACTCGTACCAGGAGGCCGGATGGCCGGTATGCGCCTGGACCGTCGAGCCCCAGAACTCGCCGCCATTGTCCTTGCCCCACGCCGTGAAGAAGTCGGCGATGTCCTTGTACTGCTGATGCGTCTTCGCCGGAGCGAGGTCATAGCCGTACTTGGCCTTGAAGGCGTCCTTGACCTTGGCGTCCTCGAAAAGGTCCTTGCGATAGAGATAGACCTTGATGAAGGCTTCCATCGGCACGCCGAAGATGTCGCCGCCTTCGTTCTTGAAGTAGTTGACGAAGGTGGTGAACATCGCTGGGTCGAAATCGGGCGACTTCAGGTTGGGCTTCTCGGCCAGCGACTTGGTGATGTCGACCAGGAAGTTGCGGGCGAGGTAGGAATAGACGATGTCCTGCTCGATATAGACGAAGTCATAGATGCCGGTATTGGCCTCCATGTCCTTGATCGCCTTGTCGTACATCTGGTCCCAGGACGTGGCCTCGAACTCGACCTTGATGCCGGTCTTCTTGGTGAATTCCGGAGCCAGCACGTCCTTGACGTAGTTCGACGGCGGGGTGCTCTCCGACACGCCGTGAATGGTCGTGCCCTCGAGACCCTTGGCGGCATCCGACCAGAAATCGGCCCGCGCCTCGCCGGCGCCGACCAGCAGTCCGGCGACCGCGGCGCCGAACATCATGCGTTTCAGTCCTGACATTCCTCTTGCCTCCCATAGAATGTCGCGGGGTGATACGGGCAGAATCCGGCTGACGACGGAACGGCGATGTCTTCGCCTTCCGAAGCAACGTCGGATCGTGCTGTCTCAGATCCCCGATGATCGGGGACATTCCCCAGTTGAGCATAGAGCGAACGGCTTGACTTCCTCCAAGCCCTGGCCTTTGCCGATACCCGAACGCTCGATGAAGACTCTAGAAGACGGGTTGCCGTCTCACTACGCGGATTCCAGGTCTCTCCTGTACAATTTTGATCGCATCACCGACAAAGCGGCGGCGGGTCAGAGGCGCGCCTCCGCCAGCACCTCGATACGCGTCGTCGTGCCGATCCGGCGGGCGTCGCGACGATAGGCCGAAGGGGAGCGGCCGCAGATCTTGACGAACTGCCGGTTGAAATTGGCGATGTTGTTGAAGCCGACCTCGAAGCAGATATCGGTGATCGGCATGTCGGAATTGGCGAGCAGGTTGCACGCCGCGTGGACCCGCATGCAGTTCACGTAGCGCGCGAAGGTGTGGCCCGTCTGCTTCTTGAAGAAGCGCGAGAAGGCCGTCGCCTCCATGCCGCAGAGCGCCGAGAGCTGGGTCAGGCGGATCGGCTGCGCGGAATGCTCGAGGATGTAGCTGATCGCGGTCTCGATCTTCTCCGAAGAGCGCGTCTGCTGGCCGGGCGAGGGCGCGGCACGCGAGAGCGTGCGCCGCTCGGACGGATTGCGGGCGAGCACCGTCATCAGCTCGAGGAACATCAGAAGCCGCTGCGCGCCGCGCGCGGCGCCGATCGAACGGAGCAGGCGCCGCCCCGCCTCGGCGGTGGCGCCGGAGAACTCGATGCCGCGCTTCGCATCCTCGAAGAGTTCGCCGACCGCGTCGAATTCCGGGCAGAGCCCGGCGACCTTCTCGGCGAAGTCGGGGCTGAACTGGATCAGCATGTCGCGATTGGGGACCCGCTCGCCCGGCTGGATGCGGCTCACCCAGTTATGCGGAACGCCAGAACCGGTCAGCACCAGGCTGCCGGCCTCGAAGGCGCCGACATAGTCGCCGATCATCATCTCGCCGGCGCTGGCCTGGATGAGGTGCAGCTCGAACTCGGGATGATAATGCCACTTGGCGAGATGGTGCGGGTAATCGTGCACGTTCCAGCGGAACGATTCCTCCGGCGCGCACACGATGACTTCAAAATCAGGAACGATTCTGCGCTCGAAGCCCATGGTCATCCTTCCCCTGGCAAGCGCCGGCCTGACCGCGACTGTCGTCCCGGTGAACCTGCGCTGGTCTCCTCCTCACCGCGTCCCGGTCTTCGCCAGGATCGTCGGCCTCCAGAACTCCCGAATTCACGTCTGCAACAAGGCGAACCTACACCATCCTCACGTCTTCGGCATCAGGCCACGCTCGCGAGGGCGGCATCGGCGGCGATGAAGTCCACCGCGCGGCTCGCCAGTGCCATGACGGGCGCATTGGTGTTGCCCGAGGGGATGGCCGGCATGGCAGCGCAGTCGATGACGCGCAGCCCGGCGACGCCGCGCACCCTGAGGCGCGTGTCGAGCACCGCCGACGCGTCGCCGTCGGACCCCATGCGGGCTGTTCCGATCGGGTGGTAGTTGGTCTTGACCGTCTTGCCGCAATAGGCGGCGAGGGCTGCGTCGTCCTCGAGCGCCGCGCCGGGCAGCAATTCCGTGCCGATCTTGGCAGCAAGCGGCTCCGTTGCGAGGAGCGTCCGCGCGAAGCGCAGCGAGGCGATGGTGAGGTGCAGATCTTCCGGATCGCCGAAGAAATTCGCGTCGACCAGCGGCATCGCCGCCGGGTCGGCCGAACGGAGGCGGACGCTGCCGCGCGCCTTCGGGCGCAGCAGGCAGGAGGTGAGCGTCACACCATAGGTCGGCTCGGCGCTCGACACGTCGCGGTCGAGATAGACGATCGGCGCGCAATAGAGCTGGATCGTTGGCCGCTCGCCGCCGTCCGGATCGTAGAAGAGGCAGGATTCGATGCCCGTCGTCGTCACAGGGCCGGTGTTGAAGAGAAGATATTGCAGGCCGTTGCGGATCATGTTCCAGCCGCGGTCCTGGCCGAAATAGCCGCTCGGGCCGCGTGTCGTCGCGATGACCGGGACCTCGTGGTGATCCTGCAGCATGGCGCCCACGGGGAGATCGGCAACGACCGGCAGTCCGAATTCCTTGAGATGCGCGGCCGGCCCGATGCCCGACAGCATCAGGAGCTTGGCGGTGTTGTAGGTTCCGGCAGCGACCAGCACCTCACGCTCGGCGATGGCCGAACCCTCGCCGGTCGGCGTTCGCCAGACGATGCCCGTCGCGCGGCCGTTCTCCATCGTGATGCGGTCGACGCGGGCATCGGTGACGATGGTGAGGCGCGGGTCGCTGCGCAGAGGGGCGAGGAAGGCGGTGACGGCGTCGCATCGCTCCATGCGGCCGTTGATGAGGCCCATCGTGTGCTGCATCACGCCGACGCCGGCCTGGCGGGCGCCGTTGAAGTCGGGATTGTACGGGATGCCAGCGCCCTGCGCGGTCAGGATATAGTCCTGCGTCGTGTCGCAGAGGCTGCCCGGGTCGGAGACGTGCAGTCCGCCCGAGATGCCGTGATAGGCGTCGTTGAACTTGGAATTGCGTTCCAGCGCCCGGAAATGCGGCAGGAGATCGGCATAGGACCAGCCGGAACCCCCGCCGAGCATCGCGTCCCAGCCGTCATAGTCCTCGCGCTGGCCGCGCATATAGACCATCGCGTTGACCGCGCTGCCGCCGCCGAGCGCCTTCGCCTGCGGAACGATCGGCGCGCGACCGCCCAGCCGCGGCTGGGCGACCGTGTGGTGCATCTCGAGATAGTCCTCGCGACCGAGATACTTCATGTAACCGGCCGGCATCCGCATGACGCGCGCCGTCTTTTCCGGCCCGCGCTCGACGATCAGCACCCGGAAGCCATGCTCGCGGACGAGACGCATGGCGGCAACGCAGGCCGCCGAACCTCCGCCCGCGATGATGTAGTCGTAGCGGCCGCTCATCGATTGGCCCGGTAGCCCGGACGCATCAGCACTTTGATGGAATCGAGCGAGATCGCCATCTTCAGCGCCTCGTCCCAGTCCTCCAGGGCGTAGGAATGGGTGACGACGCCATCCGAGGTGACGAGGCCGCGCGACAGGAGGTCGATCGCGATCGGATAGCAGTAGGGGCCGAGATGGGCGCCGCGGATATCGAGCTCCTTGCGGTCGCCGATGATCGACCAGTCGGCGGTCGTCTCCGACCCGAATACCGAGAACTCGACGAAGCGCCCGAGCTTGCGGATGATCTTCAGGCCCTGCGTGACGCCCGAGGGGTGGCCGGTATTCTCGATATAGACGTCGCAGCCATAGCCACCGGTGAGGGAGCGCACGATCGCCTCGGCATCCTCGCGGCCCGGATTGATCGTCACCTCGGCGCCGTAGCGGCGCGCGAGCGCGAGGCGCTCGTCGACCATGTCGATGACGACGAGTTTCCTGGGTGTCTTGAGCCGCGCCACCTGCGTCATGAGAAGGCCGAGCGGACCGGCGCCGGCGATGACGACGACGTCGTCGAGCTGGATGTCGCCGCGATTGACCGTGTGGATGGCGCAGGACAGCGGCTCGATGATCGCCGCGTCCTCGAGCGGCATCTCGGCCGGGATCTTGTGAACGCGGGACGTGGCCGGATAGAGCATGTATTCGGCGATGCCGCCGTCGGCGACCTGCCGCTGGAATCCGAAGATGTTGTGCACCTCGCACATCCAGTACTGCCCGGAGCGGCAGAAACGGCAGCGGTCGCAGGGCACGATCTGCTCGGCGATCACGCGGTCACCGATCGCGACCCCGTGGTATTCACCGGCACCGGGGCCGAGCTCCTCGACCGTGCCGAAGAACTCATGGCCTGGAATGACCGGCGGCTTCACGTAAGGGTTGTCGCCGCCCCAGAACATCGGCGCGCCGGCCCAGCATTTGCAGTCGCCAGCGCAGATGCCGCAGGCATCGACCCGCACCACGATCTCGCGCGGGCCCGCCTCGGGCATGCCCACCCGCTCGACGCGATAATCGCGGGGGCCGTGGCAGACCACGGCCGTCATCGTCCTGTCCAGTCTCGTCATCGCTCCCCCTCCCGGCCGCTCCTCCGCGGCTTTGTCGGGACAAGGCGCGAAGTCTAGGAGCGGGCCATCGTCGCGGCCACGATCAATTGCCCCCGAACCTGTACTTTTTTGAGCCCATTGGTACCGATTTGGCCTAGTTGCCGGTCGACACGGCGTTCTTGCGCACCGTGCTGGCGCGCACGACGAGGCGCGGGGTGATCACGAGGTGCTCGGCCTCCTCGCGGCCCTTGATGCGCTCGACGAGAAGTCGCGCCGCCTGCAGCCCGAGCAACTGACCCGACTGGTCGATCGAGGTGAGCGCGTTCTGGGCGAGGTCGCAGTAGCGGGTGTTGTCATAGCCGACGATGGCGACGTCGTCGGGAACCGAAAGGCCGAGCTCGCGGGCGACCGAGAGCGCCTCGAAGGCGATGAAATCCGTCCAGCAGAAGATGGCCTCCGGGCGCGGGCGACCCTGCAGCAGCTGGCGCACGAGCGTTCGGACTTCGCGCGGCGCCTGCTCCGCCATCACGACCGAAATGTAGCGGCCGAGGCCGGCCTCGGTCATCGCGGCGCGATAGCCGATCTCGCGGTGATAAGTGACCTGGCTCTCGTTGAACTGCAGGTCCTGGCTGAAATAGACGATCGAGCGATAGCCCATGCCTGCGAGATGCTGGACGATCAGCCGGGCGCCGAGCTGGTCATCGTCGTTGACGGTGTCGAACCGCGTGGGGCCGACCGGGTGATGCGCCATGACGACGGTCGGTGCGCGCTCTGCGATGGCCGCGACGCGGTCGATGGTCATCCGCGGCCCGAGCAGGATCAGTCCATCCATCTGCCGGTCCAGCATCGCGTCGACGAGTTCGAGCTCGACGGCCGGCGAGGATTGACCGACGCCCAGCAGCGGCTGGTATTCCGTGCGCTCCAGCGCCGCGTCGATGCCGGCCATGATGTCGGCGAAGAACGGATTGGTGAGATCGGGCAGGATCACGCCGAGCGTATAGCTCTGCCCGCGCATGCCGCGCGCCGCGGCATGGGGCCGGTAGCCGAGCCGCGTGATCGACTCCTGCACCTTTGCCCGCAGCGCGTCGCTGACGCCATAGGCGTTGCGCAGCACCTTGGACACCGCCGCCACGGACACGCCCGCATCCGCGGCCACCGTCCGGATCGTCACGCGCGCGCTCGGTTTTCTCGGTGCCATCTCGTCCCTCCAGATCGCTCCTCTAGCAGGACGCCGCGCGGCGCGGAACTGGCAGCCCCGCTTGACTCTGACGTGTAGAACGATTTACGTATAACGGTCTACGGGTCGCGTGAGGAACGGCATTGCCGATGACGGCCCGGCAAGGGAGGAAGAGATGCACGACGCCATGCCCCCGCATGCGGCGATAGAGGCTGCCCGTCCGGACGCGATCCGCTGGACGGCGCAGATGATCCGCCCGCTCACCGATGCCGGCGTCGGCACGCAGGCGTCCTTCCTGCGCCGGCGCTTCACGCTGTCCGGCGTCGGCGGCGGCGAGACGCTCCATATCAGCGCCCTGGGGCTCTACCGCGCCTTCATCAACGGCAATCGGGTGGGCGAGGACCTGCTGACGCCGGGCTGGACCGCCTATGACAAGCGGCTCTCCTACCAGTCCTACGACGTCGCCGATCTTCTCGTCGCCGGCGAGAACGTCATCGACATCTGGCTCGCCGATGGTTGGTATCGCTCGCAGATGATGTGGGCAAAGCAGCATGCGCTCTACAACACCTGGGGCGACCGGATCGCCGCCATTGCCGAGCTCCGGGCCGGGCCCGGCGGCGATGCGCCGCTGCTGCTCGCGACCGACGCCACCTGGGAGAGCGGCCTCCTGCCGGTGCTCAAGAGCGGCATCTATTTCGGCGAGATCTACGACGCCCGCCTCGACGAGCTGAAGGCGATCTCGGGCAGCGCGGCGCTTCCCTTCGATGCCGCCCGCCTCGTCGCCTACGAGACCGGCGGCGTCCGCGAGCTCGCGCCCCTGTCGCCGGTCGATGCCTGGGAGGACGCCGAGGGCCGGCGCCTCTACGATTTCGGCCAGAATTGCGGCGGCTACGTCGCCTTCCGCGTGCGCGGCGAACGCGGCGCCGAGATCATCGTCGAGCATGCCGAGATTCTCGATCAGAAGCGCAATCTCGACAATACCAACTATCGCAGCGCGCCGGCCCGCGTCGAATATGTGCTGAAGGGCGAGGGCGAGGAGAGCTATCGGCCGATCTTCACCTTCCAGGGCTTCCGCTATGCCCGCGTGACGGTCGCGGGTCATGCCGAGATCCTCGAGATCGTCTCGGTGCCGATCACCTCGGCCGTGACGCCAGCGGGCGATTTCACCAGCGGCAATCCGCTGGTGAGCCGCCTCGTCCAGAACACGATCTGGTCGCAGCGCTCCAACTTCATCGAGGTGCCGACCGACTGCCCGCAGCGCGACGAACGCCTCGGCTGGACGGGCGACGCGCAGGTCTTCGCCCCCACCGCCTGCTATCTCCATGAGAGCCACAGCTTCTGGGTGAAGTGGCTGCGCGACGTCATGGCCGACCAGCGCGAGGATGGCGCGATCGCCCATGTCGTGCCCGATCCGACGCGGATGCGGCCCGACGCCTATCCCGGCTTCTTCGGCTCGACGGGATGGGGCGACGCCATCTGCATCGTGCCATGGACGCTCTACGAGCACTACGGCGACCGCGATATCCTCGCCGAGACGCTGCCGGCCATGGTGAAATGGGTCGATTTCATCTGGTCGATCAGCAATGCGCCCATCGTCAGGCCGCCGCGGCCCTGGGGTTCTCGGGGCTTCACCTTCGGTGACTGGCTGCAGCCGAAGGGGCCGAGCGAGAAGCCGTTGCCGACCATCGGCGACGACGCCGCGGCGACGATCTATCTCTATATCTCGTCGCGCCTGACGGCCCGCGTCGCCCGCGTCGTCGGCGATACCGCCGTCGAGGCGCGGATGTCGGCAATGGCCGACGCGGTGAAGGCGGCTTTCGCCACGGAGTTCATCGCGCCGTCCGGTCGCCTCGTCTATGACGACCAGACCTCCTATGCTCTGGCGATCCTGCACGACCTCATTCCCGAGGCGCAGCTTCCTGCGGCGATCGACTATTTCAAGGCGACGATCGCCCGGGCGGGCGGTCGGATCGGCACCGGCTTCATCGGCACGCCGGCCCTGCTCCCCGCTCTCGTCAAGGCCGGCGAGGCGGCGCTTGCGGAAGAAGTCTTCCTTCAGGAAGGCGTTCCGGGCTGGCTCTACCAGGTGAAGAACGGGGCCACCACGATCTGGGAGCGATGGGATGCGATCCGCGAGGACGGCACGCCCTTCGACCCGGCGATGAACTCCTACAACCACTACGCCTATGGCGCCGTCTGCCAGTTCCTGTTCGAGCAGGCCGCCGGCTTCAGGCCCGATCCCGAGAAGCCCGGCTTCCGCCACATCGTCTTCGAGCCGCTCGTCTGGCCGCGCCTCGGCCCCGTCAGCGCGCAGCACGATTCCGCCGCCGGCCGCATCGAGGCCGGCTGGTCGGTCGAGGGCGATCGGGTCCGCTATCGCGTCACCGTGCCGTCCGGCGCGGAGGCGACGCTGGTGCTGCGGCCCGGCTATCGCGATGCCGCCGTGGACGGCGCATCGGTCGCGACGCCGGAGGAGGGCGCACGGGTGCCGCTCGCCGCAGGAACGCATGAGGTGACGTTCCGCATCGCATGAGGTTCGCCGGCGCGGGGAGGCGCCGGCGGGAACGAGGAGGAGCGCCTCGCGAAACGCGGGCGCAAGGAGGAGGAAACGTGATGACTGCTCACAGGATGCGCCTTGCGGCGCTCTCGGCCGGCGCCGGTCTTGCGCTTGCCGCCATGGTGTCTGGGCCCGCGCTCGCCGAGGAGGTGACGCTGAGCTTCCTCATTGACAACGGTCCGCAGACGGTCGCGGCGGCCGAGAAGGTCGTCGAGGCCTTCATGGCGGCCAATCCTGACATCAAGGTCGATATCGAGACTCGCCCCGGCGGCGGTGACGGTGACAACATCGTCAAGACCCGCCTTTCGACCGGCGAGATCGGCGATGTCTTCCTCTACAATTCGGGATCGCTGTTCCAGCAGATCAATCCGCAGAAATACATGGTCGACCTGACCGCCGAGCCCTGGCAGGCCGACATCCAGCCGGCGTTCCAGAACGTCGTCACGGCCGGCGGCAAGCTCTATGGCGCGCCGTTCCAGACCGCGATGGGCGGCGGCGTCCTCTACAACAAGAAGCTCTATGCCGATCTCGGGCTCCAGGTGCCGAAGACCTGGGCCGAGTTCATGGCCAACAACGAGAAGATCAAGGCGGCCGGCAAGGTGCCGGTGATCCAGACCTTCAAGGATACCTGGACCAGCCAGCTCTTCGTGCTCGGCGACTTCTTCAACGTCCAGGCGGCTGTGCCGAGCTTCGCCGAGGACTACACGGCCAACAAGGCGAAGTTCGCGACGACACCGGCGGCGCTGAAAGGCTTCGAGCATCAGGCGGAGGTCTTCAAGGCCGGCCATCTCAACAAGGATTTCGGCGCCGCGACCTTCGACGACGGCCTCAGAATGCTCGCCTCGGGCGAGGGCGCCCACTACCCGATGCTGACCTTCGCGCTCGGCGCGATCCAGACGGCCAATCCCGACGCGGTCAAGGATATCGGCTTCTTCGCCCTGCCGGGCGACGACGCCGCGAAGAACGGCCTCACCGCCTGGATGCCGCCGGGCATCTACATCTCCAACGAGAGCGAGCATGTCGACGCGGCCAAGAAGCTCGTCGCCTTCATCGCCTCGAAGGAGGCGTGCGACCTGCAGACCGCGGCGGTCGGCGCCACGGGGCCCTATCTCGTGAAGTCCTGCGCGCTGCCGGCCGACGTGCCGCCCATGGTGTCCGACCTCCAGGCCTATTTCGACAAGGCGGGCGCAGCCGCTCCGGCGCTCGAATTCGTTTCGCCGGTCAAGGGGCCTTCGCTCGAGCAGATCACGGTCGAGGTCGGCTCGGGCATCCGCTCGCCGGCCGAGGGCGCGGCGCTCTATGACGAGGACGTCAAGAAGCAGGCGCAGCAGCTCGGCCTGCCCGGCTGGTAGGCCGTTCCTGACGCCTAACAAAGGCCGGCGCGCATGCGCCGGCCCCATCCCGCCGGGAGGAGCGTCGACAATGACCAGCCTTGCCGCCAGCCCCGCGATCGGCGCCGACCGTGTCCGTCGACGCGCCGTCCGGACGGTCTATCCGAACTGGTTCTACCTTCCGGCCGCCGTCATCTATGCGGTGCTGTTCCTGTTTCCGACCATCGCATCGCTGTTCTTCAGCCTGACGCGCTGGACGCTATCCGAAGCGACCTTCATCGGCCTCGACAATTTCCGCCAGTTCTTCCGCGAGCCCTTCCTCATCCAGGGCCTCGTCAACACGCTGATCTATGCGGTGGTGACGTCGGGGCTGAAGGTGGTGCTCGGGCTGCTGCTCGGCGTCCTGCTCACCTCCGAGATCATCGGCCGCGACTATCTGCGTTCGGTCGTGTTCTTTCCGGTGCTCGTTTCCACGGTCGGCGTCGGCATCACCTTCACCGTGCTGATGCACCCCACCGGCGGCCTCATCAACCAGTCGCTGGCGGCCATCGGCATCGAGGGGCCAGGCTGGCTGACGGATCCGCGCTTTGCGCTGCTCTCGGTGGCTCTGGTCGATGTCTGGAAAGGCGTCGGCCTCGCGACGGTCATCTATATCGCTGGCATCGTCTCGATCCCGCGCGACTATTACGAAGCGGCGCTGATCGACGGTGCCGGGGCGTTCCAGCGCTTCTGGAACGTGACGCTGCCGCTGGCGCGCCCGGCGACCGTCACCGTCGTGATCCTGTCGCTGATCGGCGGCCTGCGCTCCTTCGATCTCATCTGGTCGATGACGCGCGGCGGACCCGGCTTCACCTCCGACGTCATCGCCTCGGTGATCTACAAGCAGTACCAAGCCGGCTTCTATGGCCTCTCCACCGCCGGCAACGTCGTGCTGTTCGTCCTTGTCGCGCTCATCGTCGTGCCGCTCTCGGCCGTGCTCAATCGCAGGGAGGTTGCCCGATGAGGAACCGCGGCGGAACGCTGATCGGCGCGGCGGCGATCCTCGGCTCGATCGTCATCTTCATCGTGCCCTTCGCCTTCATCCTGATCACGGCCCTGAAGGACAAGCAGCAGGCCTCGCTGCGCGACTTCTCCTGGCCGACTTCCTTCCACTTCTGGAGCAATCTGGTCGAGGTGGTAAAGGCGCGCGACTACATGCTGATCACCGCGCTCATCAACTCGACCATCCTGACGGTGGCGAGCGTGACCTTGCTGGTCGTGCTGGGCGCGATGGTGGGCTTCGTCATGCAGCGCCGGCCCTCGGTCTGGACCGGCGTCGCCAATTTCCTGGTTCTCGCCGGCCTCATCATGCCGCCGGCCGTCGTTCCGACGATCTGGACGCTGCAGGGGCTTGGCCTTTTCAAGACGCTGCACGGCATGATCCTGATCGAGGTCGCCTACGGTCTCGCCTTCAGCGTGCTGCTCTTCCGCGCCTTCGTCTCCACGATCCCGCGCGAGATCGACGAGGCGGCGATCATCGACGGTGCCGGGCCGCTCGATCTCTTCTTCCGCATAATTCTGCCGCTTCTGAAGCCGGTCATCATCACCGTCATCGTCGTGCAGTCCGTGGCGATCTTCAACGACTTCACCAACCCGCTCTACTATCTGCCCGGCAAGCAGAACGTCACCGTTCAGCTGACGCTCTACAATTTCCAGAGCATGTTCGATACGTCCTACAATCTGCTCTTCATGAACATCCTGATCATCACGATCCCGCCGCTGATCGTCTTCCTGTTCTTCAACCGCCAGATCGTGGTCGGAATGACCGCCGGCGCTGTGAAGGGCTGATCCCTCCTCAAGCCCCTTGCGCCTGACGGTTCGCGTCGCCCGCCGCCTTCCAGCGGCGGGCGACTGCTTTTATCGCTCTACTTGACGTGGGAAAAATTCCCACACATAAGGATGTGACGGCATTGGCCGGCTTGAGTGAAGTGGAGCGTCGACATGCTCGACATCGGAAGAACTCGGGGGTTCGCCTGGTGCGGCGGGGTGGAGATCGAAGCCTCGCCTCCACTTTCCGCCGTGCGTCGCCAGGCGGACATCCGGCGGCGGGACGGGGAGAGGGCGGACATCCCACGCCGCTTTCGGCCCCGTCTCGCCGCCGGGTTCGACGACGCTGTCGATGAAGGTCTCAGCGATTTCGACCGCATGGCGCCCAGGGTATCGGTCGCATTGATGATCGCACTCGCGGCCCTGTTCCTTGTCGCCTCGTTCCTCTCGCTGCTGGCTGCCGTTCTCGGGGGTTGAAGCGCATCGCGCTGTCGCAAAAGGACAAACAGCCCTCTGCGAAGCCTGATATGGAATTGCGCGGGGACGCAGCGCGGCCGTCTCGGGGGTCCGGTTCGCCGGATGGGTGGCTCGCGCGCGTCCCCGCCTTCGCCGTCATCCTGCAACCGGGCGGAGGCTCGGGCGTTGCCCGGCTGCTCCGATCACGGGGCGCGAAAGGACCATATGTTCTCCATCTTCCAGCAGTGGACGCTCCTCGCCCTCGAGTCGCAGGAGGTGATCATGTTGCGGACCGCCCGGCTCGCACGCAGCGATGCCGGTGCCATGACCGAGGCGCGTCGGATGGTCTTCGAGAAGGTTGACGCCGCCGAGCAGGCCATGGCCGCACTGATGATGGGTCAATCGCAGCTGGCTGTGGTGCGCGGCTATCGCCGCCGTGTGCGCGCCAATGCCCGCCGCCTGTCCAAGGGCTGAGCGAGATGGCGCGGGAGCGCGACGCCACCCGGCGGCAGACAGGCCGGCCCAGCCGGGCCACGTCAACCCTGTGACGGTCGGCGGCCTTGCTTTTGCCTGTCGGCGACCGGAAAAGACCCCGACATCTCGCCGGGGTTCACCGATTGGCCGATTCGCCGCCCGCCGCCAACAGCCGCAACCGCACGATCGCCATCGCGTCGGCGATCTGGGGCGCCTCGATCTTCCTGTCGCGCATCATCGGCCTCGTCCGCGAGCAGATCGTCGGACGAACGCTCGGCGCGAGCCGCGAGGCGGATCTCTATTTCGCCTCCTTCACGTTGCCGGACTTCCTCAACTACCTGCTCGCCGCCGGCGCGCTCTCGATCGTCTTCATTCCGATTTTTCTCGAGCACCTGCAGAAGGGCGACGAGGACGGCGGCTGGCGTGCCTTCAGCGTCATCGCCAACTTCATCGCCGTTGTCGGGACTCTTGGCATCGTGCTGATGATGGTGTTCGCGCGGCCGCTCGCCGGCATCGTCGCGCCGGGCTTCACCGAGGCGGGGGAGATCGACACGCTGGTGCGCCTCATGCGCATCATCCTGCCGGCACAGTTCTTCCACATCGTCGGCGGCCTTCTCTCGGCGACGCTGCAGGCGCAGGACCGCCATGCGCTGCCGGCAACCGCGCCGCTGGTCTATTCGGTCGGCATCATCCTCGGCGGACTGCTCGGCGCCACGTTCGGCTTGGGCGCCGACGGCTTCGCCTGGGGCGTGCTGGTCGGCTCGATCGTCGGGCCATTCGGCATGCCGCTCTATGGCTGCCTCCGCCATGGCATGCGCTGGCATCCGACGCTGTCGTTCCGCAATCCCGATCTCGGCCGCTACCTCTTCCTGTCGCTGCCGATCATGCTCGGCTTCTCGATCGTCCTCGTCGACCAGTGGATCATCAAGAACCAGGCGTCTTTCCTGCCGGCGGGCGACCTCTCCTATCTGCAATATGCGCGCACGCTGATGAATGTACCGATCGGCGTCTTCGGGATGGCGCTCGGCGTCGCCTCCTATCCGACGCTGTCGCGTACGGTCGCCAGCGGCCGCATCGACGAGGCCTATGGCGTGCTCGTCCATGCGGTTCGCCTCATGCTGGTCGCGACCTTCGCGGCCGAGGTGGCGATCACGCTCGCGGGCTTCGAGGCCGTCTATCTGATATGGGGCGCCTTCGCGAGCCGCTTCACGCCTACCGACGCCGCCGCCACGGCGACCGTGCTCTCTTTCATGTCGATCGGCCTGTGCGGCTGGGCGGCGCAGACGCTGATCGGCCGCGGCTTCTACGCCCTCGGCAGCACCTGGATGCCGACGATCATCGGCACCATCGCGACGATCGTGTTGATCCCGCTCTATGTCGTCCTTCGCCAGCAGGCCGGCGCGGTCGGGCTCGCGATCGCCAGTTCCGTGGCGATTCTCGCCTATGTGCTGGTGCTCGGCTTCATGCAGCGCCGCCGCTTCGAGCGCGAGGCGAGGGCGCGCGGCCAGGTGCTGCCGAAGGAGGCCGGCATGCTCGACGGCGCGGCCCGCGCCGGCGCGGCCGCGGCGATCGCGATCGCCGCGGGCCTTGCCTTCAGGACGGTTCTCGTCGACTGGCTGCCGGGGCTCGGAATCGGCGTCGTCCTGCTGCGCGGCGCCATGCTCTCCCTTGCCGGCATCGCTTTCTATGCGCTGCTGGCCCGGCTGTTCGGCCTCAAGGAATTGGCCGAGGTCACGGCTCGGATCACCGCGCGCTTCAAGCGAAGGCGCAAGCCGGCGTAACTGTCGCCGGCAGCAGGGGCCGAGCCTGAGAGTGGCCCTTGCTTCAGCGAAGCGGCCTCAGATCGTACAGCCGGCCGGTCGCCGCGGCGACCGGCGCGTCCAGGCGGATCGCGGAAACGGGCTCGTCGCTGTCGATGCGTTTGGTGAAACAAAACCGACCATTATCAACATAAATCTCGATCAATCCGACATCGACGAACATTCGCAGCGTCGTCGGGCGGACGTCCTCGACGAAATAGCGCGGCGAGGGGCGCTTGCCCGGCGGCACGAAGTCGAGCTCCAGCTTGTCGCCGTCATAATCGAGCGCGACGCCGAACGTCGGATGGTCGAAGGCGAGGCGGAAGGGTGCGCCGGGTTCGCCGATTTCGATTTCGATCTCGCCGAGCCCATCGGCGAGCGGCATCGCGCTTCCATCGGCGGTCAGCGGGCGAGGCGGCTGCGGCAGGCGCAGCTCGGCGACCGCTTCGATGGGCGGCGTCGACAGCGCCCCCTCCTGCCAGACGAGCCGGCGCGGGAAGGTCATGCAGCTCGGGAAGTCGTGCTCCTTGAACACGTCGGTCCAGTTGGCCGCCCATGAGATGCCGAATGGACCATTGGCGCCGGCGATGCCCTGGAAGGCGTAGCAGTCGGTGCCGTGGTCGAGTTCGTCGCGGCGGATCGGCGTGAAGCGCGCGCCGTCGAAGCGGCCGGTGAGCGCGATGGTCATGTTGCGGCGGCGGCTCACCTCGTCGCGCGAGCCGAGCATGCCGAAGATCAGCACGAAGAGACCGTCGCCCTCGCCGTCGAGCGCCACCATGCAGGGGCATTCCGCGGGCAGCTTCTGCGTGGTCGGCTCGCTGTGCAACACGCCCACGAAGCGCCAGCCCTCGGCGCCGTCGGCACTGTCGCTTTCATAGAGCAGCACCAGCGCGGCCTGGTCGTCGCCGCCGCCGAGCAGCATCTTCCAGCGGCCGTCCGGTCCCTTGAAGACATAGGGGTCGCGGAAATCCTTGCGGTATCCGGGAAGGTCGGGCGTTTCCGTCACCACCGCCGTGGCCGCACCCGGCGCGAGGAGATCGGTCGAGACGGCGGTCATTTGCCATTCCCAGTTCGGCGTGCGGTCGTCCTCGCGGTCGGTGTAGAAGACGCGCAGCGAGCCGTCCGCCGCCGGCACGGCCGAGCCGGAGAAGACGCCGCCGACCTTGGCGTCGGAGGCGAGAAGCTCGGCCCGCGGCAGCAGGAAGATCGGCTGGTCGGCCCAGTGGATGCCGTTGCGCGACGCCGCATGGCCCCAGTGCATCGTGTTCCAACGCAGGCTGTGCGGATAGTGCTGGTAGAAGAGGTGCATGCGCCCGCCGACCTCGGAGAGGCCGTTCGGATCGTTCATCCAGCCGAAGGGCGGCGCGAGATGCAGCCGGTAGCGGGGCGAGACCTGGCGGTTGCGCTCCGTGGTGAAGAGCGTGCGGATGCCTTCGTCGATGACGCGCGCCGGATCGAAGGCATAGACGAGCGACACCGCCGTCGCTGCCTCGTCGAATTCCAGAACCGCGGGGCCATCCGCGAGGTCCGCCGCCTCGCTGCGCGTGAAGTCGTCCGAGCGCGGGCCGGCGAGGACGATCGTCCCGCCGCCGGCCGTCGTCAGCGTCACGCGCGAGGCGGCCGCCGCGCCGAGGGGCTTCTGGAAGACATGCAGGGTTTCGCCCTGGCGGACGGCGAGATCGATCTTCATGGACGTCGTCCCTTGTTGCGGCATCAGCCCTTGACGGCCGAGGAGATGAAGGAGCTGACGAACCAACGCTGGAACGCCAGATAGAAGATGAGGACCGGGATCATCATCATGACCGAGGCGGCCATGGCGCTGTTCCAGTAGACGCTGTCATGGCCGAAGAACGAGGCGATGCCGACCGAGATCGGCCGCGCGCGATCGGTCTGCGTCACCATCAGCGGCCACAGATACTGGTTCCACGTCTCGATGCCGAGCAGGATCGCGACGGTCGCGAGGACCGGCAGGCTGATGGGCAGGAACACCGACCAGTAGATGCGGAACGGCCCCGCGCCGTCGACGGTCGCCGCGTCGTAGATGTCGCGCGGCACCTGGATGAAGAACTGGTAGATCAGGAAGATGTAGAGCGGGCTCGCCATGAACGGCAGGATCTGCGCCGCGAAGCTGTCGGAGAGCCCGACGCGGTTCACGATGGTGAGCAGCGGCAGGACGATCGATTCCTGCGGGACGATATAGAGCGCGATGAGCGCCGTCAGGATCACCGCGCGGCCGGGCAACCGCCCCCAGGCTAGCACGAAGGCGGCCATCGAGTTCAGGAACACGCCGCCCAGCACGGTCACGAACAGGATGATCAGAGAATTCAGCAGGTAGCGGCCGAAAGGCAGGGCGCCGGAGAAGGTCCAGACGTCGCGGAAATTCTGCAGCGACGGATCGGAGACCCAGAAGGCGCGGAACGAGCCCATGTCGGCGAGGATCTGGAAGCGGTCCGGCTTCAGGCTCGCCACCGCCAGCAGGAACAGCGGCGAGATGACGACGAGGGCGAGGATGGAGACCGCGACGACCGCGATGACGCGGCTCCAGTCGCGCGGCACGGGCCGCGAAGGAGCCGGGGCGAGGGTGGCGGGATGCGAGATCGAGGTCATTTGCGGTCCCTCACCACGAAGCGCTGCACCAGCGAGACGATGAGAACGATGAAGAAGAGGATGATGGCGACGGCGGAGGCGAGGCCGAGCCGCTGGTTCACGAAGCCGGCCGTGAACATGTAGTGGACCACGGTGTCCGTCGTGCCGCGCGGGCCCCCCTGGGTCAGGATGTTCACCTGCGTGAACAGCTTGAACGCCTGGATGGTCGTGATGATGAGCACGAAGATATGCGTCTGGCGAAGCGAGGGCATGGTGACGTGCCAGAAGCGCTGCCAGCGATTGGCGCCGTCGAGTTCGGCCGCCTCGTAGAGCGATTCCGGAATGCCCTGGAGCCCCGCCAGATAGACGATCATCTGGAATCCGTAGGCCTGCCAGGCCGAAAGAAGCACCAGCGCCGGCATCGCGAAGCGCGGATCGCCCAGCCAGTCGATCGGGCCGGCCATGCCGAAGGAGAGCACCGAGAGGATCTGGTTGAAGGGACCGGTCGGATACTGGAACAGCGTCGCCCAGATGACGCAGACGACGACCATCGAGGTGATCGCCGGCAGGAAGAACAGGCCGCGGAAGACGTTGCGGAACGGCAGCTTGGTGTTGAGGATCAGCGCCACGGCGAGCGCGAAGCCGCATTGCACCGGCAGAACCATCAAGGTGAAGCGGGCAACGTTCCAGAGCGCGACCCAGAACTCGTGGTCGGACAGGATATTCTGGAAATTGTCGAGCCCGACGAAGCGCGGCGGCACCGGCCGCGGGATCAACCGCTCATTGGTGAGCGCGATCCGGAACGAGGACAGGAAGGGCAGCAGCAGGAAGACGGCGATGAGTGCGAGCGCCGGCAGCAGCATCGCCGCTTCCTGCACCCGTCCGCCGAACAGCGCGCCGCGCCGGCCCGCGCCACCGGCGGGCACCGCATCGATCGACATGGATTCCTCCCGGTTTGGAATGGGCCGCGCCGAGGCGCCGGCGCGGCCCGCTCGTCAGGCTCAGTTGCCGCCGAAGGGCGGATAGCCGTCATTGTCCTCGATATCGGCGTCGATTTCCTTGGCGGCCTTGGAGAGCTCGTCCTTGGCGTCGGCGCCGTCGAAGATGTTGTTCATCGCCTTCTGGAAGGCGAGGGTGATGGTCGGATAGGCCGGATGCGGAGGACGCGGCACGGCGCTCTTCGAGGCCTGCTCGAAGGCGAGCGCCATGGCGCCGCCCGGCGCATAGAGGGGCGAATCCGCCGCGAAGGATTTCAGGCCCGGGAAGCCGGCATGCTCGCGATAGGCGGCGCGATAGTCGGGGTCCTGCAGCATGAAGGACAGGAACTTGCCGGCCAGCGCCGGATCCGAGGCGTTCTTGGTGATCGCGTAGATCCAGGTGCCGTTCGGGCTGGCGCTCTTCTCGCCGAATTTCGGCAGCGGCACCACGACGACGTCGTCGCCCATCTGGGCCTTCGCTTCGGCATAGAACCAGTGCCCGCCCCAGGCGAGCGCGGCCGGCCGGCCTTCGGCATAGAACTGGTTGCCGCCCGCCGACTGCGGCACGACCCAGCCCTTCTGCACCCAGCTCTGCATCATCTTCGCAGCCTCGACGCAGGTATCGCCGTCGAGCGTACCCTCGGCCTTCCAGGTCGTGCGGTCGATCAGGTCGCAGCCGAAGGATTCGAGCACCGGCTCATAGGCATAGGTGATCCATTCGGTCTTGGTGCCGTAGGAGCGGAAAAGGTCGATCGGCCACTTCACGCCCGGTGTCGTCGAGAGCTTCTCGAGCAGCGCTTCGAACTCGTCCTTGGTCCAGGCGTCCTCGACCGAGGTCGGGATGCGGACGCCGAGGTCGGTCAGCTGCTTGCGGCTCGCATAGAGCGCGACGGTCGAATCGACGAGCGCGACGGCATAGAGCTGCTTGTCGACCGGATAGGTCCCCTGCGAGACGTTCGACGCCGTCATGTCGTCGAGCACCGCCTTGTCGATGAAGGGAGCGATCGGCTGGATGAATCCGGACCAGACATAATTGGCCAGGAACGGCGCATCGAGCTCCATGATGTCGGGCAGGGCATTGGCGGAGACCGCCGCGCCGACCTTCTCGTTATAGGCGTCGTGCGGCGTGTTGATCAGCTCGATGGTCGTGCCGGGATTGGCCGCCTCGAACTTCTTCGCCGTGTCGGTGATGATCTTCACCTCATAGGGGTCGCCCTGGAACATGAGCTTCAGGGTGGCCGCCTCGGCCGCCGAAAGGCCGGCGAGGCCGGCGCCGAGCGCCGTGGTGAGCGCCGTCAGGCGCAGTAAACGATTACCCATCCGTGACATTGACTTCCTCTCCCTCATGCAGCCGGTCCGCGGCGCTTCACACCGAAGCGCGTTCGACGAAGCGGAACGGAATCTCCTCGACGGCCTCAGCCGGCGCCTCATGCCCGGCGAGGATCTCGGCGGCGCGCCGGCCCATGGCCCGGTGCGGCAGCGCCATCGTGGTGAGCGGGGGATCGAGCCTCGCGGCGATCTCCACCTGATTGTCGAAGCTCGCGACAGCGACGTCGTCCGGGATCGCGAGGTCGTGGCGGCGCAACGCGCCATAGACCTCGAGCGCGACGCGGTCGTTGCCGCAAAGGATCGCGTCGGGACGGTCGGCCCGGCCGAAAAGCTCGGCGACATGTTCGAAGACGAGGCTGCGCGCCTGGCCGGAATAGGTGCCGCGCGTCGCCGGCCGAACGAGCGATTCGTCGACCGCGAGGCCCGCGGCCGCATGCGCGTCGCGAAAGCCCGCGCCGCGCAGCTCGCCGGCCAGAAGGCCGGGCAGGTTGATGAAGGCGATGCGCCGCCGGCCGCTGGCGATCAGATGGCGCGTGATCGTCGCCGCCGCCTCGCGCTCGGCCGGGACCAGCGAGGGGATCGTGTCTTCCGTGTCGCGGCAGTTGATCATCAGGCGGACGGCGTCGCGGGCTGCCGGTGGCAGCTCGACGACCTGATGATACATCGTGGCGTAGGCGATCGCCTGCGGCATCAGCCGCTGCAGTTCGGCGATGCTCGCCTCGACGGGCCGGCCGCTCCCGGTCGACGTCACGATCACCGACAGGCCGTCGGCGCGCATGGAATTGTCGAAGGCGCGCATGATCTCGGTCGCGAAGGGCTGGGTGATGAGCCCGTCGGCGACGATGCCGATGATCGGCATCACGCCGCGCCGCATGCCCCGCGCCACGAGGTTCGGCACATAGCCGAGCTCCTCGGCGAGCGCGCGGATGCGCTGACGGGTGTCGCTCGACATGCGGATCGAGCCGTCGCCATGCAGCGCACCGGAAACGGTCTTGACGGAAACGCCAAGCCGGCCGGCAATGTCCTGCAGGGAGACCTTGGCGCGAGACATAGAGATTGGCGTTTCCGCGTTGGGTTATCGTTTACTCACGTCTAGCTCAACCGCTTTCCGTGTCAAGACCCCCTGATCGCGTGCGGGGCGTGAGCTAGATCAGGATGGGGACTGACGACCGGCGGGAAGCTGCCGGGGCCGGATCGGACGATCCAAACGGGGGAAACGAACATGCGAGCTATCAAAGGTCGGGTGACGGCTATTCTTGTCGGAGTCGCCGCCGCCACAGCCGCTCTTTGCGGAACCGTCGCATCCGCCGCTTCGTCGGGCGGCTCGCTCGAAGACGCCTGTGCCAAGGAAGCGGCGACGCGTCTCAAGGTCGGGCGCAATCTCGTCACGACACTGCCGGGTGAAGCCTATCAGGGCCAGACCATCGTCACCGGACAGACGCCGCCATCGGGCGATAACGTGACGTCCTTCCAGTGCCGCTTCGACAAGAAGGGCAAGCTCGCGAAATTCCGCGCCTATCCGCCGGCCGGCGGCGGACCCGCGCCGGCCGAAGCGGCGCACGGCGCCATCATGGACCAGAGCGTCCCCAAGGCGGCGCGCAATGCCTGCCTCAAGGCGGTCGCCAAGGTGACCAACAACACGCAGGTCGCGATCACCGCGATGATCTTCTCGCAGGCCAATTCAGAGGTCACCGTCGGCGTCGGTCCGCAGAAGGCGCCCTGGCGCTGCCTCGTCTCGAATTCCGGCGTCGTGCAGGAGACGATGTCGCTCGCCGACGAGGGTGCGCTCTGACAGCGACCGAAGGGGAGGGGCGGCCTTAGTGAACGGGCGTGGGGCGGCCGATCAGGTAGCCCTGTGCGAATCGGCAGCCATGGGCCCTGAGCCAGGCCAGTTGGCCTTCCGTCTCGACGCCCTCGGCGACGACGTCGATCGACAGCTGCGCACAGAGCCCGAGCACGGCATCGACGATCGCTCGCGCGCGCATGTCGATTTCCAGATCCTCGACGAAGCCGCGGTCAAGCTTGATCTTGGCGATCGGCAGGCGGTGCAGGTAGGAGAGGGACGAATAGACGGCTCCGAAGTCGTCGATCGCGACCTGCACGCCGAGTTCGCGCAGCCCGGCGAGCAGCGCGCTGGCGCGATCGGGCTCGTCGATGACCACCCGCTCCGTGAATTCCAGCCAGAGGCGGTCCGCCGGAAGGCGGCTTTCGGCCAGCGCCGCGGCGACGATCGCGACGAGATCGCCCTCGCCGACCCAGCTCGACGCCACATTGACCGAGATCCAGCCGCCATCGTCCCGCCGCGCCGCTTCCTGGCAGGCCTTGCGCAGCACATACTGGTCGAGCCGCTGCCAGAGGCCGCTCCGCTCGGCCGCCGCAGCGAAGCGGTCGGGCGAAACCGGTCCCTCGCCGGGGCGGTTCCAGCGGCAGAGCGCCTCTCGGCCGACGATCGTCCGATCGGCCGCGGCGACGATCGGCTGCCAGACGAGCGTCAATGCGCCGATGTCGATCGCGCTCGCCAGCGAGTCGACAAAGCGCTGCCGCTCCGTCCGCTCATGCTCGATCGCGGCCGAATAGCGGATCGCCGAGCCGTCGTCGCGCTCGCGGGCGACCTCGAGCGCGATCTCCGCCGAACGCACCAGCGTCTCGATCGAACTGCCCCGCCCTTCGATCACCGCGTAGCCGCAATGCGCGCCGAGCGGCACAACGGCTCCGTCGATCTCCGCGGCGCCGCCGAGGACGATCAGGGCGCGCTGCGCGAAGCTGGCGATCTCGTCGTCGCTGCGTCCGTCGGTGACCAGCAGTCCGAATGTATCGCCGGCCATGCGCGCGACGAAGCCCGGCGGCAGCAGGCCGGCGATCCGGCGCGCGGCGATCAGGATGCGGGCGTCGCCGATCGCATGGCCGAACCGCTCGTTGATGCCCTTCGATCCGGAGAGATCGAGCAGGACAAGCGTGACCCCTTCCGGCGAGGCCTGCATTTCCTGCATCGCGCGGCGGATGAGGGCGAGGCGATCGGTGAGACCGGTGAGCGCATCGTGATCCGCGATCCAGTCGGCGCGCTGCTTGGCCTTGACCGCCGCCGCCTCCGCCTTCCGGAGCCGCGTCACGTCCATGAAGATGCCGTCGGCGGAGCCGTCGCCGCGGTCTTCCCTCACCTGTGACTTGGCGTGTAGCCAGCGGATGGTCCCATCGGGATGCCGAAAGCGGAATTCCTCGTCAAACGGTCCCTGCTCCCGAATTGCGATTGCCATCGCCGACCTGATGCGCGGTTCGTCATCCGGCAAGATCCTGGTGATGACGGCGTTGCTGTCCTTCATGAGCTCGTCGGCAGAGACGCCGAGCACCTCATCCACCCGGCCCGCGACAAGCTGGAAACGCGGCAGGCCGTCGACGCCAAACACCCGCCGATAGATCACGCCCGGCACGTTGGCAATGATCCCGGCGAGTCGATCGTTGCTCTCGCGGATCGATCGTTCCATCTCAAGCCGGCGCTCTTCGAGGAGGAGGACGAGCGCGGCGACGAAAGTGAGAAGCGGGATGACGGCTATGACAGCCTTCGTCGCCGCGAAGAAGGAGATTGAGGCGGTGGCCTGGTCAAGGCTGCTGACAATCGATGGGAGCGCCATGCTTGCCGTTGCCCAGATGGCGAGGAATACGCCCATGCCGAGGCTGACTGGCTTGCGGGGCTCCGACGCCGCCGACGGACCCCAGCCGCGCCAGAGCGCCGCGATGGCGCTGCCGCAGAAGGCGAGGATGATGACCGCAACGCCGGGCGCCGTGCCGGCCCCGCCAAGGGCGACTCGGGAGCCGGCGGCGATCACCAGGGTGAGCAACCCGGCCGGAAGCCCGAAGAAAGGCGCCGACAGCACCAGCGGCACGGCGCGAACGTCGAGCAGGAAGCCGTTTTCGCTTCCGATCGGCCAGACCATGCAGACAGCCGAGAACAGCCCGAAGGCAAGACCACACCCAAGTCGCTGCAGGGGAACGTCGTGTGAACCGAGCCGGGCGATGATATAAGCTAGAAAGATAATCAGCGCGGCGAAGATCGCTGCGCTGCGGAGCAGCCCATCGAACACGAGATGAAAGTGGACTTCGTCCAACTGCTCCTCCTGAGAGCGCGCCAGGAAATCTCAAGCAAGCAGGTTAGCCGCAGGCGTGTTTGATCTCACGCAAGGTTTGACCCATCGATCGAACATCTGTCGCGAACTCGCAAGGGAAATATACAGCAACTGCAATGTGGGGTTGATCATGATCAATCTCTTGTCATGTGTCCGAAGCGAGCAGGGAGGCTCTCTCCCGCCGCGGCGCGCCGTGCACCGGCGATGGTGGGCGCTTGAGAGACGGATGACTGACGATCAGGGCGAGGTCGCATCGCCGGGCATGTGCGAGCGCATCCGGCGGGCACCATCCGGCGCGGTCCGGACCCGTGCGGCGATCCACTCGCGCCGGGGACAGGGCTCAGTCAGGATTTGTCGAGATCGAGGGAGGGATCAGCGATCACGGACCAGCGAGGCGGGGAAGCGCCGATGCCTCCTTCCCGTCCGGACGAGATGCAGGCGAGCTGGGACCTGAGGATCGGTAAGACCCGTCCCACCGCAGGGGACGGCGCGCTGGACGCCCGCCGGCGTCGTCACGGCCGGCATCGCCCCCTCCGCGATCCTGCTTTCGCTGGTTGCGCTGGCGGAGTGCTCCGCCGCGACTGCAGGCCGAACCCCGGATCGGCGCGCCGCCAGAGGCTGCACGGATCGGAGAACGGGCTGGCGCGTTGCGGGATCAGGCGGACGCGATCGCCCCGCCGCCCGCATCACCCGGAGGCCATCATGCGGATCGTCCTTCTCCTCGGCGCCCTCGCATTCGCGATGCCGACACTCGCCGCCTGCACCACCGCCAACCCGAACTCGCGCATCTACCAGACGATGAACAACCAGCCGAATGTCTGCGGCAAGGGCTTCAAGCGCGACATCGACGCCTGCTGAGACCGCAACAACGGCTCAACGCCCAGCGTCTGTGAACACGAGGCTAGCCTGGCCTGATTTTCGTCGGATCGGGAGGAGATAGGTGGTGCCTGGGGGCGGAATCGAACCACCGACACGCGGATTTTCAATCCGCTGCTCTACCAACTGAGCTACCCAGGCCCACGCGCGAAGCGCCTTGGCGCCGCGGGAACAGCGGCCTTATAGGGGAGGCGGCGGGGGCTGTCCAGAGGGCGAAAGCGGCCTGTGGATGGCGCGGCGTCAGCTCTCGTAGCGGCCGCCCTGGTCAGCCGGCGAATCGTCGTCGGAGGCCAAGGCGCTCTCCTCCGTCTCCACGGCGGGGATCGCATAGGAATTGCTCAGCCAGCGGTGCAGGTCGACATCCTTGCAGCGCTTCGAGCAGAACGGATAGGCGTCGCGCTGCGAATCGCGACCGCAGATCGGACAGGGGCGCTTGGCCCGGAGCGGGAGGATTTCGGCGGCGCGCGCCGGCTTGGTCTCGTCGGTCATATGGCTTTCAGCGGGAACGTCGCGTCTCAGGCCGGATCGATCCAGCCCTTGCGCGTCGGGAACCCCTCTCCCTCGAGCATCGTCATGGTTTCGAAGAGCGGCAGGCCGACCACGCCCGTATAGGAACCGACCAGCTTCACCACGAAGCCGCCGGCGAGGCCCTGGATGGCATAGCCGCCCGCCTTGCCGCGCCACTCCCCCGACTTCAGATAGGCATCCGCCTCGGCCCGCGAAAGACGCTTGAAGCGGACCTTGGTCTCGACCAGCCGCACGCGGATCGTGCCCTTCGGCGTCGCGAGCGCGATCGCCGTATAGACATGGTGCGAGCGGCCCGAGAGGAGCAGCAGGCAGTCCGCCGCCTCGTCCTCGAACTCGGCCTTGGGCAGGATGCGGCGGCCGACCGCGACCACCGTGTCGGCGGCAAGGAGATAGGCGCCGGCCATCGATGGGTCCTTCGCCGCGACCGCCAGAGCCGCCTCGGCCTTTGCCCGCGCGAGGCGCTTGGCGAGGCTGCGCGGCAGTTCGTTCTTGAGGGGCGTCTCGTCGAGCGAGGCCGGCAGCAGCCCGTCCGGCTCGATGCCGGCCTGCGCGAGGAGCTGAAGCCGGCGCGGGCTGGCGGAGGCGAGCAGAAGCTTCGGCGTCGGGGCCTTGGGCTTCGAGGCGTTGGGCGTCACTGTCATGGTCGTTCCGGACATGGTCCCGACAGTCTCTAGAGCCTTTCCTGGCTTGCTGGAAGCGCTCTGCCGTCCTGATCCGGGCCAAGGTCGAGGGCTTTGGCGACGGCCGTAGCCGGGGTACGGCCGAGACGAAGACCGAAGAATTTGGCCCGGGTCAGGACGGCCCTTCGGGTTTTCCGCTGGCGGGCGCCCGCTGTGCCGGCTGCCTTGCCCGATGCAAAGGCATCGGGCTGCGGCACCCTCCTTGCGGATCGCGCGCGCCAGTGGAGAAACAGAGCGATCCCAGGAAGCCAGGAAAGGCTCCAGAGAAGTCGGCGCCGCTTGCGAAGCGCTCAGTTGCCCGTCGGCGTCCAGCCGAAGCGCGCCTTGATCCGCTCGGCAAGCTGGTCGCGCACCGCGCGATAGGCTTCGAGGATCTGCTCGCGGCTGCCGCTGACGAGCGTCGGGTCGGGGGTCGGCCAGTATTCGACGCTGACCGCCATGCTGCGCGTCAGTTCCAGCGCCCGGTGATGCGCCTCCGGCGACAGCGTGATCACGACGTCGAAATTCGTGTCCTCGAGGTCCTCGATCGTCTGCGGCCGGTGGCGCGTGAGATCGATACCCTGCTCGTCCATGACCGCGGTGGTGAAGGGGTCGGCCTCACCCTTGCGCACGCCCGCCGAGGCGACATAGAGCCCGCGCGGGAAAAGCCGCCGCATCAAAGCGGCGCCCATCGGCGAGCGGACGCTGTTCATGCCGCACATGAAGAGCACGGACCGCGGCGGGCGCGCCGCCGTGCCGGGGTCGGGGCTCGGCGGCGGTGCGGCGTCCAAGCCTCAGCCTTTCCAGTGCAGCGCGCAGACGAGCGTGAACAGGCGGCGCGCGGTCTCGAAATCGACCATGATCTTGCCGGCGAGCCGCTCCATCAGGAGTTTCGAGCCCTCGTCGTGGACGCCGCGCCGGCCCATGTCGATCGTCTCGATCTGGCTCGGCGTCGCGGTCCGGATGGCGGCGTAGTAGCTGTCGCAGATCGTGAAATAGTCGCGCACGATGCGGCGGAGCGGCGTCAGCGACAGGAGGTGCAGCACGAGCGGCCGGTCTTCGGCATCGCGGATGTCAAAAACGAGGCGGTTGTCACGCACGGCGAGATGCAGGCGATACTCGCCCGCCGCATGGCCGGGCAGGACGAAGCGGTTGTCCTCCACGAGATCGTAGATCGCGATGCGCCGCTCATGCTCGACATCGGCCGTCGAGCGCCCGATGGAGCCCGGGTCGAGCTCGACCGCGACGAGCCGTCCCGCTTCGCCTCCGTTGTCCTCCGCCATCGCCGGACGCTCCCTCGGACGCGCCTCTCCGGCGCCGCTCGCCGATCCTGCTACAGATTGAGCCGGATCGCCACCGAGCGGGCATGGGCGCCGAGCCCCTCGGCCTCCGCAAGCGTGATCGCCGCCGGACCGAGCGCGCGGAGCTGCTCCGGGCCGGTGCGCAGGATCGAGGTCCGCTTCATGAAGTCGAGCACCGACAGGCCCGACGAGAACCGGGCCGAGCGCGCCGTCGGCAGCACGTGGTTGGAGCCGCCGACATAGTCGCCGATCACCTCCGGCGTCGAGCGGCCGATGAAGATGGCGCCGGCATTGCGAACACCGGCGAGCAGCGGCTCGGGATCGGCGACGGCGATTTCGAGATGCTCCGGCGCGATGCGGTTGGCGAGCGGCAGCGCGGCCTCGAGGTCGTCCACCACGATCACCGCGCCGAAGTCGCGCCAGCTCGCCGCGGCCGTCTCGCCGCGCGGCAGCGTCTTCAGCTGCCGCTCGACGGCCGCCTCGACGGCATCGGCGAGCGCCGCGTCGTCGGTCATGATCATGGCCTGCGCGGCCGTGTCGTGCTCGGCCTGCGCCAGCAGGTCCGCCGCCAGCCAGTCGGGGTCGTTCGCGCCGTCGGCGAGGATCAGCACCTCGGAGGGGCCCGCCATCATGTCGATGCCGACCGTGCCGAACACCTGCCGCTTCGCCGCGGCGACATAGGCGTTGCCGGGGCCCACGATCTTGTAGACGGGGGGGATGGTGGCCGTGCCATAGGCCAGCGCGCCGATCGCCTGCGCCCCGCCGATCCGGTAGAGCTCGTCGACGCCGGCGAGCTTCGCCGCGACGAGGACGAGCGGATTGACGACGCCGTCCGGCGTCGGGACGACCATGACGACGCGGTCGACGCCCGCGACCTTGGCCGGCACGGCGTTCATCAGCACGGAACTCGGATAGGACGCGGTGCCGCCCGGCACATAGAGACCGACCGCCTCGATCGCCGTCCAGCGCGAGCCGAGCTCGACGCCGAGCGCATCGGTATAGCGGTCGTCCTGTGGCTTCTGGCGCTCGTGATGGGCGCGGATGCGGTCGCGTGCCAGCGTCAGCGCGGCGCGGGTCTTGTCCTCGACGGCGAGCTCGGCGGCCGCAAACTCGGCCTCGCCGACGGCGAGCGTCTCGGGCGTCAGCGGCAGGCGGTCGAAGCGGGCGGTGTAGTCGATGACCGCCTGGTCGCCGCGGGCGCGCACATCGGCGAGGATGGTGCGCACCGTGCTGTCGACATCCTCGGACACCTCGCGCTTGGCGGCGAGAAGCGCGGCGAAGCGCGCTTCGAAATCGGCGTCGGACTGGTGAAGGCGAATGGCCAAGGCACTGCTCCTGCTGGCACGGCACGCGGCCGCGACGCGGGAGTGTCTAGCGCCTCTGCCTCCTGCGGGAAAGGTCAAGGAGGAGGCAGTCGGTCACGCCCGCGCTCAGGCCTTCATCGTCTCGGGCGCCGCGTCGATATCGTGCTTGGGGCAGCAGGCAGTGGCCCAGGCCGGGCCGAAATCGCTGATCGCCGCCTCGATGCATTCGACATCGAGCGCGATCGCGCCGCCGCCGGCGAAAATCAGCGTCACCGTGCCGCCGGGCGCCTCGGCCGGATCGAAGGCGATGGCCAGAAGATCAAGCACGGCATCGGGATTGGAGCGATCGATGCCCGAGGAGCGCACGCCGCGCACATTGTCGAAATGGAAGCCGGCGCGCCGCCGCTCCCAACTCTTCTTCAGCGTGCCCTCGGCGGGTTTTTCCCAGACGAAGCGGTTGATCACCGCCGCGAAGCGCCGCTCGCGCGGCAGGAAGGTCATGTCGCCGACCTTCAGCACCGCGTCCTGCACATGTGCCGAGACGACCGCGAGATCATCCTCGTCGAAGGCAACGAGCTTCAGCCGATCCATCGTGACGCACCCCAGATTGTGACTGCAAGTCAAACCCGGTCATCCGGGCCTGCTAACCTGACGCCAAGGTGGGATGCGCCGTGCAATTGCGCAAGAAGAGGGCGCGAAGACTCAGCCGCTGATGCGTTCGATGGTCGCGCCGCAGCGCGAAAGCTTGTCCTCGAGCCGCTCGAAGCCACGATCGAGATGATAGACGCGGTTGACCATCGTCTCGCCCTCGGCGGCGAGGCCCGCGATGACCAGCGAGACCGACGCGCGCAGGTCGGTCGCCATCACCGGTGCGCCCTTCAGCACAGGAACGCCGACGATGGTCGCGTTCTGCCCGTCGAGATGGATCTCGGCGCCGAAGCGGGCGAGCTCCTGCACATGCATGAAGCGGTTCTCGAAGATCGTCTCGCGGATATGCGAGGTGCCATGCGCGCGGCAGACGAGCGCCATCAGCTGCGCCTGCAGATCGGTCGGGAAGCCGGGGAACGGCTCGGTGACCACGTCGACGGGGCGCAGATCCGCGCCGTTGCGATAGACGCGGACGCCGGAATTGGTGACCGTGATCTCGGCGCCGACCTCGGAGAGGATCTCCAGCGGCCGCTCCAGCGTATCGCCGCGTGCGCCCTCGAGCAGCACGTCGCCGCCCGTCATCGCGACGGCCATGGCATAGGTGCCGGCCTCGATGCGGTCCGGCATCACTGAATGGCGCGCGCCATGCAGGCGGCTGACGCCCTCGATGCGGATGGTCGAGGTGCCGGCGCCGCTGATCTTCGCGCCCATCTTGATGAGGCAGTCGGCGAGATCGACGATCTCCGGCTCGCGCGCGGCGTTCTCGATTGTAGTCTCGCCGTCCGCGAGCGTCGCCGCCATCATGGTGACATGCGTCGCGCCGACCGTGACCTTCGGGAACACGACGCGGCCGCCCTTCAGCCCCTCGGGGGCGCGGGCGATGACATAGCCGGCATCGATCTCGATCGAGGCGCCGAGCGCGGTGAGCGCCTCCAGGAAGAGATCGACCGGGCGCGTGCCGATGGCGCAGCCGCCCGGCAGCGACACCTTGGCGAAGCCCTCGCGGGCGAGCAGCGGCCCGATCACCCAGAAGCTGGCGCGCATCTTGGAGACGAGATCATAGGGCGCCGTCGTGTCGACGATGGTGCGCGCCGTGAAATGCGCCGTCTCGGAGGAAAGCTCCGGATCGCCGATCCGCTTGCCCGAGATCGTCATGTCGACGCCGTGATTGCCGAGAATGCGCTTCAGGAGCGCGACATCGGCGAGGCGCGGCAGATTGGCCAGCGTCAGCGTCTCGTCGGTGAGAAGGCTCGCGATCATCAGCGGCAGGGCGGCGTTCTTGGCGCCGGAAATCGGGATCGTGCCGTTGAGGCGCGCGCCGCCGACGATGCGAATCTTGTCCATGAAGGGGGACCCCGTTTCTCGAATCAGCGCGCGACGTCTAGCCGCCGAACGTTCAGAAGGCGCCGTTTACCTGACGATTGCGGCCGACTCAAGGATCGCGGGGGCGCGGGCAAGGGTGCAGCAGGCCCCTGAGGCGAGCCGGCGTGGTCCCGCGCAGGCACGCGCCGCGGCGCGCCTCAGGGCGTCTCGTCGTCCTCGTTCGCTGCGAGGTCGGCGCCGGGCAGGGCCGCGCGGGCAGCCGCCTTGCGCTTCATGAGATTGGCCTTCAACGCCGCGGCGAGCCGCGCCTCGCGCCCCGCCCGCTCCGTCTCGCCCCGCGGTGAAGAGCCTGGCTCGCTTCGCGGGGAAGAACCGGGCCGCACTTTCTCGTCCTTCGGATCCATCATGCGCCGAAAATCCCGCCTTCGCCCCGGCTTGGCAAGAGGGCATGGTCCGGAGCCGGAGCCGGAGCCGGAGTAGGGGCAGGGGCAGGGGCAGGGGCAGGGGCAGGGGCAGGGGCAGGGGCAGGGGCAGGGGCAGGGGGTGAGTTCCTCCGGATCGGCCGTTACGACAGCGACAGCATCCGGTGAGCCGTCATGGCCGGGCTCGACCCGGCCATCCACGTCTTCCTTGCGTCATCCGTCCCGGCCCGCCACGCTGAAAGTCGTGGATGCCCGGGTCAGGCCCGGGCATGACGCCCTGGAACGGGTCGCGGCGATCCGGTCGAGATGGAACACGCGGAATGAGGCCGCAGCGCCCGGTCGGCGGCCCAAGCGGTCGACGCCCGCGCGTCGAAGTCGGTGGGAAACGACGGCTTTCGCGCGACGGGGTCCGAAGGCGGCTTGATCCCCCGCCACCTCTGTGGCAGATAGGCCGCCGTCCGCGCCGGAGCCCCGCTCCCGCGCCCCGGCGCTGCAGTAGCTCAGTGGTAGAGCACTCCCTTGGTAAGGGAGAGGTCGAGAGTTCAATCCTCTCTTGCAGCACCATTTAGCCTGCCTTCAGCCCTACCTTCCCCAAACCACCGCGTTCTCGTGGCGCTTGATGATGTGTTTCAGGTCTTCGAACGCGGCCGTGACGTAGCCGGCGAAGCGTTCGGCGGCGGCGGAGCGGGGGCCGCCGGTGCGGCGGAGGATGCCGAGGGAGCGGTTGGGTTGCGGGATCTCGTAGGGGAGGACCGTGACGCGGTTTTCCTTCCTCTGCGCGAAGACGACCGAGAAGGGCAGCACCGCGAGCGCGTCGGTCTCGGCCAGATAATTGATGACGCTCATCAGCGAGCCGCCTGAATAGCGCACATTCAAATCCGACATGCCGATGCTCATCAGGATCATCTGCAGGTCGGACATCAGCGGCGAGCCGGGCAACGGCGCGACCCAGGGGAAGCTCGTCAAGTCGTGGGCGCGCAGGCGGCGGTTGCGCAGCAGCGGATGCTGCGGGCGGCAGGCGACGATGTTGCGGCCGGGCAGGATCTCGGTGAACTCGAAGCCCGGCCCGAGATCGAGCACGCCGATCGGCACGATGCCGAGATCGATCTGCCGGCCTTCGAGCGCGGACACCATCTCGGGCAGGTTGAGATAGCTCTGCTGGATGGTGATCTCCGGCTCGTGGTTCTGGAACTCGCCGATCATCCGGCTGATCATCGCATCCATGAAGAAGGGCACGCCGCCGACGCGCACGACGCCCTTGGTGCCCTTCATGAAGCCCTGCACGGCGTCGGAGGCCTTGCGCGAGGCGGCGATCATCACGCGGCCCTGCGCGGCGAGCTGGGCGCCGAGCGGCGTCGCCTGGAGCGGCCGCCGGCCCTTCATGAACAGCGGCTCGCCCACGCGGGCTTCCAGCATGGCGAGCGAACGGCTCACCGCCGGCTGGGTCAGGCCCAGCATGGCGGCCCCTTCCGAGACGCCGCCGGCATCGAGCACGGCGGCGAGCTGCATCAGGTGGCGCTCGTTCAGCCTCATACCAAAATGCTATATTGACCGCGCCACAACTCATCAAGCCTCGTCAAACCGCGTGCTACGCCTTCATCCAAGGGGAAGGGAGGCCCCGCGGGAATGCACGGCCAGGGCGAGAGCCAGGGACAGGGAGGCGCTGAGGGGAGGGAGCGCGCACGCGGCCACGCCAACGGGCGGGCCGCCGACGCCGACCTCGCCGCCGCCGAGGGTTCGGGCAGCGCCGACGCGGCGCCGGCCGATGCCGGCGCGTTCGCGACCGAGGCCTTCCTCGCCCGGCTCGCGCCCGATACGCCGCTCCGCCTCGCCGAGACGGCCACGGCCGGCGTCGGCATGCTGCATGCCCTCGTCGCCCAGCTGCGGCCGACCAGCGAGGAATTCCGCCTCGCCATCGATTTCCTGACCGAGGTCGGCCACTATGCCGATGCGCGGCGCCAGGAATGGGTGCTGTTCGCCGATGTCATCGGCGTCTCCTCGCTCATCGAGCGCCTCAATCATCCGCGCCCCGAGGGCGCGACGCCGAACACGCTCGCCGGTCCCTTCTATCGCCCCGACGTGCCGGAACTTCCGCTCGGCGCCAGCATCTCGCGCGACGGCCGCGGCGAGCCGCTCCTCGTCAGCGGACGTGTCGCGAGCCTCGACGGCGCGCCGCTCGCCGGCGCCCGCGTCGAGGTCTGGCAGGCGAATGCCGATGGGCTCTACGAGAACCAGGAGCCGGACCGGCAGCCGGAATACAATCTGCGCGGCCGTTTCGTCGCCGACGGCGAGGGGCGCTTCCACTTCGCGACCGTGCGGCCGAAGGGCTACAGCCTGCCCGCCGACGGGCCGGTCGGCCGGCTGATGGCCGCGCTCGGCATCGGGCTCGAGCGGCCGGCGCATATCCATTTCCGCGTGACGTCGCCCGGCCACGAGACGCTCACGACGCACATCTTCGACGGCAGCGACTCGGCAATCAGCCGCGACGCCATCTTCGGCGTCCGCGAGGGTCTCGTCGCGGAATTCCGGCCGGCCGCCTCCGAGCGGGGGCGGCGCCGCTACACACTCGACTTGAATCTCGTGCTCTGCCCGCAATCGTCGCAGCGCATGAAAGAAACCGGGAGGAGATGACGCATGGCACAGGTCAGCGGATACCATCATCTGACGATGTCGACCGATGGCGCGCAGGAAGACTTCGATTTCTATACCAAGGCGCTCGGCCTGCACTCGGTGAAGCGCACGGTGCTCTTCGACGGCGTGATCCCCGTCTATCACCTTTACTACGGCTCGCCGAACGGCGACGCCTCGACGATCATCACGACCTTTCCGTTCCGCAAGCCCGGCGTGTTCGGCCGGCGCGGCACCAACCAGTCGCGCACGATCATGCAGTCGATCCCCGTCGGCGCCGCCGATTTCTGGGTCGAGCGGCTGAACAAGCGCGGCATCGAGGCGACCAAGCTGACCCGCTTCGGCGCCGACCGCGTCGCCTTCGCCCATCCCTGCGGCATCCTGCACGAGCTCGTCGAGAGCGACGGCGACAGCCGCGAGCCGATCACCAACGAGAAGCAGGGCATCGGCCGCGACCACGGCATCAAGGGCATCTATGGCGGCGCCGTCGCGGTGACCGACCGCACCGCGATGGACGATTTCCTCACCATCGCGCTGCCGCTGGAGAAGGAGGCCGACACGCATGAGGGCCTCGTCTTCCGCGTGCCGGATGCGAACGGCGTCGTGCAGCGCGTCGAGGTGATCGTCGATCGCGACAGCCCGCAGGGCACCTGGACGCTCGCCGGCGGCACCATCCATCACCTGGCGCTCAACACCGGCAACGAAGAGAACCAGCTGAAGCTGCGCGCCCATATCGAGGGCCTCGGCTTCACGGACATCTCCGAGCAGAAGGACCGCAACTACTTCAAGTCCTGCTATGTCCGTTCGCCCGGCGGCGCGCTGTTCGAGCTCGCCTGGACGACGCCGGAAGGCTGGGCCAAGGACGAGCCTCCGGGCGCGATCGGCAAGACGCTGGTCTTCCCGCCCTGGTTCAAGGATCGCGAGGACGAGCTGCGCGCCGGCCTGGAGCAGGCGGAGTTCGCATGACGTCCGAGCCCGGACCCCTGAGGATCGGGCCGACCGGTCCGTCGGCGAAGGCGCTCTGCGTCTTCGTCCACGGCCGCGGCCAGACGCCGGAAGACATGGAGGCGCATGTGCTCGCCCGCCTCGGCGCGGACGACATCGCCTTCGTGCTGCCGCGCGCACCCAAGGGGGCCTGGTACCAGGCGCGCGCCGTCGATCCGCTCACGCCCGTCGCCCGGGCCGAGCTGGCGACGGCGCTCGATCATCTCGCGGCGGCTGTGGCGGCGGCGCGCTCGGCCTATCCCGGCCTGCCGCTTCTGCTCGCCGGATTCTCGCAGGGCGCCTGCCTCGCCATCGAATATGTCTGTGCCGGCCTTCCGGCGCCCGAGGCGCTGGCCGCCCTGACGGGCTGCCGCGTGGGCGTCCCCGCCGATGGCCGCGCGAGGGGCGCGCCGCGCGGGCTTCCGGTCTATCTCTCCGGCGCCGATGCCGATCCCTGGATCCCGGCCGAGGCGGCGGCCGACGCCATCGGCTCGCTCGCCGGGCAGGGCGCGGTGCTGCGCGCCGATCTCTTCCCCGGCCGGCCGCACGAGGTCTCGGATACCGAGATCGCGATGCTGCGCGGCATGCTGGACGATGTCGCCGCCGGCCGGACTCCCCGCATGGAGGCGCCGCGATGATGCAGGAATTCGTCTTTCCGGGTCTCACCACCCGTGTCGTGTTCGGTTCCGGCACCATGAGCCGGGCGGGCGAAGAGGTGCGCCGGCTCGGCCACGAGCGGGCGCTGGTGCTCTCCACGCCGCACCAGAAGGCGGATGCCGAGCGGCTGGCGGAAAGCCTTGGCGATCTCGCGGCGGGCGTCTTCGCCGGCGCCGTCATGCACACGCCGGTCGAGATCACCGCGGAGGCGGTCGAGGCCTATCGCGCGAGCGGTGCGAGCGCGGTCGTCAGCCTCGGCGGCGGCTCGACGACGGGCCTCGGCAAGGCGATCGCCGTTCGCACCGGCGCCGATCAGGTCGTGATCCCGACCACCTATGCCGGCTCGGAGATGACCGACATCCTCGGCGAGACGGCCAATGGCGAGAAGACGACGCGCCGCTCGCCGGACATCCGGCCCGAGACGGTGATCTATGACGTCGACCTGACGCTGTCGCTGCCGGTCGGCCTGACCGTGACCTCGGCGATGAACGCCATCGCCCATGCGATGGAGGCCTTCTACGCGCCGGACCGCAATCCGGTGATCGAGCTGATGTGCCGCGACGCGATGACCGCCTTCCGCGACGGCATTCCGCGCATCATCGCGAGCCCGCATGATCACGACGCGCGGGGGCGCGCGCTCTACGCCGCCTGGTGTTGCTCGACGGCGCTCGGCTATGTCCAGATGGCGCTGCATCACAAGCTCGCCCATGTCTTCGGCGGCTCGTTCGACACGCCGCATGCCGAGACGCACGCGATCCTGCTGCCCTACACCACCGCCTTCAACGAGGAGGCCGTGCCCGACCTGCTGTCACCGATCGCCGAGGCCTTCGGCGGCGGGTCGGCGGCCGGCGGCCTCTATGATTTCGCCCGGAGCATCGGCGCGCCGCAAAGCCTCGGGGAGATCGGCATCGAGGAAGCCGATCTCGACCGGGCCGCGGCGATCGCGGTGAAGAACGCCTACCAGAACCCGCGGCCGCTCGAACGGGCCGCCATCAGGGATCTCCTCCAGGCGGCGTGGGAGGGACGCCGCCCGGGGCGCTGAAGAAGAGAAGAACGAGGGAGGAACAGATGATCACGAGACGCAATTTCCTGAAAGCCGGCGCGGCGACCGGTGCGGCGCTCGCCGTCCCCGCCCTTGCCGCGCCCGCCATCGCGCAAGGCGCCAAGATCAAGCTCGGCTACGTGTCGCCGCAGACGGGGCCGCTCGCCGGCTTCTCCGAGAGCGACGCCTTCAACATCAAGGCCTTCCTGGCCTCGGATGCCGGCAAGAATTTCGAGGTTCTGGCCAAGGACAGCCAGTCCAACCCGAACCGCGCCGCCGAGGTCGCAAAGGAACTGATCGTCGACGGCGAGATCGACCTGATGCTGGTCGGCTCGACGCCGGAGAACACCAACCCCGTCGCCACCACCTGCGAGGCGGAAGGCGTACCGGTCGTCTCGACCATGGCGCCCTGGCAGCCCTGGTTCATCGGCCAGCAGGGCAATCCCGGCGACCCGGCGTCGTGGAAGCCGTTCAACTACGCCTATCACTATTTCTGGGGTCTCGAGGACATCATCGCGACCTATACGTCGATGTGGAAGCAGCTCGCGACCAACGGCAAGGTCGGCGGCCTCTTCCCGAACGATGCCGACGGCAACGCCTGGGGCGATCCGAAGAACGGCCTGAAGCCGGGCCTCGAGGCGGCGGGCTTCTCGCTGGTCGATCCCGGCCGCTACCAGAACCTCACCGACGACTTCACGGCCCAGATCAACGCCTTCAAGTCGGACGGCGTCGAGATCGTGACGGGCGTCGTCATCCCGCCGGACTTCACGACCTTCTGGAACCAGGCGCGGCAGCAGGGCCTGAAGCCGAAGGCGGTGACGGTCGCCAAGGCGATCCTGTTCCCGCAGTCGGTCGAGACGCTGGGCGATGCCGGCAACAATCTCTCGTCCGAAGTCTGGTGGTCGGCCTCGCATCCCTTCAAGTCGTCGGTCACCGGCCAGAGCTCGGCCGAACTCGCCGCCGCCTTCGAGGCGGAGACCAAGCGGCCCTGGACGCAGCCGATCGGCTTCGTGCACTCGCTGTTCGAGGTCGCGGCCAATGTCATGGGCCGCGTGTCCGATCCGACCGATGCCGATGCCGTCGCCGCCGCGATCGCCGCGACGAACATGTCGACCATCGTCGGCAAGGTGGTGTGGGACGGCAAGGGCGTGCCGCCCTTCGCGGCCAAGAATGTCTGCAAGACGCCGCTCGTCGGCGGCCAGTGGCGCAAAAAGGAGGGCGGCTTCGATCTCGTGATCGTCGACAACTCCAACGCGCCCGAAATCCCGGCCGGCGGCAAGATGGAGCCCCTGTCCTGACCGATCGGGCGCGGCGGGCGGCGCAGAGCCGCCCGCTTCCGATCCGTGAAAAGGCATGGAACCGATGATCCTCAGCCTCGACAGCGTGTCCAAATCCTTCGGCGCCCTGAAGGTCGCCGACGGCGTGACCTTTGCTGTCCCCAAGGGCGAGGCGCTCGGCATCATCGGCCCGAACGGCGCCGGCAAGTCGACGCTGTTCAACCTCATCACCGGAAACCTGCTCGCGAGCGGCGGACACATCACCTTCGAGGGACGCGACGTGACGCGGCTGCCGGCGATGGAGCGCGTGCGCATGGGCGTCGGCCGCTCCTTCCAGATACCGCAGCCTTTCGAGGGGCTGACCGTGTTCGAGAATCTCCTGACCGCCGCCACCTTCGGGCGAGGCGGGCGCGAGGCCGAGATGGTGGAGGATTGCGCGCGCATCCTCGAGGAGACCGAACTGCTGAGGAAGGCGAACGCCGTCGCAGGCAGCCTCAGCCTGCTCGACCGCAAGCGGCTCGAACTCGCCCGCGCGATGGCGACGGGACCGAAGCTGCTGCTCCTCGACGAGATCGCCGGCGGGCTCACCGAGGCGGAATGCACGGCGCTCGTCGCCACCATCCGCGGCATCCATGCCGGCGGCACGACGATCATCTGGATCGAGCATGTGCTGCACGCGCTGACTTCGGTCGTCCAGCGCCTGCTGGTGCTCGATTTCGGCCGTGTCATCGGCATCGGCGCGCCGGACGAGATCATGGCCTCCAGGGAAGTGCGCGAAATCTATCTGGGGCTCGAGGTCTGATGCTGCTCGAGACCCGCGCCCTCACCGCAAGCTACGGCCAGTTCCGCGCCCTGTTCGGCGTCGACATCGCCGTCGATGCCGGCGAATGCGTAGCCATCATCGGCGCCAATGGCGCCGGCAAGTCGACGCTGATGCGCTCGATCACCGGCGTGCTGCGCAACGAGCCCGGCATGGTGCTGCATCGCGGCGAGCCGATCGGCGCGCTGCCGGCCGCCGATGTCCTGAAGCGGGGCATCGCTATGGTGCCGGAGGGGAGGAAGCTCTTTCCCTCGCTGACGGTCGAGGAGAACCTCCTCATCGGGGCCGGGGCGCGCAAGGCGGCGGGCCCCTGGAACCTCGACGCGATCTACGATCTCTTCCCGATCCTGCGCGAGAGGCGCCGCAACCCCGGCACGGCGCTTTCCGGCGGCCAGCAGCAGATGGTCGCGATCGGCCGCGCGCTGATGTCGAACCCCGAACTGCTGCTCTGCGACGAGATCAGCCTCGGCCTCGCGCCGGTGGTCATCCGCGACATCTATGCGAGCCTGCCGCGCATCCGCGCCGGCGGCGCGGCCGTCGTGCTGGTCGAGCAGGATATCGGCAAGGCGCTCGCCGTCGCCGATCGCATCTACTGCATGATGGAGGGGCGCGTGACGCTCACGGCGCCGGCCGGCACGGTGTCGCGCGAGGCCATCCATGCCGCCTATTTCGGAGCCGCGGCATGATGATCGTCGACACGCTCGTCCAGGGAATCCTGCTCGGCGGCCTCTATGCGCTGTTCGCCGCCGGCCTCAGCCTCGTCTTCGGGATCATGCGGCTGGTCAATCTCGCGCATGGCGACCTCATCGTCTTCGCGGCCTATCTGATCCTGCTCGGCGTCTCCACGCTGGGGCTCTCGCCCTTTCTCGCCGCCCTCGTCGCGGCGCCGCTGATGTTCCTCGCCGGATGGCTGCTGCAATCGCTGGTGCTCAACCGCGTGCTCGGCAAGGACATCCTGCCGCCGCTCCTCGTCACCTTCGGGCTCTCTGTCGCGTTGCAGAACGGCCTGCTCGAGGCCTTCTCGGCCGACAGCCGCCGCATTCCGGCCGGGACGCTGGAGGGCGCCTCGCTCGATCTCGGCGTCGTCACGGTCGGCGTGATGCCGCTCCTGACCTTCGGCTCGGCGATCCTCGTCATCGTCGTCCTCAATGCGATCTTCTATCAGACGGCGCTCGGCCGCGCGTTCCGCGCCACTTCCGACGACCCAGTCACCGCCTCGCTGATGGGCATCGAGCCGAAGCGCGTCTTCGCGGTCGCGACCGGCCTCGCGATGGTCGTGGTGACGGTGGCGGCGCTCTATCTCGGCATGCGCGCCAATTTCGATCCCTCGATCGGTCCGGCCCGGCTGCTCTACGCCTTCGAGGCCGTGATCATCGGCGGGCTCGGGAGCCTCTGGGGGACACTGGCCGGCGGCATCATCATCGGCGTCGCGCAGACGCTGGGCGCCGCGATCAACCCGGAATGGCAGATTCTCGCCGGCCATCTCGCCTTCCTGGCCGTCCTTCTCGTCAGGCCGCGCGGGCTCTTCCCGCGCGCGGTGGATTGAGGAGGCGCCGATGTCCATGCCCACGGCCTATCGCCTCACTACCCGCACCAGAGCGGGCACGATCACCGGCCTCGTCGCGCTTGTCCTCATCGCCGTCGGCTTCGCGCTGCCGGCCTTCGTTTCGCGGAGCACGATCCAGGACCTGTTCTTCATCCTGACCATGCTGGCGCTGGCGCAGCTGTGGAACCTCCTCGCCGGCTATGGCGGGCTGGTCTCGGTCGGGCAGCAGGCCTTCGTCGGCATCGGCGCCTATGCGATGTTCGCTGCCGTCATCCTCCTCGGCTGGAATCCGGTCGTTGCGATCCTCGCCGGCGGCGTCGCGGCGCTGCTCCTCGCGATCCCGACCGCCTTCTTCGCCTTCCGCCTGCAGGGCGCCTATTTCGCCATCGGCACATGGGTGATCGCCGAGGTGACGCGCCTCCTCGTCGCACAATGGAAGGCGCTCGGCGGCGGCACGGGCACCTCGTTGCCACGCGAGGCGACGGGCAACATCATGGGCGTCGATCTCGTCCGCGCGCTGTTCGGCGTGCGCGAGGCGGCGGCGCGCGACATCCTCGCTTATTGGCTGGCGCTCATCCTCGCGGTCGCGATCACCGGCGGCATCTACTGGCTGCTCAGGAACCGCCTCGGCCTGGCGCTGGCGGCGCTGCGCGACAACATCGATGCGGCGCAGTCGGTCGGCGTCGACGCGGTGCGGCTCAAATGGGCGGTGTTCCTGCTGGCCGCCGCCGCCACCGGCCTCGTCGGTGGCCTCGTCTTCATGCAGACGGCGCGCATCTCGCCCGGTGCCGCCTTCGCGGTCACCGACTGGACCGCCTACGTCATCTTCATCGTCGTCATCGGCGGCATCGGCACCATCGAGGGTCCGATCGTCGGGGTGATCGTCTTCTTCCTGCTGCGCTCCGCGCTCGCGGACTATGGCAGCTGGTACCTGCTGACGCTCGGGCTCATCGCCATCGCCGTCATGCTGTTCGCGCCGAAAGGGCTCTGGGGCCTCGTCTCCTCCCGCACCGGCCTGCACCTGTTCCCGGTCCGCCGCAGGCTGTCCGGGCCGAAGATCCAAGGGGGAACCTGATGGCCGATATCGAAACCGACGTCCTCATCGTGGGCACCGGCCCGGCCGGCTCGGCCACGGCCGCGCTGCTCTCGAGCTATGGCGTCGCCAATCTCATCGTCAACCGCTACCGCTGGCTCGCCAACACGCCGCGCGCCCACATCACCAACCAGCGCGCCATGGAAGTGCTGCGCGATCTCGGGCCCGACGTCGAGACCGAGGCGATGATGCATGCCTCGCCCCAGGAGATCATGGGCGAGAACGTGTTCTGCGAGAGCCTCGCCGGCGAGGAGATCGGCCGCATGAAGAGCTGGGGCACGCACCCGCTCTCCAAGGCCGAGCATCTGCTCTCCTCGCCCTGCTTCATGAACGATCTGCCGCAGACCTTCATGGAGCCGATCCTGTTCAAGACGGCCTGCGCCCGCGGCACGCAGTCCCGCATGAGCACCGAATATCTTTCCCATGTTCAGGACGACGACGGCGTCACCACGACGCTGCGCGACCGCCTGACGGGCAAGGACCTGACCGTCCGCTCGAAATTCCTCGTCGGCGCCGATGGCGGCAACTCGCTCGTCGCCGAGCATCTCGGCCTGCCCTTCGAGGGGAAGATGGGCGTCGGCGGCTCGATGAACATCCTCTTCCGCGCCGATCTCTCGCGCTATGTCGCGCATCGGCCGAGCGTCCTCTACTGGGTCATGCAGCCCGGCGCCGATGTCGGCGGCATCGGCATGGGCCTCGTGCGCATGGTGCGGCCGTGGAACGAGTGGCTCATCGTCTGGGGCTACGACATCAACCAGCCGCCGCCGGACGTGACGCCGGAATTCGCGACCGGCGTCGCCCGCCAGCTGGTCGGCGATCCCTCGCTCGAGATCGAGCTGCTCGGCGCGAATACCTGGACCGTCAACAACTGCTTCGCGACCCATCTGCAGAAAGGCCGCGCCTTCATCATGGGCGATGCGGCGCACCGTCATCCGCCGTCGAACGGCCTCGGCTCCAACACCTCGATCCAGGACGGCTTCAACCTCGCCTGGAAGCTCGCCAAGGTGGTGAAGGGCCAGGCCGGCATGGGCCTCCTCGACAGCTACTCGGCCGAGCGGGCGCCGATCGCCCGCCAGATCGTGACCCGCGCCAACAAGTCGATCGCCGAGTTCGGGCCGATCTTCGAGGCGCTCGGCATGGATGGCGGCGTCGATCACGAGAAGATCCAGCGCAACATGGACGCCCGCGCCGACGCGACGCCGGCAGCCGAAAAGCAGCGCGAGGCGCTGCGCCAGGCGATCGCCTTCAAGAAATACGAGTTCGACGCGCATGGCGTCGAGATGAACCAGCGCTACCGCTCGAACGCCGCGGTCACCGACGGCGAGGCGGAACCGCCCTTCGAGAAGGATGCCGAGCTGCACTATCAGCCGACCACCTGGCCGGGGGCGAGGCTGCCGCATGTCTGGGTGTTCGACCGCGCCGGCCGCAAGGTCTCGACGCTCGACCTCACCGGCCATGGCGAATTCACGATCCTGACCGGCATCGGCGGCGAGGCCTGGGTCGAGGCGGCCGAAAAGCTCTCCGCCGAGCTGGGGATGCCGATCCGCGCCCATGTGATCGGGCCGCGCCGCCCGCTCGAGGACCATGTCGGCGACTTCGCCCGCGCGAGCGAGATCGGCGACAGCGGTTGTCTGCTGGTGCGGCCCGACCATCACGTCGCCTGGCGGGCGAAGACGATCGCCGCCGACCCGGCGGCCGAGCTTCGCCGCGTGCTCACCCACATCCTGGCGCGCTGAGGAGGACGGTCATGCCGCAGGACCACGAATACGGCTACTTCACCGAAGAGGACTCGGCCGACGTCGTCATCGCCCGCAACGCCAATGCCAAGGACGAGCGGCTGAAGGAGATCATGGCCGTCCTGGTGCGCAAGCTGCACGAGGCGGTCAAGGAGGTCGAGCCGACGCAGGAGGAATGGTTCCGCGCCATCCTCTTCCTCACCGAGACAGGCCAGATCTGCAACGAATGGCGGCAGGAATACATCCTGCTCTCCGACGTGCTCGGCGTGTCGATGCTCGTCGACGCCATCAACAACCGGAAGCCCTCCGGCGCGTCCGAATCGACAGTGCTCGGCCCCTTCCATGTCGACGACGCGCCCGAACTGCCGATGGGCGCCGACATCTGTCTCGACCAGAAGGGCGAGCCGATGTTCGTGCATGGCCACATCCTCGACACGAAGGGCAACCCGGTCGAGAACGCCAAGATCGATGTCTGGCAGGCCAATGACGAGGGCTTCTACGACGTCCAGCAGAAGGGCATCCAGCCAGACTTCAACCTGCGCGGCGTGTTCCGTACCGGCGCCGACGGCCGCTACTGGTTCCGCGGCGTCAAGCCGAAATACTACCCGATCCCCGACGACGGCCCTGTCGGCAAGCTGCTCGGCGCGCTCGGCCGCCATCCCTACCGCCCGGCGCATCTCCACTACATCATCACGGCCGAGGGCTTCGAGCCACTGACGACGCATATCTTCGATCCGGACGACCCCTACATCAATTCGGACGCCGTCTTCGGCGTGAAGAAGAGCCTCCTCGCCGAATTCGTGAAGATCGACGACGCGGCCGCGGCGAAGACCGTGGGGCTCGCTGCTCCCTATTACGACGTGGAATTCGATTTCGTGCTGGCGCGCCGGAAGGGCGCCTGAGGGGAAAGAGATGGCTGCTCTCGAGACAATGTTCGACGTCCGCGGCAAGTCGGTGATCGTCACCGGCGGCGCCAGCGGCATCGGCAAGGCCTATGCGGAGATCATGGCCGAGCATGGCGCCCGCGTCGCGATCTTCGACATCGATCCGGTCGGGCTGAAGAAGGCCGTCGCCGAACTGGGCGACAAGGGCTGGGATGTCTGGGGCGAGATCGTCGATGTCGGCGACCGGCCGGCCATGGCGGCGGCATTCGACCTCGTCGCCGCCCGCCACGGCCGCATCGACACGGTGTTCGCCAATGCCGGCATCGATCCCGGCCCCGGCTTCAACACGCCGACCGGCGAGCGCAACCCCGCCGGCGCCATCGAGAACATCCCCGACGAGCAGTGGGACCGCGGCATCGAGATCAACCTGACCTCGGTCTACACGACGGTGAAGAACGCCGTCCGCCACATGAAGGGGCATGGCGGCGGCGAGATCATCGTCACCTCCTCGATCGCCGCGCTCATCAACGAGAGCATCGTCGGCACGTCCTACATGCCGGCCAAGGCGGCGGTGAACCACTTCGTCCGCCACATGGCCATGGAACTCGGCGCCTACGGCATCCGCGTCAACGCCATCCTGCCGGGGCCCTTCATCACCAACATCGCCGGCGGACGGCTGCGCAACAAGGAAGACCGCGCCGCCTTCGAGAGCCAGTCGCTGATCGGGAGGATCGGCGATGTGGAGGACATCAAGGGACTGGCGCTGCTGCTGGCTTCGCCGGCCGGCGCCTATTTCACCGGCTCGCTCATCGTCATCGACGGCGGATCGCTGACCCGCATGACCTGAGCGCGCCCAAATGCCGGACGGCCAGGGAGGGCCGGACGGAAGCGAATATCCAGAGGGAGGATACCGGAATGACCTACTACAACAGGATCCTGAGATCGGGCATCGCGCCGAGCCGGCGCAGCGTGCTGAAGGGCCTCGCGGCCAGCGCCGCGGCCTCCAGCCTGGCGCTGCCCGGCTATGCTCGGGCGGAGACGGCCGGCAAGATCAAGGTCGGCTATATCAGCCCGACCACGGGCCCGCTGGCGCTTTTCGGCGAGACCGACGGCTATACGCTCGGGAAGATCCGCGCCGCGCTCGGCGGCAAGCTCGAATCCTCGAACGGCAAGACCTACGAGATCGAGATCCTCGACCGCGACAGCCAGTCGAACCCGAACAAGTCGGCCGAAATCGCCGGCAATCTCATCCTCAACGACGAGATTCACCTGCTGCTGCCGGCCTCGACCACCGACACGATCCTGCCGGCGGCCGAGCAGGCGGAGCTCTACGAGACGCCTTGCCTCTCCTCGGGCGCGCCTTGGCAGGCCGTCGTCTTCCCGCGTGGCGGCGGCAAGCAGGAGTTCAACTGGACCTATCACTTCTTCTGGGGCCTCGACGAGGCGCTGAACACCTTTGTCGGGCTGTGGAACGGGCTGGAGACCAACAAGAAGGTCGGCATGCTCTTCCCCCAGAACATCGACGGCGAGACCTGGGGCAACGACGAATACGGCCTGCCGGTGCCGACCAAGAAGGCCGGCTACGAGGTGTTCGTTCCCGGCTACTTCCAGCCGCGCACCAATGACTTCTCGGCGCAGATCGCCGAGTTCAAGAAGAACAATTGCGAGATCATCGGCGGCATCACCTATCCCGACGATCTGAAGACCTTCGTCACGCAGTGCAACCAGCAGGGCTTCAAGCCGAAGGCGGTGACCGTCGCAGCGGCGCTGCTCTTTCCGAGCGGCGTCGAGGCGATGGGACCGCTCGGCAACGGCATGTCGTCGGAGGTCTGGTGGACGCCGGCCTTCCCGTTCAAGTCGTCACTGACCGGCGAAGTCAGCCGCCAGCTCGCCGACCAGTGGGAGGCCGACACCAAGAAGCAGTGGACGCAGCCGCTCGGCTATTCGCATGCGCTGCTCGAGGTGGCGATCGACGTGCTGAAGCGCTCGTCCGATCCGCTCTCCCGCGAGGCCAACCGCGACGCCGTCGCCGCGACCAATCTGCAGTCGCTTGTCGGACCGATCAAGTTCGACGGCTCGCCGCACAAGAATGTCTGCAAGACCCCGATCTTCGGCGGCCAGTGGGTGAAGGGCACCAAGTGGCCCTATGACCTCAAGATCGTCGACAACTCGGTCAACACGCTCTTCACGCCCGAGCAGAAGATCGTTCCGATCGCCTGGTGAGATGATGCGGGACGCGGGGGGAGCGATGGACAAGAATGTCCTTCTCGAGGTGCGCGGCGTGTCGAAGTCCTTCGGCGCCGTCCGCGTCCTGCATGAGGTCAGCTTCGACGTCAATCGGGGCGAGGTGCTCGGCATCCTCGGCCCGAACGGCGCCGGCAAGACGACGCTGTTCAACATGATCAGCGGCGACCTGAAGGTCTCGGGCGGCGAGATCCATCTCGCCGGCCGGGCGCTGCGCGGCGAGCCGACGTTCCGCCGATGCAAGATGGGGATCGGGCGCACCTACCAGATCCCGCGCCCCTATTCGGGCATGACGACCTTCGAGAACCTGCTCGTCGCCGCGGCGTTCGGCGGCGGGCGCTCGGAAAAGGAGAGCTACGCCTTCTGTGCCGCCGTGCTTCGGGAGTGCGAGCTCGCCGACAAGGCCAACCGCCAGGCGGGCGCGCTGACGCTGCTCGACCGCAAGCGGCTCGAACTCGCGCGGGCGCTCGCCTCCGACCCGAAGCTCCTGCTGCTCGACGAGATCGCCGGCGGGCTCACCGACGACGAGTCGAAGGCTCTGGTCGGGCTCGTCCGCCGCATCCGCGACCGCGGCGTCACCATCGTCTGGATCGAGCATGTCCTGCACGCGCTGCTCGCCGTCGCCGACCGGCTGATGGTTCTCAATTTCGGCGAGCGGATCGCCGAGGGGCCGCCTGCCGAGGTCATCGCGCTTCCGGAAGTGCAGCGCGTCTATATGGGGATCGAGGCATGAGCGCCGTCCTGTCCACGCATGGATTGATCGCCCGCTACGGCGATTTCCAGGCGCTCTATGGCGTCGATGTCGAGCTCCATGCCGGCGAGGCCGTGGCGCTGATCGGCGCCAACGGCGCCGGCAAGTCGACCTTCCTGCGCGCCGTAATGGGCCTTCTGCCCGTTGGCCGCGACATGGTCCGCCTCGACGGCGAGCCGGTCGGCGGGACGTCGGCGGACCGCATGGTGAAGCGCGGCGTCGCCATCGTGCCGGAGGGGCGGCGTCTCTTCACCGGAATGTCGGTCGACGACAACCTGAAGGTCGCCATCGACCAGGCCGCGCGCCTCGGCGCCAAAGGCGGCTGGTCGCTCGAACGGCTGCACCGCCTGTTCCCCATCCTGAAGGAGAAGGCGAAGACGCCGGTGCAGAGTCTTTCCGGCGGCCAGCAGCAGATGGTGGCCATCGGCCGCGCGCTGCTCTGCCAGCCGCGGGTCCTGCTCTGCGACGAGATCAGCCTCGGCCTCGCGCCGAAGGTGATCCGCGAGATCTATGCCGCGCTGCCTGAAATCCGCGGTGCGGGCACGGCGATGATCCTCGTCGAGCAGGATGTCGGCCTCGCGAAGGAGGCGACCGACCGCCTCTACTGCATGCTGGAAGGCCGCGTGACGCTGTCCGGCCGCTCGGCGGAGGTCACGCGCGAGGCGATCGGCGAAGCCTATTTCGGAGCAGGCCATGCAGTGGTTTGACGCACTGGTGCAGGGCATCCTGCTCGGCGGGATGTATGCGCAATACGCGCTCGGCATGGCGCTGATGTTCGGCGTGATGCGGATCGTCAATATCAGCCATGGCGATCTCGTCATCCTGCTTTCGCTGATCGGCATCTCCATGGCGGCCGCCTGGGGGCTCGGGCCGCTGGCCGTGCTGGCGATCCTCGTGCCGCTCGGCCTCTTCCTGGGCTGGCTCCTGCAGAAGGCGGTGCTGAACAAGGTGGTCGGCAGCGATCCGCTGCCCTCGCTGATCGCCACCTTCGGCCTCTCGATCGCGCTGCAGAACCTGATGCTCCAGATCTGGTCGGCGAACAGCCGCTCGCTTCCGGGCGGCGGCATCGAGAGCCGGTCGGTCGATATCGGCGGCATCTATATCGGCCTCCTGCCGGTCATCGTGCTGGTGGTGGCGGTCGCCCTCACCTGGGGTCTCGATCTCATGCTGAAGAAGACCCGCTTCGGCCGCGCGCTGCGGGCCGCGGCCGCCGATGTCGAGGCGGCGGCGATGACGGGCATCAATCCGCGTGCCGTCTATGCGCTGGCGACCGCGGTCGCGGTCGGCATTCTCGGCTTTGCCGCCGTCTTCCAGTCGCTCCGCTCGACCGTCGCTCCGGCCGATGGCGCCGCGCAGCTCATCTACGCCTTCGAGGCGGTGATCATCGGCGGCATGGGCTCGGTCTGGGGCGCCTTCATCGGCTCGATGGTGCTCGGCATCTCGCAGGGCATCGGCTTCCGCATCGACCCCGGCTTCGGCGTGCTCGCCGGCCATCTCGTCTTCCTGATCGTGCTGGCGACCCGCCCGCAGGGCCTGTTCGGAAAGGCATGACAATGACAGCGATCTCAAACGCCGCCGCCGCCATTCCGGCCCCCGCCGTCACCGTCCGTCGGCAGACGAATTCGGGCCGGATTGCCATGACACTGGCGATCACCGCGCTCGTCGCCGTCGCGGTCATGCCTTGGTGGGCCTCGACCGGCACCATCCGCATGATCCTGGAGCTGTGCTGCTACATCGCGGTCGCGCAGATGTGGAACCTGCTCGCGGGCTATGCCGGCCTCGTCTCCGTCGGCCAGCAGGCCTTCATGGGCGCGGCGGGCTATGCGCTGTTCGTCCTCGCGCAGACATTCGGCATCAACCCGTTCCTGGCCGTGCTCCTGTCGCTGATCGTCCCGGCGGTGCTCGCCGTGCCGCTCTATTTCCTGCTGCACAGGCTGGACGGACCGTACTTTTCGATCGGCACCTGGGTCGTCGCCGAGGTCTTCCGTCTCGTCGCGTCCAACCTGCCGCTGGTCAATTCCGGCGCCGGCATGTCGCTGCGCGTCATGAGCCAGTATTCCGCCTTCGAGCGCAACGTCGCGATGTCGCTCCTCTGCGCCTTCATGCTGCTCGTCACGCTCGGCGGCAGCTACTGGCTGCTGCGCTCGCGCTTCGGCCTCGCCCTCATCGCGATGCGCGACAATCCCGTCGCGGCCGCCAGCCAGGGCGTCGACGTCGCGCGGCTGCGCTTCCTGGTCTATGTCGCCGCGGCGGTCGGCTGCGGCCTCGCCGGCGCGGTCTATTTCATGGCGCAGCTCCGCATCAACCCGCCCTCGGCCTTCGATCCGATGTGGGCCAATGTCGCGATCTTCATCGTCATGATCGGCGGCATCGGCTCGATCGAGGGCGTGCTGATCGGCTCGCTGATCTTCTTCATCGCCGATCGCTGGTTCGGCGAATATGGCGCGACCTATTTCGTCGTGCTCGGGCTGATGACGCTTCTCGTCGCGCTCTATGCCCGCACCGGCATCTGGGGCCTTCTCTCGCGCCGCTTCGACGCGCCGTGGTTCCCCTTCCGCCGCATTCTCGTCGACCCGAACCGCTGAAGGGGACCGCCATGAGAGTCGCCATCTTCGACGCCGTCGGCAGCCCGCTCCGCATCGGCACGATGCCGGAACCGGCACCGGCCGAGGACGAGGTCGTGCTCCGCGTCGCCGCCTGCGGCATCTGCGGCAGCGACCTGCACATCACAGAGGATCCGGCCGCCTTCGGCATCACGCCCGGCTTCGTGCTCGGCCACGAGTTCGCCGGCGAGGTGGTGGCGCGCGGATCGGCCGTCTCGGACCTCGCCATCGGCGACCGTGTCGCGGTGGTGCCGATGCGCGGCTGCGGACGCTGCGAGGCCTGCCGGCGCGGCGACCCGGCCCGCTGCGCCGAGATGGTGCTGATCGGCGGCGGCTACGCCGAATATGTCGCCGTCGCCGCCCGCCAGTGCCAGCGACTGCCGGACGAGGTGGCGCTCGAGGACGGGGCGCTCGCCGAGCCGCTCTCGGTGGCGCTGCACTGCGTTATCCGGTCCGGCATGAAGGCCGGCGACAGCGTCGCCATCATCGGGGCCGGGCCGATCGGGCTCCTCGTCGCCTTCTGGGCCCGCCGCTTTGGCGCGCGCCATGTCGTCGTCGCGGACATTCACGAACATCAGAAGGAGCGCGCGCTGGCGCTTGGCGCGACCGGCTTCACGCTCTCGGATGCGCGGCTTGCCGAACGGCTCGCCGATCTTTGCGGCGGCGCGCCGGACATCGTCTTCGAATGCGTCGGCAAGCGCGGCCTGATCGAGGCGGCGGTGAAGGCGGTGCGGCTGCAGGGCACGGTGGTGGGGGTCGGGCTTTGCGTCGGCGGCGACAGCTGGGACCCGTTCCAGGCGCTCTCGAAGGAGATCAGTCTGCTCTTCTCCGTCTTCTTCCACCAGAGGAACGAGTTCGGACCGGCGCTCGATGCGCTGGCCGGCGGCCCCTTCGCGCCACAGGCGCTCATTACCGACCGCATCGACCTGTCGCCCGTGCCGCAGGTCTTCGAAGGTCTTCGTCGTCGCACCACTCAATGCAAGGTGCTGATCCAGCCGGAACAGGTTTGAGGAGGAACATCCATGGCGGCTTTCGAGACGCTCGAATTCGACATCGGCGGCGTGAGGACGGTCGTGAAGGCGATCGGCAGCGGCAAGCCGGTGCTGTTCCTGCACGGCGCCGCGACGCTGGAGGGCTTCGACTTCGCCGAAGGACTCGCCGACCGCTTCCGCGTCCTGGCGCCGAGCCATCCCGGCTTCGGCTTCTCGGGAGAGGCGCCACATGTCGCCGGCATGGCCGACATGGTGCTCCATTATCTGAACCTTCTCGATGCGCTTGACCTTGCCGAGAAGCCGCATCTCATGGGCTTTTCCATGGGCGGCTGGATGGCGGTCGAACTGGCGGCGCTCGGCCGCGAGAAGTTCGACAAGGTGGTGCTGGTCGCCCCGGCCGGCCTCAACGATCCGGAGCATCCCGCGACCAATCTCGGCGCGCTCGCCCCGCAGGACCTGCCGGGCTACCTCGCCCATGACGTGACGGTGGCGCTGCGCTATTTCCCGGACGGCACCGACATCATCTTTGCCGAGCGCTTCGGCGCCGACCGCGCCCGCGAGGGCGAGACGCTCGGCCGCCTGCTGGCGCCCTTCGGCATGGGCCACCCCAATCTTCGCCGCTTCCTCGCGCGCATCACCAATCCGGCGCTCGTCGTCTGGGGTGCCGAGGACAGGCTGCTGCCGGCGAGCCAGGCCCCGCTCTTCGTCGAGGCGCTGCCCCATGCGCAGCTGATGATCGTCGAGGATGCCGGCCATTTCGTCATGCAGGAGAAACCGGAAACGCTCGGAAAGATCGGCGACTTCCTCGCCGGCTGACCGCTGCCACATCGAAGAGGAGGACACGACATGAACAAGCCGATCAGGCACGGATATTGGGGCTCCGCGGTCGACTACCGCGACCTTCTGACGAAGATCGAGGAAATCGGACCGATCCTCGAGAAGAACGCCGCCGCCGACGAGGAGAAGGGCGAGCTGACGGCGGAGAGCTTCGAGGCGCTGAAGCCGCTGCGCTTCTCGCATCTGCTCGCCACCGAGGCGCTCGGCGGCGCCCAGCTGCCGCCGACGCAGGTGCTGGAACTGCTCGCCGCCGTCACCTGGCATTCCGGCTCCGCCGGCTGGGTGTCGATGGTGCATTGCTGCATCGGCGCCATGTCGGCCGCCTTCCTGCCCGACAGCGCCGTCGAGCGCCTGTTCGGGCCCGGCACCGACAACCGCTTCTCGGGCCAGGGCGCGCCGCTCGGCATGCTGAAGAAGGTCGAGGGCGGCTATCGCCTCACCGGCAAGTGGAGCTATGGCAGCGGCTTCAGCCACGCCACCTATTCGCACAGCGCCTGCTTCGTCGACGATGGCACCGGCAAGCCGGCCAAGGACGAGAACGGCAACGTCATCGTCATGTGCGCGCATGCGCCCATCGAAGAGCATGTCCAGCTCGGCAACTGGGACGTGCTCGGCCTCGGCGGCACCGGCTCGATCGACTATGCGGCCGAAGACGTCTTCATCGCCGAAGACCTCGTCTTCCCGATCCTGACCGCGCCGCCGCAGCGCCTCAAGGAACTGTTCTCGCTCGGCGTCGTCGGCCTCGCCGCGATCGGGCATACCGGCTGGGCGCTCGGAACGGGCCGCCGCATGCTGGACGAGATCGCGAAATTCGCGCGCTCGAAATCCGGCCGCGCCGGGCTCCTCGGCGAGAGCGAGAAGTTCTGGTACGACTATGGCCGCGCCGAGGCCCGCTACCGGGCGGCGCGCGCCTTCGTCTTCGAGACCTGGCGCGACATCGAGGCGACCGTCGAGGCCGGCACCGCCGTCACGACGCAGCAGATCAGCCTGGTCCATCTCGCCAAGTCCGAGATCCACGAGGCTGGCGTCGACATCTGCAACTTCGCCTATCGCGCCTCGGGCGGCGCCGGCCTCAGGGCGGGCGTCATCCAGCGCACCTTCCGCGAGATGATGGTGGCGGCGAACCACTTCACCATCGCGCCGTCGATCGTCACCTCGGCCGGCCGCAATATCGGCGGCCAGTGGACGAACCGCGTCTGGCAGTTCTACGACCTGATCGAGAAGAAGTAAGCCAGGAGCCTTCCGGCGCGAGGCGGGTTCCGCTTCGCGCCGGGGATTTTCGGGACCGGGCGGCATCGCGCCGTCCGGTCCGCCTTCCTCCGAAGGAACATGCGATGAGCCAGCCGAACCCGATGACCGATGCCTTCCGCGAGGCCTTTCGCCGACATCCGGCCGGCGTCGCCGTGATCACCGCCGATCCGGGCGACCGGCCGGTGGCGATGACGGTGTCGTCGCTGATCTCGGTGAGCGCCGCGCCCCCCGTCGTCGCCTTCTCGCTCTCGACCCGCTCGGCGTCCTCGGCGCCGCTGCTGAAGGCCGAGACCATGGTCATCCATCTGCTGCGCTTCGCCGATATCGAGCTCGCCCAGCTCTGCGCGACGAGCGGTGCCGAACGCTTCGGTCCCGGCATCGCCTGGGAACGGCTGCCCACCGGCGAGCCGCGCTACACCCGCGTCTCGACCTGGTTCCGCGCCAAGAAGCTCGGCCTCCTGCCCATCGACGGGGCGACGCTGGTCGCCGCCGAACTGCTCGAAGGCGATGTGAGGGGCGGGGACGATCCGCCGGAGCATCACTCGCTCGTCTATCTCGACCGGCGCTGGCACCGGCTCCACAAGGAGCTGGAAGGCGCGATCTCGCTGTTCGATTCCTCGCATTTCGTCTGAGCCCCCGATGACCGATCCTCTCGGCGGGGCGGCCGATTTCGGCGCGTTCGACGTCATCGTCGTCGGCGCCGGCTCCGCCGGCTGCGTCATCGCCAACCGCCTTTCGGCCGATCCCGCGCGTCGGGTGCTGCTCGTCGAGGCGGGCAAGGGCGACAACCATCCCTGGGTCCATATTCCGGTCGGCTATCTGTTCGCGATCGGCAATCCGCGCCTCGACTGGGGCTTCCGCACCGAGCCGGTGCCGGGCCTGGGCGGGCGCAGCCTGCTCTATCCGCGCGGCAAGGTCCTCGGCGGCTGTTCGTCCATCAACGGCATGATCTACATGCGCGGGCAGGCGGCCGACTATGACGGCTGGCGTGCGCTCGGCAATCCCGGCTGGGGCTGGGACGAGGTACTGCCGCTCTTCCGCCGTTCGGAGCACCATTTCGGCAAGGCCGATGCCGCGCACGGCAGCGAAGGCGAGCTGCGCGTCGAGCAGCAGCGGCTGCGCTGGCCGATCCTCGACGAGGTGGCGCGGGCGGCGGTCGAGATGGGCATCCCCGCCACCGCCGATTTCAACGCCGGCGACAACGAGGGCGTCGGCTACTTCCCGGTCAACCAGCGGCGCGGCATCCGCTGGAACGCCCGAAAGGCCTTTCTCGATCCGGCACGGCGGCGGCCGAACCTCGTCGTGCTCACCGAATGCCATGTCCGCCGACTGATCCTCGAGGGGCGGCGTGCCACCGGCATCCTGTTCACACGCGGCGGCAGCGCCTTCCGGGCCTCGGCGCGGCAGGAGGTGATCCTGGCGGCCGGCGCGATCGGCTCGCCGCAGCTGCTGGAATTGTCCGGCATCGGCGATCCGGCGCATCTCGCGGGCATCGGCATCGAACCCGTTCATGCGCTTCCCGGCGTCGGCGAGAACCTGCAGGATCACCTGCAGCTTCGCACCATCTTCGCGGTGACGGGCGCGCGCACGCTGAACGACCGCGCGGCAACGCCCTGGGGCAAGGCGGGAATCGCCCTGCAATATGCGCTCACGCAGAGCGGTCCGATGGCCATGGCGCCGAGCCAGCTCGGAATCTTCACGCGCAGCGGCCCCGAGCACAACCGCGCCAATATCGAATATCACGTGCAGCCGCTGTCGCTCGATGCCTTCGGCCAGCCGCTGCACCGGACGCCTGCGCTCACCGTCTCGGTCTGCAATCTGCGGCCGACGAGCCGCGGCGCGACTCATGCGACCGCGCCCGACGCCGTCGCGGCGCCGGCCATCCAGCCCAACTATCTCTCGACCGAGGCCGACCGGACGGTCGCAGCCGAGAGCATCCGCCACGCGCGTCGCCTCATGGCGACGCGGACCATGGCGCGGTACCGGCCGACCGAGGTGAAGCCCGGACCGGGCGACGAGAGCGACGCGGCGCTGGCGAAGCTCGCCGGCGAGATCGGCACCACGATCTTCCATCCCGTCGGCACCGCGCGCATGGGCAGCGATGACGCTGCCGTCGTCGATCCGGAGCTGAGGGTCCGGGGGATCGGGGGCCTTCGCGTGGCCGATTGCTCGATCATGCCGACCATCGTCTCGGGCAACACCCACGCCGCAGCGGTCATGATCGGCGAGAAGGCGGCCGAGCTTGTGATCGCCGCCGGGCGGGGCTGACTGGCGCAGGCGCTAGCGCAGGATCTCCTGCATGCGCGCCTGCACGCGCTTCAGCGCCGGCAGATAGCGCGTGCCGAGCGCGGAGACCGGCTCGCCGCGCGCCGGCAGGCCCAGATTGACCGCCGCCACCGTCACCCGCCGCGCCGAGAGAAGCGGCACGGCGATGGACCAGAGTCCCATCTCGACTTCCTGATCGATGATCGCGTGACCGTCGGAGCGTACGCGCGCGATCGCCGCCATCACCGCCTCGGGATCGGTCAGCGTCAGCGACGTGCGCTGCGGCAAGGGGCCGGGACCGAGGCGACTGCGCGCCTCATCCTCGGGGAGTGCGGCGAGCAGCACGCGGCCCATGGAGGTGCAATAGGCCGGAAGCCGCGAGCCCGGCATCAGCGCGATCGACATCACCTTCCGCTGCGCGGCGCGGGCGACGTAGACGATCTCGGACCCGTCCAGGATCGACACCGACGAGCTTTCGCCGATCTCCTCCGAGAGTTCGTCGAGCAGCGGCTGCACGAGCTGCGGCAGCGGCATGGTCGCGAGACAGGCGGTGCCGAGCCGCAGCACGCGGGGTGTCAGCGTGAAGAACTTGCCGTCGTAATCGGCATAACCGAGCTCCCACAATGTCAGCAGGCAGCGCCGCGCCGTCGCCCGGTCGAGGCCCGAGGCCTCGGCGACGGCGCTGATCGACTGACGCTGCCGCTCGGGCCGGAACGTCTCGATGACCGCGAGGCCCTTGGCGAGCCCGCCCATCATGTCGCGTTCGGCCACGGCCATGCGATGTCTCCGTTTGAGCGATAATCGAACAAATGAAGCATATCGCACAAATCGCATGGACGGAAGCCGGTTCCCGGCCTATCGCTGGGCGGAGCGAACGACACGCGCGGCCTCGATGGCCGGCGCAGCATCGGGGATCCTGCATGGACAAGAGGGTGGCGAGCCTGGCCGACGCCGTTTCCGGCATCGCGGACGGCATGACGGTCATGATCGGTGGCTTCGGCGGAGCCGGCGCGCCGATCGAACTGATCCACGCCCTGATCGACCGCTACCGCGCAACCGGTCATCCCGGCGGCCTCACGGTGATCAACAACAATGCAGGCAACGGCCATGTCGGCCTTGCCGCGCTGATCGAGGCGGGGATGGTGCGGAAGCTCGTCTGCTCCTTCCCCCGCTCGGCCGATCCGGTCGTGTTCACCGAGCTCTATCTCGCCGGCAAGATCGAGCTGGAGCTGGTGCCGCAGGGCACGCTTGCCGAGCGCATCCGCGCCGGTGGCGCCGGTATCCCGGCCTTCTACACGCCGACCTCGTTCGGCACCGATCTCGCGAAGGGCAAGCCGGTCGCGGAGTTCGAGGGCCGCTCCTATGTGCAGGAGCGCTGGCTGAAGGCCGACGTCGCGCTGGTGAAGGCGGAGATGGCCGACACGCATGGCAACCTCACCTTCCGCGCCGCGGCGCGCAACTTCAACCCGCTGATGTGCATGGCGGCAGCGGAGGCGGTCGTGCAGGCACGCCGCGTGGTCGAGGCCGGGGGCATCGATCCGGAGATCGTCGTGACGCCCGGCATCTTCGTCCAGAAGGTGCTGGAAGTGTCGGACCCGGCACAGGAAGAGGACCTGAACCTCGCCCACGCCCGCTACCCGCTCGGAGGCTGAGACGATGTCGGCAAGACTTTCCAGCAACCAGATCGCCTGGCGCGCCGCGCAGGACATCGCCGACGGTGCCTATGTCAATCTCGGCATCGGGCTGCCCGAGAAGGTGGCGCAGTATCAGCCGCCGGGGCGCGAAGCCATCTTCCACACCGAGAACGGCATCCTCAATTTCGGCGAGCCGCCGCCGAAGGGCGAGGAGGACTGGGACCTCATCAATGCCGGCAAGCGCGCGGTGACGCTGAAGCCCGGCGCCGCCTTCTTCCATCATGCCGACAGCTTCGCCATGGTGCGCGGCGGCCATCTCGACGTCGCCATTCTCGGCGCCTACGAAGTGGCCGAGAACGGCGACCTCGCCAACTGGTCGACGGGACCGAAGGGCGTTCCGGCCGTCGGCGGGGCGATGGACCTCGTGCATGGCGCCAAGCGCGTCGCCGTCATCACCGATCACGTCACCAAGGACGGCAAGCCGAAGCTGCTGAAGCGCTGCTCATTGCCGCTCACCGGCGTCGGCTGCGTGACGCGCATCTACACCTCGCTCGCCGTCATCGACGTCGTGGGCGGCCGCTTCGTGCTGCGCGAGAAGCTCGCCTCGCTCTCGCTGGAGGACCTGCAGGCACAGACCGGCGCGCCCCTCGCCATCGAAGGCGGCATCGCCGAACTGATCGCTCCGGAGCTCTGAGATGTCGGAAGCCTATATCTGCGACTATGTCCGCACGCCGATCGGCCGTTTCGGCGGCGCGCTCTCCTCGGTACGGGCCGACGATCTCGGCGCGATTCCGCTGAAGGCGCTCGTGGCGCGCCATGCCGCCCTCGACTGGGCGGCGGTCGACGACGTGATCTTCGGCTGCGCCAACCAGGCCGGCGAGGACAACCGCAATGTCGCGCGCATGTCGCTGCTGCTCGCCGGTCTGCCGCTCGAAATTCCCGGCACCACGATCAACCGCCTCTGTGGCTCCGGCATGGACGCCGTGATCACCGCTGCCCGCGCCATCCGCTCCGGCGAGGCCGAGCTGGTCGTGGCGGGCGGCGTCGAGAGCATGTCGCGCGCGCCTTTCGTGATGCCCAAGGCGGATACGGCCTTTTCGCGCCATGCGGAGATCCACGACACGACGATCGGCTGGCGCTTCGTCAATCCGCTGATGAAGGCGCAGTACGGCGTCGATTCGATGCCCGAGACGGGCGAGAACGTCGCCGAGGATTATGCCGTCTCGCGCGAGGACCAGGACCTTTTCGCCGTTCGCAGCCAGCAGAAGGCGGCCGAGGCGCAGGGGAACGGGCGCCTTGCCCGCGAGATCACCCCCGTCACGATCCCGCAGCGCAAGGGCGATCCCATCGTCGTCGAGCGCGACGAGCATCCGCGTGCCACGACCATCGAGGCGCTCGCCAAGCTGCCGACGCCCTTCCGCAAGGGCGGCACGGTCACCGCCGGCAACGCCTCCGGCGTCAATGACGGCGCCGCCGCGCTGATCGTCGCCTCCGAGGCGGCGGCGAAGCGGCATGGCCTCACGCCCATCGCCCGCATCCTCGGCGGCGCGGCGGCCGGCGTCCCGCCGCGCATCATGGGCATCGGGCCGGTTCCGGCCTCGCAGAAGCTGATGGCGCGGCTCTGGCTTTCCGCCGGCGATTTCGACGTCGTCGAACTCAACGAGGCGTTCGCTTCGCAGGGGCTCGCGACGCTCCGCCAGCTCGGCATCGCCGACGATGATCCGCGCGTGAACCGCAATGGCGGCGCCATCGCGCTCGGTCATCCGCTCGGCATGTCGGGCGCACGCATCACCGGCACCGCGGCGCTGGAACTCGGCCTCACGGGCGGAAGGCGGTCGCTCTCGACCATGTGCATCGGCGTCGGCCAGGGCATCGCGATCGCGCTGGAGCGGGTGTGACCCCTCACGCAGGCGTGCGATGCCGCAGCGCGACAAGCGCGCGGAGAGGGTGTTAAGGAAACGGCGCTATGATGCGCGCGCGACCAAGGTCGGTCGCGGCGATGACCGGACGGCGCCGATGGCGGGTTTGCGTAACTTTCTGATCCTCTGCTTCGCGGGGCTGATGCTGGCTGCCTGCACCACGGGCGAGCGCGACACGCGCGGCATCCAGCCGATTCCGGCCAAGCTGGTGCAGGAGATGCGGGCCAAGGGCATGACGCCCGCCGACCCGATCATGGTCCGCATCTACAAGCAGGAGAGCGAACTCGAGATCTGGAAGCGCGACCGCAGCGGCAGCTATTCGCTGCTGAAGACCTATCCGATCTGCCGCTGGTCCGGAAAGCTCGGCCCGAAGAAGCGCGAGGGCGACCGTCAGGCGCCCGAGGGCTTCTACATGGTCAACATGCCGCTCATGAATCCGATGTCGCAGTTCTACCTCTCCTTCAATCTCGGTTATCCGAACCAGCTGGAGGAGGCTCTCGGCTATGAGGGCGCGGCGCTCATGGTGCATGGCGCGTGCTCTTCGTCCGGCTGTTACGCCATGACCGATGCCGGCATCGCCGAAATCTATGCCGTCGCCCGCGAGGCGCTGCGTGGCGGGCAGACCGCCTTCCAGGTGCAGGCGCTTCCTTTCCGCATGACGCCGCAAAACCTTGCGCGCCACCGAGACGATCCGAACATGACCTTCTGGCTGAACCTCAAGCAGGGCTCGGACCAGTTTGACGTGACGCGTCAGCCGCCGCGCGTCGCGGCCTGCGCCAGCCGCTACGTCTTCGGCGCAAAGCCGATCGATCCTGCCATGCCGTTCGATCCGCTCGCCCCCTGTCCGCCCTATGAGGTCGACAGCAGCGTCGCGACGCAGGTCGCGGCCAAGGCCGAACGCGACAAGGCCGCCGTCGCGGCGCTGTCGGCGAGCGTTCCGGTCACGCCGGCGCTCGCCTATTCGGATGGCGGCATGCACGAAGCCTTCCGCACCGTCCTGCGCGACAAGGGACCGGAGAAGCTCGGCGCCATGACGTCGAGCAGCGTGCCGGTGAGCCGGCCATCCGCCGCGCTCGCCGATCCCTATTCGACGGCGCCCGTCGATCCGCAGACCACCGCGAGCGTCGCCGGCCAGCAATAGGGCCGGCGGAGCGCCCGTTTTCCGTCAGTGCACCACCGGCCCGGCCGCGGCGCCTGCAGGACGGCGGACGAGGAAGGCCGCCGCCAGCGCCGCCAGCGAGATCACCGCTCCGCAGAGGAAGGCGGTGGCGATGCCGGAGGCGAGCGCCGCCTTCGCATCCTCGCCGCCGGCCGCTTCCGCCGTCGCCCTCAGCGTCATCACCGCCACGAACAGCGCCGTCCCTGCGGCGCCGGCCACCTGCTGCGTCGCGCCGATCATGGCGCTGCCATGCGAGTAGAGCTCGGGCGGCAGCGCACCGAGGCTGACGGTGAAGAGCGGCGTGAACATCAACGCGAGGCCGATGCTGAGCACCAGATGCGCCGCGAGCAGCATCCAGTATGACGTCGAGGGCCCGACAAGGGTGAGGCTCCACAACACGCCGACCAGAAGGAACGCGCCGGGAATGACCAGCGGCCGCGGCCCGAACTTGTCGAACAGGCCGCCCACCGTCGGCGCGCAGAGGCCCATGATGAGCCCGCCCGGCAGCAGGAGAAGGCCGGTTTGCAGCGTCGAGAGGCCGAGCACGTCCTGAAGATAGATCGGCAGCAGGATGAAGGCGCCGAACATCGCCATCATCAGGATCGCCATCATGACGGTCGCGATGGTGAAGGTCGGATTGGCCAGCGTCCTGAGGTCGAGCAAGGCGCGGTTCTGTCGCTCCAGCCGGCGCTGGCGCCAGACGAACAGCGCGATCACGACCACGCCGACCGCCAGCGGGATCGCCGGATGCATCGCGGTCGGGTGCAGCGCGCCCTCGCCGAGCTGGCTGAGGCCGTAGACGAGGCTGCCAAAGCCGACGGCCGACATCAGCACCGAGAGGAGGTCGATCGGCACCGCGCGGGGCTCGGTCACGTTGACGATCCGCTTGGCGCCGATGGCCAGCGCCGCCAGCGAGATCGGCAGCACGAGCAGGAACAGCCAGCGCCAGTCGAGCACCGAGAGGACGAGGCCCGACAGGGTCGGGCCGATGGCCGGCGCGACCGAGATGACGATCGAGATGTTGCCCATGGTGCGCCCGCGCGTTTCCGGCGGAACGAGGTTCATCACCGTGGTCATCAGCAGCGGCATCATGATGGCCGTGCCGGAGGCCTGCACGATGCGGCCGATGACCAGCACCGTGAAGCCGGGCGCGAGCGCGCCGATCAGCGTGCCGGCCGAGAACAGCGACATCGCGAGGATGAAGATCGGCCGCGTCTGGATCCGCTGCAGCAGGAGGCCCGTGATCGGGATGACGACCGCCATGGTGAGCATGAAGGCGGTGGTGAGCCACTGCGCCGTGCTGGCGGTGATCGAGAGGCTCACCATCATCCGCGGCAGCGCCACGCCCATGATCGTCTCGTTGAGGATGACGACGAAGGCGGAAACGAGCAGCAGGCCGATGACGAGCCGGTTGCGCGCGGCCAGTTCGTGCGGCAGGGGAACGGCCGGCGCCGCTTCGCTCGAGATGTCGGTCATGATGGATCGCCTTGGCAGGAAAGCAGACGTGGTGTCACGCCCCCGAGGACGTTTCTCGTTGGCAGATTCCGACGCCCGCGGCAATCCATTCTCGAAACGGACCGCGCCTCAACCGGCTATGCGCCCGACGATCTCGCAGACCTCCTCGAAATAGCGCTTCCGCTCGGCGCCATTGGTGTTGCGACGCAGATATTGCGGCACGCGGCTGTACCAGTCCCCATCCTCCAGGATTCGCTGTTCGACGAATGTCTCGATGAGTCCGGCGCGGAGCAGCGACCGCTCGGGCTCCCAGCCCTCGATCGACGGAGCGATGACGCGGTCGCGGAAGGCGGCGAGCGCCATGCGCGCTTCGGCGGGCGAGAGGCGTGGGGCCGTCCAGGGTTCTGGAAGCGGACCGGCGTCGCCGTCGGCTGCAGGCTCGGCAGGCACGGCCTGCGGTGAGGGCCCGTCCTCGGCGACAAGCGCCGGCCGCGAAGATGCGTCGTCGAACGTCTCCGCCGCGAGGGCGTCGGCAGGTGCGGGTCCCGGGGTTTCCGGCTCGCGAGCTTCCGGCTCCGGCATCGTCGCGTCGCCGGTGTCGAAAGCGTGGAAGCTCTCCGCAAGGCGCGGCTCGGCCGCGAGGCGGCGGAGCTCGGCGGCGAGCAGTTCAGCCTGCCGGTCGGGATTGTCGAACCAGTCCGTCGACCAGACCCGGAGGATCGTCCAGCCGAGGCCTTCCAGCACGTCCTGGCGCAGCCGGTCGCGGTCGCGCGCGCTGCGGCCCGAATGATACTGTGCGCCGTCGCATTCGATGCCGGCGAGATAATGCTCCGGCCGCGCCGGATCGATCACGGCGAGGTCGATGCGATAGCCGGAGACGCCGACCTGATGGCGCACGGAAAATCCGAGCCGCTCGAGCCGGTCGGCGACATGGATCTCGAAATCGCTGTCGGGCTCTCGTTCGGTCGCGACGCCCTCGGCCCGGCCGCCCGTCTCGACATAGGCGAGGTAGCGCTTCAGGAGATGCACGCCGCGCGAGGATGTTTCGGACGGCCTCACGTCGCCGGAATCCATCGACGTCACCAGGCCGATGCGCCGACGCGCCCGCGTGAAGAGCACGTTGAGGCGCCGGTCGCCCTGCTTCTTCGCCACGGGTCCGAAGCGCTGCATGACGGGACCGTCGCTCTCGCGCGGCCCATAGGTGAGCGAGATGAGGATATAGTCGCGCTCGTCGCCCTGGACGTTCTCGAGATTCTTGATGAAGACGGGCTCGCCGCGTTCAGCGACCTTCTTGCGATAGGTCTCCGCCGCCTCGTCGCCGGTCCACCTGAGGCGCATCTCCTCCTGGATGAGTTCGGCCTGCTCGCCGTTCATCGCGACGAGCCCGAGGGTCGGCGGCTCCTCGTCGCCGGCATGGCGATGCATGAAGCGCAGGGCCTCGTCGGCGATGCGCTGCGCCTCAGGCGCGTTGCGGCGCTGCTCGAACACGCCGCGCACGCGGATGCGGTCTATCGAGAAGGAGCCGGGCGAAGCGGCCGGGAACGTGATCAGCCGCCGGCCTTCCGGCTCGTAGATCTCGCGGTTGGAGAAGGCGATCAGGCTCTCGCAGCGGCTGCGATAATGCCATTTCAGCTGACGAAGCTGGCGGAACGTCTTGTGGCAGGCCTCGAGGATCGACTCGTCGTCGCTGTCGTCGTCGCCGTCGAGCCCGTCCGCGTCCGCCGCCGTCCGCTGGAAGAAATCCGTCGGCGGCAGCTGCTTCGGATCGCCGACCACCACGATCTGGCGCGCCCGCAGCATGCCGCCGAGCGCGTCCTCGGGCCGCATCTGCGAGGCCTCGTCGATGACGAGCAGGTCGAAGGTCAGCGCCCTCGCGGGCACGAACTTCGCCAGCGACAGCGGCGACATCATGAAGCACGGCTTCAGCGCCTGGACCGAGCGCCCGGCCTGACGCATGAGTTCGCGCACCGGCCGGAAGGCTTTGACCTTGCCGAACTCGTTGTTGAGGAAGGGGGATTCGGTCCAGGTCCTGCGGGGACCATAATCCGATCCCGGCAGAGCCTGGCGCCCGATGACGGCGGCCCTCACGGCGAGGCGGTCGCGATCGCGCCGCTGCCGGTCGCGCTTGCGGAATTCGCTGCGATGAGCGGCGAGCTTCGCGCCGCCGGTCCGCGAGAGAATGCGATCGGTGCGCCGCAGCTGCTGGCCGCGCTGCTCGGCGACGAGGCCGGTGAAGAGCAGCGGCAGCTCGGCGGTCTGCACGCCGCGCGCTTCCGCCTCGGCGAGGAACGGCCCGAGGCCCGCCTGTTCCGCATCCTGCCGCGCGCTGCGGACGCCAAGCCACTGGCTGAGCTCGTCGCGCCGTCCGGCGAGGGCGGCGACGCTCTCCCCGAGCGCCTTCAGATCCTCGCCGTCGAAGCCCTCGACGCCGAACTCGCGCGCGATGCCGGCGATCTCGGCGCGGATGGCCGCGAGAAGCGGCCGCGTCGCTGCGACGTGTTCGGCGAGCGCATCCCTGACAGCACCCCCGCCGGGCCGCGCCAATGCGGCTGCCAGCGAGGACCTATCCGTCGCAGCGAGGCGATCGAGCCAGTCGGCGGCTTCGTCGAAGCCCGTGCGGTCGCTCCGGATCATCGCGGTCAGCGACGCATGCGGGTCGTGCGCAAGCGCCAGCTCGGCGGCCTCGAGGGCCGAAAGATCGCCGAGCGATGTCTCGATGTCGCTCCAGCTCGCCTCGACCGCTGCCAGCCGCCGCTCGTCGTCCCCGGCGAGCAGGGCCGTATCGGCATCGCGCGCGGCGAGGATCGCGTCGCCCAGCTCGGCGATCGGCGTCGTCCCGAAGCGCTGCCGCTGCTCGCGGGAGAGGCGGACATAGGGCGCGACCGACGGCACCGCGCGCACCAGCCCCTCGATGGTGGCCGCGCCGCCTTCGGCGAGGCGCTCGGCGATCAGCTGACCCCCGGCGACCGGCAGGATGAGGGCGATCGTATCGTCGAGGCTTTTTCGCGCCGCTGCGGCCGCCCCGAAGGGCGTATCCAGTCCGCGCCAGAGGCGGCCGAACAGAGCGGGCAGCGTCCGGTCGGCGAGGAAGGCGCCCAGCTCGCGCGCATGATCGGCAAGGGTCTCGTAATCCTCGGCCGGCAGGCGCATGCGCGGCGGCAGCCCGAGCTGGGCGTTCACGGCGTCGACGAGCCTGGTTCCGGCAAAGAGCCGTGAAAGGCCCGATCTTCCCGCCTCGGCCGCGGCCGCGTCCAGCGCATCGGGCGCCGGCCAGTCGCCCTTCACGCCGGGAAAGCGCCCGCGCCACGAGGCCTCGTCGGCAAGCAAATCCGCCGCGGCCGCCGCGACGTCGGCAAGGCGCGGCCGGTCTACCCTGACCTCGCCGAGCCAGGCTCGGATATCGGCGTCGATCGGGCCGAGCGCATGCCCGAGAAGATAGAGACAGGGCAGGGCCGCAGCCGGAAGCGTTTCCGGAAGGCCGAGCCGCCGCGCAGCCTCCACTGCCGTGGCGGCGGCGGCGATGGCGTGTTCCGCCTCGCGGGCCGCTTCCTCGACCATCTGGTAGGTCTCGGCAGGCCAGGCCTCCCGCTGCTCGGTGGCGACGAGCGGCAGGCTCACCGCGGCCAGCCTCCGCAGCTCCATGTCGGACGCATCGAGCCCGGCCGGAAGGTCGAGCGCAGCCGCGAGCGTGTCTGCTTCCGCGATCTTCGCCGAAAAGCGCAGTGCAGCGGCAGGCTCGAACGGCGCGAGCGCCGCGAGCCAGGCATCGGACGGCGCCTTGCGGGGAAGGGCATCGTGCAGGGCCGCCGCCGCGTCCAGCGCCGAGGCCGACGTGGCATCGAAGGGCGGTGCCGACGCCTTTGCTGCGAGTGCGCTCAGCGCGTCGCGAAGCCGTTCGAACGCGTCGCCGAGCCCGTGCGTCAGGCCTGGATTGGCGTCAGCGGGAAAGTGGAGCCGCGACCAAGAGGATGTGGTTATAGGGCCGAACGCCTTCTCGAAATCCGCAACCTCGCTGCAATAGCGGTCGAGCCGGCCGAGTGCCTTCTGGAACGCGGCCTCGCCGACAAGAACCTCGCCCGCGATGTCCGTGCGACGGAAGAGGGCGAGTCGCTCGCCGAGATCGCCGCGCGCCCGGACCGCCCGCCAGAACTGGTCGAATGGCCGCCCGACCTCGGTCTCGCGGTGCAGCGCCTCGAGATAGGCGCGAATGTCACGGCGCGCCTCCTCCCAGCCGATGTCGGTCGCCATGGCGGCGCGCTTCTCGGAATATCCGCGTTCATGCCGCTGCTTGAGGCTATCGATGACCCGCTTCGGCACGGCCTTGTCGGAATGCACCTCAAGGCAGAAATCGCCGAGCCCGACCTCGTCGAGCCGCCGCTTCACGACCTCCAGCGCCGCCATCTTCTCGGCGAGGAAAAGCACGGTCTTTCCCTTCGCCAGCGCATTGGCGACGATATTGGCGATGGTCTGCGACTTGCCGGTTCCGGGCGGTCCCTGGATCACGAGGTTGTTGCCGGCCATCACGTCGACGACCGCGCTGTGCTGTGAGGCGTCGGCGTCGAGAACGAGGTAGGGCGCGACCGCCTCGACGGCCGGATCGTCGATGTCGTGATCGTCGGGCGCCGAGGCGAGGCCCGCGCCGCCATCGCCCGCGATCTCGGTGCCGCGCAGGATGGCGCCGATGAGTGGCGATAGGGCAGGGTGGCCGGCCCATTGTGCCGGCTCGAGATCGGCATACATCGCGAGGCGGCCGAAGGCGAAATGGCCGAGCGTCACGAAGCGGCGCACGCGCCAGTCACCACTCTCCGCCGCGACGGCCTCGCGGACCGCCTCGAAATAGGCCTCGACGGAGCCTGGGCCGTCCTCATCCGCCGCGAAGGCCGGGAGGACGATGCCGAAATCGGTGAGGAGCTTCTTTTCGAGCGAGAGATTCGTCTCCGCGAGACCCGCCGCCGAAAGGGCATGGACGATGCGTCCGCGCACCTTGCGGGCTTCGAGGCGGACGGGAAGCAGGAGCAGCGGCGCATGCATACGCTTCTGCACATCGCCGCGCTCGGCCCATTCCAGGAAGCCGAACACGAGGAAGAGCGTCGAGAGTCCCATCTCCTGCTCGGCGAGACGCGCCGTATCGGCGATGCGGTCCAGCACGGCCTCGAGCGTATCGGGCCATTTCAGCGTCTGCAGCGCCCGGTCGGCGTGGCCCTCCTTCTGCCGTGCGGCCGGAAGCTCGATCGAGGGGTCGATGCCGAGCGATCGGGCATGCTCGACGGGATTGACGGTGCGGCGGCTCGGCCGCGGCGGCATTCCGAGCCGCTCGCGGAGCCGCGCCCGAAGACGGTTTTCCGCTTCGGCCAGCGCATATTCGTCGGCTCGGCCGGTCGCCTCGAGCGCCTCGATCTCGGTCAGATAATCGACATCGGCAACGCGGGCGTGGTCGAACTCGCTCCGGAACTCCTCGGTATCTTCGTCGGCCGGCATGCCCTCCGGTTCCGGCAGCGGCGCCATGTCGACCGATCCGCCCCCCGCCAGATGGCGATGGATCTCCTCCGGAACCTCGTCGACGATCTGGAGCTGGCTCTTCGAGCTCGGACGATGCCGATAGTTGAGCATCGGATTGGAGAGGCGCATGTCGAGCAGCCGGTCGCGCATCTGCTCGTAGATGCGCGACAGACGGGCGGCCTCGGCATCGTCAATCGCATTGGCCGGCCGCTTCTCGCTCTCGTTACGCATCGGCTCGCCCGGTTCAGCGGAAAGTTGTAGTTCGATCAACCTTTCTATCCGCTCGGTGATCGATGGCAAATGTCCGTGCGACTCGCATCAGGCAAAGGGTCGAAGCTTGCCCGGTGGCGCGGCAAAGGGTTAGCTCGGGGTCTCCGCTCGTCCGGCCAGGTGCCGGCCCCTCTCAGCCCACGAGTTCAAAATGCCCGAACGCATCGCCTTCCGGATGAAGGTCCATCCCGGCCGGATCGAGGAATACAGAAAGCGGCACGACGAATTGTGGCCCGAGATGGTGGCGGCGCTGAAGGCGGCCGGCATCTCGGACTATTCGATCTGGCACGATCCCGAGACGGATTGCCTCTTCGCGACGCTGGTGCGGACAGACGACCACACCATGGACGCGCTGCCGGACACCGAGGCCAACAAGCGCTGGTGGAAGTTCATGGACGACATCATGGACTATGGCCCGGACGGACGCCCGACCGTCGTCGCGCTCGACCGCGTTTTCCAACTGGATTGAGCGCGCGAAGGCTGTTCGGCGGCGACGAACTATCGGAGAATGCGCTCCCGCATCGCGGCCGGCGCATTCAGGACGTCGTCCGTCTCCACAATAAATCGTTTGAAAGGGAGGCTTCACCAGCCATGAACCAGATCGATCTCGTCGGCCAGACCGCGGTCGTCACCGGCGGCGCGCAGGGCATCGGCTTTGCCATCGCCGAGCGCCTCGTTGCCTCGGGTGCGAAAGTCGCGCTCTGGGACATGCGAGCCGACATGCTGGCCGAGGCCGTCGCGAGGCTCGGCCAGCCGGCCGCCGCCGTCGAGGTGAACATCACCGATTACGACGCGGTCGTCGCGGCCGTGGCCGAGACCGAGCAGAAGGTCGGCCCGATCGAGATCCTCGTGCATTCGGCTGGCATCGCCGGCAAGAACGCGCCGCTCGACGAATATGACCTCGGCGAGTGGAAGCGCGTCATCGACGTCAATCTGAACGGCGCCTTTCACGTCAACCGCGCCATCCTGCCGGGCATGAAGGCCCGCAACTACGGTCGCATCGTCAACATCGCGTCGATCGCCGGCAAGGAGGGCAACCCCAACGCCTCCGCCTATGCCGCCGCCAAGGCGGGTGTCATCGGCATGACCAAGGCGGTCGGCAAGGAAGTGGCGAAATACGACATCGCCATCAACTGCATCACGCCCGCGACGGCCAAGACGCGCATTCTCGACGAGCTGAAGCCCGAATTCATCGACTACATGCTCTCGCGCATTCCTCGCGGCCGCTTCCTGGAGGTCAACGAGGCCGCCAACATGGTCGCCTGGCTGGTGAGCCGCGAGAACAGCTTCACCACCGCCTCGGTGTTCGACCTGTCCGGCGGCCGCGCGACCTACTGATCGATCCCGCCGAGCTTCAGGAGCGACGCCATCCGGGCCGCGGCGCGGTCCGGATCGGCGAGGCAACGGGCCGCGTCGGCGAGGCGGAACAGCTCCGCGAAATGGATCAGCGAGCGGGCGCCCTGCTGCCCGCCCGCCATCAGGAAATGATCCTGGTGGCCGTTGAGGAATGCCAGGAAGACGACGCCCGTCTTGTAGAAGCGGGTGGGCGCCTTGAAGATGTGTCGCGACAGCGGCACCGTCGGGCCGAGCAGGTTGTGAAAGGCCTCTTCGTCGCCCGCCCCGAGTCGCTCCAGCGCGGCCGAGGCAACGGGCGCGATGGCGTCGAAGATGCCGAGCAGCGCATGCGAATGGCCCTCGGCGTCGCCGGCGATAAGTTCCGCATAGTTGAAATCGTCGCCCGTATACATCTTCACGCCGGCCGGCAGCCGCCGGCGCATGGCGATCTCCTTCTCGGCCGAGAGAAGCGAGATCTTGATGCCGTCCACCTTGTCGGCATGCGCGCCGATGATGGCGAGTGCCGTCTCCATGGCGGCCATATGGTCGGTGCTGCCCCAGTAGCCGGCGAGCGCGGGATCGAACATCTCGCCGAGCCAATGCAGCACGACCGGCTGGCGGACGCCGGAGAGGATGCGGCCATAGACGCGGGCATAGTCGTCCGGGCCCCTGGCGGCGCGGGCGAGCGCCCGGCTCGCCATGAGGATGATCTTCCCGCCGGCCGCCTCGATCGCCTCGACCTGCGCCTCATAGGCGGCGATCACATCGTCGATCGTGACGGATGGGCCGGGCTCCAGCTGGTCGGTTCCGGCGCCGCAGGCGATGACCGCGCCCGGCCGGGTCTTCGCCTCGGCGATCGCGCGCTTGGAAAGCTCCAGCGCATCCGGCCAGGAGAGTCCCATGCCGCGTTGCGCCGTATCCATCGCCTCGGCGACGCCGAAGCCGAGATCCCAGAGATGATGGCGGAACGCCAGGGTGCGTTCCCAGTCGAAGGCCGTGTCCAGGAACGGATCGTTGTCGGCGAGCGGGTCAACGACGACATGCGCCGCCGCGTAGGCGACGCGCGGAAAGCGCGGCGCGGTTCCCGCCTTGGGCGGCGGCAGCGGCTTGCCCGTGAGGGTGTAGGGCTCGATCGCGCCGGACGCGGCCGGCAGACGGATGGTGGTCATCGCGCGCTCCTCCGGGCACGCGACTACGGTCGCGGCCACTTGTAACCAGTTAGTTACAAGTGGCCGTCGTCGCTGTCAAGCGGCCCGGTTCAGGCCTGGATTTGGGGTTCAAGCCCGGGCGAAGGCGAGCACCACCTCGGCAATATGCGCGCGCCATGCCTCCAGCCGCTCGGGCTCGGCGAGGTCGCGTCCGAAGATCGCGCCGAGCGTCCAGCGGTTGGACAGGTAGAAGGCGCCGAGCGAGGCGATGGTGACATAGATGTCGACCGCGTCGAGGCCGGGGCGGAACAGCCCCGCCGCCGCGCCGCGCGCCAGAACGCGGTCGAGATCGCCGATGAAGGCGACATGCATGGCCTTCAGCCGCTCCGAGCTCGCGACATGCTTCGCGCGATGGAGGTTTTCCGTCGCGAGCAGGCTGAGGAAGTCGGGGTTCTCGAGATAGTAGTCGAAGGTGAAGGCAGCGAGCCGGGCGAGGCTTGCCTCGGGCTCGAGGTCATCGAGCCGAAGCTCGGCCTCGGCGGCGCGGATGCGGGAATATTCGGCCTCAAGGGCGGCGCGGTAGAGCGCCTCCTTGTTCCCGAAATAGTGGTAGAGCATCCGCTTGTTGATGCCGGCGCGCGCCGCGATGGCATCGACACGCGCGCCGGAGAGGCCGTTGGCGGCAAATTCGTGCGTCGCCGCCGCGAGGATGGCACGCTGCGTGCCATCCGGGTCGCGGGTCGCCGCCGTGCGGGACGGAGCCGCCGGCTCGTCCGCGCCGCGCATCGGGCTCAACCCTCCCAGCAGGCGAGATCCTGCGGAGCGATGGTCGCCCCGCCCAGCCTGAAGCGCTTGCTCTCCGCCTCCGGCACCGTCCAGGGCTCGGTGCCGTAGTTGAAGGCGAAGGTGAGATCGCCACGACGGCGGATGCGGATCGTGTCCGGCGGGATGGGCAGCGCCGTGAGCCCGGCGCGGGGCAGGGCGAGCGTCTCGACGATGGCGCCGAGAAGGTCGGCCTCCGGCCAGGTCGCGACATAGATGAACCGGTCATGCGCGACCACCGCCGCGCCGCCATCGTCGAAGCTCGCGACCGGCGCGAGCTCGGTCTCCAGCCATTCGCGCCAGCGGCCCGCGCCGCCGGCGACATCGCCCGCGACCGCATGGCGGCCGGGGCGCATGGAGGCGACCTGCGTCACCGTGATTGGCAGAAGCTCGGCGAGCGGGCCGGGCGGCAGGTTGTCCGGGAAGGCGAAGTCGCGCGTCTTGGAGCCCGCGCGGGGGCCGATCAGCACGGTGGCTTCGGTCGCCTTCAGCGCCTGCAGCATCGCCGGCGAAACATGCGGCAGGCTCGGCAGCAGCACGAGGCTGTAGGCCGAGAGATCGGCGCCGGGCGGAACAATGTCGACATCGAGCCCGAGCCGCCGCACGGCCTCGTACCAGCGATAGCTGATCTCCTCGTGGCGGTAGTCGGCGCCCTGCGGCTGGATGCGGGTGATCCAGGAAGCCTCGTAGTCGAAGACGAGCGCGACGGGCGAGGGGCGGTTCTCCGGCAGCGGGCCGAAGGCCGCGAGTTCGACGCCGACCTGTGCCGCTTCCTCGCCGCCGACCGAGCGAACGCGATCGGGCCGGTTGAGGCCGGCATGCATCTGCTCCTGGGCGAACGGCGCCTGGCGCCAGCGGAAATACGAGACGACCTCGGCGCCATGCGCGAAGGCCTCCCACGCCCACAGCCGCACCATGCCCGGCATCGGCACCGCGTTCCACGGCGCCCAGTTCACCGGGCCCGGCTGCTGCTCCATGACCCAGAAGCGGTTGCCGGCCATGCCGCGATAGAGATCGTGATGAAAGGCCGGCACGTCGGGATGCGAGGTGCGCGTGAAGCGGGCGCGCTCCTCCTCCGAGAAGGGGAACTTCTCCAGGAAGCCGAGCGGATAGGAATCCCAGCTCGCGAAATCGAGCACCTCGCTGACCGCGTAGTGATCGAAATCGTGGAAGAAGCCCATATAGTTATGCGTGACGAAGCGGCCCGGCGACAGGCGGCGCAGGATCGCCGTCTGCATCTCGTTGTAGCGGACGACTTGCTCGGACGAGAAGCGCCAGAAATCGAGCCGCGCGGCGGGGCCGGTCTCGGTCACGGCGGCCACCGGCAGCACCGCGTCGTCGAAGCTCGAAAGCTCCATCGACCAGAAGACGTTGCCCCAGGCCTCGTTGAGCGCGTCCGGCGTCTGGTAGCGACGCCGCAGCCAGCTTCTGAAGGCGGCGAGATCCTCCGGGCCATAGGAGAGGATCGTATCGTGGCAGCCATATTCGTTGTCGGTCTGCCAGCCGGCGACATGCGGGTTCTGACCGTAGCGCTCGGCGAAGGCAGTCACGATCCGCGCGCTCTCGCGCAGCCAGACGGCGCTCGAGAAGGTGTAATGACGGCGCGATCCGAAGCCGCGCGGCCGCCCGTCCTCCCCATGCGGCAGGATCTCGGGATAGAGGTCGACCAGCCATTTCGGCGGCGTCGCGGTCGGCGTGCCGAGCACGACCTTGAGGCCGGCCTTCCCGAGCGTCTCGATGGCGCGATCGAGCCACTCGAAGGTGAAGCGGCCCGGCTCAGGCTCGACGCGGCTCCAGGCGAACTCGCCGATGCGAACATAGCGGATGCCGAGCGCCGCCATTTCCGCGGCGTCGCGTTCCCACCAGCTCTCGGGCCAGTGTTCGGGATAGTAGCAGACGCCGAGCATGTCAGGGTTTCCGTGAAGGCGGGTTGAGGTCGGAACGCCTTATAGCACTGCCGGAAGGCGGCCGGGGAAGAGGTGGGGGAAGACAGTTTTCGACGGCGCCAAAGAGCATGCGGACGACGGACGAATTGCTCTTGATTCACGCAAAATCTGCCGATAGCGTGCAGTGAGAAAAGGGTTTCTCACCCCATGCGGGGCGAACGCTCAGCAGCGTTCGCCCTTTTTGGGTGCAGAGTGAGAAAAGCTTTTCTCAGGAGGGGTGGAGCGCATGGCCGAGGGGATGGAACGCGAGGGGATCGCGCCGCGCAAGCGGCCGGTCACGCTGCGCGACGTCGCCGAGGAGGCCGGCGTCAGCCTCGCCACCGCCTCGAAGGCCCTGAACGACCAGGGCCGCATGACCGCCGAGACGCGCGCGCGCATCCAGGAGACGGCGCGCCGGCTCGGCTTCCGCCCGAACGGCCTCGCGCAGAGCCTCTTGCGCCAGCGCAGCTTCACGGTCGGCATGCTGACCAACGACACCTATGGCCGCTTCTCGCTGCCGCTGATGGCCGGCATTTCCGAGGCGCTGGTCGACAACGGCGTCTCGGTCTTCCTCTGCAATGTCGAGGACGATCCGCGCCTCGGCCAGTTGCATGTCGACGCGATGCTGGAGAAGCGCGTCGACGGCATCATCGCGACCGGCAAGCGGCTCGACCGCCGCCTTCCGATCGATCTCTCGCAGCTCGGCGTGCCGGTCATCTATGCCTTCACCGAGCCGGATGCCGATGCGATCGCCTTCGTCTCCGACGACGAAGGCGGCGCGCGGCTGGCGGTGGAGCATCTCGTCCGGCTCGGGCGCCGGCGCATCGTCCATGTGACCGGCCCGGCCCGCTTCGCGGTCGTCCACCAGCGCGCCGCGGCCTATCGCGCGGTGCTTGCGGAGGCGGGTCTTGCCGAGGCGCCCGTCATGATGGGCGACTGGACCGAAAGCTGGGGCCGCGAGGCGGTCGACATCCTGTTTTCGCAGGCAGCCGATGGTCCCGACGCCATCTTTTGCGGCAATGACCAGATCGCGCGCGGCGTGATCGACGGCCTGCGCGAGCGCGGCATCGACGTGCCGGGCAGCGTCGCGGTCGTCGGCTTCGACAATTGGGAGATCGTCGCGGCCGAGGCGCGTCCGCCGCTGACGACGGTCGACATGAATCTCGCCGCGCTCGGCCGCGAGGCCGGGCTGACGCTGCTCTCGCTCGTCGACGGCAAGCCCGTCGAGCCGGGCATCAGGAAACTGCCGTGCCGGCTGGTGGTGCGGCAGTCATGCGGTCGTCCGCCGGGCGACCAGTAGGAAATCCTCGTCCGCCCTGCAGGAGGAACATGCGGGGCGGCGATCAACCGGGAGGGAAGACGAATGAAGCATTTCAAGGGACTGGTGGCGGCGGGCGCCGCGCTTATGTCCATGACCGCGCTCGCCTCGGCAGCCGAGACGGCCAATATCTGGGTCCGCGCCGACGGCTCGAACTTCATGCCGCAGATCGTCGAGGCATTCAACAAAAGTCACGAAAATCAAATAAAACTCGACATTATTCCGAACGCGGAGCTGGTCCAGAAATACGCGACCTCCGTCGCGGGCGGCACCGCGCCCGACGGCTTGTCGCTCGACCTGATCTACACCCCTGCCTTCGCGGCTGCCGGCCAGCTCGAGGACATCACGGACTGGGCGAAGGGCTTGCCCTATTTCAAGGACCTGTCGCCCGCCCATGTGAAGACCGGCACCTACAAGGACCGCATCTACGGTCTGCCCTTCTCGGCGGACAGCTCGGTCCTGATCTGGAACAAGGACCTCTTCAAGAAGGCCGGTCTCGACCCCGACAAGGGGCCGACCAACTGGGCGGAGATCGAGGCCGACGCCGAAAAGGTCAACGGGCTCGGCGGCGACATCAAGGGCTTCTACTTCTCGGGCGCCTGCGGCGGCTGCAACATCTTTACCTTCACCCCGCTGGTCTGGGCGTCGGGCGGCGAGATCCTGTCCGAGGACGGCTCCAAGGCAACCCTCACCGATCCCAAGCTGCGCGAGGCGATCGACTTCTATCGCGGCATGATCGCGAAGGGTCTGGTGCCGGAGGGCGCCCAGACCGACAACGGCTCGAACTTCTTCGCAGCCTTCGCGGCCGGCAATATCGGCATCGCACCGTCGGGCGCCTTCGCCATCGGCGCGCTTAACACGCAGTACAAGGATCTCGACTACGGCGTCACCTTCCTTCCGGGCAAGGACGGCGGCTGGTCGTCCTTCGCCGGTGGCGACAACTTCGTCTTCACCAAGGGTACGCAGAAGGCCAAGGTCCTGCAGGAGTTCCTCGACTTCGCCTATTCGCTCGAGGGCCAGACCCTGCTCGCCAGCCGGGGTAGCCTCCCGGTGCGCAACGACATCGCCAAGGAAGCCCTGAAGGACCTGGATCCGCGCTACCAGATCGCGGCCGAGGCGATGGCCAAGGGCAAGACGCCCTATTCGGTGGTGTTCAACGACATCATCAACTCGGCCAATGGCCCCTGGGCTCAGATGATCAGCGAAGTCTTCTACGGCGATGACGTCGACGGCGCGATCGCCAACGCCCAGGAGACGATGCAGGGCATTATCGACGGCGCCGGCAAGTAATCGGCGAACCGTCCGGACGGGGGCGCGCCGTGCCCCCGTCTCCCGATCGGGCCGCGCCTGGTCCCTGCCAGAACGCCTCTCCAGGAGAGCGCCATGTCTTCCATCCCATCGAGCGCGGCAAGCGGTCCGGCACGAGCGGCGCGAAAGACGCGGACCGACCGCAGCCAGTGGGTCGGCCTGCTCTATATCGCACCCGCGATTGCGCTGGTGACGGTGTTCTTCGTCATCCCGCTCGGCATGACCGCCTGGATGTCGCTGCACAACTGGCCGCTGATGGGCGGGCACAGCTTCATCGGTCTCGACAACTATGTAGCGATCGCCAAGGACACGCGCTTCTGGAACGCGCTCAAGTTCACGCTCTACTACACGGTGATCATCACCATCGCGATCTTCGCCGTCGCCTTTCCCCTGGCGCTGTTCGTCGAGCGGCCGGGCAAGATGACGGGCTTCTACCGGACGTCGTTCTTCCTGCCGGTGGTGGTCGGCTTTGCGTCGGCGAGCCTCTTGTGGTCATGGCTGCTCAATGTCGATTCCGGCCTCTTCAGCCCCGCCGCCTACCAGCTTGGCCTGACGCCGAAGAAGGTCAACCTGATCGCCACATTCGACACCGCCTTCTGGTCGGTCATCGTCATGGTGGTCTGGAAGGTGGCCGGCTTCACCATGGTCATCCTGATGACCGGCCTGCAGTCGATCCCAGGCGACCTGACCGAGGCGGCCAAGATCGACGGCGCCAATGCCTGGCAGCGCTTCACCCAGATCACGCTGCCGCTGATGCGGCGGACGCTAGCACTGGCGCTGATCCTCTCCGTCGCCGGCTCGATCCTCGCCTTCGACCAGTTTTACATCATGCTGCGTGGCGGCCCGCGCAACTCGACGATCACGGCGGTCTACTGGATCTTCAACCAGTCCTTCGTGTCGTTCAAGCTCGGCTACGGCGCGGCGCTGTCCATGGTGCTGCTCGTGATCCTCGTCGTTCTCAGCCTCATCCAGCTCCGCCTCTTGCGCAATCCGGAGGGCACCTGATGGCCGCCGCCACCATCGCCGCCGATCGCGGCTCGCTCGGCCGGTTCCTCGCGCGCCATTCGATCGGCCTGTTCCTGTCGGCGATCTTCATCGCGCCGATCTTCTGGACGCTGCTGTCCTCGCTGAAGCCGCCGCCGGAGGCGCGGCAGCCGCCGCTGCCGCCATGGCCGACGACCGGCTTCTCGATCGAGAACTATGTCGCGCTCGACAGCTTCGGCGCCGGGCTCTGGCATTCGGCGCAGAACAGCATCTTCGTCTCGGTCTCGAGCGTGCTGCTGACGGCGGTGATCAGCCTCTTGGCCGGCTATGGCTTCTCGCGCTTCACCTTCCCGTTCAAGAACCTCTTCTTCATCATGATCCTCTCGACGATCATGATCCCGTTCCAGTCGATCCTGACGCCGATCTTCCTGCTGCTTGCGACCTTCAAGCTGCAGAACACGCTGACCGGGCTCGTGCTCGTCTATGTGACGCTGCAGATGCCGTTCTCGATCTTCATGATGCGCAATGCCTTCGACGCGGTGCCCAAGGAGATCGAGGAGGCTGCGCGCATCGACGGCGCGCGCAGCGTGGCGCTGCTCACCCGCATCATGCTGCCGCTGGTCTGGCCCGGCCTCGTCACGGTCGCGCTCTTCGCCTTCCTCAACACCTGGAACGAATTCATCGCCGCGCTGGTGCTGATGACCGACCAGGAGAAATTTACGCTGCCGATCATGATGACGGCGGTGCAGTCGGGCCGCTTCGGCGCCATCAACTGGGGCGCGGTGCAGGCCGGCGTCACGGTCATGATGATCCCCTGCCTGATCCTCTTCCTGCTGTTGCAGCGCTTCTACATCCGCGGCCTCACCGCCGGCGCGGTGAAATAGGCGCGGCCCCCCAACCCGATCCGTTCAAGAAAAGACCCGAGGAGAGATTTCATGACTGCAGAGCCAGCCCCCGCGTCCCGCGAGGCGCCGCGCGCCCGCTTCCGCCCGCCGGCGGTGCCGCAGGTCGATGTCCGCGGCTTCTGGGGCAGCCGCGTCGACGCGGTCGCCGACAAGACGGCCGACATCCTCTATGAGCGCTGCGTCGAGGCCGGCATGCTTGACCAGCTCGATCCGGACCGGCCGGTGCCGGAACTGCGCATTCCCTTCATGTCGATGTCGCCTGCGGCCGTGACGTCGGGCAAGCCGACCTTCACGTCGGGAACCGTGACGACGCAGATGTTCTGGGATTCCGATCTCGGCAAGACGATCGAGACGGCCGCCTATTCGCTCTATCGCAAGAAAAATCCCGAGCTCGAGGCGAAGATCGATGCGGTCATCGACATGTTCGCCAAGCTGCAGCAGCCCGACGGCTATCTGTCGAGCTGGTATCAGCGCATGCAGCCCGGCCTGCGCTGGACCAATCTGCGCGACTGCCACGAGCTCTACTGCGCCGGCCACCTGATCGAGGGCGCGGTCGCCTACTACCAGGCCACCGGCAAGCGCAAGCTGCTCGACGTGATGGCGCGCTATGCCGACCACATCGACACGATGTTCGGCCCCGAGCCCGAGAAGAAGAAGGGCTATTGCGGCCATGAGGAGATCGAGCTGGCGCTGGTGAAGCTGGCCCGTGTCACCGGCAACGACCGCTACATGAAGCTCGCCAAGTACTTCATCGACCAGCGCGGCCAGCAGCCCCACTATTTCGACGAAGAGGCGCTGGCGCGCGGCTCGGACCCGTCGAAGTTCCACTTCGGAACCTATGAATACAACCAGTCGCACAAGCCGGTGCGCGAACAGGACAAGGTCGTCGGCCACGCCGTGCGCGCCATGTATCTCTATTCCGGCATGGCCGATGTCGCGACCGAGTTCCACGACGACACGCTGCGCGTGGCGCTCGACAAGCTCTGGGACGACCTCAACTCCAAGCAGCTCTACGTCACCGGCGGCCTCGGCCCGTCGGACGCCAACGAGGGCTTCACCGCCGACTACGACCTGCCCAACGAGACCGCCTATGCCGAGACCTGCGCGGCGGTCGCGCTCGCCTTCTGGGCAAACCGCATGCTCGGCATGGGGCCGAACCGGCGCTACGCCGACGTCATGGAACAGGCGATCTACAACGGCGCCATCTCGGGCATCTCGCTGGACGGTTCCCTGTTCTTCTACGAGAACCCGCTGGAGAGCCGCGGCCACCACAATCGCTGGAAGTGGCATCGCTGCCCGTGCTGCCCGCCCAATCTCGGCCGCATGATCGCGTCGATCGGCAGCTACATGTATGGCCAGGCCGAGGGCGAGATCGCCGTCCATCTCTATGGCGACTCGACCGCGCGGCTCGATATCGGCGGCAAGGAGGTGCGGCTCACCCAGACGACGCGCTATCCCTGGGATGGAGCCATCGGCATCACGGTCGACGTCGATGCGCCGACGCGCTTTGCGCTCAGCCTGCGCATCCCCGGCTGGTGCCGCAAGGCGTCGCTGAAGGTCAACGGCGAGGCCGTCGATCTCCAGGCCGTGACGATAGACGGCTATGCAAGGCTCGACCGCGAGTGGAAGGCCGGCGACAGCGTGGCCCTCGATCTCGAGCTCGCCGTCGAGCGCATCCACGCCCATCCGGAGGTCCGCCAGGACGCCGGGCGCGTGACGTTGAAGCGCGGCCCGCTGGTCTATTGCCTCGAGGCCGTCGACAACCCGATCTCGCTGAACCGCGTCGCGCTTCCGAGCGATGCGCCGGTCGATGCCCGCTACGAGGACGGTCTTCTGGGTGGCGTCGTCACGCTGTCGGCCAAGGCCAAGGCGGACGCGACGGCCGACTGGGGCGGCACCCTCTACCGCACCGAGCCGCCGAAGAGCGAAGAGGTCGCGATCAAGGCCGTGCCCTATTTCGTCTGGGACAACCGCGAGCCCGGCGAAATGTTGGTCTGGCTGCGCGGCGGCTGATCCGTTTCATCCGGCTCCCTCCCGCCGGATGGAAAACCTGCCGCACCGGGTGATCCCCCCGCCCGGTGCGGCCTTGTTTCGTGCCGGGCCGCCCCCGGGCCGAAGCTCATTTGACCGGCGGCGCCCAGTTCAGGAACAAGCCGATGTCGCCGGGAATTCCGCCAGGGAAATTGATCACCATCGCCTTCAGGTGATAGCCCTGCGGCCGGCCGAACTTCTCGTAGCGATCATAGAACTCGCGGGCCTTGCCCTGCAGCGTCTCCGGCCAGTCCGGCTCCGCATTGTTGATCGCGCGCCCGCCATCGGAGCATAGGCTCGAGGGAAAGCTGTAGACGAGCGCCTCCAGCTTGCCCTCCGACACCGCCGTGGCGACCACCCGCCGCACCATGGCGATCTCGGACTCCGTCACGGTGTGGCGCAGGAAATCCTCGGTGAAGTCCTGCAGCTTGTGCTGCGATTCCTCCCTGGCCTTGGCGCTGGCCTCGGCCTTCTCGAGTTCCTTGGCCAGCATGGCCATCCGCAATTCCTCGGCGCTAACCGGCATTGCATCCCGATCGATCTTCTCTTCGGTCACAGCGATGGTCTCCCCTTCCGACGCCCGAAATCACGGCTGCGCCGCGATGCATGTTTCGTCGACGATATTTTGCTGCACCGCGATGAATCCGACGATACGGATCCAAGTACGCGTCCAGTATATCGAAAAACACGATAACCCGCTAATCAGGATGTATATTGACCGGGATCAAGGTTGCGGAGCGGGTGTATCGTAGAGGACTCGACAGGAATTCAGGGGAGGCGAGGGATGAGCGACAAAGAACGTCGGACCAGCAAGCAGGATGCCGGCACTGCCGCCACCGATGGCGGCGCCGAGGCCCTTTCCCGGAAGGACTACGAGCACCGGCTGGAGAAGCTGCAGGGCGAACTGGTCGCCATGCAGGAATGGCTGAAGCGATCGGGCGCCAAGGTCTGCGTCATCTTCGAGGGGCGCGATGCCGCCGGAAAGGGTGGCGTCATCAAGGCGATCACCGAGCGGGTCAGCCCGCGCGTCTTTCGCGTCATCGCGCTGCCGCCGCCGACGGAGCGCGAGAAGTCGCAGATGTTCGTGCAGCGCTATCTTCCGCACCTGCCGGCGGCGGGCGAAATGGTGATCTTCGATCGCAGCTGGTACAACCGCGCCGGCGTCGAGCGCGTCATGGGATTCTGCACCGAGGACGAGTGCGAGCGCTTCCTCTCCAGTGTCGCCGGCGTCGAGAAGGCGATGGTCGAGTCCGGGATCATCCTCGTCAAATACTGGCTGGAGGTCGACCAGGACGAGCAGACGCGCCGCATCCGCTCGCGCATCGACGATCCGCGCAAGATCTGGAAGCTCTCGCCGATGGACCTTCTCTCCTACAGCCGCTGGTACGACTACTCCCGCGCGCGGGACGCCATGTTTATGGCCAGCGACAGCGAATGGGCCCCCTGGTATGTGGCGGACTCCCATTCCAAGCGTCGCGTCCGCATCGACATCATCACCCATCTCCTGTCGCTGATCCCCTACGAGCCGCTGCCGCACCATAAGATCAAGCTGCCGAAGCGGCAAAAGCCGGGCGACTATGTCGAGATCGAGTATGCGCGGCACCGCGTGCCGCAGGTCGCCTGAGACGGTTGAGCGATCGGTCTCAGCTCACCTTGGGGGCTCAGGTGACGCTGACGGGCTCACGTGACGCTGACGGGTTTGGAGCGGAGGCGGCTCGCCACGGCCGGATCGGCGCGGCGGCAGAGCTGGGGCGGCAGGCCGCGCATGATGAGCTCGGCATCGGCGACGGCCATGCGCCCGATGGCATAGAGCGCGTCCACCGTTCCGCCGGTGCGGTGGGCCGAGAGAATGAGGCCCTCCACCTTGCGCACCGGATCGTCCGGCGCCACCGGCTCCTCCGGGAAAACGTCGGTCGCGGCGCGGATATGACCGGAGCGGACGGCGTCGAGCATCGCGGGAAAATCGACGACCGCGGCGCGGCTCATCAGGAGAAAGGCCGTATCCTTCTGCATCATCGCGAACTCGCGCGCGCCGATGAAATGCTGGTTCTCGCTGGTGACGCTGGCGAAGACGAAGATCACCTTCGACGTCGACAGCACATCCTCCAGCGAAGCGGGACGGCAGTCGGCCCGCTCGATGATCTCGCCGGGCAGCCAGGGATCATAGACCGCGACGGGATTGCGGAACGGACGGATCAGGTCGCGGAGATTGCGGCCGAGATCGCCGAAGCCGATCAGCCCGACCGGCGCGCCGGCGAAGCGGAACGTGTCGCGATTGCCGGCGAGGCCGTATTCCTCGGTCCCCGCGCGCATAGCCCGGTCTGCCGCCGTGATGCCGCGGGCGAGGTCGAGCGCCAGTCCGAGCGCCGCTTCGGCCACCGGCGGGGCGAAGGCCGAGCCAGGCGTGATCACGGGAATCCCGCGCGTCTGGCAGGCCTCGTAATCGACATTCGGCAAGAAATTGGTCTCGACATTGATGATCGCCTTCAGCTTCGCCGCGCGGGCGATGCGCTCCGCGGGCATCGCCGTCTGGCCGAAGATCAGCGCCGTCTCCGGCAGCAGCGCATCGATGGTCGCATCGTCCATCGGCTTGTCCTCGGAGACGACGACGCGCCCGAGCCGTTCCAGCCGCGCCCGCACATCCGGTTCCATGATGAGATCGAGGGTCCGCGGCAGCGGATCGACCAGGATGACGGGGGGACTCATGCGGCGTTTCTCCAGGGATTTTCTTGTCGGCTTCGAAAGCGGCACAGAGGCTAGACCGGATTGCCGCGAAGGGAAATCGCCGCCTCCGCGGTTGCGATGGCTTTTTCGATCCGTCACTCTCGTCGCCGATCGCGGGGAGGAACCGAGCGCGTGACCTCAGTCGATTTCATCGACGCCTTCATCCGTCTCGGGCTCGCCAGCCTGTGCGGCATGCTCATCGGCATCAACCGCGATGTGAAGGCGAAGACGGCCGGCATGCGAACGCTGGCGCTCGTCGCGCTCGGCGCCGGGCTGGTCACCATGGTGGCGGCGACGCATCCCGAATTCAGCGGTCATCCCGATGCCGAGAGCCGCGTGCTTCAGGGGGTCATCCAGGGCGTGCTGGCGGGGATCGGCTTCATCGGTGCCGGCGCCATCCTGAGGCACGGGCGCCACGACGAGGTCGTGCATGGCGTCACCACGGCCGCGACGGTGTGGACGGCCGCCGCGCTCGGCATCGCCTGCGGGCTCGCGCGCTGGCCGCTTGTCGCGGTGGCGCTGTTCTTCGTCTTCCTGATCCTCATCGTCGCCAAGCCGATCGAGCGCTGGATCCTCGACTGGTTCGGCGTCGAGGAAAAGCCGAAGGCGCCTTCTCCGCCGCCGGCAGATGCGCCGCCGGCGGAGAGCCCCTGACTACTGCGCGAAGCTCGCGCCGATATTGACGGCGAGGGCCAGCAGTACCGTGTTGAAGACGAAGGACGCGATCGAGTGGAAGAGCACCACCACGCGATAATCCGTCGTCTTCACGCCGACATCCGAGGTCTGGAAGGTCGCGCCGATCACGAAGGAGAAATACCAGAAGTCCCAGATGCGCGGTTCCTCGTCGCCGGGAAAGTCGAGCCCGCCCGAATCCTTCTGCTCGCCCTCGCCGACCGGGGCGTAATAGAGACGGGCATAATGGAAGGCGAACAGCGCGTTCAGCACCGACCAGCCGAGCGGGATCGAGACCAGCGCCGTCGCGAGATGGAACGGCGGCGGCGAGCCTTTCTCGCCCAGCATCGCGAAAATCGAGAAGAACGAGAACATGATCGCGCCGAGCGTCAGCGCCATGATGATCATGATGCCCTCGTCCTCCGTGCGGGCGCGGGCGCGCAGCCGCTTGATATCGGCATGGAAGGCCATGGTCAGCAGCGCCGCGAAATAGACCGCAAAGAACACGTCGCCGGCGGCGACGGGCGCCAGCTTGGCGTCGAAGGGCGCCACGGCGCCATATCCGGTGATGGCGGCGAGGACGGCGATATAGAAGCGTCCGTGCTGGCGGACATGGGTGGGGAGGAGGGCGATCGCTGCGGCTCCGGAGTGGAGCGGTGCGGCATCCCCCGAAGACGCCCCGCTTATTCGACGAAAACGGTCACGCGGTCGGACCGACCGGCCGAATCGACCACCGAGAGCGTAACGAATCCCGGCCCGTCCGGCTCGTAGCTTTCCGAGCGGGCAAAAGGCGTCTGCGCGATCGGCGTGCCGTTGGCGAACCAGGTGAAGGGCGGCTTGCCGTTGCGGATCTTGATGACGAGCGGTCCGGGATCGCCGGCACGGATGCCGAGATCGACCTGGACGCCATCCGGCGGGAAGGCGATCTCCGGCCGGTCGGGCGCCTTGCCGGCCACGAGATCGGGCGTGCGGAAGCGCTTCAGCGGCGCGGGAAGATCGCCGTTCTGCGCGATCAGCGCCCCGAATGGCGCGGGCCGCAGCGGCGCACGGTCGCCGCCGATGCGGTCGAAACTCTCGAACAGGATCGGCGCCGCGGTGCCGATGCCCGAAAGGCCCGGAACCGGCGCGCCGTCCGCGCGGCCGACCCAGACGCCGATCACATAACGACCATCGAAGCCGATCGACCAGGCGTCGCGATAGCCGTAGGAGGTGCCGGTCTTGTAGGCGATGCGGCCGCGGGCACCGATGGTGGGCGGCGGCACGTCGGCGAGAATGTCGGAGACATACCAGGCGGCGAGGGGCTCCAGCACCGGCGCGCCCTCGGCAGCCGCCAGCGCCGGCCCGGCGCCGTCATGGAGCGCGATCGGCCGGCCGCCGCGGGCGAGCGCAGCATAGAGCGAGACCAGATCCTCCAGCGAGATGCCGACGCCGCCGAGGCCGATGGCAAGGCCCGGCGCCGAGAGATCGGGCAGCTTCGGCCGCGCCGCCGCCCGCTTCAGCCGCGCCACCAGCCGCGCCGGACCGACCGCGTCGAGCACGGTCACGGCCGGGATGTTGAGCGACTGCGTGAGCGCATCGTGGATGGTCACTGTGCCACGATAGAAGCCGTCGAAATTCACCGGCGCATAGCCACCGAAAGCGCTCGGCCGGTCCTCGATCAGGCTCTGCGGATGGGCGAGGCCCTGTTCGAAGGCGAGGCCGTAGATGAGCGGCTTCAGCGTTGAGCCGGGCGAGCGGATCGCGCGCGTCATGTCGACGAAGCCGTTGCGCGAGCCGTCCATGAACCCGGCGGAGCCGACCGAGGCGACGATGTCGCCGGTGACATGGTCGGCGACGAGGATCGCGACCGAGGCCTTCGGCCCGACCTTGGCGGCGCGGTCGGCGGCGAGCTGCTCGAGCTTCGCCTGCAGGCGCGCGTCGATGGTGAGCGCCAGGACGCTCGCCGACGGTGCGGCGCGGCGCGCCGCGTCGCCGAGATGGGCGGCGAGCATGGGGAAGGTCTTGCGCGCGGTGGCGATCCGCTCGGTGCCCGCCGCCGAGGCCGTGTCGGCGTCGATGAGGCCCGCGGCGACCATGCGGCCGAGCACGCGGTCGCGCGCCGCCCGCGCCGCTCCGGCATCGCGGTCGGGCCGCCGCGCCTCGGGCGCCTGGGGCAGGGCGACCAGCAGCGCCGCCTCGGCGACCGTCAGGCGCTTCGGTTCCTTGCCGAAATAGGCAAGGCTCGCGGCGCGGATGCCTTCGAGATTGCCGCCATAGGGCGCGAGCGCCAGATAGAGCGAGAGGATCTCGTCCTTCGACAGGCGGTCCTCGATGACGCGCGCGAAGAGCATCTGCCTGAGCTTGCCGAGTGGCCCCCGCGTCGGCGTCCCGTCGATGAGCCGCGCCACCTGCATGGTCAGCGTCGAGCCGCCGGAGACGATCTGGCCGCTCCGCGCCATCTGCAGCGCCGCCCGACCGATCGCGCGCCAGTCGATGCCGTGATGCTCCTTGAACCGCCGGTCCTCATAGGCCTGCAGCATGGCGATGAAGGCCGGATCGACATCGGCGAGCGCCACCGGCAGCCGCCAGCGTCCATCGGCGATGGTATAGGGCCGCAGCAGCCGACCGTCGCGATCGACCACGACGGCGGAGGTCGGCACCGCGTCCGGCTTCGGCACGGCCGGCAGGGTCTTCCCGATGTCGTGCACCACCCCGGCGACAAAGGCCGCCGCGAAATACAGGGCAGCTCCGAGAGCGAGGCCGCCGATCGCCAGCCTCCGCGGCCATCGCCGTCCTCGCCCGCCCCTTGCGGGCGAGGGTTGGAGTGCGGGGGATGGCGGGACCGGGCCCGACGCTTCGGGAGTTGCTCCGGCGCTGGCGCCCCCCTCTCCATCTCTCCCCCACGAGGGGGGAGAGGGCTCGGTCGCGGCCGGCATCGATGGGGTTCTCGCCGAGGGCGAGTTGGGGCTCTCGGCGGTATCCGGCTCCCCTGCCACGCGCTCAATGCGAGCGGCGGCTCCCTCTTCTCCCTCCCCCCTTCTGGGGGAGGGTCGGGGAGGGGGGAGCTCGGGCGCCGACATCGGCTACTTGGTGACCGTCGGGCCGACCACCTCGACGCTGCCGGTGTCGGTGTGCGCCTGGCGGTCGGGGTCGTACATGTCCTCGACGATCGCGGCCGGATGGACGAAACGGCCCGGCGAGACGGCGCGGACGCCATAGGCGACCGAGAACTCGACCGGATCCTCCGCGCTGCGCGTCAGCGCCGCCATGAAGCGGTCCGTCCGCGCCTCGGTATGGGCGACGCTGCGCTCGACCTGCAGCCACTCATAGCTGGAGGTGTTGCCCGAGCTCGAGATGTTGGGATTCTCGATCTCGAAGCCGGCGGGCAGCGGATCGACCACCATCAGCCGGCCGAAGCGCTTCTCGTCGGCGGTGACGGTGAGTACCACGACGAGCCGGTCGTTCTGCGCCACCGTCGCCGGGTCCGCCTCGGTGCCATCGGTGTTGTAATAGGTCCGCGTGATGGTGAAGCCGTCGCCGCCGGCCGGCTCGGGATCGAGCGGGATGCCGGTCAGCGTCAGCGCCGCGTCGAGCGGGATTTCAGAGGTGTTCTCGATCACCAGTGGCCGGCTCGCGACATCCGAGCCGAGGATCTTGCGATAGAGCGGCACCTCGGCCTTGTTGCCGTCGACGTCGAGCGACGCGCTCTGGAGATCCTTCATCAGCGAGGCCGCCGCCATCAGCATCCAGCCCTGCTCCTGGGTCGAGATGAAGCGGCGCTGGTTGCGCGTCTCGGCGACGGTGTCGACGAGCGCCGTCACCGCCGGCGTCTTTCCTTCCGTCTCGGCGACGAGTGCAAGCACGGCGGCCTGGTCGCGGAGCGCCGAACCGTAGTCGTCGCGATAGGCTGGCTGCGGACCGTAGCCCGCCTTCACGTTCTCGACCGCGACCTTGAACACGTTCTCGGCGCGGGCCTTGTCGCCATAAAGCGCGAGGCCGGCACCGATCTGCGCCTGGGCGAGCGGCGTCGCGAAATTGCCGAGCTTGGTCTCGCCGTAATAGCGCAGGTCGCCGATCGCCGCCTTGCCGTTCGCCGCCAGCACATAGAGGCTGTAGGCGACGGCCTCGCCGCCACGATCGAAGTCCTGCGCATAGCCGACGCGGTTCTGCAGATTGTCCAGCGCGTTGTTGAACGCGACGTCCGGCACGTCATAGCCGACCGCGCGGGCGCGGGTCAGGAAGTCCGTGACGAAGGCGTCGAGCCAGAGATCGTCATATCCCGGTCCCCAGAGGCCGAACGAGCCCGAAGCGGCCTGGTTGTCGAGGACATTGCCGATCGCCGCCTGCACGCGCTTGCGGATCTCGCTGTCCTGCGCGATGCCGATCGTCGCCGCCACCTGGTTCAGATAGAGCAGCGGCATGGCCCGCGAGGTGATCTGCTCGGTGCAGCCATAGGGGTAGCGGTCGAGCGAGGCGAGGATGGCCGCGACGTCGAGCTTGGCGGAACCGCCGACGGCGATTGTCGCGCTGGTCGTATCGGGCTTGAACTCGGCGAAGGCGCCGTCGTCGACCCTGAGCTTGGCTCCCGGCGCCATCGAGATCAGCGAGCGGCGCGAGATCGGCTGCCCGGCCGGGCGGATGCCGAGCATATAGGTGCGGCCGAAGCTCTCGCCGTTCGGCCCGTTGAGCGTCACGGTGATCTGATGGTCGCCGATCATCTCGGCCGTGATCGGCAATGCGACGCTGGTGCGCGCCTTCTCTTCTAGGCGGATGCCGCGATCGTCGTCGCCGGCCTGCATGGTGACGCCGGGCGCATCAACGGCCAGGCGGTAGTCACCCGCCGCGCCCTCGACATTGTCGAGCTCGACCAGGATGCGGCTGGCGTCGCCGGGCGTCATGAAGCGCGGCAGGCTCGCCATCACCACGATCGGGTCGCGGACGATGATGTCCTTTTCCGCATGGCCGACGCCATCCTTCGACCAGGCGATGGCCATCACGCGCACCGTGCCGTTGAAGTCGGGCAGGTCGAAGGTGACGGTCGCCTTGCCGTCCGCCCCGACCTTCACGATGCCGGAATAGTAGGCGATCAGCTTTTCGGTCGGGGGCGGCGCCTTGAGGCCCGCCGCGCCGCCGTCGCCGCCCGAGCGCAGCTTGCCGGGAATGCCCTGCATGCGGTCGATGAGCTGGCCGTAGAGATCGCGGAGCTCCATGCCGAGGCGGCGCTGGCTGAAATACCAGCCGTCCGGATCGGGGGTCTTGAAGGAGGTCAGGTTGAGGATGCCGACATCGACGGCCGCGACCGTGACGAAAGCCTCGGCGCCCGGCGCGAGATTGTCGATCGAGACCGGGATCGCCAGCGGGCCGCGCGGGCGGATCTGCTCGTCGGCGTCGAGCGTCACCTTGAGGCGGCGGTCGCCGGGATCGACGGGCACCCAGGCGAGGCCGAGCGCACGCGTCGGCATGCGCTTGGCGGCGACGTCCATCGGCCGGTAGAGCGCGGCGGTCACATAGGCGCCGGGGCCCCAGTTGGCGGTGACAGGCAGGTCGACGGTGGTGCCGCCTTCCGGGACGCTCACCGTCTTCATGTCGATGACGCGGTCGTCGATCACGAGAATCTGCGCGATGCCGGGGAAGCGCGGATCGAGCCGCAGCTTCGCGGTGTCGCCGACCTTGTAGTCGGGCTTGTCCATGGAGACGGCGAGCATGTCCGGCGTCTCGGACTGCGCCGAGGCGTCGACATACCAGCCGGCGTCGAAATCGACGCTGGACGAGGTGGCGAGTTCGTCGGAGAGCGAGACGGTCAGGCGATAATGGCCCCAGTCGACCTTGGCCGAGACCGGGGCGGAACCGCTGGCCGGGAGATCGACGGTGCCGTTCGCCACGCGGCTCGATGTCGTGATCGGCTCGTATTTCCAGGCGCCGTCGCGGCGATACCACTGGTAGTTGGTTTCGATCCGGTCGAGCGACCAGCTGGCGCCCGGTGCCGCGATCTGCGCGCCGTCGGCCCCGACTGCGATCAGCTCGAAGGCGGCATTGCTGCCCTCCGCCACGCTGCCGCCCTCGAAGCCCGGCTTGATGCCGATATGCGGGCCGCCGGCATTGGCTGGCAGCTTCAACCGTCGTTCGACGGCGCGGCCATTGGTGTCGGTCACGCGGACGACGATCTCGGCGTCGAAGAGCTTGGTCGTCTCCGGGAGTGCCGGCACCGTGACGTCGAGGGTCGCGCGGCCCTCCTCGTCGGTGACGGCCGTGCTGCCCAGCGAATCGCGCACCGCCTCGACCGGGTCGTCGGAGAGGCCGAAACTGTAGCCGGGATAGCCGGCGAGGCTGGTGGTCGGCGTCGCGATGAAATCGCCGTCGACGCCGAGGCCGACCGCGTTTGCGCCGTAGAGGTATTTGGCGGTGAGATCGATCGGGAACTCGTCGCCCGAGACGAGCCGCGTCGCCGAGGTGGAGAGCTCGAAGGCGATCCGCTCCGGCTCGAAATCATCGACCAGCGCCGAGATGTCGGCGAGGGCAGACCCTTCCGGGTCGGCGAAGAGCTGGAAGCGCCATGCGCCGCGCTGTGCGCCGTCCGGCAGCGTCACGTCGTCGCTGTAGCCGCCGAGGCCGCCATCGGGAAGCTGCTTGCGCAGGAACTCGACGCCGTCCGGGCGGTCGACGACGAGGGTGAGGGGCAGTCCGGGCACGGCGCGCGCCTGCGCGTCGCGCAGCAGCGCGGTGAGGTGCACCGTCTCGCCAGGGCGATAGATGCCGCGCTCGGTGGTGAAGAAGGTATCGAGCTTGCCCGGCGCCGGCCGGCCGTCGACGCCGCGGTCGGTGAGGTCGAAAGCGGTCTTCTTGAGATCGAGGAAGGCGTAGTCGCCCTTCTCGGTCTCGGCCACGAGGAGCTGGGGCGCCATGCCGCCGGTGCCGCGGGCGAGACCGGGCTCGAAGCGGACATAGCCGTCGGCATCCGTCCGACCCTCGCCGAGCACCTCGTCATTGGTCGCGACCAGCCTGACCTTGACCCCCGCGAGGCCCTCGGCGCTGTTCAGCGAGCGGACGATGGCGTGGATGCCGTCGGTGCCGGAAAGCGCCGACAGGCCGAGATCGGAGACGATGAACCACTGCGTCGCGAGGTCGCCGTAATAGCTGGCGTCGTTGGTCTTCGCCCGCGCCGTGATGACATAGACGCCCGGCTCGACGGTCTTCAGCGCGTCCCCGATCGGGATTGCCGTGGTGACCGTCTCGTTCAGCTTCGAGGTCACCTCGATCTCGCCGGTCCAGATCTCCTGGCCGGACTGGCTGGCGATCTGGTCGGCCGAATAGGTGTCGAGCTGGCGCAGGAAGGTGCCGTCGCGGACCGCGACCGCCACCGAGCGGTCGCCGATCCGGTAGACGGTGGCGGCGATCCGGTCGGTGTTGATCGAGTTGATCGGGATCGACGCGCCCTGGCCGGCGGGCAGCACATAGGCGTTGCCGGCGAATCCCGCCCAGGGGTCGCGGTCGCGCACATAGCTGGAGATTTCGGCCGATTGCGCGAGCGTCTCGCCATCGGCGGAAGGCAGGCCGGCGCGGATGCGCATCGTGTAGCGGTTGCCGTGCTTGAGGCCGCTGGCGCAGATCTGGTTGTCCTCGGGCTCGACGGCGAGGCCGCTGCCCCCTTCGACCACGACGAAATCAGCGAGCTTCGGATCGGAGACCGGCAGCGGATCGGAGAAGACGACGCACATGCGCGGCGTCTCGGCATCGGCGTCGACGCTGTTCGAGACGATGCGGAAGCCATGCTCGCGCACAGCCGTGTCGAGCGCGGTACGGATCGCCTTGTCCTCGCGCAGCGTCAGCGCGAAGCGATAGGTGCGGATCGCCTCGCGCCACATCTCGCGCTTCTCGAGCGCGCGCCCGAGAAGGCCGAGCGCCAGCACCTGGTCGCCGGCGCTCGCGGAGCGGAGATAGGCGTTGATCGCGGCAGAGGAGGCCGACTGCGCCGCCTGCTGCCGCTCGCCCGAATCCTGCGGATTCTGGCTGAGGAAGGCGGCCGCGAATTCGCGCCACACGGCCGGATCGTCGGGGAGGATGGCGAGCATCGCGCCGTAGGCGCGCGCGGCGGCCACCGCATCGCGGCCGATCGCCGGCGCCGCGGTGGTCTTCGCAATCGCGGCATAGCCGAAGCCGTTGGCCGGATAGGCGGAGGCGAGGCCGCCGAGCTGCGCCTTGGCCTCGTCGAAGGGGCCCGGCCCGAGGAAGGCCAGTTCGTCCGTGCGCTTGGTGGAGAGACTCTCGGCCACGGGCTTTACCGTGACGACGCGGCCGGCGATCGCGTTGACCGCGGATCCCAGCGGACCGAAGTCGTTCTTGAGGAAGCACCAGCGCGCCTTGGTGTTGTAGGTGAAGGCGCGGCAGCTGGTGTCGGAAGCGCAGGCCGAGGAGCAGGCCGCGACGTCGACATCCTTCAGAGTCTGGTAGTCGAAGCCGGCATAATCGGCGTTCTTCGTCGTGATGACGCTGCGGTCGGCCGCCGAGGCCGGGCCGCCGGATGCGAGGCCGCCCGCGGCGAGCAGCGACAGCGCCACGATCCTCAGAACGCGCTTCAGACGGACCATCGTCTCCTCCCGAGCAGGTCGCCAGCCTCAAAGGCGGCCGCAGTCTACGTCCGCGGCGGCGCCGGGTCAAAGCGCCGACGCTCACGCCGCGACTTGCCCAAGCCTTTGTCCAGACTCGCGATTTGCCGATTGCCGGAAGCGGCTGTGATAGCCGTCACAGGGCCTTACGCCTCGCCGAGCGCGGTCAGGGCCATCACCGCGGCCGAGGCCCGGTTCTCGACGCCCAGCTTCTGGTAGATCTGCTCCAGATGCTTGTTCACGGTGCGCGGCGAGAGGCCGAGGATGTCGCCGATGTCGCGGTTGGACTTGCCGCGCGCGATCCAGAACAGAACCTCTGCCTCGCGCGCCGTCACCGGGAAATGGCGGCGCAGCAGCGCTTCCCTGCCGCCGGAGTCCTCGCTCGTGAGGCGGAACAGGAACTCGTCCTCGCCGGTCGTCCCGAGATAGGTGAGCTGAAGCTGGCGCCCATCGGCCGAGACGATCGGCGCCGGCGGCGGCATGGTGCCGCGCTGGCCGACGGAGAGCTTGAGCCAGACCTTGACGTTCTCGGGCAGGAGAATGGTGCCGTTCTCGGCCGGCAGCGCCGCTTCCAGAAGCTTCACGGCCTGCGGCGTGCACCAGAGGATTTCACCGAGCCCATTCGCGGCGAGAAGGTAGCGCCCGGCGGTGTCGAGCGCGAGGCGCGCGCTCTGCGCCGTGCGGGCATTGGCGAGATGCACGCGGATGCGCGCCAGCAGCACGTCGAGCACGATCGGCTTGGTCACATAGTCGACGCCGCCGGCCTCCAGCCCTTCGACGATATGTTCGGGCTCCGCGAGGCCGGTCATGAAGATGACCGGCACATGGGCGAGCGCGGCATTGGCCTTGAGGCGGCGGCAGGTCTCGAAGCCGTCCATTCCGGGCATCACCGCGTCCATGAGGATGATGTCGGGCGTGATGCGCTCGACGAGGTTCAGCGCGCGCGCACCCTCGGTCGCGACCAGCACGGTGGCGCCGGAATGCTCCAGCGCATCGGTGAGGAAACTCAGCGTCTCGGGCGAATCGTCGACGACGAGCACGATGTCGCGGGCCTTGGAGATTTCAGCCATCGCCGCCGATCGCCTCCAGTGCGGACGTGTAGCCGTCGAAATCGAAGTTTCTCAGATGCGCGCGCATGGCGGCGACGAAGGCCCGGTTTTCGGCGTCGGCGTCGAGCTGGTCGAGCTTCGACTCGATGCCGCGGACATAGCCGATGCGCCCGAGATGGAGAAGCTCGGCCACATGCTCGGTGCCGGGACTGCGGAAGGGCGCCGCCTCTGTGCGCGGCTGCGCCGCCGCGGCGGCGTCTGAGATCCAGTCGAGCTTCAGCAGCGCCTGCACGCGGTCGAGCAACTGGCGCATGTCGAAGGGCTTCGCGAGTGCATCGTCGTGAACCGCATCCTCGGCGCTGCCCGGCTCCATCTCGCCGAGATTGGCCGAGAGCATGAGGATCGGCGCCTGCTGGCCGTCGGCGCGCAGCCGCCGCGCGAGCTGCCAGCCATTCATGCCGGGCATCGAGATGTCGAGCAGGAACAGGTCCGGCCGGATGTCGCCGGTGAGGGCGAGGCAGGCCGGCGCGTCCCCGACCGCCAGCACGATGAAGCCGAGCGGCTCCAGGATATGGCGCACCAGCTCGCGGTGATCCTCGTCGTCGTCGCAAACGAGCACCGTCCGCCGCGGTCCGTCATAGCCGTGGATATGCTGGGCCGGCTGCGGCAGCGGCGCCGTCGGCCGCTCGATCGAGGCGAGCATCAGCCGCACCTCGAAGCGGCTGCCGCGCCCGACCGCGCTTTCGACCGTGACGTCGCCGCCCATCAGCTGCGCCAGCATCTTGGTGATCGTGAGCCCGAGCCCTGTGCCCGGCACGGCGCGCGAGCGGGTCGAGCTGCCGCGCTCGAACGGCTCGAAGATGCGCTCGAGATCGTCCTCGGGGATGCCTGGGCCGGTATCCTCGACCGTGATCGTCGCGATCTGGTGGCGATAGGAGACCGCGAGGCGCACCGAGCCGTGCTCGGTAAACTTGATGGCGTTCGAGAGCAGATTGACGAGGATCTGGCGCAGCCGCTTCTCGTCGGTCGCGACGATGCCGGGCAGGTAGCGGGGCCGGTCATAGGAGAAGGCGAGGCCCTTGCCCTCCGCCTGGAAGCGGAACATGTCGACGATCTGGTCGAGGAAATCGTCGAGCCGCACCTCGTTGCGCTGCAGTTGCAGGCGTCCCGTCTCGATGCGGGAAATCTCGAGCAATCCGTCGATGAGGCCCGAAAGATGCTCGGCGCTCCTGCGGATGACGCGGATGCGGTCCTGCCGCGAGGGCGCGATCGTCTCGTCGCGCTCGAGGATCTGCGCATAGCCGAACACGGCGTTGAGAGGCGTGCGCAACTCATGGGAGAGGCCGACGAGATAGCGGCTCTTCGCCTGGTTGGCCGCCTCGGCCGCCTCCTTGGCACGCTGGAGCGCGGCGTCGGTGCGCCGGTGCGCCTGGATTTCGCGGAGCAGCAGCGTGTTCTGCCGCACCGATTCCTCCTGCGCGACGTGCCGGCTCTCATTGGCGAGCACCAGGAACCAGGAGGCAATGCCCGCGACGATGAACAGGATGAAGAAGGCCGCCCACAGCGTCTGGCCGATGATCGCGTCATGCGCGCCGCCATGCGCCGTCGCCTGCACATGGATCAACATCAGCACCAGGCTGATGACCGCCATGAACAGGGTAAGGATGCCGAGATACTGCACGATGCGCGGCGAGATGCGGGCCGCCATGGACGGCGGAAGCACGGCCGAGACGGCCGTCGACACCTGGCTCTGGAGCCGCGCATGCGGCTTGCAGAGATCGTGGCAGCGCGCGTCGAGCGAGCAGCAGAGCGAGCAGATCGGCCCCGAATAGGCGGGGCAGTGGGCCATGTCCTCGGGCTCGAACGGGTGTTCGCAGACCGAGCACACGATCTCGCGGCGCTGGGCCCATTCCGCGCGCGGCTTGCGCGCCAGGTAGTAGCGGCCCTTGGTGACATAGGCGATCGCCGGCGCGGCGACGAGCGCGAGGCCGAGCGCGATGAACGGCGCCAGCGCCTTCGCGACCTCGCCGAAGAGCCCGACGGCGGCGATCAGCGCCACCGCGGCGGCGATGGCCATCGCACCGACGCCGACCGGGTTGATGTCGTAGAGATGGGCACGCTTGAATTCGATGCCGGGCGGCGAGAGGCCAAGCGGCTTGTTGATGGCGAGATCGGCGACAATCGTTCCGAGCCAGGCGACGGCGACGACCGAGAAGAGGCCGAGCGTCTGCTCCAGCGCCCGGTAGATGCCGAGTTCCATCAGAAGCAGCGCGATGGCGACGTTGAACATCAGCCAGACGACGCGGCCGGGATGGCTGTGCGTCAGCCGCGAGAAGAAGTTCGACCAGGCGAGCGACCCGGCATAGGCGTTCATGACGTTGATCTTCAGCTGCGACACCACGACGAAGGCGGCGGTCAGGAAGATCGCGGCATCCGTCCAGGGCAGCACATAGCCGAAGGCGACGACATACATCTGCGCCGGCTCGGCGGCATGACTGGCCGGCACGCCGTGGCGGAGCGCCAGCACCGCGAGGAAGGAGCCGAACAGGAGCTTCGGCGCGCCGACGATGATCCAGCCGGCGCCCGCGAGCAGCGTGGCGATGCGCCCGCGCCGGCCGGTCAGGCCCTGTGCCGGCAGGAAGCGCAGGATGTCGACCTGCTCGCCGATCTGCGGCATCAGGCCGAGAATAACCGAGCAGGAGGCGCCGAAGGCCACGAGGCCGAGCCCATGGCCGCCATCGCCGGAGAGCCCCTCGAAGGCCAGCCACTCCGAGACCGAGCCGCCGTCCTGCCAGAGAATGAAGCCGACGGGCAGCAGGTTGAGCCCGATCCACAGCGGCTGCGTGGCGAGCTGAAAGCGGCTGATCCACGTGATGCCGTGCGTCACCAGCGGGATCACCGCCGCCGCCGAGAGAATGTAGCCGAGCCAGATCGGGATGCCGAAGGCGAGCTCCAGCGCCGTCGTCATGATCGAGGCTTCGATCGCGAACAGGATGAAGGTGAAGGTCGCGTAGATCAGCGACGTGATCGTCGAGCCGATATAGCCGAAGCCGGCGCCGCGCGTGAGGAGATCGATGTCGACGCCGTAGCGCGAGGCGTAGCGGGCGATCGGCAGGCCGGTCACGAACAGGACAATACCGACCACCAGCGTCGCGGCCAGCACGTTCGACGTGCCGTGCGAGAGTGTGATGGCGCCGCCGATCGCTTCCAGCGCCAGGAACGAAATGGCGCCGATCGCCGTCTGCGACACGCGTCCGGTCGAGAAGCGGCGCGCACTCTTCGCCGTGAAGCGCAGCGCGTAGTCCTCGAGCGTCTGGTTCGCGACCCAGCGGTTGTATTCGCGTCGGATCGGCAGGATCCGCTGTCGTCCCGCCATCGGCTCCCTGCCCAGTTTCGAGGCGTGCACAGTGTTCGGGCGACAGTAGCGGATCGCCGGGGCGGCGCAAAGGGCAGGCGGGGCCTCGATTCCTGCCGGGGCGAGCCGGTCGCTGCGCTGCGCCTACGTTAATCGACGTATATGCCGCACTGCGGAATTCCGCCGAAACTCCCTTCGAGCGTCATGGGCGGCGACCTCCACCGAACTCGCCCGTGCCGTTTCGGGAACGACGGAAACCAGAAACGACGCATCGCCCGGGCAAGCCTGCGGCGGCGTCCGAGCAGGGGGAATTCCTCGAAAATGTTGAAGCGATTTGGCCGAACCCTCGGCGCGCTTGCGACGGCGGCGATGATCGGCGCCGGCGTCTCCGGCGCCCACGCCGCCGACGATACGATCAAGGTCGGCATCCTGCACTCGCTGTCGGGCACGATGGCGATCTCGGAGACCACCCTCAAGGACACGGTGCTCTTCCTCATCGACGAGCAGAACAAGAAGGGCGGCGTCCTCGGCAAGAAGCTCGAGGCGGTCGTCGTCGATCCGGCCTCCAACTGGCCGCTCTTCGCCGAGAAGGCGCGCGAGCTGATCAGCCAGGACAAGGTCGCCGTCGTGTTCGGCTGCTGGACCTCGGTCAGCCGCAAGTCGGTTCTGCCGGTGTTCAAGGAGCTGAATTCGATCCTCTTCTATCCCGTCCAGTACGAGGGCGAGGAGAGCGAGCGCAACGTCTTCTACACGGGCGCCGCGCCGAACCAGCAGGCCATCCCGGCCGTCGACTACCTGATGAGCGAGGAAGGCGGCGGCGTGAAGCGCTGGGTGCTGGAAGGCACCGACTACGTCTATCCGCGCACGACCAACAAGATCCTCGAGGCCTATCTGAAGGCCAAGGGCGTCCCCGCCGAAGACATCATGATCAACTACACGCCGTTCGGCTTCTCCGACTGGCAGACCGAAGTGGCCGCGATCAAGAAGTTCGGCTCGGAAGGCAAGAAGACCGCGGTGGTCTCGACCGTCAACGGCGATGCCAACGTGCCGTTCTACAAGGAGCTCGGCAACCAGGGCATCAAGGCCGAGGACATCCCGGTCGTCGCCTTCTCGGTGGGTGAGGAAGAGCTCGCCGGCATCGACACCGCCCCGCTCGTCGGCCATCTCGCCGCCTGGAACTACTTCCAGTCGATCGACACGCCGGAGAACGAGGACTTCATCAAGAAGTGGCACGCGTTCATCAAGAACGACAAGCGCACGACCAATGACCCGATGGAAGCCACCTATATCGGCTTCAACGCCTGGGTCCAGGCCGTCGAGAAGGCCGGCACCACCGATCCGGACAAGGTCATCGACGCGCTGATCGGCGTCTCGGTGCCGAACCTGACGGGCGGCTTCTCCACCGTCATGCCGAACCACCACATCACAAAGCCCGTCTTCATCGGCGAGATCCAGGACAACGGCCAGCTCGACGTCGTGTGGCAGACCCCCGGCCTCGTCGTCGGCGACGAGTGGTCGGACTACCTGCCCGACTCGGCCGACCTGATCTCGGATTGGCGCGCGCCGATGTCCTGCGGCAACTTCAATGTCAAGACCGGCAAGTGCGGCGGTTCCTGATGGTGCGGTTCCCGACGGGCGGATCCTGACCTCCGCCTGACCGTCGGCGGCACGGCTCCTGCCGGACGACAGGTCCGACAGGCGCCGGCGCCGCCGGCGACGACGAAACGGGAAGGCGGCCTTCGCCTCCCGGCCTCCAGCGGCTGAAGGGTGTTTCGTGCGCCCGGCGCCGCTCCGCATCCCGGAGACAAGGCCTTGACGATGCTTCGCCTGCCCAAGCCGTTCCTCGTCCTGCTCCTCGCGCTCATGGCCGCCTTCGTCCTGATGCGCCCCGCCGCTGCCGCCGATATCCACGCCGAGGTCAACGCGCTCGGCCAGGGCGACTATGCAGCGCTGGAAAAGGCGATCGGCGCGCTCGCCGCGACCGGCGATCCGGCAGCCGCCGGCGTGCTCGACGCGCTGTCGAATGGCGATCTCTATGTCCGCAAGTCCGACGGCGCCGTGTTCAAGGCGACGCGGGCCGACGACGGCTACACGCTGATCGATCCGGTGACGGGCGCCGAGGCCGGCAGTGCCGGACGTTCCGACGTCACCAAGATCAGGGTCAACAACAAGATCCGCGGCGCCGTCCGCGCCGCGTCCGGCTCTCTGACGCTGATGAGCCCCGACCCGGCCAAGCGCCTTTCGGCCGCCAGCGACGTGCTGAAGAGCGGCGACCCGGCCCAGATCCCGCTGCTCGACGAGGCCATTTCCCGCGAGAGCGACGCCGGCATCAAGCGCGTGCTCGAGCAGGCGCGCGCCGCAGCGGTGCTGAAATCCGACCTTCCCTCCGCCGACAAGGTGGCCGCCGTCGGCGTCATCGCTGCGCGCGGCGACCAGGAGGCGCTCGGCATCCTGACGACGGCGTCGGGCAGCGATGATCCGGCCATCAAGGCCGCGGCCGAGGAGGCCGTCGCCTCGATCCAGGGCCAGCTGCAGCTCTGGCAGGGCGTCCAGAACATCTGGTACGGCGTCTCGCTCGGGTCGGTGCTGCTTCTCGCCGCCATCGGCCTCGCCATCACCTTCGGCGTGATGGGCATCATCAACATGGCGCATGGCGAGATGGTCATGCTCGGCGCCTACACGACCTTCGTCGTGCAGGAGACGATCCGGAACCACTATCCGGGCCTGTTCGACTGGTCGCTCGCCATCGCTCTGCCGCTCGCCTTCCTCGTCTCCGGCGCGGTCGGCATCCTGATCGAGCGCTCGGTGATCCGCTTTCTCTACGGCCGTCCGCTCGAGACGCTGCTCGCGACCTGGGGCGTGTCGCTGATCCTGCAGCAGGCGGTGCGCACCTGGTTTGGTCCCAACAACCGCGAGGTCGGCAACCCCTCCTGGATGTCGGGAACCTTCGACCTCGGCCATATCGCGATCACCTACAACCGCATGTGGATCGTGGTCTTCGCGCTCGGCGTCTTCGCGGTTCTGATGCTGGTGCTGAAGCGCACGCCCTTCGGCCTGCAGACCCGCGCGGTGACGCAGAACCGCCCGATGGCTTCCTCCATGGGCATCCGCACGCCCTGGGTGGACGCCTTCACCTTCGGCCTCGGCTCGGGCATCGCGGGCATCGCGGGCGTCGCGCTGTCGCAGATCGACAATGTGAGCCCCAATCTCGGCCAGAGCTACATCATCGACAGCTTCATGGTCGTGGTATTCGGTGGCGTCGGCAATCTCTGGGGCACGCTGGTCGGCGCCTTCACGCTCGGCATCGCCAACAAGTTCATCGAGCCCTATGCCGGCGCCGTGCTCGCCAAGATCCTGGTGCTCGTCTTCATCATCCTGTTCATCCAGAAGCGTCCGCGGGGCCTCTTCGCCCTCAAGGGCCGCTCGGTGGAGGCGTGATCATGCTGGCTCGGGCGATGCGATATCTGGATCTGCCGCTTCTCCGGCTGGAGACCCCCCTCTGCAGCTCTCCCCAACGAGGGGGGAGAGGGCTGGCCGAGCGCGTCATCGGGGTCGTGCATTCTTCCTTCACCTCCACCCTCGTGGGGGAGGCCGGGAGAGGGGGCGCCGGGGCCGCGCGTCGTGATCGGACCCATGCGAACGGAGCCGCGTCATGATCACCGCCTTCATTCTCCGCGGGCTCGACCGCAACACATGGATCGTGCTCGGCCTGCTGCTGGCGGTCGGCATCGTCCTGCCGCTCCTCAGCCTCACTGATCCGTCCTTTCCCCTGCACATCCCGACCTATGCCATCGCGCTGATCGGCAAATATCTGTGCTATGCGCTGCTTGCGCTCTCGGTCGACCTCGTCTGGGGCTATTGCGGCATTCTCTCGCTCGGCCATGCGGCGTTCTTCGCGCTCGGCGGCTATGCGATGGGCATGTATCTGATGCGCCAGATCGGCGCGCGCGGCGTCTATGCCAATCCGATCCTGCCGGATTTCATGGTCTTCCTGAACTGGCAGGAATTGCCTTGGTTCTGGTACGGCTTCGACCATTTCTGGTTCGCCGCGCTGATGATCCTCGCGGTGCCCGGGCTGCTCGCCTTCGTCTTCGGCTGGTTCGCCTTCCGCTCACGCGTCACCGGCGTCTATCTCTCGATCATCACGCAGGCGATGACCTATGCCCTGCTGCTCGCCTTCTTCCGCAACGACATGGGCTTCGGCGGCAATAACGGCCTGACCGACTTCAAGGACATCCTCGGCTTCAACATCCAGGCGCCCGAGACGCGGGGCGTGCTGTTCTTCGCCTCCGCGCTGGCGCTGGCGCTCGGCTTCCTGATCTGCCGCGCGGTCATCATGTCGAAATTCGGCAAGGTGCTGGTTGCGGTGCGCGATGCCGAGAGCCGCACCCGCTTCATCGGCTACCGCGTCGAGGGCTACAAGCTCGTCGTCTTCGTTCTCTCGGCGATGATGGCCGGCGTCGCCGGCTCACTCTATGTCCCGCAGATCGGCATCATCAACCCGGGCGAATTCGCGCCGGCCAACTCGATCGAGGCCGTCATCTGGGTGGCAGTCGGCGGCCGCGGCACGCTGATCGGGCCGATCGTCGGCGCGCTGCTCGTCAATTTCGGCAAGACCTGGTTCACCAGCGGCCTTCTCGCCGAATACTGGCTGTTCGTGCTCGGCGCGCTGTTCATCGCGGTGACGCTGTTCCTGCCGAAGGGCGTCGTCGGCACGCTGCTCGCCCGCAGCCGCCAGAAGCCTGCGCCGGGTGCCAAGCCCGATGCCTCGCCCATCGATGCCAGCCGCGCAGCGGAGGAAGGCGCATGACCGTGACGCTCGAACCGACCGCCCCGGCGACGCAGGCCGGGAAGGCAGGCCACGAAAAGGCCAGCCACGAAAAGGCGAAGAACTCGCTGCTCTATCTCGACGGCGTTTCCGTCTCCTTCGACGGCTTCAAGGCGCTGCGCTCGCTGTCACTGGTGATCGAGCCGGGCGAGATGCGGGCCATCATCGGCCCGAACGGCGCCGGCAAGACGACCATGATGGATGTCATCACCGGCAAGACCAAGCCGGACGAGGGCGACGTCTATTTTGCAGGCACGACCGACCTGACGAGGCTCGACGAGGCCGCCATCGCCTCGCTCGGCATCGGCCGGAAGTTCCAGAAGCCGACCGTCTTCGAGAGCCACACCGTCTGGGACAATCTCGAGCTGGCGCTCGCCGGCGTCCGGCGGCCGTTCGCGACGCTCTTTCACCGCACCAGCCGCAAGGAGATCGAGCGCATCGAGGAACTGCTCTCGATCATCCGCCTCGGCGACAAACGGAACTGGCTCGCCGCCAATCTCTCGCATGGCCAGAAGCAATGGCTGGAGATCGGCATGCTGCTGGCGCAGGAGCCGCAGCTTCTGCTGGTCGACGAGCCGGTGGCCGGCATGACCGACGCGGAGACGCGCGAGACGGCGGCGCTCCTGAAGGAGATCGCCAAGACCAAATCGGTGGTCGTGGTCGAGCACGACATGACCTTCGTGCGCGACCTCGACGTGAAGGTCACCGTGCTCCACCAGGGTTCGGTGCTCTCGGAAGGCACGCTCGACGCCGTCTCGGCCGATCCGACGGTGATCGAGGTCTATCTCGGAAGGTAGGGCGATCATGACGGAAGCCAAAACGATGCCCGAAACCGGGACCATGCTCGAAGCGAGGAATGTCGACCTCTATTACGGGGCGGCACAGGCGCTGCGCGGCGTCTCGATCACGGCCGAGAGGGGCAAGGTCACCTGCCTCATGGGCCGCAATGGCGTCGGCAAGACCAGCCTTCTGCGCGCCATCGTCGGCCAGAAGCCGATCGCCTCGGGCGAGATCGTCTGGGAAGGCAAGGTGCTCGGCCGCATGGCGCCCTATGACCGCGCCAGGGCCGGCATCGCTTACGTGCCGCAGGGCCGCGAGATCTTCCCGCTGCTCACGGTGAAGGAGAATCTCGAGACCGGCTACGCGCCGATTGCCCGCCGCGAGCGCTACATTCCGGACTACATCTTCGAGCTTTTCCCGGTCCTGAAGGATATGCTCGGCCGGCGTGGCGGTGATCTCTCGGGCGGGCAGCAGCAGCAGCTTGCGATCGGCCGCGCGCTGGTCACGCGGCCGCGCCTGCTCGTGCTCGACGAGCCGACTGAGGGCATCCAGCCCTCGATCATCAAGGATATCGGCCGCGCGATCGAATGGCTGCGCGCGCAGGGCACCATGGCTATCCTGCTCGTGGAACAGTATTTCGATTTCGCGCACGAACTCGCCGACACCTTCGCCGTGATGGATCGCGGCGAGGTGGTGGCTTCGGGGACGCAGGCCGAAATGGGCAGCGCCGAAGTGCGGGCTCACCTCACCGTGTGAGGTCGCACTCGAACAGCTGGCGGGCGCGCGGGCGCTCGCGGTTTTTTTCGGCGACGTCCCGGAAGAGCGCACGGATGTCGTCGGAACGCACGCCGTCGCTCGTCATCAGCATGGCGATGATCGGCTCCCGCAGGAGCTCGTTCAACGACGAATCCTTGCCGGTGCAGGTCGTGTTGTCGCTCATCACGGACCTCCTTCGCGTTCGGGCTGGCTCTGAACGAGCCGAACATGAAGGCTGACGATGACGATTGTAAGAAGCAACCGCGGCGCGCGGTTCACGATCGCTTGATGCTGCGGAGCGAAAGAGGATTGTCGCCTTATGCTGCGGCGTCGAAGGCGGCGACCACCTCGCGCGCCCGCGCCGCGACATCGGCGATCGAGGCGCCCGGCTTGTAGAGGAACGAGCCGATCCCGAAGCCGCTGCACCCGGCCTTGAGGAATTCGGAGAAGTTGTCGGCATTGGCTCCGCCGACCGCGAGTACGGGAAGATCCTTCGGCAGGACGGCCTTCATGGCGCGGATGCCGGCGGGGCCGATCAGCTCGGCCGGAAAGAACTTCAGTGCATCGGCGCCGGCGGCGATGGCCGAGAAGGCTTCCGTCGGCGTGAAGACGCCGGGATAGGATTCGAGCGCCAGCTCCTTGGTGCGGCGGATCACGGCGGGATCGGCATTCGGCGAGACGATGATCGTGCCACCACTGTCCTTGACCGAATCGACGTCGCCCGGCTTCAGCACCGTGCCCGCGCCCACCTTGGCGGCGCCGTTGGCGCGCTTCGCCATGGTCTCGATCGAGACGAACGGCTCCGGCGAATTGAGCGGCACCTCGATCAGCGTGATCCCGGCCTCGACCAGCGCGTCGAAGACCGCCGCCGCCTCGCCGGGGGCGATGCCGCGCAGGATGGCGACGAGCGGCCGGTGGCTGCCGAAGAGGGGATGGGTCATGTCTATCCTCACAGCATGGCGTTGGCGCGCGCGATGCGCACGAGGCCGAGACGAACCAGCGCCGACCCGTCGCGGGCCTCCGCCGCATGGCCGGCGACGGCGAAGGCGCTCATATAGGCGGCAGCGAGCGAGCGCGATCCGATGATGCGGATCGGCTGGCCGGCGGCGAGCAGGCCCGCCTGACGCGCCGCGGCGATCTCCCCGCCGATCACGAGACCCGAGAGATAGGCGAGGTTGTCGTCGCCCGAAACGCCGTCGAGCAGCTGGCGGACGCGGACCGAGAAGATGGCCGCGAGAAAGGGCAGCCCCTCGACGACGCTGCGCCGCACGGCGAGCGCGAAATGCGGGGACGCAGCGAGGTCGTCGGCGTGCTCGGCCACGGAATGGCGCAGGAACGACTTGCGCGCCAAGAGCTCGAACATCTCGCCGGTCATGAAGGTCTGGAAGCGGCCGATCGTGCCGTCGCCGACCGCCGCCCATTTGGAATGGGTGCCCGGCAGGATCGCGACGCCCCTGAAATCGGGCTCTTCCTCCATCAGTCCGACGAGCTGGGTCTCCTCGCCGCGGATGACGTCGCCGTCGCGCTCTGGCGAGCGCAGGACGATGCCCGGAACGATGGCGATCGGCCGGCGGGTCGCATCCTCGAAGCGGCAGAGCCCTGCGGCGAGCGCCGCGCTGGTCGCCGGCACCGGCACATAGGCGGCCTCGCGCCAGCCCTGGCGGCTGCCGACCATTCCGGCCATCAGCGCGGGGACACGCGGCCAGCCGGCCGTCAGGCTCTCAAAGGCGTCCTCGTGGCCCTGGCCGCCGAGCGGCCCGATCCCGTCGGCGCTGTCCGCCTCGGCGATCACGGCGCCCTCGCGGTCGAGCAGCATGGCGCGGCAGCGCGAGGTTCCCCAGTCGACGGCGATGAGCGCGGCCCTTGCGGCGGCCTCGGCGGAAAGCGCTGATGAAGTCACGGCGTTGATCCGGCTGATGACCGCAGCGTTGTTCGACGTTCCCCGCCGCCTGTCAAGCGGCCGCTCAGCCGTCCGGCGCCGGTCCCGTCGAGGCGCGCACCACCAGTTCGACGGGCCAGAGTTCGTGGATCGTCTCGGCCGCGCGGCCCTCGACAAGTTCCTTCAGCAGTTCGCCCACCCGCTTGCCGGCCGCGCGGATCGAGGAGCGCGTCGTCGACATGGTCGGGACCATGACGTCAGGGTTCAGGAACGGGAAGACGTCGTCATGGGCGATCATCGAGACGTCGCGGCCGAGTTCGAGCCCTGCGGCGCGGATGGCGCGGAAGGCGCCGAGCGACATCATCATGGAGGAGACGAGCAGCGCCGTCGGACGTGGCGTCTCGCAGAGGAAGCGTTCGGTGATACGGTAGCCGATCTCGTCACTCATGACACCCGAGGCGACGAAGCGTTCGTCCACCGCGATGCCGCGCGCCGCGAGCGCCGAGCGGAAGCCCGCCTCCCGGTCGCGCGCGAAGGTGAAGCGCGTCTCGCCGTTGACGAGGCCGATGCGGCGATGGCCGAGATCGATCAGATGCTTGGTCGCGTGACGAAAGGCGCCCTCGTTGTCGATGTCGATCCAGGCATGCGCCACCGGCGATTCGGTGCGGCCATGCAGCACGAAGGGCAGGCCGAGCTCCGTCAGCAGGCGGACGCGGTCGTCGGCGATCAGGGGGCTCGACAGCACGACGCCGTCGACGCGCGAGCCGACGGCCATCCGGCGGTAGGTCGCCATCTCGTCGCTGCCGCGGGTCGGCGACAGCACGATGTCGATCTCGTCGGCCAGAAGCGTCTCGCCGAGCCCGGCCTGGAACTCCATGTAATGCGGGTCGAGCAGCATGTTGCGATCGGTCGGCAGCACGATGCCGATCGCGCCCGCGCGGCCGGTGGCGAGGCGGCGGGCATTGGCGTTCGGCTGGTAACCATGACGGCGCGCCGCGTCGAGAACCCGCCGCCGCGTCTCCTCGTTCACTTCCGGATAGCCGTTCAGCGCCCGGCTCACGGTCGTCTGGGACAGACCGAGATGCAGGGCGAGTTCTTTGAGCCGCATCGAGCCCGTCCTCCCTCGCCGCGCCATTCAAAGCGCTTTCAAACCAGCTTTCAAGATCGATCCTGAGCGAAGCTGATCGAACGTTGCTCCTGTTGCGATGCGAAATGATCGGGTGTCGACGGATTCACAAGAAGATTCAGCGGAATATGCTGATTTATCATACGAAATCATTGTTGGCGCTTGTTGCGCTGCACGCTGTTTCGATGCTGCACCCGCTTGACAGGCGCCGCGCCAACTGCTGAAACTCCCTTCAAAGCGCTTTGAAGCCCTGTTGCAAACGGGCTCTCATCGGGCGTTTTTTGGGGAGGGGACGCGTCGTGATCCGTTCGGGTGGACGGGCGTTGCGCATGCTCGCCCCATGGGTCTCGACCAGTTCCACAGGGAGGTTCTCACATGAACATGCGGACCGCGCTTCTGGGCTTCGCGTCGGCGATGATCATCGCCAGCGCAGCCAATGCGGCCAATCTGTCGATCGTGTCCGGCGACACCGGCAACGGCCTCGCCGTGCTGCGTGAAAAGCTCGACATTTTCGAGAAGCAGAGCGGCAACAAGGTCACCATCGTCCCGATGCCGTCGTCGACGACGGACCAGTTCGGCCAGTACAAGCTCTGGCTCGCCGCCGGCAACTCCGACATCGACGTCTACCAGACCGACGTCATCTGGGCGCCGCAGCTGGCCGACCAGCTGGTCGACCTGACGGAAGCCACCAAGGACGTCATCGGCCAGCATTTCCCGTCGATCGTCGAGTCGCAGACGGTGAACGGCAAGCTCGTCGCCATGCCGCTCTTCACCGACGCGCCGGCCCTCTACTACCGCAAGGACCTGCTCGAGAAGTACGGCAAGACGCCGCCGAAGACCTGGGCCGAACTCGCTGCCACGGCGAAGGAGATCCAGGACAAGGAGCGCGAGGCCGGCTCGAAGGACATCTGGGGCTTCGTCTGGCAGGGTAACGCCTATGAAGGCCTGACCTGCAACGCGCTCGAGTGGGTGAAGTCGAACGGCGGCGGCCAGATCGTCGAAGCCGACGGCGAGATCTCGATCAACAACCCGAAGGCCGCCGAGGCCCTCGAGATGGCCAAGTCCTGGGTCAACACGATCTCGCCGCCCGGCGTGCTCGCCTACCAGGAAGAAGAGGCCCGCGGCGTCTGGCAGACCGGCAATGCCGTCTTCATGCGCAACTGGCCCTACGCCTATTCGCTCGGCAACGGCGCCGACTCCGCCGTCAAGGGCAAGTTCGACGTGGCTCCGCTCCCGGCCGGCTCGGCCGAGGGTGCCGCCTCTGCCGCCACGCTCGGCGGCTGGAACCTCGCGGTCTCCAAGTATTCGAAGAACCAGAAGGAAGCCATCGACCTGGTGAAGTTCCTGGCTTCCAAGGAGATGCAGAAGAAGCAGGCGATCGAGGCCTCCAACCTGCCGACGATCATCGAACTCTATGACGATGCCGACATCGCCAAGGAAGTTCCGATCATCCCGCGCTGGAAGGAAGTGTTCCTGAACGCCGTGCCGCGTCCGTCGGCTCCGACGAAGGTGAAGTACAACGAGGTCTCGTCCAACTTCTGGACGGCCGTGCACAACACCCTGTCCGGCAATGGCAGCGCCGCCGAGAATCTCGAGCTGCTCGAGGCCCAGCTGACGAAGCTCAAGGGCTCGTCCTGGTAAGGACAGGCTGCCGAGGCATCCGTCAACCATCGCCTCCCGCCCGCGGGCGGGAGGCGAAACCCGATTGAAAAAGCGGCGCGCTCGACTAGCGTTGAAGACGGCGCGATCGATCGTTCCAGAGGGGCGCCCGAGCCGGCGCCGAGCGGGCGTGAGGGGGGACCAGCTGCAATGGCCATAGCGCAATCAGCCGACAGCGACGAGGTGGGCGCCGGATCGGAACTGTTCCGTCAGCGCATCCGCTCCGCATGGCTCTTCCTGGCGCCCATGCTGATCGTGCTCGCCATGGTGGCCGGATGGCCGCTGCTGCGAAGCATCTATTTCTCCTTCACGAATGCCTCGCTGACCAATATCGACGCCGCCGAATGGGTCGGCTTCGAGAACTACTTCTCGATGACGACGCTGAAGAGCGGCCGTGTCATCTATGACGGACTGCTCGTCGACCCGCTGTGGTGGCGGTCGGTCTGGAACACGGTCCGCTTCACCATCATTTCGGTGACGCTCGAGACCATTTTCGGCATGGTCGTCGCGCTGGTGCTGAACGCCGAATTCCGCGGCCGCGGCCTGGTGCGCGCCGCGATCCTGGTTCCCTGGGCGATCCCGACCATCGTGTCCGCCAAGATGTGGGCCTGGATGCTGAACGACCAGTTCGGCATCATCAACGACATCCTGCTCAATCTCGGCCTCATCTCGCAGAAGATCGCCTGGACCGCCAATCCCGACACCGCGATGATCGCCGTGCTGATCGTCGATATCTGGAAGACGACGCCCTTCATGGCGCTGCTCATCCTGGCCGGACTGCAGATGATCCCCGGCGACATCTACGAGGCGGCGAAGATCGACGGCGTGCATCCGATCAAGGTGTTCCTGAAGGTGACGCTGCCGCTGGTGCGCCCGGCGCTCATGGTGGCCGTGATCTTCCGCATGCTCGACGCGCTGCGCATCTTCGACCTCATCTATGTGCTGACCGCGAACAACGCGCAGACCAAGACGATGTCCGTGTTCGCCCGGGAGAATCTCTTCGATTTCGACAAGTTCGCGTATGGCTCGGCGGCGTCGACCCTGCTCTTCCTGATCCTGACGCTGATCACCATCGTCTACATCATCGTCGGCAAGGTGAATTTCGAGGGAGGCCGCTGATGCTCTGGCATCTCGTCAAGCGCACCGCGTTCTACCTGCTCGTGGTGTTCATCGTCGTCATCTCGGTGTTCCCGTTCTATTATGCGATCCTGACGTCCTTCAAATCGGGAACGGCGCTGTTCGAGATCAACTACTGGCCGACGAGCTTCTCGCTCGCCAACTACACCCAGGTGCTGACGACCGGCAGCTTCCCGCGCAATCTCGCCAATTCGCTCCTGATCTCGACGGTGGTCGTGGCGATCTCGTTGCTGCTCGCGGTGACGGCGTCCTTCGCCCTGTCGCGGGTGCGCTTCCGCGGCCGCTCGACGCTCCTGCTCACGATCCTCGCGGTGTCGATGTTCCCGCAGATCGCGGTGCTCGCGGGCCTCTTCGAGCTGATCCGCTTCCTCGGCATCTTCAACACGCCGTTCGCGCTGATCTTCGCCTACATGATCTTCACGCTGCCGTTCACGGTGTGGATCCTCACGACCTTCATGCGCGACCTGCCGATCGAGATCGAGGAAGCGGCGATCGTTGACGGCGCCACGCCCTGGGTCATCGTGACCAAGGTGTTCATGCCGCTGATGTGGCCGGCGCTGGTGACGACGGGCCTTCTTGCCTTCATCGCCGCCTGGAACGAGTTCCTGTTCGCGCTGACCTTCACCTCGTCGAATGCGACGCGCACGGTTCCGGTCGCCATCGCGCTGCTGTCGGGCGCCACGCAGTACGAAATCCCGTGGGGCAATATCATGGCTGCGTCGGTCATCGTGACCGTGCCGCTGGTCGTGCTCGTGCTGATCTTCCAGCGCAAGATCATTTCCGGCCTCACGGCTGGCGGCGTCAAGGGTTGAGCCAAGGTTGGGCCAAGGGCTGAGCATGGACCAGAAGGTGCAGAAGGTGCCGGGATCGATCCTGTCGAACGATCCCGACTGGTGGCGCGGCGCGGTGATCTATCAGGTCTATCCGCGCTCCTTCCAGGACACGAACGGCGACGGCATCGGCGATCTCAAGGGCATCGCCGAGCGGCTCGACCACATCGCGACGCTCGGGGCGGACGCGATCTGGATTTCCCCGTTCTTCAAGTCGCCGATGAAGGATTTCGGCTACGACGTGTCGGACTACTGCGAAGTCGACGGCATGTTCGGCACGATCGAGGACTTCGATCACCTCGTCGCCGAGGCGCATGCGCGCGGCATTCGCGTGATGATCGATCAGGTGCTTTCGCACACCTCCGACCAGCATGCCTGGTTCAAGGAGAGCCGTTCGTCGAAGGACAATGCCAAGGCCGACTGGTATGTCTGGGCCGACGCCAAGCCGGACGGCACGCCGCCCAACAACTGGCTGTCGATCTTCGGCGGCTCGGCCTGGGAGTGGGACACCACCCGCTGCCAGTATTACCTGCACAACTTTCTCGCCTCGCAGCCCGACGTGAACTTCCACTGCATGGCGGCGCAGGACGCGCTGCTCGATACTGTCGAGTTCTGGCTGAAGCGCGGTGTCGACGGCTTCCGCCTCGACACGGTGAACTTCTACGTCCACTCGCAGGGGCTGGAGGACAACCCGCCTTCGCAACTCGAGGACCGCAACTCGCCCGAGGCGCCGGCGGTCAATCCGTATAACTGGCAGGACCACATCCACGACAAGAGCCAGCCGGAGAATCTCGAATTCCTGAAGCGGCTGCGCGCGCTGCTCGATCGCTATCCCGGCCAGACGACGGTCGGTGAGATCGGCGACGGGCCGCGCTCGCTCCGGACCATGGCGGCCTACACATCGGGCGGCGACAAGCTGCACATGTGCTACACCTTCGACTTCCTGTCGCCGATCTTCACCAAGGACCACTTCGTCCGCCGCATCACCGCCTTCGAGGCGATCGTCGGCGACGGCTGGCCCTGCTGGGCCTTCTCCAACCACGACATCGTCCGCCATGTCAGCCGCTGGACGACCGACGGCGACTATGACGGTGTTGCCAAGCTTGCCTGCGCGATCCTCCTGTCGCTGCGCGGTTCGGTCTGCCTCTACCAGGGCGAGGAACTCGGCCTGACCGAGGCCGACATCGCCTTCGAGGACCTGCAGGACCCCTACGGCATCCGCTTCTGGCCCGAATACAAGGGCCGCGACGGCTGCCGCACGCCGATGGTCTGGGATTCGAACGCCGTCTATGGCGGCTTCTCGACCGGCAAGCCCTGGCTGCCGGTGCCGCAGGAGCACATCGCCCGCGCCGCCAATCGCGAGAGCGCGGACCACCAGTCGGTGCTCGAGCAGTATCGGCGCATGATCGCCTTCCGCCGGTCGCAACCGGCGCTGGTGCAAGGCTCGATCGCCTTTGTCGAGACGCCGGACGACGTGCTCGGCTTCGTGCGCGAGCATGCCGGCGAGAAGGTGTTGTGCCTGTTCAATCTCGGCTCCGCGCCGGTGACCGTCGCCCTGCCGGCGGGCGCGGAGGTGACGGCGCTGGAAGGTCACGGATTCACGGCGATACCGCATCCACAGGAACGAACCGTGAGCCTCAATGGGCGGAACGCGTTCTTCGCACGGATCGGCTGACGGAGCGGGAAGGGGAAACGACATGGCTGGACTGCTGCTGCGCGGCATCAAGAAGAGCTACGGCACGGTCAAGGTGCTGCATGGCATCGACCTCGACATCAAGTCGGGCGAGTTCATCGTCTTCGTTGGCCCCTCGGGCTGCGGAAAGTCGACGCTGCTGCGCCTCATCGCCGGCCTCGAGGACATCACCGGCGGCACGCTGCAGATCGACGGCCAGGTGGTGAACCAGCTCGCGCCCTCGAAGCGCGGCATCGCCATGGTGTTCCAGTCCTATGCGCTCTATCCGCATATGACCGTCTACGACAACATGGCCTTCGGCCTGAAGCTCGCGAAGGGGACGCCGCAGAGCGACATCGACCGCCGCGTGCGCGAGGCGGCGGACATCCTGCAGATCACGCCTTATCTCGACCGTCTGCCCAAGCAGCTCTCGGGCGGCCAGCGCCAGCGCGTCGCGATTGGCCGCGCCATCGTACGCGACCCGAAGGTGTTCCTGTTCGACGAGCCGCTCTCCAATCTCGACGCGGCGCTGCGTGTCGCCACGCGCATCGAGATCAACAAGCTGCACGAGCGCATGGCCGGCGTGACGATGATCTATGTCACGCATGACCAGGTCGAGGCGATGACGCTGGCCGACCGCATCGTGGTGCTGAATGCCGGCCGGGTCGAGCAGGTCGGCGCGCCGATGGAGCTCTACAACTTCCCGGCCAATCTCTTCGTCGCGCGCTTCCTCGGCTCGCCGTCGATGAACACCATCCCCTGCGCGATCGTCGCCGGCGGCGCCGAGGCGAGCGTCCAGCCGGACGGCTGCGCGCGCATCTCGGTCTCGGCCGTGATCCCGACCGCGGCAGCGGGCAAGCGCGGCACATTCGGCGTCCGCCCCGAGGACCTCATCCTGGCGGACGGCGCGGACGCGATCTTCACCGGCACGATCGACATCGTCGAGCAGCTCGGCGAGGTGACGCTCATCTATGTCGATGTCGGGACGTCGGAGCCGATCGTCGCCAAGGTCGACAGCGATGTCGAAGTGGTGAAGGGGCAGAAGATCGCGCTGACCGCCGAGAAGCGGCACCTGCACGTCTTCGACGAGAACGGCGTCGCCTATCCGCGCGGCTGATCGGATGCGGATGGCGCCGATTCGGCGAGCCATCCGTTCCGGCGATACCAGCGGACAACATCGGCGAGCGTTTCCTCGACCGGCCGGAACGACAGGTCGAGCTCGCGCGACGATTTCTCGTCGCTGAAGCGATAGCGGCCCTCCTCCCGCCGCATCAGCCTGACCGTGGCGAGACTGACGAGCGCCGGCCGGGCGAACAGCCGCTGGCCGAGTTCCTCCGCCATGCCGAGCAGATAGAGCATCGGGTAGGGCACCTTCCGCCTCGGCGCCGGAACGCCGGTGACGTGCTCGATCACCTTGACGAGTTCGGCCATTGTCATGGGTCGGCCGGCGGCGAGATAGAGTTCACCGCGCCGTCCCTTCTCGGCTGCCGCGACCTCCGCCAGGGCGACGTCGCGCGCATCAACGACGGAGAATCCGCCAGGCGGAATTCCCGGTAGCTTGCGCCTTGCATGATCGAGCACGATCTGCCCGGCGGCGGTCGGGCCGGCATCGCCGGGTCCGAACATGAAGCCCGGCAGGACGAAGCAGCCGTCCATATCGGGATGCCTCTCCAAGAAGTCCTTCACGGCGCGGTCGGCGAGGATCTTGCTCGCATAGTAGTCGTCCGCGTCCTTGATCCGTCGCGGCATGGTCTCGTCGATCAAGCTACCGCGCGGACCGTCGAGCACGGCGATCGACGAGGTATGAACGAAGCGCCGGATGCCGGTGGCATAGGCCGCGCCGAGCAGAGCCTCGGTCGCCGCGACATTGGTCGCGAGCAGCGCGTCGCGGTGGCGGCCGCCCTTGTAGCTGTCGCGGAAATAGGCCGCGGTGTGAAAGAGGACATCGTGGCCGGCGAGGCGGTCGGCGAAGGCTGGGACATTCCCCATGTCGCCTTCGACGATCGTCAGGTCGGAATCGCCCAACATCCGCATCGCCTTCTCGCGGGAGCGAACGAGTGCCGTGACCCGAACGCCGCGCTCTCGCAGCAGCCGGACGAGATTGTTGCCGAGCAGTCCGGTTGCCCCGGTGACGAATGCGCTCGCCAATGCCATTGTGCACTCCATCCGATATGGGATTGGGATACCGATAGGATCGTAAAATACTAGTTGGTATCCAAAGTGCAAGCGGTCTTGGGAGTGACGATGGCACGTCTGTCACGAGAGGAAAGCCGGGCAAGGACGCGCGAGCAACTGCTGGCCTCAGCCGCGCGGGCCTTTGCCCGGGCCGGCTATGGCGGCGCCAGCGTCGACGAGATCGCCGAGGATGCGGGGTTCTCCAAGGGCGCCTTCTATTCCAATTTCGCCTCCAAGGAGGCGATTTTCCTCGCTCTCCTCGAGCAGAAGAAACGCGGCGAGATCGCCGCCATCCGCTCCCTGCTGGCGGAGCCAGATACCGATGCGCTCATGCGCGGCCTCCGTGCATGGCTCGATGCGGCGCATGACGATCCCGCCCTGTCTCTGCTCGCGGCGGAGATAGAGTTGCAGGCACGGCGGAGCGAAAGCCTCGCGGCCGGCTATCGCGCCCTGCAGGAGCGGCTGAGCACGGAACTCGTCGGCTTCATCGCGGCCGTTTTCGGGCGCCTCGGTCTCCGGCCGCCGGCACCGGTGGCGGATATCGCGGCGACCTTCATCGCGATCTCGAACGGTGCGGCCATGGCGACCGATCCGGGCGCGAACCAGTCGGGCCGGCTGATGCAACTGTTTCTCGACATGGTGCTGAAGGCGAGCCGCCCCGCCGATGCCGGCGACAGCGACGGCTGATCGGCGTCAAGCCAGCCGGCGGGCGATGATCGGGCCGTCGCGGCGGAGCGTTAGCTCGATATGGCCGGCCTGGGTCACGTCGAGGATCTTCGAAGGGCGGTAGGCGCAGATGTTCTCGCCGCCGCGATGGCGCAGGCTGGCATAGAGAAGGCCGTCCTCGCCGCGGGCGCGCGCCGCCTCGCCGAAGGCCTGCGCGGCCGAATAGTCGGACGACGAATAGAGCCCGGCCGGCGCATTCGCGACGTCGCGGATGTCGAGATAGCGGCCGGCGAGGCGTGCGCCATAGGCGCGATAGGTGGCGGTGAAGCGGTCCATCCGGCTCGCGATCATCTCGCGGCGAAGGTGATGGCCGACTTCGGCGACCGCCGTCTCGACGCGCATCGCGCCATACCAGGCGCCCAGCGCGCCGGACGAGAAGCGCAGCCCCGTCGGCGGCGTGTGCAGGAACGACGCCATGACGACGCTCGCATTCGCGCGGCCATAGACCCATTCGTCCTCGGGCAGCCGCTTCAGCCGTTCGGCGACGAGGCGGTCATTGGTCCAGCCTTCGAGCTCCATCACCGCCGCGAGGTCGTCCGGCGAGGCGACGTCGTCGAACGCGCCGATCGGCGGAAAGCGCGACGGGATCAGGCGATGGGTCGGCTCCTCGATCGCGACGCGCGGCTCGTCCGTCATCGGTCAGGCCCAGACGATGTCGCCGTCGCCGATCGGGGCGGCCATGTCGTCGAGCGCCGGCAGCGGCGCCGCGAAGAGCCCGCCGCGCCAGGCGTCGAGATGGCGCCGCAGCAGCAGCAACCCGTCCTGCGTGCCGTTGGCCGCGAGGGCGAGCGGCGGCTGGCCGCCGAAGAGCGGACCGTCATTGGGACGCCGCAGCCAGTCGAGCGCCGTCCGGTCGTCGGTGAAGAGGATGCGCATGGCCTTGTGGATGCCGAGCACCGCCGAGATGCGCAGCAGCGTGTCGAGCGGCAGCGTCAGCGCCATGCCGGCCCGCGCCTTGGCGAGCCAGCCGAAATAGGTCGAGCGGCCGGGGAGGCCGAGCATCCGCATGCGCTCGGTCTCGCCGAGACCCCACTGGTCTGCGATGGCCGCGAAAGCCCTGAGGCCCGGCCCGCTCAGGCGGCGGCGATCGGCGGCGGAGAAAGGGCTCGCGGGACCACCATCGGCTTCGGCGATCGGACGATGTCCGGCTGACGGCATGACAGGCTCCAGTCCAATTCAGGACAATATAGTCCAAAACTGGACTGGAGCAAGACCTGAGCTGGATGGCGTCAGCGCATGTCTCGATCGGTTCGAGGAATTCGAGCCGGTTGCCGAAGGGGTCCGCGAGATAGAAGCGCCGATAGCCGGGCAGCGGCTCGTCTTCGACCGGCGTGTGACCCGCGGCGAGAAGCCGGTCGCGCAGTGATTCGAGACCGGCGACGCGGAAAGCGGGATGCGCCTTGCGGGCAGGCTGGAAGGGCTCTTCCACGCCGAGATGCAGCTGTCGATCGCCGAGGGCGAACCAGACGCCGCCGCGCCTGGCGAGGTTCTCGGGCTTGGCGATTTCCGTCAGTCCCAGAAGGGCACCATAGAATTGCCGCGCGAGCGCTTCGGCGCCGCGCGGCATGGCGATCTGCACATGGTCGAGCCCGATGATGGGCATGGACTCACCGCATCGCGGCTGCGAGGGCCTGCTTGCAGCCGGCGGACAGGCGCGCCGCATTCTTCCTGAGGCAGGCGACGCCATTGCCAGCGCCGAGACGGACGGTGCTGCAATAGCGGTTGAAATCGGCTCCGCAATACTGGCGGACGATCATCGCCTCCTGCCGTGGCGAGAGTGGCGGCATCGGGGGAGGGGGCGTCGCAGCCGCCTCAGGCTTGGTCGGTGCCGGAGCCGGCGTTGCGGTGGCCGGGGCGGCGGCAGGTGCAGGTGTCGCGGCAGGGGCAGCGGCCGGAGCCGTTGCCGCGGCGCCGCCGGAGGCGGCTTTCACCGCCTGCTGGCAGGCGGTCGAAAGCGCCGACAGGTTCGATTGCAGGCATTGCAGCGCCTCGCTGCCGCCCGGCGGCACGCTGGCACAGTGGGCGCGATAATCGCTCTGGCAGGACGATTTCAGCGCCTGCTGCTGGCTGCTGGTGAGCGCGGCCGCGCCGGCGGCGAGAAGCGGCAGCATCATGGCTACCAGACCCAGCCTCGCGGCCGGGGTGAAGCAACGCTTTATGGACATCGGAAGCCCTCCATCGCCCGATGGTCGGCCCGGCCGATGCCCCCGTCGCATCGCGAGGCCGAAGCGCGGGCACGATGGCACGCGCCCCGCCATTCCCGCAACGGCTTCAGCGGTCGAGCCGGAACACCGTCTCGGCGACGCCGGGCACCGGGCTCTCATAGGCGAAGAGCCCGCCGGCCAGCCGCTCCATCGGGCCGGAACCGCCCTGCGCGGTGGTGATGTAGAGCGTCTTCAGGTCCGGGCCGCCGAAGGTGCAGTTGGTGATGTTGCCGACCGGCATGTCGAGCACGCTCGCGACCTTGCCCTCGGGCGTGACGCGGACGACGCAGCCGCCGCCATAGCGCGTGTTCCACAGATGCCCCTCGGCGTCGATCTGCGAGCCATCGGGCGAGCCGCGTTCGAAGCCGGCGAACCAGACCCGTTCATTGGCGACCGCACCGCTCGCCGTGTCGTAGTCATAGGCCCATATCTCGTTCTTCAGCGTGTCGCCGGTATAGAAGCGGCGGCGGCCGAGATCCCAGGCCATGGTGTTGGAGATGCCGATATCGCCCCTGAGCGTCTCCACGGAGCCGTCGCCGCGCACGCGGTAGAGCTGGCCGCGGGCCGGGCCGCTGATATCGACGTTCGAGCCGTCGGGGGCAACATTGTTGAACATCGAGCCGACGATGAGATCACCATGCGGGTCGGGGCGGCCATCATTCAGCCGCGCGCCGGGCGTGTTCTTCTCCGGTGCCGCGAAATCGCTGCGCGCGTCCGTTGCGACCGTCCACAGGATCACCTTCGAGCCGAGCGCGATGATGAGCGTAGCGGGGCGGTCGGTGAGGCCGATCGTGGTGACCGGTTCGTCGAAGAACCAGCTCCGGACCGAGCCGCTCTCCGTGTCGAGGCGGTGGATCAGGAAGCGGTTGATGTCGGTCCAGTACACCGCCCGTTCGGCGGCATGCCATGTGACGCCTTCGCCGGTGCGGTCTCCCGCGGGAACGATGCATCGGGGTTCGGTCATCGCGTGGTCTCCTTGGCCCGTATCATGCTTGGCTCTTGTCCGGGGCCTGCCCGGAAGGCGGAGCGCACCTTAGGGCAAACTGGTCGCAGGAGTTTTATTTCGATGCTCTAATTTTCACGCTCAACATATGAAGCGGAATTGGATAGGACACCGGAGCGAACCAGGCCCTGCCGGTCCGGTGTCGGGAAAGAGGGATTTCATGACCAGTCGAATCATCGCCGTCGACCCCTTCGACCTCGTCGTGTTCGGCGCCACCGGCGACCTTGCCTATCGCAAGCTCTTGCCGGCGCTGTTTCACCGTCACCGCGACGGCCAGTTGCCCGACGTCTCGCGCATCATCGCCGCCTCGCGCCGCAAGCTCTCCGACGACGACTACCGCAAGCTCACCGAGGACGCGCTGACGAAGTTCGTGCCGGCGGCCGAGCGCGAGCCGGAGCATGTCGCCTCCTTCCTGAAGCGAATCTTCTATGTCTCGGTCGATGCGAAGATCGACGACGAAGGCTGGCCGGAACTCGGCCGTGTCCTGGAGGAGGGGAAGGACCGCGTCCGCGCCTTCTACCTCGCCGTGTCGCCCGATCTGTTCGGCGTCATCTGCGAGGGCATCGGCGCGCATGGGCTGATCACGCCGGAAACGCGCGTCATCATCGAGAAGCCGATCGGCAAGAGCCTCGCCTCGGCCACCGCGCTCAACGACGCGGTTGGCAAGGTGTTCAAGGAAAGCCAGATCTACCGCATCGATCACTATCTCGGGAAGGAGACGGTCCAGAACCTCATGGCGCTGCGCTTCGCGAACGCGCTGTTCGAGCCACTCTGGAACGCCGCCCATATCGACCATGTCCAGATCACCGTCGCCGAGAATCTCGGCGTCGAGAGCCGTGCCGGCTATTACGATACCGCTGGCGCGCTGCGCGACATGGTGCAGAATCACATCCTTCAGCTTCTCTGCCTCGTCGCCATGGAGCCGCCGAACCAGTTCGAGGCGGATGCGATGCGCGACGAGAAGCTCAAGGTGCTGCGCTCGCTGAAGCCGATCACTGCAAGCGACCTCGAAGCCGTGACGGTGCGCGGCCAGTATCGCGCCGGGGCCTCGGCGGGCGGCCCGGTGCCGGGCTACCTTCAGGAGCTCGGCAGCGACGATTCGGTGACCGAGACCTTCGTGGCCCTGAAGGCCGAGATCGAGAACTGGCGCTGGTCCGGCGTCCCCTTCTATATCCGGACCGGCAAGCGCCTTCCGGCGCGGCTCTCGGAGATCGTCGTCTCCTTCAAGTCGATCCCGCACTCGATCTTCGGCAGCGCGGCGGGACAGCTCGTCTCGAACCAGCTCGTGATGCGCCTGCAGCCCGACGAGGGCGTCCGCCTCTGGCTGATGATCAAGGATCCCGGCCCGGGCGGCATGCGGCTCCGCCACGTCCCGCTCGACATGAGCTTCGCCCAGACCTTCAAGGTGCGCAGCCCCGAGGCTTATGAGCGGCTGCTGATGGACGTCATCCGCGGCAATGCCACGCTGTTCATGCGCCGCGACGAGGTCGAGGCCGCGTGGAAGTGGATCGATCCGATTCTCGACGGCTGGGCAGCCTCGCGCGAGTCGCCGAAGGCCTACACCGCCGGAACCTGGGGACCGTCCTCGGCCATCGCCCTCATCGAGCGCGACGGGCGCACCTGGCACGAGGAAATCGACTGACGGCCTTCCGCAAGAGGGAGGCCGCATCGCCGGGCGCGGACGTGCCCGGCCACGAGGAGACCTGACGCATGACCATCCATCCACGGGTCGCAGAGGTCACGGCGCGCATTCGCGCCCGCAGCGAGAAGAGCCGCAGCCGCTATCTGGACCGCGTTGCCGCCGCCTCGAAGGCGGGCGTGCGCCGGGCCTCGCTCGCCTGCGGCAACCTTGCCCATGGCTTCGCGGCCTGCGGCGTCGACGACAAGGCGGCGCTGAAGGCAGACGTGGTGCCCAATCTCGGCATCATCACCGCCTATAACGACATGCTCTCGGCCCACCAGCCCTACGAGACCTATCCGGAGCTGATCCGGAAGGCGGCGCGCGAGGCGGGCGGCGTGGCGCAGGTGGCCGGCGGCGTGCCGGCGATGTGCGACGGCGTCACGCAGGGCCAGACGGGCATGGAGCTGTCGCTCTTCTCCCGCGACGCCATCGCGATGGCGGCGGCGATCGGCATGTCGCACAACATGTTCGACGCCTCGGTCTATCTTGGCATCTGCGACAAGATCGTGCCGGGCCTCATGATCGCCGCGCTCTCGTTCGGCCATATCCCGTCGGTCTTCGTTCCGGCCGGGCCGATGACGACCGGGCTGCCGAACGGCGAGAAGGCGCGCATCCGCCAGCTCTATGCGGAAGGCAAGGTCGGCCGCGCCGAACTTCTGGAGGCGGAGAGCGCCTCCTATCACGGCCCCGGCACCTGCACCTTCTACGGCACCGCCAACACCAACCAGATGATGATGGAGATCATGGGGCTGCACATCCCCGGCGCCTCCTTCGTCAATCCGAACACGCCGCTGCGCGACGCGCTGACCAAGGCCGCGACCAAGCGCGCGCTCGCCATCACCGCGATGGGCAACGAGTTCACGCCGATCGGCGAACTGGTCGACGAGCGCGTGATCGTCAACGGCGTCGTCGGGCTGCATGCCACCGGCGGCTCGACCAATCACACGCTGCATCTCGTCGCCATGGCCAAGGCGGCGGGCATCCAGCTCACCTGGGACGATTTCTCCGATCTCTCGGACGTCGTGCCGCTGCTGACCCGCGTCTATCCGAACGGCCTCGCCGACGTGAACCATTTCCATGCCGCCGGCGGCATGGCCTTCCTGATCCGCGAGCTGCTCGAGGCCGGCTATCTGCATGAGGACGTGAAGACCGTCTGGGGCCAGGGACTCGCCGCCTACACGACCGAGCCGAAGCTCGAGGAGGGCGGAGCGATCGTCTGGCGCGAGGGACCGCGCGAGAGCCTCGACGAGAAGGTGCTGGCGCCGGTCGCGAAGGCCTTCCAGCCGACGGGCGGTTTGAAGCTCCTCTCCGGCAATCTCGGCCGCGCGGTCATCAAGATCTCGGCCGTCAAGCCGGACCGCCACGTCATCGAGGCGCCGGCCAAGGTGTTCGACGCGCAGGACCAGCTCCTCGCCGCCTTCAAGGCGGGCGAACTCACCGGCGATTTCGTGGCCGTGATCCGCTTCCAGGGCCCGCGCGCCAACGGCATGCCGGAACTGCACAAGCTGACGCCGACGCTCGGAATCCTGCAGGACCGTGGCCACCGCGTCGCCCTCCTGACCGACGGCCGCATGTCGGGCGCGTCCGGCAAGGTTCCGGCGGCGATCCATGTGACGCCCGAGGCGCTCGACGGCGGCCCGATCGCCCGCATCCGCGACGGCGACATGATCCGCGTCGATGCGGTGACGGGTCGCTTCGACGTCCTCGTCGATCCGGCCGAATTCGCCGCCCGCCCGGCCGCCACGCGCCGCGACGAGGAGGACGAGGTCTACGGTATGGGCCGCGAGCTCTTCGAGATGTTCCGGCAGCGCGCCGGCGCGGCGGATCTCGGCGCCGGCGTGTTCTGAGGCGCCGCTTCGGTCGCGGAATGATATTCTAGATAGGCGACTCCTTTAGTCGTCTATCTGGAGCCTGCGGTTCTTCCCCGCGCCATCCCGGAAGCGCCACGCCCCGCACGACGCTTGGCTTTGCAAGGCCTTGGAGGCGCGCTTCGTTCCGGCGCCGTCTGGCGCGTCGTTTCACGCCGAAGAATGATTTTCCAAGCCCGTGACGGAGTTTGGAACCGGCTTTGTCGTGTTTCTGCTGCGCTGTCCTTAAATACCGTGCGAGGATTTACTCTCGAAGCGCGACCCGGTGCCGGAGATAACGATGGCGGCAGCCCATCGGAAACTGTCGACCTTCCCGGCCTTCCACAGGGTGGAGGGACGCCGCGTCGTGATCGTCGGCGAAGGCCGCGAGGCGGCGGCGAAGCTGCGCCTGCTCTCCGAGACCAGCGCGCGGCTCGTCCTGTTCGCCCCCGATGCCGAGCCCGAAGCAGCCGGCGATGCAGCGGCCGCCGGTGCCGAGCATGTCGCGCGCTGGCCTGAGGCGGCGGATATCGACGGCGCGGCCCTCGTCTTCGCGGCGACCGGCGAGCTCGAGCGTGATACCGCGATCCGCGATCTCGCCAAGCGGGCCGGCATTCCGGTCAACGTCGTCGACCGTCCGGAACTCTGCGATTTCCATGTGCCCGCGCTCGTCAACCGCGCGCCGCTCGCCGTCGCGATCTCGACCGACGGCAAGGCGCCGGTCCTCGCCCGCCATGTCCGGGCGCGGATCGAGGGGCTGCTGACGCCGGCGATCGGCGATCTCGCCCATCTCGCCGAGCGGCTGCGCGAGCGCGTCATCGCCCACATTCCCTCGAGCGATGCGCGGCGGCGATTCTGGGCGCATTTCTTCTCCGGTCCCGCTGCCGCCAAGGTGCTGCAGGGCCAGATCGAGAGCGCCGCCGATGTCGCCGAGCGGCATCTCGCGGCTGATACCGGCGAGCGCCTCATCGGCCATGTCAGCCTCGTCGGCGCCGGTCCGGGCGCCGAGGATCTGCTCACCCTTCGCGCCGTGCGGCTGCTGCAGGAAGCCGAGGTCATCGTCTACGACAAGCTTGTGCCCGAGGCGGTGGTCGCGATGGGCCGCCGCGACGCGCTGCGCATCTATGTCGGCAAGGCCAAGGGCATGCATGCCGCGAGCCAGGACGAGATCAACGCGATCCTCGTCCGCGAGGCGCAGGACGGGCGCCGCGTGGTCCGCCTGAAATCCGGCGATCCGCTGATCTTCGGCCGCGCCGGCGAGGAGATGGCCGCGCTCAGGGCCGCCGGCATCCCGTTCGACATCGTGCCGGGCGTGACCGCCGCCATCGCCGCCGCCGCCGAGAACGAGATTCCGCTGACGCTGCGCGACGTCGCGTCGACCTTCGTCATGGCGACCGGCCACGACATGCGCGGCGACACGCTTCCCGAATGGGCCGGCCTCGCACTCGCCGGCTCCACCATCGCCGTCTATATGGGCCGCAGCGTCGCCTCCAAAGTGGCCGCGAGGCTAATCGAGAACGGGCTCGCCGCCTCGACGCCGGTGGCGGTGATCGAGAACGCCTCGCGCGAGGATCGCCGCGCCTTCGCCGGCCGCCTCGACGAGCTCGCCGGCATCGCCGACCGTCCGGAGCTGGACGGTCCCGTCGTCATCATCGTCGGCAAGGTGATCGCGGAGAGCGCGCTCGGCGTCGCGCCGCTGCCGCTCGCCGCCATGGCCGCCTGACCGCCGCGTCGCCCCTTCCGGGAAGAACTCCATCCATGACCGCCAAAGCGCCCGTTCTTCACGTCATCACAGCGAATGCGCTGGGCGATGGCCTCGTCGTGTTCCTGACCGCCGATGGCGGCTGGAGCAACGACATCGCCGCGGCGCGCGTGATCGAGCCGGACGGGCTCGCGGATGCCGTCGCCTATGGCAAGGCGCAGCATGACGCGCGCATCGTCGTGGAACCCTATGAGATCGAGGTGACCGTCGACGCGGGCATGCCTTTGCCGGTGCGCCTTCGCGAGCGGATCCGCGCCGAGCGCGGGCCGACGGTCGCCTATGGCGAGGCGGAGATTGCCGCCCGCGCCGCCAACAGCCGGTGAGAACGCCCCATGTATCGCTATGACGAGTTCGACCAGGACTTCGTGACCGATCGCGTCGCGCAGTTCCGCGACCAGGTGAACCGGCGCCTTTCCGGGGACCTCACCGAGGACCAGTTCAAGCCGCTGCGCCTGCAGAATGGCGTCTATCTGCAACTGCACGCCTACATGCTGCGGATCGCAGTGCCCTATGGCACGCTGAACAGCGTCCAGATGCGCCGTCTCGCCCATGTCGCGCGCCGCTACGACCGCGGCTACGGTCATTTCACGACCCGCCAGAACCTTCAGTTCAACTGGCCGAAGCTCTCCGACATCCCGGATATCCTCGCCGAGCTGGCCGAGGTCGAGATGCATGCCATCCAGACCTCCGGCAACTGCATCCGCAACGTGACCGCCGATCACTTTGCCGGCGCCGCCGCCGACGAGGTGGCCGATCCCCGGCCCTATGCCGAGATCCTGCGCCAGTGGTCGTCGCTGCACCCGGAATTCCTGTTCCTGCCGCGCAAGTTCAAGGTCGCGGTCACGGGAGCGGAGCGCGATCGTGCCGCCATCCAGGTGCACGATATCGGCCTGCATCTGAAGCGCGACGGGAATGGCCGCCTCGGCTTCGCCGTCTATGTCGGCGGCGGGCAGGGCCGCACGCCGATGCTGGCCAAGAAGATCCGCGACTTCCTTCCGGAAGAGGACCTGCTCTCCTATTGCGAGGCGATCCTGCGCGTCTACAACCTCTCGGGCCGGCGCGACAACAAATACAAGGCCCGCATCAAGATCCTCGTCCACGAGATGGGCGCGGAGGAGATCACGCGCCAGGTCGAGGAGGAATGGGAGCGCATTCGCCATGGCGCCTTGAAGCTTCCGCAGGGCGAGGTCGAGCGCATTCGTGAGTATTTCGCGCTGCCCGACGCCGTGCGCCCGCTGGACAGCGATCCTGCCCTCGCGGTGACCCTCGCCGCCGATCCCGAATTCGACGCCTGGGTGCGGCAGAACACGGATCCGCATGCGGTCGCCGGCCATGTCTCGGCGACCATCTCGCTGAAGGCCATCGGCGGTACGCCGGGCGACGCCACCGCCGACCAGATGGACGCCGTTGCCGACCTCGCCGAGCGCTACGCCTATGACGAGATCCGCGTCAGCCACGAGCAGAACCTGATCCTGCCGCATCTGCCCGAGACGGCGCTGCGCGCGGTCTATGACGGGCTGGTCGCAGCAGGCCTTGCGACCGCCAATGCCGGCCTCGTCACCGACATCATCGCCTGCCCGGGCCTCGATTATTGCGCGCTCGCCAATGCCCGCTCGATTCCCGTGGCGCAGCGCATCTCAGAGCGCTTCGGCGACATCGCCCGCCAGCGTGAGATCGGCGAGCTCAAGATCAAGATCTCCGGCTGCATCAATGCCTGCGGCCATCACCATGTCGGCCATATCGGCATTCTCGGCGTGGAGAAGAAGGGCGAGGAGTTCTACCAGATCTCGCTCGGCGGCTCCGGCGACGAGGCGGCCTCGATCGGCGACATCATCGGTCGCGGCTTCTCCACCGAGGAGATCGTCGATGCGGTCGAGACGATCGTCGACACCTATGTCGCGCAGCGCGCCTCACCGGAGGAGACCTTCCTCGCCGCCTATCGCCGCCTCGGCCAGGCGCCGTTCAAGGAGGCGCTCTATGGCGCGGCTTGAGCCATCGCCGTCAGGCGCGGCCGGCGCCGCGCCGCTGTTCGACCACGAGAATGCCGGCCTCGAGGAGGCCGCCATCCTCAACGCCCGTTATGGCCATCTCGGAGCGCGCGAGGCGATAGCCAAGGCGCTCGAACTCTTCGGCGAGCGGATCGCGCTCGTTTCCTCCTTCGGCGCCGAATCCTCGGTGCTGCTGCATGTGGTGGCGAGCGTGAGCCGCGACGTGCCCGTCGTCTTCATCGATACGCTGCGACTCTTCCCCGAGACGCTCGCCTATCGCGACACTCTGGTCGAGACGCTGGGCCTCACCGATGTGCGGACCGTGGCGCCCGATCCCGCCGCGCTCGACGACAAGGACCGCTACAAGGCGTTGTGGATGACCGACGCCGATCTCTGCTGCCAGATCCGCAAGACGGAGCCTCTGGCGCGGGCGCTCGCGGGCTTCGACGCCTGGTTCACCGGCCGCAAGCGCTTCCAGGCCGCGACGCGCGCCGCGATCCAGCTCTTCGAGCAGGATGGGCGGCGGGTGAAGGTCAATCCGCTCGCCAGCTGGTCGTCGGCCGAGCTCAAGGCCTATATGGCCGAGCATGCGATGCCGGCCCATCCCCTGGTCGCGAAGGGCTATCCCTCGATCGGCTGCCAGCCCTGCACCTCCAAGGTGAAGCCGGGCGAGGACGAGCGCGCGGGCCGCTGGCGCGGGCTCGACAAGACGGAATGCGGCATCCATCTCGGCGAGTCCGACGGCAGCGGGATCTGAACATGGCTCTGTGGAAACATGGCGTTTTCGTCGAGGACGGCTTCACGCATGTCCATGGCGAGGCGGAGCTGCCGCACCATGGCGGCGCCATCGTCGGCCTCGCCCGCTATCGCGAGGAGCGCGAGGCGCTTCTCGCCTGGCCGCGGCCGCTCGGCGTCGTGATCGAGCCGGGCGCCGACTGGACCGATCTCGTCCCCGATCTCGACCGTTTCGCCGTCGTCGCGGCCGACCTCCCGAAATTCGCCGACGGTCGCGCCTTCTCGATCGGCCGCCTGCTGCGCGAGCGCGACGGTTTCAGGGGTGAGCTTCGCGCCGTCGGCGCCTTTTTCCTCGACCAGATTCCGCTGCTGCGCCGCGTCGGCTTCGACGCCTTCGAGACCCATGATCCCATCGTCATCAAGGGTCTGGCCGAAGGACGCTGGCCCGAGGTAAAGGAATATCTTCAGCCAGCCTCCGAGAATGGCGAAGTCCCGGCCGGAAAGCGGCCCTGGGCGCGGCGGGCGGCGCGTATGGGAGCGACATGAAGCTTTTCGTCACGGATCAGGACGGCGGCGAGCACGAGCTCGAGGCACTCGAGGGCTGGCGCGTCATGGAGGTGATCCGCGACTGGGGCCTGCCCATCAAGGCGGAGTGCGGCGGCGCGCTCGCCTGCGCAACCTGCCATGTCTATGTCGATCCCGACTGGCTCGACCGCCTCGTTCCGATGAGCGACGAGGAGGAGGAACGGCTCGACGACGCGATGATGGTGAAATCCAACTCGCGGCTCTCCTGCCAGATCCTCATGTCGGACGATCTCGACGGCCTCCGCGTCACGCTGGCGCCGGGCAGCGAGCCGGGCTGATCACCGCCGTCCGCGACTTCCCTGTGCGGGGGCCTCGACTTCCCCTCGCCATCGCTCCGCCGATCGCTATGCTGGCGCCTGTCACGCAACGATCACGCAGGACGTGCGATCGTCGCCAAAGAGTCGCCGTTCTCACTTTCGAGGAGCGCCATGTCCGATCTCGTCGCTATCGTCTATCCCTCGCTGGAAAAGGCCGAGGCCGTCCGCCAGGAATTCCTGACGCTGCAGAAGGAATATCTGATCAGCCTCGATGACGCGGTCATCGCGGTGAAGACCGACGACAACAAGATCAAGCTGCACCAGATGGTCAACACGACCGCCACCGGCGCCGCCTCGGGCAGCTTCTGGGGCCTCTTGGTCGGCATGGTGTTCCTGATGCCGGTCGTGGGCGTCGTCATCGGCGCCGCCTCGGGCGCGCTGGGCGGACTGCTCGCCGATTTCGGCATCAACGACAAGTTCATGAAGGACCTGTCGTCGTCGATCCAGCCGGGCAATGCCGTCCTCTTCCTGCTGATCCGCTCGATGACCGCCGACAAGGTGCTCGAGGAAATCCGCGGCTCGGGCGGCGTGGTGCTGAAGACCTCGCTCAACAACGAGAAGGAAACGGCGCTGCGTGAGGCGCTGGCCGGTTCCCCTGTGCACGACACCCCGGCCGCCCCGTCGGCCTGAGTGGATCCCCTGAGGGCGGCCGGCCAGAACCGGCCGCTCGATCACCGGCAGCTCAGTCGAGCGTGCGCCGGTAGCGGACCAGCGCGATCGCCGCGACGGCCAGCCAGAAGACGGCGAGCGGCCAGACTTCGCCGGCGAGATCGGCCGCTCCGCTTCCCTTCAGCATGATGCCGCGCACCGAGCGGATATAGTGGGTGAGCGGCAGCACCGCGCCGATCAGCTGCGCCCAGTCCGGCATGCCTCGGAACGGGAACATGAATCCCGACAGGAGGATCGACGGCAGGAACCAGAAGAAGGTCATCTGCATGGCCTGCATCTGCGTCCGCGCGATCGTCGAGAACGTGTAGCCGAGCGTGACGCTCGCGCCGATGAAGAGGAACGTCACCGCGACGAGCAGCGCGAGCGAGCCCTGCATGGGCACCTCGAACAGGAGCCGCGCGCAGACGAGGATGATCGCCACCTGCAGCGTGCCGATGCCGATATAGGGCACGATCTTGCCCAGCATGATCTCGAGTGGGGTCGCCGGCGTCGCCATGAGGTTTTCCAGCGTGCCGCGCTCGCGCTCCCGCGTCAGGGCCAGCGCCGTCATCAGGATCGTCGTCATGGTTAGGATCGTGCCGAGGAGGCCCGGCACGATGTTGTAGGCGGTGATGCCCTCGGGGTTGAAGCGCCGGTGGATGACGAGATCGACCGGACTCGGCGTCGGCGCGCTTCCGGCCAGCGGTCCTGCAAGGCTCCTTGCGAGCGCGGCATCGACGATCTGCGACAGCGCGCCGAGCGCATTGGCCGAGGCGGATGGATCGGTGGCATCCGCCTCGACGAGGATCTGCGGGCGCAGGCCACGCGCGAGGTCGCGCTCAAAGCCCGGCGGGAACGAGATGACATAGGCAGCGCTGCCGTCGACCAGTGACGCCGCTCCTTCGCTCTCGCTGGCGAGCCCCGGCCGCAACGCGAAATAGCGCGAGCTGGCGAGCGCCGAGACGACCGCGCGGACATGCGGTCCGTTGTCGGCTGCGGTCACCAGCGTCGGCAGCTCTTTCGGATCGGTGTTGATCGCATAGCCGAACAGGACGAGCTGCATCACCGGGATCGCGAGGATCATGGCGAAGGTCATCCGGTCTCGCCTGAGCTGGATGAACTCCTTGATCATCATTGCGAGGATGCGCGATCCAGACAGTGCCGATGACGCGCTCATGGGCGTCTCCCGGACGGGGTGGAGTCGTCGGCGAGGGCGGCCTGCTGCATCAGCCGGATGAAGACGTCTTCGAGGCCGGTCGAGCCCGTCTCGGCCGTGACGCCGCCGCCCGCCTCGGCAATGGCCGCGTCCACGGCGGCACGGAGGCGCTCCGGGTCCGTGCCGACGACGTGGAGATCGTTGCCGAACGGCGCCACCTGCTCGACACCGTCGCGCCCGCGCACGGCCGCCGCGACGCGCACCACATTGGCCCCCGTGACGACGATGGTCGAAAGGCCCGAGGCGGCGATGACCTCGGCGACCGTGCCGCGGGCCACGATGCGGCCATAGGCGATATAGACGATGCGGTGGCAGCGTTCGGCCTCGTCCATGTAGTGGGTCGAGACGAGCACCGTGAGGCCGTCGGCGGCGAGGCGGTGGATCTCGTCCCAGAACTCGCGCCGCGCCTGCGGATCGACGCCCGCCGTCGGCTCATCGAGCAGCAGCAGCTTCGGCTCGTGCATGACGGATGCGGCGAGCGCCAGCCGCTGCTTCCAGCCGCCGGAGAGCGCGCCGGCCAACTGGTCGCGGCGCCGTTCGAGGCCGAGGCGACGGACCGTCTCCGTGACGCGGGCGCGGCGGTCGGCGAGACCGTAGACGCGCGCCACGAAATCCAGATTCTCGCGGATGGTCAGGTCTTCGTAGAGCGAGAAGCGCTGCGTCATGTAGCCGACCTCGCGCTTGATGCGGGCCGACTGCGTCAGGATGTCGAGGCCGAGGCAGGTGCCCGAGCCGGAGTCGGGCTTCAGCAGCCCGCAGATCATGCGGATGGTGGTCGTCTTGCCGGAGCCATTGGGGCCGAGAAAGCCGACGATCTCGCCACGGCGGACCTCCAGCGCGACATCGTCGACCACCTTGCGGCCAGAATAGCTCTTGGTGAGCCCGCTGATCGCGATGATCGGCGCGTCCTCGCCCGTCACGGCGCGGTGCTCGTGAGCGTCACGTCGACGGGCTGGCCGGGCGTGAGGGACGACGCGCCGGCATCGGGCTTCGCCTCGACGCGCCAGACGAGGCGAGCCCGGCTTTCAGTCGAATAGATGACCGGCGGCGCGAACTCCGCGTTCTCGGCGATGCGCGATATGGTCGCCGTCAGACCTGTCGTGCAGCCGTCGCAGGAGACGGCCACGCGGTCGCCGGGTTGGACGGCGCTCCGCCGAGGCTCCGGCAGGAAGAAGACGATGTGGCGGTTCTCGGGCGGCAGCAGCGAGAGGACGGGGCTGCCGGCTGGCACCATCTCGCCGATGCGAAAGAGGATGTCGTTGATGCGGCCGGCGGCCGGGGCGGTGACGCTGCGTCGCGCAAGCCGCGTCCGGGCGGCCGTCACCGCCGCCTCGCGCGCCGCCAGCGTCGCACGGGCGGCCTCGATGGCGTCCGGCCGTGCCGGCAGCCGCGCGACGTCCAGGTTGCGGGTTGCCGCATCCACGCGGGCATTGGCGGCGTCGAGATCGGCGCGCGCCTGGTCGAGCACGGCGGCCGAGGCGACGGCTCGGGTCTCCAGCGCCTGATTGCGGGTATAGGCCTTCTCGGCGGCGCTCTGCTGCGCCCTGGCCTCGGCGAGGTTCGATTCGAGGACGGCGATCTCCTCCGGCCGGCGGCCGGTCAGAAGATCCTGAAGCGAGGACGCCGCGGCGGCGCGTTCAGCCTCGGCCTGCGCCAGCGCAGCCGTTTCGTCGCGCGTGTCGAGCGCGAAGAGAGCGGCACCCGCCACGACGCTGTCGCCCTTCTCGACATCGAGATGCGTGAGCCGGCCGGCGCTCTCGGGCCCGATATGCAGGAAATCGCCCTCGACATAGCCCTGTAGCGTCGGTGGAGCGGCTTCGCGCGTGCAGGCGGCCAGCGCCAGTGTCACGCCGATGGCCGAGAGGACGCGCACGATCGTCACGGTCGGCCCTCGAGCGGCACGCCGGTGATGCGGTCGATATTGCCGGCGATCAGCGAGGCGATCAGGGCGCGGTCGCCGACGGTGATGGCGTCGCGGCCTGTCAGCCGAAGCACAATCGGCTGCGCGACGCGAAACACCATGGCCTGGCCGAGCAGCGTGAAGACAAGGAAGCCGACCTCGTCGCTGTCCGGGTCGCGGTCCATGAGAACGCCGACGAGCCGCCGCAGGATCGCGTGCATCGGCGTCATGAAGCCGATCAGCGTCTCGAGGACGGGGGAGGGCTCCATCTGCTCGCGGACGATGAAGCGGGCCCAGGCCTCCGCCTCGCGAAGCCCGAGCATGGTGTCGAGATGCGCCTCGGCCATGCCCTGGAGCAGGCGACGCGCAGCCGGCTTGTCGAGCGCGCCGGCGGCGAAGGCCTCGCTGACCCGCGCCGCGGCCGGTCCGAGGCGTTGCTGGATCTCGGCCGTCACATGTTCGGCGACCGCGCGGTGAAGACCTTCCTTGCCGCCGAAATGATAGACGATCGCGGCGAGATTGGCGTCGGCCTGGCGGGCGATCTCCCGCGTCGACGCCGCCTCGAAGCCGAGCCGCCCGAACACGTCGAGCGCCGCCACCATCAGCCGGGCGCGGGTCTCGGCACCGCGATCCTGACGTGCCCGCTGTGCGTGCCGCGACCGCTCCGCCGGTTCGGCGCGAGCCTTGCCGTCCGTTCCGCTCATTGCGAATCCCCTGGGCCCCCGCCCCGGATGCGCCCTGCCGTGGCCGAGCGCACGCAGGTACTCTGGCTGCTCTCGACGATAAAGTCAATCAATCGAATGAATTTATTACATACACCTGGAGGTTTTGCTTGCAGGAGCGGGCGTAAGGATCGACAGTTTGATCTACCGCAAACCGAAGAGGGGCTCTTCGCATGTCGGTCTACCTTCTCGCATTGCTCATCGGTGTGATCGCTGGTCTCAGGGCCATGGCGGCGCCGGCCGGTCTCGCCTGGGGCGCCTGGCTCGGCTGGTACGCCGTCGCTGGAACCTGGGCCTCCTTCATGGCGCACTGGATCGCCGTGCTGGTCTTCTCGATCCTCGCGCTCGTCGAACTGGTCACCGACCAGCTTCCCTCGACGCCGAGCCGCAAGGTGCCGATGCAGTTCGGCGCCCGCATCGTGAGCGGTGCCTTCTGCGGCGCGGTGATCGGCACGGTGGGCGGCTCGCTCGTCGGTGGCCTCGTCGCTGGCGCCATAGGAGCCGTCATCGGCACCCTCGGCGGTGCGGAGATCCGCGGGCGTCTCGCGCGGGCCTTCGGCCGCGACCTGCCGGCCGCGCTGATCGAGGACGTCGTCGCCGTCGTCGGCGCGCTCGCCATCGCGGCCGCCGTCTGATGGCGCGGCACTTCGACGCCATCATCATCGGCGCCGGGCAGGCCGGCATTCCGCTCGCCGGCCGCCTCAGCGCCGCCGGCCAGAAGGTGGCGCTGATAGAACGCCATCTCGTCGGCGGCACCTGCGTCAACACCGGCTGCACACCGACCAAGACGCTGGTCGCCAGCGCCGAGGCGATCCATACCGCCCGCCGGGGCGCCGACTACGGCTTCACGGTCGGCGGGCCGGTGATGGTCGATTTCCCGGCCGTGATGGCGCGCAAGGACGCCGTCGTCGCGAAGTCGCAGCAGGGGCTCGCCGGCTGGATCGGCGGCATGGAGAACTGCACTCTGATCGAGGGCCACGCGCGCTTCGAGACGGCGCAGAGCGTCCGCGTCGACGACGAACTTCTGCAGGCAGGTCGCATCTTCATCAATGCCGGCGGCCGGGCGGCGGTGCCCGAGCTGCCGGGCGTGCATGACGTGCCCTTCCTCACCAACACCTCGATCCTGCAGCTCAAGGAATTGCCGCGTCATCTCGCCATCGTCGGCGGCAGCTATATCGGGCTCGAATTCGGCCAGATCTTCCGCCGCCTCGGCTCCGAGGTGACGATCATCGAGAAGGGCTCACGGCTGATCGCGCGCGAGGACGAGGACGTCTCCGAGGAAGTGAAGGGAATCCTGGAAGGAGAGGGCATCGGGTTCCGGCTCGATGCCGAATGCATCAGCCTCCATTCCCGTCCTGATGGCGGCGTCACCGTGGGGGTGGATTGCCGCAGCGGCGAGCGGGAGGTGCATGCCTCGCATGTGCTGCTCGCTGTCGGACGGCGGCCGAACACCGACGATCTCGGCCTCGACCGTGCCGGCGTCGCAACCGATGAGCGCGGCTTCATCGCGGTCGACGACCGGCTCGAGACCAGCGTGCCGGGCATCTTCGCGCTCGGCGACTGCAATGGCCGCGGCGCCTTCACCCATACCTCCTACAACGATTTCGAGATCGTCGCCGCCAACCTGCTCGATGGCGACGATCGCCGCGTCTCCGACCGGCACGAATGCTATGCGCTCTATGTCGATCCCCCGCTCGGCCGCGTCGGCATGACGGAGGCGGCGGTCAGGAAGAGCGGGCGCAAGGCGCTGATCGGCACGCGGCCGATGTCGCGCGTCTCCCGCGCCACGGAAAAGGGCGTCAGCCAGGGCTTCATCAAGATCCTGGTTGATGCCGAGACCGGGCGGTTTCTCGGCGCCTCGATCCTCGGCGTCGGCGGCGACGAGGTCGTGCACTCGATCCTGAACCTCATCTATGCCGATGCGCCCTACACGGTGATGGCTCGCTCGGTCCCGATCCATCCGAATGTCTCGGAACTGCTGCCGACCATCGTTCAGGGGCTCACGCCACTGGAGTGACAGGCCGTGGGCCGTCAGATCCGGTCCCGCAGCGCATACCAGCTCATGCCCGCGACGAGGGCCGGCCAGCGCAGCAGCTTGCCGCCGGGGAAGCGGGGGCAGGGCAGGGCGGCAAAGCTGTCGAGCCGTCCGGGATTGCCGAGGATCGCCTCGGCGATGATCTTGCCCCCGAACGGCGCGAGCGCGACGCCCTGTCCGGAATAGCCCGAGGCGGCATAGATGCCGGGTCGGATGCGGCGCAGGAAGGGCAGCCGGTTCACGGTCACCGCCAGCGTGCCGCCCCAGGCATGGTCGATCCGGGTAGCGGCGAGCGAGGGATAGACCTTGAGCAGATGCCGCCGCACGAAGGCGAAGATGTCGGCGGGATCCTGCCGCGAATAGGTCTCGCCGCCGCCGAAGAGAATGCGCCCGTCGCCGGTCGGCCGCCAGTAATAGACGACGAAGCGGGAATCCGACACGGCCTCGCCGCCGGGGATGAGGCCGCCCGGCCTGCCGGCGCCGATCGGCTCGGTGGTGAGGATGTAGTTCTTGATCGGCATCGCCCGCGTCTCCGTCTCCTCGTCGATGCCGTCGAGGAGGCCGTTGCCGGCGAGGACGACGATGTCGGCGTGGATGGTGCCGCGTTTTGTCACGAGGGCGGGCTTGATGCCGGGATCGAGCCGGATCGCCGTCGTGTTCTCATGGATGCTGGCGCCGGCGCGCGCCGCGGCGCGGGCGAGTCCTTGCGCGAATTTGAGCGGATGCAGATGTCCGGCCGTCCGGTCGTAGCGGCCGCCGAAATAGGCGTTGCTGCCGATCATCGCCGCGAGGCGCTCGGGCTCGATCCATTCGGCGGGTTCGTAGCCGTAATCCGTGTTCAGGTGATCGACATAGGCGCGTTCCTCGGCGACGAGCCGGCGCTTGTGCACCGCCTCGACGAGGCCTGGGCGCCATTCCGCATCGATATCGTGGCGCGCGATCAGCTCGTGGACGAGCGCTTTCGCCTCTTCCGCGAGGTTCCAGAGTTCATGGGCCGCCGGCCGGCCCAGCCGCCGCTCCAGCCATTCCTGGTCGCGCCGCTGGCCCGTATGGAGCTGCCCGCCATTGCGGCCCGAAGCGCCGGACCCGACCTTGCCGGCCTCGACCAGCACCGTCTCGATGCCGGCCTCGGCGAGATGCAGCGCCGCGGAAAGGCCGGTGAAGCCGCCGCCGACGATCGCGACATGCGCCTTGCGGTCGCCGTCTAGCGGGGCGAAGGCGAGCGACGGGTCGGCCGTCTCGGCATACCAGGAGGGGGCGTGCGCCGCCGTCATGCGGCGGGGCCGCGCACAAGTTCGTCGCGGCTCTTCACGAAGCGCAGTTGTCCGTCCGGCATCAACCCGTCGTGGCGCCAGCCAAGATGCGCGTAGAAACCGTGCGCACGCAGCCCCTCGACCGCGCCGGCTTCGAGCCAGACGTCGCGACAGCCGGCCTCAAAAAGGAAGCGTTCGGCCTTCGCCATCAGCAGGCGCCCGAGACCCATACCCTCGTAATCGGGGAGCACGAACATCGCGAAGATGCAGCCCGCCTCGGCCTCCGCGATCGAGATGCCGGCATCGACGCCGTCGACGCTGGCGATGAAGCCGCGCCCGGTGGTGGTGATGACGCGCGCGATAACCTCGGGCGTGATGCCATAGTCCGCCATCCGTTCCAGCGACATGTGGTTCTCGCGCACGCTGGTGCGGATGGCGTTGAGGATCGGGACCTCGTTGGCCGTGGCGACACGGATCGCGACGGTCATTTGAGGCCGAGCCGCTTCACTTCGGCCAGCGTATCGTCGAGCGTCTTGCGGGCGGTCGCGACCAGATAGTCGGCTTCCTCGTGCGACAGCGTGAAGGGCGGCGACAGGATCAGCGAATCGCGGACAGCGCGCATCACGAGGCCGTTGCGGAAAGAGAAGTCGCGGGCAATCGTGCCCACCTTGCCGGTATCGGGGAACGCGCTCTTGCGCGATGGCTTGTCGGGAACGAGTTCCAGCGCGCCCATCAGGCCAGTCATCCGCGCCTCGCCGACGAGCGGATGCTCGCCGAGCGCCCGCCAGCGCTCCTGAAGATAGGGGCCGATATCGTCGCGCACGCGCTCGACGAGCCTGTCATCCTCGATGATCCGGAGATTCTCGAGCGCCGCCGCCGCTGCCACCGGATGGGCGGAATAGGTGAAGCCGTGGTTGAACTCGCCGCCCGGCCCGATCAGCACCTCGGCGACCTTGTCGGAGACCATGACGCCGCCGATCGGCAGATAGCCGGAGGACAGGCCCTTGGCGATCGGCATCAGATCGGCCTCGATGCCGAAGGTTTCGGAACCGAACCAGTTGCCGGTGCGGCCGAAGCCGGTGATGACCTCGTCGGCGACGAGCAGGATCTCGCGATCCTTCAGGATGCGCGCGATCTCCGGCCAGTAGGTGGCGGGCGGGATGATGACGCCGCCGGCGCCCTGGATCGGCTCCGCGATGAAGGCGCCGATCCGGTCCTCGCCGATCTCGTCGATCGCCGTTTCGAGGGCGCGGGCCGCGGCAACGCCGAATTCGTCCGGCGTCATGTCGCCGCCCTCGCCGAACCAGTAGGGCTGGGCGATGTGATGGATGTCGGGGATCGGCAGGCCGCCCTGCGAATGGATCGGCTTCATGCCGCCGAGGCTGCCGCCGCCCATGGTCGAGCCATGATAGGCGTTCCAGCGCGCGACGATCACCGTCTTCCGAGGCTTGCCGAGCGTCGCCCAATAATGCCGCACCATGCGGATGACGGTGTCGTTGGCCTCGGAGCCGGAATTGACGAAGAAGACATGGTTGAACTGCGTCGGCGTCAGGCGGGCGAGAGTCTCGGCGAGCGCCACGGCCGGCGGATGCGTCGTCTTGAAGAAGGTGTTGTAGTAGGAGATCTCCGCCATCTGGCGCTGGATGGCGTCGGCAATCTCCTTGCGGCCGTGGCCGATATTGACGCACCAAAGGCCCGCCATGCCGTCGAGGATGCGGTTGCCGTCGCTGTCGTAGATCCACGACCCCTCGCCGCGAACGATGACGCGGCTGCCTTCGGCATTGAGCGACTTCATGTCGGAGAAGGGATGGATGTGGTGCGCCGCATCGCGGGCGCGATAGTCGGCGGTGAGGTTGGATAGCGTCATTCTGCCCATCTTCCGTCATGGCCGGCATGGCCCGGCAATCCAGCCCGCCGTCGCGCGTCCGGCGGGGCCGCGGCCGGCTCCGGCTCGGCCGTCCCGTGTGGCGGCACGATATCCGCTACACGTTCAGGAGCAGGAACTCGCGCTCCCAAGGGCTGATCACCTGCATGAAGGTCTCGTATTCCGCCTGCTTGATCGCCCTGTAGGTCGAGACGAAGCGCTTGCCGAAGATCTCGACCAGTTCCTCGCATTCCTCGAACAGCGACACCGCCTCGAGGATCGAGCGCGGCAGGTCGATCTCGTCCGAATTGGCCGAGCCTGTCACCGGTTCTCCGGGCTTCAGCCCTTCGACGAGGCCGAGATAGCCGCAGGCAAGCGAGGCGGCGATCGCGAGATAGGGATTGGCGTCGGAGGAGGGCAGGCGGTTCTCGAGCCGCCGACCCGCCGCGCTCGAATTCGGCACGCGCAGCCCGACCGTCCGGTTGTCGTAGCCCCATTGCGTGTTCACCGGCGCCGAGGACGAGCGCACCAGCCGCCGGTAGGAGTTCACATAGGGCGCCAGCATGCACATCACGGCCGGCAGGTATTTCTGCGAGCCGCCGATGAAGGCGAAGAAATGCTCGGTCGGGTCGCCGTCCTCGTCGGAGAAGATGTTGCGGCCGGTCTGGATGTCGACGACCGACTGGTGGATATGCATCGCCGATCCCGGCTCGCGCGACATCGGCTTCGCCATGAAGGTGGCGTACATGTCGTGCCTGAGCGCGGCCTCGCGCAGCGTGCGCTTGAAGAGGAACACCTGGTCGGCCAGCGTCAGCGGATCGCCGTGCAGGAGATTGATCTCCATCTGCGCGGCGCCTTCCTCGTGGATCAGCGTGTCGATCTCGAGGCCCTGCGCTTCCGAGAAGTCGTAGATGTCGTCGAAGAGATCGTCGAACTCGTTGATCGCGGCGATGGAATAGGACTGCCGCGCCGCCTCCGGCCGGCCGGAGCGGCCCGTCGGCGGCTCGAGCTGGTAGTCAGGATCGGTGTTCGGCTTGACGAGGTAGAACTCGATCTCCGGCGCCACGACCGGCTTCCACCCCTGCCGCTGGTAGAGATCGACCATGCGCCGCAGCACCTGGCGTGGCGCCGTCTCCACGGGGCGGCCGTCGCGATGATAACCGTCATGGATGACCTGCGCCGTCGGATCGTTCTCCCAGGGAACGATGGCGAGTGTCGAGAAGTCCGGCTCGAACAGGATGTCCTGGTCGGCGGCGTCGTTCTCGTAGTCGCTGTCGTCGGGCGGGTAGTCCCCGGTGATCGTCTGGGTCAGGATCGAGCCCGGCATCGACATGGTCGGACCGGCGAGGAACTTGCCGACCGGCATCATCTTGCCGCGGGCGACACCGGCCTGGTCAGGCACGATGCACTCGATATCCTCGATCCCTCTCGCCTTAAGCCATTCACGGGCCTCGTCCAGCGAGGCGGCGCCGCGGCGCGCGTCCTCGCGCGCTTTCACGGGCCTTTTCCTTTTGCTCACGGTATCCCCTCGGCGTATCGCCATAAGGCGCCAAGTGTGGCAAGCCGCCGGGGGAAGTCAACTGCGGCGGCTGCGACGAGAGCGACGCGCGGGCTCCCGAATAATCAGTTGAGTGCGACGGAAATCGCTCATAACGTCGCGCAATTAGGCATGCTCAGGGGGCAGTCACTATTCGGCGTGCGCAGGGAATGTGGGCACGCTCACGATGGAGAGGGAAAGGGTCTATGACGAAGTTTTCCGGACGGATCGCACTCGCGGCCGCCCTTCTGGCCGGCTCGGCCCTGTCCGCTTTCGCGGCGGACAAGGAAATCCACGTCTATAACTGGTCGAACTATATCGACGATTCCATCCTCCAGGATTTCACCAAGGAAACCGGCATCAAGGTCGTCTACGACGTCTATGATGCGATGGAGACGCTGGAAGCGAAGATGTTCGCCGGCCGCTCGGGCTACGACATCGTCGTGCCGACCGACCGCAACATGCAGGTCATGATCGAGGCCGGCATCTTCCAGCCGCTCGACAAGGCGAAGATCCCGAACCTCAAATACAACTGGCCGGAGATCTACCAGCGCCTCGCGACCTATGATCCCGACAACGCCCATGCCGTGAACTATATGTGGGGCACGACCGGCCTCGGCTATGACAAGGTCAAGATCGACAAGGCGATGCCGAACGCGCCGGTCGATTCCATGGACATGATCTTCAAGCCGGAAGTGGCGGCGAAGTTCAAGGATTGCGGCATCTATGTGCTGAACTCCGCCGAGGACGTGATGCCGGCGGCGCTCAACTATCTCGGGCTCGATCCGAACTCGAAGAATGTCGAGGACTTCCAGAAGGCCGCCGACCTCCTCATGAAGGTGCGGCCTTATATCCGCAAGTTCGACTCCTCGCTGATCAACCCGCTGGCGACCGGCGAGGCCTGCCTCGTCTTCTCTTATTCGGGCGACATCCTGCAGGCGCGCGACAGCGCCAAGGAAGGCGTCGACGTGAAGTACTCGATCCCGAAGGAGGGCGCGCTGCTCTGGATGGATTCGATGGTCGTCCCCAAGGACGCGCCGAATCCGGAAGGCGCCTTTGCCTTCATCGACTACATCCAGCGGCCGGAGGTGATCGCCAAGGCGACCAACTTCGTGAAGTACCCGAACGGCAATCTCGAGTCGCAGAAGTACGTAGATCCGGCGATCCTCAACGACCCGACCATCTATCCGGTCCCGGAGACGATGAAGCATCTCTACACGACGACGCCGAACAGCGAAGAGGTTCAGGACAAGCTGACCGAGCTGTGGCAGAAGGTCCAGGCAGGCCAGTAGGCCCCTGGTGAAAAACGGCCGTCCGCCCCGGCGGGCGGCCTTTCGATGCAACGACGTCGCGAAGGGGGTTGAGCGATGGTGGGTCCCGCGATCGGTCCGGTTCGGCGTGCCTTTGCGCCGTGGAATGACCCGTCCGCCAAGCCCTTCATCGAATTCCGCAACGTCACGAAGCGGTTCGGCGATTTCGTCGCGGTCAAGGATCTCTCGCTCAAGATCTACGAGCGCGAGTTCTTCGCCCTGCTCGGCCCGTCGGGCTGCGGAAAGACGACACTGATGCGCATGCTCGGCGGCTTCGACGAGCCGACCGAGGGCAGCATCCTCCTCGAAGGCAAGGACCTCGTCGGCATCCCGCCCTATCGGCGGCCGACCAACATGATGTTCCAGTCCTATGCGCTGTTCCCGCATATGACGGTGGCCGACAATATCGCCTTCGGCCTGAAGCAGGCCGGTATGCCGAAGCCGGATATCCAGAGCCGCGTCGACGAGATGCTGGCGCTCGTCAAGCTCGAGAAGTTCGCCCGCCGCAAGCCGCACCAGCTCTCCGGCGGCCAGCGCCAGCGCGTCGCGCTCGCCCGCTCGCTCGCCAAGAAGCCCAAGGTCCTGCTGCTCGACGAGCCGCTTGGCGCGCTCGACAAGAAGCTGCGCGAGGAAACGCAGTTCGAGCTCATGGACCTGCAGATGAAGCTCGGCATGACCTTCCTGATCGTCACGCACGACCAGGAAGAGGCGATGACCGTCGCCGACCGCATCGCCGTCATGAACAACGGCGTCATCGTGCAGGTGGCGACGCCGGCCGAGATCTACGAGCAGCCGAATTCGCGCTACGTGGCCGACTTCATCGGCGACATCAATCTCATCGAGGGCAAAGTGGCCGAGGCGTCGGAGGGCAGCGCGAAGCTCGCCTGCGCCGCGACCGGCGCCACGGTCGCGGTCAACCAGACGCTTTCCGCGTCGATCGGCGACGAGGCCTGGTTCGCGATCCGGCCGGAAAAGATGCGCATCTCGCGTGACGCGCCGGCCGATACCTCGGTCAACGCGCTCTCCGGCGAGGTCTGGGACATCGGCTATCTCGGCGACGTCTCGATCTACCATGTCCGCCTGCCGACGGGCGCGACCGTGAAGGCGACGATCACCAATGCCACCCGTCTGGTCGAGCGGCCGATCAGCTGGGAAGACAAGGTCTGGCTGACCTGGTCGCGCGACGCCGGCGTCGTGCTGACGCGCTAGGCGAGACGGGGGCGGACGCGATGGCGGCGGAAGCGAAGGACCGGTCGGGAAAGCTGAGATGGCTGCTGGTCGCCATCCCCTTTGCCTGGCTGCTGATCTTCTTTCTCATCCCCTTCTTCAACGTCCTCAAGCTTTCCTTCTCGACGCGGGCCCGGGCGTTGCCGCCCTACAAGCCGGTCTTCGACTTCGCCGACGGCATCGCGGGCTTCTTCGCCAAGCTCCAGCAGCTGACGCTCGCCAACCACCTGTCGCTCTTCACCGACCCGCGCTATGTCGAGGCCTATCTCTCGAGCCTCAAGATCGCGGCGATCTCGACGGTCCTCATTCTCCTCGTCGCCTATCCGATCGCCTATGGCATGGCCCGCGCGCCGCGCGAGTGGCGGTCGATGCTGGTGATGATGGTCATCCTGCCGTTCTGGACCTCGTTCCTGATCCGCGTCTATGCCTGGATCGGCATCCTCGGCAACGAAGGCCTCCTCAACGGCTTCCTGCTCTGGCTCGGCGTCATTGACCAGCCGATCACGATCCTGACGACGGACTGGGCCGTCTATATCGGCATCGTCTATTCCTATCTGCCCTTCATGATCCTGCCGCTCTACGCGACGCTGGAGAAGATGGACGAGACGCTGCTGGAAGCCGCCGCCGATCTCGGCTGCCCGCCGATCGAGGCGTTCTGGAAGATCACCTTCCCGATCTCGCTGCCGGGCGTGGTCGCGGGCTGCTTCCTCGTCTTCATCCCGATCACCGGCGAGTTCGTGATCCCCGAGCTTCTCGGCGGATCGGGCACCAAGATGATCGGCAAGACGCTCTGGTACGAGTTCTTCAACAACCGCAACTGGCCGCTCGCATCGGCGGTCGCGGTCGTGCTGCTGCTGATCCTGGTGGTGCCGATCGTCCTCTTCCAGAACGCGCAGAAGGCGAGCGAAGCGAAATGAGGAACGCGCGATGAGAAAGGGCCAGAGCTGGTTCAATACCACCTCCGTCGCGCTGGGATTTGCCTTCCTCTACGCGCCGATCGTCATCCTCGTCATCTATTCCTTCAACGATTCCAAGCTCGTCACGGTCTGGGGCGGCTTCTCGACGCGCTGGTATGTCGAGCTGCTGAACGACCAGGCGATGCTCGACGCCGCCTGGATCACGCTGCGCCTCGCCCTTCTTTCCGCGACTCTGGCGACCGTTCTGGGCACGCTCGCCGCGATCACCATGGTTCGGTTCGGCCGCTTTCTCGGCCGCTCGCTCTTTTCCGGCATGATCTATGCGCCGCTGGTGATGCCCGACGTGATTACCGGCCTGTCGCTGCTGCTCCTTTTCGTCTCGATCGACATCGACCGTGGCTTCTGGACGGTGACGCTGGCGCATACGACGCTGACCATGTGCTTCGTCGCCGTCGTCGTGCAGTCGCGGCTCGTCGTGTTCGACCGAAGCCTGGAGGAAGCGGCGCTCGATCTCGGCTGCCCGCCCTTCAAGACGTTCTTCGTCATCACGCTGCCGCTGATCCTGCCGGCCGTCGTCGCAGGTTGGATGCTGGCCTTCACGCTGTCGCTCGACGATCTCGTCATCGCCAGCTTCACGACCGGACCGGGCGCGACGACGCTGCCGATGAAGATCTTCAGCCAGGTGAAGTTCGGCGTGACGCCGGAGATCAACGCCATCAGCACCATCCTCATCACGATCGTCGCGATCGGCGTCATCGCGGCGTCGCTGTTCAACAAGCGGCGCGAGGTCGAGCGGCAGAAGGCCGAACGGCTGGCGATGCAGGGCTGAGCCGGATAAATCATCCGGGTAATATTGACGGACGTGTTTCATCCGGGTAAAAGCCCGGACAAACACGGAGACATGTCATGACGCCCGATCCCAACCGCACCTGCACCGCCTTCTGCGGCCTGAAGCGCATCGCCTCGGGGCTGCTCGGGGATGTGGTCACCGCGGCCAAGGCGGCGCTCGATCGCGGCGAGACGGGCGCCATCGCCATTTTCGACGACGAGACCAGCCGGCCGATCGAGGTCGACTTCCGCGGCTCGGTCGAGGAGGTGAGGGCCCGCCTGACGCTCGGCGCGCCGGAGGCGGAGGCGCCGCGCGGCCCCGGCCGTCCGAAGCTCGGCGTGGTCGCCCGCGAGGTGACGCTGCTGCCACGGCATTGGGACTGGCTGGCGGCGCAGCCGGGCGGCGCCTCGGTGGCGCTGCGCCGGCTGGTCGAGGCAGCCCGGCGCGACGGCGATGGCGAAAGCCGTGTCCGTCTCTCGCAGGAGGCGGCCAACCGCTTCATGACGGCGATGGCCGGCGACCGCCCCGGCTTCGAGGAAGCGGGCCGCGCCCTCTTCGCCCGTGATCGCGCGCGCTTCCATGCCGAGACGGAGTTGTGGCCGGAAGACATCCGCGACCATGCGCGCCGCCTCGCCGAACCTGCCCTGCAGGAAGGATGACGACGTGGCCCGCGCGCCGACGCTGCTCCCGGAAGGTCCGCTCTGGCGGGCCTTCCTTCTCTTTCTCATCCCGATGATCGCCTCCAACGTCCTGCAGGCGCTGTCGGGCACGATCAACAATGTCTATCTCGGCCAGATGATCGGCGTGGAGGCGCTCGCCGCCGTCTCCGCCTTCTTCCCGATCCTGTTCCTCTTCATCTCCTTCATCATCGGCCTCGGCAGCGGCGCCTCGGTGCTGATCGGCCAGGCCTTCGGCGCGCAGAAATTCGACGAGGTGAAGCGCGTCGCCGGCACGACGCTGGCCGTCGCCATCCTGTTCGGCCTGCTCGTCGCCGCCTTCGGCGGGCTCTTCACCGGGCGCCTGCTGGCGGTCGTCGGCACGCCGGCCGACATCCTTCCATCTGCCACCGGCTATGCGCGCATCATGCTGGTCGCCATGCCCGGCCTCTTCGTGTTCCTTCTCTTCACCGCCATGCTGCGCGGCGTCGGCGATACGGTGACGCCGCTCTATGCGCTGGCGCTCTCGACCGCGATCGGCCTCGTCGTCACGCCGATGCTGATCCGCGGCAGCTTCGGCCTGCCGAAGCTCGGCGTCGAAAGCGGCGCCGTCGCCTCGATCCTCTCCTTCCTGCTAGCACTGGTCTGGCTCGCCTGGTTCCTGCGCCGTCGTCGCCATCCGCTGGCGCCGGACGCGACCTTGCTTCGTGGCCTCGTCATCGACCGCGCCATCCTCGTCGCGGTGCTGAAGATCGGCCTGCCCTCGGGCGTCCAGCTCATCCTCGTCTCGCTGTCGGAGGTCGCGGTGCTGGCGCTGGTCAATTCCTTCGGCTCCCAGGCGACCGCCGCCTATGGCACCGTCAACCAGGTCGTGAGCTATGTGCAGTTCCCAGCCATCTCGATCGCCATCACCGCCTCGATCCTCGGCGCGCAGGCGATCGGCGCCGGCCGCGCCGACCGCCTCGGCCAGATCACGCGCACCGGCCTCGTCATGACGCTCGTCGTCAGCGGATCGCTGGTGCTTCTCGCCTATCTCTTCTCGCGGCGGATCATCGGCTTCTTCATCACCGATCCGGCCGTCATCGAACTGGCGCAGCGTCTGCTGCACATCACGCTGTGGAGCTATGTGCTGTTCGGCCTCGCGGCGGTCGTCGCCGGCGTGATGCGGGCGAGCGGCACCGTGCTGGTGCCGACGGCGATCGCGATCGTCGCCATCGTCGGCATCGAGGTTCCCGTCGCCTATGCGCTGGCGCCGCGGCTCGGCATCGATGGTGTCTGGATCGCCTATCCCGTCGCCTTCGCCGCCATGCTGGCGATGCAGTCGGCCTATTACTGGTTCGTCTGGCGCAAGAAGCCGATCAAGCGGCTCATCTGATCATCCGCCACGGCGCGGCTGCGGGCCGATCCTGGCGCGGAGGTCAGGCGATGCGCCGTCGAGCGTGTCGAGGATCGCGGCGTCGCCGAGTTCGGACAGGGCATTGATGCGCTGGCGCAGGGTCGCGAGCGCCGATGCGACGCCAGCGCGGTCATAAGGCTCGGCGCGCATTGCCGCGATCACCGCCTGACGGGCCTGGCGCACCGAGGCCACCGCCGCCTTCAGGTTCGGCGCGTCGGATTTGAGGCGGTCCGACACCTCGGCGCGCAGCGGCGGCGGCAGCAGCCGCGTACCGACGACGGAGATGCGCTCGGCCGGCGCCGGCCGCGGCCGCTCGGTGCTGCGCGCGACGAGGAAGCCGATCAGCACGCAGTTGACCATGAGCGACAGTGCCAGCACCGCGAGCGCGGCGATGGCCGGGCGGCCGGTGAGGGTCACATCAGGCCTCCGAGATCGGTATCGTTGACGGCCATGTAGACCGTATCCGTGCCGTCGTCGTCATCAGGCGGCGGCAGCGCAATGCCGAGCGCGAAGCCGAGTACCAGCGAAGCGGCGAGCGCGGCGCCGCCGAAAGCCGCGAGGCGCGGCCAGGACGGCATCACGACGCCGGCCCGTGCCTTGGGGGTGGACCCCGCGCGGCCGGCGAGCGGCGGCAGAGGACCGCCCGGCTGCATCAGGCCGGCAACGGCCCGGTCGACCGAGGCTGCAGCCTCGAGCAGGGCGCGCGCCTCGGCGCTTTCCGCGATCAGCCGCTCGGCCGCGACCCTTTCGGCGGCCGGCCAGCGCCCGATCGTCGCTCCACGGCGGTCGAGCGCCGCGGCGAAATCCACGAGCCGCATGGGTCCCGTCTCGTCGCTGGTCATGATGGCTCCGCCTTTCCCTTTGCCTCGACTGCCCCGGCCCGCTTCATCGCCGCAAGGCGGAGCGCGCGCCGCGCCCGCACCAGAAGCTGCTCCGCCGCTCCGACCGAGAGGCCGAGCGCCTCGGCGATTGACGCCGTGCTCGCCTCGTCGTCGGCGGCGAGCAGGATAGCCGCCCGCTGGCGTGGCGGAAGAGCCTCGAGATCGGCCCTGACCGCGGCGATCTCAGACCGGGCACTCGCCGTCTGCTCCGGATCGGGCAGGTCGTCGGCCGTGTCCGGGGCGCTGTCGAGGCCGATAAAACGCAAAAAGCGTGCGCGCCGCGCCCGGTCGATGGCCCGGTTGACGACGACGCGGGTCAGCCAGGCGCCGATCGCGCCGCGCTCGGGATCGAGGCGATCCGCCTGACGCCACAGCGCGATGAACGCATCCTGCACCAGATCGTCGCCCTCGTCGTTACGGCCCAGCATGCGGCGCGCCAGCATTCTGAGCCGCGTCGCATGCCGCTGCATCAGCATGTCGATCGCCCGCCCGTCCCCGGCCTTCAGCCGGGCGACGAGCGCGCGCTCGATGTCGTCTGCCTGATCGCTGGTCTTGTCCGTCATCGGCCGTGCGCCGCCCTCCGCGCGACCCGGCAGGCAGGATAGGGCAGGTTGCCGCCCAAGGCGAAGGGCAGTCTGCCGCCCGGGGCGAGGGGCAGGTCGCCGCTGAGGGCGAGAGGCGGCCTGCCCGGTCATCGCCGCGTCCGATCAGTTCGGGACGGAAGCGCCCCGCTTGCGGGCCGCCGCGAAGAACTCGTCCTTCGTGATGCTGCCGTTCTTGTCCGCATCGGCGCGGCCGATCATCGGCATGGGTTGCTTCAGGAACTCGACCACGGTGATCTCGGTGACGCCGTCCGTGAAGCCGAGACGCTCGAGCGCGCGCTCCTGCCGCTGCTCCCGGCGCTCGGCGCGGCGCTGCTCGCGCTCCGCCTTTCCGGCCTCGCCGCCCTTGCCGGCCTCGCCCCTGGCTTCCATGGCCTTGCCGCCATGGCGATGCTTGCCGCCGTGGCCGGCGCCCTTCATTCCCGCCAGCGCCTCGTCGCGCGTCAGCTTGCCGTCGCCATTGGCGTCGAGCGAGGCGAACCGCGCGGTGCGATAGGCGGTGATCTCGGCCGCGTCGATCACGCCGTCGCCGTTGCGATCGAGATACCAGAACATCATCTGCGCGCGCGGCGAAGCCGTGGCGGCGGGTGCCGGATCGGTCGCGGCGGCGGCAGGAAGCGCCAGCACCGGAGCAAGGGCAAGGGTGGTGGCGAGAAGCAGGGTCTTCATGGGGTGGAACTCCTGGAACCGAGGTCGCCGACGGCGTCCTTCACCCCCTTCACGAACGGCCGCCGTGCTCCCTACGCGACCGGTGCGTTTTTTTCTTCACGGCGTCGGGACGGCTGGTGCGACGACGGGATGGCTCCAGCTGCCCGTGATCTCGAAGGGAAGGCTTGCCGGCGGTGAGCGGCGCCCGGCGAGCTCGACGGTCCCCCGCGCGCGGATGTCCGGACCGCCGAGGCTTGCCTCGGCCGCCATCTCGGCGCTGTACCCGGCTCCGGTGACGGTAAGCGCCGGCGCCGAGATGGTCGGCCCGGTAATCGAGAGGTCGGCCCGGGCCGCGGTAAAGGCGGTGCTGCCGTTGAAGAGCCGTCCCATCAGCGTCGGGATCGCGGCATTGCCGGCCGTCAGCACCGAAAGATCGATGCCCCGGATTGTGCCTCGCGCGATCGATGCGCTGCCGCGTCCGGTCAGCGAGGCCACCAGCGCGTTCCAGCTTTCGCCCCGTCCCTGCAGGCTGAGCGTGCCGCTGAGGCTGCCTTCGATGGCATTGATGCCCGCTAGTTCGCCCAGCGCCGTCTTGAGCGCCAGACCGTCGACGCGCGCCTGCAGGCTTCCAGAGGGCGCGTCGCCCTGCATTTCCGATGAGAAGCTGGCCGTCAGCCGTCCACCATAGAGCTGCATGTCGCCGATGGCGAGGTCGAGCCGGCCGTCACGCAGCGCCAGAGAGGCCGCCACGCGGCTTGTCGCCCCGCCCACGAGCCGGAGCTGGTCGGCCGAGATCCGGACGTCCGCATCGATCCTGTCGAGCTTCGGCCAGTCGAGCGGAGCGTCGGGCGCGAGGCGCGAGGTATCAATGATCGCGCGCACCGCGTCGATCGTGTTGCCGACATCGAGCGCGTCGAAGGCCAGCGTCGCCTGCACGGCCGGCCGGTCGCCGCCGAGCGCCAGCGACAGCGCGCCGACGCCCTCGTTGCCGTTCACGGTGAGCGCCACGTCGCCGAGCGTCAGCGCACCGCGGGCGAAGCCGGCGCTGGAGGCGATCGACGCCGCGCCGATCCGTGGCATGCGGCCAGTCGGCAGGCCAAAAAGCTGCGCGAGCTCGGTGACGGACGATGTCGAGAGAGAGAGCTGGCCGTTGGCCGCGAGGCCGTCGAGCTGCCGGACGCTGCCGTCATACGTGCCGCGCAGCACGTTGGATTCGAGCACGATCCGCGCATTCGCCGCTTCGCCGGCGATGAGCGCGCCCGGCGAATCGAGCGCCGCGTAAAGGACGAAAGGCTGGTCCTGCCAGCGTGCCGAACCCTGGATGCTGGCAGCACGGCGCAGATCCGGCAATTCCAGCGTCGCGTTGATCGCCGTGAGCGAGGCACCGAGGCCGGTGGCGTCGTCATAGTCCAGCGTGCCGTCGACGATGGTCAACTGGCGCAGGGGCGAGGTCGCGTCGAGGCCGCTCGGATAGTCCCAGTTGGTGGTGCCGTCGGCGGCCCGGCTGACGCGGAAATGCGGCTTGCGGAAGGTGAAGGAGCTGGGCTCGATCCGCCCGCGGAAGATGAGCGGCAGCAGCGGCACCTGCGCCCGGAGCGCGTCCATGTCGACGAGCAGCGTGCCGTCGCGCGCGGATTCGATGCGGGCCTTCGGGAAGGTGACAGTGAGGAAGGGCGTGAAGGCAACCTCGGGGGTGCCTTCGAAAGTCATGCTCCGCCCGCTCCAGCCGGCGATCTCGCGCGACATCGAGCGCCGCACCACCTCGATCGAGACGAGGCGGGGGGCGAACAGCAAGAAGGCGACGCCGAGCACCGCGACAAGGGCGAGGATCGGCGCGACCCATCGGACGAGAATGGTGGATGCGCGTCCCATCTCTTGATTGCCGGCTCCGCGAAGTGCCTTTCGGATAGGCAGAATTGCCGGTTGCCGCAAGGGACAATCGCATCGCTGCTTTCCGCGTGACAGCCATTTCCGCCGCCGCTATCCATTCTTTCATGGCGGCGCCGCCGCGCCGCAGCATCGGGAGAGCGCGGGCGGATGACTGACGGGATCGCGGCTGCAACGGACACCCCGCTCTGGGTTCCCTCGAAGGCGTCTCTCGCCACCCATCCGATGACCCGCTTCCGCGAGGAAGCGGCGCTGAGGAGCGGCCAGCCGCTGGGCGACTATGATGCGCTGCATCGCTGGTCGGTCGAGGATCGGGCCGCGTTCTGGGATCTCGTCTGGGACTTCTGCGGCGTCGTCGGCGACAAGGGCGACATCGGCCTTCTTGATGGCGACCGCATGCCGGGCGCGCGCTTCTTTCCCGACGCCTCGCTCAATTTCGCCGAGAACCTCTTGAAGAGGCGCGGAAGCGGCGATGCGCTCGTCTTCTGGGGCGAGGATCGCGTCAAGCGCCGCATGAGCTGGGACGACCTCGCCGCATTGGTCTCGCGCCTGCAGCAGGCCATTATGGCGGCGGGCGTCAAGGCTGGCGACCGTGTCGCCGCCATGATGCCGAACCTGCCGGAGACGATCGCCGCGATGCTCGCGGCCGCCTCGATCGGCGCTGTGTGGTCGTCCTGTTCGCCGGATTTCGGTCCACGCGGCGTGCTCGACCGGTTCGGCCAGATCGAGCCGACGGTCTTCATCGCCTGCGACGGCTACTACTACGGCGGCAAGGTCATCGACATCGCCGGCAAGCTGGCCGAGATCGTGCCGGCGCTGCCGACGGTCCGCAAGGTCGTGATCGTGCCCTATATCGGCACCGCGGAGGCGACCGCGGCGATGCTGCCGCGCGCTGAAACGCTCGACGCCTTCATCGCCCCCTTCGCCGCGAGGGAGGTCGAGACAAGGCCGCAGCCCTTCGCGCACCCGCTCTACATCATGTTCTCGTCGGGAACGACCGGCATCCCGAAATGCATCGTGCATTCGGCCGGCGGCACGTTGTTGCAGCATCTGAAGGAGATCCATCTCCATTGCGGCATCGGCGACGGCGACCGGCTGTTCTACTTCACCACCTGTGGCTGGATGATGTGGAACTGGCTCGCCTCCGGCCTCGCGACGGGCGCGACGCTGCTGCTCTATGACGGCTCGCCCTTCCATCCGGACGGCAACATCCTGTTCGACTATGCGGCAGTCGAGCGGATGACGATGTTCGGTACCTCGGCGAAGTTCATCGACAGCGTCCACAAGGCCGGCCTCAAGCCCGGCGAAACGCACGACCTCTCGGCGCTTAGGGTCATCACCTCCACCGGCTCGCCGCTGGCGCCGGAGAGCTTCTCCTTCGTCTATGAGGCCATCAAGCGCGACGTCCATCTCGCCTCGATCTCGGGCGGAACCGACATCGTCTCATGCTTCGTGCTCGGCATTCCTGACAAGCCGGTCTGGAAGGGCGAGATCCAGGGGCCGGGCCTCGGACTCGCCGTCGATGTGTGGAGCGAGGACGGGAAGCATCTCGACAGCGGCAAGGGCGAACTCGTCTGCACCAAGCCCTTCCCCTCGATGCCGGTCGGCTTCTGGAACGATCCCGACGGCGCGCGCTATCACGCCGCCTATTTCGAGCGCTTCGAAAATGTCTGGTGTCATGGCGACTTCGCGGAATGGACGCGCCATGGCGGCCTCGTAATCCATGGCCGCTCGGATGCGACGCTCAATCCCGGCGGTGTGCGCATCGGCACGGCGGAGATCTACAACCAGGTCGAACAGATACCGGACGTCCTCGAGGCTCTGGCGATCGGGCAGGACTGGGACGGCGACGTGCGCGTGGTGCTCTTCGTCCGGCTCCGGCCCGGGCTCAAGCTCGACGACGCCCTGCAGCAACTCATCCGCACCCGCATCCGCACCGGCTGCACGCCCCGCCATGTTCCGGCGCGCATCGTGGCCGTCGTCGATATCCCGCGCACCAAGTCGGGCAAGATCGTCGAACTCGCCGTACGCGAGGTGGTGCATGGCCGCCCCGTCAAGAACCAGGAGGCGCTGGCCAATCCCGAGGCGCTGGCGCTCTTCCGCGAACTGCCGGAACTGGCGGTCTGAGCGCGGCGGGATGGTTGACGAATCGTAAACAGATAGATCGGATTATCGGGTTTGAAGAAAATCACCCGTTAATTGCGAACTAAACTGTAGAAGTTCGATTAAGTTCTCGTTTACGGTTGCGGTTCGCTTATGGCTGCGTCGCGCGTTGCGGTGGGGTGCTGCCATGTCTCTTCTGAAACTCTTTCGCCGGGACCGGCGAGGCAATGTCGCCGTGATCTTCGGGCTGGCGGCGATCCCGGTCGTCGCCGCCACGGGTGTCGCGATCGACTATGGCCGCACGGCGATGGCGCATTCGCACCTCGCCGATACGCTCGACGCCGCCGTGCTCGCCGTCGGCTCCAAGCCCACCATGACGGATGCCGCTGCGACGACACTGGTCAATGACTGGCTGTCGGCCAAGCTGACCGACGACAGCACGATCAAGGACTGGAAGATCGACTCGCTGACGCAGAAGGACGGCAAGGTCACCGTCACCGCCTCGGCGAATGTCCCGACGACGCTCACCAACATCATCGGCGTCGAGAGCATGCCGATCTCGGTGCTGAGCGAGGCGATCCGCAGCGTCAACAAGCTGGAAGTGGCCCTCGTCCTCGACACGACGGATTCGATGAGCGGCACGAAGATCACCGCGCTGAAGACCGCTGCGAAAAGCCTCGTTTCGAAGATCACCGCGGACGCCAAGGCCGACGTGAAGATCGCGGTCGTCCCCTATGGCTCGACGGTGAATGTCGGCCTCGCCAACCGCTCCCAGCCTTGGGTCAGCGTCCCCGCGGACTATTCCTCGACCTCGACTCCGACCTGTACGACGCAGACCACGAAGAAGGTCTGCGACAACACGACGACGACCTATTCCTGCACGAAATACAAGGACGGCGTCCCGTACACCGCTACCTGTTCGACGACGGCGAGCACCAACTGCCGCACCGTCACGCTCGACCCGCCGGTCACCAGCTGTTCGACTGCCACAACCACGAACTACAAGTGGAACGGCTGCGTCGGCTCGCCGAAATACCCGGACAATGTGAAGGATGATAATCCGGCGCGCGTCTATCCGGGTTTCGTGTTCTCTACGACGAGCGGCGACTACAAGCGCTGCCCGACGCAGTTCACGCCATTGACGAGCACGGTCTCGACGGTCAACGCGGCCATCGACGCGATGACCACGAAGGATATCGACCAGACCTTCCTGCCGGCTGGACTTGCCTGGGGCTTCAATGTGATCTCCGCGGCGACGCCGATCACGGATGCGGCGGCTTATGACACCACCGGCCGAAATCTCAATCCGACGAAGGCGATCGTCCTGATGACGGATGGCCTCAACACGTCCAAGGTCGATTCCGCCGGCAAGCATGTCGCGTCCAACAACAGCGATGGCTCTCCCAACTCGACGCAGGGCAACACCTACACAGCCGAGCTCTGCGCCAACATCAAGGCAAAGAACATCGAACTCTATACCGTGGCTTACGCTCTACCGGATACGGTTACGGGTGCAGCCACCGCCAAGGCCATGCTGCAGGCCTGCGCGACAAGTGCCAACAACTACTTCGACGCCCAGGACGCAACCGCGCTGCTCGCCGCCTTTGGCCAGATCGCGGAGGACATGAACAATCTGCGCCTCACCCGATAGGAGCTGCGCGCGGCGAGCCAGCAAGAGCTCTTGGGCTCAACGCCGGCGGATCAGCGCGATCACCGGCGCGAGGCCGACGAGCACGATCATGAGGGCGGCCATGGCGCCGTCCTCATGCGTTCCGCGCGCCGCCTCGCCATAGAGGCTGGTCGCCAGCGTCTCGAAATCGAGCGGTCGCAGCAGCAGCGTCGCCGGCAGTTCCTTCATCGCATCGACGAAGACGAGGATCGCCGCCGAGGCGAGGGGCGGGGCGAGCAGCGGCAGATGGATGTCGCGGGCGATGCGCCGCCGGCTGGCGCCGAGGCTCTGCGCGGCCCCGTCGATCGAGCGGCTGATCCGCTCGAGACCGGCGTCGAGCGTACGGGCGCTGATCGTGAGGAAACGCAGCGACAGCGCGAGCAGCAGCGCCGCGCCGGAGCCGATCAGCACGAGGCCGATCGCCTCGCCCGTCATCGCCCGAACGAGATCTGCAATCCGGTTGTCGAGCGCCGCCACGGGCACCAGCAGCCCGACCGCCAGCACCGTGCCCGGCATGGCATAGCCGAGCCCGGCGACGCCGGCGAGCGGCGCCACGGCCGGGTTGCGCGCGCCGCGCACGGCGATCGCCAGCGCGAGCCCGGCCGCGACCGTGATCGCGGCGGTGAGGCCGGCGAGCACGACACTGTTGAGGGCGGCGGAAAGAAGCCCGGCCGGAATGCCGCGCTCCATGAAGCGCGACAGAGCCGCGCCGGCGAGATAGCTGCCTGGAACGCCGAAGCCGAGGAGGATCGGCAGCGCGCAGGCGCCGAAGGCGAGGCTGCCGCCGAGCGGGCGGAGCCGACGCTCGCTGGTGCGGCGCTGCGTGCGCCCGGACTGGGCGGGGAGATTGCGGCGGGCAAGGCGCCCGAGCGCCATGACCAGCACGACGATCGCCAGCATGGCCAGGGCGATCTGCGAGGCGCCCTCGATGGAGCCGCGCACCGTCCAGGTGGTGTAGACGGCGACCGTCAGCGTGCGGATGCCGAGGAATTCCGAGGCGCCGATATCGTTGAGCGTCTCCAGCATCACGAGCGCGAGGCCGAGCGCCGCCGCCGGCCAGACGGTCGGCAGGCTGACGCCGAAGAAGATGCGCAGCGGACCGGCGCCGAGCGTCCTCGCCGCCTCGCCGAGCGCCGCCGAGCGCATCAGGAGCAGCGCGCGCACGGGGAGATAGACATAAGGATAGAGCACGAGGCCGATGACGAAGATCGCGCCGCCGGCCGAGCGCAATTCCGGAAGCGGCAGGCCGCGCGGGTCGTCGATCCCGAGGAGGGCCCGCAGTATCGTGGGCAGCGGTCCCAGCGGATGGATCACGTCGAGCCAGGCATAGGCCATGACATAGGTCGGCATCGCGAGCGGCAGCAGCAGCGCCCATTCGAAGACCGACCGCCCCGGAAAGCGGCAGCGCGCGACGAGAAAGGCCGTGCCGATGCCGACGAGCGCAGCGACCAGCGCAACGCCGATGAGCAGCGTCGCCGTCGTCAGCGCGGCGCGCGGCAGGACATTGGCGATCAGCGACGGCCAGACCCGGCCGCCCCCGCCGATGGCGAAACTGACGAGCCCCGCGACCGGAAGCAGCGCCAGCCCCGCGACAACGAGGCAGAAGACAAACCCGCGCCGGTCGGTGGCGAGAAGCCTCCGGACCGGCGAGGGTGCAGCATTGAATGCGGCGGGCGGGGCCTCAGCCGTCGAAGCCGACTGCATCGACCAGTTCGCTCGCCTCGACGCGGTGCTTGGCGATATCCGTGAGCGGCAGCGGATCAACCGTCAGCGGGCCGAGCGCGGCGATGATCGGGTCGGCGGCGACGCCCGGCCGGACCGGATATTCGAAATTCGCCTTGGCGTAGATCTCCTGCGCCTTCTCCGATGCGAGGTACTCGAGCAGCTTCACGGCGTTGTCGCGGTTGGGCGCGTTCTTCGCGACCGCTGCACCCGAGATGTTCACATGCGTACCAGCCTTGTCCTTGAAGGTCGGCAGGATCACGCGGATCGCCTCGCCCCAGGCCTTCTGCTCCTCGCCGCCGGCGCCGCTGCGCATCAGCCCGACATAATAGGAATTGCCGATGCCGACATCGCAGAGATTGGCGAGGATGTCGCGCGCCACGTCGCGGTCGCCGCCGCCGGCCTTGCGGGCGAGATTGGCCTTGACGCCTTCCAGCCAGGTGCGCGTCGCGTCGACGCCGTCCTTGGCGATCATCGCGGCGATGAGCGAGGTGTTGTAGGGGTGCTGGCCCGAGCGGATGCAGACCTCGCCCTTGAAGCGCGGATCGGCGAGATCCTCATAGGTCAGCGTCTCGTCGGTGACGCGGTCCTTGGCGGCATAGATGACGCGGGCGCGCATCGAGAGGGCGAACCAGTTGCCGGCCGGATCGCGGAGATTGGCGGGGATCGCCTCGTTGAGCGCGGCCGAATCGACCGGCTGCGTCAGCCCGCGATCGACGAGCTCGATCAGATTGCCGTAGTCGACGACGCTGAGGAGATCGGCGGGAGAGTTGGCGCCCTCGGTTTCGACGCGCTGCGCGAGGCCTTCCTTGACGAACACCACTTTCGCCGCGATGCCGGTATCGGCAGTGAAGCTGTCGAGGAGCGGCTGGATCAGGGCGGGCTCGCGCGTCGTGTAGATGTTCACGGTGCCGTCGGCGAGCGCCGGCGTTGCGAGCGCGAGGCCGAGAAGCGCGGCTCCGATGAAGCGGGTCGTCATGAGGGTCTCCGTCATGGGTGGGCGGAATGGGCCGAGGGACCGTCATGCACGGCCCCAACGCCACGCCCTTTCCCATCCGGACGCTGCCGGCGTCAACCAGAATACCAGCAGAAACAATAACTTGGAGCGATTCCAAGCTGGAGCGATTCCAGCTTCGGCGCTTATGCCTTGTCGGTGCGCCGGAAGTGATGCGAAGGCAGACTTATCAAGCAGGGATCACGATCGCGTGATCCTTTCCTCGATGCTTGGCTTTATCCCTCCCGCCAGTCGCCGACCGCGGCCTGAACGAGCGCCAGCGCGGCCACCGCCGCCGTATCGGCCCTGAGGATTCGCGGGCCGAGCGCGATCGAGCTCACGAAGGGCAGGGATTTGAGCTCGGCCCGCTCCTCCGGGGAGAAGCCGCCCTCGGGCCCGATCAGTACGGCCAGCGGCGAGGGTGGTAGCGCCCTCAGCACCGCGATCGGGTCGGCGCCCGATTCGTCCTCGTCGCAAAAGACGATGCGGCGTCCAGCCTCGGCCTTTTCCCAGTCGGCGAGGCAGGCGGCGAGCGTGACAGGCGCGGCGATGTCGGGAATGGCGAGGATGCCGCACTGTTCCGCGGCTTCGATGGCGTTGGCGCGCAGCCGGTCCTCGTTGAGCCGGGTCACCTGCGTCCGCCGCGTGATGACGGGCCGCAGCCGCGCCGCGCCCATCTCCACGGCCTTCTGCACCATGTAGTCGAGCCGCGCCTGCTTCAGCGGCGCAAAGAGGTAGTCGAGCGTGCCGGCCGCGGTTTGCGCCCGCGTCTCGCTTTCGACGAGGAGGCTGGCGCGCTTGCGGTCGCCGGCGAGGCGGGCGAGCCACTCGCCGTCGCGCCCGTTGAACACGAGCACCGGCGCGCCGGCCGTCATGCGCAGCACGTTGACGAGATAGTTGGCCTGGTCGCGGTCGAGCGCGATGCCGGCGCCGGCGGCGAGAGGGGCGTCGAGGAACAGCCTCTGGGTCGTGAAGTCATAGCGGGACATGGCCGAGGGATAGTCGCCGTCGCGCCCGCCGGCAAGCGCGCGCGGCGGTGGGCAAGCATGCGCAGCGTTCGGCAGGCACGCTCCGGCTTGACCCGCCGCGTTCCGCGCGGCAACCAGAGGCGAGCAAGCAGGGAGCGGAGCGCCTATGGCCGAGCCTCAGTCCAACGTCGCCGAATTCTCCGTCTCCGAAATCTCGGCCGCCCTGAAGCGCACCGTCGAGGAGACATTCGGCCATGTGCGTGTGCGCGGCGAGATCTCCGGCTATCGCGGGCCGCATTCATCGGGCCACGCCTATTTCGCGCTGAAGGACGAGCGCGCCCGCCTCGAGGCCGTCATCTGGCGGACGACCTTCGCGCGGCTCCGCTTCCGCCCCGAGGAGGGGATGGAGGTGATCGCCATCGGCAAGCTCACCACCTTCCCGGGTTCGTCGAAATACCAGATCGTCATCGAGGCTCTGGAGCCGGCCGGCATCGGGGCGCTGATGGCGCTGCTCGACGAGCGCCGCCGCCGCCTCGCCGCCGAGGGCCTCTTCGACGAGGCGCGCAAGCGGCCGATTCCCTATCTCCCGCGCGTCATCGGTGTCGTGACCTCGCCGACCGGCGCCGTCATCCGCGACATCCTGCATCGTCTGTCGGACCGTTTTCCCGTCCGTGTGCTCGTCTGGCCGGTGCGGGTGCAGGGCGAGACCTCGGCTGCCGAGGTCGCCGCCGCCATCGCCGGCTTCAACGCGCTCCCTGCCGGCGGCCCGATTCCGCGGCCTGACGTGCTCATCGTCGCGCGCGGCGGCGGTAGCCTCGAAGACCTCTGGGGCTTCAATGAGGAGGCCGTAGTGCGCGCCGCGGCGGCCTCCGATATCCCGCTCATTTCGGCGGTCGGCCACGAGACCGACACCACGCTGATCGATTTCGCGGCCGATCTGCGCGCACCGACGCCGACCGGCGCGGCCGAGATGGCCGTGCCGGTGCGGGCCGATCTCGTCGCGGCTGTGGGAACGCTCGGCGCGCGCCTCGAGGGCGCCGCCTTTCGCCAGATCGAGACCAGGCGGCGCGAGCTGCGCACCGCGACGCGCGGCCTGCCGCGGCTCGACGATCTCCTCGCCGTGCCGCGCCGCAGCTTCGACGAGCTGGCGGCGCGGCTTTCCCGCTCGCTCCACGCCAACACGCTCGCCCACCGGGCCCGGCTCGGCCGTTCCGCGGCGCAGCTGACGCCGACGACACTGGCGCGACGACTGGAGCGTGCTGCCGACCGCCTCGCGTCGCTGGCGCAGAGGCAGGGACGGGCGCTGGAAACCCATGCCGAACGCAAGCGTGCGCTTTATCTGCGCAGCGCCGGCCGTCTCCGCATCGAGCCGATCGCCGAGCGGATCGGGCGCGGCCGCGACCGCCTCGCGGAGATCGACGGCCGCACGGGGCGCGCCTTCGTCCGCGTCGTCGAGCGGCAGCGCGACCGGCTCGACCGCGCCTGGCGCCTCGCCGAGACGCTCTCCTATCGCAGCGTGCTGGCGCGCGGCTTCGCGCTCGTGACCGACGAGGCCGGCGCGCCGATCCGCTCGGCCTCCGCGGTGTCCCCGGGCGACGCGTTGGCCATCGCCTTCCACGACGGCAAGGTCGAGGCGACGGCCTCGGGCGCGCCGGGGCGCCCGAGGCCGAAGGGCAAGGCGGCGAAGCCGGCGGGGCAGGGGAGCCTGTTCTAGTCGGCCGGGCGGGACACCGGCAGCTTCCAGATCTCCGCGTCGATCATGCCGTCGAGCTCCGGATAGGCGGCCGGGTCGAAGACGGGCGAGCCGCTGCGGTTCTGCGTGAAGTAGTCCCGCGTCAGCTTCACGACGAGCGGCGAGAGCAGGCAGATCGCGACGAGGTTGATCGACGCCATCAGCCCCATCGAGGCGTCCGCCGCATTGAAGACGGTCGCCGCGCTCTCGTAGGAACCCCAGATCACCATGGCGAGGAGGCCGAGGCGGGCGATGGTCAGTCCGGCGCGGTTGTCGAGGCCGAGATAGACGAGGGCGTTCTCGGCATAGGAATAGTTGCCGAGTACCGAGGTCCAGGCGAAGAAGAAGATGGCCACCGCGATGAAGGTGTGCCCGGCCGCGCCGATCTCGGCGGTCAGCGCAGCCTGCGTCAGCGGCGTTCCCGTGAGGGCGCCACCGGGGACGAGCGCGCCCGACAGCAGGATCATGATGCCGGTCGCCGTGCAGATGAGGATCGTGTCAATGAAGACGCCGAGCGCCTGCACCATGCCCTGCGAGGAAGGATGGTGCGGGTTGGGCGTCGCGGCCGCGGCGATGTTCGGCGCCGAGCCCATGCCCGCCTCGTTGGAAAAGAGGCCGCGCTTGACGCCGTTCAGCATGGCGCCGGCAATGCCGCCGGCCGCCTGATCGAGGCCGAACGCGCTCTTGAAGATCAGCATGAACGCGGCGGGCACTTCGGTGATGTTGGCGATGATCACATAGGCGGCGACGCCGAGATAGGCGACGGCCATGAACGGCACGACATATTCCGCCCACCGGGCGATCGCCTTGATACCGCCGAAGATGACGACGGCGGACAGCAGCGCGACCGCGGCGCCGACGCCGAGCTTCGGAACGCCGAACGCTCCGTTCATCGCCTCGGCGATGGAATTGGCCTGCACCGCGTTGAAGACGAATCCGAACACGAGCAGCAGGCAGACCGCGAAGATGACGGCGGCCCAGGGCGCGTTCAGGCCGCGCGCGATGTAGAAGGCCGGGCCGCCGCGGAATTCGCCGGTCTGGCCGCGCACCTTGAAGAGCTGCGCGAGCGTGCTCTCAGCATAGGCCGTCGCCATGCCGAGCGCGGCGACGATCCACATCCAGAACAGCGCGCCGGGGCCGCCGAGCGTCATGGCGACGGCGACACCGGCAAGGTTGCCCGTGCCAACGCGCGAGGCGAGGCTCGTGCAGAGCGCCTGGAACGGCGTGATCCCGGACGCGTCCGTCTCGGGTGCGCGCGTCACCACCCTGATGAATTCGGGGAAATGCCGGATCTGCAGGAAGCCGAGGCGGAAGGTGAAATAGACGCCCACCGCCAGCAGGCCGTAGATCAGGACATAGCCCCAGAAGATCGTGTTCAGAAAGTCGATGATGGCCGACATGGCCGCGCCCCGTTTTGCCTTGCCGCGAGCCCCCTCGCCGCGGCGGAAATCCCCACCCGGTGACGACTGTGCACGATGCGCGAGAGCGGCGCATCCGATTTGCCGGCGCAATCCACGGCGGCGGGGAGCGATCGGACGACGGCGTTCGCTAGGTGGCCGCCCTCAACCCGCTGATCGTCGCGGTCGGTGAGATCGCCTCGGGATCGCTCTTCACATGCAGGATCGACGGCAGCCCGCTCGCGGCTGCGCGGGCGAAGGCGGCCGCGAAATCTTCCGTGCGCTCCACCGTCTCGCCATGCCCGCCATAAGCGCTGGCGAGCGCGGCGAAATCGGGGTTCTTCAGCGCCGTGGCCGAGACGCGGCCGGGATAGGCGCGCTCCTGATGGGCGCGGATCGTGCCGTACATGCCGTTGTCGACGACGATCGCGATCACGGCCGCACCTTCCTGCGCCGCGCTGGCGAACTCCTGCCCCGTCATCTGGAAGCAGCCGTCGCCGGCGAGTGCCACGACCATGCGCTCCGGATGGCGCAGCTTCGCTGCGATCGCCGCCGGAAGGCCGTAGCCCATCGAGCCCGAGGTCGGCGCGAGCTGCGTGCCGGGGCCGCGGAAGCGGAAATAGCGGTGCAGCCAGCCGGCATAGTTGCCGGCGCCGTTGCTGACGATGGCATCCTCCGGCAGCGCCGCGCGCAGCGCGCGGATCATGGCGCCGATCTCGACGCCGGCCACGGCCCGCGGCGCCGGGTCGGACCAGGCCCGATAGGCGGCGTTGGCGGCACGCGTTTCCTCGCCCCAGCGGATCGCAACCGGCGGATGCACGACTTCGAGCTGCGCCGCGAAACCGTTCGGCGTCGCGTTGATGGCGAGCGTCGGCCGGTAGACGCGGCCGAGTTCTTCGGCGCTCGCATGGACATGGACCAGCTTCTGCTTCGGCTCGGGCGACTCGATCAGCGTGTAGCCCGAAGACGGCACCTCGCTCATGCGCCCGCCGACGAGCAGCAGGAGGTCGGCATTGCGGATGCGGGCCGCGAGCGCCGGATTGATGCCGAGCCCGATATCGCCGGCATAGTTCGGATGCTCGTGGTCGAAGAGGCCCTGCCGGCGGAACGAGACGCCGACCGGCAGGTCGAAGCGCTCGGCGAAACGGCGCAGCGAGCCGACGGCCTTGTCGCTCCAGCGCGATCCGCCGGCGATGACGAAGGGACGCTCGGCCGCCCACAGCAGCTTCTGCAATTGCGCCGTCTGCGTCAGGCCCGGATAGGTCTCGACCGGCTCGAAGGCAGGCGGCAGCGTCGCGGCGGCCTGTTCGCGAAGCATGTCCTCGGGCAGCGCCAGCACGACCGGGCCCGGCCGGCCGGACGTCGCGACATGGAAGGCGCGCGACAGCAGTTCGGGAATGCGGTCGGCGCTGTCGATCTCGACCACCCATTTGGCGACCTCGCCGAACATGCGCCGGTAGTCGATCTCTTGGAACGCCTCGCGCTCCCGGTGGCCGCGCGCGATCTGGCCGACGAGCAGGATCATCGGCGTCGAATCCTGCCGCGCAATATGGAGGCCGGCGGCGGCGTTGGTCGCGCCCGGCCCGCGCGTGACGATGGCGATGCCCGGCCGGCCGGTCAGCTTGCCGTCTGCTTCGGCCATGATCGCCGCGCCGCCCTCGTGGCGGGCATTGACGATGTCGATGGCGCTGTCGGCGAGCGCGTCGAGAACGGCGAGGAAGCTCTCGCCCGGCACGGTGAAGACCCGGTCGACGCCGTTCGCGGCCAGCATGTCGACGATGAGCTGGCCGCCGGTGCGCGGCGTTGCGGGCGAGGTCAAGGGGAGGCACTCCGGTGGCGGGACGTCGCCGGAGAACTTAGCGAACTCCGCGAGCGCCCGGCAAGCGCCGGCCCTGTTCGCGCCCCGATCCCGCGCCTAGCATGGGGCGAATCCCGAGGAGACGCCCCCTTGCGCGCTGGTCCGCTCCGTTCCGTCCTCGCCGCCCTTGCGCTGTCGGCAGCCCCCCTTGCTGCCTTCGCGGCCGGGGAGGGCGGCCCTCCCTTTCCGACGACGGAATTCGCGCCGGGCGAGCGCGCCGCGACGCTGTCCGATTCCGGCCTGTCGCTGCGGCTTTCCTATGAGCGGCGGCCGAATCTCGACCTTGACCGCGATGTGCCGGTGCTCACGATCTCCCGCGGCGCCACGATGCTGCTCGAGACCATCGGCGTCCCGTCCGGTATGGACGCCCCGGCGGCGAGCGCCTCCATCGCCGAGATCGATCCCTATCGCCTCGGCAAGGAGGTCTATTTCTCCTCCTATTCCGGCGGCGCTCATTGCTGCACGCGGGTCGTGGTCGCCGAAGAGGGGCCGAAAGGCTGGACGGCGATCGCGGTCGGCAATTTCGACGGCGACGGCGACTATCTCAAGGATGTCGACGGCGACGGGGTGGCCGAGATCGCGACGCTCGACGACGCCTTCCTCTATGCCTTCGACTGCTATGCCTGCAGCGCCGCGCCGCTCGTCATCCATGCCGTGCGCGACGGCAAGGTGGTCGATGTCAGCGCCGAGCCGCGCTTCCGCGTCGCCCACCGCGACTGGCTGAACGAACTGGAGGATGGCGGCGATCCGGAGACGCGCTGGTCCTCCCCCGGCTTCCTCGCCGGCTGGGTGGCGCAGAGCATCCGCGCCGGTACGGGCGCCGCCGCCTATCAGGCGCTCCTCGATCATTGGGACTACGCCGCCGATGCGGGCGAAGAAGCCTGCCTCAGCGGCGACGACCTCGACCGCTGCCCGAAAGCCGATCTCCGCGTCCTCAAATTCCCCGACCGGCTGAAGCTGTTCCTCGCCCGGCACGGCTACCCGGTTTGAGTGCCGCCGTCTTCCAATGACCCCCTCTCCATCTCTTTCCCGCTGCGCGGGAGAGAGGGCAGTTCGCGGGCTGCATCGACGGCGCCACGATCCGGATAGAAAAAGGCCTGGAAGCCCGTTGCGGCCGCGTCCCCTCTCTCGCGCAGGGGGGAGGGCCAGGGAGGGGGGTCTAGTGTGCGGGGGGATCAAGTGACGCTGTGCGAAGCCCCCGGGCCCTTCCATGAAATCGTCATCGCAGTGACGGAACGGCGCCGCTCCTGCGTATCAGCCGTCGGCGGGTCTATGGCGCGGCGAAAGCGGCGCCCGAACTGGAGGATGTGACGTGACGCTCTCGAGACGATCCCTGCTGCGCGGGCTGTTCGCCGCCGCTCTCGCGGCGCCGGCGGCGAGCCTCGTGCTTCCGGAGGAGGCGGAGGCGCAATGGGGGCCGCCACCCGGCCGCATGTATGCCCCGCCGCCGATGCGGCGCGAGCCCCTGCCGCCACCGCGCCGCGGCTGGGTGTGGAACCCGGGTCACTGGACCTGGAGCCGTGGCCGCTATGTCTGGGTCTCGGGCCGCTGGGTGCGCGGGCGCCCTGGCTGGCGCTGGCGCCCGGCGCGTTGGGTCTGGCGCGGCGGCCGCTGGGTCTATGTGCCCGGCGCCTGGGTCCGCTGACGGCAGAAGAAGAGGTGGGCGGCGCTCAGGCGCCGTCCACGACCTGGAAGCCGGCCCAGAACGGGTCGCGATCATCGACGAAGATCGTGTTGTAGCCGGTCACCCGCGCCCAGCCCTCGATGGTGGGGATGATCGCAGGCTTGCCGCCGACCGTCGTGGTGCCGGCAACGCGGCCGGTGAAGGTCGAGCCGATGATGCTCTCATGCACGAAGGCCTCGCCCTCCTGGAGGCGGCCGGTGGCGAAGAGCTGCGCGAGCCGCGCCGAGGTGCCGGTGCCGCAGGGCGAGCGGTCGATCGCCTTGTCGCCGTAGAAGACGGCGTTGCGGGCCGAGGAGCCCTCGTTCTTCGGCTTGCCGGTCCACAGTACATGCGTCAGCCGGTTCAGCGCCGGATTCTCGGGATGCACGATCGAATGGCGCGCGTTGAACGCGGCGCGCAGCTTCGGCGAGAGCCGTACGATGTCCGAGGGCTCGAGATCGGAGAGGTCGGCGTAGTTCGGCTGGCTCTCGACGATCGCATAGAAATTGCCGCCATAGGCGACATCGACGGTGAGCGTGCCGATGCCATCGACCTCGACCTCGTAGCCGCGCCCGAGCAGGAAGGACGGAACGTTGGTGAGCGTGACGCTCTCCACATAGGGGCCGTTCTGGACATAGCGGGCCTCGACGAGCCCGGCCGGCGTCTCGAGCCGAAGCAGGCCCGGCGTCTTCGGCGTCACGAGGCCGTGCTCGATGATGGTGGTCACGGTGCCGATCGTCCCGTGGCCGCACATCGGCAGGCAGCCCGAGGTCTCGATGAACAGGATCGCCGTGTCATAGGCGTCGGACGAGGGCGGATAGAGGATCGAGCCGGACATCATGTCGTGGCCGCGCGGCTCGAAGCAGAGGCTCTTCCGGATCCAGTCGAACTCGGCGAGGAAATGCTGCCTTTTCTCGAACATGGTCGCGCCATGGAGGACCGGGATCGAACCGCCCGTCACCACGCGCACCGGATTGCCGCAGGTATGGCCGTCGATGCAGAAGAACGAATGGCGGGCCATGGTCAGAATCTCCTGGCGAAGCGGGTGACGGAATAAGGGGCGGGATCGATCGAAGGCGCGCGGCCGGCGACGAGGTCGGCGACGATTTCCGCGCTGGCAGCCGCCTGCGTCAAGCCGTAATGGCCGTGGCCGAAAGCGTGGATCACACGCGGGTCGCGGGTCGACGTCGAGATCACGGGCAGCGAATCCGGAATCGACGGCCGGAAGCCCATCCAGCGCGTGCCGCCGGAAAGATCGGCATCGGGCAAGAAACGGCGGGCGCGCCCGAGGATGGCATCGACGCGCGCATAGTTCGGCGGTGCCTCCAGCCCGGCGAACTCGACGCTACCGCCGATGCGGTCGCCGCTGTCGAGCGGGGTGGTGACGAAGCCCTGGCCCTCATACATCACCGGGCGCGTGAGGCCGAGCTGGCCCGCCGGAAGCGTGACGTTGTAGCCGCGCTCGGTGTCGAGCGGCACGGCGTCGCCGACGGAGGCGGCGAGGGGCTTCGACCAGGCGCCGGCCGCGATGACCACGCGGTCGTAGAGCGCGAGGCTGTCCATGCCGGTCACGAGGGCCACGGCGCCTTCCTGCGGCTTCACCGCGACGACGTCCATGGCGAGGAGGCGAGCGCCGCGCTCCATTGCGACGTGGCCGAGATCGAGCGTCAGCGCCTTTGGATCGGAGACGTGGCAGCCGCTGCCATAGAGCGCACCCTTGGCCGCCTTCGGGCCGAGCGCCGGCTCGAGTGCGACGAGCGCTTCCCGGTCCAGCCATTCGACGTCGATGCCGAGCGATGCCTGACGCGCGAGGAGAGCCTTGGCCGCGTCGGCCTCGGCAAGGCTCGGCCAGACGGAGAGGATGCCCTTGCGGCGCAGATGCGAAGAAAGCCCCAGCGCGTTGAGCCGCCGCTCCCAGGCCGGGAGTGAGAGGCCGTTCAGCGCGGTGATGGCGCGCGTCGAGGCTTCGATGCGGTCGCCCCGGCTCGCCGCGACGAAGCGTGCCAGGAAGGGCGCGAGCTTTGGCAGATAGGAGGGGCGGATGGAGAGCGGGCCGAGCGGATCGAGCAGCCAGCGCGGCAACTGCCGCCAGACCTTGGGCGAGGCCAGCGGCAAGATATCCATATGCGCGATCCAGCCGGCATTGCCGGCTGAAGCGCCCGCGGCGAGGCCGGAGCGGTCGAGCCAGTCGACCGCGTGACCTTCGTCGAGGAGGGCGTGGACCGTGGCGGCGCCGACGAGGCCGCCGCCGATGACCGCGATGCGCAACGCCGCCGCCGTCAGGCGGCCGCCGGCAGGCCGGTCTCGGGCAGGGCCGGCCGCGTCGCTAGCGCCTTTTCCATGACCGCGTCGAGCTCGGCCTTCTCGGCAGCGTCGAGCGCGAGGCGCGGCGGGCGGGTCAGGTCGGTGCCGCGGCCGAGATACTTTTCGCAATACTTGATCGCCTGCACGAGATCCGGGCGGGCGTCGAGATGCAGGATCGGCATGAACCAGTCATAGAGCGGCATCGCCTCGGCATAGCGGCCGTCGCGCACCAGGCGGAACAGCGTCTCGCCTTCGCGCGGGAAGACGTTGGACATGCCCGAGACCCAGCCGACGGCGCCGAGCGCCACGCATTCCAGCACCACGTCGTCGAGGCCGCAGAAGGGGATGAAGCGGTCGCCGGTCATGTTGCGCACATCGACGATACGGCGGGTGTCGCCCGACGAATCCTTGAAGGCGACGATCGTGTCGATGTCGGCGAGCCCGGCCAGCATCGCCGGCGTCACGTCCGTGCGATAGCTCGGCGGGTTGTTGTAGATCATGATCGGCGTGTCGGTGGCGCGCGCGATCGTGGTGAAATGGTCGAGCGTCTCGCGCGGCTTGGCCGGATAGACCATGGCGGGCATGACCATGAGGCCGTTGACGCCGACGCGGGTCGCCTCGCGGGCATAGGCCGAGCCCAGCGCGCTGGTATACTCGGCAAGGCCCGAGATTACCGGGACGCGGCCGCGGGCGGTGGTCACCGCCATCTCGACCAGCGAGACCTTTTCGGCCTGCGAGAGCGAGCAGTTCTCGCCGACCGTGCCGCAGATGATGAGGCCGGAAACGCCGTCGGCGATCAGCGCCTCGATCACCTTGGCCGTCGCCTCGAGATCGACGGAGAAATCCGCGCGGAACTGGGTGGTCACCGCCGGAAATACACCCTTCCAGCTCTCTTTCGGATTCATCGTCGCTGTCCCTCTGCCTCGATCTCGTCGTGTCGACAGTTTGTATTTATCTCATCGGGCGTCGTCCGGCAAGCCGGTCCCGCCAGGTCCGTCCCGGCCATGAAAAAACCCGCCGGGCGGAGGGCTCCGGCGGGTCTTGTCGTGCGGTAGGGGAATGGCCGGCTCAGGCCGGAACGGCTTCGAGCTTCTTGGCGATCATGCCGCGCAGCGTGCCGAGATCCTTGGCGAACTGGCGGATGCCTTCGGCGAGCTTCTCGGTCGCCATCGCATCCTCGTTGAGATGCCAGCGGAACGCCTTCTCGTCGAGCTTCAGCAGCGGGCCGGCTTCGCCGGGATTGGCGGCGTCGAGCTTGCGGGTCAGCGTGCCCTCGTCGGCGGCAAGCTTTTCCAGGAGCGCCGGCGAGATGGTCAGCCGGTCACAGCCTGCCAGCGCTTCGATTTCGCCCGTTGAACGGAACGAGGCGCCCATCACGACGGTCTTGATGCCGTGCTTCTTGTAGTAGGCGTAGATCTGGCGAACCGACAGGACGCCCGGATCCTCTTCCGGCTCGAAGGTCTTGCCCGTCGACTTGACGTACCAGTCGAGGATGCGGCCGACGAAGGGCGAGATGAGGAAGACGCCGGCATCGGCGCAGGCGGCGGCCTGGGCCATCGAGAAGAGCAGCGTCAGGTTGCAGTCGATGCCTTCCTTCTGCAGCACCTCGGCGGCGCGGATGCCTTCCCAGGTCGAGGCGAGCTTGATCAGGATGCGCTCGCGCGGGATGCCGAGCGCGGCATAGTCGGCGATGATCTCGCGGGCGCGGGCGAGCGAGGCCTCGGTGTCGAAGGACAGGTCGGCATTGACCTCGGTCGAGACGCGGCCGGGGACGAGCTTCGAGACTTCGGCACCGAACAGCACCGGCAGCCGGTCGGCGACGGCGGCCGCGATCGCCTCCTTGCTGCCGCCCTTCTTGGCGCCCCAGGCGACGGCGCCGTCGATCACGTCCTTGTACTGCGGCAGCTCGGCGGCCTTCAGCACCAGCGAGGGATTGGTGGTGCAGTCGACCGGCCTGAAGGTCTTGATGGCCTCGAGGTCGCCCGTATCCGCGACCACCACCGTCATGGATTTCAGCTGGTCGAGTTTCGATGTCATTGGCGATCCTCCAGAATATCCGCGGCAGTGCGCCGCACAGGCCTATAACCCGGCATATGAGCACCTTGCCGGTCAAATGGAAGCCAAAAATACGACCGAACGGAAAACGGTTGCGTGACGGTTTCGGGCCTGATCCAGTCCGCGCTGCCCGCTCGCCCCGACAGCCCCGCGCTTTTGCCTCGCGCCGATAGGACAACTGCCATGACACGTCTTTCGCTCGCCGGAACATGGACGCTCGCCGATGCCGAAGGGGCGGTGATCGGCGACTGTGCCATTCCCGGCGATATCCATTCCGCGCTGCTCGCCGCGGGCCGCATTCCCGATCCGATGATCGGGCGCAACGAGGCTGCCGTGCAGTGGGTCGGCGAATCGGCCTTCGAGATCGTCCGCCGTTTCGACGTAGCGTCCGGATCGCTCGCCGGCCGCTGGGCGGTGCTCGAGCTCGAATTCGTCGACACCTTCGCCGAGGTGATCGTCAACGGGAAGAGCGTGGCCAGGCTCGAGTCGAGCTTCATCCGCCACCGCATCGACGTGACCGGCCTCGTCGTCGAGGGCGCCAACGAACTGACCCTGCGCTTCTCGCCAGCCGGCGCCGAGGCCAGCCGCCGCGCCGCGCTGCAGCCCTTCCCGATCCCGTGGAGCGTCAACAACAACAAGGTTCCCGACCTCAACATGATCCGCAAGGCGCAGTGCCATGGCGGCTGGGACTGGGGGCCCTGCCTGATGGTGATGGGCGTCTATGCCGAGCCGGTGCTGCATCTCTACGAGACGGCTCGCATCGAAAGCGTCCAGATCCGCCAGCATCACGACGCGCAGGGCCATGTGCGGGCCACCGCCGAGGTGGAACTCGCCGCGCCTGCGACCGCCGATGCCGCGATCCCGGTGACGTTCGAGTTCGCCGGCAGGACCGTGACCGGCGAAGCCCGCGTCGCCGGCGGCATCGGCCGCCTGTCGCTCGATCTCGATGTCGGCAAGCCGGATCTCTGGTGGCCGGCCGGCCATGGCGCTCAGCCGCTCCATGACGCGACCGTCTCGATCCCGGGCGACAGCGTCATCCGCCGCGTCGGCTTCCGCACGCTCGAAGTGGTGACGGAGAAGGACGAGGCCGGCGCCTCGATGATCTTCCGCGTCAACGGCGTCGACATCTTCGCCAAGGGTGCGAACTGGATCCCGGCCGATGCGCTGCCCGCGAAGATCACACGCGAGCGTATCGCGGCGCTGCTCACCGCTGCGGTCGAAGCCAACATGAACATGATCCGCGTCTGGGGCGGCGGCTTTTACGAGTTCGACGCCTTCTACGACCTCTGCGACGAGCTCGGCCTTCTGGTCTGGCAGGACATGATGTTCTCCTGCTCGCAATATCCCTCGACGCCGGAGTTCCTCGATCAGGTGGATGCGGAACTGCGCTACCAGATCAAGCGCCTGTCGAGCCGCCCGTCGATCGCGCTCTGGTGCGGCGACAACGAGGTCGTCGGCTCGCTCACCTGGTATGAGCTCTCCCGCAACAACCGCGACCGCTATCTCGTCAACTACGACCGCCTCAACCGTGTCATCGACCGGGCGGTGATCGAGACCGATCCCGGCCGCCGGTTCTGGCCGTCGTCACCGTGCAAGGGCGAGCTCGACTATGGCGACGCCTGGCACGACGACGGCTCGGGCGACATGCACTTCTGGGACGTCTGGCACTCGAACAAGAATTTCGAGCACTACTATACGGTGAAGCCGCGCTTCTGCTCGGAGTTCGGCTTTCAGTCCTTCCCGTCCATGACGGGCGTCCGCTCCTTCGCCAAGGAGGAGGAGTGGAACGCCACCCATCCGGTGATGGAGTTCCACCAGCGCGACCTGGCCGGCAATTCGCGTATCATCGACACCATGGCCCGCTATTTCCGCGTGCCTTCCGGCTTCGAGCAGTTCGTGTTCCTGTCGCAGCTTCAGCAGGCGCTCGCCATCGAGACGGCGGTCCGCTACTGGCGCAGCCTGAAGCCGCATTCGATGGGCGCGCTCTACTGGCAGCTCAACGATGTCTGGCCGGCGGTCTCGTGGTCGTCCATCGACCATTCGCTGGCCTGGAAGACGTTGCATTATCACGCGAAGCGCTTCTTCGCCCCGGTGGCGGTCGCCGCCCGCATCCTTGACGGCCGCCTCGCGCTGCGGGCCGTCAACGACCGCCATCACGAAGTCCGGCTCGGCGTCCGCATCCGCACGCTCGATCTTTCGGGCGCCCTGCTCGGCGAACGGATCGCGGAGGCCCATCTGCCGCCGGACCGCGCGGTGGATGTCGCGTCGATCGATGCGCCGCGCGCCGATGACCGCTTCTATGTGATCGACGCGCTGGTCGATGGCGTTACCGATCCGACGCTGCAGGTCGTGGTCTTCCCGGACCTGCCGAAGCGGATCGAGATGCCGGTGGCGACGATTTCCGTCACCAACGAGGGTGACGGACGCTTTACCCTGTCCTCGGACGCGCCGGCCTTCTATGTGCGGCCCGAGGCGGCGGCCCATCCGGGCCATTTCGACGATGCGAGCTTCCTGCTGTTGCCGGGGGAGCCGCGCACCGTCACCTTCAAACCGGAGGCCGGCGTTGCGATGCCCCGGGCTGAGGACGTTGCCGTCCATCATCTCGGCGCAACCTGGCGCTGACGGTCCGGCGCAAAGGGTTCCAGAAACGAAGAAGGCCGCGGCGGGTGCCGCGGCCTTCTGATGGAAGCCTGCTGGATCAGACCATCCAGTAGGGCGGCAGACCGTAGTAGTCGTGCACGCGCTTCTCGTAGTCGCGGTCGCCCCAGAGCGGCTCGTCGAGCTCATCGTAGACGGGGCCGCCCTCGAGCTGCTCGCGCGTCAGGTTGACGACATAGCCGCCGAGTTCGACGTCGTATTTGAGGGCGTTCCACGGCAGCGGATGATACTTCTCGCCGATGCCGAGGAAGCCGCCGAACGACATGATGGCGTAGACGACGCGGCCCGAGACCTTGTCAATCATGACGTCATGCACATCGCCGAGTCGCTCGCCGGCGCCGTTGTAGACGGCCGTGCCATCGACCTTGTCGCCCGAAATGAGCGGGTTGATCGGGCGCGTATCGGTGGTGAAGCCGGTGTCGTTGACCAAAGTCATGGTGATCCTCCATCGCTGCTTCTGATGGAAGGTCAACGTGAGCCGGCGCGGATCGTTCCTCGGGAAGAGCGCTTCCGGCAGGCCGGAAGGGCTCTAGGCCCGCCGCGGGCGGCGGACGACCCGCACCTTGCCGCTGGTGCCGCCACCACAGAAGAAGCGCTCGCCGCCGTCGGATTCGAGGCCGGACACTGTCAGCCCCTCCGGCATATCGAGCGTCTCGAGCACGGTCCCGCTCGCCGGATCGATCCGGCGCAATTCGCTCGTTTCGTCCTCCCAGGTGCCATGCCACAGTTCGTCGTCGACGAAGCTGACGCCGGTCACGAAGCGGTCGGAGCGAATGGTGCGGCGGACGGCGCCGGTGTCGGGGTCGATCTCGTGGATGCAGCGCTCGCGGTACTGGCCGACGAACAATGCGCCTTCGGCATAGGCGAGGCCGCTGTCGCCGCCCTTGCCGGGCGCCGGGATGGTCGCGATCAGTTCGCCGGTCGCCGGGTCGATGCGGCGGATAAGGTCGCCGGCGATCTGGTAGATGTGGCGCCCGTCGAAGGCCGTGCCCGCATGGGCAGCGATGTCGATGGCGCCCACGACCGCTCCGCTGTCGGGGTCGAGCGCGGCGAGCCGTTCGCCGGCCGCGAACCACACCCGCTCCCCGTCATAGGTGACGCCACCGATGCTGGGTGCGCCTTCGAACGGGCCATATTCCCGCATCACCTCGGCCTTCGCGCGCTTCATGACATCGTCCCCCTTTCGGTCGGCTCCGAACGGCGCCCATCCTAGCCGCCGGGGGCCGGGCCGGGGAGTAACAAGCTTGTCGGGAAGCCGGGGACCGGCGGTGCCATCCAGCGCCGGGCAGGCCCGCGTCCGACGCTCTGGATCTTGTCGGATCGCGCCAGCACGTCGAGCGCGCGCTGCACGCTGCGGGGGCTCGTGCCGAGCGCAAGGGCGAGCGCGGAGCTGGACCAGGCCTCGCCGTCGGACAGCAGCGCCAGAACGGCGGCGTGCGGCGCGTCAAAGGGCGGGGCCAGCATGATGACGGACCGCTCCGCCGGCATCGACAGACGGTAGCCCGCCTCGGTCGCGACGATATCGGCGAGCGGCGCCAGCGCCTCGCGCAGGCGCCCGATCTCGACCCTCAGCCGGGCGCGATGCGACTCATCGGCCTCCCGGCCACGAAAGGCGTCGCGGATGAGTGTCATGCGGGGAACATCGTCTGGCCAGCCGCCCGCGAGACTTCGGAGAAGTGCGAAGAGAACAGGGCGCGTGCCGAGCGCCACCTGCTCCTCGCCCGAGCGCGCAACGTGGCGGCAGCCATCGACGACCAGCGCCCGCGAGGCGAACAGCGTCTCGACCTCCGCGAGCGCCAGCAGGCGTGTGCCCGTCCTCTCGACCAGCAGCGCCGCCGGCGCATCCAGCATCGCGGTTGCGGCGGCGATTTCGGCCACGAGCGCGGGGATGCCGGCGCGCCGGGCGGCCGCGTCAGCCCGGCGGAGGGCCGCCCGGGCCGCCCTGCTGTCGATGCGGCGGATCGCGAGGCCGGCCTTTGCCAGAGCTTCCGATGCCAGCGTGGCCGGCGGCAGGGCATCGGACGGCGCTTCGGCGTCGAGCAGGGTGGCGGCCTCGGCGAGGCGCCCGAGCAGGATCGCCCGCCGCGCAGCCAGGATGCGGGCATGACGGGCATTCGCATGATCGCCGCGCGCCTCCAGAGTGGCGCGGGCCTCGTCGAGCGGCCTGCCGGGGAATCCGAGGTCGCGCGAGACGAGCGCGATCTCGGCCTCGGCGACGACGCAGCGCGCCCGCGCCACGGTTTCGCGCGGGCCGAACCCGCGCCGCGCCCGTTGCAGCAGCGCCCTTGCGCGCGGGAAATCGCCGAGCTGCGCCATCGCGATGCCGCGCAGCGCCAGCGCCGGCGCATCATCACGCAGCGCCACGCGGTTGAGCGCACCGAGCGGATCGCCATGGGCGAGCGCCAGCGCCGCGGCGTTGATCAGCGAGTCCATTTCGATCGCGCCAGAATTGTCACTCCCGCTCCCGCTCTTCCCGCGGCGAGGATCGGTTCGCGGTCCAGCCGGGCCGCGTTCGCAGCATGGGATGGATGGCAGCAAATGACCAGCAGCGCCTGGAAGGCGTCTTCGGCGGCGTCCCCGTCGTGGTCGGAGCGGATCGCCGGGGGCATCGCGCTCGCCGCGACGCCGCTCTTCGCGGCGATGGCGGTGGCGAGCTTCGCGGAGGAGAGCGGCACCGTGCTCTGCGGGCCCATGCCGGGAACGATCCTGCCCGGAGGCATGGGCCTCATGTACGCGCTCATGAGCGTCGTCCATGCCGGGGCCTGGCTCCGCCGTCTCGCCCGGGTCTGAATCCTCAATTGATCAAGGAGAAGAAAGATGCTCAACACGATCGTCGCGCATGACGACTGGCTGACGGCTCGGCTGGAGCTTCTGGCCGCCGAGAAGGAGTTCACCCGCCAGCGCGAGGTGCTGACCCGCAAGCGCATGGCGATGCCCTGGGAGCCGGTGACGAAGGACTATCGCTTCCTTGGTCCGAACGGGCGGATGTCCCTTTCCGATCTGTTCGACGGCCATTCTCAGCTCATCGTCTACCACTTCATGTTCGGGCCGGACTGGCAGGAGGGTTGCAAGTCCTGCTCCTTCTGGGCCGACAATTTCGACCGTATCCCGATCCATCTCGCGCATCGCGACGTCGCCTTCACGGCCGTCTCGCGGGCTCCGCTGGAGCGGATCGAGGCCTACAAGGCGCGCTTCGGATGGTCGTTCCCCTGGGTGCAGGCCGAGGGCAGCGAGTTCAATTTCGATCATCAGGCGGCATTCACGCCGGAGGAACTCGCGGCGGGGCGCGCCTACTACAATTACGAGATGCGCCGCGTCGGCGCCTCGGACATCGTCGGCATCAGCGTCTTCGCCAAGGACGAGGCGGGCGCCGTCTACCACACCTATTCCTGCTACAGCCGGGGCGTGGAGATGCTGAACGGCGCCTATCACTATCTCGACCTTGTCCCCAAGGGCCGCAACGAGGAAGGGCTCGAATTCCCGCAATCCTGGGTGCGGCGGCGGGATCAGTACTGAGCTCCGCTCGCGCGATCACAGCTCTTCACGCGTCATGGCCGGGCTCGTCCCGGCCATCCACGTTTCTCTCGCGCATGGGACGATATCGGGCCGTCCGCCTCCGGCGGACTGCCTTCTGATGTCAGTTGGTCCAGCCGCCGTCGATGATGTGCATCTGGCCGGTCGTATAGGTCGCGGTCGCGAGATAGATCGCGAGGTCGGCGATCTCCTGCGGCGTGCCGATGCGGCCGATTGGCTGGCGGGCGATGAAGGCGGCGCGCGCCGCCTCGTAGTCGCCCTGCGCGCGGAGGCGGTCCTGCAGAGACGGGCTCTCGACGGTGCCGGGGCAGATGCCGTTGCAGCGGATGCCTCGCGTCACGAAATCGGCGGCGACCGACTTGGTCAGCCCCACCGTTGCCGCCTTGGTGACGCCATAGGCGAAGCGGTTCGGCACGCCCTTCACGGATCCGGCGACCGAGCAGATATTGACGATCGCGCCGTCGCCCTTGGCGAGCATGCCGGGCAGCGTCGCCTTGATCGTGCGCCACATCGACTTGACGTTGAGGTCATAGGCGAAGTCGAGATCGGCCTCGGTCGCCTCTTCGATCGTCCCGGCATGGACGATGCCGGCACAGTTGAACAGCACGTCGACAGTGCCGATTTCGGCAGTAAGCGCGCCGACTTCGGCGTCCTTCAGCACGTTGAGCACGCGCGTCGTCACCTGCGACAGGCCGCCGAGTTCGGCGAGCTTCGCCTCGTTGATGTCGGTCGCGAACACGGTGGCGCCCTCGTGCGCCGCGCTTTCGGCGATGGCGCGGCCGATCCCCTGCGCCGCCGCCGTGACCAGCGCGACCTTGCCTGCGAGCTTTCCGCTCATGAAACGTCCTTTCAGCTTTGGATGAGGAAGCGCGACCCATCGACCGTCATGCGGTCGATCGCGGCAAAATCCCAGGCGATGCCGAGGCCGGCCTCGGCGCTCGGGATGGCATGGCCGTCCTCGATACGCATGCCGGCCGTCGTGAGGCTGTCGAGCTGCGGGATATACTCCACCCAGCGCGCGTTCGGGACGGCGGCGCAGAGCGCGACATGCAGCTCCATCAGGAAATGCGGGCAGACGGCGACGTTGAAGGTCTCGGCCAGATGCGCGACCTTGAGCCAGGGCGTGATTCCGCCGATGCGGGCGACGTCGACCTGCACGATCGAGCAGGCCCGGCGCTGGAGATAGTCGCGGAACTGCGGCGCGGAATAGAGGCTTTCGCCGACCGCGACCGGGACCGAGGTCGAGGCGGCGAGGCGCACATGCCCGTCCACGTCGTCGGCCGGCAGCGGTTCCTCCAGCCAGCCGATATCGACCGCCTCATAGGCCCGCGCCCGGCGGATCGCCTCGTCGACCGAGAAGGCCTGGTTGGCATCGGTAAAGATCTCGAAGCCCGCGCCGACCGCCTCGCGCACCGCGGAAAGCCGCGCGACATCCTCGTGCAGCGGCCGCCCCACCTTGACCTTGGCGCCGGAGAAGCCGGATTCCTTCGCGCGGATCGTGTCGTCGACGATGGCCGCGGTGTCGAGATGCAGCCAGCCGCCCTCGGTCGTGTAGAGGCGGATGCGCTCCTGCGCGCCGCCGGCGAGGATGTGCAGCGGCAGCGACGCGCGGCGGGCCTTCAGGTCCCAGAGCGCGGTGTCGATGGCGGCCAGAGCCAGCGAGGTGATCGCGCCGACGGCGGTGGCATGCGTCATGAAGAGGAGATCGCGCCAGATGCGTTCGATCTCTCCTGCCTCGCGTCCGATCAGCGCCGGCGCCAGCGTGCGCTCGATCAGCGAGAGGATCGCCGGACCGCCGGTGCCGATCGTGTAGGTGTATCCGGTGCCGACAGCGCCGTCGGCATCGGTGATGCGGATGATCGGCGTTTCCTGGCTGACGAAGGACTGGATGGCGTCGACGCGCTTCACCTTCGGCTTCAGGTCCACCATCAGCCCTTCGACACGCGTGATGCGGGCCATGCTTCCCTCCCCAAGGCCGGCGATCCGGCCGGTGCCGCGCAGGCAAAGAGGCCTTCAAGAAGGCCTCGATTATCCACCCTTGAATGGTGTATTCGCATATAAGCGATCCGGGTGGAGGGAAGTCAATCGCTTCCCGTTGCCCTCAGCGACGCGAGAGGGCGGGACGGCCGCCGGAAGAGGCGAGGGGAATGTTCGAAGACGCCGCCGACCGCTATCGCGCCCCCGCCCTCGACAAGGGGCTCGACATTCTGGAGCTGCTCGCCGCAACCGACGAGAGCATGACGCAGGCCGAGATCGCCAAGGCGCTCGGCCGCTCGCCCAACGAGATCTATCGCATGCTCGATCGCCTGGTGCGGCGCGGCTATGTGGCCCGCATCCTCGGCGACCGCTACGAGCTGACGCTGCGCCTCTTCGCGCTTGCCCACCAGCACGCGCCCGTCAGGCGGCTCGTCAGCCAGGCTCTGCCGGTGCTGCGCCAGTTCTCGCGCCGGGCCGAACAGGCCTGCCACCTCGCGATCTATGACCGCGGCCGGGTGATCGTCGTGGCACAGATGGATGCGCCGTCCTACTGGAGCTATTCGATCCGGGTCGGCGCGCGGGTCAGTCTCTACAATACCGGTTCCGGCCACGTTCTGCTCGCCTTCGCGAGCGCCGAGGAGCGCTCGCTGATGGAGGCGGAGCGCGAGATCGGCGCCGACGACCGCGGCCGTCCGGACGATCTCGACGAGCGGCTCGAAGCGGTTCGCGCCCGCGGCTACGAGGCGATGTCGAGCTTCCAGTCGGAATCGGTGTTCAATCTCTCCGCTCCGGTGCTCGGTCCCGGCGAGTCCGCCATCGCGGTGCTGACCTGTCCGTTCCTGCCGCGCGTCGATCGCGCCGACGTTCCCGGTCGCGACGAGGCGCTCGCCATTCTTCTCGACGCCACCCGAGACCTGTCCATCGTCCTCGGCAAGGGCGGCGAGGAATCCTGACCGGCACTCAAGACCAAGAATGGGAGGCACACGCGATGAAGCGCATGGGTTTCGTCCTCGGCATCCGCCCCGAGGCCATTGCCGAATACAAGCGGCTGCATGCCGACGTCTGGCCGAGCGTCCTGGCGATGATCGCCCGCTGCAACATCCGAAACTACTCGATCTATCTGCGCGAGCCGGAAAATCTGCTCTTCGCCTCGTTCGAGTATCACGGCGAGGACTTCGCCGCCGACAGCGCGATCATGGCCGCCGATCCCGAGACGCAGCGCTGGTGGTCGATCTGCGGGCCGATGCAGCTGCCGCTCGAAAGCCGCGCCGAGGGCGAATGGTGGGCGCCGATGGAAGAGGTCTTCCATGTCGATTGAGCGTTCTCTCGTTGGTTGAGGTGAGGGCCCGTTAACGACGCCGAAATTGCGTTCGTACGGGTCTTGCGGTGCACTGATTGCGATGTGCAAGCTGGAGCGTCCGGGAGCCGATTCCTGCAACCGGGGTAGGGCAGTTCCGTGGCATTCCCCGCCGCCAGTCCATGGCAGGCGGGGCCGTTGTGGAGGGCCTTGCCCGGCGGCAAGGCGGCGAGCGGAGGAAATCGCCGCTGCAGTCGGATAGTCATGGTCCCCCGCCCTGTCGCCATCCTGCTCGCCGGCCTCTGGGTCGCTGCGTCCGTCGCCCTTGGCACCCTCGTGGTGGCCCTCGGCTACGAATTCTACGCCTGGCAGGACCGGCACTCCGAGCTTCAGGACCGGGCGCGGCTCGTCATCGCGCGCGCCGAGCAGATCGCCACCGACTCGCGCATCGCCCTGCGTGCCATCGCCCGGCTGAAGACGGTGCCCTGCTCGCCGGAGGACCTTGCCGAACTGAGGATCATCGCCGCGCGGACGACGCAAGTCCTCGATATCGGGCGTATGCATGACGGAAAGGTCCTGTGCGACGGCGCCCGCGGCATGGCGCGCGGCACCGTCCTGCCGGCGACGACGATCCTCCGCGCCGACGGGGCCGCCTTCTGGCCCCAGGTCCAGATTTTCGGCGATCCGCGCATCCATGTGTCGGCGCTGGCCCGCGACGGCGTCATCGTCTTTTCCAGGCCGCGGGCGGCGGGCGAGCTTCTCGACGACCTCGATCGGGCCGAGGTCGCCGGCTGGACCAGGGCGGGCGACCTGATCTTCCGCAGGAACGGGACACCCGGAAGGCTCGTCGGCGCCGAACATGCCCGGGCGAACTATGCCGGCTTCTGGAACGATCACGGCATCCGCAGCTGCGCGAGCGCCAGCGATTTCTGCGTCGAGATCGCCGAGCCGGCGCCGGCGGCGCTGACACGCATGAGCACCACGACAGGCGCGGTCCTGCTCACCGCAGGTTCGGCGCTGGGGTTCGGGGGCCTGTCCCTCGTCTGGTCGCGCAATGCAAGCCGGCGGTCGCTGTCGAGGCGCCTGGCACGCGCCATCCGCAAGGATCAGATCAACGTCCACTACCAGCCCATCGTCCGTCTCTCCGATAGGCGGCTGGTCGGCTTCGAGGCGCTGGCGCGCTGGCATCCGCCATCGGGCGGCGCGATCCCGCCCGACGATTTCATCCCTGTGGCCGAGCGCGACGGCCTGCTGCCGGCCCTCACCGAACGGGTGGTGAGCCGGGCCATCTCCGGCCTCGCGCCGCTTCTCGCCGGCAGCGCGGAGGTCTATCTCAGCATCAATATCGGTGTCGGCTCGCTGTTCGATCCGGAACTGCCGGAACTGCTCGACTATCACCGCCTGCGTTACGGCGTGGACCGCAGCCGGATCGCGCTCGAGATCACCGAACGCGACACCGGCGACATCGAGCGCATCGGCGAGGCCATCCGCTCGCTCCGCGAGGCCGGATACCGCGTCTTCCTCGACGATTTCGGCACCGGCTATTCCAGCCTCGCCTATCTGGCCACGCTGCCGATCGACACGATCAAGCTGGACAAGCTCTTTACCCGCTCCGCGGACAGTGCCTTCGTCCCGGCGCTGGTGCTGCGCCAAGTCTCCCACATGGTCGCGACGCTGGGGTTGAAGATCGTGTTCGAAGGCGTCGAGACCGAGGAACAGGCGCAGGCGCTGGAGGAGCTGACACCGGGAGCGGTCGGCCAGGGTTGGTTGTTCGGTCGACCCATGCCGGCGCACGAGGCGCTGACCCTCGCCTTCGCCTGAGGCGGTCTCCTTTTCCGCCTCAGGCCCGGCTGCCTCAAGCGTCTCAGCCGTTGCCTTCGAGCACGAGCAGCGAGCGCGCCGGGACCTTGCGCGTATCGCCGGGCATGACTTCGCCCTCGTTGTCGGAGGCGGTGTCGAGCACGACCTTCCAGCCGGAACCTTCCTTGCCGGGGACGACGAAGTCGACGTCGACATGCGACGCGTTCATCATGACCATCATGGTCGGCTCGTCGCCCCGCATCGGCGCGAGCCGCACCGTGAGGCATTTGACGAACGGGTCCTGCCACTCGCCGTCGGACATGCGCTCGCCGCCGGCGCTGTACCAGGCGACGTCGCGCTGGCCGAGCGAGGTCCGCGCCCCGGTGAGGAACTCGGCCCGAGAGAAGGCGCTCCTGCTGCGCCGGAGCGCGATCACCTTCGCCGTGAAGTCCATCAGCTCGGGATCGGTATTGCTCCAGTCGACCCAGCCGATCTCGTTGTCCTGCGCATAGGCGTTGTTGTTGCCGCCCTGCGAATTGCCGATCTCGTCGCCGGCGAGCAGCATCGGAACACCCTGGGAGAGCATCAGCGTCGCGATGAGGTTTCGCTTCTGCTGCTTGCGCAGCGCTAGGATGCCCTCGTCCTCGGTCGGGCCTTCGGCGCCGCAGTTCCAGGAGCGGTTGTCGCTGTGGCCGTCGCGATTGTCCTCGCCGTTCGCCTCGTTGTGCTTGTCGTTGTAGGAGACGAGGTCCTCCAGCGTGAAGCCGTCATGCGCGGTTATGAAGTTGACGCTCGACCAGGGCCGCCGGCGTCCTTCGTTGAAGAGATCACTCGACGCGGCGAAGCGTGCGGCGAAGCTCGGCAGCAGGCCCTCGGCGCCCATCCAGAACTCGCGCACGACGTCGCGATAGTCGCCGTTCCATTCGGAGAAACCGGCGGGGAAGTTGCCGAGCTGGTAGCCGCCCGGGCCAACATCCCAGGGCTCGGCGATCAGTTTCAGCTTGCCGAGCAGCGGGTCCTGCAGGATCGCGTTGAAGAAGGCGTGGCGCGGGTTGAAGCCGGTCGGCTCGCGGCCGAGCGTCAGCGCGAGGTCGAAGCGGAAGCCGTCGACGCCATAGACGCTGGCCCAGAGCCTGAGGCTGTCCATGACCATCTGCAGCACGCGCGGGTGATTGGTGTCGATGGCGTTTCCGGTGCCGGTCAGGTCGTCGTAGTAGCGCTTGTCGTCCGGCATCAGCCGGTAATAGGAGAAATTGTCGATGCCCTTGAACGAGAGCGTCGGCCCGAGATGGTTACCCTCGGCCGTGTGGTTGTAGACGACGTCGAGGATGACCTCGATGCCGGCCTCGTGCAGCCGGTCGACCGCTTCGGCGATCTCGGCGAGCCCGCCGCCGTCGATATAGCGCGCCTCGGGCGCGAAGAAGCCGATGGTGTTGTAGCCCCAGAAATTCCTGAGTCCACGCTCCTCGAGGTGACGATCCTGCACGAAGGCGTGGATCGGCATCAGCTCGATCGCCGACACACCGATGCGGTGCAGATGCTCGATAGCCTTCGGATGTCCGAGCGCGGCGAAGGTGCCGCGGATGTCGTCGGGCAGAACCGGATGGCGCATCGTCCAGCCGCGGACATGCGACTCGTAGATCACCGTCTGTGGCCAGGGGGTCATCGGACGCTTCGATTTCGTCAGGATGTCCGGCCCGATCACGCGCGCCTTCGGCATGAAGGGGGCGCTGTCGCGCTCATCCTTCCGAAGATCCGCGTCGTCGCCGTCGCCGACCGGATAGCCGTAGAGCGCGTCGTCCCAGGTGAGCGGGCCGACGAGTTCGCGTGCGTAGGGGTCGAGCAGCAGCTTGGTGTCGTTGAAGCGGTGGCCGTTGACGGGGTCGAAGGGACCGCTGACGCGATAGCCATAGAGCTGGCCGGCCTTCACGCCCCCGACATGGCCATGCCAGACGCCGTTGGTGCATTCCGGCAGCGCGATGCGCTCGGTCTCCTTGCTTCCGTCTTCCGAGAAGAGGCAGAGGGTGACGCCATCGGCATGATCTGAAAACAACGCAAAATTGGTGCCCTTGGCGTCCGGCGTGGCGCCGAGGGCATAGGGATTCCCCGAGGAAAGCTTGGTCATCTGGCGGCGGCTCTACGGTCCGAGTCGGTGCTGATCAGTTTCGGCAGGCGCGTCACTCCGGAAAAGCCGCGGTCCGGCGGCCGCTCCATCGGCAGGCCGGTGACGCGCGAGAAGAGTTCCTCATAGGACTGCGCCGGGCCGTCCCAGTCGAACGTCTTGGCCATGGCGCGGCGGCGCATGTCGGCCAGGAGCTCCGGCTGCGTATAGGCATCGAAGGCGCGGTTGGTGGCCTCGAGCAGGCCGCCGACCCAGAAGTCGTGGAAGAGGAAGCCGGTCTGGTTGTCCTCGATCGTATCGGCGAGACCGCCCGTGGCATGGGCGACCGGGAGCGCGCCATAGCGCTGTGCCTGCATCTGAGTGAGCCCGCAGGGCTCGAAGCGCGAAGGCATCAGGAAGAAGTCGCTCGCCGCCACGAGGCGGTGCGCCATGGTTTCGCTGAAGCCGGCAACGAGACCGATCGATCCGCGATGGCGGCGCGACATGTCGAGCAACATGCGCTCGACGCCCGGATCGCCCGTACCGAGAATGGCGATCTGGCCGCCACGCTCGACGATGGCTCCCGCCGCCTCCGCGATCAGGTCGAGCCCCTTCTGATGCACGAGCCGCGAGACGATGCCGAACAGCGGTCCGTCGGACGGCGCCATGCACAGCGACATGCGGATGAAGTCGGTGTTGACCGCCTTGCCCGAGAGATCGCCCGCATGGAAGCCGCTGAGGAGATGCGCATCGGAGGCGGGGTCCCATTCGGCGTCGAGGCCATTCACGATCCCGGAGAGCCGCCCCTCATGGGTGAGGCCGCGCGTCAGGCCATGCAGGCCGGATCCGAGGGGTTCCTCCGTGATTTCCGCAGCATAGGTGGCGCTCACGGTCGTCACATGAGTGGCGTAGACAAGACCCGCCTTCATGAAGGAGATGTAGCCGTGGAACTCGACCCCGTCGGTACGGAACGCCTCGTGCGGGATGCCGAGCGCGTCGAGGCGGTCGGCCCCGAAAAGGCCCTGATGGGCAAGGTTGTGAATCGTGAAGACCGACGGCGTCGTCACGCCCGACCACACCATGTAGGCCGGCGCCATGGCGGCCGGCCAGTCATGCGCATGGACAAGATCCGGCGTCCAGTCGACGCCGGAGAGCCCGCGCGCGATCTCGGCGGCTGCGAGCCCGAGCCGCGCGAAACGCAGGTCGTTGTCGCCCCAGTCATAGCCCTCGGCGGTGGTGTATGGCGTGCCGGAACGCTGGTAGAGCGAGGGCGCCAGGATGAGATAGACCGGGATGCCGTCCGGCGTCTGGGTCTCGCCGATGAGGCAGGGCTCGATCGACGCATGGCCGGGCAGCGACGCGACGACCTTGAGCTGCGAGATGCGGTCGAGAACGTTCTGGTAGGCCGGCATCAGGACGCGCACATCCGTTCCGCGACGCTTCAGCGCGCGCGGCAGCGCGGCCGAGACATCGGCGAGGCCGCCAGCTTTGGCGAAATCCGCAAACTCGCTGGTGACGAACAGGATCTTCATGGCTCCGGTCGACCCTTCTGCCCTCGGGACAATGATGGAAGGCAGCGATCCCGGACCGATCGGGCGGCGAGACCCGGACAGGCGGAGATGAACTGCCCGACTACAACGGTGAGGACGGCGCTTGGTTGCTACAGTCCCTGCCTCAATTCGCGCCATGCGACCTTATTGCCGGCTGGAGCGGCACTCGTGTTGCATGGCATAGTCGCAGCGCAGCATGACGCAGGACGGGCGGGCGATCGGCTCCGTCCCGGCCCATGCGGGGGATGGGAGACGACATGGTCGACGCCGTTATGAAGTCAGAACTTCCGGCCGCCGGAGCGGCCGCCGATTCAGCCGCAATCGCCGCCGCGCGCGAGGCGATCACCGCCAAGCTCACCTATGCGGTCGGCAAGAACGCGGTAACGGCGAGCGACCGCGACTGGTTCCTCGCGACGGCGCTCGCGGTGCGCGACCGGATGGTCGATCCCTGGATCGCATCGTCGAAGGCCACCTACGCGGCCGGCGCCAAGCGCGTCTACTACCTGTCGCTCGAGTTCCTCATCGGCCGCCTGCTCTTCGACACGATGAACAATCTCGGCATCACCGAGACCTTCCGCGCCGCGCTCGGCGATCTCGGCGTCGATATCGAGAAGCTGAAGTCGGTGGAGCCGGATGCCGCGCTCGGCAATGGCGGCCTTGGCCGTCTCGCCGCCTGCTTCCTCGATTCCATGGCCTCGCTGTCGATCCCGGCCTATGGCTACGGCATCCGCTACGATCACGGCCTCTTCCGTCAGGTCGTGAAGGGCGGCTGGCAGCAGGAATATCCCGAAAACTGGCTTTCCTTCGGCAATCCCTGGCAGTTCGAGCGTCCGGAGGTCGTCTACGACATCCAGTTCGGCGGCTCCGTCGAGGCGATCATGCAGCCCTCGGGCCTGCCGCGCTATGTCTGGCACCCGTCGGAGACGATCGAGGCCGTCGCCTATGACACGCCGATCACCGGCTGGCGTGGCCGCCACGTCAACACGCTGCGGCTGTGGTCGGCGCGTGCCGTCGATCCGCTGCGCCTCGACGCCTTCAATTCGGGCGATCACATCGGCGCGCTGGTCGAGCAGGTTCGCGCCGAGGCGATCTCGAAGATCCTCTATCCGAGCGACGAAACACCGGCCGGCCAGGAACTGCGCCTGCGCCAGGAATATTTCTTCGTCTCGGCCTCACTGCAGGACCTCGTCTACCGCCATATGCGGACCTATGGCGACATCCGCTCGCTCGCCGACAAGGTGGCGATCCAGCTCAACGACACCCATCCGGCGATCAGCGTCGCCGAGCTGATGCGCATCCTCGTCGACCTGCGCGACATTCCCTGGGACGAGGCGTGGGACATCACCACCCGCACCCTTGGCTACACCAACCACACACTGCTTCCCGAGGCGCTGGAGACATGGCCGGTGCCGCTGCTCGAGCGGCTTCTGCCGCGCCAGATGCAGATCATCTACCTCATCAACGCCATCCATCTCGAGAAGGCCAAGCATCTCGAGGGCGCCGACGACGGCTTCCTGTCGTCGGTATCGCTGATCGACGAGGCCGGCGGGCGCCGCGTGCGCATGGGCCATCTCGCCTTCATCGGATCGCATTCGATCAACGGCGTTTCGGCGCTGCATTCGGATCTCGTCAAGGAGACCATCTTCCGCGATCTCGACCGCGTCTATCCGGGGCGCATCAACAACAAGACCAACGGCATCACCTTCCGCCGCTGGCTGCAGGGCGCCAATCCGGGCCTCACCCGCCTGCTGGTCGATACATGCGGGCCGGATATCCTTGACGACGCGACGGGTCTTGCGAGGCTGGTGCCGCATGCCGGCGACGCCGCCCTGCATGATACGTTCGGCACGGTCCGCCGTGCCAACAAGGTGGCGCTCGCCCGCGTCATCCGCGACCGGCTCGACATCCGCGTCAACCCGAACGCGCTGTTCGACGTGCAGATCAAGCGCATCCACGAATACAAGCGCCAGCTGCTCAACATCGTCGAGACCATCGCGCTTTATCAGGCGATGCGCGCCCAGCCGCACAAGGAATGGGTGCCGCGCGTCAAGATCTTTGCCGGCAAGGCGGCCGCCAGCTATCACATGGCCAAGCTGATCATCAAGCTCGCAAACGACGTGGCGGCGGTGGTGAACAGCGACCCGACGGTGCGCGATCTGCTCAAGGTCGTGTTCCTGCCGAACTACAATGTGAGCCTCGCCGAGATCATCATTCCGGCCGCCGATCTCTCGGAGCAGATCTCCACCGCCGGCATGGAGGCGTCCGGCACCGGCAACATGAAGCTGGCGCTGAACGGCGCGCTCACCATCGGCACGCTCGACGGCGCCAATGTCGAGATCAAGGAGCATGTCGGCGACGAGAACATCTTCATTTTCGGCCTGACGACGCCTGAGGTCGCCGAGCGCCGCCGCCAGGGCATCGACGCCTCGGCCACCATCGCCGCCTCGACGCGGCTCGCCCAGGCCATCGAGGCGATCGAGAGCGGCGTGTTCTCTCCGGGTGACCCTGGGCGCTATGCGGCGCTGACCACGGCGCTCCGCCATCACGACTACTTCCTGGTGACGGCAGATTTCGATTCCTACTATGCAGCCCAGAGAGACGTTGACGCGTTGTGGTTGGACAGAGCAGCATGGTGGAAAGCGAGCCTCACGAACACGGCTCGGGTCGCCTGGTTTTCCTCGGACCGCACGATTGCGGAATATGCCAAGGATATCTGGAACGTACCCGTGAAGCCGGCCGGATGAGGCTCGCAGTGCGGGAGGCGTGATGGCTGGGTGGCGTGCCGATGAAGTCGATGTCGGAAATCTGATCGCGGCGCGCCACGGGGATCCGTTCTCCTTGCTTGGCCTTCACGAGACGCGTGCGGGGATGACGGTCCGGGCCTTCGTCCCCCACGCTGAGAGCGTCGCGATCGAGACCCTTGAGGGCGAGCCGGTTGCCACCCTCGAGCGGCGCACCGGCACGGACTTCTTCGAGGCGCTGATCCCGGGCCGCGCCCGCCGCTTCCTCTACCGGCTTCGCGCGTCCAATTCCGGCGGCAGCTGGTCGCTGATCGATCCCTACGCCTTCGGTCCGGTGCTGGGCCCCCTCGACGATCATCTCCTCGTCGAGGGCACGCATCGGCAGCTCTACGAGAAGCTCGGCGCCCATGTGATGACGCATGGCGGCGTCGCCGGCGTGCATTTCGCCGTCTGGGCGCCCGAGGCGCGGCGCGTCTCCGTGGTCGGCGATTTCAACGACTGGGACGGCCGCCGCCACCAGATGCGCAAGCGCGTCGACAGCGGCATCTGGGAGATCTTCGCCCCCGAAATCGGCGAGGGCACGATCTACAAATACGAAATCGTCGGTCCCGACGATGTCGTGCTGCCGCTGAAGGCCGATCCCGTCGGCTTCGGCAGCGAACTGCGCCCATCGACCGCTTCGGTGGTGGCGAAGACCGACGCCTACGCGTTCGACGACGCCGATTTCATCGCCGGCCGCGGCCAGGGGGATGCGCGGCGCAAGCCGATGTCGATCTACGAGGTCCATCTCGCCTCGTGGCAGAAGGCCGACGGCTGGCGCTTCATGAACTGGGACGAGATCGCCGACCGGCTCATCCCCTATGCCGTCGATCTCGGCTTCACCCATCTGGAACTGCTGCCGATCACCGAGCATCCGCTGGATGCGTCCTGGGGCTATCAACCGATCGGCCTCTTCTCGCCGACGGCGCGCCATGGCGATCCCGCGGGCTTTGCCCGCTTCGTGAACCGTGCGCACAAGGCCGGCCTCGGCATCATCCTCGACTGGGTGCCGGCGCATTTCCCGACCGACCAGCACGGCCTCGCCCATTTCGACGGCCGCCCGCTCTACGAATATGCCGATCCGCGCCGCGGCTTTCATCCGGACTGGAATACGGCGATCTACGATTTCGGTCGTCGTGAGGTGGCTAACTTCCTCGCCGCCAGCGCGCTCTACTGGCTCGATCGGTTCCATGTCGACGGCCTGCGCGTCGATGCCGTCGCCTCGATGCTCTATCTCGACTATTCCCGCAAGGCCGGCGAATGGCTGCCCAATCCCGACGGCAGCAACCAGAACCATCAGGCCGTCGACTTCCTGCAGACGACCAACCGGCTGGCCTATGGCGAGCATCCCGGCACCATGACGATCGCCGAGGAATCGACCTCCTGGCCGGGCGTCTCGCGCCCCGCGCATGAGGGCGGCCTCGGTTTCGGCTTCAAGTGGAACATGGGCTGGATGCACGACACGCTCGACTATATGTCGCTCGATCCCGTGTTCCGCCGCTTTCATCACGACAAGCTGACCTTCGGTCTGCTCTATGCCTTCTCCGAGAACTTCGTGCTGCCGCTCAGCCACGACGAGGTCGTGCATGGCAAGGGCTCGATGCTCGGCAAGATGTCGGGCGACGACTGGCAGCAATTCGCCAACCTCAGGTCCTTCTACGGCTTCATGTGGGGACATCCCGGCAAGAAGCTGATCTTCATGGGCCAGGAATTCGCGCAGCGCCGCGAATGGAACTTCGACGCCGAGCTCGACTGGCACCTGCTCGGCGCGCCGCTGCATGCGGGCATGCGCGATCTCGTGCGCGACCTGAACCGCGTCTATCGCGGCCACGGCGCCCTTCATGCGCGCGATTGCGAGGGCGAGGGCTTCCGCTGGGTCGTGACCGACGACAAGGACCAGTCCGTCATCGTCTTCCTGCGCTTCGGCGGCGAGGGCGATCCGCCGGTCGTGGTCGCCTGCAATTTCACGCCGGTGGTGCGATACGGCTACCGCATCGGCCTGCCGGCCGCCGGTCGCTGGAAGGAAATTCTCAACACCGACGCCGCCGCCTATGGCGGTTCGGGCATCGGCAATCTCGGCGGCGTGCATGCGGCCGCGCTTTCGTCGCACGGACTTCCGGCATCTGCCGACATCATCCTGCCGCCGCTGTCGACAATCTATTTTGAATATGACGGCGTCTGGCCGCCGGCCTGACGGAACAGGCGAACCAAGAAGCCATCGAGGGGGAGAAGCGAGACATGCAGAAGACGGCGAGTGCACCCTTGGCACGCCAGACCATGGCTTTCGTCCTGGCCGGCGGCCGCGGCAGCCGGCTCATGGAACTCACCGACCGGCGCGCCAAGCCGGCGGTCTATTTCGGCGGCAAGTCGCGCATCATCGATTTCGCGCTGTCCAACGCCATGAATTCCGGCATCCGGCGCATCGGCGTCGCGACGCAGTACAAGGCGCATTCTCTGATCCGCCATCTGGCGCGCGGATGGAACTTCTTCCGTCCCGAGCGCAACGAGATCTTCGATATCTTCCCCGCAAGCCAGCGCGTGTCTGAAGAGCTCTGGTATCTCGGCACCGCCGATGCTGTCTATCAGAACCTCGACATTCTGAAGGACTATGACAGCGAGTATTTCGTCGTGCTCGCCGGCGACCATATCTACAAGATGGACTACGAGGAGATGCTGAAGCAGCACGTCGAGTCGAATGCCGACGTGACGATCGGCTGCCTCGAAGTGCCGCGCGAGGAGGCCTCCGGTTTCGGCGTCATGCATGTCGACACCGAGGACCGGGTCATCTCCTTCATCGAGAAGCCCAAGGACCCGCCGGCCATGCCCGGCAAGCCGGACCGCGCGCTGGCCTCGATGGGCATCTATGTGTTCTCGACGCGCTTCCTGATGGACGAACTCCGCCGCGATGCCGAGGACCCGAATTCCAGCCACGACTTCGGCAAGGACATCATCCCGCACATCGTCAAGCACGGGAAGGCGGTCGCCCATCACTTCGAGAATTCCTGCGTCCGCTCGCGCTCGGAGTCCATCTCCTACTGGCGCGATGTCGGAACGGTCGACGCTTACTGGGAAGCCAACATCGACCTCACGAGCGTGGTCCCCGACCTCGATCTCTATGATCGCGACTGGCCGATCTGGACCTATAGCGAGGTGACGCCGCCGGCGAAGTTCGTCCACAACGAGGAGAACCGTCGTGGCTATGCGCTGTCCTCGCTCGTCTCGGGCGGGTGCATCGTCTCGGGCGCCTCGTTGAACCGCGCGCTGCTGTTCACGGGGGTGCGCTGCAACTCGTTCTCGCATGTCGAGTCGAGCGTCATCCTGCCTTACGTCGACATCGGCCGCTCGGCGCGACTGCGCAATGTCGTGGTGGATTCGCGCGTCCAGATCCCGGAAGGGCTCGTGGTCGGTGAGGATCCGGAGTTGGACGCCAAGCGCTTCCGCCGCACGGCGAACGGCATCTGCCTGATCACGCAGCCGATGATCGACGCGCTGAAGTGATGGCCAGGCTCGAAGTCCTCTCCGTCGCGTCGGAGGTCTATCCGCTCGTCAAGACCGGCGGTCTCGCCGACGTGGTCGGCGCCCTGCCGGCCGCGCTCGCGGCGGAAGACATCCATGTCACGACGCTGGTGCCGGGCTATCCGGCCGTCATGGCGGCGCTGGAAGGCGGGGAGATGGTCCACATCTTCCATGGCCTCTTCGGCGGCGATGCGCGGCTGCTGCGCGGTCGCGCGGGAGGGCTCGATGTCCTGGTGATCGAGGCGCCCTGGCTCTATGACAGGCCGGGGAATCCTTATGTCGGTGGCGACGGGCGCGACTGGCACGACAATGCGCTGCGCTTCGCGGCGCTCGCCCGAGTCGCGGCCGATCTCGGTGTCGGCTTCCTGCCAGAGCTGCGTCCCGACATCGTCCATGCCCATGACTGGCAGACAGGTCTCGCGCCAGCCTATATGCGCTATTCCGGCCGCCCGCATGCGGCGTCGGTGATGACCGTTCACAACATGGCCTTCCAGGGCCAGTATGGACGCGACCTGATGCAGGTGCTCGGCCTGCCGCCGCATGCCTTCTCGGTCGACGGCGTCGAATATTACGGCACCATCGGCTTCCTCAAGGCCGGGTTGCAGATCGCCGATCGCGTGACGACGGTGTCGCCGACCTATGCCGTCGAAATCCGCACGCCCGAAGGCGGAATGGGCCTCGACGGGCTGCTGCGCGCCCGCGCCGGCGCCGTCTCGGGCATTCTCAACGGCATCGATACCACCGTATGGGACCCGGCGACGGACAGGAACATCGCCGAGCCGTTCAGCGCCGACAACCTCGCGGCCCGCGCTGCGAACAAGGCCGCGCTGCAGGCGCGGCTCGGCCTCGAGCCCGATCCGGATCGGCTCATCTTCGGCGTCATCAGCCGCCTCACATGGCAGAAGGGCCTCGACCTTCTTCTGGAGCGCCTCGGCACGCTGCTCGGCACCGGCGCCCAGCTGGCGATCCTCGGCTCCGGCGAGGCGGGCATCGCCGGCGGCCTGGAGCATGCCGCGCGCGTTCATGCCGGACAGGTCGGCATGTTCAACGGCTATGACGAGAAGCTCGCGCATCTGATCCAGGCCGGCAGCGACGTCATCCTGGTGCCCTCGCGCTTCGAGCCCTGCGGGCTCACCCAGCTCTGTGCGCTGCGCTATGGCGCGATCCCGCTGGTCGCCCGCGTCGGCGGGCTGGCGGATACCATCATCGACGCCAACGAGGTGGCGCGTGCCGCCGGCATCGGTACCGGCATCCAGTTCGGCCCGGTCTCCGGGGATCACCTGGAGGCGGCGATCCTGCGTGCAGCCGAGCTCTGGCACGACCGAGATTACTGGCGGCAGATGCAGCGGAACGCGATGACCACCGACGTCTCCTGGCGCCGCCCGGCCGCCGCCTATGCGCGGCTGTTCCGCGCCCTCGCCGCCGCCGCCTGAAGCCGATGCAGAAGCGCATCGTCAGCGAGGGCTCGCCCTTTCCGCTGGGCGTTACGCCGGAGAAGTCCGGCGTCAATGTCGCCGTCCATTCGGCCGCCGACCACGTCGAGCTCTGCCTGTTTTCGGACGACGGCGCTCAGGAACTCGAGCGCATCGCGCTGCCCTCGCGCAGCGGCGATGTTCATTTCGGCCACATCGCCGGGATCGGGCAAGGGGCGCGGTATGGATTGCGCGCCCATGGTCCGTTCCGGCCGGAGGAGGGGCTGCGCTTCAACCCCGCCAAGCTGCTCGTCGATCCCTACGCCAGGTCCATCGACCGTCCCTTCCGCGAGGATCCGCTCATCTATGACGCGCGCCGCCTCGGCGCTGCGACGGACGAGAGCGACAGCGCCGCGGTCGTGCCCAAGGGCATCGTCCGCCGACCTCTCGCGCCCGCGCACCGACTCACCCCCGCGCCGGTGCTGGCCGAACAGGTCATCTACGAGCTGCATGTTCGCGGCTTCTCGAAGCTCAACGCCGACGTCCCCGAGGCGCTGCGCGGCACCTTCGCCGGCCTCGGCCATCCCGCCTCGATCCGCTACCTGACTGGACTCGGCGTCACCATGGTCGAGCTGCTGCCCGTCGCAGCCTGGCTCGACGAGCGCCATCTGCCGCCGCTCGGGCTCTCGAATTACTGGGGTTACAATCCGGTTGCCTGGTTCGTGCCCGATCCCCGGCTGGCGCCCGGCGGCATGGAGGAGGTGCGCGCCGCCGTCGCCGCGCTGCACGAGGCCGGCATCGCCGTCATTCTCGACGTCGTCTACAACCATTCCGGCGAGAGCGATCATCTGGGGCCCACGCTCTCGATGCGCGGCCTCGACAATGCCGGCTATTACCGCCTGCTCCCCGGGGACAAGCGCCTCTATGTCAACGATGCCGGCTGCGGCAACGTGCTGGCGCTGGAGCGGCCGCAGGGCGTCCGCCTCGCCATGGATGCGATGCGCCACTGGGTGACCGAGGCGGGCGTTGACGGCTTCCGCTTCGATCTCGCCACGACGCTGGCGCGCCGCGACAGCGGCTTCGATCCGGCGGCGCCGATCCTCTCCGCCATCGTCCAGGACCCGCTGCTCTCCAGCCTCGTCCTCATCGCCGAGCCCTGGGATATCGGCTATGGCGGCTATCAGGTCGGCGCCTTTCCGCCCGGCTGGGGCGAGTGGAACGACCGCTACCGCGACACGCTCCGCCGTTTCATGAAAGGCGAGGGCGGTCTCGCCGGGGAACTCGCGACCCGCATCGCCGGCTCAGCCGACACCTTCGCGTGGCGCCACCGCCAATTGGCCGAGAGCGTCAATTTCGTCACCGCCCATGACGGCTTCACGCTCGCCGATCTCGTCTCCTATGAGCACAAGCGCAACCACGCCAATGGCGAGGACAATCGCGACGGCAACGACAGCAACCATTCCTGGAACAACGGCGTCGAGGGCGAGACCTCCGATCCCGCCATCCTGCGCCGCCGCGCCGCTGACATGCGCGCATTGCTCGCCGCGCTCGTCTTCTCCCATGGCACGCCGATGCTGGCGATGGGCGACGAAATCGCCCGCAGCCAGGGCGGCAACAACAACGCCTATGCGCAGGACAATCCCATCGCCTGGATGAACTGGGAGAAGGCCGACACGGAGCTTCTCGCCTTTACCAGCGCCGTCATCGCGCTGCGCGCTGCCCGTTCGACGCTGCGCGATCCCCGGCCGCTGACGGGTGCACCACGCGACGGCGTCGCCCTTCCCGATGTCGCCTGGTTCGGTGCCGACGGCCGCCCGCTGGAGGGCGCCGCCTGGAACGACGGCGCCACGCGTGTGCTCACCGCGGTCTTCACCGGCCTGGCCAAGAACGGCCGCATGGAGCGGACCGCGCTCATCCTGTCCGGCGGCGAAGGTGACCGCATGGTCTCGCTGCCGAGGAGCGCCGGAGGCGGATGGCGTCTTCTCGTGGACAGCATCGCGGGTCTGACGCCGGCCAACGACCCGAGCGATCCGCTCCTCGTCGACGGCCCGTTGCTCGTCAAGGGCCGCGCGACGCTGCTCCTCGCCGATACGGTCGGCTAGACCGCCGTCGCGCGCTCGCCCTCAATGGGGAAGACGCGGTCATAGGCGAGATTGAAGAAAAATGTGTAGCCCATGTAGAAAAGTGTAAAGGCGATGTCCATCGTCAACGCCTCGAACAGGCTGATGCCGAGATACCAAGCGATGCCCGGCAGCAGCATCAGCATGAGCCCGCCCTCGAACAGGACCGCATGCAGGACACGCACCGGGATGCCCCGGCTCGTGCTTCCGGTCAGGCGGACAAGCGCGTGGTCGAAGCCGAGATTGTATACGTAGTTCCAGGCCGTCGCGACGAGGCTGGTCGCGATCCCGACCACGCCGATATCGAAAAGCGGCAGGTGGAACAGCGCCGCGGCAAGCGGCGTCGCGATGATAAGGCCGATGATCTCGAAGCTGATCGTGTGGCGGATCCGGTCGCGCGTCGTGCGCATCATGTCACCCATCGGATGCCGGGTCGTCCCGGTCGCGGTTGATCCCCGATGGGGGAGAGGCCGTCCTCGTCTGGCCGGCTATATAATCTCTGCCGACTTCAGAGGCAAGGTTCGGCGCTGTCGCTCAAGCGCCGTAGCGCGCGACCTCTCGGCCATTGATCGACCGAACTTCGCCTTCGGGCGCGCGGCCATCATGGAACGGAATGAGGCGGACAATGCGCTCGCGGCCGGGCGCGAGGTCGAAGCCATTGTCGCTGCTGCGATAATGCGGATCCTCGATCAACACATGTGCTGCCATGCGCTCGGCGGAGAGCCTCAGGAACCAGCCTTCGGCGTCACGCTCCAGGACGGCGCGAAGCCCGAGCGATTGGCGCTCGGCGCGGCGACCGGGCAGCCAGTGCGTGGCTTCCGCGAGCAGCGCCCCATCCGCCGACCGCAGTTCGGCGAGGCTGACATCGTGGCCCGCCGGGCCGAAGCGATAGGCATAGGTCGTGTCGAAAAAGGCGCCGAGCAGGGCCGTGGCGGTCACGCTCACGGCGCTCCGCGCGGGGATCATCAGATCGCGACTGCCCTGCGCCACCGGCAGCCGCCCGTCCCTGAGACAGGCGAGCGAAAGAGCGGCCTCGACCGGCTCGGGGCCATCATTCGCAACATGAAGGTGGAGACCGTTCACGCCCTCGTCGGTGATCGTGAGAGCGAGCGGCGCGAAGGCCCGCTTCAGCGCATGGAAGATCGCCTTCGGCCGGTCGAGCGCATCGATGACGCCCCAGCCGGCGCCCGGCACGAGATCGCGGAAGAACCAGACGAGGCCGCCTGCGGTCGGAGAGCCTGGCCGCCGCCATTCGGCAAAGGTTGCTGCGGCGACATCGGCACTGGTCGCGCGGGCAAGACCGAGATGTCGCGCCGGATCCTCGGTCCTCAGCCGCATCGGATCGACGCCGTACAGCACTTCGGTATAGTGCTCCCGCACATCCTCGAAATCCCAGGCTGCGCCGAGATCGCGCGGCACGGCGGCCTTCCAGCGCGGATGGTGAACGGACGCGACCGGCAGGGCCTCGGCCAGCGTCGCCGCATCCGGCACATTGGCGAAGGCGAGGCATTCCGAGGCGAAGCGGACATTCGCGCGCCGCGCATCCTCGAGCGGCCGCCGATAGGCGCCGACGCCATAGTAATGCGTCACGCCAGTGTCGGCGACGAAGGGGAGTTCCCCGCCGAAGGGCGAGGAGGGCACGAACGGGATATCGGGCCGGAGCCGTGAGGCCGTCGCCGGCAGCACGCTCTCGAAGATCCGGCTCGACCAGCTTTCGGGCGGCAGCCCCATCATCGCCGCCTGCTGAGCCACCTCGCTGCCGCCGCAGAGGACGGCCAGAGATGGCGACAACGAAAGGCGACCGAGCACAGCCTCCGCCTCCGCCGCGATATCGGCGGCGAAGCCGTCGTCGGCCGGATAGTCGCAATTGGCGAACATGAAGTCCTGCCAGACGAGGATGCCGAGCTCGTCGCAGAGTTCATGGAAAGCGCGGTCCTCATAGACCATCGTCCCGCCGACGCGCAGCATCGTGAAGCCGGCTTCGGCGGCGAGGCCGAGAAGCGGCTCCACAGCCTTGCGCCTCCCCGCGAGCGAGATGATGTCGGCGGGCGTCCAGACGGCGCCGCGGCAGAAGATCGGCACGCCGTTGACGACGAGCGCGAAGCCTCTGCCTTCCGCGCCGCGATCGACGGCGATGCTGCGAAAACCCGTGCGCCCGAGGGTGACGGTCCGTCCGCCGATGGCAATCGAGATCGAGAAGAGTGGCTGCGCGCCATACCCGCGCGGCCACCAGAGCGCCGGGTTCTGGATCGTGAGCGTGCCGCTGACGCGGCCATCCTGCCGGCACAAGGGGGCCTCGTGACTGCCGACCCGAAGCATGATCGGCTCGTCGCCACCGGGATCGGCGAAGGAAACGGTCACGCTGCCGACGCCGCCGGTGAGTGCCACCGAACTGGAAAGATCGCGCAGCGGCGGCGCGCCATCCTCGATCAGCGTGATGCTGCGGAAAGGACCGACGACATCGACCGGCGGGCACCAGCCGGGCATATGGCCGAGAAAGGTGGTTCGCACGAGGCGGAGGCGCGGATCGTCGATCATGGTCGGCCGCCAGCGGGCGCGCTTGCCCTTGCGGCGATCGAGTTCGAACGCGAGCGAACGGAAGCAGATCGCGAGTTCGCTGTCCGCCCGCCGCATCACGGCGATCTCCAGCGGCACGAACATCGACTGGGAGGAGGCGACGAGCGCCCCGTCGAGAAACACGTCGGCGATGGTCGCCAGTCCCTCGAAGACCAGCCGGCACGGTCCTTCGCCCGGAAGGCGGCACCGATACCAGGCGTCCTTGCCATGCAGCGGCTCGGGTCGATCCAGCGACCAGCGACCGATTGCGGCGAGAGACGACGCGACCGTGCCCGGCACGATCGCCGGCAGCCATTCGGCATGAACCGGCGGCTCCGGGAACGCCCCCGGCGCGGTCAGCGCGAGCGTCCAGCCCTCATCGAGATCGGTTGCGCGGGCGGCGCTGTCTGAAAGCGGATGCATGCGGGATGGTCCGGTTTGCGGGGGGGGGCGCCCTTTTCATCTCTCCCCGCGGTTCGCGAGAGAGGCCGGGTTGCGCGCGTCATCGGCGCCGAGCTCGGCGCCGCAATCGTCCCTGTCCTGCGGAGGTTGCAGGGGGCCTCGCCTAGGCGGCGCGGCGCTCCACCCGGCCAGCCATGAACCGGGCATCCAGTTCCGCCATCACCGTGTCCCATGATGCCGCCATCGGCGCGATGAAGGCGTCCAGGCCGTCGAAGCGTCCACGAGCCATGGCGCGCGCGAGCTTGAACTGCATGGTCTTTGCGCCCGTCGCGATCTCCAGCGCGGCCGCCTCGGCACGGGAGAGCCCGGGCTCGCCCCTTGCCGAGAACCAGGCGAGATGGCTCGCCAGCAGCTCGAAATTCGCGCCGAGCTGGCGCAGCGTGTTGAAGGCGTAGACGTGGAAATAATCCTGCGGCCGGCCAGCGAGATCGGCGAGATGCGCCGCGAGGGAAAAGCCGAAGGCCGCGATGGGGTTGGCCTCCGGCCTGCGGGCGAGATGGCGCACCATCAGCCGCTTGGCGATGGCGAGCGTATCGACCCTGACCGGCGCCGTCGGCAGCTTGACGAACTCCGTATAGGGCAGCAGCGCGTCCGCCCTCCGGCCTCGTCCCGCCTCGGCAAAGAGACCGTCGAAGTCTTCGCCGGACAGCTGGAAGAAGCCCGCATTATGGAAGTAGGTCATCCGCCGCGAGGCAGGATCGATCGACGTGATGCCGACCGTCGTCTTGGTGTGCTGGACGCGGTAAGAGACGCCGCCGGTGTCGGGGAGATGGAAGCCGTCCATCTCGACGAGCACGACGCGCTCGCGGGCGACCTGCCGCGCGACATGCGCGGCGAGATCGTCGAAGATCGCCAGTTCCTGAACGCGCAGCCCGTAGAGCGCTTCGAGATCGTCGACCGGCACCTTGAAGAAGGTGAACTGGTCGTCCTCGAAGTCCTGCGTGACCGTGAAGCCGAACATCGCCTCGGCCTCGAGCCCGAGCGCGCCGACGAGCTCGATGAAGAGATCGACATAGCAGTTGGTTTCGGGCCAGACGCGCGCGCCGTCATGCAGGGCATGCGGGCGGTGCGCGGTCGGATCGAGACTGGCGAGCGATGGCATGGCGGCTTCCTTCAGCTCAGCCCCAGAGAACGTCGCGGACCGGCTTCGGCCAGTTGGCGACCTTCATGCCGTGATGGCGGAACAGCGCGAGCGCGACGCGCTCGAGGCCGAAGCCGACGCAGGCCGAATGCGCCGCTTCGCCATTCGCCTGGGCGATGCCCCAAAGCGTGCCGAAATGGTCCTGGTGATAGTTGAACGAGAGGCAGGCCGTCGGCTTCTCGTTGGCGACGGGAATGAGAAGCTCGAACTTCAGTCCCTGGTCGCGCTGGTTGTTGGCGAGCATCTTGCCGGCGCGGCCGAAGAACGGGTCGTTCGCCAAGTCGATGTCGCAGGGAAGGCCGAGCGACCGGATCATCTCCGGGCCGCGCTCCAGCCAGGTCTCGCGGAAATCGCGCACCTGCTCGGGAGAGCCGATGCGGACGAATTCGCGCATGCGGAACAGCTGCATGCGCGCCGGATCCTGCGAGGGCTCGTGGCGGAAGCAGTAGGACTGGAGGTCGAACAGCACGCCATCGGCCGGTAGCGGGCCTCGCTTGGCGACGGTCGGATAGAGCGGGTAGCAGGCGGCGGGCGTCAGCACGACATCGGTCGCCTTCTGCATCTCCGTCCAGTCCTCGCCATTGGCGACCATCTGCAGGAGCTGCGCGTGGTCGGCTTCGCCGCCCATGAAGGAATGCACGCAGCCGGCGAGCTGCGGGAAGCTCTTCAGATAGCCGGACTTTTCCAGCATCGGTCGCGGCATGCCGGGCGGGAAATGGATGCGCTCGACGACATCGGCGCCGGCCGTGCGCGTCACCAACGCGAGGAATCTTTCGATCACCTCCTCGAAATCGCCGGAGCGACCATAGAGGCCGTCCACGCCGGTTTCGGTAAGCACGCCGGCACCGAAAAGCTGGTCGAGAAACTGCTTGGCGCCGCTCTTGGCGGGCGCGGTCTGCGGCAGGGCGTCCATGTCAGTTCACCAGGCTCGTGTCGAAGCGGCTGACCAGCAGCAGGTTCGAGGTGTTGGAGAGGATGCGATCGTTGGAGATCATGATGGCGGCGGAGGTGATGTCGCGGAGGTGCCGGCCGACGCTGAACGGCGTGTCGTTCTTGTAGCCGGAGAGGCCGGTGATCAGCATCGCATGCGTCACGATCTGCGCGCCGCGCTGCGAGGTCGTGACCTTGAGATTGTTCATTTCGACCGCGAAGCCTATCGAGGAGAGTTCGTCCGGACGGTCGAGCGCCGCCTCGTAGCGGACGACGCCGGCGACGACGCTCGCCTTCATGTCCTGCAGCATCGCGACGACCTCGGCGAGACGGAGCGCGCCGGGCGGAACGCTGCCCGGCTGCTTGCGGGCCGCGGCGCGGACATAGGCCTGTGCCCGGGCGACGGCATCGGCCGCAATGCCGAACCAGACGGCGCCCCAGAGGATATGCGAGGTCGAGAGCATCGACTGCGCTGCGATCTCGGAGAATGGCTGCGGGAAGATCTGCGCCGCGTCGCCGGACGAGACGAGGCGGAAGCCTTCGGAGCAGGTGCCGCGCATGCCGAGCGTGTCCCAGCCCGTCGTCTTGGCAAGGGTGTAGTCGCCCCGCCTCACGACGACCATCGACTGATCGGAGCTCTGCGCCTCCGGCGCGCGGCGGCAGGTGACGAGGATCGCGTCGGCATAGAGGCCGTAGGAGATGACGGTCGCGTCCTTCTCCAGCGTGAAGCGGCCATCCTTCACGTCGACCGCGCAGATCGAGTTGCGCAGGTCACCGCCGATGCCGCCCTCGGTGGTCGCCGAGGCGAGCAGATGCTGCTCGGCGACCATCTCCCGCATGAAGCCGGCATGCCATTGGCTCTCGCCGCCATGCGAGACGAGGCTCGAAGCCTTGATCTGGTGCATGGCATAGACCATCGCGGTCGAGCCGCAGGCCTGGCCGAGGATGGTGCAGAGTTCGGCGACCTCCAGAAGACTGAGCCCCTCGCCGCCGAAGCGCTTCGGGATCATCACGGCCATGAGCCGCTCGGCCTTGAGCGCATCGATGGCTTCCCGCGGGAAGCGGCCCTCGCGGTCCACCTCGGCGGAATGGCGCGCGGCGATCTCCGCCACGACGCGCATGCGCTCCGCGGGAGCGCGGAGTTCTTCGATGGTGCGGGAGGGCAGGGCCATGACGGTCAGACCCTTTCGGTCAGGAGTTCGGAGATGGAGCGGTCGATCGCCTCGATCGAGGCGAAGGTCTTGCGCGTCAGCATCCGCTCCGGAAACTCGACGTCGAAGGCGTCTTCGAGGGCGAGCATGAACTGTATGGAGGCGAAGGAGCTCAGTCCCGCCTCGTAGAGATCGGCGCTGTCGCTGAGGCTGTTCACGTCGACAGCGATGACCTTGCGATCGGCGATGAGCTTGCGAATACGATCCCGCATGATTCTCCCTCGGAAATACATCTCAAATTTGATGCGAATCCTTAGGGCTCGGTCTCCGAACGAATTATGAATCCGATCGCATAAACTCGGCCCTATTTGCCTTGCATTTTAACGGCTTCCGGAAGCTCGGATCTGTACTTAACGGATGCTGAAACCGGTTGCTGAAACTGGGCCCTGTTGGCCTCCAGACCGAGGGCGCGGCGATAGACTTCGCCATAGCGGGCCGCGACGGCGGGCCAGGCATAGGCCCCCACCCAGTCCGGCACGCAGCGCATCTCGGGCAGGGCGTCATAGGCGGCGCGGATCGCCGCGGCCGCCGCGTCGGGATTGGCGAAGTCGGTGAGACGGATGCCTTCGTGCCGCGCCGCGAGTTCACGGAAGGCGGTGTTGCCATTGACGACGATGCCGAGCCCCGCGCTCGCCGCTTCGATCAGTGCGATGCCGAAGCCCTCATATTCCGAGGCCGACACGAACAGCGACGAGCCAGCGACCACGCGGGCGAGCCCCGCATCGTCGAGCCCGATATGGAGATCGACATGGGTTCCGAGCCCGTGCCGCTCGATTTCCGCGCGCAGCTGCTCGGCCGACCAGTCGGATTCCGCGCCGACGATCGCGAGATGCCACTCGCGATCCGCCGCCACGAGCCTCGCAAACGCCGCGAGCAGGTGGTCCGGCCGCTTGTTGGCGGCGAGGCGGCCGATGCTGACGAGCCGCTTCGACTTCGTGGGCCGCGCCCGGCCCGCGAGCTTGCCGATATCGACGCCGTTCTCGATCAGCACGACCTTCTCGCCGGCGATCGTGGCGAAGGTCGCCTCGTCCTGCTCGCTGCAGGCGACGATGGCGCGATAGGCGAGGGCGGAGAGCCGTGTCGGCCCTGAAAACCAGAGCTTCTTCAGCGTCGAATGCGCGCCGGTATGGAAGAAGCCGCCATGTGTCGTCGCGACCAGCGGCTTGCCGTGCATGAGCCGGGTCGCGGCCAGCGCGTCAAAGAAGAAATCGATCGCGTGCACATGGACGAGATCGGCATCGCCGAGCGCTGCGAGGAATCCGGGCGCGAGCGGATATCGTTTCGAGCCTCGGAACGGGATGCGACGGATCGGGATCGGGCCGAGGGCGTCCCGCTCCGGCAGCGTGACGTCCGGCCGCGTGAACTGCCGGTCGAGCGTCAGCACGCGAGCATCGATGCCGGCTTCGATCTGCGTGCGGGCGAGATTGGCGACGAAGTCCTCGAGCCCGCCACAGTTCGGATGGAACTGGCGCACCACATGGAGGACGCGCAACTGCCGGTCGGCGGTCAAGGTCGTCATGGCGTCGGCCCCTTCGCCGGAACGGTGCAGGAGGATCCATTGTCGTGGCCGAGGACGGGCTTCAGCGCCGCGACCTGCGGCCGGTCGCCGTCACCATCGGGCTGGGCGGTGAAGATGTAGTCGGCCGGCCACCAGGCGCCGCCGGCCCAGTAGGTCCAGCCGATCCATTGGTCGGGCGCGTTGTCCACCGCCGCGACGAGTTCCTTCATCTTCGCGACGCACGCAGCGTCCTTCGACGCCGCGAACTCGCCGAGGAAGCCGTGCTTGCCATGCGCCTTGAGCCAGCCGGTTACCGACCGGATGCCCTCGATCGCAGCCTCCGCTCCCGAGCATTCGGCGTTGCGGCCGGAAAAGTCTGCGTCGAGATATTGGTGGAAGTCGTAGGCATAGCGGTTGGCCGGATCGACGACGCCGGCCATGACGGCGGCATTGTTGCCGGTTGCGAGTGACTTCGACCAGCTATGCGCACCGGCATAGGCCGTGCCGGAGACGAGGATCAGATTGTCGGCCCCGATGACCCGGATCGCCGCGATGGCGGCATTGGTGATCTTGAGCCAGTCGGGCGCCGCGATGTCGTAGGGCTCGTTCATCAGCGAGAAGACGACGCCATCTCGGCCCGCATAATGTGATGCGAGCCGGGCCCAGAACTGGGCGAAGGACTCGATCGGGACGTCGGCCGAGCCGATCTGCTTTTCCGCGTAGTAGCCATAATTGTGAACGTCGATCACCACCGTCAGCCCGGCCGCCGTGACGGCATCGACCGTGGCGTCGAGCGCCGCGAGCTCGGTCTCCGAAAGCGGCTCGCCGAGCGCGGGCTGCAGGCGCTCCCAGCGAACGGGGAGGCGGATGACCGATGCACCGGTCGCGACGAAGGTGTCGATCGTTGCCGGCGCAGGATAGGTATAGTCCTTGTCGAGCGCTCCCGGCAGCTTGCCGAATTCTGCGCCGGCGAGGTTGAAGCCGCGGAGGCACGGCGCAGCGGCGGCGCTGCCGAGCATCGCCAGAAGCGCGAGGACGGCGCCGCCGCTGCGCAGGAGCCCATGTTTCACGATGCGCTCTCCCGGCTTTTTGCTGGCGTGATCGCGGCCCGGAGCGCGGAAAGCAGCCGCTCGCGCGCGCCCAGATGCGTAAAATTGTGGTCGGCTTCTTCGATGAGTTCCATCGTCACGAGACGATAGTTTCCGAGCCTCTGGCCGCGCTCGCCGAAATAGGCGCGGAACTCCTTGAGCCCGGCATCGTCGGCGGAGAAGAGCATCGAGACCCGCGTTCCCCGATCTTCGAGCGCGCGGAACCGGCGATGCACGTCACGATGCATGCGGGCATGCTTGGAGAGGCCGCCCATGAAAGGCGCGAGCCGGCGGCTCGCCTTGGTCGCGATCGAGCGGAGGATGTAGCGGCCTGCCTGGCCGATATTGAGCTGCCCGCGCACGAGGCGCAGCAGCGTGTCGCGCTTCAGGAGGGTCGCGCCGAAATTTCCGACGCTGCGATGGCCGTAGCGGACTGCCGTCGCGACATCCTCGTCCTTGTCCCAGATGAAGCGCTGCGTGTTGACGATCACGAGATCGGCGACACGCTCGCGCCGGCCCGCCGCTTGCAGAGCGGCATAGCCGCCGCTGCATCGGCCGACCAGGATTACCCGACCTGCCGAGAGCTGGCCGGCGTGATCCACCGCCGCGATCGTGTCGGCGATGTGGGCATCGGAATAGAGCACCTCGCCCGGGCTCCCCGGATGGGCGGGGCTGTCGCCGATGCCGTCCATGTCGAAGCGGAGGCTCGCATAGCCCGCCTTCGCCAGTTCGCGCGCCAGCATGACGGTCACCCGCGCCCAGCCGATGTGATAGTCGTGCCCGGCATTGGTGAAGACCAGCACCGGCGCGTCGGGGATGCCGGCCGGACGGCAGAAGACGCCCATGAGCCGGCGGCCCGGTCCGAAGCGGCCGGCGATTTCTTCGAAATGCGGGCCGACGAGCGGTTGCGGCTCAGGTGCAGGCAGGGCGGCCGCGGGACGGGCATTGGCGAGCGCGGCGACATAGGTCGCGATCCGTTCCAGCGTCGGCATCGGCGGCCTCGCCTGGGTCGGATCGGTGAGCAGCGTCTCGTAGCCCTCGAAAGGCTGTCGCGCGACCCGGGCGCCGAGCGCGGCGAGCCTGTCGGCGATGATGTCGTCGCGATCCGTCCCGGCGCGGCCGACGACGAGCACGTCGGCGGCGGGGCACGCGGCGAGCGCATCGAGGCGCATCGCCTTGATGGCCGCGGCACGGCCAGCCGGCAGCGAGAGCCCGGCGACGCCGAGGCCGTTCTCGTCGCTCGGATCGGGGCCAATCCCGATCGAATCCGTCACGATGCGCGACCACGCGGCGAGCTCGCGCAGATAGTGGCGACCGTTCTCGACCGCCGCCATCGCGACGACGGCGCGAACGCCCTCGATCTCGGGCGCCATGGTGAGCGCGAGCGTGGCGCCGAAGCCCTGGCCGACCAGCACGATCTCGTCGGCACCAGCCGTTTCGCGGAGCCAGCCGGCGGCGCGACGCACGGCGTCCTTCCAGTCCTCGATCCCTTCGGGAGACTGGTCGGGGTCGAGCGCGTCGCCGGTGCCGGGATAGTCGAAGCGGAGGCAGGGCAGTCCCGCTTCGGCGAACAGAGTCGCGAGGCTGCGCCAAGTCGAGCGCAAGCACATCTCTTCGAAGCCGATCGGCGACAACATGAGGACGGCGAGCGCCGCGCGGCCCGGATGATAAAGCCCGCCGAAATTGCCGAGCGAGACCGGCTCCCCGAACTTTGCCGTGCGGGCGAGCGTCGGGGCGGTCCTGCCGGGATCGAGACCCGCATCGACCCGCGCCAGCGCGAGCGGACGAAGGAACGAGCCGGCCGCGCCGCTGCTGCGGTCGTCGATGTCGATACGGATCGTCATGCCGAGGCCTCCCCGTTTCCTTCGAGTGCGATGCGGCTGGCTGCCGCCGGACGATGATCGGTGGCGGAGCTGCGCCGGATCCGGCGCGCGTCGAACAGGAGAAACGGCCTGAGGACCGCGGTCGCCATGTTGTCGATGGTCCAGCGCCGCATGACCCAGACCGTCGCGATCAGGTTCGAGGCGACATTCATCGAGAGGCCGGCGACGGCGATGCCCATCAGCCCGTAGACTCGTGCGAGGCCGTAGAGCAGGGCGAGGTAGAACACGAAGAGGATGGAGCGGCCGATGAGGAAATAGCGCTCGCCGCCGCCGATCATGAGCAGCCACGAGCCCGGACCGAAGAAGGCGAGCGATACGGCCGAGAGGCAGAGCACGACCAGCACGTCATGATGCTGCGCGAAATCGGCGTTGAAGAGCACCAGCACATGATCGCCGATCACCGCGAGGCACAGCGCGCCCATCAGCGAGATGATGAAGCTCGCCGCCGACAGGCGCCCAACCAGCCGCTGCGCGCCCGGCACGTCGCTGGCCTGGAAGCGCGCGGCGATCATCGGGATGCCGACCGTGTCGATGGCGGCGACCGGGAGCGTCAGGAACATCGCGATCCGGAGCGCCACGAAATAGAACGCCGCCTGGTCGAGCCCCAAAGCCGCGCCGATAACGATGGTCTCCAGATAGGCGGAAGCCGAGTTGAGGCAGTTGTTGGCGATGAAATACCAGCTCTCCTTGCGCCACTGGCGCCGGGTCGCGGCATCGGTGCGCCCGGAATTGCCGAGCCAGTCGAGTCCCTCGTCGCGCACGAAATGGAGGAGCTGGTAGAGCGTCACCGCGCCGAGCAGGACCGTCACCGCCCAGAAGGCTGCGGCACCTCCGAGGAGAAGCCCGGTCGCGGCCAGTCCGCCGAGCGCCAGCGCCGAGGCGATGCGCCAGATGATCTCGCGCGGCGTCAGCGACAGGTTGATGCGGCCATGGATGCGGAAATAGTTCTGGAGATATTCGCTGAGCGCGAAGATCGCGGCGAAGATCAGCGCCGCATGAAGCTGGTCATAGGGCGAGGGCAGGCGGTCGCGGATCAGGAAGCTCGCAGCGGCGCCCGCGATGAGCAGTCCGGTCCCGAGCAGCAGCCAGCGGGCATTGACGCGGAGCAGCGCGTTGTTGCCGTGATGATCGAGGCCGACACCGGAGCGGTAGTGCTTCACGACGAGGATCTGCTGCCCCAGCACGAAGACGAGCCCAAGGGCGCTGCCGAGCGAGAAGAGGAAGACATAGAGGCCGTATTCGGTGGTCGGCAGGGCATGGCTCGCCGCCAGCAGCACGACAAAGGAGAGAACCGCGCTGCCGAGCCTGGAGGTGAAGGCCGAGGCGAAGCGGCCCGCGCCCGGCCGTCCGCGCAGATCCGCAATGATCCGGCGAAGGCTCATCGGGAGAGTCCCTGGGTGGCGAGGGCGGGGATGCCGCGCCTGCCGACGAGGCGGTCGAACAATTCGCCATAGGAGGCGGCGAGGACGGGCGGCAGATAACGGCGCGCCGACGAAAGCGCTCCCGCGGAGAAGCGGGCGACCACTTCGCGATCATCTGCCAGCCGCGCGATGGCTGCGGCGAGCGCCGACGCATCGCCGGGCGGAACCGAAAGGCCGTTGGCGCCGTCCTCGATCGTCTCTCCGATGCCGCCCGAGCGCGCGCCGATGACGGGCACGCCATGGGCGAAGGCCTCGACGATCACGCGTCCGAACGGCTCCTGGAAGAGCGAAGGGACGACCAGCACATCGATCTGCGGGAAGAAGTCGTTCGGATCGGTCCATCCGAGAAAGCGGGTGGTCGCAGCCGGGAACGCGGCCCCGAGCGAGGCGGCATAGTCGCCCTGGCCGCTGCCGGCGACGAGAAAGCGGAGATCGGCGCGGCCAGCGAGGGCGCGGGCAGCCTCGGCCAGCACATGCGGCCCCTTCATCGGCGTGTGGACGCCGATGAAGCCCACATTGAGCGGCCGTCCGACGGCCGCCGACCGCGGCGCGCTCGCCATCAACCTTGGCACCACGCCGGGGATCCGCCGCCGTTCGGCATGCGGAAAATAGCCGGCGTCGGTGTGCCGCGCGATGATGAAGTCGGTCTCCCCGACGACGCCGTCGACGAAGCGGCTCATCGCCTTCTTGCCGATCGATGTCGCCTTGCAGGAGGTGCAGGCCCCGGCGCAGTTCCGATCGCCCTTCATCATGCTGCCCTTCCAGCACAGAAGGAACGTGCTGCGCAGGATGTGACAGACAGGGATGCCGGCCCCGCGCGCCGCGGCCCAGGTGGCGACATTGACGTTCTCGATGCTGTCGGTCACCACCAGATCGGGCGAAAAATCCCGGATCTCGCGCCGCATGGCGGCATAGGCGCGCGGATTGAAGTTCTCCAGCGCATGCCAGGCCGCCTTCTTCCAGGCCGGCCGCGGCACGCGGTAGTTCCAGTAGAGATTGAGCGTCGACAGTCGGCGGACGGGAATGCCGTCGAAGACCTCGTCCTTCGCCTCGTCGGCGACATTGAGGACGCGCAATTCGTGGCCGGCACCGGTGAGCAATTTGGCTACCAGCATGGCCGAGACCGGTCCGCCGCCGTCCATGAAGGGCGGAAAGGCGGCCGCTGCCATCAGGATCCGCATCGCGTCGCCCCCTTGCTGCTCATCTCAGATTTCGGGTCTGAGGCGCTTCGGCAGCGCCTCGATCTCACGCGCCCGGTCGGCCGGCTTCACGGCAAGACGGGCGACGCGGAGGCGCAGGATCTGCGCCAGGAAGATCGCGAGCCCGCCGGTGTACCGCCAGCCGAGCCGCTTCGGCTCCTGCATCAGGCGGAACAGCCATTCGAGCCGCGCCGCACGCATCCAGCCGGGTGCGCGGGGCACCGTGCCGCTGATGAAATCGAACAGGGCGCCGACGCCGACCAGCACCGGCACTTTCAGCGCGGCGGCGTTGCGGGCGATGAAGATTTCCTGCAGCGGATTGCCCATCGCGACGAGCAGCAGGTCGGCTCCGGAGGCGTTGATCTCGGCGATCACCCCCGCCTCGTCGGCGGGACGCAGGTAGCCGTGATGGAAGCCGGCAACGCGGTGGCGCGGAAAGCGCTCGCCAAGCTGCCGCGCTGCCTCGGCGACGACCTCGGGCTTCGCGCCGAGCAGGTAGATCGAGACTGGCTTCGAGGCGGCGGCAAGGATGTCCGGCACGAGATCGGTGCCGTTCAGATTGTCCTCGAAGCCGTGGCCCATGAAGAGCGACGAGCAGATGTCGAGGCCGACGCCGTCATTGAGGACGAGAAAGCGCGACAGCGTCTCGACATAGGCCGGCGAACGCAGCGCCGAGACCATGGTATTCGCGTTACAGAACGCGATCCGGATCTGGCTGCGGTCGTGGAACGACCTGTCGATCGTCTGAAGCACTTTTTCGCGGGAGGCATAGGGCACGTGCACTCCGCCGACGCGGAGAAAACGGGGCACCCAACGCCGATCTGGACCGTCGTAGGACATTTGATTCGAGTTTTATGTTTCCGTGACCTGACCGATAACGCATGCCGGACCCGAAAACATCGATCATGATTTGACGTTTCATTTCACCGTTAAGACCTTTGTAACGATTGGCGGTAAAAGCGGTTAATGATCGTTAATATTTAGGGCTGATTGCGATTTATTAACCCTGTCTTGGCAGTCTCACATGCGATGCAGCGTCCGCTTCGCCGCAGTGCGTGAGGATCTTGCCGAGCCTGGCATGCCATCCGGCATGGTCGGCGTCGGGACTTGACGAGGATGGAAATGCTCGCGCGGAGCGATGTCCGGCTCCAGGAGGCAGCGCCGGCGGTGCGTCGGCCCTTGGCCTCCATCGACGTGATGGAGCTGGTCGCGGTCGTGCTGCGCCGCTACCCCGTCGTGCTCGGCTTCGGGCTGCTCTTCCTCGTGCTCGCGGCCGCCTACATTCACCGTCAGACCCCGGTCTATCGCTCGACGGTCGAGATCCTCGTCGATCCGCAAGGCCTTCAGGTCGTGGGGCGCGACATCCTGCCGACCGACAGCTCGGCCTCGATGGATTTCGCCAATGTCGATACGCAGCCGCTGATCATCGCCTCCACCAATGTCCTTTCCGAGGTCATCCGGAGGCTCGATCTCGAGCATGACCCCTTCTTCGCCGGCACCATGGCCAGTTGGCCCGAGGATCGCGCGGCGACCGTGAGCCCGCGCTTCGTGCATGTTCTCGACATGCTGCGCGCGCGCGTCGTGGTGCACCGGGTCGATCCGTCGCTGGTCTTCCAGGTGACGGTCACGCATGACGATCCTGACAGGGCGGCCGAGATCGCCAATACGATATCGGTGGTCTATCTGGAGCAGAGCCGCGAAGCGCGGCTGACCGCGGCCCGGCAGGCCAATGACACACTGTTGACGCAGGCAGCGTCGCTGCGCAGCCAGTTCGAGGCTGCGCAGCATCGCGTAGAGGCGTTCCGCGCCGAAAACGGGCTCGTGGCGACCGGCCAGGGCGGTCTCGTCGTGAACCAGCGCCTGCAGGATCTGACCAGCCGCCTCACCGCTGCGAGTGCCGAGGTTGCGCAGCTCGAAGCGCGGCGAAACCAGGTGCGCGGCCTCGATCTCGCAGTCGTCGAGGCCGGCGGCATTCCCGAAGCGGTGAGTTCGCCGACCATCACGGCGCTCAGGACGCAATACGGCCTCGTCATCCAGCGCCAGGCCGAGCTGGCGCGGACGCTCGGTCCCAACCATCCCGCGCTCCAGCGCGCCGATTCCGAGCGCGATGCGCTGGCTCGGCTGATCGATGCCGAGGTGTCGCGCATCAAGCAGTCGATCGAGGCCGACTATGCCCGCGCCAAAGAAAATCTTGCTGCCCTGAAGGCGCAGGAACTGGCGCTGACGCAGACGCAAGCCTCGAGCAACACTGCAGAAATCCGCGCCCGTGAACTGCAGGGCGACGCCGACGCCATCCAGAGCGTCTACAACGCCGTCCTGAACCGCACCAAGGAACTGGACCTCCAGCAGCAGATCCAGACCAGCAATTCCCGCGTCATTTCGCCGGCCGTGCCGCCGATCAAGGCCGCGGCGCCGCCGAAGTCGATCGTGCTCGCGGCCGGAACGCTGTTCGGCCTCATCGTCGGTGTCGGGGTCGCCTTCGCCATCGATTTCTTCGCCTCGGACCCCGTCTCGAAGCTGCGCGGTATCAGCGGCAGTCTCGGCACCGAACTCGTCGGGCTGCTGCCCTCGCGCCGCCACCGCTGGTTCAAGCGCAAGGGGCAGGCCGTGGTCGATCCGGCCGATCCGGACGGCGCGGACAGGGAGGCACTTCTTCCGGCGGCACAGGCACTTGCGATCCATCTGACGGACCAGCTGCCGGCGACGATCCTCATCATCGAGGCGGGGCCGGTCGCAAACGGGCCGCGCGTCGCGCGGGGATTGGCGGGAGCGCTCGCCGATCTCGGCGAGGAGACGCTGCTCTGCTCGGCCGACGACATGTCGACCATGCTGCGCGTCGAACGGTCGGCGCTCTCGATGCTAACCCGCTCTCATGAAACGCGTTTTGCCGGCGAGGGCACGGCGCTGGCCGAGCTTCGCCGCCACCGGACCGACCGCGACGGCCAGGAATTCATCCTGATCGACGGCGGTTCCTCGCGCGATACGCGGACGCTTGCCGCCAGTTTCGGCTATGTCGACGCGGTGATCGTGGTCGCGACCACAGGGGTGAGCAGCAGCGAGGATGTGCGCGATCTCATCGCCTCGCTCGGCCCGCTGGCCTCGGTTGCGATCGGCGTCGTCGGCGTCGTCGACCGCTGACGATGCGCTCCTTCGCCACCGGCCGCGTCGATCCCGCCTATGGCCGCTTCGATGCCGATGCGCTCCGCGAGCGGGTGCACGAGCCGGTGATCACGGCGATCCTCGTCGGGGCGCTCACCTTCAACCTCTTGCTCTGCCTCGTGAATACGGTGGCTTTCCGCATCTCCGACACGCTCGTCATGGGATCGGAAATGCTGCTCGTCAGCGCCGCCTTCGTGATGGCGGTCAATCGCGGCGTCTCGCTGTGGCTGATCCTCGGCATCTTCATGAGCTACATGCTGCTGCTCATGGCGATGCGGCCGGCGATCGATCTGAAGTCGGTGCGCGACTTCCTGATCCCCATCACCTTCTATGCGCTCGGCCGCCGCTATGCCGACATCCGGCTCGCCGATCGCGCAGCCCTGATCTCCGGCTTCATCGTGCTCGGTTTCGGCTTGTTCGAGTACTTCTTTCTCGACATTTATATCAAGTATTTCAACATAATTGCATATTATGTGGCACGCGGAACGGTGGCGGCGAGCGACGTCACCGGGGAGTCAGGGCTCTTTGCCAGCGGGCTGCGTCCGGACGCGCGGACGATCCTTCCCTTCCTCGGCCAGCACCGCGTGTCGTCGGTGTTCCTCGAGCCGGTCTCGGCCGGCAATTTCGGGGCGATCCTCTATGTCTGGGCGCTGGTGCGCAAGGACATGCGCTGGCGGAAGCTCCTCTTCGCTCTGGCCGCCATGCCGATCATCCTGGCCGATGCGCGGTTCGGCCTTTATGTCTGCATCGCCGCGACGGCGATCCACCTTTCGCCGATCCGCCCGCCGCGCCTCGTCTGGTATGTGCTGCCGATGGCGATCATGCTGGCGCTGGCCATCTATGGCTTCACGAGTGCGCAGGTGAACTGGCAGAACGACCTCTCAGGCCGGCTGCTCTGGACGGCGCGCCTTCTGACCTCGCTCGATGTCCACGCCGCCTTCGGCATCTCGCCGGACAAGCCGTTCCTGTCGGACTCGGGCTATGCGATGACGCTGAGCGAGATCGGCATTATTGGCGCGGTCGGCTTCTGGACGCTGTTCATCTTCGCGCGCGAGGACAATCCGGATGCCTGGCGGCTCAAGGTGCTGGTAGCGACCTATCTCTGCCTGCTCTTGCTGATCTCGGACTCGCCCTATTCGATCAAAACCGCCGCGCTGGTCTGGTTCATGGTCGGCACCTACGACGCCTTCGTTCCCAAGGTCGGCACGCGGCCGGGCGTCAGCGTGCCTCGGCGCGGCTGAGGCGGGCGCTCAGCCGCTCGGGAAGCAGGGCCGCGATCCCGTCGACGAGGCGGACGACCCGGTCTTGCAGCGCGTGGCGCAGGCCGAGCGCCGGCTTCTCCACGAAGTGCCACGAGAGCATCGCCAGGATGACGGTCGGCACGATGCTGATGGCGAAGAACAGCCAGTAATTGCCGATGCCGGGCATCAGATGCAGCAGCGTCTGCTGCACCGTGAAGCCGTAGAGATAGACGCCATAGGAGTAGTCGACCCCGACGAGAAGCGGGATGACGAACCAGTTCGCGAGACCGAGATAGATCGCGACATAGGCGAACATCGGCGCGGTCAGAACCCAGACCGGCGGCATCTCTGCCCAGCTCTGGTCGCCGGCCATGGCGACCGCCACGAGGCCGGCTCCGGACAGGACCGCGGGGAGCCAGTGCAGCGGGATCGACGCGCGGTATTGCCAGGCGAGCACGCCGACGAGGAAGAGGGGGACGAGCTTGGCGGCGCCGCGCGTGACGAAGACATAGGTCAGCAGTTCGTGATGCGGCAGCGCGATGCCGGCGCGGTCGGCGAGCCAGATGATGTTGGCCGCGGCGTAGAGGCCGAGGGCAAAGGCGAGCACGAGCGCCCGCCGCCGGAACACGCCGGCGCCGGTGAGCAAGCACAGGAGGATGTAGCAGCTCATCTCGTGCGAGAGCGTCCAGAGCGACCCGTTGACGATGTGTTCCGGGTTTTGCTCGAACACGCCGGGCAGCGTGTCCTGATGGCGGCCGAGCACGTTGAAGAAGAAGGTCAGGAAGCCGCGGTCGCCGAAATAGGCGGCGGGCGACAGCGACGTGACCAGAGGACCGACGACGAGCGCCGTCACGACCACCAGGACGGCGAGCGCGGGCACGAGGCGCAGGACCCTGTTGACCAGGAACGTATCGACGCGACTGCGCGCCATGCTGCCGGCGACGAGGAAGCCGCTGAGCACGAAGAAGGCCGGCACGGCCATGTTGGCGAGCCCCCAGCGCGCGCCATAGGGCCACCAGGCCTCGGCATTGGCCCCGCCATCGACGAGCGAGCAATGGACGAAGATCACCGACACGGCGAGGATCAGCCGCAACAGGCCGAAGCCCGGGCCGACACCCCTGTTCGCATCGAGGACACTGCCGACCGTCTTCATCATCGGGACCCTGTCTTGGAGGATGCCCCGTTGTGAAGCCGCGATTGTTGCCGGAACCTTGCGCCGATACCTGCAAATCGAGGGGTATTTGCAGATAATTTTCGTCTCAGCCGCCGTGCCGCTCGAGGAAGGCCTCGACGGAGAGCGCGCGGAAATCCTGAAGCGCGGCGTGCAGCCGCTCATGCGGCCAGTCCCACCAGGCAAGGGCGAGCAGCCGTTCGGCGACGGCTTCCGGGAAGCGTCGCTTCACCGTCCGCGAAGGAACGCCGACCGCGATCTCGTAGGCCCCGACATCCTTTCGCACGACGGCGCCGGCGCCCACGATCGCGCCCGTGCCGATCGTGACGCCGGGCAGGATCACGACGCCATGGCCGATCCAGACGTCATGGCCGATCGTGACCGGCTGGCCGCGCCGCCAGTCGAAGAACGCCGTCTCGTCTTCTTCGCCGTCGAAATAATAGGACGCGCGGTAGGTGAAGTGCGATTGCGAGGCGCGCCAGTGCGGGTGGTTGCCGGGATTGATGCGGACGTCGGCGGCGATGGAGCAGAACTTGCCGATCGTCGTGTAGATCGCCTCGCTCGAGCGCGAGATATAGGAATAGTCGCCGAGCTCGACCTCGGCGAGGTCGCATCCGGCGCCCACCTCGGTGTAGCGGCCGAGCACGCAATTGGCGACGCGCGCCGTCGGATCGATGGTCGGGGTCTCGCGAAGGCGCATGGTGTTTTCCGGCGGCTGGAGGGCGCGGCAAGGCTGCCGCCGGCCCATGACGCAGCGATGACGAAGCCGGCAAAGCCGCTTGATGCAGAACGGTCCGATGCTTGCCGTGACCGAGGTCGCGGTGCGCGGCTGTCACACCAGTTTCGCAGCCATCCAGCACTCTCCCGGGAACCAGGAGATTGCCGATGCTCGTGCTGGACGATGTCTCGCGTCAGTTCAACAACAAGACCGCCGTCGCGGGAGTGAGCCTCTCCATTCCGGCCGGCTCCTTCGTCGGCGTGATCGGCCGGTCTGGCGCCGGCAAATCGACGCTGCTGCGCATGGTCAACCGCCTCGTCGACCCGACCTCGGGCTCGATCCGCTTCGGCGATGTCGACGTGACGCGGCTCGACGGCAAGGCGCTGCGCGACTGGCGCGCCCGCTGCGCCATGATCTTCCAGCAGTTCAATCTCGTCGGCCGTCTCGACGTGCTGACCAATGTGCTGATGGGCCGCCTTTCCAAGGTGCCGACGGCCCGCTCGCTGCTCCGCCTCTGGAGCGAGGAGGACCGCGCGATCGCGCTCGCGGCGCTCGAGCAGTTCGACATCGCGCAGCTCGCCGCCCAGCGCGCCGACAGCCTTTCCGGCGGCCAGCAGCAGCGCGTCGCCATCGCCCGCGCCCTCGTCCAGGAGCCGGATGCGATCCTGGCCGACGAGCCGATCGCCTCGCTCGATCCGCGCAACACCAAGGTCGTGATGGATGCGCTGCTGCGCATCAATCGCCACTACGGCATCACGGTCGTCTGCAACCTGCATTCGCTCGATCTCGCGCGCGGCTATTGCGACCGCCTGATCGGCATGTCGGCCGGCCGCGTCGTCTTCGACGGGGCGCCGCAGATGCTCACCGAAGATGTCGCCCGCGACCTCTACGGCCTCGAAGCCGGCGAGGCGCTCGGCCATGCGCCGGCGCCCGAACCGAGGGCGGGTCTCATCGGCGCGCCTGCCGCCGCCCTGATCTGAACTCCCGTTCCAACCGGCGCCCTTTCGCGCCAACAGCCTCACGGAGACGTCCCATGCTGAACCGCCGCACCCTTTTCGGCGCCGCCCTTGCGAGCCTCGCGCTCGCCGGCGTCGCGCACGCTGCCGACGACTGGAAGGCGCAGTATCCCGAGCTGACGCTCGCCGTCATCCCGGCCGAGAACGCCTCGACGACGACCGACCGCTACCAGCCGCTGACGGCCTATCTGTCGAAGGAGCTGGGCGTTCCGGTGAAGCTCGCCGTCGCGACCGACTACGCCGCCGTCATCGAGGCGCAGCGCGCCGGCAACGCGCAGATCGCCTTCTACGGCCCCGCGTCCTATGCCCGCGCCGTGCTCACCGGCGTCGAGACCGAGCCGGTCGCTGTCTCGCGTCATTCCAACGGCCTGACGGGCTATTATTCGGTCATCTACACGCTGGCCAACGGCCCCTACAAGTCGATCGACGACCTCAAGGGCAAGAAGCTCGCCCTCGTCGACCCGAATTCGACCTCGGGCAACAACGCGCCGCGCTTCTTCCTGCATCGCGACGGCAAGGACGTCGACACGTTCTTCGGCGAGGCGGTCTTCGCGGGCAGCCATGACAACGCCGTGCTGGCACTGGCGCAGGGTACCGTCGACGCCGCCGCCAATTCCTGGAATTCGGAAGACGATTCCAACCTGACGCGCATGATCACCAAGGGCGTGCTCAAGGACGCCGACGGCAATCCGATGAAGAAGGAAGACTTCCGCATCGTCTTCAAGTCGGACTTCCTGCCGGAGGGCCCGTATTCGGTGCTCGCCTCGCTGCCGGCCGACCTCAAGGAAAAGATCAAGACCGCCTTCCTCGAGATGCCGGAGAAGGACAAGGCCGCGTTCGACGGTCTCTCGGACGGCAAGGACATCGAGTTCGCCGCGATCTCGGCCGCCGACTACCAGCCGGTTGTCGAGATGGTGAAGTTCAACGACGAGCAGCGCAAGAAGGGCTCCTGATCCGGAGCTTCGCTTCCTGGGGCGGTCCGGCAGCGGGCCGCCCCTTCCTCTTTTTCCGTTGAGAGCGACGCCCTTGGCGACAGCCGTTCCCGTCCTTCCCGAGCCGCAGGCCCGCGCCCTCGCCGAGGCCTATGCCTCGGCCGTCGCCGCGCGGCGGCTGCGCGGTCTCGCCGTCCTGGTCGCGATCGTCGTCCTCGCGCTGGTGAGCGGCTATCTCGCCCATGTCCGGCCGCTGACGCTCTTCGCCAATATCGGCAATTTCGGCAGCTTCATCTCCCGCACCATTCCGGACTTTTCCTCCGGCAATCCGGTCGCCGACCTGAGGGCCTGGTACTGGAACTTCCCCGGCTGGCTGGCGCTGCTCGGCCAGACCATCCTCATCGCCTATCTCGGCACGCTGATGGGCGCGCTCGGCGCCGTCGCGCTCTGCTTCTTCGCCTCCGCCAATATCGCGCTCGGCCGCGGCTCGCGCATCGTGACGCGCCGGCTGCTCGAGTTCTGCCGCACCGTCCCCGACATCGTCTTCGCGCTGATCTTCGTCATCGCCTTCGGCCTCGGCCCGATGGCGGGCGTGTTCGCGCTGGCGATCCACACCACGGGCGCGCTCGGCAAGCTGTTCGCCGAAGTGGTCGAGAACATCGACATGAAGCCGGTCGAGGGCATGCGCGCCACCGGCGCCTCGTGGATCCAGACCGTGCGCTACGCGGTGCTGCCGCAGGTGGCGCCCGGCTTCGCCTCATACGCGCTGCTGCGCTTCGAGATCAATGTCCGCGGCGCCGGCGTCATGGGCTTCGTGGGCGCCGGCGGCATCGGCCAGGAGTTCCTGGTCGCGATCCGCAACTTCTATTATTCCGACGTCAGCGCCATCCTGCTGATGATCATCGCCACGGTGATCATCATCGACATGCTCACCGAGCGGCTCCGCCACCGCCTGATCGGCTTCGAGGGCGCGCGATGACCGACGCCACCGCCAATCCGCGCGGCCTCGGCGACGCCGCCAGGGCCGATCTCGACGGGCTGAAGCAGCGCCATCCGGGGGGCTTCCGCGCCTCGCCGAAGAACCGCGCCCTCGCCATCCTGATCCCGCTCGCCATGCTGGCGGTGGCGATCGTCGCGATGGTCATGCTCGACTTCTCGCTGGTCCGCATCCTGAACGGCCTGTCGCGGCTCGGCCGCTTCGCCGTGCTGATGATCCCGCCCGACCCCGAAGGCCGCGCCTGGGCCTTCACCATCGCGCTCGGCGAGACGCTCGGCATCGCCTTTCTCGGCACGCTGACCGCCGCGATCCTGGCCTTCCCGGTCGCCTTCCTCGCCGCCCGCAACGTCATCCCGAACATCTTCGTGCATTTCGGCACGCGGCGAACCTTCGACGTCATCCGCTCTGTGGACACGCTCATCTGGGCGCTGATGTGGATCAACGTCGTCGGCCTCGGACCCTTCGCGGGCGTGCTCGCCATCGCCTGCTCCGATTTCGGCTCGTTCGGCAAGCTGTTCTCCGAGGCGATCGAGGCGACCGACGGCAAGGCCTCGGAGGGCGTCTCGGCCGCAGGCGGCTCGAAGCTGCATCAGGTGCGCTTCGGCCTCGTGCCGGGGGTGCTGCCGGTCATCGCCAGCCAGGTGCTCTACTATTTCGAATCCAACACCCGCTCGGCGACCATCATCGGCATCGTCGGGGCCGGCGGCGTCGGCATCTACCTGACCGAGCTCATCCGCGTGCTCGAACTGAAGCAGGTCGCCTTCCTGATCCTGATGATCCTCGTCACGGTCGCGATCATCGACTTCATCTCGACGCGCCTGCGCATGGCGATCATCGGCAAGCAGAAGATCAGCTGACGGTCGGGCCGCCAGCTCTCCGGCCGTCAGCTTTCGACGACGAGCTCCGTCCGGTCGGCGGAGAACTGCGCGTGCGTGTACTGGATGCGCCGGCCGCTCTCGTCGACATTGACGCTGTCGACCACGAGCAGCAGCCGGCCGGGCGCGAGATCGAGCAGCGCGGCTTCCTCGGCGGCGGCGGGGCGGGCGGAAATGCGTGTCTCGAGGCGGCGGTAATCGGCGACGCCGCAGGCGGCGAGCGCCGGCGTGATGGCGCCCTCGGCGCGGTAGGCATCGGCGAGATGCGCGAATCGGGGCAGCGGGAAATAGCCGCTGCCGAACGAGATCGGCGTGCCGTCGGCAAAGCGCAGCGTATCGAGGCGGATGACGGGCGCGCCCTCGGCAAGGCCGAGGCTCGAGGCGATGCGGGCATCGGCGGCGAGGGTCGCGGCGGCGAGCAGCCTGCCCCCGGCCTCGCGGCCGGCTTGCGAGACGATCTCGGAGAAGCGGGTGCGCGGGCCGATCGGATAGCGGATCGGCTGCGCCTCGACGAATGTGCCGCGTCCCTGCGTCGCCCGCACCAGCCCGCGCTGCGCGAGCTCGGCGAGGCCGCGCCGCACCGTGTGGCGGTTGACCCCGAAGCGCAGCGCCAGCTGGCTCTCGGTCGGCAGTTGCGTGCCCGAGGCAAGGCGGCCGGCGCCGATCTCGGCGGCGAGTTCGTCGGCGATCTGCCGCCAGGCGGCGATGCCGCCGCCGCGGGAAAGACCGGCGGGCGCGACGGAGGGCGAGGTGTCGGTCTCGCCGGCGCGATGGTCGGCCTCGCTGGCGGCTTCCGTCATGAAATCGTCACTGGACTGGCTCATGGAGTTGTCTATACCATTAGACAAATCGAAGCGGAAGCGGCGAGTGAGATCATGACCGAGCAGGGCGGCATCCGGTCCGTCGGAGCGACGGGCGGGCAGGGACAGGGCGGGGGCGGGTCGCCGCCTCATGCGGAAGTCCAGTCCGGATCGGCGGCCGGCGGGATCGCCGCGCGGCAGGCGCTGATGGCCGCGACGGCCGTGGCGCACCGCGAGGAACTCGAAGCGGCGCTGGCCGCGCTCGGCCCCGTGCCGGCGGCGAGCGATATCCGCGTGCCGGAGAGCGGGCTCGTGATGCTGCGCGGCCGGGCCGGCGGCGACGGAAGGCCGTTCAATCTCGGCGAGGCGACGGTCACGCGGGCGGCGATCCGCCTCGAGGACGGCCGCACCGGCTTTGCCTATCAGCTCGGCCGCGACGCGGCGAAGGCGCGGCTCGCCGCCATTCTCGACGGGCTCTGGCAGGGCGTGGAGCGCGACGCGGTCGAGGCGGCGCTGGAGCCCGTCCGGGCGCGCATCGCAGCCGAGGCCGAGACGAAGGCGCGCCGCGTCGCCGCGACGCGCGTCGACTTCTTCACCATGGTCCGCGGGGAGGACTGACGATGCTCGCAGCCGACAGCACCGGCTTCGCCGATCCCGTGCTCGATGCCCAGTCGACATTCCGAACGCTGATGGACGCCTTCGCACGGCCGGGCCGGGTGCAGCGCCTCGGGGCACGCCTCGTTCCGCCTGCCGGGCTTGCCGCCGGCCTCGCCGCCGCCGCGCTGGCGCTCACCGACCACGAGACGGCGGTCTGGCTCGATCCGCCGCTCGCCGCCGATCGATCGGTCGCCGCCTATCTCACCTTCCACACCGGGGCGCGGCTCACGGCCGATCCGAAGGAAGCCGCCTTCGCGCTCGTCTCCGACCTCGATGCGCTGCCGCCGCTCGGCAGCTTCTCCGTCGGCGACGACGCCTATCCCGACCGCTCGACGACGATCGTCGCATGCGTCTCGGCGCTCTCCGCGAGCGGCGCACTCCGCCTCGCAGGGCCGGGCATCGACGGCGAGCGGCGGCTCGGCGTCGCGCCATGGCCCGCCCGCCTCACGGCCGAGCTCGCGGAGAACCGCGCGCTGTTCCCGCGCGGCGTCGATCTCGTCCTGGTCGCGCCCGAGGCGGTGGCGGCGCTGCCCCGCACAACACGCATCGTGGAGGCCGGCTGATGTATGTCGCGGTGAAGGGCGGCGAGGCCGCCATCGACAATGCCCATGCGCTGCTCGCGCATGAGCGGCGCGGGCCCGCCGAGATCGCCGAGATCGACCCGGCGCAGATCGAGCACCAGCTCTCGCTCGCCGTCGACCGCGTGATGGCCGAGGGCTCGCTCCACGATCCGGCGCTGGCGGCGCTTGCCATCAAGCAGGCGCGCGGCGATCTGATCGAGGCGATCTTCCTCGTCCGCGCCTTCCGCACCACGCTGCCGCGCTTCGGCGCCTCCAAGCCGCTCGACACGGCGGCGATGGCGATCGAGCGTCGCATCTCGGCGACCTTCAAGGATCTGCCCGGCGGGCAGGTGCTCGGCCCGACCTTCGACTACACGCACCGCCTGATCGATTTCATGCTCGCCGCCGGCGTCACCCCGCCGGCGCCGGCCGAGGCGGCCGCTGAGACCGCCGCCGTGCCGCGCGTCACCGATCTTCTCGGCGGCGAGGATCTCATCGAGCGCGAGGCGGGCGAGACGGACGGCGCGGTCGGCGACCTGACGCGCGAGCCGCTCGATTTCCCGGCCGACCGCGATCTCAGGCTCCAGGCGCTGGCGCGCGGCGACGAGGGCTTCCTGCTCGCGCTCGGCTATTCGACGCAGCGCGGCTTCGGCCGCACGCATCCCTTTGTCGGCGAGATCCGCTTCGGCGAGGTGACGGCGGAATTCGTCCCCGAGGAACTCGGCTTTGCCGTTCCGCTCGGCCCGGTCGCGCTCACCGAATGCCAGATGGTCAACCAGTTCCACGGCTCGGCCGAGCGTCCGCCGCAGTTCACGCGCGGCTATGGTCTCGTCTTCGGGCAGAGCGAGCGCAAGGCGATGTCGATGTCGCTGGTCGACCGCGCGCTCCGGACGCGGGAATTCGGCGAGGACGTCGTCGCCCCGGCGCAGGACGAGGAATTCGTGCTCTCGCACTGCGACAACGTTCAGGCGACCGGCTTCGTCGAGCATCTGAAGCTGCCGCACTACGTGGATTTCCAGGCCGAACTCGGCCTCGTCAGGATGATGCGCGCCGAGCATGCGGCCGCGCGGGCAGAGATGAAGGAGGCGGCGGAATGAGCGCCAATCCCGTTTCCATCGACGCGGCTGTGGCGGCACCCCCCTCTCCAGCTCTCTCCCACAAGGGAGGAGAGGCCGCCGCTGCGGCCGGCATGGATGTCGTTGTTCGCTCTGAGGGGCAGGCGGTGACAACCGGTACGGCCGGAGAACCCTCTCCCCGAAGGGGGGAGGGCAGGGAGGGGGCTCTCTCCAACGCCGCCACCGCCACCGGCTACAACTTCGCCTATCTCGACGAGCAGACGAAGCGGATGATCCGCCGCGCGATCCTGAAGGCGATCGCCATTCCCGGCTATCAGGTGCCGTTTGCGAGCCGCGAAATGCCGATGCCCTACGGCTGGGGCACGGGCGGCGTGCAGGTGACGGCGGCGGTGATCGGACCGGAGGACGTGCTGAAGGTCATCGACCAGGGCTCGGATGACACCACCAACGCCGTCTCGATCCGCAAGTTCTTCGCCAAGACGGCCGGCGTCGCGACGACGACGAAAACCGCCGAGGCCTCGATCATCCAGACCCGTCACCGCATTCCGGAGACGCCGCTCGCCGAAGGGCAGGTGATCGTCTTCCAGGTGCCGATCCCCGAGCCGCTCCGCTTCCTCGAACCGCGCGAGACGGAGACGCGGCGGCTGCATGCGCTCGCCGATTACGGGCTGATGCATGTGAAGCTCTACGAGGACATCGCGCGGCACGGCCATATCGCCACGACCTATGACTATCCGGTCGAGGTGGCGGGGCGCTATGTGATGAACCCCTCGCCGACGCCGAAATTCGACAATCCGAAGATGAATCGCTCGCCAGCCCTGCAGCTCTTCGGCGCCGGTCGCGAGAAGCGGATCTATGCCGTGCCTCCGCATACCGATGTGGTGAGCCTCGATTTCGAGGATCATCCCTTCGAGGTGCAGCGCTTCGACAAGCCCTGCGCGCTCTGCGGCGCGGCAAACGTCTATCTCGACGAGGTCGTGCTCGACGATCGCGGCGGGCGCATGTTCGTGTGCTCGGACAGCGATTTCTGCACCTCGCGCCGCGAGGCAGGCCATCGCGGAAGCATGGCGGCCGATCCCGCGGGGCAACGCCCATGACCGGGTTGTCGCTCAGAAAGGCGGAAGAGGCCGACCTGCCGGCGCTGCTGGATCTCTACGGCCAGCCGAGCTTCAACAATGGCCGCGTGATCCCGCTCGATGAGGCGCGGGCGATTTTCGCGCGTTTCGCGGCCTATCCGGATTACGCGATCCATCTCGCCGAGCGCGACGGGCGCATCGTCGGGACCTTCGCGCTGATGGTCATCGACAACATCGCCCACTGGGGCACACCGACGGCGCTGGTGGAGAATGTCGTCGTCGCGGAAGGCGAGCAGGGCGGCGGCATCGGCCGCTGGATGATGCGGCGTGCCTTCGCGATCGCGGCGGCGAAGGGGGCCTACAAGGTGGCGCTCTCCTCGAACATCCGCTCCGAAAAGGCGCATCGCTTCTACGAGAGCCTCGGCTTCGAGAAATATGGCTACAGCTTCCGCCTCGATCCGCTGCCGGATCCGGGCGAGGACGAGGAGGACGCGGCATGAACGACGCCCCGCTGCTCACAGCCCGTGGTCTGTCCAAGCATTACGGCCCGCGCATCGGCTGCGAGGCCGTGTCCTTCGATCTCTACGAAGGCGAGGTGCTGGCCGTCGTCGGCGAATCCGGTTCCGGTAAGTCGACGCTGCTGAAGCTGCTGGCGACCGAGACGCCGCCCACCGCCGGCAGCGTCCACTACCGCATGCGCGACGGCGCCGTTCGCGATCTCTTCGCGCTCACCGAGGCCGAGCGGCGCTTCCTGCTACGGACCGACTGGGGCTTCGTGCGTCAGGACGCCCGCGAGGGGCTCCGCATGAGCGTCTCGGCCGGCGGCAATGTCGGCGAACGGCTGATGGCGGTCGGCGAGCGGCATTACGGCCGCATCCGCGGCACCGCGCTCGACTGGCTCGGCCGCGTCGAGATCGACGGCGACCGCATCGACGACCTGCCGCGCGATTTCTCCGGCGGCATGCGCCAGCGCCTGCAGATCGCGCGCAACCTTGTCACGCATCCCCGTCTCGTCTTCATGGACGAGCCGACCTCGGGCCTCGACGTCTCGGTGCAGGCGCGGCTGCTCGATCTGCTACGCGGGCTCGTCGCCGAACTCGGCCTCGCGGTCGTCATCGTCACGCATGACCTCGCCGTCGCGCGGCTGCTCTCGCACCGGATCATGGTCATGCGCCATGGCCGCGTCATCGAGACGGGGCTCACCGACCAGGTGCTCGACGATCCCAGCGAAGCCTATACCCAGCTTCTCGTTTCATCGGTGCTCGCAGCATGACCGAACCTCTCGTCCGCCTCTCCGGGGTCGCCAAGTCCTTCACACTGCATTTGCGCGACGGGCTGCGCATCCGCGTCGTCGACAACGTCTCCTTCGCGGCGCGGCCGGGCGAATGCGTCGTGCTCGGCGGCCCGTCCGGGGCCGGCAAGTCGTCGATCCTCAAGATGATCTACGGAAACTACCGCTGCGACACCGGCTCGATCCTGGTGCGTGACGGCGAGGGCATGGTCGACGTCGCGACGGCGGAGCCGCGCCGCATCCTCGCGCTGCGCGCCCATGTCATGGGCTATGTCAGCCAGTTCCTGCGCGTCATCCCGCGCGTCTCGGCGCTCGACATCGTCGCCGCTTCGGCGGCGGAGGGCGGCCTCGGCCGGCAGGAGGCCTGGTGCCGCGCCGAGCGGCTGCTGACGCTGCTCAACGTTCCCGAGCGGCTGTGGAGCCTGCCGCCCGGCACCTTTTCCGGTGGCGAGCAGCAGCGCGTGAACATTGCCCGTGGCCTTGCGCCCGATCGGCCGCTATTGCTGCTCGACGAGCCGACGGCCTCGCTCGACGCCGCGAATCGGGCCGTCGTCGTCCGCCTGATCGAGGAAAAGAAGAAGGCGGGCGTCGCGATCGTCGGCATCTTCCATGACGAGGATGTGCGCGACAAGGTCGCCGACCGCGTCGTCGACATGGCCGCCTTCGCCACCGAAAAGGCGGCTTGAACACATTGAGTGAGACCCGTCGCGCCACGATTCCCCCCGGCGCGGCTGCCAGCATCGGACCCAAGAGCGCCGCGATGACCGACCCGAAGAGCTATGTGATCGAGAATGCCCGGCTGGTGCTCCCCGACCGTGTCGTGGAGGAAGGCTGGCTGGCGGTAGACGATGGGCGGATCGCCGAGATCGGCGAGGGCAAGGCACCCGAGCGGGGCATGGACCTTGCCGGCGACCACCTCATCCCCGGCCTCGTGGAACTCCACACCGATCATCTCGAGAGCCATTTTTCGCCGCGCCCGCATGTGCGCTGGCATGCGCTCGCCTCGGTGATGGCTTATGACGCGCAGATCGCCGCCGCCGGCATCACCACGGTGTTCGATTCGCTGAGGGCCGGTTCCGACATCGACATCAAGTCGATCGGCGCCGACCTGCAGACGCTGGCCGACGCGGTCGACCAGGCGCGGCGGACGGGGCATCTGCGGGCCGATCATCGCACGCATATCCGCTGCGAGATCGCGACGCCGGACGTCATCGAGCATCTCGAGACGCTGATGGCCCGCCATCCGGTGCATCTCATGTCGCTGATGGACCACACGCCCGGCCAGCGCCAGTTCCGCGACCTCGAGACCTGGCGCCGCTTCTATATCCGCCGCAAGGACGTGTCGGAGGCGCATGTCGACCAGTTGGTCGGCCAGCGGCTGGAGCTGCACGCGCTTTATGCCAAGGAGAACCGGGCGAAGCTGATCGAGATCGCCGAGCGGGCCGGTGCCGTTCTGGCGAGCCATGACGACGCCACCGCCGAGCACGCCGCCGAGGCTGCGCGCGAGGGCGTCGCCGTCGCCGAATTCCCGACGACGGTCGAGGCCGCCGAGGCGCTGCACGACGCCGGCATCGTCGTGATGATGGGCGGGCCGAACATCGTCCGCGGCGGCTCGCATTCCGGCAATGTCGCCGCCGAGGAACTCGCCCGCGCCGGGCTGCTCGACATCCTCTCCTCGGACTATGTTCCGGCGAGCCTGCTGATGTCGGCCTTCGAGCTGCCGCGCCGGGCGGCGAATATCGACCTCGCCACCGCCATCCGGGCCGTCACCAGGGCGCCGGCCGAGGCGACGGGGCTCCATGATCGCGGGGCGCTGGAGCCCGGCAAGCGCGCGGACCTCGTACGCGTGCATCTGGTCGAGACGACGCCGATCGTGCGCCAGGTCTGGCGCGAAGGCACGCGGGTGTCGTGAGGCGACCATGACCGGTGCCCTCGTCGCCATCGTCGGCCCGAGCGGCGCCGGCAAGGATACGCTGATCGCGCATGCGAAGGCGGCGCTCGCGGCGCGCGCGGAGTTCCATTTCGCGCGCCGCCTCGTCACGCGGGCCGCCAACGCCTTCGAGGATCACGACACCATCGACGCCGCCGCCTTCGATGCCGCCGCGGCCGCGGGCGCCTATGCGCTCTGCTGGCGGGCGCACGGGCTCGGCTATGCGCTCGGCGGCGACGTCTCTAGCGCGATCCGGGCCGGGCGTGTCGTCGTCTGCAATCTCTCGCGCGGCGCCCTGCCGGAGGCGCGCGCCCGCTTCGCGCGGATGAGCGTCGTCGAGATCACGGCGCCGCCGGCGGTTCTCGCGGCGCGGCTCGCCGCGCGCGGACGCGAGACGCCGCAGTCGATCGCCGAGCGGCTCGAGCGCGAGAGCGCCTTTGCCGGCCGCCTGATGGCCGACTGCGTGATCGTCAACGACCGGCCGGTCGCAGAGACCGGCGCCGCGCTCGTTGCCCATCTCGAAGGCGTGGCGAGGGAGGCGGCGCTCAGCGCAGCCGCTTCGCCATGATCACGCCGCGCGGGTCCATGTCCGGCGTCTCGAGCTGGACCATGCCGAGCTTGCGATAGAAGGCGAGCGCCGGAAGATTGTCGCGCGCCACGCCGAGATGAAGGCCGGGCGATCCGTCCGCGGCGAGCTTCTCCATCAGCGTTTCCAGGAGCCGCCGCCCCCAGCCATGCCCCTGCGCCTCCGGCAGCAGGTCGATATGGCCATGCGAGGGATAGTCGGCCTCAAGCGCCGGCGGATAATAGTTGCGATAGTCGTGAACGAGCCGGCGCTTCGAATCGCTCATCCGCCATGTGCTCGCGTCGGGGCCGGGATCGGGAATGCGCGCGCGCAGCTGCGGCAGCCACTCCTTTTCCATCCGCTCATAGAACCGTCGGCTGTCGCGCGCGCCGCAGACATAGCCCGCGACGCCGTTCGGCCCGTCGATCACGAAAGCGAACTCGGGCTCCAGCACGATGTAGTTGCCGATATAGAGATGGCCGAGAATGTCGGGATCGTCGTTCTGCGGCGTGGCGTCGTTGCCGAGATCGCCGGTCAGCATGCAGATGCGGTAGCAGGCCGGCAGGTCGGCGAGATCGGCCTGGCGCATCGTGAAATCGTCGCGGCCGAAGGCGGGCATCGGAGCGCTCCATGGCGGAAGGGGAACGGACCCCTTCTCGCCTCCGCCCGCCGCCGCGGTCAACCCTTTCAGGCGAGGGTGCGCCCGCCATTCACCGCGAAGGTCTGGCCCGTGATGAAGCCGGCGCCGGGCGAGGCGAGGAAGACCACCATCGCCGCGATGTCGTCGGGCGTGCCCTGGCGGCCGAGCGGGACGAGTCGGCGATAGGCCTCCAGCGTCTCGGCGGTCGTGTCGGAATGGCGCTCGACGGGGATGAAGCCCGGCGCGACGAGGTTGACGCAGATCCCGTAGCTGCCGAGCTCGTTGGCCCAGGAGCGGGTGAGGCCGACCATCGCCGCCTTGGCGGCGACATAGTGGCCGAAGTCGGGATTGCCCATGTCGACCACCTCGCTGCCGATATTGATGACTCGGCCGGCGCGGTTCGCCTTCCAGTCGGCGATGACCTCCTGGAGGATGAGCAGCGGCGCCTTCACGAAGAAGCGGAGCTGGTCGAGATGGGTATCCCAGTTCTGCTCCTCGATCGGCAAGGTCGGCTGCGGGCCGGTGGCGTTGTTGACGATGACCGTGACCGGGCCGAGCTCGTGCGCGATCTCGGCCATGCCGTGGCGGACGCTCGCCTTGTCGGTGACGTCGAAGCGGAAGGCCTTGGCCCTGCCGCCGGCCGCCTCGATGGCGGCGACCGTTTCCCCCGCCCCGGCATCGTCATGGGCATAGTTCACGGCAACGGCAAAGCCCGCGGCGCCGAGGCCCTTGGCGATTGCGGCGCCGAGCCCGCGCGAGGCTCCGGTGACGAGAGCGGTTCCGTTGGTGGCGGCCATGGCGCGTTCCTCCTGCTGTTTTCACCAGCGAAGCACAATGCCGACGGCTTGTCTCGCCTCCCGAGAGCAGGACCCCTCACGCCCTCTCCCAGCTCTCCTTCATCACGCGGATCGCGCCGAGATAGACGTCCTCGGGCTTATCGAAGAGCGGGCGCCAGACGCGGGTGGCGGCGGCGATGTCGGGGAGGGCCGAGCCGAAGGCCTCGACGGTCATCCAGCCGTCATAGCCGGACGCCCTCAGCGCCCGTATGATGGTGGCGAAGTCGATCTGGCCGGAACCGGGCGTGCCGCGATCGTTCTCCGAGATATGGACGTGATTGAACGTCCCGGCCGTCGCGGCGATGGCGGCTACCTGGCTCTTCTCCTCGATGTGGAAGTGGAAAGTGTCGTAGAGATAGCCGTGGTTCGGCGCGCCGACCGCGTCGACCAGCGCCTTCGCCGCCGCGGCCGTGTTGAGGAAATAGCACTCGAAGCGGTTGAGCGGCTCGATCGAATAGGCGACGCCGGCCTTCTCGGCATAGGCGGCCGCCTCGCGATGCACCTCGACGCACCATTTCTGCTCGTCGGCGGTCGGGCCGCGCCCCGAGAAGCGACCCAGCGTCTGGTGCAGCGGGCCGCAGACGAGATCGGCGCCGAGCGCCGCCGTGCAGTCGGCCAGCCATTTCAGATGGTCGAGCGCACCGGCGCGCTCGGCCGGATCGGGCGAGATGGCGTCCTTGCCGTTGCCGGGCATGACACCGACGCCGGTCGCCGCGAGGCCGGCCTCGCCCAGCCAGCGGCGCACCTTCTCGAAATGCGCCGGATCGCCGCCGAAGATCGGGATCTCGGCGCCGTCATAGCCGGCGGCCTTCAGCGCATCGAGGATCGGGCGGTGCTCCTCCTCGACATGCGCGGTCCACAGAAGGAGGTTGAAGCCGAAGCGCATGGCGTCACCCGGCCGCGCCGAGATCGACCCAGGCGCCGCTCTTGCCGGAGGCGATGATCGCGTCGCAGACGCGGGTCGTCTCCAGCGCGTCGCGGAAAGTCGGCGCGGCGGGCTTGCCGGACGCGAGGCCGTCGAGGAAATCGGCCACCTGATGCACGAAGGAATGCTCGTAGCCGATGATGAGCCCCGGCACCCACCACTTGCCGAGATAGGGATGCTCGCCGTCGGTCACGAGGATCGAGGTCCAGCCGCGCAGCTGGCCGGGCGTGCGATGATCGAACCACGACACGCGGTTGAGGTCGTGCAGGTCCCAGGCGAGCGAGCCGTTCTCGCCGTTGATCTCCAGCGTATAGGCCGCCTTGTGGCCGCGCGCGTAGCGGGTCGATTCGAAGGTGCCGAGCGAACCGTTGGCGAAGCGGGTGAGCACCGCCGAGGCATCGTCGATGCCGACCGGCCGCATGGCGCCGGTCACCGCGTCCTTGCGCTCCTTGACGAAGGTCTCGGTCATGGCGGTGAGGCTGGCGATCGAGCCGTTCAGCCAGATGGCGGTGTCGAGGCAGTGGGCGAGCAGGTCGCCCGTGACGCCCGAGCCGGCAGCCTCCACGTCGAGGCGCCAGGTGGCGGCGCCGCCCTGCGGCACGTCGGGCGAGATCGTCCAGTCCTGCAGGAACTTGGCGCGGTAGTGGTAGATGTGGCCGAGCAGGCCCTGGTCGATCATGCGCTTGACCAGCGTCACGGCCGGAACGCGGCGGTAATTGTACCAGACCATGTTCGGCACGCCGGCGGCCTCGACGGCCTCGACCATCGGCAGCGCTTCGGCCTCGGTGCGCGCCAGCGGCTTCTCGCAGAGCACCATCTTGCCGGCCTTCGCGGCCGCGATGGCGATCTCGGCGTGAAGATCGTTCGGCACGCAGATGTCGATGGCGTCGATGTCGGGCCGCTCGACGAGCCGCCGCCAGTCGCTCTCGACGGCCTCGTAGCCCCATTGCTGCGCGAAGGCGGTCGCCTTCCCGGTGTTGCGGGCAGCGACCGCCTTCAGCACCGGCTTGTAGCCGGTATCGAAGAAGTGCGGCGCCTTCACCCAGGCATTGGAATGGGCGCGGGCCATGAAGCCATAGCCGACCATGCCCACATTCAGCGTCTTCGTCATGAAATCCTCCCGATCGTGAAGAGTGCCCGGCCGCCACATCGTGCAGCAGGACACAGGCAGGCAGCGATGATTTCCTCTTCCGCAAGGCGGGCGAGGGCCAGGGGGAGGGTTCTCTTCGCGGATGTCCCCTCCGACGCCCGGCGCCCCCCTCTCCGACTCTCCCCGGCAAGGCTGGAGAGGGCAGGAAAGAAAAGGGGAGCGCTACTCAGACCAGCCATGCGCCTCGCGCACCTTGATCATGGCGCCGAGCACCTTGTTCCAGGTGTCCTGGCTCTCCATGACGCTGTTCGGGAACATGCATCCGTCCCAGCAGATGTGGCGCATGCGCTTGGTGAGGTTGCCCTCGCGGTCGCGCAGCCAGTAGCCGGCATGCTTCACGATATCGAGGCGGCCGTTCGGATCGTCGACGCGGCAGTGGCGGCCGGTCTTCTCGTGATCGCCGGAGCCGAAGACGGTGCCGTCGTTCTGCGCGACGTGGAAATCCATCGTCCAGGGCCGGAGCGCATCGGCGACCTTGCGATAGGCGGCATCGAGCGTCGCCTTGTCCGACCAGTCATAGTCCTTCGGCAGGATGCGATCCTGCTCGGCATTGTAGCCGAGCGTGTAGAGCATCGAATGCGCCATGTCGGCCTGGTAGCCGACGACGCCGGGCCGGTCGACCATCTCCAGGAGCTTCACCATCTCGCGCCAGGAATGCATGCCGCCCCAGCAGATCTCGCCTTCGGCGACGAGGAACTCATCATAGTCCTCGGCGATGTCGGCGGCCTCGGAGAAGGTGCGGGCGATCAGCCTGGTGTTGGCCTCCGGGTCCTTGTCCCAGGCCTCGACGCCGACGGAGGAATCGATGCGGATGCCGCCGGTCGGCCGGATGCCGAGCTCGCGCATCTGCTGGCCGATGGCGCAGGCCTTGCGGACCTGCTCGAGGAACCGCTTGCGCTCGTCGGCCGTGCCCATCGCCGAACCACCGCCTGCGCCGCCCCAGATCGGCGCCACGAAGGAACCGACCTTCAGCCCGTAGGAGGCGATGTGGTCGGTCATCCGTTTGACCGCGTCCTTGTCGCTGTCGATGTCGAAATGTGGCGCGGTGATGAAGAGGTCGATGCCGTCGAACCTGACGCCGTCGACCTCGGCATTGGCCGTGAGGCGCAGCAGCGTATCGAGCGGAATGATCGGCTCGCTGTCGCCGCCCTTGCCGACGACGCCCGGCCAGGCGGCGTTGTGCAGCTTCGGATAGGTGTTGGGCATCGGATCCTCCCGAGATCGCGGTTCAACTGGAAGCGCCGCGGGATCTTGCTGCCCCGCCGGCGCAGATCGGGCGTGTCAGCGAAGGTCCTTCCAGGGCGCCTCGCTGCCGACCTCGACCGAAACATAGCCGTTCTGGCCGATGCAGGGGCCGAGAATGGCGACGACATGCGCATCCTCGGCTCCGGCATTGAACGAGGCATGGACGAGGCCGGCGGGGATGAAGGCCGAGTCGCCGACCGTCAGGATCCGCTTCTCCATCCCCAGCCACTGCTCCACCCGGCCGCCGGTGACATAGATCACCTCTTCCTGGTCGGGATGCTTGTGGAAGTTGTGGCCCTTGCCGGGCGAGAGCGTCACGTCGATGACGGTCAACTGGTCGGCGCCGGTCTTCGGCGGGTGGCTCATCCATCTGAGGCGGCCCCAGTCGAGCACCTCGGGCTCGGTCTCGGCGGCGATGACGAACTGTCCCTCGGACATGGCATCCTCCCTCGTCTTTGTCGTTCTAGAAGGTCAGCGCCTTGAAACGCCGCGTCTGGTCGGTGAGCGCGACCTCGACCGGCAGCCGCTCCATGCTGGAGGCGCCGTAGAAACCGTGGCAGTTGGCCGTGCGCTGCAGGATCCAGCCGGCATCCTCGGGCTGGGCGATCGGGCCGCCATGGCAGAGGATGATGACGTCCTTCCTGACCGCCATCGCCGCCTCGGCGATGGCGTCGATCTCGCCGACGCAGTCCGCCAGCGTCTTTGCCGATGTCGCGCCGATCGCTCCGCCGACGGTGACGCCCATATGGGCGACGATGATGTCGGCGCCGGCCTCCGCCATCGCGCGCGATTCCTCGGCATTGAAGACATAGGGCGTCGTCAGGAGGTCGATCTCGTGCGCCGCGCGGATCATGTCGACCTCGAGGCCGAAGCCCATGCCGGTCTCCTCGAAGCTCGCGCGCATCACGCCGTCGAAGAGGCCGATGGTCGGGAAGTTCTGGACGCCGGAAAAGCCCATCGCCTTCAGCTCCGCCAGGAAATGCGGCATCAGCAGGAAGGGGTCGGTGCCGTTGACGCCGGCCAGAACCGGCGTGTGGCGGACGACCGGCAGCACCTCGTGCGCCATGTCCTTCACGATCTCGTTGGCGTTGCCATAGGCGAGCAGGCCCGCCGCCGAGCCGCGACCGGCCATGCGGTAGCGTCCGGAATTGTAGATGATGATCAGGTCGATCCCGCCCGCCTCCTCGCATTTGGCCGACAGGCCCGTGCCGGCGCCGCCGCCGATGATCGGCACGCGGCGCGCCACCATGTCGTTGAACTTTTCGAGGATCTGTCGGCGCGGAATGAACGGCATCCGCCTTCCTTTCATGCTTGTGCGCTGATCGCGCGGAACTCCCGGGCCAGCGCATCGGCGAAGGCCGGGTCATTGATGTGAAGCGGCAGGCGCAGGATGCGTCGCCGCCCGGTCTGGACGAGAAGCGCCTCGATGGTGTCGAACAGCGCGGCGTCGGCCTCGGGATCGAAGAAGGGGCCGCCCTCGACGTCGAGCGCCGAGACGCCCTTTTCCGGGATCAGCAGCCGCACCTCGCCCTCGCAGGCATTGAGCTTTTCCGCGATGAAGGCGGCGATGGCGCGGTTCTCCTCCACCGTGGTGCGCATCAGCGTGATGTTCGGATTGTGGCGGTAGAGAGTCCGGTCGCGGAACTCTACCGGCACAGTGTCCATGGCCCAGAAATTGACCATGTCGAGCGCGCCGAGCGAGCCGACATAGGGGATGCCGCTGCGCGCCACCGCGCCGAGGCGGTCGGCCCCGGCCGAGAGCACGCCGCCGACCAGATGATCCGCGATCTCCGTCGTCGTGACGTCGACAAGACCGACCAGCAGGCCGCTGTCGACGAGCTTCTCCATGCTGCGCCCGCCGGTGCCCGTCGCGTGGAACACCATGCAGTCGTGCTCGCCGCGCAGGAGTTCGGCCACCCGCGTGACGCAAGGCGTGGTGACGCCGAACATGGTGAGGCCGATCGGCGGCAGGCCGGAGGTCTCGACGACCGGATAGCGCACCATGCCGACGATGGCATGGGCGGCGTTCTGCAGCACCGTGCGGCTGATGCGGTTGAGGCCCGCGAGATCGGTGACGGACGGCATCATCACGATGTCCGAGACGCCGACATAGGCGCCGACATCGCCGGCGGCGAGCGTCGAGACCATCAGCTTGGGAAGGCCGATGGGAAGCCGCCGCATGCCCGCGGTCACGATCGACGTGCCGCCGCCGCCGCCGATACCGATCACGCCTCCGATGTCGTCGCGGCCGGCGATGAAGCGCGCGAAGGCCTCGCCCATGGCCGAGACGGCGGTGCCGCGATCGGAAAGGCCGAGCACGGCCCGCGCACCCTCCGGATGAAGCGCCGCCACCGCCTCGGGGGGGATTTCGGCGGCGATCGAGGCGGGGCGGGTCGAAACGTCGACGAGGACGGTCTCCATGCCGGCGGCGTCGATGACGCCCTTGAGGAAGATGAGTTCCTCGCCCTTCGTGTCGGCCGTGCCGACGATGTAGATGCGCGACATTCCTGCCCCCGGGATCGCCGCTCCCGGGTTTCCCGAGGCAAGCGACAGGCGTCGCGGACTCGGGCGAGTCCGCGTTGTAACGCCCTGGAATTGCTGGTCTTTCGCGTCCTGCGTCATCCTCCCCGATGATCGGGGCGCGAACAGATCGATTGCTTTTATTCTGAGACACGCGTATCGTATTGGCATGTCAGTCTCAGGTCAAGGCCAGCTCCGGGGGGAGGTCGAGAAGGGACCGCGCGGCCGCATGAAGCGGCTGATGCTGGATACCGCCATCCGGCTCATGCAGGATGGCGGCAGTCCGTCGGTCTCGGACGTGGCGGAGGCGGCGGGCGTGTCGCGCGCGACGGCCTATCGCTATTTCCCCAGCCAGGCGGCGATGATTCAGGCCGCCGTGGACGAGGCGCTCGGTCCGGTGTTGGGCTGGAGGGCCGAGACGGAGGATGCCGAGGCCAATGTCGCGGCGCTGTTCGGCTTCGCCTTCCACCGGATGGAGGCGTTCGAGGCGACGCATCGGGCGGCTCTGCTGCTGGCGCTCGACCAGTGGCAGCGTCGGCGGGCCGGGACGCTCGGCACCGAGGCGCGGGTCGTGCGCGGCAACCGCCGCGGCCTGCTGAAGGCGGCGGTCGAGCCGCTGGCGGCCGAGATCGGCCGCGAGAGGACGGAGAGGGTCACACAGGCGCTGTCGCTGCTGTTCGGCATCGAGGCGATCGTGATCCTCAAGGATCTGTGGGGTTTGGACGTCGACGCGGCCGAGGACGTGGCCAGCTGGGCGGCGAGGGCATTGATCCGGACGGCGAAGGCGGAGGCAGCGGAGGGAGAGACCGCGGCCACCGGACCGGCGCCGGCCGAGGGAGAGACAGGGAGACCGCGCAAGAAGGGGGCCTGACCGGACCACGGGAAGGCGGGCTGTCGCCCCTGCGGCAATGCGACAGCGCAAAAGGGAGGGAATGCTGCAATGCTGAGGAAGACCTTTACGGGCTTGCTTGCCGGCGTCGGCTTCACGCTGGTCGGTGTCGCGAGCGCGGCAGCGGAAGATCTGACGATCTTCTGGGCCGAATGGGATCCGGCGAACTATCTGCAGGAACTCGTCAACGAATATTCCAAGGAATCCGGCGACACGGTCACGGTCGAGACGACGCCGTGGTCGGATTTCCAGACCAAGGCCTTCACCGAGTTCAACGCCAAGGGCGACGCCTACGACCTCGTCGTCGGCGACAGCCAGTGGCTCGGTGCCGGCGCGACCGGCGGTCACTATGTCGACCTGACCGAATTCTTCAACAAGCACAAGCTCAGCGAAGTCATGGCGCCGGCGACGGTGAAATACTACGCCGAGTACCCGTCCAACAGCGGCAAATACTGGGCCATCCCGCTCGAGGGCGACGCCGTCGGCTGGGCTTATCGCAAGGACTGGTTCGAGGATCCGAAGGAGAAGGAGGCGTTCAAGGCCAAATACGGCTACGACCTCGACGTCCCGAAGACCTTCAAGGAGCTGCGCGACATCGCCGAGTTCTTCTATCGCCCGGACGAGAAGCGCTACGGCATCGCCATCTATACGCAGACGACCTATGACGCGCTCGCCATGGGCTTCGAGAATGCGCTGTTCTCCTATGGCGGCGATCTCGGCGACTATTCGACCTACAAGGTCGAGGGCATCGTCAACGCCCCGGTCGCCGTCGAGGCGCTGGAGATGTACAAGGAGCTCTACAAGTTCACGCCGCCCAACTGGGGCAACACCTTCTTCCAGGAGGACAACCAGGCCATCACCGAAGGTCTGGCGGCGATGAGCATGAACTACTTCGCCTTCTTCCCCTCGCTGCTCAACGAGGCGACCAACCCGCACGCCAAGGTCACCGGCTTCTTCGCCAACCCGGCGGGCCCGACGGGCGTGCAGTCCGCCGCGCTCGGCGGCCAGGGCATCTCGATCGTCTCCTATTCCAAGAAGCAGGAAGCGGCGATGCGCTTCCTGGAATGGTTCATCCGCGACGACGTGCAGAAGAAGTGGGCCGAACTCGGCGGCTATACCTGCTCGCAGGCGGTGCTGAAGTCGGCCGAATTCCAGAATGCCACGCCTTATAACAAGGCCTTCTACGAGACCATGTTCAAGGTGAAGGACTTCTGGGCGGTGCCGGAATATGCCGAGCTGCTCTCGCAGCTCAACAACCGCCTCGGCCCCTATGTCGTCGGCGACAAGGGCACGGCCAAGGAAGCGCTGGACGGCCTCGCCAAGGACTGGACCGAGACCTTCACGAAATACGGCCGCTACTCGAACTGAGCGGAACGGCCCCGCGCGGCGAGCGCGGGGCCGGACACACGATCCCCGCCGGCCGCAATCCGCCGGCGGGCCCGTTTTTCCTGAAGCCGGGGCGCGCGCCGCCGGCCCGCCGGCGACGGCGGGGCCGAACGCGGACGACCCCGATCCGCAGCCGCCGCCCGAGCCCGGCGGCGCCATCGATGCGCAAGCCGCGACTGGCGGAACGGCCGGTCCCCCATTCGTCAAGGAGCCTGCCCGTGGCCATGGCCGCAATGACCAGACTCGATCCGGGATCGCGTGCCGCGGCGCGCGGCTGGAGCGATCTCACGATCCGCAACATGTTCATCATTCCGACGATCGCCTTCCTGATCGTCTTCAACATCTTTCCGCTGATCTATTCGCTCGGCTATTCCTTCACCGACTACCGGGCCTCGACGAACCAGGCGGCGAATTTCGTCGGCCTTCAGAACTATCGGGAGCTGCTCGGCGACGAGTTCATCTGGAACAATTTCGTCGTGACCGCGAAATACGTCATCGTCTCGGTGACGGGCCAGGTGGTCGTCGGCTTCGGCATCGCGCTTCTGCTCAACCGCGCCATCCCGTTCAAGGGGCTCATCACGACGCTGCTTCTGCTGCCGATGATGATGTCGATGGCGGTGGTGGGCCTCTTCTGGAAGCTGCTCTACGACCCGTCCTGGGGCGTCATCAACTACGTGTTCCACCTCGGCGACTTCGCCTGGCTCTCGAACCGCGACGCGGCGCTCTATGCCGTCGCCATCACCGATATCTGGATGTGGTCGCCCTTCGTGATGCTCCTGTCGCTCGCCGGGCTCTCGGCGGTGCCGAAGCACCTCTACGAGGCGGCGGCGATCGACCGCGCCGGCAAGTTCTACACCTTCCGCCGCATCACGCTGCCGCTGGTGGCGCCGATCCTTCTCATCGCGATCATCTTCCGCACCATGGAGGCCTTCAAGACCTTCGACCTCGCCTATGTCATGTCCAGCCAGGACACGACCGAGCTGATCTCGATCCGCCTCTACAAGATGGCCTTCCAGGAGTGGCAGACCGGCCGATCGAGCGCGCTCGCCTACATCGTGCTGATCATGGTGCTCGCCATCACCAACATCTACGTCAAGTATCTCAACCGGGTGAAGGAGCGCTAGGATGGCCGCCGTCCGTTCCCGCGGCCAGCTGGTCGCCAACCGCGCGGCCATCGCCGCCGTCCTCGTCATCACGCTGGTCTTCCTCGCCCCGATCTACTGGATCGGCTCGACGGCCTTCAAGCCGCGCGCGCTGGCGACCACCGTGCCGCCGACCGTGTTCTTCACGCCTGAGATCACGCCCTTCATCAAGCTGTTCACCAAGCGCGTCCAGCTCACCAAGCCGGTCGACCAGGAGACGCGCGACGCCGCGCCCTGGTGGGAGCAGCGCATCATCGACAATGGCGAGCGCGTGCTGAGAACCGGGGAGAACGTGCAGCTCTCGGCCTATCCGAGCCGCTTCATGAACTCGCTGATCATCGCCGTGACCTCGACGGTGCTCGCCGTCGGCATGGGGACGTTCACGGCCTATGGCTTCTCGCGCTTCCGCGTGAAGGGCGAGCAGGACCTGCTCTTCTTCATCCTCTCGACGCGCATGCTGCCGCCGGTCGTGGTCGCGATCCCCATGTTCCTGATGTACCGGGCGGTCGGAATGACCGACACGCATATCGGCCTCATCATCCTCTACACCGCCTTCAACCTCTCCTTCTCGGTCTGGCTCATGAAAGGCTTCATGGACGAGATTCCGAAGGAATATGAGGAGGCGGCTCTGGTCGACGGCTACACACGCATGCAGGCCTTCTTCAAGATCGTGCTGCCGGAGGCGGCGACGGGCATCGCGGCGACCGCGGTGTTCTGCTTCATCACCGCCTGGAACGAATATGCCTTCGCGCTGATCATGACCAACCGGCGCGCCCAGACGGCGCCGCCGTTCATTCCCTCGCAGCTCGGCTCCGGCGTCATCGACTGGACCGTGATCGCCGCGGGAACCTTCCTGTTCCTGGTGCCGGTCGCGATCTTCACCTTCGCCCTTCGCGGCCATCTGCTGCGCGGCGTCACCTTCGGCGCCATCCGGAAGTGATGGGAGGACCCTCATGACCTTTCGCGAGATCAGCGCCCGCTATCTGGAGCCGGCCTCGATCGCCTTCATGATCGGCGGCATCGTCGCGCTCTGCCAGCCCTGGCATCTCGGGCTGCACAGCTGGGGCGTCACCATCATCCTCGTCGGCCTCGTCGGCTTCAACATCGCCGCGCATGTGCCGAAGCCGGCGCCCGCCGCCGCCAAGGACCACTGAGGAAGGACCACTGACCCATGGCCGAGATCGTCCTTTCCAACGTGCAGAAATTCTTCGGCGCGGTTCAGGTCATCCGCGACCTGAACCTCACCATCGCCGACCGCGAATTCGTCGTGCTGCTGGGGCCGTCGGGCTGCGGCAAGACGACGACGCTTCGGGCCATCGCCGGCCTCGAGGACATCTCGTCCGGCGAGATCCGCATCGACGGCAAGCCGGTACAGGATCTCGAGGCTTCCGAGCGCGATATCGCCTTCGTCTTCCAACTCTATGCGCTCTATCCGCATCTGACGGTGTTCGAGAACATCGCCTTTCCGCTTCGGGCGGCGGGCGAGAGCAAGGCGGATGTCGACCGCCAGGTGCGTGTCGTCGCCTCGGCGCTCGACATCACGCATCTGTTGCAGAAGCGTCCGTCGGCCCTTTCGGGCGGCGACATGCAGCGCGTTGCCATCGGCCGCGCGCTCGTGCGCCGGCCGAAGGCGATCCTGATGGACGAGCCGATCGGCGCGCTCGACGCCAAGCTGCGCGAGGACATGCGTTCGGAGCTGAAGCGCCTCCATATCGAGAACAAGGCGACCTCGGTCTATGTGACCCATGACCAGGTCGAGGCGATGTCGCTCGCCGACCGCATCGTCGTCATGAGCGAGGGCGTGCTCCAGCAGGTCGGCTCGCCGATCGAGGTCTACCAGAATCCGGCCAATCTCTTCGTGGCCCAGTTCATCGGCAGCCCGGTCATGAACATCGCCACGGCGAGGCTCGAGACCGACGGCGGCGCGGCGCGGCTCAGGGTCGGCGATGGCGGCGAGGCCTTCGCCATGCCGGCCGACCTGCCGGCGCGCATCGCGGCGAGTGGCCGGGGCGGGGAGGGAATTTCGCTCGGCATCCGTCCCGAAGGCGTCGTCGTCGCCCGCCAGCCGATGGAGGGGACGGTGCCGCTCGAGGCGCATATCATCGAGCCGCTCGGCGCCTATGACATCGTCGATCTCAAGGTCGGCTCGGGCGTGCTGCGGGCGCGCACCGCCTCCGGTTTCGTCGAGAAGGCGGGCGACACGGTCTTCGCCCGGCTCGACGCGACGCAAACGCATTTCTTCGATACGAAGTCCGGGCAGTCGCTCGCGATCAGGCTGGGGGGCTGACCATGGCGCATGTCCGCTTGCGGAGCATCACCAAGACCTTCGGCGCACATACCGCGCTGGAGAACCTCGATCTCGAAATCGCCGATGGCGAGTTCTTCGTCCTGCTCGGGCCGACCGGCGCCGGCAAGACGACGACGCTGCGGCTCATCGCCGGCCTCGAGAAGCCGACCGCCGGCACGGTCGAGATCGGCGGCATCGATGTCGGCGGCTGGAGCGCCGCCGAGCGCGACGTGGCGCTCGTGCTGCAGCAATATTCGCTCTATCCGCGCTACACGGTGCGGCAGAACCTCGAATTCCCGCTGAAATCGAATGTCCGCCGCCTGCCGCAGCCGGAGATCGACCAGCGCGTCGCCAAGGCGGCGAAGACGCTGCGCATCGAGCACCTGCTCGACCGCAAGGTCGACCGCCTCTCCGGCGGCGAGATGCAGCGCGTCTCGATCGGCCGCGCCATCGTGCGCTCGCCGCGCATCTTCCTCATGGACGAGCCGCTCTCCAATCTCGATGCCAAGCTGCGCGAGGCGCTCCGGTCCGAGCTCAAGGACCTGCAGATGCAGCTCGGCGCGACCTTCCTGTTCGTGACGCATGACCAGATCGAGGCCATGTCCATGGGCGACAAGGTCGGCGTGCTGAATGATGGTCGCCTCGCGCAGGTCGGCACGCCTTACGAGATCTACCACCATCCGCGCGACACCTATGTCGCGTCCTTCGTCGGCTCGCCGGCCATGAACCTGCTCGCCGCCGACCTCCTCGGCGACCGGCTGCGCATCCCGTCCGCGGCGATCGAGTTCCCGATCGGCGCGGCGCTGCGGGCGCGGTTCGGCCGCACCAGCGGTCCGCTGACGCTCGGCATCCGCGCCGAGGACGTCCATCTCGACGCCGACGGGGTGATCGAGGCGCGCGTCTGGGGCGTCGAGAACCATGGCGTCGAGAAGATCGTGACGCTGAAGGCCGGCGACTGCCTGTTCAAGGCGACCATGCCGGCGACGACGGCGGCCGAGATCGACGCGCCGATGCGGCTCAGCTTCGACCAGTCGAAGCTGCACCTCTTCGACGCCGCGACGGGGCTCAATCTCTCGCAGGAGGGCAGGGAGCTTCAGGCGGCGGAGTAAGTCTTTCGCGGGGTCCCGGCCTAAGGTTCGTCGGCGCCAGACCCGGCCCCCTGGCGTCCCTCGCTGTGCGCTTCTCTGCCCCCTCAGTCGAGATGGAAGACCTCTTCCATCATCGCCCACCATTCGCCGTCCTTCGCCGAGGCGAGCGGCTGCTGGCAGGGATCGGTCTGGCCGAGCCAGGCGCGGATCGCCGGCTCGCGGCCGAGGCGTTCGGCGTCGGCCGGCCAGTCGGCGCCGTGATATTCCCAATAGCCGAAGAGCAGGTTTTCCGGCTCGCGTAGATAGATCGAATAGTTGCGCACGCCGCAGGCGGAGAGGAGCGCGTTGACCTCCGCCGACCCTTCGGCATGCAGTCGCTTATAGTCGGCGATCCGCTCGGGGCGGATGCCGATGACCATGCCCATCCTCTGCATCAGAAGATCCCCATGGTGCGCTGGAGCGCCTGCGTGAAATGCGCCTGCAGCGAGGCCTCGGCGCGGTCGGCGTCGCGCGAGAGGCAGGCGTCGAGAAGGTCGAGATGCTCGCGCAGCGTCCGAAGAACGATCGGGGCGGACAGTGTCCGGTCGAGCCGGATCAATTGCAGGTAATTGTGCACGCGGCGATAGGTCGATTCGATCAGCGGATTTCCGAGCGCGCCGATGATCTCGAAATGCAGAAGCGCATCGAGCGCCACCGCCTCGGCGGCGACCTCGGGCGTGAAGCCGGTCGCTTCGAGCAGTGCGATCGCCGCCTCGTGGCGGGCGCGGATCGCCCGCATCCGCTCGAGCGGCGCCAGCTCGGCGAATAGGCGCACCGCCGGCCGCTCCAGGACGGAGCGGAACTGGTAGGTGTGTCGCGCGAACTCGAAGTCGGGCTTCAGGAAGCGGATGCCCGAGCGCGGATGGATCGTCAGCAGGCCCTCGGTCTGAAGGACGCGCAGCGCATCGCGGAGCGGGGCCACCGGGACGCCGACGATCGCGACGAGATCGTTCTGCGAGACGAAGGCGCCCGCCGGCAGGCGGCGCTCGAACAGCATTTCCAGAATGCGCTGATAGGCGATCTCCGAGAGCGAGAGCGTCGTCGCCTCGCGCTCGGGACGCTCCGCGGCTTCGGCGGGCGCTTGCGGCGCGGTCTCTTCTGATCTATCAGATTGCCTGCGTGGCATATCAAATCCCACGATTGATGGATCAGCGACTCATATCATGCGCATCGTCGATTATCGACTGACCCGTTTCCAGTTTGCGCGCGACCGCGTCATCGGCGACAGCCAGGTGAAGATCGCCCATGCCAATGTGGCGACGCTGGAGCTCATCTCGGACACGGGCCTGACCGGTCTCGGCTTCGTGTTCTCGCTGTTCAACCCGCTGCCGGCTCTGGCCGAGATCGAGCGCATCTTCCGCGCCGAGATCTGGCCGGGCCTCGAGGGCGCGGACCCGGCGGCGCTGGCCCATCGCGTGCGCCGGCCGCGCGGCGGCAATATCCGCGGCGCCTCGCTGCCCTTCGGCGAGGGCATCGACCAGGCGGTCTGGGACCTGACGGCGAAGCAGCTGGGCCTGCCGCTCTGGAAGCTGCTCGGCGGCACCAAGACGCGCGTGAAGGCCTATGCGAGCGGCCTCGACTACCATCTCTCCGACGACGATTACTGCGCGCTCTTCGCGCATGCCGCCTCGATCGGCTACACCGCCTTCAAGATCAAGGTCGGCCATCCCGACATCGAGCGCGACCTGCACCGGCTCGATCTCCTGGTCCGCACGGTCGGCAAGCCGCAGGCGATTATGATCGACGCCAATGAGGGCTGGTCTCCGCAGGAGGCGGTGCGCCGCCTCAACATCATCAACAAGGCCGGCTTCGACATCCTGTGGATCGAGGACCCGTGCCTGCGCTTCGATTTCGAAGGGCTGAAGATGATCCGCGCCGGCTGTCCGTTCACGCTGGTGAACTCGGGCGAATATTTCGACGCCTCGGGCAAGCGGGCGCTGATGGAGGCGCGGGGCACAGACATGATCAATGTCCACGGCCATGTTTCGGAGGTCATGCGCATCGGCTGGCTCGCCGCCGAATACGGCATCCCGGTCAGCCTCGGCAACTCGATGCTGGAGATCGGCATCAACATGGCCATCGCGCTGCCCGAGGTCGAGTGGCTCGAATACTCGTTCCAGAATTTCGACCATCTCGTCGAGCAGCCGATCGAGATCCGCGACGGCTATGCCTATGCGCCGGACCGGCCGGGCCATGGGCTGGTGCTCTCCGATGAGGCGCGCCGCATCCATGCCGTTCCGGACGTGATCGACCCGGCCGATCTGCCGCCGGCGCCCTTCAATCCGCGCTTTCCGCGCTGATGCCGCGCGCCGCGGGAGGCGGCGCGCACCATGCCGTTTTCGCTAGGGAGGACAGGGACATGACATCGCTTTCGAGGGCGCTGCGCGCCGGAACCATGCTCGCCGCCATCGCCGTCACGCTCGGCGCGGCCCGCGCCGACACGACGCTGACGGTGTGGGACTGGAAGTCGGGCGATCCGACGACGCAGCCCTATTACGAGGCCGTCAAGAAGGACTTCGAGGCCGCGCATCCGGGGGTGACGGTCAAATATGTCATGCAGCCGCATGACCAGTATTACACGCTTCTCGGCACCGCGATCTCGGCCGGGCAGGGGCCGGACGTCGTGCTCGTGCATGGCGGCTCTCAGACCAAGGAGCGCACCGCCGCTCTGCTGAAGCTCGACGACAAGATCGCCGACATCAAGGGCCGCATCGCCGGCTGGGACGAATTCACCGGCGCCGACGGCGGCGCCTATGCGGTGCCGATCTCGATCCAGGGTTTCGCGGTCTATTACAACAAGGACCTCTGGCAGAAGGCCGGCCTCGACCCGGCGAAGGCGCCGCAGAGCTGGGCCGAGCTCAAGGACATCTGCGCCAAGCTGAAGGCGTCGGGAACGACCTGCTTCGCGCTCGGCAACAAGGAAGGCTTCGGCGCCGACTTCTTCCTCTCGGCCGTGGCGGCCAATGGCTGGACCAAGGCACAGCAGGACGCCTGGACCAAGGGCGACCTCAAATGGTCGAGCCCCGAGGTCAAGGCGATCGTCGAGGCCTGGGTCGAGACCAACAAGGACGGCTGGTACGCCGAAGGCGCCAACTCGACCGCCAAGTTCATGGACGAGTACGAGAGCTTCGAGCGCGGCGAGAACGCCAACACGATCGGCCTCATCTCCGACGTCGCGCACTGGAAGGAGTTCGACGACTTCCTCGGAGCCGACAAGGTGGGCGTCTATGTGATGCCGCCGGTCGCGGGCGGAGACGGATCGCTGAAGCTGCCGCTCGCCGGCGGCATCGGCTACGGCGTCACCGCCTTCTCGCCGAACAAGGACCTCGCGGTCGAACTCGCCAAGAGCTTCGCCGATACGCCGCATATGCAGGTCTTCTTCGAATCGGCCGGCGCCATCCCCGCCGACACCAAGGTCGATACGTCCAAGGTCGCGAGCCCCTCGGCCAAGGTGATCCTCGGCTGGCTCGCCGATGGCGTGCCGCTCGCCCACAACAACATGGCGACCGCCGAGACCGAGGAATGGCACCGCCAGAGCCAGTTGCTCTTCACCGGCGAGACGACCGTCGACAAGGCGCTCGCCCGCATGGACGAAGTGCAGGCGCAGGCGAAGAAGAAGTAACGGCCGCGCCTCCCGGACGCCTCGTCATGGCCGGGTCCGTCCCGGCCATGCAGGCCCGAGCTTTCGATGACATGCGTCCCCGCCGCCACGCGAAGCCGTGACTGGCCGGGACGATCCCGGCCATGACGGAGGCAACAATGAGCGATCGGTCCGTATCCGCACCCCGCCGCCGCCTGCTGGGCGATGATCCCGGCCGGCTCGGCCTGCTCTTCGTCGTGCCGGCGCTGGCGCTGGTGATCGTCTTCCGCATCGTGCCGCTCATCTGGGGCTTCGGCACCTCGCTCACCGATTATGACGGCATGTCGGCCGCCCGCTTCGTCGGTATCGCCAACTACGCGGCGCTGACCCGCGATCCCGTCTTCATCGACAGCATCGTCAACATGCTGATCCTGCTGGCGACGCTGCCGGTCTGGATCGGGTTGCCGATGCTGCTCGCGATCCTGATCCACCAGGGCGTGCCGGGCGGCAAACTGTTCCGCGCCGTCTATTTCTTCCCGGCCGTGCTGTCGTCGGTCATCGTCGGCGCGATCTTCAACATGCTGCTGCGCTATGACGGCTCGTTCAACGCCATGCTGAAGGCGCTCGGCTTTTCGGCCGTCGACTGGCTCGGCAACTCGTCGACCGCGCTGTTCAGCCTGATCGCCGTCCAGCTCTGGGCGACCTTCGGCATGAGCCTGCTCATCTTCCTCGCCGGGCTCTCCACGGTCCCCTCCGACATGCTGGAAGCGGCGAAGCTCGACGGCGCCGGGCTATTCGGCACCTGGTGGCACATCGTCATCCCGTCGATCCGGCCGATCATCGAATTCGCCGCCGTTGTGACCACCATCGGCATGCTGACCTCGATGTTCGGCCTGATCTATGTGCTGACCGCCGGCGGGCCGGGCACGTCGACGACGCTGCCGGAATTCCTCATCTGGCTCGAGCAGGGCCGCATGAACCGGCCGGGCTATGCGAGCGCGATCTCGATGGTGCTGTTCGCCCTCATGGCGGGGCTCGCCTTCATCCAGATCCGCATCATGTCCCGAAACGCCAGCCTGTAACCGACAGCCTCCGAGGAGCAGCCATGGCCGCCGTCGAGATCCGCCAGAAGCGCGCGCTGACGCTCATCGCGCTGCCGATGGTCCTGCTGGCGCTCTCCTGCGTCTATCCGGTCTTCTTCACGATCAACGCGGCGCTGAAGACGAGAAAGGGCTTCGTGCTCGACCGCTTCGGCCTCGCCAGCGACCCGACGCTGGCCAATTTCGCGCAGGCCTGGACCCAGTCGCGCCTGTCGGAATATTTCACCAATTCGGTCGTGGTGACGATCGGCGCCGTGCTGACGCTGCTCGTCGTCTCCTCACTCGCCGGCTATGCGCTGGCGGTGCTGCGGTTCCGCGGCGCCAAGATCGTGTTCACGATCATCCTCGTCTCGCTGATGATCCCGGTCCAGGTGGTGCTCGTCCCATTCTACCGGACGATGATCGCGCTCGACCTCGTGAACTCGCGCGCCGGCCTCGTCATCGCCTACACCGCCTTCTTCCTGCCCTTCAGCGTCTACCTGATGACCGCCTTCTATGCGCGGCTGCCCCGGGAATTGTTCGAGGCCGCGCAGATCGACGGCGCCGGCCTCGTCCAGGTCTGGTGGCACATCATGCTGCCGATGGGGAAGCCGGCGCTGATCACGCTTGGCATCCTCAACACGCTCTATTGCTGGAATGACGTGCTGATCTCGCTGCTCGTGCTGCAGGACGAGCGCACGCTGATGGTCGGCATCGCGGCGCTGCGCGGCGAATACACGACCAATGTGCCACTGCTCGCCGCCGGAATCGTGCTGGCCGCGGCGCCGATCGTCATCATCTATGTGATCTTCCAGCGCCAGATCGTCAGCGGCATCGCCGTCGGCGCGGTGAAGGGGTAACCGGGCGCGAGGCCAGAGGGCGATTGCGCGTTCCCGGCACCGCGGGCCTCGCCGTCACCTTTTCCATTGGGAGAGGTTGGACCGGAAGATCCGGGTGAGGAGCATGCCCTCTCCGGAGAGTCCCTAACCCCTCACCCGCCGGCTCCGCCGTCGACCTCTCCCTCTGGGAGAGGTGAAGGGGAAGCCTTCCGGATCGGCGTGCGGCGGGGACGGCACCCCCTCTCCAGCTCTCCCCCACAAGGGGGGAGAGGGCCGCAGCTCGGCCGGCATCGAGGGTGGTTGTTCAACGCAAGTAATGGGAGGGCCCGCTCCCCCTCCCGCGAAGCGGGGAAGGGGTGGGGAAGGAGTTCTCTGCGAAGGGTTGTGGGCAAGCTTAGGCCTTCACCTCTCCTCGGGGAGAGGTGAAGGCAAGCGAGACACCCCCTACGCCGTGACGCGGCGCTTCGAGGAGAGCATCAGCGCGAGGACCGTCACCACGAACGGGATGGTGTGGATCACCTCGCCCGGGACGCGCGGCAGGATGCCGGGGAGCGCGATGGACAGGGCCTCGAAGGCGCCGAACAGCACGGCGGCGATCGCAGTGCCGACCGGATGGCGGCGGCCGAGCAGCACGGCGCCGAGCGCGATGAAGCCGCGGCCGGCAGTCATGTCGCGCGTGAAGCCGACGAAGTTGAACATCGCGAGCTGCGCACCGCCGAGGCCGGCCAACGCGCCCGAGGCGACGAGGCCATAGGTGCGCAGCCGGTTCGGCGAGATGCCGGCGGCTTCGGCGGCGGCGGGATATTCGCCGACGGCGCGGAAGCGCAGGCCTTCCGGCGTGCGGTAGAGGAAATACCAGATGGCGAAGACGAGGAAGACCGCGAGCCAGGTCAGATAGGAATGGCCCGAGAACATCTGCGTCAGCACCGGTCCGATGCCGGGGATCGCGTCGAGGAAGGAGAGGTCGAGCGAGGGGACGGCCTTGGACGGCAGGTTGATCGAGGTGCCCTTGTCGCCGCCGGTCGCATAGTTGAGCGCGGTGACCGTGCCGCCGGCCGCGATGATGTTGACCGCGAAGCCGACCAGGATCACGTCTGCCTTGAAGCGCAGATGGAAGAGCGCCATCAGGCCGCCGAGCATGCCGCCGACGGCGAGGCCGGCGAGGACGCCGACATACCAGGGCGCATAGGCCGAGACGACGACCGCGGTCAGCGCGCCGATCAGCATCATGCCTTCCAGCGCGACGTTGAGCGAGCCGACGAGATCGGACAGGAGGCCGCCGAGCGAGGCGAACAGCACCGGCGTCGTCGTGCGGATGACCGCGGCGACGAAGGCGGCCGAGAGGATCGTGTCGAAGATCTCGTTCATGTCGACGGGGCTCGCGCGGCGGACGAGCCGCCCATGATGCGGTTGAGGAGGGCCCGGCCGGGCAGCGTGAAGGACGAGGCGACCAGGAGGATGACGATGCCCTGCACGATGCCGATGACCTCGGCGGGCACGTCGGTGCGATAGCCCATCAGCGCCGCGCCCTGGCGCAGATAGCCATAGCCGAGCGCGACGAAGGGAATGGCGAGCGGACGATTGCGCGCCACGATCGCGATCAGGATGCCCTCGAAGGAGAGACCGCCCTCGAAGCCGACCACGATCTTGGCGAAGCCCTGGCCCTGCACGAACAGCGCGCCGAGCAGGCCGCCGATCGCGCCCGACGCCGTCATGGCGCTGACCATGATGAAGTTCGACCGGATGCCGGAATAGGCGGCGAAGCGGGCATTGTGGCCGGTGAGGCGCAGGCGGAGGCCCCAGGCGGTGCGGTAGAGCAGGAACCACACGATCGCCACCGCGCCGAGCGCGAGCACGACGCCGAGATCGATGCGTGTGCGGGCGATGAAGGCCGGATAGACCGCCGAAGCCGGGAAGGCCTCGGAGGCGGTGAGGCCGCTCTTCGGCGAGGCGAGATAGAGACGCAGGAACAGATTGGCGATGTCGTAGGCGATGTAGTTCAGCATCAGCGACGACACGATCTCGTTCGCGTTCAGCTTCGCCTTGGCATAGCCGGGGATGAAGCCGAGAAACGCGCCGGCCATCATAGCCGCGATGGCGGCGACCGGGATCGAGACCCAGGAAAGGCCGAGCGGCGACAGCGCGATCGCGGCGGCGACCGTGCCGCCGGCATAGACCTGGCCCTGTACGCCGAGTGCGAACTGCCGCGCCTGGAAGACGAGGCTGAAGGCGAGGCCTGCCAGCGCCAGCTTCGCGGAATCGTCGATCCAGTTGCCGACCGTTCGCTTCGAGGAGAGCGGCCCGGCGATGAATGTCTCGAAGGTTTCGAGCGGCGCCTTCGAGGCGATCAGGATGATGACGAGCGCCACGAGCAGCGCGATGGCGGCCGCGAACAGGATGCGGCGCGTCTCGTCGAAGAAGATCTTGCCGTTGGTCATGCGAGCGCCGCCTGGCGTTCATGCACCGGCTGCTCGGCGAAACCGAGCATGTAGCTGCCCAGCATTTCCGGCGTCAGTTCGGTGGTGTTGGAGAAGGCCGCGACGATGCGGCCGCGATAAAGCACGATCATGCGGTCCGAGAGCGACAGGAGCTCGGAGAGATCGGCCGAGGTGAGGAAGACGGCGCTGCCGGCGTCGCGGGCGAGCGCGATGCGCTGCCAGATGAACTCCGTCGCGCCGAGATCGACGCCGCGCGTCGGATGCGAGACGAGCAGCAGCTTCGGATCGGAGGAGAGCTCGCGGGCGACGACGACCTTCTGCATGTTGCCGCCCGAGAGCGTGCCGATGGCCGCGTCCGGTCCCGAGACGCGGACGCTGAAGCGATCGATCAGCTCGACGGCATGCTTGCGGATCGCGCCGAGATCGAGCAGGCCGTGGCGCACGAAGCGCTCGTTCTCCAGCTCGGTCGCGACGATGTTCTCGGCGACTGTGGCGCCGCCGGCGCTGCCCGTCGCGATACGGTCTTCCGGGATATGGGCAAGGCCGGCGTCGCGGCGCTGGTCGACCGGCACAGCGACGATGTCGACGCCGTTGAGTTCGACCGAACCGGCCTCGACAGGCCGAAGGCCGCCGATCGCCTCGAACAGTTCGCTCTGGCCGTTGCCCTCCACGGCCGCGATGCCGACGATCTCGCCGGCGCGCAGCACGATGTCCATGCCGGAGATGGCGTCGAGGCCACGGTCGTTCTTGATGGTGAGGCCGGAGATCCGGCAGAGATGCGGATGATCACCAGCCTTGGCGCGGGTCACCTTCAGCGCCACGTCGCGGCCGACCATCATGCGGGCGAGCCCGGCCTCGGTCGCATCCTTCTTGTCGACGCGGCCTACCATCTGCCCGGCGCGCATGACGGAGATCGTGTTCGAGATCTCGATCACTTCAGGCAGCTTGTGGGCGATGAAGAGAACGGTGCGGCCCTGTGCCGTCAGCGAGCGGATGGCGGAGAAGAGTTCCTCGACCTCCTGCGGCGCCAGAACGGCGGTCGGCTCGTCGAGAATGAGAAGCTTCGCGTCGCGGTAGAGCGCCTTCAGGATCTCGACGCGCTGCTGCTGCCCGACGGGCAGCCGCTCAACGGGCGCCTCGACATCGACGGGCAGGCGGAAGCGGTCGGCGAGCGCCTGGACGGTCTCGGCGGCGCGCTTTCGATCGAGCTTCAGGCCGTTGCGCGGCTCGACGCCGAGCACGACATTTTCGGCGACGGTGAAGGAAGGCACCAGCGAGAAGTGCTGGAACACCATGCCGATGCCATGCGCGATGGCGGCCCGCGGCGAATGGAGCGTGATGGGGGTCCCGTCCAGGCGGATCTCGCCGGCATTCGGCTGCTCGACGCCGAACAGGATCTTCATGAGGGTGGACTTGCCGGCGCCGTTCTCGCCGACCACGGCATGGACCTCGCTATGCGCGACGGTCAGGTCCACGTTCTTGTTGGCGTGGACACCACCCGGATAGGTCTTGTCGATGCCGATCGCTTCGAGAAAGGGCTTCATTTCGTCCGGCTGGTTGTCACATCAGGCCTGTCCGCCCGGCGGCATGCCGCCGGGCGGGGAAGTCCGAGAGTCCGCGGCGCGAGGCCGCCGACGGCTCAGTTCATCGTGGTCTCGACCTTGATCTCGCCGGAGACGATCTTCGCTTCCTGTTCCTTGACTTCCTTGCGGACGTCTTCGGGAACGAGAGCGTCGTAGTACTTGTTCTCCGAGATGCCGACCGCGCCTTCCTGGAGGCCGAGGATCGACGAGGTGCCATACTTGGCGGTGCCGTCGAGCGTCTGCTTCAGCAGGAGGAGGAGCGACTCGCCGACCCGCTTCTCGACCGAGGTCAGGATGACGTCGGCCTGGGCCTGGTCGGTCGCCGAGAAGATCACGGCCTGGTCGCTGTCGACGCCGATGCCGAGCTTCTTGGCATCACGCACCGCTTGGAGGGCGCCGATGCCGGTCGAGCCGGCGATCGGGAAGATCACGTCCGCGCCCTGCTGGATCTGGGCGAGAGCGAGTTCCTTGCCCTTGGCCGGGTCGCTGAACGGATTGGCCGAGTTGACCGTCGCGCGCAGCAGCTTGGCATTCGGGTTGGCCGCCTTGGCGCCCTGCTCGAAGCCGACGACGAATTCGAGGATCACGGAACCCTCGGTGCCGAGGATCTGGCCCATGGTGCCCGTCTTCGAGACTTTCGCTGCCGCATAGCCGGCGAGATAGGCCGCCGTCGAGGTGCGGTACTGCACCGAGAGGACGTTGTCGAAGCCACCCTTCGCATAGTCGACGGTGTCGTCGAACAGGATGAACTTCTTGTCCGGATACTGCGGCGCCAGCTCGGCCACATAGGGGGCCATGTCGAAGGTGCCGGTGATCACGACGTCGTAGTCGCCATCGGCGGCGTCGGCCAGCGCCGGCTGCCACTTGGAACGGTCATAGCCGGGCTCGATCGTCTTCACGACGACCGGGAGCTCCTTCATGGCCTGGTCCATGCCGCGCTGGGCGGAATCGAAGAAGCTCTTGTCGCCGAGCGTGCCGTTGAGCACGAGCGCGACCTTGAGCGGGTTCTCCTTGGTGTAGGTCTGGGCTGTCGCCGGGGCGACCGCCGCGCCCATGCCCGCCACCACCGTCAACGCCGCCGCGCTCTGCGTCAGCGTCTTCATCATCTTGGTCATAGAACTGGTCTCCCTGCCGACTGGCTGTGACGGCTGACCTCCGTCACATTATTGCTCATGCGCCCCCGATCCGAACCGCTGTGGCTTGCGCCTCGCTGGCCGGCGCCCGACGGGACGATTGATCCTAGGTCGGCGCGTTTTCTGTGCAAGCTCAAAATCTGTCCCGCCCACTGCCACTTGTTGAGCGTTTTTCGAGCAGTGCCGGATACGTGATCGCGGGCTGTGGATGCGGTCTCGCACAACCTGCATACCGAAGACGGCACGCGCCGACTCGGAGTCGAAGGGGCCCGAAACGCCGGCAGGAGTGCGCGCAAGAGCGACGGCGCGGCGTCCGCTCAGGCGGCGATGGCCGCCGCGAAAAGACGGCGGAAGGCGGCCGGGTCGACATGCTCGACCACCGTCACCGGCGGCAGGGCCCATTTGCGCGGCAGGTCGAGGATCGTCGCGCCTCGCGAGAAGGCGCCGCCGCATTCGACCGCGACGCCCGTCGACAGCGTCGCCGTCGCGACCGATCGCTCGACGAGCACGGCGGCCGCGAGCGGGTCGGCCGGCGAGAGGCGGTCGCCCTCGCCATAGGCGATCGAGACCCGGCGGAGCTGATCGGAGAGCGCGAGGAGGAAATCCCGGCGCGGGCCGGAGGGAGCGGCGGCGAAGAGCGCGTCGAGATCATCGCCCGGAAGCGCCGCCTCGACGCAGGGCTCCCAGGGCACCATCACGGTCGGCAGGGGCAGCGCCAGCACCATGGCGGCGGCCTCGGGATCGGCGAGGATGTTGAACTCGGCCGCGCCCGTGACATTGCCCCGGCCGAACACCGTGCCGCCCATGATCACCAGCTCGCCGAGCCCCCGCGCGATTTCCGGCTCGGCGGCGAAGGCGAGGGCGAGATTGGTCAGCGGGCCGAGCGCGAGGATGTCGACCGGGTCCCCGTCGCGGGCCGCCGCGCGCAGCGTCGCCCGCAGGAAATCGACGCCGTTGCGCGAGGCGAGGGGCGCCTGGCGCGCGGGCCGCGGCGCCCCGCCGAGCCCGTCCTCGCCATGCACATCCGCCGCGTCGATCGCCGCGCCGATCAGCGGCCTCGCGGCACCGGCATGCACCGGCGCGTCGCAGCCAAGGATCGCCAGCGTCGCGAGGATGTTGTCGGTCGCCTGGTCGAGCGCGACATTGCCGAACGAGGTCGTGACGAAGCTGGGCGCCCTGCCGAGCGCGACGAGCAGCGCGAGGGCGAGGGCGTCGTCGGTGCCGCCATCGGTGTCGACGAGAAGGCGGCGGGCCATCATGCTGCCTCCCGCGCAGCGGCGACGCGGCGCCAGAAGGTGTCATAGGCGCCCTGATAATCGGCGCGGATGTCGCCATAGGCGCGGCGGGTCAGGCGGCGGTCGTCGACGATGCGCTCGCCGGCCACCCAGACATGGCGCGTGTCGCGGCCGGAACCGGAATAGACGAGCAGCGTCGCGAGGTCGGGCGCGGGCGACCAGCCGGGGCCGCGCATGTCGATGGCGACGAGGTCGGCCGCCTTGCCGCTCTCGAGACTGCCGATCTCGTGCTCGAGGCCGAGCGCCCGGGCGCCGTCGATGGTGGCCATCCGCACCAGTTCGCGCGAGGTGAGCGGCTGCGCCTGCCGCTGGCGATGCGAGGCGACGAGGCCGGCGACGCGCATTTCCGCGACCATGTCGTAGCTGTTGTTGGCGGCGACGTTGTCTGTGCCGAGCGCGACCGTGACGCCGGCGCGCTTCAGCGGCACGACCGGGCAGATCGCCTCGCGTCCCGAGCGGAGGCCGGCGGATGCACAATGCGCGACCGACGCGGCCTCGGCGCGGGCGAAGACCGCGATGTCCTCGTCCGAAAGATCAAGGCAGTGCGCGGCATGAATGCGGCCGCCGAAGAAGCCGGCCTTTTCGAGCGCGACGGAGGCGGTGGTGTCGTAGCGGGCGAGCGTCTCCTCGTTGTCCTCGGGGCCGCAGGCCATGTGGAGATGGATGCCGCAGCCGAGGCGGTTGGCGACACGGACTTCCTCGGCCAGCAGAGCCTCCGTGTTGTCGACATAGGGGGCATGCGGTCCGAACCAGGGAATGATCCGGCCGTCGGACGAGCGCTGGCCCTCGACGAAGGCGGCGGCCTTGGCCAGTTCCTCGGCGCCGCGGACCTCGTCGCCGAGCTGCACGATGCCATAGGCGATCACCGCGCGGAGCCCGGCGCGGCCGGCGGCCCCGGCGATCTCCTCGGCGAAGAAATACTGGTCGCAGAAGGTGGTCGTGCCGGAAAGCGCCATCTCGGCGCAGGAGAGCGCAACGGCCGGGGCGACATCCTCGGCCACCATCGCGAGTTCCGGCTCGCGGATGGTGTTGTACCAGCCATCCATGGTGAGCAGGCTGTGGCCCTCGGCATGGCCGCGGAACAGCACCATCACGCTGTGGGTGTGGGCGTTGACAAGGCCCGGCATCAGGAGATGGCCGGAAAGATCGGTCACGCGGTCGAAGCCCGCGCTGCCGGGGCGCGAGGAGGCCGGGCCGAGCTCGGCGATGCGTCCGTCCTCGATCACCAGCCAGCCGTCATCGACGACCCGGTCCTGCGGGTCGACGGTCATGAGGGTTGCGCTGTGGATGAGTTCTCGTGTCATGCGGGTCGTCCGGCCGGTCTCGAAAGGGCCGCCAGATTCGCATGATCCCCGCCGCGCGCAAGCCGCGATTGGCGGCAACGGCGGCAAAGATGTTCGGTTGGGGACGGGGACTTTGGGGGCGACGTCCGCCATGGCCCGCGCAGGGGGCCCCACCCCTCTCTCAGGGGAGAGGGGCAAGAATGGTGCGGCTCGATGCCGAAAGGTCGGGGGCTCCCGCTTGCCCTCTCCGCAGGGACGAGGGCTGGGGGAGAGCCTTAGGCCGCGACCTGCTCGCCGAAGCGGGGGATGATCGAGGAGATCTTGTCGCCGGTGAACTTGGCGACCCAGCCATCCGGCGTCACGAACAGGCGGATGCAGGTGAAGCGCGGCTCGGGGCCCATGTCGAACCAGTGCTGCGTGCCGGCCGGCACCGACAGCAGGTCGTCGCGGGTGCAGACCACCTGATAGACCTTGTCGCCGAGATGCAGGTAGAAGGCGCCCGATCCCTCGACGAAGAAGCGGACCTCGTCCTCGTCATGGGTATGCTCGTCGAGGAACTTCGCGCGCAGCTCGTCCTTCTTCGGATTGTCCGGCGTGATACGGATCACGTCGACGGTCTGGTAGCCGGCGGCGGCCGAGAGGCGGTCGACTTCCGTCTTGTAGGCGGCGATGACCTGGTCCTGCGTCGCATTTTCGGGCAGCTCCGCGCCGGCCTTCCAGCGCTCGAACGCCACGCCGACCTTGTCGAGCAGGCTCTTGATCTCGTTCGGATCGGTCGTCGAGACGACGACGTTGTCCGGGTTCTTGTCCTCGTAGATGGTCAGCGTGGTCATGGCGTGAACCTCCGATAAGAAAGCTCGAATTCGAACAGCGTTTCGAGCGCTTCGAGATGACGGGCGGCCTCCCTCGGCGAGGCGCCCCAGGCATAGAGTCCGTGTCCGGCGAGAAGATAGCCGGGCGCGAGGCGGGCGTCATGCGGCGGCGCGGCGAGCCGCGCCTCGACGAGATCGGCAAGGCGGGCCGTATCCTGGTCGTTGGCAAAGACCGGCACGTCGACCGCTTCCTCATGCGATGTGATGCCGGCGAGCGCCTTCTGCAACTCCCAGCCCTGGAGGCGGAGCGTCCCGGTGCCCACGCCGCGCGACAGCACGGTCGATGCCGGGCCGTGCACATGGAAGATGGCGCCGAGCTCGGGCCGGCGGCGATAGAGCGCGATATGCAGCGGCGCCTCGGCGGACGAGCGCGGCAGGAGCGGCGCATCGAGCGGCTGAATGAGGATGTCGGCCGCCTCGAGCGCGCCCTTGTCGACGCCCGAGCGCGTGATGGCGATGCGATGCGCATCGATGCGGGCCGAGAAATTGCCCGAGGTGGCTGGCACCCAGTGCCGCGCGGCGGCCATGCGGCCAGCCGATATGACGGCCTCGACGGCCGCGGTCACCTGCGCCTCGTCGGGCTCGGATTGCTGCGCGAGATCAAGCGCCACGAAAGACTCCCAGCACGCTGCCGGCCTCCCCGGCCGGACGCTCTTCAGATAGACCGCGCGACACGCGCGGGGGGAGGCGGAATTTCCCAAAGGAGCCCTCTCAAAGAGAAAATCCTTCGTTCCGCGCCCCCATCCGGCCGCTGTATCAAAAAACCATTGCGAGTTCACCTGTCTTCGGCGTTGCTTGCGGCCGGCCCGGCCTTCCTTGCCGGCCCAAGGGCAAAGCCCGGAACGTGAACGGAACGGGGAGACATCCATGAAGCTCATTCTTTCGGCGCTTGCCGGCGCCACGATGCTGGCCGGCACGCTGTTCGCCGGCTCGGCCTCCGCCGAGGGCATCGCCGGTGCGCCGGCGCCCTTCGACAAGGGCGGCGTCAAGGTCGCGCTCGTCACCTTCATCTCGGGCGGCGACTTCTTCCAGGCCTATCAGTCCGGCGCCACGGCGCAGGCCAAGGCCCTCGGCATCGACCTCACCATCTTCTCCGGCCGCCAGGACGCAGCCGCCCAGCGCGAGCAGATCGAGCAGGCGATCAATCTCGGCGTCCAGGGCATCATCATCGACCACGGCCAGCCCGAGGCGCTCAAGGACGTCGCCCAGAAGGCGCTCGACGCCGGCATCAAGGTCGTCGCCTTCGACGTCAATCTCGACAATCCGAAGATCCCGCAGGTCGAGCAGAGCGACCACGAGCTCGCCAAGGCCGCGCTCGGCCAGGCGCTCGCCGATAACGGCACCAGCTTCAATGCCGGCTATGTCTATGTCGCCGGTTTCGCGCCGCTCGACCGCCGCAACGAGATCTGGGAAGAGGTCAAGAAGGCCAATCCCGGCATCGTCGAGAAGGCCCGCTGGGGCGCGGTGAACGACACCACCGCCACCTCGACCGCCGACCAGACCAAGGCGGCCTTCCAGGCGAACCCCGACATCACCGTCGTGTTCGCGCCCTATGACGAGTTCGCGCGTGGCGTGAAGCTCGCGACCGACGAGGCCGGCATCTCGGACAAGGTCAAGATCTACTCCGCCGACGTCTCGACCGCCGACATCGCCGAGATCATCGCCGACGGCAGCCCCTGGGTCGCTACCGCCGCCACCAACCCGGCGGTCGTCGGCGCCGTCTCGGTGCGCGCCGTCGCCAAGCTGATCGCCGGCGAGGAGGTTCCCCACAACATCGTCGTCAAGCCGGTGCTCATCACGCAGAAGGATCTGCGCGACAACGGCATCAAGACGATCGAGGATTTGAACGCTAAGCTGCCTGCCTTCGGCCAGAGCGACGCCGCGACGGCGCCGTGGATTCCGGCCGCGAAGTAAGCGCCAACGTTCAGAGGGAGCTGCGCGTGATACCCCTGCTTCGATCCCATTACGGCAAGGCGGCCCTCGCGGCCGCCTTCGCGCTCGCCACGGCCGGCACCGCGCTCGCCGAGGAGCCGGACAGCTTCCTCCTCTCGTATGAGGCGACGCCGTCCTCCGGCTTCACCTTGCCGAAGCTCGACGCCGCCACCTATGACGAGCGGGCCGCCTTCGCCCAGAAGGCGCTCGCCGATTTCGTGCCGCGCATCGCGGACGCGGTCGGCATCGACAGCGACGACCTCGACACCGAGGTGACGCCGGGCGGCTACATGCTCAAGACCAACGCCTCGCTTCAGACCGAGGCGGAGGTGACGAGCGAGGAGGCGGACCGCTTCGCGGCCGGCCTCGGCTACGTGTTCCGCCAGTACAGCGTGCTTGTCTCCGGCCTCGACGACGACAATGCCAAGACCGGCTATGTCATCGTGACCTTCCCGGACGACACGCTCGACGCCAAGGTCGCGCAGGCCTTCTTCGAGAAGGCGGCTTCGGTCGACAAGGGTCTCGGCGGCGGCTACACGGCCTTCGGCGACGACCAGATCTTCCTCAATGTGATGGGCGACGACGGCAAGCCCTATTCGGGGCTCGACAACACCGCCTTCCTGGCCGCCCTCACCAAGGCGGCCTCGGAGTTCGGGCCGCCGAAGCCGACGATCTCCGGCTCCGGCACCGCGACGGCGCGCTTCATCGGCAACGAATGGGACAAGCAGCCGAAGGGCGAGGCCTATGTCGAGAAGCTCGGCGGCGCCACCTCCGACGTCGTGAAGCAGCTCGACGCGATCGGGGCCGACTACGCCAAGGCGGTCGAAGCCAGCTTCAAGTAGCCTGCGCTGTTCGTATTCCAGCATGATCGCCCCCCGGCCTTCGGGGGGCGATGTTCGTTTGAGAGAGTTCACGAGATGACGCTTTCCACGCCCGCCGGCTACCGCCCGCTCGACGACGCGTCGCTGCGCCGCTTCCTGGCCGACCTGCCGGACCTCGCCGCGAAGCTCGGCGGCGCCCCGTCCGACTGGTCGATCGTCGAGGTCGGGGATGGCAATCTCAACCTCGTCTTCCTGATCGACGGTCCGGCCGGATCGCTCTGCGTGAAGCAGTCGCTCCCCTATGTGCGCGCCGCCGGCGAGAGCTGGCCGCTGCCGCTCGACCGCGCCTTCTTCGAGCAGGCCTATTACCGCGCCGTCGCGCCCTTCACGGAAGGGCTGACGCCGCGCTTCCATCATTACGATCCCGCGCTCTATGCGATCGTCATGGAGCGGCTGTCGCCGCATATCATCCTGCGCCGCGGCCTCATCGAGGGCCGCCGCTATCCGGATGCCGCCCGCGCCGTCGCCGAATTCTCCGCGCGCTCCACTTTCGCGACCTCCGATCTCGGCGCGAGGATCGAGAACAAGGCCGAGTGGATGGCGACCTTCGCCCGCAACACGGCGCTGATCCGGATCACCGCCGAAGTCGTGTTCACCGATCCGCTGGCGGAATCGCCGCGCAACCGCTGGACCAGCCCGGCGCTCGACGCCATCGCCGCCGAGTTCCGGTCCGATTCCGCGCTGAAGGTCACCGTCGCGGAATGGGGCCGCCGCTTCCTCACGACGTCCGAGGCGCTGATCCATGGCGACCTCCATTCCGGTTCGGTGATGGTGTCGGAGACCGACACGCGCGTGATGGATCCGGAATTCGCCTTTGTCGGGCCGATCGGCTTCGATGTCGGCGCCTTCATCGCCAATCTCGCGATGAACGCCATCGCACAGGCGGGCCATGCCGCCGAGGGCGATGACCGCAGGGCCGAGGCGCACTGGGTGCTCGAACAGATCCCGGTCTTCTGGAACACATGGCGCGCGCGCTTCCTCGCTCTGTGGGAAGAGGGCGGGCGTGGTGATGCCTATCCTTCGGGTATGTTCGCGAAGGCCGGCGACACGGCGCCCTTCGCGGCGGCGCGCGAGGCTTATGTCGACCGCATCTTCGCCGATGCGATCGGCTATGCCGGCGTGAAGACGATCCGCCGCATCCTGGGCTTCGCCCACAATGCCGATTTCGAGCTGATCGCCGATCCGCTGCGCCGCGCCCCGCTCGAGGCCAGGGCGCTCCACCTCGCCCGCCGCTTCCTCATGGAGCCGCAGAGCTTCCGCAGAGCCGAGGATGTCGTGGCGGCGGTGAGGGAGGGGTGATAAGGGCCGGCGCGCAGTGCTATATGTGTGCCTGGTCTGGTGTTTCACAGATGGATGCCGGCATGGCTGCGCCCAAGAAGTCGGAGCGATATCCGCGGGTCCCCTCCGATGCGACGTCGGATGCAGAGCGCGACCATCGCCTCCATGAAGTGGCCCTGCGCCGCAAAGCGTCGTTCGGCATGCTGAAGGGTAGTGTGTCGTTGTCGCTAGAGGAAGCACTGGCGCCGCTCGACGAGAACGAGATCAAGGCCTGGGGCCTCTGATTGCATCTGCTACTCGACACGCATGAGATCGCCCTGAAGTTCAGGCGCGGCCTCTGGCCAGAGACGGAACAAATCGCGAGCGAATTCGAGGGCGTGTGCGATCGTGCCGGCTTCGTTTCGCTACCCATCAGCGCCCGCCATGCAGCCGCGGCCGGCGTTCTTCCGCTCGATCACCGCGATCCATTCGATCGGATACTGGCGGCCGAGGCTATTGCCGAGGATATGTCGATCATTTCGATCGACGAAAAGCTCGATCTCTTTCCGATGAAGCGCCTTTGGGCCTGACCGAGGCTAGCGCCGCCGCTTGCCGAGGCCGAAGGTGAGCGCGAGAGCGCCGACCAGCACTGCGCCCTTGACGAAGTCCTGCGTGTAGTAGGGTGCGTTGAGCATCGTCAGACCGTTGAGCAGCACGCCGACGAAGATCGCGCCGAGCACGGTGCCGAGGACATGGGGGCGGCGCTTGTCGAGGACGGCGAAGCCGATCAGCGAGGCCGCCACGGCATCGAGCAGCAGCGAGGCGCCGGCCGAGACGTCGCCGCGGCCGACGCGCGAGGCGACGATGAGGCCGCCGAGCGAGGCGAGCGTGCCCGAGATGACATAGGCCCAGAGCCGATAGGCCTTGGTCGGCGCGCCCGAGAGATGCGCCGCGGTCTCGTTGCCGCCGATCGCGTAGAAGACGCGGCCGAAGCGGGTGCGCTCCATCAGGAACCAGGCGATGACCGCGACGGCCGCCATGACAACCACCGGCAGCGGCACGATGTCGAACAGGCGCGAGCGGCCGAGGATCAGGAAGGCAGGGTCGTAGGCGCCCTTTGCCGTGGAGCCGTCGGGCAGCATCATGCCGGCCGTGATCGAGCGGCCGCCGGTCGGGATCAGCTGCAGGCCGGCGAGCAGGAACATGCTGGAGAGGGTCGCCAGCAGGTCGGGCACGCCGACCTTGACGATGAGCAGGCCGTTGGCGAGCCCGATCAGGGCACCCATCAGCAGAACGAGCAGCATGGTCGTCGCGGCATCGAACTGCAGCACGACCATCAGATAGCTCGCCGCCATGACCGACGAGGCCGCGACGCTGCCGACCGAGAGATCGAAGCCGCCGGCCGACATCGTGATCGAGACGCCGACGCCGAGGATGGCGACGACGGAGACCGCCTGCAGGATGGAGAAGAGGTTGGCGGAGTTGATGAAGGCGGGCTGCGCCAGCCAGAAGCCGACCAGCATCGCGCCGAGCAGCACGAACAGCGCATAGCGGCGGGCGAGCTCGAAGGGCGTGCTGCGCGGCGGCGCGCCGCTGCCGGCGGGAAGATCGGTCATGGCTTGGCAGTCCTGGTCTCGGCCGTCTCGACGGCGGCGATCGTATCGGTCGGCGATACGAGCCCGTCTTCGGCGGCATAAAGGGAATGGTCGCGCATCACGAGGATGCGGTCGGCGACCTCGAGCGCTTCTTCGGTATCGCTGGTGGCGATCAGCGTGGCGGAAGCGCTCTGCGAGTTGCGAATGGCGGCGATGAGGTCGGCGCGGGCACCGACATCGACACCCTGGAACGGCTCGTCGAGCAGCAGCAGCCGGCACGGCGCCGCCTGCCAGCGCGCGAGCACCACCTTCTGCTGGTTGCCGCCGGAAAGCTGGTCGAGCGTGTCGTCGGCGCTCCTGGCCTTGATGCCGAGCCGGGCGATCGCCTCGTTGCCGATGCGCCGCTCGCGCCCCGTGTCGACGACGCCGAAGGGGAACCAGCGCGGCAGATGGGGCAGGGCGATGGTGCCGGCGATCGAGGCGCCGGGCGTCTCGGGCGGCAGCAGCGAACTCTGCCAGCGATCCTCGGCGACGAGAAAGACGCCGTTCGCGATCGATTCCGCCGGCCCCGAGGACTGCCAGGGCGCGCCCTCGATCGTGACGCCGCCGGCCGCGAGCCGTTCCAGCCCGAAAAGGCTCCGCAGCAGCCGGCTCTTGCCGGAGCCGAGCGTGCCCGTGATGGCGACGACCTCGCCCGAATGCAGCGAGAGGTCGAACGGCCGCGCGCCCGGAACCAGCATCGCGCCCGCAATCGAGACGACGACCGGCGTGGACGCGGTTCCGTCGGCATGGGCGGCGGCCTCGAGGCGGCGGCCGATCATCGCCGTGACGGCCGCGGAAAGGTCGATCGGCTTCTCGAACTCGCCGACGATGCGCCCGCCGCGCAGCACGACGGCGCGGTCTGCGATGGCCGCGAGGTCTCCGAGGCGGTGCGAGATGTAGAGGATCGCCATGCCCGACGCCTTCAGGCGGCGGATGATCGAGAACAGCCGCTCGGCCTCGGTGGTCGAGAGGCTGGACGTCGGCTCGTCGAGAATGAGCACCGTCGCCTTCGCCGCGACGGCGCGGGCGATGGCGATGAGCTGGCGCTCGGCCGGGCGAAGGTCGATGAAGTCGCGGTCGAGAGGCAGGTCGAGGTCGAGCGCGGACGCCACGGCGCGGGCACGGCGGCGGACGGAGCCGGGGGAGATGAAGAGCGGACCGCTGCCGCAGAATTCGTCGAGCAGCAGGTTTTCCGCGACCGTGAGCCCCGCCGCGCCGGCCTGGTCCGTCGCCTGGTGAACGGTTGCGATGCCGGCGGCCTTCGCCTCGCGCGGGCTCGAGAACGCGACCACGCGTCCGCCGAGTGTCACGGTCCCGGCATCGGGCTGCAGCGAGCCGGAGATGATCTTCACCAGCGTCGACTTGCCCGCGCCATTCGCCCCCATCAGGGCCACGACCTCGCCGGGGCGGACCGAGAGATCGGCGCCGGCGAGCGCCTGCGTCGGGCCAAAGGCCTTGGCGACGCCGGCGACGGCGATGGCGGGAGCGGTGTTCGGATCGGGCACGATGGCTACTGTTCTTCGCGGCCGGAGAGGGCCGGCTCGTCGGGCGCAGTTACGCCCTGACGCCACGTTCCGGCAAGGGGAATGCGCTGAGGAGCGCCGGGGCCGGCGGCGGTCACCCGAGATATTCCATGATCGAGAGACCGGCATTGTAATCGGTCGCGTAGATGATGCCGTTCGCGTCGACGAAGAGATCGGCGGACTGGATCACCTGTGGCCGGTTGGCGCGCGCATCGACCATGCGCTCGGGCGCGGCCGGAACGAGCGCGCCGGTCTCGCGCGGCCGATAGGGATCGGAGATGTCGAAGACGCGGATGCCGGCATTTTGCCAGGTGGCGAAGACGAGCGTATCCGAGACGAAGCTGCCCGGCCGGTTCTCGTGCAGGTTATGCGGGCCGAAATGGCCGCCTTTCGCCGGATAGTCGGCATCGTCCGGCGTCGGCAGCGTCGCGATCGAGACCGGATTGGACGGCTCGCGGATATCGAAGACGAAGGTGTGCTTGCGGCCGTCCTCCTCGTTGTCGAGGACAGCCTCGTCGGCGACGATCAGGAGATCGCGCGCCGGGAGCGGCAGGGCGGAATGCGTGCCGCCGCCGAAGGGCGGCGACCAGTTGCGATGCGTGACGAGCTTCGGCTGCGCGCGGTCGGCGATGTCGAGAATGGTCAGGCCGCCGTCGCGCCAGCAGGCATAGGCGGTGTCGCCCGCGACCACGGCGTGATGGAGCGCATAGCGCCGGCCCTCGCCCCAGGAGGGCGTCTCGCCGCCGGCGGCATGCATGCCGGGGATCCACCAGCGACCGGCCTCTACCGGCCGCGTCGGGTCGGCGAGATCGACGACGAGGAAGATGTAGTCGGTGTAGCCGTCGAGAAGCGCGGAGACATAGGCGTAGCGGCCGCCGACATACCAGATGCGATGGATGCCGACGCCCTCGACAGGGAAGAAGCCGATCTGCCGGGGCGCGACCGGGTCGGCGATGTCGTAGATCGCCATGCCGGCCGACCAGTTGCGCGCCGTGCGCGCGCCGCCCGCGGTGCCGACGGTCTCGCCGACCGAGCGCGTGTAATAGACCTTCTCGTCGGCCGCGAAGGCGGCATCGGCGAAGAGATCGCGCGCATGGATGACGAGCAGCAGGTCGTCATGCGTCTGCAGATGGATGGTCCAGGTGTTCGGCGGCGAGGGGACATAGACCGTCGCCCCGGGGTTTTTCGGGTCGCGCACGTCGACGATCGAGAAGCCGCGCGACCACGGATGCGCGACATAGGCATAGCCGCGATGCACCATCACCTGGAGCGCGTCGGGCCGCCCGCCCTGATCGGAATGGCCGATGAGGCGGATGTTGCGGGCATGGTCGGGCGGGGGGAGGGGCATGAGCCGTAATCTTCTCGAGGCACAGGGATGTCGTCATTCCCGGGCTGGTCCCGGGCATCCACGCCCTGCTCGTGGAGGAGCAAGAAAGACGTGGATGGCCGGGTCCAGCCCGGCCATGACGTCGAAAGAAACGGGCTGCCTTACTTCGGTTCCGGGATCCACGGCGCCTTGGCGGCGTCGCTGTCCTTGAAGCTCGGCACTTTCACCTGGAGGTCCTCGAAGGACGTGATGCCGTTGTCGAGCAGTTCCTTCTGCGTGACCAGCGCCGGCTTCAGCAGGATGGAGCGGCCGGGATCCTGTCCGGCAATCAGCTGCGCCAGCGCACGCACCGAGGCCTCGCCGACGACGGCGGGGTTGGTGGCGGCGGTCGCGACCCAGGGGCTGCCGGGCTCGATCATGGCCTGGATGTCCGAGGTCGAGATGTCGATGCCGTAGATCTTGACCTTGTCGGCGACACCGAGCTCGTCGATGGCGAGCTTCACGCCGCGCGCGAACTCGTCCCAGGGCGTGAACACGACGGAGATGTTCGGGTTGGCCCTGAGAACGGCCTTGGTCTGGTCGGCGACCGAGGCGGCGACGGTGTCGTTCACGACGCCCCAGGTCGCGGCTTCCTTGATGCCCGGATGGGTCTTGGTCAGTTCCTTCCAGACGGCATAGCGACGGTCGAGCGGGGCGAAGCCCGCGACATAGACGACGCCACCCTCGAAGGTGTCGCCCTGCTCCTTCACCGCCTGGTCGAGCACCAGCTTCGCCATATCGGCGTCGGACTGCTCGACCTGGGGGATCTTCGGATTGTCGAGATTGACGTCATAAGCGACGACCGGGATGCCGGCGTCGAGCGCGGCCTGCGCCACGTCCTTCAGCGCCTCGGGCTGGCCGTTGTTGATGATGATGCCCTTCACGCCGAGATTGATCGCCTGCTGGATCAACTCGCGCTCGGCGTTGATGTCGTTGCGGGCCTGCGAGATGTTGGCCTCGATGCCGAGCGCCTCGGCCTGGCGCTTCACGCCCTGCTCGAAGGCCTGCAGCCAGTCGCCGGCGCCGAGATAGCTCACGACCGCGATCTTGACGCCGCCCTTGTCGAAGGGTGCCGGCGCGCCGGCGAGGCCTTCGGCGAAGGCGGCCGGCGCGAGAACGGAGAGGCCCGCCGCGACGGCGAGGCCGATGATGGTCCTGCTCTTCATAGTCTTCCCCCAGCGCGGGCCGATGCCCGCCACAAGTGTCCGATCCTTTGGCTCCCGCGCGCTTGGCGGCGGTGGCTCGTCGCGGCACCCTACCGACCGCGCCGCATGGCGATAAGGATCGGAATACCAATTCTGCCCGTCTCATGGGTATGAAATGCTGCGATTTCGCAAAAATCGCCGCTGGCGTGGAAGAAGCGTTGCGCGGAAGCCGCTCGGCAGGCCGCCGGCGCGGATGGCGGCGACCGTCAGGGCTTCACGAATGATCTGTTCATAGATAAACGAAGCCGGTCGCGACACGGATGGAGGAGACGAGGATGCAGACGCGCAGGATCGGACGGACGGATCTCGAGGTCACGACACTCTCCTTCGGCGCGGCGGGCATCGGCAATCTCTATCGACCCGTCAGCCGGGACGATGCCGAGGCGACGCTCGCCGTCGCCTGGGACGCTGGCATCCGCTATTTCGACACGGCGCCGCGCTACGGCCACGGCCTCTCGGAGCATCGGCTCGGCGACTTCCTGCGCGGCCAGCCGCGCGCGTCCTATGTGATCTCGACCAAGGTCGGCCGGCTGCTGTCGCCGGTGCCGGAGAGCGAGGTTCCGGATTACGGCTTCGCCGATCCGCTGCCCTTCCGCGCCGACTATGATTACTCCTATGACGGCGTGATGCGCTCGGTGGAGTTCAGCCTGGCGCGGCTCGGCACCAACCGCGTCGAGATCCTCTATGTGCACGATATCGGCGTGCTGACGCATGGCGCCGAGGAGAATGCCCGCCACTTCCGCGACCTCATGGACGGTGGCATGAAGGCGCTCGACGAGCTGAAGTCGTCCGGCGCGGTCAAGGCCATCGGCCTCGGGGTCAACGAGACGCAGGTCTGCCTCGACGTCATGGCGCGCGCGCCGATCGACTGCATCCTTCTCGCCGGCCGCTACACGCTGCTCGACCGCAGCGCCCAGCGCGAACTCCTCCAGCGCTGCCGCGAGACGGGCACGACGCTCGTCATCGGCGGCGTGTTCAATTCCGGCATCCTCGCGACCGGGGCGCAGCCGGGCGCGCATTTCGACTACGAGCCGGCCTCCGACGACGTGATCCGTCGCGTCAACGGCATGGAAGCGGTGGCGAAGAAGTACGGCGTCTCGCTCGGCGCCGCCGCCATGGCTTTCCCGCTGGCGAGCGACACCGTCTCGACCGTGCTGGTCGGCACGGCGAAGCCGTCCAGCATGCAGCGCAATGTCGATCTCTTCGATGCGCCGATCCCGGAGGCGGCCTGGGCGGAGTTCGACGCGCTGGCGCTGAGGCCCTGAGGATCAGACCTCCAGCGGATAGGCGTCTGCGTCGGGCGCGTTGGCCCAGCTCTGCATGGTCTGCCCGCCATCGATGAGCCATCCGGCGCCCGTCACATGGCGGGCGTCGTCTGAGGCGAGGAAGGCGACGACCGCGGCGACGTCTTCCGGCTGGCCGATGCGGCGCAGCGGGATGCGGTTCGCGAAGCGCTCGATGCCGCGCTCATACTCGTCCTCGCTGCCGGCCGGCACGCCAAGCCGGGTCTCGATCACGCCCGGGCAGACCGCGTTGACGCGGATGCCGTAGCGGGCCATGTCGAAGGCGGCCGCCCGCGTCAGCCCGAGAATGGCGTGCTTGGTCGAGGCATAGCCGGCGCCGCCCGCGAGGATATCCCAGCCCGACATGGACGAGGCCATGTTGACCACCGCGCCCTTGATCCTGGCTGCGATCATCGCGCGGAGCGCATAGCGCTGCACGAGGAAGACGCCGCGGAGATTGACGCGGACGATATCGTCGAAATCGGCTGCCGAAAGCTCGTGCACCGGCGCCACGACGCCCGGAATGCCTGCATTGTTGAAGAGGATGTCGAGCCGGCCGAGCGCCGATACCGCGGCGTCCACCGCAGCCGCGACGCCGGTCTCGTCGCCGACATCGACCGCGGTGGCGAAGAGGGTGACGCCCGCCTCGCGCAGCTCCTTCTCGGCCGCCGCGATGCGCTTCGGATCGCGGTCGAGCAGGGCGATCGCCGCGCCCTCCGAGGCGAAGCGGCGGCACGCCGCAAGGCCGATCGCGCCCGCGCCGCCGGTGATGAGGGCAACCTTGCCGTCGAAGCGTCCCGCAGCCATGACTTTCATTCCTTGGATGTCGCCGGTTTCAGTAGTCGCGCCAGGAATGCCGGGCGACGAAGCCGAGCGCGTCGCGCGCGGCCGTGGTGTCGATCACGGCCTGATGGCCGGTGATCGGATGCTTGAGCGGCAGCGTGCCGAACGCTGCATGGATGAGGTCGAGCGTCGGCGTATCGCTGTAGGTGTCCGCCGCGGACAGGAAGAGGCGCAGATGGCCCTCGTTGCGGGCCTCGACCGCGGCACGGAAACCCTCCGCCGCATCGCGCGCGTCGATATAGGACCAGAGATCGCGGCCGGACTCGGCGCTTTCGCGGCGCGGGCCGACCTCCCTGAAGAAGGTCTCGGGGCTCTGGATCCAGGGCATGCGCAGGCTGACCGCATCGAGCTTGCCGCGTCGCACCGCCGCCTCGACGATCTCCTCGCCGAGCGTCTTCGACAGCGCATAGGCGTCCTGCGGCGCGAGCGGGTGATCCTCGTCGACCGGGAGATAGGAGAGCGCGACCGGCTTCACGAAGAAGGGGAAGCCGAGCACGCTGAAGGACGAGGCATAGACAAGCCGGCGAATGCCGAGCGTCGCCGCCGCCTCGACGACGTTGAAGGCGAGCGCCATGTTGACCGAGAAGACGTCCGTCGCCGTGCGCCCCGTCGGCCGCGGAATGGCGGCGGCGTGGATGACGGCGTCGGCGCCGGCCAGGGCCTGCACTGCGGACCCGAAATCTTCGAGCGCGACGTTGAGATGGGCGGAGAGCTTCGTCGTGGGTGGCGCGGTGTCGATGCCGCGCACATGATGGCCGGCCGCCATCAGCGCGTCGGCGATGGCGCGGCCGAGCAGGCCGCTCGATCCGGTGAGCGCGATCAGCATGGCGGCATCCTTCTTGGTTCCGGTCGGTGCATCAGGACGATGGCGGCTCAGGCCGGCTTCGGCGGCATGGCGCGGATGATCCTGACCGCGAGGTCGAGATCGGCGAGGCCGCCGGAAAGCGGCGTGCGCGGCCGGGCGCCGTTCAGCACGCAATCGGCGAAATGCTTCCATTCGCGGCGGAACGAGGTGTCGGGGATGCCGGGCAGCGTCCGCGAGGATTCCCCGCCATCGGCCTCCTCCTTCAGCGAGACGATCGCCGAGGCGTGGCGCCAATAGGGGTTCTGGAAGGTGACGCGCACCTCGTCCTTGTCGCCATGCACCTCGAGATATTCGTCCCACCACTCGTATTTCGCGACGCCGATCTCGAGCGTGCAGGGGACGCCGCCCGGATAATCGAGCACGGCGAGCAACTGGTCGCCGCCGACCGGCTGGGCATAGAGAACCTTGCCGTCTCTGCCGAAGGCGCCGCGCAGCACCGCGAGGTCATGGCTGCCGAGCATCAGCAGCATGAGATAGAGATCGCGATAGCCGGCATGGCTCGCGCCGAGCGAGGCATCGATGCGCGCGCCGGCCGCAGCCCGCGCCGTCGCCATCACGTCGGCGGGGATATCGCTTGCGCGGTGCTGCGTGTAGAGCGCGCCATAACGGTCGAAGCGGCCGGCGAAGTCATGCACGCGGATGGCGCGCGGCTTGCCGATCGCGGCGATCTTCGAGAGTCCGATCTCGTAGCCGGGATCGTAGAGCTTCATGTAGCCGACCATGGCGACGAGACCGCTCGCCTCCGCCTGCTCGACCAGCGGCCGCGCTTCCTCGGGGGTGAAGGCGAGCGGCTTTTCGACCAGCACATGCTTGCCGGCCGCCAGCGCCGCCTGGACGATCTCGCCATGATCGTAGGTGCAGATCACGACGGCATCGACAGAGGGATCGGCGAGGAGCGCGCGATAATCGGCATAGAGGGCGTCGACGCCATACTGAGCGCCGAGCTTTTCGAGCACGCCGGCCGAGATATCGCAGAGCGCCGCGATCCTGAGCGAGGGCAGTTCGTCGAGATAGGGCAGGTGCATGAGCTGCGCGATCTCCCCGCAGCCGATGACGCCGACGCCGATCACCTTGTCGTTCATGTCAACCCTTTACCGCGCCGGCCGTGAGCCCGGCGATGAACTGCCGCTGCATCAGCAGGAAGACGATGATCACCGGCAGGGTCGTGATCATCAATGCCGCGAAATAGAGATTCCAGAGCGAGTCGTATTGCTGGAAGAAGCTGACGAGCCCGAGCGGGATGGTCTGAAGCTCCGGCTTCCTCAGGAGGAGGAAGGCGAGGAAGAAGTCGTTCCAGATCTCGATGAAGCCGAAGATCAGCACGAGCGCCACGCCCGGCCGGATCAGCGGCAGCATGATATGGAGCAGCACCTGGAACCGCGAGGCGCCGTCGACGCGCGCCGCATCCTCGAGATCCGCCGGCAGCGTCAGGAAGAAGCTCCGGAGGATGAAGACAGAAAGCGGCAGCGAACTCGCGGCGTAGATGACGGCGACGCCGAGGCGGTTATTGATGAGGCCGAGATCGCGCGCGACCATGAAAAGCGGAATGGCCATCACCTGCGGCGGCACGAACATCGCGGCGACGATGGCGGCCGTGACGACGCCGCGGCCGCGGAAGCGCAGCCGCGCCAGCGCATAGGCGCAGGGCGTCGCCGCGGCGACGAGGATCAGGAGCGCCGCCGCCGTGATCGAGACGCTGTTGACGATCCGAAGCCCCATGCCGGCCATCTTCCAGGCCTCGGCATAGTTGCCGAATTCGAGGCCGGCCGGCGGCCCCCAGACATTGGTGATGATCTCGTTCTTGGTCTTCAGCGAACCCGACAGCACCCAGAACAGCGGATAGATCGTCTGAAGCAGCACGACGATGAGCGCGGCATAGACGAGGGCGAGTTCGCCGAGGCCTCGCCAGCCGAGCGCGGCGAGGGTGGTGGCGAGATCGGCGCGCCTTGCGGGCGGGGCGGGGGAGGCGGCGATGTCGGTCACAGCGCCATCCTCTGCCGCCGCATGAGCGCGAGCAGCCCGACACAGGCGAGGCCGACGATGAGGAAGAGGACATAGCCCATCGCCGAGGCGTAGCTCATCGCCCCGTCCTGGAAGGCCTTGGTCATCATGTAGGTCAGCGCCACCTCGGTGGCGTGGTTGGGGCCGCCCTTGGTGAGGACATAGACGATGTCGAAATTGCGCACGAAGGCGCCCGAAAGGCCGAGGATCGAGTTGATGAAGACGATGGGCATGATGAGCGGCAGCGTCACGTGCCAGAAGCGGCGGAAGCGCCCCGCCCCGTCCATGGTCGCGCTCTCGTAGAGCTCGGCCGGGATCGTCTGCAGCCCGGCGAGATAGATGACGCCGTGGAAGCCGAGCCATTTCCACACATCGACGGCGATGATCGCGTAGAGCGCGGTGTTGGCGTCGCCGAGCCAAGAATGCCTGAGGAAGCCGAGCCCGAACAGCTCCAGGCCGGCATTGAGCAGGCCGAAGACTGGGTTGTAGATCCAAGACCAGAGCAGGCCTACCGCGACGAAGGACATCGTGACCGGCACGAAGGCCGCGGCCCGGAAGAAGGCGCGGCCGAGAAGCGCGCGGTTGAGAAGCAGCGCCAGCGCGAGGCCGAGCACGTTCTTGAGGATCAGGATCGCGACGACGAAGATGATGTTGTTTTCGAGCGCGCCGAGAAAGATGCGGTCGGCGGCGAGGCGGACATAGTTGCCGATGCCGATGAAGACCGGCGGCGAGAAGCCGTCCCAGCTGTGCAGCGACAGCCAGAAGCCGCTGGCGAAGGGCCAGACATAGAACAGCGCGAACAGGACGCCGGCCGGCAGGATCATCGCGGCGGCGGCGAGGCCGTCGCCCGATGGATCGCGTGCCGGCCGGCTTCGCCGGCCAGCCCGGGAGTGGGTTCCCGAAGCCGGCAGCGTGCTCATGCGGCCTTTCCGGGCGTCAGCACGAGGCCGAGCGTGTCGCGGACATAGGCGATGCTTTCCAGCGTCGACTGTTCGGCGGTCTTCTGCGAGGCGTCGAGCTCGATGATCGCGAGGCCGGAGTAGTCCGCGTCGAGCAGGACGTCGACGAGGCCCGGCAGGTCGACGACGCCGGCGCCGAGCTCGCAGAACGCGGCGTAGCGGTCATAGCCCTTCAGGGCCGGGTCGACGCGGGTGTCCTTGAGATGCATGTAGCGGACCGCCTCGACATAGGTCTTCAGCGTCCCGACCGGATCGGAATTGGTGTGAGCGAGATGGGCCGGGTCGATGCAGAGGCCGGCGTGTCGCGTGTCGAGCTCGTCCATCATGCGGTCCAGCTGGTCGCGGCGCTCGATGAAGGTGTCGAGATGCGGATGATAGACCGTCTCGATGCCGAGGTCATGCGTGCGGCGGCCGATGTCCTCGAGCGAACGGCAGAAGGCCTTGTAGTCCTCGGCCGTGTGCGGCCCAGCGACGCCTTCCGACGGACCGCCGCCGAGCACGAGCACCGGCGCGCCGAAGCCCTTCAGCAGGCGGGCGAGGGCGACGAGCACGTCGCGCTCATAGGGCCAGGCGACGGGGTTGGTGAAGATCGCGTTGCAGTAGAGCGAGGAGAGCGTGATGCCGTAGGCGCTCTGCGCTTCAGACAACAGGGCATAGCGGCGCAGGATGTCGGTATCGGTCGTCACCCCCATCGGCGCCTGATTGCCGAGCTGCATGTATTTGCGGGCGTACTGATCGGAGAGGCTGGTGAAGGCCAGGATCTCGAACCAGCCGAAGCCCTGCCTGGCGAGGAACTCGATCGCCGGGGTCAGCGGCAGGCCGGCGAGATCCCAGCTGTTCAGATGGTAGCCGATGGAGAACTTCTGCCGTGCGGCGCGTGAGGCGGTCATGGGGGTCTCGAACTTCGCGGGTTGCGGGAGATCGCATCCCGCGGAGCCGGCGATAATATGCCGGCTCCGCGGGGAGGGCGGCCGCCCCCAGGGGAGGGTCGGGGGGGGGGCGGCCGTATGGGTCAGCAGCTCATTTCGGGTGCCCTTGCTTTGGCTGCCCTTGCCGGGCTGCCCTTACTTGGGCGGCCACTGACCCTGTGCCTTGAGATCGTCGAACACTGCCTGGATCGACTGCGCGGCGGCCTCGGGGGTCGTCGTGCCGCCGACGACGCCGGCGATGGCCGAGGCGGTCGCGGTCGAGACTTCCGACGGCCAGATCCAGTCGAGGAACTTGATCGTCGCCGGGAAGGCTTCCTTGCGCAGCTCGACGGCATAGGCGTCCTCGATCTGCGGCACGCCCTTGATCGAAGCGGCGATCGGCTGCTCGGGGGCGAGATAGAGGCTCGCGACCTCGGGCTGCGTCAGGTAGCCGATGAAGCGGATGGCGGCGTCGAGCTTCTCGGGCGGGATCGAGGCCGAGACGCAGATGCCGTTGTCGGCGCCGCCGCCATGGCCCGGATTGCCGGGCGTGCCGGGCATCTTCGGGAAGGCGAACACGCCCCACTGGAAGTCCTTCACGCTCGACTGGAGCGAGGGGATTTCCCAGGTGCCGCCGTAATACATGGCGCTCTTGCCCGACGCGAAGGCGGCGCGCATGCCGTCCATGTCGACCGCGAGCGAGTCCTTCGACAGGATGCCGTCGTCGACCCACTGCTTGATCAGCGCGAAGGCCTCGACATCCTGCGCATCCGAGAACTTCGCCGTGCCCTCGAGGTTCTTCTGCGTCTTGGCGACGGCGTCGCCGGTCGACTGCGACAGCGTCTCGAAATACCACATCGGCCACATGACCGTGTTCGAGCCCTGGTGCAGCAGCGGGATGATGCCCGCTTCCTTGAACTTCGGCACGGCCGCCTTGAGATCGTCGTAGGTCGGCGGGATCGGGATGCCGAGCTTCTTGAAGAGGTCGACATTGTAGTAGATCGTCGAGGTCGACAGCGTGGAGATCGGCACGCCATAGACTTCGCCGTTGATCGTGAACGCGCCGAGCGCGGCGGCGTCGATCCGGTCCTGGAACGGCTTGATCTGGTCGGTGATGGGCATCACCAGCTTGCGACGGACATAGGCGCCGTTGGTGTAGAAGGCCGGGCAGGCGATGAGGTCCATCTCCTGGTCGGCCATGCGGGCGGTCATCACCCGCTGGATCGCGTCGCCCTGCGGGCCCTGCGCGTCCCACTCCACCGCCGCGACATCGGGATTGGCCTTCAGGAAGCCGTCGATGACCTCCTGCTGGATCTTGGCCTGGACCTCGGGGGCCTGACGGGGCGCGAGCTTGTCCAGCGTCGAGCCGCCGAACACCTTCAGCGTGATGCCGTCGGCGGCGGCGGGACCGGCCGCGAGGGCGAGGCCGACCGACGCCGCGGTCAGAATGCCGGCCGCCAGTTTCCATGGCGAGCGACGCTTGGTTCCCTGCTTGATTGTTGGCATGCGACTCTCCGTTCCAGCCAACCGGAGCATCCCTCCACGGCGATGCGCCGGGACCAATTCGTTGATGGTCTAACAATCCTGTGCGCCGGTTTCGGATTTTGTCAATCAGGCGTGCATGCCAAAAAAATGTGCTGACGCACTTCTTCCGGGCGCGAAAATTAACCAGTCAGGCGGTGGGCAACTGCCTGGTCCCGCTCGGCGTCACACGTCGCGCGGGCGAGGGAAAGCGCCAACTCGCGGCGCGGTATCGGGTTTCGGGCACGGCCCGCGAGGTCAAGGCCGCGCCGTCGGCCGTTCATGCCTGCCCTTGAGTCAGGCGTGATCGCAAAGCGGGCATCGAAGCCCGTTGACAAGCGCCGAAACTGAGGCAGGATTGTATGACCATCAACGATATCGGTCCGGCGCAGGGAACAACGAAGCCGGTCCTTTCGCATCGACGGTGGCGTGCCGTGCCCGGGGAGCGGGCGGCTCAATCAACTCCAGGGGTAGGGTTCATCATGTCCAGCTGGTCCCGTCGTCTCATCGCGATCTGCGGCGCCTCGGCGCTCGCGCTCGCCGCCACGGCCGCGTCCGCCAAGGACGTCTCGATCGCGGCCATCTCGGGCTATTTCGCCCAGGGCTTCGGCGTGTCGATCGTCAACGGCCTCAAGAAGGCCGAGACCGATCTCGGCGTCAAAGTGAAGCTGATCGACACCGGCAACCGCGCGCTCGACTATGAAGAGCAGTTCAACAATGTCGGCAAGTCCGGCGAATACGATCTCGTCTTCGTCATGGGCTGGGAGCTGGTCGACGCGCTGCAGAAGGCCGCCGCCGCCTATCCGAACACCAAGTTCGTGTTCATCGACGGCGTGCTCGATTCCAAGCAGATCATCTATGCGAACTTCGCGCAGAACCAGGGCTCGTTCCTCGCCGGCGCCCTCGCCGCGCTGATGGCCGAGAAGGGCAGCGCGATCGAGGGTCTCGGCGACGGCAAGGCGATCGGCTTCGTCGGCGGCCGCGACATCCCCGTCATCCGCGACTTCCTCGGCGGCTACGAGGCCGGCGCCAAGGCCGCCGCGCCGGACGTCCGCGTCGACAGCGTCTTCGCCGGCACCTTTGACGATCCGGCCAAGGGCTCCGAGCTGACCATGGCGCTCTACGGCCAGGGCTCGGACATCGTCTACAACGTGGCCGGTCCGACCGGCGAGGGCGTGCTGCAGGCCTCCGCCGCCGCCGGCAAGTATTCGATCGGCGTCGACATCGACCAGTGCGACGTGGCGCCCGGCCATGTCATGGCCTCGATGCTCAAGCGCGGCGACGTTGCGGTCTACAACCTCGTCAAGGACCTGGTCGACGGCAAGCCGATCGAGCCCGGCTCCATCCACACCTATGACCTCAAGACCGGCGGCGTCGAGCTGCTGCTCTGCCCGAAGGTCACGGACAAGATTCCCGCCGAGGTGAAGAGCCGCGTCGAGGAGCTCAAGGCCGAGGTCGTCGACGGCAAGATCACTGTCCCGACCGTCAAGTAAGTCGCGTCCCGGGGCTTCGGCTGCCGAACGCAGCGGGCCTCAGCCAGCAAGCACCGTCATGTCCGGGCCAAGTCCGGGCATGACGGTGGTGTTGATGACGCGAATTGCCTCTCCCGCATCGAGCGGCGAGAGCCCTGTGAAGCCGCGCTTCGAGCGAACCCAATGACCCTCGCCGTCGAGCTCAGATCGATCACCAAGCGTTTCGGCAGCTTCACCGCCAACGAGGCGGTGAGCCTCGCCGTCCGCCGTGGCAGCATCCACGCCATCATCGGCGAGAACGGCGCCGGCAAGACGACGCTGATGAACGTGCTGTTCGGGTTGCTCCAGCCCGACGAGGGCGAGATCCTGATCGACGGGCAGCCGACGCAGCTGCCCAACCCCGCCGCGGCGATCGCCGCCGGAATCGGCATGGTTCACCAGCATTTCAAGCTGGTGCCCTCGCTGACCGTCGCCGAGAACGTCTTTCTCGGCATGGAGATCGTGAAGGGCGGCCTCATCGATCATGCCGCGCAGATCGAACGAACCGCCGAACTGTCGCGCCGCTTCGGCCTGAAGGTCGATCCGAGCGAGCGCGTCGGCCTGCTTTCGGTCGGCATCGAGCAGCGCATCGAGATCCTGAAGGTGCTCGCGCGCGGCGCCCGCACCATCATCCTCGACGAGCCGACCGCGGTGCTGACGCCGCAGGAGAGCCGCGATCTCTTCGAGACGCTGCGGGGCTTCGTCGCCCAGGGCATGACCGTGCTCTTCATCTCCCATCACCTGGAAGAGGTGATGGAAGTCTCCGACACGGTGACCGTGCTGCGCCATGGCCGCGAGGTCGCGACGCGGCCGACATCGGAACTCACCAAGTCCGACCTCGTGCAGATGATGGTCGGCCGCCTCGTTTCCTTCGACCGCCGCCCGCGCCCGCCGGTCGCCGGCGCACCCGTGCTTTCGGTCGCCGATCTCTGGGCGCGCGACGATCGCGGCCTGCATGCGCTGCGCGGCGTGACCTTCAACGTACGGGCTGGCGAGATCGTCGGCATCGCCGGCGTCGCCGGCAACGGCCAGACGGAACTCGCCGAGGTTCTCTCGGGCCTCAGGCCCGCGACGCATGGCGCCGTTTCCCTCGCCGGCCGCCCGCTCGTCGGCCTCTCGCCGCGCGCCATCCGCGCCGCCGGCGTCGGCCATGTTCCGGGTGACCGCCTCGTGCGCGGCGTCGATCGCAATGCGAGCGTCTCGCTCAATCTCCTCATGGGGCGGCAGGACCGCGCGCCCTGGTCGCGCCACGGCGTCATCGACCGATCCTATCTGGCGGCGCAATCGAAAAAGCTCATCGAGCGCTTCGACATCCGCACCCGCAGCGCCGAGACGCCGGTGAAAAGCCTTTCCGGCGGCAATATCCAGAAGGTCGTGCTGGCGCGCGAATTCTCCGGCGATGCGAGCGTGCTGCTCGTCGACCAGCCGACGCGCGGCGTCGATATCGGCGCCACCGAGCAGATCCACTCCGAGATCATGCGCCAGCGCGGCGAGGGCAAGGCGATCCTGCTGATCTCCGTTCAGCTCGACGAGCTGATCGCGCTCGCCGACCGCATCCTCGTGATGTTCGCGGGACGGATCATGGGCGATGTCGACGGCGGCGCCGTCTCCGAGGAACGCCTTGGACTGATGATGGCCGGCGTCGATGCCGACGGCCACAGGGTCGAACGGGAGGCCGTGGCATGATCGACCGCCTGTCGCCCTATCTCGGGCAGATGATCGCGATCTTCATCGCGCTCGCCCTCGGAGCGGTGGTCATCCTGACCGTCAACGAGAGCCCGTGGAAAGTCCTCGTCACCCTGCTCGACGGCGCCTTCGGCAGCCCCGAGCGGATCGCGGGCACGCTGCTTCAGACGACGCCGATCCTCGTCTGCGGCATCGCCGCCTGCATCTCGCTGCGCGGCGGACTGTTCAATATCGGCATCGAGGGCCAGCTCTTCGTGGGTGGCTTCGCGGCGACCTGGGTCGGCTTCAGCTTCGGCATGCCGCATGCGCTGCATGTGCTGGTCGGGCTCGGCTTCGCCGCCCTGATGGGCATGGCCTGGATTGCGATCCCCGCCTTCTTCCGCGCCCGCTACAACACGAACGAGGTCGTCTCGACGATCCTCGCCAACTATGTCGCGGTGCTGGCGACGTCCTATCTCACCATCAACGTCTTCAAGCGGGCGGGCGGCGCCCCCGACACGCCGCCGATCCTCGAAAGCGCCTATCTCCCGCAGATCTTCTCTTATTCGCGCGCGAACTGGGGGCTCTTCATCGGCATCGCGCTCGCCATCGGCGTGTGGCTGTTCTTCACGCGCACGGCGCGCGGCTATGCCGTCACCGAGATGGGCGCCAATCCCAAATTCGCCGAATATGGCGGCATCGACATCAAGAAGCAGACCTTCGTGCTGCTGCTCGTCTCGGGCGCCGTAGGCGGCCTCGCGGGCGGCATCGAGTCGCTCGGCGTGCATCACCGCTTCATGGAAGGGTTCGCGCCCGGCTTCGGCTTCGACGGCGTCATCGCGGCACTGCTCGCCAATGGCAGTCCGATCGGCACCATCGGCACGGCGCTGTTCTTCGGCGCGCTCAGGAGCGGCTCGCTGCTGCTCGAGGTCGACACCACCGCCTCGCGCGAGATCATCACCGTCATCCAGGCCCTCATCATCCTGGCCGTTTCGGCGCAGATCGTCATCCGCCGCCGCCCGTCCGACAGTTCCGCGGGAGAGCGCCGTTGGAAATTCTAGAACGCCTTTTCAATGTGACGCTCGTCGTCGCAACGCTCCGGACCACGGCGCCGATCCTGCTCGTGGCGCTCGGCGGCTCGTTCACGACGCGCGCCGGCATCTTCAATATCGGCCTCGAGGGCCAGATGCTGCTCGGCGCCTTCTTCGCGGTGATCGGCACCATCGCGACCGGATCGCCCTGGATCGGCATGCTTTGCGGCGTGCTCGCCGCGCTGGCGCTCGCCTTCACCTTCGCGCTGCTCGTCGTCACCTTCCGCGCCAACGAGGTCGTGGTCGGCCTCGCGCTCAACATCCTTGCCGGCGGCATGACCGTGTCGCTGCTCAAGGCGATCTTCGGCACGCGCGGATCGATCTTCGGGCACGGCCTCGTCGGCCTGCCGGTGGTGCGGCTGCCCTTCGCGCGCGAGATGGGCTGGTTCGGCCAGATGATCTCGGGCTACACGCCGCTCGTCTACGTCGCCTTCATCGCTGTGCCGCTCTTCATCCTCTTCTACAAGCGCACCAAGCTCGGCCTCTATATCCGCGTCGTCGGCGAGAAGCCGGAGGCGGCCGAGGCACTCGGCATCTCGATCGCGCGCATCCGCTATACGTCCTCGCTGCTCTGCGGCGTCTTCGCGGGGCTCGCGGGCGCCCATCTCTCGCTCGGCTACACGACCATGTTCACCGAAAACATGTCGTCCGGGCGCGGCTTCATGGCGGTGGCGATCCTCATCTTCTCCGCCGGTGATCCGCTGCGCATCCTGGCAGGCTGCCTGCTGTTCGGGTTCTCCGATGCGCTGGCGCTCCGTATGCAGACGCTCGGTGTCTCGTCCTATGTGATCCTCGCTATCCCCTATCTCGTGGCCCTTGCGGCGCTATTCGCCCTTTCCTATCGCGCCCGGCCGCGCATCATCCAGGAAACGCTCGCCTCGATGGGGCGCGCGCTCTCCGTCAAGCCCAACACCGCCTCGCAGCCATGACCGGAAACGGACCCAAGATGGAACGCATCATCCTCGACGTCGATTCGGCCGGCGACGATATCCTCGCCGTGCTCTTCGCCGCGGTCTCGCCGCAGGTGAAGCTGGAAGGCGTCACCACCTGCACCGGCGCCGCCGGGCCGATCGAGCAGGTGACGAATGTCGTCCTCAACACGCTGGCGCTCGCCGGCCGCACCGACATTCCCGTCGCCAAGGGCGCCTGGCGCCCGATCGTCGGAAACGCCAAGGCCGACATGGAAGCACCGGTCCATTTCGAGAAGCGGCTGACGGCCCGCTTCGGCGAGCGGCTGAAGAAGTTCAATCCACCGGCGCCGAAGCCGAGCCACGCACCGATCGACAAGCATGCGGCCGATTTCATCATCGACACCGTGATGGGTTCGCCCGGCGAGATCACGCTGGTCGCCACCGGGCCGATGACCAATCTCGCGATGGCCTTCCTGCAGGAGGAGCGCCTCAAGGACAACGTGAAGCGCATGTGCCTGCTCGGCGGCAACTTCGTCACGCCGGGCAACATCACGCCGCTCAGCGAGTACAATATCTGGGCCGACGCCGAGGCCGCCCGCGTCGTCCTCAACCAGGGCGTCGAGACGATCCTCGTGCCGCTCGATGTCTGCGAGGACAACCGCGCCGCCGCCTCGATGCTGACGCGCGACGACCTCGCCGATCTGGAGAGCGCCGGGGATCATCCGGTGCTCGCCATGATCCGCGAGACCTTCCCGATCTATATCGACATCTGGCGCGAGTTCTTCGATCTCGTCGGCTTCCCGATGGACGACATCATCACGGTCGCGCTGGCCTTCGATCCGACGCTCTGCACCATGACCGAGCCGCTCTTCTGCGACATCGTCCTCGACGGGCGGCTGGCGCGCGGCCAGACCGTCGCCTATCGCGGCCGGCAGCTCTTGCCCGGTGGTGGACCGAAGACGACTCGCATCTGCACCGATATCGACGGACGTCGGTTCATGAAGCTCTTCAAAGAGACGATCGCGCTCTACAAGGCGGCCTGAGGACGGACGATGACCACGCTTGCCAATTCCCCGACCCGCCCGACGCCGATCATCCTCGATTGCGATCCGGGCCATGACGACGCCATCGCCCTCGTGATGGCGCATCGCTCCAAGGCGATTGACCTCCTCGGCGTCACCGTCACCTGCGGCAACGCCGAACTCGACAAATGCGTGTCGAATGCGCTGCGTATCCTCGAATTCATCGGCGCCGGCGACGTGCCCGTCGCGGCCGGCTGCTATCGCCCGCTCGCCCGTCCGCTGGTTCTCGGCACCGCCGACGGCCCCTCCGGCCTCGAGGGCTCGCCCTATCTGCCGATGGCGACCAAGACGGTCGAGCCGATGCATGCGGTGGATTTCATCGCCAGGACGCTGCGCGAGCAGGACGAGCCGCTGCGGATCGTCGCGACCGGCCCGCTCTGCAATATGGGCCTGTTCGTGCTCAAATATCCGGAGCTGCTGCCGAAGATCAAAGACATCACCTGGATGGGCGGCGTCTTCTATCGCAAGAGCGAGATCATCACGCCGACCGAGTTCAACGCCTTCTGCGATCCCGAGGCGCTGAAGATCGTGCTCGACAGCGGCGTCAAGCTGACCATGGTCGGGCTCGACGTGACGATGCAGGTGCTGGTCGAGGAGCCGCAATATGCGGAGTTCCGCAAGATCGACACCGAGCTCGGCCGCGTCGTCAACGACTGGCTGCTGTTCTACGAGAAGCTGCACCGCAACTCGATGGGCGTCGGCGGCGCGCTGCACGACCCGCTGGCGCTCGCCCTGATCATCGATCCGACGCTGGTGCGCACCCGGCCGGCGCATATCGGCGTCGATCTTGCAGGGACCTACGCGTTCGGCGCCACGGTTGCCGATTTCTGGAAGGAGCGCGGGCTGCCCGACAATGCCGAGATCTGCACCGAGGTCGATGCGGACCGCTTCTTCGAGCTGCTCTACAGCCTGCTGCGCGACTGATCCCCCGAGCCCAAAGCGGAGACACCCCTTATGTCCGTCGATGTCTTCTCGGCCCACAACAATCCCGAACAGGTGAAGCTCGACCCGGCCCGGGCGGCGGTCATCGTCGTCGACATGATCAACGAGTTCTGCAAGCCGGGCGGGCGCATGGTCCTGCCGGGCTACGAGACGCTGGTCGGCCCGCAACTCTCGGTCATCGAGGCGGCGCGCAAGACCGGCGTTCCGGTGATCTGGGTGCATGACAGCCACCGCCGCAACATGCGGCGAGACCGCGAATATCTGAAGCGCACGCCGCACGGCGTCGAGGGCACTTGGGCGACGGAGATCATCGAGGACCTCGGCGCACGCGACGACGAGATCCACGTGATCAAGCATCGCTATTCCAGCTTCTTCCAGACCGATCTCGATCTGGTGCTGAAGGACATGCTGATCGAGCAGGTGATCGTGTTCGGCGTCGTCACCAATATCTGCGTGCGATCGACCGTTCACGACGCCTTCTTCAACGGCTATGAGGTTGTCGTCCCGCGCGATTGCTGTGCGGCGACCGGCCCGCGCGAGCAGGAATCGACCCTCTACGACATCGCGACCCATTTCGGCGTCGTCAGCGATGCGGCGAGCGTCGTCGCTGCCCTGACATCCGGTGCCGTGATCGACAACGAGCAGATCGCCGCCTGAGCGCGGCGCGGAGCGAGAGGTTTGGCGTATGGCTTCTGAGGAAGAGGGGAACGGCGGCCTGGCGGCCCTCGGCGCGGACGACGCGCCGACACGGTCGGGGGCTGCGGAGCCGACCCCGCGGGAGCTGTTGGCAGCCTCGGGCTACGAACTGTCGGTCCATCCGGCGCATATCATCCGTCGCGCCCATCAGCGCGCGACCATGCGCTTCCAGGAAGTGCTCGGCGCGCACGACCTGACGCCGACCCAGCTCGCCGCCCTCGCCACGATCATGAAGCATGGCGAGGTGTCGCAGAACCAGCTTGGCCGGCTGACGGCGATGGATCCCTCGACGATCAGCATCGTGATCCGGAAGCTGTCGAAGCACGGCCTCGTCGAGCGGACCGCCTCGCCCGACGATCAGCGCCTGTCGATGATCCGCCTCACGCGCAAGGGGCTCGAATACACGGAGCCACTGCTCGCCAAGAGCGTCGAGGTCGGCCGCCGCGTGCTGTCGCCGCTGAAGCCCAGCGAGCGGCCGCTCTTCATGGAAATGCTCCGCCGCGTGGCCGATGCGGATGATCTTCCCGACGCGTGAGCGCGGGCGCGATTTGAAATGACCGAAAGGACGCTCCATGAGCCATGATGCTCCGGCCGCCAGCGCGGGCCCGACCAAGCTCGTCATCGAGAATATCGGCCTGCTCCTTTCGGGCGACCTCGCGCAGCCCATTCTCGATGCCGATACGATCGTTGCCGAGAACGGCCGTATCACCGCGGTGGGCAAGCGCGCCGACATCGACACCTCCGGCGCTACGACACGGATCGACGCGCATGGCTCGGCGGTCACGCCCGGCCTCATCGACAGTCACGCCCACCCGGTCGCCGGCGACTGGACGCCGCGCCAGAACCAGTTCGGCTGGATCGATTCCTGCCTGCATGGCGGCGTCACCACCATGATTTCGGCCGGCGAGGTGCATACGCCGGGCCGGCCGCGCGACATCGTCGGGCTGAAGGCCATGGCGATCTCGGCGCAGCGCCAATTCGAGAATTTCCGCCCCTCCGGCGTCAAGGTGGTCGCCGGCGCGCCGGCCATCGAGCATGGCATGACGGAAGAGGATTTCGCCGAGCTCGCCCGGGCAGGCGTCCGCCAGATCGGCGAGGTCGGCCTCGGCTCGGTGAAGGACGCCGAGACGGCCCGGCAGATGGTAGCCTGGGCGCGCAAATACGGCATGAAGTCGATGACGCATACCGGCGGCCCGTCCATCGCCGGCTCGGCTCTCATCGACAAGGACGTCGTGCTCGCCGCCGACGCCGATGTCATGGCCCATATCAATGGCGGCCCGACGGCGCTGCCCGACGACCAGATCATCGCCCTCTGCAAGAGCTGCGAACGCGGCATCGAGATCGTGCACAACGGCAATCCGCGCGCCGCGCTCGTGGCGCTGAAGACCGCGACCGAGATCGGCGCGCTTCACCGCGTCCTGCTCGGCACGGATGCGCCGGCCGGCTCCGGCGTGCAGCCCCTCGGCATCCTGCGCACCATCTCGCTGCTCTGTTCGATCGGCGGCGTGCCGGCCGAGGTGGCGATCTGTTTCGCGACCGGAAACACCGCCCGCATCCGCGACCTCGATTGCGGGATCATCGAGGTCGGCCGTGCCGCCGACTTCGTCTTCATGGACCGGCCGCAGAAATCGGCCGGCGGAACGCTGCTGGAGTCGATCGCGCTCGGCGACCTGCCCGGCATCTCGATGACGGTGATCGACGGCGTCATCCGCACCCAGCGCTCGCGCAACACCCCGCCTGCCGAAACCATGGCGACGGTGGTGAACTGAGGCATCGCGAGCCCGCGCTGCCGAAGGGCAACTCTCTGGGAGCGAAGAAGATCAGGCGACCGTTGCATCCGCGGGATGGCAGCCCTGCCGGCTTCGCAACAATCTGCCGGCGTTTCTGATCTATCATGTTGCGATCGCCGATCAGGGAGAGAGCGACGTGAAGATCGTGGTCATGGGGGCCGGCGCGGTCGGCTGTTATTTCGGCGGCATGCTCGCGCGCGTCGGGCATGAGGTGACGCTGGTCGCGCGGCCGGTGCATGTCGAGGCGATCCGGCGCGAGGGCCTCGTCATCGAGCGGGCCGACGGGATTCATCGCGTCTCACTCGCCGCGACAGAGGATCCCGCCGCCGTCGCCGGGGCCGATCTCGTTCTCTTCTGCGTCAAGTCCACAGATACCGAGATCGCCGGCGAGACGATCCGGCCGCATCTCGGACCGTCGACGGCGATCTGGAGCCTGCAGAACGGCGTCGACAATGCCGAGCGCCTGGCGGCGACGCTCGGCCGACCGGTCAGCGCCAGCGTCGTCTATGTGGCGGCGGGCATGGCGGGGCCCGGGCATGTCCGCCATCACGGGCGGGGCGAACTGATCGTCGAGCCCGGCCCCGGCAACGAGGACTTCGCCGCCGCCTTCACCGCGGCCGCCCTGCCGGTGACGGTCTCAGGGGAGGTGGCCGGCGCGCTCTGGACCAAGCTCGTCATCAATTGCGCCTACAACGCCATCTCGGCCATCGCCGAACTGCCCTATGGCGTGTTCGTCGCCGAGCCGGGCGTCCCCGACATGATGCGCGACGTGGTCGACGAATGCAGCGCGGTGGCATCGGCGTCCGGCATCCTCCTCCCGGACGATCTCTGGGAGAAGGTCCGCGCCATCGCCTCGACCATGGAGGGCCAGATGTCGTCGACGGCGATGGACCTCGCGCGCGGCCGTCCGACCGAGATCGATCATCTCAACGGCTATGTCGTGGCCAGGGGCGCCGCGGTCGGGATCGCGACGCCCGTCAACCGCGCCCTGCTGCTGCTCGTCAAGCTGCGGGAGACGGCGGCGGCCGGCGTCGGGCGGTCGTTCAGACCAGCCCGTCCTCGCCCTTCACATCGGCCTTCCTGAGACCGCCGACGCGCGGATGCGGCCGGCCTGAATCGGTCAGCGCCACCGCGACGGCGATCTCGTCGGCACGCGGCGCGTCGCCGATGCTCACCTCCATGCCGTCAAAATGGCTGCGCACGCGCGCTGCGTCCTTGTGGCCGAGCGGGATGTCGAAGGTCGCGCCGGGGCCGGCCCGCTTCTTCGCGGACGGAATCAGCGCCGCGCCCTTGCCGAGCAGAGCGCGCAGCGGTGCGCCGAGCTTCGGGTGGAGCAGGGCGGCGGCATGTTCGAGGCCGCCATCGGCGCCCACCGCGGCGGCCTTGCCGAAGCTCTCGACCGACGGGCCGGGGATGTCCAGCGCCGCCCGCGCCCGCTCGCCCAGGAGCCCGCCGAGTTCCTCGCCGGCGGCGAAGAGTTCGGAGAGGTCTTCGACATAGCGGCCGGCGAAGGGGTTCTCGATGACCGCGATCGCCGCGGCGCGGCGCACCGGCGGCGAGACGGGCCGGCCCTCCTCGATCAGCGTTTCCTCGAGGATCGTGACGATCTTCCTGATCCTGGCGCTCACCGGAGGCCGTCCCCCGCCTTGATGTCTTCCTTGGCGAGGCCGCCGACTCGCGCATGGACGCGCGCTCCGGTGGTCATCGCGAGGATGAGGACCATCTCGTCGCGTCGCGGCGCATCGCCGATGCCGATCTCGATCGCGTCGAAATGGCTGCGCACATAGGAGGCGTTGATATGGGTGATCGGGATGTCGATCTTGGCGCCCAGCCCACCGACCTTCTTGGCCGACGGCACGATCGCCTTGGCGCCGCCGAGCAGCTCGCGCATCGCATAGCCGCCGGGATTGTGCCAGAGCGCGCCATGCTCCAGTTCGCCCGCTTCGCCGACGATGGCGCCCTTGCCATAGCCCTCGACCACGCCCGCATCGCCGCCGAGCGCCTTGACGAGGCGCGTCGCCATCTCGATGCCGAGCGGCTTCAGATCGTCCATCAGCGACATGATGTCTTCGACATATCGGCCGGCGAACGGATTTTCGATCACCGCCGCGATCACGGCGCGGCGCGGCGGAACCGCGGCGGGCGGCCCGCCCTCGTGCAGGATCTCCTCGACCACCGTCACGAATTTCCGGACCTTGATATCGGCCATAGGCACATCCCCTGGAAGCGTGCCGGTTGCAGCGATGCAACCGAGATTGTTAGACCATCAACAATCTGTCGCCGCCCTCGGCCTGTCAAGAAAGCGGTGGCTGCACCTCCGCTTTCCTCGCGCGCGAAGGGCGATCAGCGAAGGACGACGCCGCCGTTGAGCGCGGCCGCCGCCTCGAAATCGTCGGGCAGCGGCAGGTCCTCGTCGGCATAGGCGGCGAGGCCGTCGATCAGCGCATGCTGCTGGTCGAACAGCAGCTGCCGCGTCAGCCCGCGGATCAGTCGCGGCAGGGCGTGGCGGTGTCCCGAGATCGACGTCGAATGCGGGCCATGGCTGACGGTCGAGAGGGCGTTGAAGGCGTGGACGCGGCCGATCCAGCCCGGGCCCCCGGGCTCGCGCGGCAGGAACTGATAGGCGTCGCCGAGATAGGGCAGGGAGGCCAGTGTCGCGTCCTCCTCGCCCGATGGCGGCGCGAAGCGATCCTGCCAGCGCGCCGCGAGCGGGTAGAGATTGGCGAGCTCGGGCCGCGACGCCGGGTCGATCGCCTGCCCGGTCGCGGGAATGAGAAAATCGGCGAAGAGCGGCCCGCCCGGCGTCTCGATGCGGATGCGCTCGCCTTCGAGCGCGGTGGACAGCCAGGGCGTGCCCGCATGCAGCCGGAAGCCCGGCATCACCACGGCCCGCTCGAAGCTCGCCCAGGCCGGCGGTTGGTCGTGCAGGCGGAAATGGCGGGCGATGCGCCAGCGCACGCCGTCGTCGAGCAGCGCGTGATGCGTCATGATCCCGGCATTCTCGATATAGCGATGCGGGTTGACGCGCGGCAGGCGGTCGCGGCGGAAGCAGAGATCGACGCTCGCCGCGCCGTTCTCCAGCGCCGCGACCGCCGTATCGAAAGCCGAGGCGCCATGTCCCAGAATGGCGATCGCCTTGCCTGCGAGCGGCGCGAAATCGATCGGCTGGTTGGAGTGCGCGTAGCGGTCGGCGGGCAGCGCGTCGCTGATGAAGGCGGGAACGCGCCAGCCGCCGGCTCCGTCGGAGCCGGTCGCGAGCACCACGAGCCTCGCGTGCCGGACATGCCGGCCGGACGGGCCTTCGGTCGTCACCGTGACAAGGCCGTCGGCGCCCTCGGCGATGTCCGAGACGACGGTTTCGCTCTCGACGGCGATACCCCAGACGTCGCGATACCAGTTGAGATAGTCCATCCAGTCGGTGCGCGGAACGCGGACCAGCCGCTCCCAGGCCTCGACGCCGTAGCGCGTCTCGAACCAGCGGCGGATGCCGAGCGTCGGAATGCCGAAATCCATGCCGACCGTGATCTTCGGTGTCCGGAGTTCGGGCATGCGCGCGAAGGTCACCCAAGGCCCTTCGGCGCCCTTTCGCGCGCGATCGATCACGACGACGCGCCGGACCCCTTCGCGGCGCAGGGCGGCCGCGATCACGAGGCCGGACTGGCCGCCTCCAACGATCAGCACGTCCGTTGTCTCGGTGCCGTCGGGCGCCGTGCGTGCCTCGACCCAGGCTTTGTCCGGATAGGCGAGGGCGGCAATGTCGGCGCGTGCGGCCTCGGCCAGCGCAGCGAGCGAAGGCTCGGCAATGGCGATCTCGATGTCGTCGAGCGGCAAGATCAACTCCGGGGAAGTCAGGGCGATAAAATGACCGCCCAGAACTTGATCATGCACAAGATGGCGGCAGGCCGGCAAGTCCCGCGCCGCGGCAATGCGTCGCCATCGCTCACGCCTTCGCGCATCCGACATGCGGAAGGCCTATAGAGATTGGAACTATTCCAAGGAGTATCGACGATGGCCCCCTCTGCTCATTCGGAACCGCATCTCGTTCACCGGATCGGCTGGCTGCGCGCCGCCGTGCTCGGCGCCAATGACGGCATCGTCTCGACCGCCAGCCTGATCGTCGGCGTCGCGGCAGCGGCGACCGGCCGTGGCGACGTGCTGCTGGCCGGCGTCGCCGGTCTCGTCGCCGGTGCGATGTCCATGGCGGCCGGAGAATATGTCTCCGTGAGCTCGCAGTCGGACACGGAACGTGCCGATCTCACGCGCGAGAAGCACGAGCTTACGGTGAATGCCGAGTCCGAGTTGGCCGAACTCTCGGCGATCTATGTCGAACGCGGCCTCGACCCGGCGCTGGCGCGGCAGGTGGCCGTGCAACTCACGGCGCGCGACGCGCTGGGCGCCCACGCCCGCGACGAACTCGGCCTGACCGAGACGGCGGAAGCGCGGCCCGTGCAGGCGGCGCTGACTTCGGCCGTTACGTTCGCGGCCGGCGCATCGATGCCGCTGCTCTCGGCCTGGCTCGCGCCAGAGGGGGCGATCGTGCCCATTGTCTCCGGCGCAACGCTGGTCTTCCTGGCGCTTCTCGGCGCGGTCGGTGCGCGGATCGGCGGCGCCGGCATGGGCAAGGGCGCCGTCCGGGTCGCCTTCTGGGGAGCGCTCGCCATGGCCGTCACGGCGGGAATCGGCCATCTCGTCGGCACGGCGGTCTGAACCGCCGCGCCGGTCTTGCTGCCGTCAGGTCTTGCGCGTCAGGCCTTGCGTGTCAGGCCTTGGCGGCGACGACGATGATCTCGACCTTGTATTTCGGCGCGGCGAGCTTCGCCTCGCCGGTGGCGCGGGCCGGCGGATTGGCCTTGTCGACCCAGGTGTCCCAGACCGAGTTCATGGCTGCAAAATCGGCCATGTCGGCCAGCCAGATCGTCGTCGAGAGGATGCGCGACTTGTTCGAGCCGGCGGCGGCCAGAAGCCGGTCGACCTCCGACAGCGCATGGCGGGTCTGCGCGACCACGTCGTCGCCCTCGCCGACCTGGCCGGCGAGATAGACGAGGTCGCCATGGACCACGGCCTGGCTCATGCGCGGGCCGCTCTCGATGCGCGTGATCGTCGTCATGGAATGCTCCTTCTTCTTCAGGGAAATCCGGGCCCGCTATCGGCGAGCGCGCCGGGCGGGTCAAGCCCGCCCGCCTCTTTGGTCATCGCGGTCAGCGGCCGCGCGCGAGGAAGCTCGCGTCGTAGGGAACGGTGAGGCTGGCGCCGCTCTCGTCGGTGACGGTCAGCGAATCGGCACCGACCGCGACGCCGGCGGCGCGCGTCCAGCCCGCGGGCAGCGGCAGGCCGCCGATGACGTTCCGCACCTCGACCTCGCCCTCAGGGTCGAGCACCAGCGCGGTCGGCACGCCCTGCTCGGTCAGCGCGTTCGGCGCGATCGAGGCCGCGTAGCCGCCGGCGCCGAAGGTGCGCCCCTCCTCGATGCCCTGAACGCCGACATGGCGGCCGTTCCACGGCTTGTAGTCGCGACCGCCATTCGAGAACCAGAGCAGCGTCACCGGCAGGTCGGCCGGGTTCTTGAGGCTTACATAGATGTCGCGCTGGTCGGGACGCGTCGCCAGCGCCCAGCCGAGCGTGGAGCCCTCCGCCTCCACCAGCATCACGAAGTCCTCGTGCTTCTGACCGAAGGGATAGGTCGTGATGTCGGCGAAGCGGCCATCGGCGAGCGGCACGCGCGCAAGATCCGTGAACTCCGCGGGGTAGGCGAGGAGCGAGCGGCCGAGCGCCGGGTCGGGCTCGGGCGCCTTCGGCGGCGTGGAGCCGAATCGCTTCGGCGAGAAGGCGAGGCGGCCGCCGGCCGGAAACCGCGTCATGCCGTGGCTCGCCACCGGGATCGCGCCCTCTCCGCCATGGAAGATGTGGCGCTGATAGAGGAAGGGATGGCCGTCCCTGAGGACGAATTCCTTGACGACGCGGGCGCCGAGCACCGGCCTGGTGAGTTCGTAGCGGGCGATCGTGCCGCCATCGGGATGCGGAACGGTCTCGAGGACGGTCCAGCGGGCATTGCCCGGCCAGCCATGCGAGGGGGCGCCGTCGGGCCCCTGGTCGGCGAAGGGAGCACAGAAGAAGTCGCCCGAAAGATAGCGCAGGTTCGGAAGGATGCTCTCGTCTTCCTGGATCGCGCCGTCCTCGACCCAGGGGGCGGTGTGCGTCGGCTCGATCGTCCTGCCGTCGCCGGTGACCGCAAAGCGGCGGACATGGCCGCCCCGAAGATCCAGCGTCGCCTCGGCGCCCTCGGCCGTGATCACATGCAGATCGCCATACATCGTCGTTCCTCCCGACCTTGTTTTGCGGTCGATGCCTAGCACGCTCCGCGGACGGCGGCACCCCGAAAGGGCAGGGGCATGGAACGCTTTTCAGGCCCCGGAATTGTCTCTGCGTGTTCCACCAACCCTTCGGGAGAACCAAGATGACCAGCAGCACCACCGACAAGATCAAGGGCGTTACCAACGAGGCCGTCGGCAACGTCAAGCAGGGCGTCGGCAAGGCAGTCGGCTCCGAGAAGCTCCAGGCCGAGGGCCTTGCGCAGGAAGCCAAGGGCGAAGTCCAGCAGGCTGTCGGCAAGACCAAGGACGCGGTGAAGGACACGGCGGATCGCCTGCGCGATTCGGCCCATCGCAACCTCTGACGAATTCGCTCCGCAAGGAGAAAGGGGGTCGCGCTTCGGCGCGGCCCTTTTCGTTTGGGCTCATGCTGGTAGAAGCGGAGACAGCGCGGCATTGACCGCGGCTCGAACGGGGAGGGTGCAATGGCGGTCTATGTCGGCGTCGATGTCGGCACGGGCAGTGCGCGGGCGGGCGTCTTCGACGCCGAAGGCCGCATGCTCGCAACCGCGAAGCGCCCGATCGCGATCTGGCATGAGCCCGGCGACATCGTCGAGCAGTCGTCGGCCGATATCTGGAGCGCCGTCTCGGCCGCTGTGCGCGAGGCCGTGGCGACTTCCGGCGTGGCGCCGGACACCGTCGCCGGCATCGGCTTCGATGCGACCTGCTCGCTGGTGGTTGTCAACGCCGACGGGTCGGGCCTTCCGGTCGGCCCCTCCGGCGATCCGGCGCGCGACATCATCGTCTGGATGGATCATCGCGCGCTCGACCAGACGCGCCGCATCAACGAGACGAAGCACTCCGTTCTCGCCTATGTCGGCGGCCAGGTCTCGCCCGAGATGGAAACGCCGAAGCTGCTGTGGCTCGCGGAGAGGATGCCGGAGACCTTCGCGGCGGCGGCGCATTTCTTCGACCTCTCGGACTGGCTGACATTCCGCGCGACGGGAAGCCTCGACCGCTCGGTCTGCACGCTCACCTGCAAATGGACCTATCTCGCCCACGAGAAGCGGTGGGACGAGGGCTTCTTCCGCCAGATCGGGCTCGCCGCCCTGGCCGACGAGGGCTTCGTGCGGATCGGCACGCATGTGGTCGAACCGGGCACCGCGATCGGAAACGGGCTGACGGAGGAGGCTGCCGCGGCGCTCGGCCTCCGGCCGGGCACGGCGGTCGGCGCGGCGCTGATCGATGCCCATGCCGGCGGCCTCGGGTCGATCGGCGCCCGCGACATGGAGGGACGCGCCACCGATCCGACGCGGCAGATGGGCTATATCTTCGGCACGTCCGCCTGCGCCATGGCATCGACGCCCGAGCCGAGCTTCGTGCCGGGCGTCTGGGGCCCCTATTATGGAGCAATGCTGCCCGGGCTCTGGCTCAACGAGGGCGGCCAGTCGGCCGCCGGCGCGGCCATCGATCATCTCCTGCGGCTGCATACGGCGACCCCCGCGGCAACTGCCGAAGCGGCGCGGCGCGGGATCGGCCTTTTCGCCCTGCTGGAGGAGATCATCGCCGCCGACGCGAAGGATGCCGAGGCGGTCGCCCGCCTTGCGGCGGGGCTGCATGTCGTGCCGGAATTCCTCGGCAACCGCGCGCCCAATGCCGATCCCGACGCCCGTGCCACCATTCTCGGCCTCGGACTCGACAGCGATATCGCCAGCCTCGCCCGGCTCTATCTCGCCGGCCTCGGCGGGCTCGCTTATGGCGCGCGCCAGATCGTCGACGCGCTCGACGCGCATGGAGCCAGGATCGAGACCATCGTGATCTCGGGCGGTGCGGGGCAGAGCGATCTCGTGCGGCGGCTGCTCGCCGATGCGACGGGCCGCGCGATCGCCATTCCCGAGGCCGCCGAGCCGGTGCTGCTCGGTGCGGCGATGCTGGGCGCGGTCGCGGCGGGAGACTTCCCCGACACGCTCGCCGCGATCGGCCGCATGTCGCGCCTCGCCGCCGTCTTCCGGCCCTCGCCGGGCGCCGCGGCGCGTATTCACGCAGCGAAATATGCGATCTTCCTCGATCTGCAGCGGGCCGAGATGCGGGCGCGGGCGCGCATGGGCGAGGCGCTCGAAGCCTGAGGGAGGCGGCATGCCGTTCGGCAAGGACTATCATCCTCGGATCGTCGGCATGCGCGAGCGCGGCGCGCCGCTGCGCGGTTCGGCCGGCCGCAATCTCGTTCACGCCGCAGATCACAATGCCCGCGTCACGCTCGAGGCGCTCCGCCGCGGCGAGGGCCTGACGCGCCTGCAACTCGCGGACGTCACCGGTCTGTCGGCGCCCGGCATCACCAACATCATCCGCCGCCTGGAGGAGCAGGGGCTGATCCGCGCGGTCTCGGGCGGGCGCGGGGCTCGCTTCGGCATCGAGGGCGACGGCGCCTATGGCATGGGTGTCGACGTCGACAGCCGCTTCGTCACCGCGGCGATCGTCGACCTGAAAGGTCGCATCGTCGCGCGCGCGCGCCGCGACGCCGCCTCGGCCGAGGTCGACGATGTCCTTCCGCAGATGCGGGCGGCAGCGGATGCCGCGCTCGCCGCCCTCGGCCCCGCGCGCGCGGAGCGACTCGCCGGCGTCGGCATCGGCACACCCTTCGACGCGGCGCGCATCATCGAGGTGCTGGCTCCCTATTCCGTCCATGTCGAACGGTCCTCGGTGGCGGCAGCGCTGGGCGAGCGGCTGCTGGGAGATCCGCCGCCCGACGGCAGTTTCGTGCAGGTGCTGTTTGGGCGCGAGGTCCGGGCCGGGCTGATGATCCGCGGCCATCTCTTCCATGGCGTTTCCGACCGGGCCGGCCGCATCGGCCAGATGCGCACCGGCGAGGACGGCGAATTGCTGGAGGATGCCGCCGCCATCACCGAGCTGCGCCCCTGGCTCGACCGCCATATCGAATCCGGCGGCGATCCCGACCGCTTTCTGCCCGCCCTCGACCGCGAGGGGAGGGACGCCGTGGAGCGCTGGCTCGGGCGTGCCGCCGGTCATTTCGCCGACGCGGCGATCGCCATCTCCGGCTTCCTGGCGCCTGGCCGGATCTACGTCGGCGGCCGCCTGCCGCGCGACCTCGTCGAGCTTTTTGCCACCCGCTTCGCCGCGATCCGCATGGCACGGATGACCGGGCCGACGCAGCCGCAATGGCTGCCGGACATCGTGCCGGCGACGCTGGGACCCGATTGCGTGCTGCTCGGCGCGGCGATGCTGCCCTTCCTGGGGACGCTGCTACCCGATCCACGCGACCCGCCCGATGTCGGCGGCGGATCTGGCGGATAGCTCACGCCTCTTCGCGACGGCCGAAGGTTTCGGCCCAGCCCGGCATCACCGGACCCGCCGGCGGCAGGCCTGTGAGCGGCAGGCGCGTGCGCTGCGCCGGATCGTAGGATTCGAGCCGCAGCACCTCGGCGAGCGGCATGGTCGCGGCGCCGAGCGCGGTCGCGTCCTCGGAGCCGGCGGCGCGGTGGATGGCGGGGGCAGGCCGGGGATCGCGCGCGAGATACTCGCTCACATAGCTCAGCATTTCGTCGAGCAGCCGCACCGGCAGTCTCCCGCCGATCAGAACCGCGTCCGGGTCGATGAGCAGGCCGATATGGATCGCGGCATCGGCGATGTAGCGGGCGGCGCGGCGCAGCCAGTCGGAGACGAGGGCGCGGCCGCGCAGGTCGAGCGACAGCAGCTCGGCCGGCGCGGTGATGGTGATGCCATGCGCGGCCATGAACTCGTAGAGCACATAGAGAGAGACGAGCTGGCCGAGCGGCTGGATGCGGCTTCCCTCCGGCATGTCGGCGACGAGCGTCGGCAGCCAGCCGATCTCGCCCGAAAGGCCCGTGACGCCGTGATGGCAGACGCCATCCAGCACGACCGCGCCTCCGAGGCCCGAGCCGATGAAGATGTAGAAGAAGCTGCGGCTCTCGACCCCGAGGCCATAGTTGAGTTCGCCGATCGCCGCGGCGATGGCGTCGTTCTCGATATAGAGCGGCAGATCGGTGAAGGCCGCCACGCGGCCGCGCACGTCATAGCCGGTCCAGGACGCATAGGCGGCCGGCATGCCCGGGAACGGGATCTCGCCGAGCCAGTCGGGCAACGCGATGCCGAGGCCGGCGAGGCGGCGCTCGTCGATGGTGCGGCGGCGCTTGAAGGTCGCCAGCGCCTCCTCGATCAGCCCGATCGCCTGCTCGGGCAGCGCGAAGGCGACTTCGGTGTGAATGCGGCCACGGACCGCGCCCGATGCGTCGATCGCCACGACGGCCACATGGTCGCGCGCGATATAGGCGCCGATCGAATGGCAGCCGTCGGGGTTGATCTCGAGTTCGATCGAGGGCTGGCCGGGCTGGCCATGCCGTCGCCGGGCCTCGAGCACGAGCTTCTCGCCGATCAGCCGCTCGGCGATACGGGTCACGGTCTGCTTGGTGAGGCCGGAGCGCTGCGCAAGCTCGGTGCGCGAGATGGGCTGGTGGCGCTGGATGGCGCGCAGGATCACGCCGCGATTGTGGCTCGCGGCGAGCTCGGAATTCGAGCCGGTGAGGTCGTTCATCGTGCGCTCTGCTTGCCGCATCACGCCCGCCGAAGCAAGAAGCCAAAGGGCACGGCGCCCGGCCGCCAACAGGGGCCGGGCGCCGCGGATTCGTCCGTCAGCCGGGCACGGGGCCCGGCTCGCATCAGCGCGTGAGGCGCAGGCTGCGCACCTCGAACGGGCGGATGCCGAAATCGCCCTCGCGCTGCACCGCCTCCTCGAGCAGGTTCACGTCGCCGGCGACCTTCCAGCCACCGGTCGGCGCGACGTCGAGCGCACCGCGCCCGCCCGCCGGCTCGTAGACGCGCAGGACCACGTCGGCGCTGTCCTCGGCCGGCTTGAGGCCGGCGAGCGCCACCTTGTGACCCGAGACCGCGACAGGCGTCACGGTACCGATCGCAGCGCCCGCCGCCGGGGCGGAGAGCAGCGGCTGGTTGAGGTCTTCCGCCTCGGTCAGCACGCCCGCCGCGAGCCAGTCTCCGCCATGCGGCATCAGCGAATAGGTGAAGGTCTGCTCGCCTTCGTCGGCGACCGGATCGGGATAGATCGGCGAGCGCAGCAGGCTGAGCCCGAGCGTGTTGCCGCGTGCGCTGTGGCCATACTTACCGTCGTTGAGCATCGCGACGCCGAAGCCCGGCTCCGAGAGATCGACGAAGCGATGGCCCGGCACCTCGAACTTCGCAGCGTCCCACGAGGTGTTGCTGTGGGTCGGGCGACGCACGATGCCGAAGGCGCATTCGAAGGTCGCGTGGTCGGCGCGAACGGCCACCGGCGTCAGGGTCCGCAGAAGGACGCGGCGGTCGTGCCAGTCGATATGCGTCTTGATGTCGAGGCGCGGCGCATTGGCCCAGAGCGTGTAGGTCTGCGTCACGACGGAGTCGCGGAAGCGCTTCACCACCTTGATCGCCGCCCGGTGCGGACCGCGCTCGACAACGGAAATGCTCTCGACCTCGGTCAGCTCCTGCCCGTTCGCCGTGTAGTCGTCCTCGACGTCCCAAGCGTCCCAGTTGCGCGGCTTGTCCATCGGATAGGCCACGAGCTGGTTGCCGCGGCCGGCCAGCGCCTCGCGGCCGGTGCGCTTGTCGATGAGGCTGGCGACCGTGCCGTCCTTGCCGATGATCGCCCGGATATGGGCATTCTCGAGCCGGTCCTCGGCGACGGTGAGACCGGCCGCCGGTGCAAGCTCGGCCTTGCCGATGACGGCGATGCCGAGCGGCGCGACGGTCGAGGCTGCCGCGACCGGGCCCTCCGGGCCCTCGAAGCGCACGGGGCGCGGAGCGAGCGTCGGATTGACGATCGCGACTGCGTCCTTCGCCTCGCCTTTCGGAAGCTGCGCGACGAGCGCGGCGAGCGCCTCCTGCTGGCGGGCGATGCCCGCGTCGCGGGCGGCGGCCAGCTCGTTCTCGGCGTCGATATAGACTTCGCGGACGCCCGAGCCCGGCAGGATGTCGTGGAACTCGTTTTTGAGCACCGCGTGCCAGTGCGTCTCGAGGCTCTCGGGCTTTTCCCCGCCGAGCAGCATTCCGAGCGAGGAGATCGTCTCGGCGGTGATCAGCGCGCGCTCCGCCTCGCGATGCTTCTTCTTGGTGCCGCTCTGCGTCGTCAGCGTCGCGCGGTGCAGCTCGAGATAGATCTCGCCGAGCCAGACCGGCAGATCGGCCGGAACACCCTCGTGAGCGCGGGCAAAGAAATCCTCGACGCGCGCCGGCGCCAGCGCCGGAACGGCCGGGAAATCGGCGAGCTGGGCCTGACGCTCCAGCATCTCGGGCGTCACGCCGCCGCCGCCGTCGCCATGGCCGACCGCGAGCAGGCTCTCGTCATGCAGCGTCTTGCCGCGGAAGTTCTGCCAGGTGCCGATGATCGCCTTCGGCTCGGTCGAGCCGTTGTAGCCATGCACCGGATTGTCGAAGGTGTGGGCGAGCACGCGGCTGCCGTCGAGGCCTTCCCACCAGAACAGGTCGTAGGGGAAGCGGTTGGTCTCGGACCAGTTCACCTTGATCGTGAAGAACGAGTCGACGCCCGCCTGGCGCAGCAGCTGCGGCAGCGCGCCCGAGAAGCCGAAGCAGTCCGGCAGCCAGCAGACGCGGTGGCGCGTGCCGAACTTGGCCTCGAAATAGCGCTGCCCGTAGAGGAGCTGGCGCACGAAGCTCTCGCCGGTCGGCATGTTGGTATCGGGCTCGACCCACATCGCGCCGATGGTTTCCCACTGGCCGCCCTTCACCGCGGCCTGGATGGCCTTGAAGAGCTCGGGATCGTCGCGCTCGATCTGGTCGTAATAGGCCGCCGTCGACTGGTTGAAGACGAAGCTCGGGAACTGCTTCATCAGCTGAAGGGCGGTGTTGAAGGTGCGGCGCGCCTTTCGGCGGGTCTCGTCATAGGGCCACAGCCAGGCGAGATCGATATGGGCATGGCCGGTGATGGCGAGCTTGCCCTGCTGCGGATAGCGGGCCTTCAGCGCCTTCAGCTTCTCGCGCAGAGCCTCGAGGGCGGCGACGACGCTGGCGCGCTGGTCCTGACGCAGCGCGTCGGGATTGGCCCTCAGCTCGGGCATTTCCCAGATGCGCCGCTGGCCGGCCTGCGGCGCCGTGCGCGCGACATAGTCGGCCGTCGCCGACGGCCAGTCGAGCGCGGCGAAGGTCTCCTCGGCCGCCTTGATGAGATGCGGCACCACCTCGTGGTCGCCGAGATAGGTGGCGGCCTCGAACACCTGCATGAGCAGGAGATGCAGTTCGTGCACCGGCTTGTCGATCAGCGCCACATGCGCCTTGGTGAGGCGCGGCTCGCGCACCGGCTCGCCGAAGGGCAGGCGGGCTACGGCGTCGATGTCGATCGCGAAGCGCTTGCCGGGAACCGGGAATTCCTGATGGTTGGGGTCGAGGCCGAAGCGCTCGGTCTCGGCGCCCTCGGCCGAGAGCGCGATCAGGCTTTCGCCGCCGATATTCAGCATCAGGCGGGTATCGGCGAGGTTCCAGTGATCCGGCACGACCGCGGTCGCGGCGAGCTTCCTGACGCCGTCTCGGCGCGGCCAGAAGCCGCCGAGGGCGATCGGCTCGCCATCGAAGGTCCAGCCTTCGACCGGGGCCGTCTCGCGCTCGCGCCAGAACGACAGTTCCTCGACGCGCACATTGATGCGATCCAGCCGCTGCTGGAGGGTGAGGGCCATCGGAATTCTCTCTCCTGAGGGGGGTATCGGGGATGAAGGCGGCCGGTCAGCCCTTCACGGCTCCGGCGGTCAGCGCACCGACGATCATCCGCTGGAGGAGCAGGAAGGCGACGATGGCCGGCACGACGGCGACGAGACAGGCGGCCGCCAGCACCTGCGTCGACGACGCACTGGACGTGCCGGCGAAGGTGAAGATCGCGACCGAGATCGGCAGCTTGGAATCGGTGGTCAGCAGCAGGAACGGAACGAGGAACTGCGACCAGTTGAGGATCATGATGAGGATGAAGGCCGAAGCGAGGCCGGGCGCCACGAGCGGCAGCGTTATCCGCCAGAAGATGCCGAAGCGCGAGCAGCCGTCGATCTGGGCTGCTTCCTCCAGCGACTTCGGAATGCCGTCGATCGAGCTCTTGAGCAGCCAGACCGCCATGGGAAGGCTCACCGCGATATAGATCATGGTGACGCCAAAATGGCCGTCGAGAAGGCCGAGCGAGGCCATGTAGCGGTAGAGCGGAACGAGGATGACGAGCGGCGACACCATCTGGAAGGCCAGGATCGACATCATGAGCGAGCTGCGGCTCTGGAAGTGGAAGCGCGAGAACGCATAGGCGGCGGGCGCGGCGACGATCAGGCAGCCGATGCCGCCGAGCGCCGAGAGCTTCAGCCCGTTCCAGAGATAGTTGATGAAGGCCGGGTCGGAGAGAATCTGCTCGAAATTGCCGAGCGTCGGCCGCTTCGGGATGAACCGGCTGGCGCCGAGGAAGACTTCCTGCCGCGTCCGCAGCGCCAGCGACAGCAGCCAGAGCAGGGGCACCAGGAAGAAGGCGGCGATGATGATCGCGATCAGATAGGTCGCGAGGTCCCAGAGCTTTTCGCGGGATTCCGAAGTCATTCGTTGGCCTCCCGGCGCGGCAGGAACGACGCATAGCCGACGGCGAGCACGAGGCTGATGACGAGCATCAGCACGGAGAGCACGCTGCCGCCCGCGAGGTCGAGGTTCCGGAACACGGTGTTGAACGTGTAGAGCGACAGCACCTCGGTGGCGCGGCCGGGGCCGCCGCCGGTCAGCGAGATGATCGCGTCGAAGGTGTTGAGCGTCGCGATGGTGATGAGGATCGAGTTGACGAGGATCGCGGCGCGCATCTGCGGCAGCGTGATGAAGCGGAAGCGCTGCCAGCCATTGGCGCCGTCGACGCTCGCCGCCTCGTAGAGCGTCGGGTCGATGCCCTTCAGCGCAGCATAGAACACGATCATCGAGAAGGCGGTGCCGCGCCAGACATTGGAGACGATCGCCGAGATCATGGCGATGCCGGGATCCGACAGCCAGGCGACCGGCTGGATCGACATCATGCGCAGCACGCTGTTGATGGCGCCGAACGGCGCCTCGCTGAACAGCATCTGCCAGATGAGGCCGTTGGCGATGCCGGGGATGACCCAGGCGATCAGCACGATCGTGCGCAGCGCGGTCATGCCGTAGAGGCGGCGCCGCTCGCCGCGCATCACGAGCACGGCGATGCCGAGCCCGAAGAACTGCTGGCCGATGACGCTGCCGGCCGTGAAGACGAAGGTGGTCCACAGGATGTCGGGCAGCGCCGGATTGGCGATCAGCGCGACGAAGGAATCGACCGTGTAGTGCTCCTCGCCGCCGCGCAGGCTCGCATTGGTGAAGGCGAGGCGCAGCACGTCGAAGATCGGGTAGAGGTAGAAGACGCCGAGCAGGATCGCGACCGGCAGCAGCCAGGAGAAGGGATTCTCCTCGATGCGCCGCATGAGGCTGGATCGGGGCATGCTGCCGCGCCGGCCCGCAATGGCTGCCTCACTCACCGTCATGCCGCAGGCCTCCTCGCCAATGCGTCCGTGCGTCCGTCAGATTTTCGTCGAGATGCAAGGTCCCGGCGGGTTTCCGCCGGGACCGAGCTCATTCTGGCGCTATCGCCTCAGAGGCGCGAATAGGCGGCCTGGACGGCGGCGTTGGCCGCGTCGAGAGCGGCTTCCGGCGTCTTGGCGCCGGTCAGCACGTCGCCCATCATCACCTGGATCTGGTTCGAGATCTCGGGATAGATCGGCACGCCCGGACGGGCCTGGCCGTCGACCAGCGCGGCCGCGAAGGCCTGGTTCGCTTCCGACTTGAAGACGTCGTACTTGTTGAAGATCGCCTTCGAGGTCGGCAGCTGCTGCTGGATCTCGTTGCCGGGACCGGCATAGATATCCTTGGCGATGGCGGCGCAGAGGGCGACCTTCTCAGGGTCGTTCGAGAAGGCGCCGACCGTCCAGCCGCCGGTGCCCGTCGAACGCTGGTCCTTGGTCGGGCCGGGAATCGGCGAGAAGGTCCACTTGGCGAACTCTTCCGGCTCCATCGTGTTCTTGAGCTGGGCGAGCTGCCAGTTGCCGCCGATGAAGAGGGCGGTGGTGCCGGCCGTCGCGGCGGCGTTGAACTCGTCGTAGTTGACGATCGTGGCGACGCGCTTCGGAGCGGCGCCCGAGTCGACGAGGTCCTTGAAGTAGTTGACGGCCTTCAGGAACTTCTCGCGGTTCTCGCCTTCGGCGAAGATCGGCTTGCCGTTCTCGTCGACGAGCTTGCCGCCCTGGGCCCAGAAATTGGCGAGCCAGTCGAAGGTGGTGCCTTCCCAGCGGCCGCCATTGACGAGCACGCCTTCCATGCCCTTGTCCTTGGAAGCGATGGCCGCAGCCTTCAGCTCTTCCCAGGTCTCGGGCGCGGTCGGGACGATGTCCTTGTTGCGATAGAGAACACGCAGATCGGTGCCCCACCACCAGGCATAGATCTTGCCGTCCTTGCCCGTGATGCCCTCGCGGACGAACGGGAAGAGGTCGTCGATCTCGGCCTGCGTGAAGTACTCGTTGAGCGGCTTCAGAACGCCGGCGTTCATGAAGAGTGCCAGCACGAAGCTGTCGACCGCGGCGCAGTCCGGGCCCGAGCCCGACTTCGCCTGCTCCAGCATGCGCGCCTGCTCCTGGCCGATATTGTCGGACATCCGCTCCAGCTTGATCTGCCAGCCGGGATGCTTCTGGATGAAGTCGACGAAGACCTTCTTGTAGGCCTCGGCATAGGCCGGATCGGTGTTGCCCGGGCCGTCGCCGGTGAGGCGGAAGGTCAGCGTCTTCGGCGCGTCGGCCGGACCGACACGGTCCTTGGTGATGAGGTCCTGGGCCAGCGCCGCACCGGCGAAGCAGGTCGCCACGGTCGCCAGAAGGGCGACGCGGAGGGATCTTCTCATGTCTCGCAACTCCTCAAGAAGCGGTTTCCAATCCGGAACCGGCCTCCCGCCGGTCCCGACACGCCTGTCTGCGGCGCTTGGGCGGCAATAAATCACTTTGTTTTCGTTTCGGCAATGAGGAAACCGCGCGCCCCTGTGGATGGCAGGCGTGGTGCTGGTGAGGGGACACGGGAGGGGGTATTTCGAAGCAACGCCTTGGGTGGCGTGGGCGCGGTGGGTCACTCTACGGAAGCGATAGTCCGAATCTCGCGGCACCAGACGCCTTGGTCCCACTCGGGATGGTCGGGATCAAGCTCCGGCTCACCTGTCGAAACGACCTCGACGATCTTCACGAGGCGCCTGCTGTTCCTGAACTTTCCAGGGATCTTTGGTTCTGCTGCCTCACCTACGACGACCTTGAAGTGCGCTCCACTGGCGGATCGCTCCTCCATTTCCTTGCGGTACTTTTTTCGAAAGCTGACGGCGATGCGCCTTTCGCTGTCGTCATAGTTGTCCAGCCAAGCCACGGGCGCGATGTCGATGACCTCGCCGTCCTTGTAGATGTACGCCCGCCACGTGTTGCGGCCCGTGTACGCCACTTCGAACTCCCCGATGCGGTGCATAGCCTTCCTCCGATGCAGCCCGATATCTGTCGCTGCAACTGTGGGTAGGCGTTTACGGCGGAGTCAATGGCCTCGACGGCCGCGCAACTAGCCGGAGGAGCGCCCGACGAGTGCGCCGTCGCGGTCGAAGACGAGGACGTCGAGCGCGATGCCCGCGCCGGTCACGACCTTTGCCGCCGTGACATGCGCGGCCTCGGCAATGGCGGCGCCGAGATCGATGTCCCGACGTCCGGCCAGGGAGAAGGCCTCGGCCGCCGTATTGGCCGTCGTGATCGCGGCCGCAAGGGCCGGGTCGCCGCCATGCGCGGTCGCAAGGCGGGCGAGGAAGGCGAGATCGACGCTGCCGCGCTTCGAATGGAGGTCGAGCAGGCCCTGGCCGAGCTTGGCCATCTTGCCGATGCCGCCCGCGATGGTGACACGCGGCACGGGATGGGCCTTGAGATATTTGAGCATGCCGCCGACGAAATCGCCCATCTCGAGCAGCGCCTCGTCGGGCAGCCCGTAAAGAGCCTTGACCGCCGCCTCGGAGGTCGAACCGGTGGAGCCCGCGACATGGGTGAGGCCGGTTGCCCGGGCGACGTCGATGCCGCGATGGATCGAGTGAATCCAGGACGAGCAGGAATAGGGAATGACGATGCCGGTCGTCCCGAGCACCGAGAGGCCGCCGAGAATGCCGAGCCGGCCGTTCAGCGTGCGCTCGGCCAGTTGCTCGCCACCCGGGATCGCGATCTCGACGACGAGATCGTCAGGCGCGTCGTGGACCTCGGCGAGCGCCGCGCGGATCATCGCCCGCGGGACGGGATTGATCGCCGGCTCGCCCGGTGCGAGCGCGAGGCCAGGCCGGGTGACGGTGCCGACGCCCGGGCCGGCGGCGAAGCGGAGGCCCGAGCCCGGCGCCCCGCGCCGCAGCGTCGCCACTACGAGCGCGCCATGCGTCACGTCCGGATCGTCGCCCGCGTCCTTGACGATGCCGACGCTCGCCGTGTCGCCCGAAAGCGCGGTGGTCGCCAGCGCGAAGGCGGCGCGTCCGCCGCGCGGCAGCGGAATTTCGACGGGATCGGGAAATCCGTGGCCGACCAGCGCGGAACAGGCCGCCTTGGCCGCCGCCGCGGCGCAGCTTCCCGTCGTCCAGCCGCGCCTCAGCGGGCCGGCCGGAACGTCGTCATCCGTCGTCTCATCGGCTGCGTGTTGATCCTCGGACACGGCGTCCTCTATACCGCCCCCAGCTGCTTCCGTCACGAAAGGCGGTCATGACCACCCGCGGTCTCATTCTGTCGGCGATCCGATCGGGCTCGGGAAAGACTGTCGTCGCCACCGCGCTGGTCGCGGCGCTGCGGCGCCGGGGGCTTGCCGTCGCGACCGCGAAGAGCGGGCCCGATTACATCGATCCCGCCTTTCATGCGCTGGCGGCGGGAAGGCCGAGCCCCAATCTCGACAGCTGGGCGATGCCGCCGGAGCTTCTCGACGCCGTTGCGACGAGTGCGTCGGCGCGCGCAGATCTCTTCATCGTCGAGGGGGCGCTCGGTCTCTTCGACGGGGTGGCCGGGCCGCGCGGCCGGCGCGGCGCGACCGCGGACCTCGCCGCCCGCTTCGGCCTGCCGGTCGTGCCGGTGCTCGATGTCTCCGGCCAGTCGCAGACGGTCGCCGCCGTGCTGCGCGGGCTGATGGCGCATGAACCGGGCGTGCGCGTCGCCGGCGTGATCCTCAACCGCGTGGCGAGCGAGCGCCACCGGGCGCTCATCGCCGGTGCCGTCGCCGAGATCGACCTGCCGGTGCTGGGGGCCGTTCCGCGCGATGCGGCGCTCGCACTGCCCGAGCGCCATCTCGGGCTCGTCCAGGCCGAGGAGCAGGCCGATCTGGCGGCGCGCCTCGCCGCCGCGTCCGACCTCGTCGAACGCAGCATCGACTGCGATGCGCTCGTCGCGCTCGCCGAGCCACTGCGCATCGCGACCGGGGCAGCTCGCCGGCTGCCGCCGCCGGGCCGGCGCATCGCGCTCGCCCGCGACGCGGCCTTTTCCTTCGTCTATCCGCATCTCCTCGAAGGCTGGCGCGGCGAGGGGGCCGAGATCGTCCCCTTCTCGCCGCTCGGCAACGAACCGCCCGCAGACGATTGCGACGCCTGCTGGCTGCCGGGCGGCTATCCGGAGCTGCATGCCGGCCGTCTCGCCGCCAACGAGACCTTTCTCGAGGGGCTCCGCCGCTTCGCGATGACGCGGCCCGTCCATGGCGAGTGCGGCGGCTACATGGTGCTCGGCGAAATGCTGGTCGATGCGGCGGGGGAGGGGCATCGGATGGCGGGGCTGCTCTCGCATGCAACGAGCTTCGAGACTCGCCGCCTGTCGCTCGGCTATCGCGAGGCGCGCCTCCTAGCCGATAGTCCGCTCGGGCCGGCCGGCGGCCTCGTCCGCGGTCACGAGTTCCACTATGCGTGCGAGATCGAGGGCGGCAGCGACGCGCCCTTCGCCGAGATCGCCGATGCGGCGGGCCGGCCGCTTGGACCGGGCGGGGGGCGCCGCGGTCTCGTTTCGGGCAGTTGGTTCCACGCCGTCGCACCGGTCTGACGAGGCGTCGGCGTCCCTCTTTTTTCGCTTCCGCGCGATCCCATATAGGCCTCATCACCCCCAGCGCCGATCTCTCTGGACGCCGGTCCGCATTCGCCCAACTATGCGATTGCACTGCAGCGAGTTTGTCGGCAGGATTCCCTTATGCCACGTGCGATCGGTCTGACATGAGCAAGGACATCCGTCGACCCGAGGATGGCGATACCGGCACCGGCATCGCCACGAAGGCGAAGCCGAAGACCAAGCGGCCGAGCCTTTACCGCGTGCTTCTGCTGAACGACGACTACACGCCGATGGAATTCGTCGTGCATGTCCTCGAGAGGTTCTTCAACAAGTCCAGGGAAGAAGCGACGGCGATCATGCTGCACGTGCATCAGCATGGCGTGGGGGAGTGCGGAGTATTCACCTATGAAGTGGCCGAGACAAAGGTCACGCAGGTGATGGATTTCGCGCGCAAACACCAGCATCCGCTGCAATGCGTGATGGAAAGGAAGTGAGGTCCTACCGTGCCGTCATTCTCCAGAAGCCTTGAAAAGGCACTTCATCAGGCTCTCGCTTTCGCCAACGAGCGCCACCAGGAATATGCGACGCTGGAACACCTGCTCCTCGCGCTGATCGAGGATCAGGACGCGGCGGCCGTCATGCGGGCCTGCAATGTCGATCTCGACGTGCTGAAGCGCAGCCTCGTCGACTATATCGACACCGAGCTTGCCAATCTCGCGCGCGGCCCCGAGGAGGATTCGAAGCCGACCGCCGGCTTCCAGCGCGTGATCCAGCGCGCCGTGATCCATGTCCAGTCGTCCGGTCGCGAAGAAGTGACCGGCGCCAACGTGCTCGTCGCGATCTTCGCCGAGCGCGAGAGCCATGCCGCCTATTTCCTGCAGGAGCAGGACATGACGCGGTACGACGCGGTCAACTACATCTCGCACGGCATCGCCAAGCGTGCCGGCATGAGCGAAAGCCGGCCGGTCCGCGGCGTCGACGACGACGCGGCGACGGTCGAGAGCCGCGACGACGCCTCCAAGAAGAAGGCCGATGCGCTCGACGCCTACTGCGTCAACCTCAATGAGAAGGCCAAGAAGGGCAAGATCGACCCGCTGATCGGCCGCGACAGCGAGATCGCGCGCACGATCCAGATCCTCTGCCGCCGGCAGAAGAACAATCCGCTGTTCGTCGGTGATCCCGGCGTCGGCAAGACCGCGATCGCCGAAGGCCTCGCCAAGCGCATCGTCGAGGGCGACGTTCCCGAAGTGCTGGCCGGCGCGACGATCTTCTCGCTCGACATGGGCACGCTGCTCGCCGGGACCCGCTATCGCGGCGATTTCGAGGAGCGGCTGAAGCAGGTCGTCAAGGAGATCGAGGAGTATCCGGGCTCGATCCTTTTCATCGACGAGATCCACACCGTGATCGGCGCCGGCGCCACCTCCGGCGGCGCGATGGATGCGTCCAATCTCCTGAAGCCGGCGCTCGCGGGCGGCTCGATCCGTTGCATCGGCTCGACGACCTACAAGGAATACCGCCAGTTCTTCGAGAAGGACCGGGCGCTCGTCCGCCGCTTCCAGAAGATCGACGTCAACGAGCCGACCGTTCCCGATGCGATCGAGATCCTGAAGGGGCTGAAGCCCTATTTCGAGGACTTCCACCGCGTGCGGTTCACCAACGACGCCATCAAGGCGGCGGTGGAGCTTTCGGCCCGCTACATCCACGACCGCAAGCTGCCCGACAAGGCGATCGACGTGATCGACGAGACGGGTGCGTCGCAGATGCTGGTCATCGAGGGCAAGCGGAAGAAGACCATCGGCGTCAAGGAGATCGAGGACACGATCGCCACCATGGCGCGCATCCCGCCGAAGACGATCTCGAAGAACGACAGCGAGGTGCTGAAGTCGCTCGAGGCCAATCTGAAGCGCGTGGTCTACGGCCAGGACAAGGCGATCGAACAGGTCACCTCGGCGATCAAGCTCGCCCGGGCCGGCCTGCGCGAGCCCGAGAAGCCGATCGGCTCCTATCTCTTCGCCGGCCCGACCGGTGTCGGCAAGACGGAGGTGGCCAAGCAGCTCGCTGCGAGCCTCGGTGTTGAGCTGACGCGCTTCGACATGTCGGAATACATGGAGCGTCACACGGTCTCGCGGCTGATCGGCGCTCCGCCCGGCTATGTCGGCTTCGACCAGGGCGGCCTGTTGACCGACGCCGTCGACCAGCATCCGCACTGCGTGCTGCTGCTCGACGAGATCGAGAAGGCGCATCCGGACCTCTACAACATCCTGTTGCAGGTCATGGATCACGGCAAGCTGACCGATCACAACGGCAAGCAGGTCGACTTCCGCAACGTCGTCCTCATCATGACGACCAATGCCGGCGCCGCCGACCTCGCCAAGCCGGCGATCGGCTTCAAGAGCTCGCAGCGCGATACGGACGACCAGGAAGCCATCAACCGCCTGTTCGCGCCGGAATTCCGCAACCGTCTCGATGCCATCGTCCAGTTCGGCAACCTGCCGATCGATGTGGTCCGGAACGTCGTGCAGAAGTTCGTCATGCAGCTCGAGGCGCAGCTCGCGGATCGCGGCGTCACCTTCGATCTCTCGGACGAGGCGATCGATTGGCTCGCCGAGAAGGGCTACGACCGCCAGATGGGTGCGCGTCCGCTCGGCCGCGTGATCCAGCAGAACATCAAGCAGCCGCTGGCCGACGAGGTTCTGTTCGGGCGTCTCCGGAAGGGCGGCACGGTCAAGGTCACCGTCGAGAAGAAGGCGGATGGCGAGACCGGCCTGAAGCTGGAGCCGATGGAGGACGCCCCTGTGACGCCGAAGCCGGAACCGGAAGAGGCGAAGGCCAAGGTCGCCAAGCCGCGCAAGCGCGCGACGACGGCGAAGAAGCCGTCCGACAAGACGCCGCCGAAGCGCGGCGGGCTCGTGCCGAAGGTTCCGCTGAAGACCGAGTGATCTCGAGGCTTCTCCGGCGGTTTCAGGCGAGGCGCACCATGCGCCTCGCCTTTTTCGTGCACTACAGGAATGTCAGCAGGCTGTGCGGCGCCGGCGGCATCTCGTCGATCGTCACGCCCGCGAAGCCGGCGGCGCGCGCCATCGCGTCATACTTCGCGGCGGTGAAAGCTTCCCCGCTCGGCGTCGTCGCGAGCATCAGGAACGAGAAGGCGGCCGGCCAAGGCGGCGAAAGGCCATCCTCGGAAACGACGTTCTCGATCGCGAGAACCTGACCGCCCGGCGCCAGGCTGGCGCGCACCTTGCGCAGCAGGCCGGCACAGGTTTCCGCATCGAAATGATGCAGGAAGTGTGGCAGCAGCACGAGGTCGAAGCCCGTGCCCCAGTCCACGTCGAAGGCACTCCCCGGCACCAGATGGTACCGCGCGGCAACGTCGGCCTTCTGCGCGTTGCGCTCCGCAAGTTGCAGCACGGCGCGCCAGTCGACGGCATGGATCTCGGCCCCGGGGACCGCCTTTGCGATCGCAATTCCCCAGCACCCGTGGCCGGCGGCGATATCGAGCACCTTTGTCGGCGGTTTCGGCCAAGCGGCTACGCGGCCGGCTACTTCGTCCGCCGTGCCGGCCATCAATGGCATCATCGACGATGCAAACTTGACCCAGACGGGATTGTCGGGTGCGATATTGGCCAGCCCGACCGATCCGCCGTTGCGGACAAAGGCCGCGGGATCCCGCACGAGAAGACCCGTCATCTCGGGCGAGGCGAGAAAGTCGACGATGCCGCCGATATAGGCTGGCGAACGGCTGTCGAGGAAGGCCGCGCTTGACGGCGTCAGGCTGTATCGGCCGCCGGATTTCCGTATGAATCCAAGAACGGCGAGGTAGTCGGCCAGGATTTCGGCTCCGCGCGGAGCCACGCCCATTCTCGTCGCGAGGGCCGCGGCCGTGTCGGCTCCGGCGGCGATGGCCGTGAACAAGCCGAGTTCGACGGCCGCCCGTGTGGCGGCGGTCCGCTGATATCCCATCACCGTGTCCACGAACAAGGCCGGCGATGGCGCAGAAGCAGAGTCTTCTTCCGGCGAAGGCGAGCGCATTGGCAAAGACATGAGTTTCCTCCCGCTTACATTGTCTCCAGTCCTTCCAAGACAAACCGGGCCCGACAGAGAACGACCATGCTGGTCCGCAAGACGCATGATGCGGCTTGAGATGCGAAACGACGTTCGCGACTGCAAATGTATTCTGGGCCGGCGCGGCCAGCCTAATCTCTATTTCGTCGCAATTCCATAGGTCATCCATTCTCGGCCTCGCCGAAGGCACTTCGGCGGACGCCTGAATGGGTCCTGTGACTGCACCTCACTATGCCGGCCGTCGAATCCCCGAACCGATTGGCCCCGAGCGCAGGTTTCGGTGTAGTGTCCCCCGCATCTCGGAATCACGGCTCGCAGGGTGGATAGCGTGACGGAACTGGCTGATATCGGTGTGATGGGACTGGCCGTCATGGGCGCGAACCTCGCGCGCAACGCGGCGCGCAAGGGCTTCGGCGTCGCGGTCTATAACCGCCATGGCGGACGCACCGACGAACTGATCGAGAACTACGGGACGGAAGGTCGCTTCTTCCCGTCGAAGCAGGTGGCCGATTTCGTCGCCTCCATCGCGCGTCCGCGCCCGATCATCATCATGGTCAAGGCCGGCAAGCCGGTCGACGAAGTGATTGAGGAGCTGATCCCGCATCTCGACGAGGGCGACATCATCATCGACGGTGGCAATTCGCTGTTCACCGACACCAATCGCCGCTTCCACTACCTGACCGAGAAGAAGCTGCGCTTCATCGGCATGGGCGTCTCGGGCGGCGAGGAGGGTGCGCTCGAGGGGCCGAGCATGATGCCCGGCGGCACGCGCGAGGCCTATGCCCGCATCGAGCCGATTGTCACGCGCATGGCTGCCCAGGTCGATGGCGAGCCCTGCTGCACCTATATCGGCACCGAGGGCTCCGGCCACTTCGTCAAGATGGTCCATAACGGCATCGAATATGCCGACATGCAGCTGATCACCGAGGCCTATGACCTGTTCAAGACGGTCTATGGCCTCGATGCCGGCACCATCTCGAAGATCTTCGCCGACTGGAACACCGGCGAGCTGAACTCCTATCTCATCGAGATCACCGCGGCAGTGCTCGCCAAGGTCGACGATACCGGCAAGCCGCTGGTCGATTCGATCGTCGACGAAGCCGAGCAGAAGGGCACCGGCCGCTGGACGGCGCAGTCGGCGCTCGACCTCGGCATCCCGCTGACGTCGATCACCGAAGCCGTGTTCGCCCGCGCCCTCTCGGCGCGCCGCTCCGCCCGAGCCGAGGCCGAGAAGCTGCTGCCGCATCCGGCGGTCGCGACCCTTCCCATCGGCCAAGCCGAGATCGACGCCATTCGCGACGCGCTCTATGCCTCGAAGATCGTCGCTTATGCCCAGGGCTTCGAGCAGCTGACCGTCGCGTCGCAGCAGTATGGCTGGGATCTGAAGCTCGACGAGCTGGCGACCATCTGGCGGGGCGGCTGCATCATCCGCGCTCGCTTCCTCAATCGCATCCGCGAGGCCTACAAGTCGGGCGGCGGCGCGGCCAATCTCATCCTCGAGGACTATTTCCGCGACGCGGTGCTGAAGGCTGAGCCCGCCTGGCGCAAGGTCGTGGCGCTCGCGGTCGAGAAGGGCATTCCGGTTCCCGCCTTCGCCTCGTCGCTCGCCTATTACGACGGCCTGCGCCGTGCGCGTGGCCCGGCCAACCTTCTGCAGGGCCTCCGCGACTATTTCGGCGCGCACACCTATGCCCGCCTCGACAAGAGCGGCAAGTTCCACACCCGCTGGTCGCAGGACGGCGCCGAGGTGCAGGTTTCCCAGTAAGTCGGGACGGCAGAGCCGTCATGGCCGGGTTCGTCCCGGCCATGACGATACGGCCCATATTCCGCGGGCCTTGAGGCCGACGGCGCGAGCGGCGCTGCCTCGCCTCAATCCGTCGTGCTCGCCTCCCAGCTCGCATGGCGAACTCCAGGCAGCACGGCCAGAGAGCGCGTCACGGCGTCGAGTTCCTTGCCGACCACCGAGGTGCTGACGAGCGTCGCCACCAGTTCGACGATGTCGTCCTCGCGCTCGATCACCTCGACATCGCCCACCGGATATTTGGCCGCCGCGAGCCGCTCGACCAGCCTGTCGCGCGTCTCGCCGAGCGCGGCCTCGTCGGCGATGACGTGGACCTCGTAGGTCGCTTCCGCCTGCTCGTGGCTGATCGGAATGCGGTTGATGAAATTGACCAGCGGCCGCAGCAGCGTGTTGCCGGCGATGACGAAGACCGTGAGCAGCGCCGCCTCAGCCAGCATGTCGGTGCCCGCGCAGGCGCCGACGGCGGCGGAGCACCACAGCGTCGCGGCCGTGTTGAGACCGCGCACATTCATGCCTTCCTTCATGATGACGCCGGCCCCGAGAAAGCCGATGCCGGACACCACATAGGAAATGACGCGCACCGCCTCGACGGAGCCGGCGATCCTGACGGCGAGATCGACGAAGGCGGCGGCGCCGACCGCGACGAGAACCGTGGTCCTGAGACCGGCAGTGCGCTGGCGATACTGCCGCTCGGCGCCGATCAGCGCCCCGAGAATGAAGGCGGCGACGAGGCTCGCGACGGAATCGAGGAACTGCGCCGGATCGAAATTATGGATGAACTGCACGCCGGTCCCCGCTCATTCAATCGTTGGCGGTCAGGGAAGCGGCGCTCCGTGACGAAAGCGTGACGGCGCGCGTCCCGTCATGCCGCCCTCTGCTTCATCAGCGCCATGAAGTCCGCCTCGAAGCGCGGGCGGTCGATCGCCATGCAGACATCGGCGTTGCGGCGATGATGCGCCGTGCGGCGGCGATCGGCGATGGTCTGCCCGCGCGTCAGCTCTCCATGCAGTTCGACGTCGACATACATCCGCTCCATCGTCGCGAGGCTCGGATCCTCGGCGATGGCGACCGCGAGCGGGTCGTGCAGGCCGCAGCCGGTGATGCCGGGATACATGGTCTTGTAAGAGTCGACGTAGAACGCGGTGATCTTCATCAGCGTCTGCGCGGCGTGGTCGCCCTCGCGGCTGATCTCCTCCATCATGTCCGTCGAGAGCAGCGTCGTCATGGTGACGTCCATGCCGACCAGCGTCACATTGGCGCCGGACTGGAGCACGATATGCGCCGCCTCGGGATCATTGGCGAAATTGGCATCGACCATGGGTGGGATGGGGCCATGGATGCCGGGATGGAAGATCGTCGAGCCCATGATCACGATGCCGCGGGCGAGCTTGGCGATCTCCGGTGCCTTGGTCAGCGCCAGCGCGACATTGGTGATCGGGCCGACGGGGACGAGCGTGATCTCGCCGGGGTTCTCCTTGACGACGCGGATCATCAGGTCGATCGCGTGCTCGTCGACCGCCTTGAAGGACGGCGCCGGCAGCTCGACATCGCCCAGCCCGTTCGAGCCGTGCACATGATCGGCCATGCGCTTGTAGGGGTTGATCAGCGAGCGGGCGACGCCGCGGGCCACCGGAATCTCGGGGCGGCCGAGGAGTTCCAGGATCTTAAGCGTGTTCTCGGTCGCGATCGACGTGTCGGTGTTGCCGAAGGTCGTCGTCAGCGCCTCGAGGCGGATGCCGGGCCGGCGGACCGCGTAGAAGATCGCCATGGCATCGTCGATGCCCGTATCGACGTCGAGGATGATGCGGCAGCGTTCGGTCATGGGCATTCTCAGGGTGAGGCGGTGATGGTGGGATCCTGCCGCCTGCGGCGGCGGCCATGGGTGAGGACGAGCGCCGCGAGCGTCACCAGATAGGGGACGATGTCGGTCACCTGGTTGGGCAGGCCCTGGCCTTGCAGGCGGATCGAGAAGGCGTCGGCGAAGCCGAACAGCACGCAGGCGAGGGCCGCCCAGAGCGGATGGTTTCGTCCGAGCATCACCGCGACGACAGCGATCCAGCCGCGCCCCGCGCTCATGTCCTCGGAGAAGATGCTGACCGTGCCGAGCGAAAGCTGCGCCCCGGCGAGGCCGACGATGGCGCCCGCCGCGAGCACGGTGACGATGCGATAGCGCGTTACGTCGACGCCCATGCTGGTCGCTGCCTCGGCATCCTCGCCGACGCCGCGCAGCCGGAGGCCGAGCGGCGTGCGGAACATCATGATCGTGACAAGAGCGGTCAGGATCCACGCCGCCCAGGTGATGGCCGTCTGGCGCGAGAAGATCCAGCCGATCACCGGCCAGGCACTGATCGCGGCGATGCGGATCTTGTCGAGGCCGACAATGGCCGGATCGGAGAAGGTGCCGCTGACGCCGAACATCTGGCGCAGAAGATAGGCCGTGAGCCCCGAGGCGAGCAGGTTCATGCCGACGCAGATGACGACCGCATCGCCGCGGAAGATGGTCACGCCATAGGCGAGGATGGTGGAGAAGAGCACGGTGGCCAGCATGGCGCAGACGATGCCGCCGAGCGCGCTGCCGGTCGCATAGGAGCCGACGACCGCCGCGAAGGCGCCGACCAGCATCTGGCCCTCGAGTGCCATGTTGAAGACGCCGACCCGGCCGCAGAGCGTCCCGGCGAGGGCAGCGAGGAGGATCGGCGTGATCGCCTGGACGGCGGAATTGACGAGGAAGGGCGTGATGAGGTCAAGCATCAGCGCGCGCCTCCCTGCCGGCCGATGCCGTGGCGGATGGCCAGGAAGAGGATGATGATCGCCTGCATGACCATGGTGAGCACGCGCGGGATCGCCGTCTCGCGCTGCATGGCGAAGCCGCCGGTTTGCAGCGCGGCGAAGAACGCGCCGGCGAGGATCGCGGCCAGTGGCTCGCCGCCGGCGAGCAGCGCCGCCATGAGGCCAGACCAGGTATAGCCCGGCGAGAGCAGCGCACCGTCCTGGAACCGGAACTGCGAGCCGAGCACGATGAGCGAGCCGACGAGGCCGGCGATGGCGCCGCTCGCGAACATCACCGCCGTCATCTGCCGCGCCAGCGGCACGCCGCCATAGCCGGCGAAGCGGGCATTGAGGCCCCGCATCCTGAGCTCGTAGCCGCCGACGGTGAAACGGTCATAGAGGACGACGATCACGGCGACCGCCGCCATGATGAGGATGCCGGCGTTCAGCGGGCCGGACAGGACCGGCAGGCGCGCTGCCTCCGGGATCATCGGCGTCTGCGCGAGGCCGGTGGTGGTATCGCGCAGCGGAAAGCCGACCACAAAGGACGCGAAGCCGATCGCCGGATAGGAGAGGAGCAGGCTGGAGATCAGCATCGGGATGCCGTGCCGCGTCTCGCCCCAAGCCGCCAGCGTCGCATAGAGGCCGGCGGCGATCATCGCGGCGAGGATCGCGCAGAGGATCAGCAGCCAGCCGGGACCGGGCAGATAAAGCGGCACCAGCGCCGCCACGAGCCCGCCCACGACCATCTGGCCGTCGCCGCCGAGATTGATCATGCCGCCGCGCAGCGGAATGGCCGCGACCAGCGTCATGCCGACGAGCGGCACGGCCCAGTTGAGCGTGTTCGGCAGGCTCGACCAGGAAAGCGATCCGGTGACGATGGCCCAATAGGCCGTGAACGGGTTGCCGCCAGAGACCAGCACCAGCAGCCCGCCGAGCACGACGCCGACGAGGATCGCCATGGGCGCGGCCGGCAGGCGCGGCAGACGGGATGGGGCGCGCGCCGCGTCGCTCATGCGGCCTCCTGGAGGCGGCCGGCCATCAGGAGCCCGAGCCGTTCCTCGGTCGCCTCGGTGGCCGGCACCTCGGCCAGGATACGGCCCTCGTACATCACCAGGATGCGGTCGGCGAGCGCCAGGATTTCCGTGAGTTCGGCCGATACCAGCAGCACCGCGGCGCCCCGGTCGCGCTCGGCGACGAGCTCGGCATGGATGAACTCGATGGCGCCGACATCGACGCCGCGCGTCGGCTGCTCGGCGATGAGCAGCGCCGCGCGATGCGACAGTTCCCGCGCGACGACGACCTTCTGGAGATTTCCTCCCGAGAGCGTGCCGACCGCGGTCTTCTCGGAGGCCATGCGGATGCCGAAGCGCGCGATCATTTCCCGCGCCCGCTCGGCCATGACTCGGCGATCGAGCAGGCGGCGGCGGGCGAGCGGCGGATGGCGATGGAAGCCCATCGCGAGATTGTCGGTGGCGCTGGCCGCGCGCGCGGTTCCGGTCACCGCCCGATCCTCGGGGATATAGGCGAGGCCGGCCACACGGTGCGCATCGACATCGGCCCCGGTCACGTCCGCGCCCGCGATGCCGACACGACCGCCATCCGGCTTGCGCAACCCGGTCAGCGCCTCGATCAGTTCGGTCTGGCCGTTGCCCGCGACGCCGGCGATGCCGACGATCTCGCCGGAGCGGATCGCGAGCGTCGCGCGGTCGACCACCGGCCGTCCATGCTCCGACAGGACCGTGAGCCCGTCGGCGACCAGCACCGGCGCCCCGGGCGAGGCCGGCTTCTTGCTGACCGTCAGATTGACCGCCCGCCCGGTCATGGCGCGGATGATCTCGCGCGGGGACGTCTCCGCGGTCACCATCTTCTCGACGACGCGGCCGTCGCGCAGAACGGTCACGCGGTCGGTCACAGTCATCACCTCATGCAGCTTGTGGGTGACGAAGAGGATCGTGCGTCCGTCGGCGGCGAGATGGCGGATGACGTCGAAGAGACCGTCACGCTCCTGCGGCGTCAGCACCGCCGTCGGCTCGTCGAGGATGAGGATGCGGGCGTCGCGATAAAGCGCCTTCAGGATCTCGACGCGCTGGCGCACGCCGACCGAGAGCTTGCCCACTATCGCCGAAGGATCGACGGCAAGCTGGTAGCGGGTGGCGAGTTCTGCCACCCGGTCGACGGCAGCGCGGCGATCGATCAGGCCGCCTTTGCGGGGCTCCATGCCGTAGACGACGTTTTCCCAGACGGCGAGAGAATTGAAGAGCTTGAAGGCCTGATGGACCATGCCCATCCCCTCGGCGATGGCGTCGAGGGCGGAGCGATAGTGCACCGGGCGGCCGGCGAGCAGGATCTCGCCCGCGTCGGGCTGCTGCATGCCGTAGAGGATCGACATCAACGTCGACTTGCCGGCGCCGTTCTCGCCCATCACCGCATGCACCTCGCCGCGGTTGACGGCGAGGTCGATATGGTCGTTGGCGAGGAGGGAGCCGAACCGTTTGACGATCCCTCTCGCCTCCAGCACGGCCCCCTGGGGAGCGTCGGAGCCGGGCAAGGCGCGCGCCTTACTTCGAGAGCTGCATCGGGTCGTCGATCTTCAGAGTCCCGGCGACGATCTCGTCGCGCAGCGCCTTCACCTTGGCGATGACGTCCGGATAGTCGGCGATCAGGCAGCCCGAATCGGCCACGCCGTCCTCGAGACCGGTCAGCGTCATGCCGCCTTCGGCGAGGCCGAGTGCCGCGACCTGCGGCTGGGTTCCGGCGGCGATTCCGGCGACGCCCTTCTCGATGACGACATCGGTTCGCTTCTCGACATTGTCGACCACCGCGCCGGGCGCCTGCTTGCACTGGTTGACGTCGACGCCGAAGGCCGCCGCGCCGTCGAGATCGGCGAGGCCCTTGAAGATGCCGCCATTGGAGCCGGCGCCGGCCGCCATCACGCGGTCGACATCGTCGGAAACCAGAACGCTGGCGCGCTGCTGACCGCGGGCCGGATCCGAGAACGGATTGTTGCCGCCAATCCACAGCGTCTCCGCGGTCACCACGTCGGGCTTGACGTGCTTGGCGCCGGCGAGGAACGGATCGGTGTAGCGGTGCAGGAAGGGGATATCGAGCGCGCCGATGGCGCCGACCTTGCCGGTCTTGGTCGTCAGGCCCGCCTCTGCGCCGGCGAGGAAGGTCGCCTCGTATTCGCGGAACACCGAGCAGAAGATGTTGGGCTGCAGCGTCTGCGGGCAGCTGTCGACCAAGAGGAATTTCGTCTCCGGATTGGCCTTGGCGACCTCGGGCAGCACATCGTTGAACTCGAAGCCGACCGCGACGACGATGCCCGCCTCCTTGGCGGCGGCCTCGAGATTCTGGCGGATCGTGGTGGGGTCGGTGCTCTCGTAGGCCTTTGCAGTGCCGCCGAGAGCCGCCGCCGCCTTGTCCGTGCCCGCCTTGGCGAGCTTCAGGAAATCGTTCACGCCGATCGGGTTGGGCGAGACGAAGACGACCAGCTTCGGATCGGCGGCATGTGCCGGCGCCGTGAAGGCGGCGGTTGCCGCGAAGACGACAGCCACGCTGCCGAGAACCATGCCCCGAACGCCCATCCCGGTACTCCCTGAGGTTTGACCGGCAAAAGCTTAGCCAGTCCGCTGCCGGGCGACAACCGCGATTGACCGCGCTATCCCCCGGCCTATCCTCCGCGCCACCCGATCCAAGGAGCGCATGATGTCGAAATACATGATCACGGCCGCGAGCGGCGCATTGCCGGTGCGCGCGCCGCGAATCTTCCCGGTCCATGAGGGCAAGGGAATCGTCGTCACCGGCGGCAGCGGCGGCATCGGCGCCGCGATCGTCGGCCAGCTCGTCGCCGAGGGCGCGCGCGTCGTCGTCGTCGATCTCAAGCTCGACGCGGCGCAAGCGACGGCATCCGCGCTCGGCGGCGAGGCAAAGGGCTGCTTCGCGCTGGCCATGGACGTCGGCTCGGAGGAGTCGGTGAGTGCCGGCATCGCAGCGGCGATCGAGACGCTCGGCCAGATCGAAGGGCTCGTGAACTGCGCCGCGATCGTGCGCCATTCCGATCCACTCGCCATCCCGCGTGCCGACTGGCAGCGCCAGTTCGAGGTCAACCTCTTCGGCGCCTACGAGGCGTCGCGGCTGACAGCGCTGCACATGATCGACCGCGGCATCCCCGGCGCCATCGTGTCGATCGCTTCGGAGGCGGGCAAGAAGGGCCACAAGGAGTCGCTCGCCTACAGCGCCTCCAAGGCGGCACTGATCTCGATGACGCGCATGCTCTCCGAGGCGCTCGCCCCGCACGACATCAACGTCAACTGCGTCTGCCCGGGCGGCGTCGCGACGCCGATGCTGCGCGAGGTCTCGGAAGCCTATTCGGGCTTCACCGGCGAGGCGGCGCCGGCCATCTTCGACAAGATGCTGTCGCAGCAGCTGCACCGCCATCTCGACCCGGTGGAGGTGGCGCGCGTCGTCTCCTTCCTGCTGACCGACGCGGCCATGCTGGTGCGCGGCCAGGCGGTCAATGCCGATGCCGGCGAAACGCCCTATTGAGCGACGCCGCGCCGCAGCCGGTGGCGCCTTGCAATCGGTTCGCGCCGGCTCGATCTGAGGGGCTAAGCAAGCAAGGAACGGGACGATGACGACGATCACCGGCGACATCCTCATCGGAGGCGAGGCGCTTCCGGGAGAGGGCGAGCGGAGCTTCCGCGCGACCGACCCCAAGACCGGCGCCAGCCTCGAGCCGGCCTTCGCCTTCGCCGGCGAGGCCGACGTGGACCGGGCGGCGCGACTCGCATGGGACGCGTTCGACAGTTTCCGCGAGACGTCGCTGGATCTCCGTGCCCGCTTTCTCGAGGCGATCGCCGACGAGATCGAGGCGCTCGGTGACAGTCTCATCGAGCGTGCAGCCGCCGAGACGGGCCTCTCGCATCGTCGCCTCGGCATCGAAAGGGCGCGAACGACCTTCCAGCTTCGCCTCTTCGCGAAGGTCGTGCGCGACGGCGAATGGCTCGATCTCAGGATCGATCCGGCGATCCCCGATCGCAAGCCGTCCCCGAGCCTCGACATCCGCCTGCGCCAGATCGGCGTCGGGCCGGTGGCGGTGTTCGGCGCGAGCAATTTCCCGTTCGCCTTCTCGGTCGCCGGGGGCGATACGGCTGCCGCCTTCGCGGCCGGCTGTCCGGTCCTCGTCAAGGGCCATCCGGCGCATCCGGGCACCGGCGAACTCGTCGGGCGGGCCGTGCAGGCCGCCGCGCGGACATGCGGCCTCCCAGCCGGCGTTTTCGCCCTGCTGCTCGGCGGCACGGAGACCGGCGCGGCGCTCGTTCGTCATCCCGCGGTGCGTTCGGTCGGCTTCACCGGCTCGCGCGGTGGTGGCCTGGCCCTGGTGGCGATCGCCGCGGCCCGGCCCGAGCCGATCCCGGTTCATGCCGAGATGAGCAGCATCAACCCGGTGTTCATCCTGCCCGGCGCGCTGGCGTCGCGGACGGAGGAGATCGCGAAGGGCTTCGTCGACTCCCTGTCGCTCGACGCCGGCCAGTACTGCACCAATCCCGGCCTCGTCTATGCGCTGGACGGCCCCGACCTCGAGGCCTTCCTTGCCCATGTCGAGGCGGCGCTGGCGCGCAAGCATGCCGAGGCCATGCTGACGCCCGGAATCCACTCGGCCTTCGACAAGGGCGTCGAGGCGCTGGCGACCAACGGGGCGGTGCAGACGCTCGGCCGCGGCCAGACCGGCGATGATGCCAACAGCTCGCCGCCTGCCGTGTTCCTCACCGACGCCGCCGCCTTCGAGGCCGACGAGCGGCTCGGTCACGAGGTGTTCGGTGCGTCGTCGCTTGTGGTGCGTTGCGCGGATGTCGGGGCCATGCTCGAGGCCGCGGAGCGCATGGAGGGCCAACTGACTGCGACGCTGCAGCTCGACGACGAGGACATCTCCATTGCGCGCCGCCTGCTGCCGGTTCTGGAGCGGCGCGTCGGGCGAATTCTCGGCAATGGCTGGCCGACAGGCGTCGAGGTCGGCTATGCGATGGTGCATGGCGGTCCGTTCCCGGCGACCGCGGACAGCCGGTTCACGTCGGTCGGCACGCTGTCTATCCGCCGCTTCCTGCGGCCGGTCTCCTATCAGAACCTGCCCGAGGCGCTTTTGCCGGAGGTGCTGCGCGACGAAAGCCTGCCGAGGCTCGTCGACGGCAAGCGCGTCTGAACGCTCAGTCGCCGCCGCCGCGATAGCGGCGGACATAGTCGGGGCTGTAAAGCGCGCTGTCGCGGAAACCCTCCGCGGCGAGCGCGGGGCCGACGAGGATCGTGGCGGTGCGGTCGATGCCGCTCGCCTCGACTTCGGCGGCGATGGTCGAGAGAATCCCGCGGATGATGCGCTCGTCCGGCCAGCTGGCGCGGAACACGACGGCGACCGCGCCGTCGGCGCCGTAGAAGGGAACCAGGTCCTCGACAAGGCGCGGCAGGGCCTGGATCGCGAGATGCAGCACCAGCGTCGTGCCCGTGGCGGCAAAGGCGGCGAGCGTCTCGCGCTCCGGCATGGCGGAGGCGCGCCCCGACGTCCTCGTCAGCACCACGCTCTGCGCGACGCCAGGCACGGTCAATTCGCGGCCGAGGGCCGCGGCAGCGGCGGCGAAAGCCGGCACGCCCGGCGTCAGCGTGTAGGGGATGCCGTGGCGTTCCAGCCGCCGAAGCTGCTCGGCGACGGCTGAATAGATCGAGAGATCGCCGGAATGAAGCCGCGCCACGTCGAGGCCGGCGCGATGGGCAGCGAGAAATTCCGCCTCGATGGCGTCGAGATCGAGGGGCGCAGTGTTCACGATCCGCGCGCCCTCGGGGCAGAAAGCGAGCAGCTCCGCCTGTACGAGCGAGCCGGCATAGAGGCAGACCGGACAGCGGGCGATGAGGTCGCGGCCGCGGATGGTGATGAGATCGGCGGCGCCCGGGCCGGCGCCGATGAAATGAACGGTCACGATGAGCCCCCCGCGCCGTCGGTGGCGAGAGCGCAGGTCGCGCCGCCGAAGACGCGTCGTGGCGCGATCAGTCGCGAGCCCGCACCGGCCGCCGCAAGCGCTGCGGCCTCCGCGAGCGAGGGCACCGCGAACAGCGCCACCACCCGCTCCGAGCGCGTGACCGCGCATTCGCCAGCAGCCTGCAACCGATCGGGAGGCACCAGCACCAGCGGCCGTCCGAGTTCGGCGGCGGCCGCGGCGATGCCGGCCTCGCCGCCCTTTTCGGCCGCCGTGGCGACGAGATCGATCTCGTCGGCGGTGAGCGACGCGGCGGCGAGGGCCTCGCCGATCGCGGCCAGCACATCCGCGCGGTCGGCGCCGCGCCGGCAGCCGATTCCGGCGACGATCATGGCTTCGTCCAGCTCCATTGCAGCACCGGCCGTGCCGGCTCCCAGGCCGTCATGCCGGCGAGCGGCGCGGCGCGGTCGATGGCGATGCGGATCAGCCGGCCGCCGCGTTCCTCATGAGCGCCGAGCAGCACGCGCTCCGTCTCCAGCGTCACGGCATTGGCGACCAGCCGACCGCCGGCTCGGACGAGATCGAGTGCCGCTGCGAGCACGCCGGGCCGCGACAGGCCGCCGCCGACGAAAACGGCATCCGCTTCGGGGACGCCCGCCAATGCATCGGGGGCCGCGCCTTCGACCACATCGAGACCGGGCACGCCGAAGGCGGCGGCGTTGGCGCGGATGCGGGCCGCTCGGTCGCCGCGCGGCTCGATCGCGATGGCCCGGCAACGGCGGTCGGCGAGCATCCATTCGATCGCGACCGAACCCGAGCCGGCGCCGATATCGACGAGGCATTCGCCGGGGCGCGGCGCAAGAGCCGACAGTGTCAGCGCCCGGATCTCCCGCTTGGTGATTTGACCGTCGGTTTCGAACAGCGCGTCGTCGAGCCCGGCGGCGCGGGGCAGGATACGCGCGCCCGGCTCGGCCTCGACGGCGATGGCCAGCGTGTTGAGCGGATTGATCGCTTGCATTGCGAAAGATGCCGCCCTGCTGTCGCGCATGCGCTCGTCGGCGCCGCCCATCGCCTCGAGGAGGAACAGCCGGGACGGGCCGAACCCGCTCCCGCAGAGCAGGGCTGCGATCGCGGTCGGCGCCGCGGCGTCGGAGGTGAGTGCGAGGATGCGGGCGCCCGGGAAGAGATGGGGACGCACGAGATCGATCGAGCGGCCGTGCAGCGACAGCATCGTCACCTCGGCGAGCGGCCAGCCGAGCCGGCTCGCGGCGAGGCTGAAGGCGGAGGGCGCCGGCAAAGCGACATATTCGGCCGGCGGCACATGGCGGGCGACCACATTGCCGACGCCGAAGAGGAACGGATCGCCAGAGGCGAGGACCACGGTCGGGGTTCCGCGCCGGGCGAGCAGCGGCTCGATCGTGAACGGGCTCGGCCACTCCACCGCCTCACCCTTGACGTGCGGCGCGGCGAGCGCGAGATGGCGACGGCCGCCGAAAACGGCGGCGGCGGCTTCGATCATGCGGCGGGCGAGGGGCGACAGCCCCTCGACGCCGTCCTCGCCGATGCCGACGATGCCAAGCCAGCGGTCGGCACTCACGACGGAGACCTTTCCAACCGATGGCGACGCGGCTGCTCATTCTCGGCGGAACGACGGAGGCGCGCGCTCTCGCGGGCCGCATCGCGGCCATCGCGGGCTATGACGGTGTCCTGTCGCTGGCCGGCCGCACGGAGCGCCCGCTGCCGCAGCATCTTCCCGTGCGAACCGGCGGCTTCGGCGGCGCGGCGGGTCTCGCGTCCTATCTGAAGAGCGAGAGCATCGCGGCGCTCGTTGTGGCCACGCATCCGTTCGCGGCGCGGATCGCGGCCAATGCCGCCGAGGCGGCTCGTGTGGCGGGCATTCCCGTCGTCAGGCTGTCCCGGCCGCCCTGGCGGGCTGCGAAGGGCGATAACTGGCGAAGCCATCCCTCGCTGGAAGCACTCGTGCAGGGCCTTGCGGGTCCGCCCCGCCGGCTCCTGGTGACGATCGGCCGGCAGGACGCGGCCCGCTTCGCCGGGGCGCCGCAGCATGCCTATGTCTTCCGCAGCATCGAGCCGATCGACCTGCCGCCCCAGCTTGGCCATGCGCTCACGATCGAGGAGCGCGGCCCGTTCTCGCTGGCGAGCGAGACGGAGTTGATGCGCCGCCATGCGATCGAGGCGCTGGTCACCAAGAACAGCGGCGGCGACGCCACGCGCGCGAAGCTCGACGCGGCGCGCGGGCTCGGCCTCGAGGTGCTGATGGTCGAACGACCGCCGGCCCCGGACATTCCCGAGGTCGCGAGCATCGCCGATGTGATCGACTTCCTCGCGCATCACGCGCCTCCCGAGAAGCGCGGCGTATAGACGAGCGGCTGGAGGCCGGGCCGCTCGACGATCCGTGTTTCCGCCGTCCCGATGATGACCAGCGTCGCCATGTCGGCCTGCTCCGCGTCGGCCTCGGCGAGCGGCGCAATGCTGAGTCGCGCGTCGGGGCGGCCGATTGCGCGACCGAAGACGACCGGGACGTCGCCGCCGAGCGTCTGCCGCAACAGCGCGAAGGCGGCGCCGAGCTGCCACGGACGGGCGCGGGAGATCGGATTGTAGAGGGCGATCACGAAGCCGGCCGCCGCCGCGGCGCTGAGTCTCTTCTCGACGACGCTCCAGGGCTTGAGATTGTCCGAAAGGGAGATCGCGCAGAAATCATGGCCGAGCGGCGCGCCGGCGGCCGCGGCGACGGCGAGCATCGCCGTCACGCCGGGAACGATGGCGAGGTCGATCGCGCGCCACGCCGGATCGCCCTTCTCGACAGCTTCGCAGACGGCAGCGGCCATGGCGAAGACGCCGGGATCGCCGCCGGAGACCATGGCGACGCGATGCCCGGCCGCCGCGCTCGCCAGGGCCGCGCCGGCGCGATCCAGTTCCTCGCGGTTGTCGGAGGCGATCTTCACCAGCCCGTCGCGGTCGGCGACGCGGTCGAGATAGGGGCCATATCCATAGATCATCTCGGCGGCGGCGAGCTCGGCATCCGCCTCGGCGGTCCGGTGGTACGCATCGCCCGGCCCGAGCCCGATGACGGCGAGGCGCCCGCTCATCGCAGCGCCTCCCATCCGGGCACCAGCACCAGCGAGAAATAGGGCGCGTCGTCATCCTCCTTGTCGGAGAGCCGCATCGTCAGCGCGCCTTCGGTCGTCGCGCGCTCGACATAGATGGCGCGATCGAGGCAGCCCGCATTCGCGAGCGCACGCCGGACCTTGGGCAGGTTGCGGCCGAGCTTCATGATCACGGCGGCATCGGAACCAGCGAGCCGCGCCGAAAGATCGGCCTCGTCGAGCGTGCCGGGCAGGATCGTCATCACGTCGTCGCCCTGGGCGATGGGTGCACCGGCCGCCGACCAGCCCCCCGACATGCCCGTCACACCCGGAACCACCTCGGTCGAATAGCGCGAGGCGAGGCGGCAATGGAGATGCATATAGGAGCCGTAGAACAGCGGATCGCCCTCCGAGAGCACCGCGACCGTCAGCCCCTCGTCGAGCAGCGCCGCCACCGACGCCGCCGCCTCTTTGTAGAAGCCGCCGATCGCTGCGCGATAGGCGTCGTCATGGCGATGGACTTCGGTGGTGACGGGATAGGCGAGCGGCAACTCGCGCTTGCCGGCGAGACGGCCTGCGACGACCGTGCGGGCGTTGGAGCGGCGGCCCTCCTTGGCGAAATAAGCGACGACATCGGCGCCGTCGATGATGCGCGCGGCTTTCAGCGTCAGGAGTTCCGGATCGCCGGGACCGACCCCGACGCCATAGAGGCGCCCCGTGCCGGCGGGAGATGTGCTCATAGCCGGTCGCTCGCCAGTGCATTGACGGCGGCGGACGCGATGGCGCTGCCGCCGAGCCGGCCCTCGACGATGAGCCACGGCACGCCGATCGAGCTCTCCGCCAGTGCCGCCTTCGATTCCGCCGCCCCGACGAAGCCGACCGGCGCGCCGATGATCGCGGCCGGGCGTGGACCGCCGGCGGCGATGGCGTCGATGAGGTGGAAGAGCGCGGTCGGCGCATTGCCGATCACCACCAGCGAGCCGGCCAGCCGCTCGCCCCAGAGCTCGATCGCCGCGGCGGAGCGGGTCGTTCCAAGGCGTTCGGCCAGCGCGGCGGTGCGCGGGTCGCGCAGCGTGCAGACGACGTCGTTGCCTGCGGGAAGCCGCGCCCGCGTGATGCCGCGCTCGACCATCTCGGAATCGCAGAGGACCGGTGCGCCGGCCATGAGCGCGGCGCGGGCCGCATCGGCGAAGCCGAGACCGAAGCGGATGACCTCGGCGAGCGGGACGAGCCCGGCGGCGTGGATCATGCGCACGGCAACATGCGCCTCGAGCGGCGCGAACCGTGACAGATCGGCCTCGGCGCGGATGATGGCGAAGGATCGCTCGTAGATCGCCGCGCCGTCACGCAGATAGTCGTGCGTCACGGGGCTCGTCTCGGCTCTCTCCTCGGTCGTCGTCGTCACCTGCCGTCTCTCCGGTCATCGCGCCGAGGATGCCGGCCCGTTCCATGCTGTCCAAAGCCGCGCGCGCCGACGTTCCCGGAAGCTTCGTCGCAGCCATCGCCGCCAGGCGGCCCAGGCCGCCGAGCAGTCTGGAACCCGGCGCGATTCCGAGGGGCGCGTCGCGTGCCAGTCCGTCAAGCACGAGTCCCGCCCCGTTGTCGACTCCGACGAGCGCGATCTTGGCCGGCTCAGGATGAGCGCAACCCTTGGCGCAGCCGGAGAGATGCAGCGTGAACGACCCGTCGAGGAGCGGAGCGAGCGCTGCGGCTGCGGTATCCGCCATGAGTCGCGCCGGGATGCGACCCGAGGCGCAGCCTTCGCTGCCGATGCAGGCGGCAATGAAGCGGCGGGGATCGGACGCCTCGGTAACGAAGCCGAGCCGCGCCGCCACGGCGAGCGTCGCTGCGACTGCCTCTGGTGAGCCGGCGAGGAGCAGCGTCCGTTCGGGCGCCGGCGCGAATGCGGCAAGGCCGCATCGGGAGGCGGCCGCCGCGAGTTCATGCAGGGCGACGGCATCCGACTGACCGAAGGGAAAGGCGATGCCCTGCACAGCGACGTCGTATCCCTTGATCGGGCCGATCGCGGCGGCTGTCGCTGCGATAGAGGGCGCGAAGGAGACGTCGGAAAGCCCCCCGACCGCGGCCGCCATCGCCGGCTCGTCCGCCAGTCCGCCCGGCCCCCGCAGTCGCACGCCGGGCCCTCGTGTCGCCAGCGCCTCCAGAAGGGCAAGCGCGGCGTCGACTGCCCGTTCCGCAGCGACCCAGCCGATCCAGTTCGCCTCCCGGGCATCGCCGCCGCCGAGGCCGATGGCCACCCGCCCCGTGCGGAAGGCGAGGCGAAGATCGGCCGAGAGGCCCTGCGGTGCCAGCGGCGAGCCGAGATCGAGCACGATGGTGAATTTTGGCGCCAGGTTCTTCGAGAGACCGGCATCTTGGATGCGGCGATGCAGCTCATGCACTATCGCCGCTGCGTCGATGCCTGCGATCGACGCCAGCGGGTCGATGCTGATCGGGATGCCTTCGTCGAGATCGAAGCCGGCGGCTGCGAGATCGGCAGCCAGCGGACCGGCGCCGGTTTCCGCGAGACCGCGCAGCTGAAGATTGCCGCGCTTCGAAATCTCGACGAGGCCGTTGCCGTGCCGCTCGGCGGCCGAGGCCAGCGCAGCCAGCATCGACGGGGTCATCGGCCGGTTAAGCGGCGGAAGGCGCGCCAGCCAGCCGTCGCCGGTGCGCATCGGCGCGGCGAGGCTCGGACAGGCATTGCGACGAAACGGGTCCATGCCGAGAACAGTAGTGCTCCCGCCCTGGCGTGGCGAGACGGCCCGTCGTCGCGCCTCGGCCGTGGCCAGCGGCGCGGGTCGGTGCCGGCCGGGAGTAGGTCGGGCTGCTCAGACTTCGGGCAGGAGGTCGAGCCGGCGGGCGGCGCGGGCGCGGCGGAAGCGCGCGGCGAGCATTGCGCCCGAGGCCGGATCGGCCGGAGGGACGGCGGCCGCCCGCGGCGCCACCAGAGCTCGTGCCACCGCGAAGCTGCCGTCGAACCAGCCGATGCCGACGCCCGCGATCAGAGCGGCCCCGAGCGCCGAGGCGTCTGCGACCGCGGAATTGACGACTGGAAGGCCGGTCACATCGGCGAGCAATGCCGTCCAGAACGGGATGCGCGAGCCGCCGCCGGTGAAGACGATGCGCTTGCGCCCGCCGACCGAGGCGAGCAGCGCGATGCTCTCCGCAACATCGGTCGTGACGCCTTCGACGATGGCGCTCAGCATATGGCCGCGCCCATGCTTCATGGAGAGGCCGAGAAAGGCGCCGCGTGCCTCGGTGTCGAAAGCGGGGCTGCCGGCGCCGGAGAGATAGGGCAGGAAGACGAGGCCCTCGCTGCCGCGCGGCACGCCCGTCGCCTCCGCCGTCACCGGACCGAACCAGGCGGGATCCGGCTCGGCCGTGCCGGTCGCGACGCTCGCGAGCCAGTTGAGCGCGCCGCCGCCGCCGAAATGCGAGCCGATCGCGTAGAGAACGCCGCGGTCGAGCGAGACATTGATGTTCATTGCGCCGAGCAGCGCCGGCTCAACCCGCGACAGCCCGGCGATCACCGTGGCGCTGGTGCCGATCGTGAGCGCGACGTCGTCCGCAAGATCGATGCCCGTCGCAAGAAGCGTCGCCGCCATGTCGGCCGCGCCGGTCACGACGGAAATGCCGGCGGGGAGGCCGAGCAGGGCAGCGGCCGAGGGAAGCAGCGGTCCTGCGATCGTTTCCGAGCGGCCCAGCGGCGCGAGTTTCGCCGGATCGATACCGGCCTCTTCAGCGAGCGTCCGGTTCCAGTCCCACCGGACAGGGTCGAACAGCATGGTGTTGCCGGAATCGGTCGGATCGCTGCCGACGACACCGGTCAGGAAATGGCGCACGACATCCTTCGGCATCAGGATCGTCGCCGCGCGCGCCCAGACCTCCGAATGATGCTCTTTCCACCAGAGGAGCTTCGGCAGGATGAGATGTGTCGCAGGCAGATTGCCGGACGACGCGGCGAGGGCGGCGACGATGCCCTCCGGAATCGCTTCCGCTTCGGCCGCCGAACGCCGGTCGGTGATGGTGTGGCAGGGACCGAGGGCGCGCCCCTCGCCATCGACGAGCACCGGTGCGCTCATATGGCCGGAGAGCGAGATCGCCTCGACAGGCTCGTCGCGACCGGCGAGGGCGGCGCGGGTCGCGGCGACGGCAGAAGCGATCCAGTCCCCGGGCTCCTGCTCCGACCAGCCGTCGCGCGGCTGACGCGTCGGATAGGCCGCGCGGCCCGTGGCAAGGACCCGGGCGTCGCGGTCGACGAGCACGGCCTTGACCGAGGAGGTGCCGATATCGATGCCGAGGACTGCTGCGCTCATCATGAACCTGAGTGTCGGGGCGCCGCGGGAGGCCGGCAAGGCGCTATTTCACCGCGCCTTCCGTGAGGCCGGCAACGAACCAGCGACCGACGAAGCCGAAGAAGATCACGACCGGCAGGATCGACAGCGAGGCACCGGCCAGCAGCAGGCCCCAGTCGATCTGGTACTGCCCGATGATGCCCGAGAGGCCCACCGGAAGCGTCCGCTTCGCATCGGAGATGATGAGCACCGAGGCGAACAGATATTCCGTCCAGCTCGATACGAAAGCGAAGATCGCGATGGCCGCGATGCCGGGGCGCAGCAGCGGCACGAGAATGTAGAGCGCCGTCGCCAGCCGTGACGCACCGTCGATGGCGGCCGCTTCCTCGAGCTCGCGCGGCAGCGAGGCGAAGAAGGTGCGCATCATCCAGATCGAGAAGGGCAGGGCGAAGGTGACGTTGACGACGACGAGCGCGAGGTCCGTGTCGATCAGTCCGACCTTGGCGAACATCAGATAGATCGGGATCAGGATCACGATCGACGGGAACGCATAGGCGACCATGATCAGCCGGTAGAGGAAGTCGCGCCCCCGGAATTCGAGACGGAAGAACGCGTAGCCGGCGAGGGTCGCCAGCACGACGGTGACGAAGGCGGAGCAGGCCGCGACCAGCGTCGAATTCACGAAATAGGTCGGAAAGGCCGAGGTGCCGAGCAGCTTCTGATAGTGCTGCAGCGTGAAGCTGTGCGGGAAGAAGGTCGGAAAGCGGCTGATGATCTCGCGCGGTAGCTTGAACGACGACGAGCCGACCAGCCACATCGGCAGCAGCACGAGCGCCGCCAGCACGGCGAGCGAAAGGACTAACACCAGCGTGCCGGGAAGCCCGCGCTTCATCGACCGGTCTCCTTCGGCGCGAGGCGGTCGATGAGCAGGATCGCGAGACCGATCATCATCAGGCTGGCGACGACCGACATTGCCGCTGCATCGCCCATCCGGTAGGCCTTGAAAGCCGTCTCGTAGATGAGGACGGGCAGCGTCTCGCTTGCGCCGGCCGGGCCGCCGGCGGTCAGCAGCCAGATGATGTCGAAGACGTTGAAGGACAGCAGCGTGCCCATCACGGTCAGCACCAGCAGCGTCGGCTGCAACAGCGGCCATGTGATGGCCCGGAAGCGCGCAATCGGACCGGCGCCGTCGACCGCCGCCGCCTCGTAGAGATCGGCTGGAATGCGTTGCAAGCCGGCCAGCAGCATGATCGCGACGAAGGGAAACCAGCGCCAGGAATTGATGAGGATGAGACTCGCCAACGCCATGGGGCCGCTGGAGAAGAAGCCGATCGGACGGTCGATGAGACCGATGCTGATCAGGAACGGATTGATCATGCCGCCCGAGGGCGACAGCATCCAGCGCCAGATGATGACGACGACGACGGTCGGGATGATCCAGGTGAGGATGATCCAGATCCGCGCGATGCGCACGCCGGGGAATTTCTCGTTGAGGACCAGCGCCGCGAGCACGGCGAGGACGGTCTGTACCAGCGCGTTGCCGACGACCCACAGGGCGGAAACGCCCAACGCATGCCAGAAGCTGCCGGCGGTGAGCACGCGGGCATAGTTGTCGAGGCCGGAAAACGGTCCTTCGGAGCCGATGACGCGGATGTCGTGCAGCGAGATGTTCACTGCCGAGATCATCGGGACGACCAGCGTGGCGGCGAGAAGGCCGAGCGGCAGCGCCAGCAGGAGAAGCGCGAGCCGGCCGTCTCCCGACTTCGCGCGCGAGGGATTGTGCGATGCCACCGCGGAGCCTTCGTCTTCGGTTGCCGGAATGCCCGGCGGGAGGGGATTTGGCCCTCACCCCGGTCGTCGTGTTCGACGGCGGCCGGGGTGAGGATCGTCAGGCGGGGTTGCTTGTGGGGAGGCCCCGCCTTCAGCCGGTTGGCATTACTTGGTCGCAGCTTCCATCGCGGCCTGGCCAGCCTTGACGGCAGCGGCCGGATCCTCGCCGTTGACGACGACCTTCTGAAGTGTTTCGGCCAGGATGTTCTGGGCTGAGATCGGGCCGATCGCCGGGAAGACGCGGCCGTCGGTGAAGCCGAACAGCTTGCCGTTGGCGGAGTTCGCGATCATCTGCTCGACCTGCGGCTTGTACTTCACGACGAGCGGATCGCTCCAGAAGCTCGCCGACTTGGCACCGTCCGCGGTCACGGGCAGGAAGAGGCCCGGCTCCATGGTCAGGAACTTGCCGTAGGTTTCCGGCTCGAGCAGATAGGCGATGAACTTCTTCGCCGCGTCGCGCTTAGCCGCATCCTTCGCAAGGATGATCGCCGCGTTGGAATAGGCGATCGTGGCCGAGTCCTTCTGGTCGTCGGCATGGGGAACCGCCGCGATGCCGAGCTGGGACGGATCACCGCCGCCCTGCTGGTCATAGGTGCTGATCACGGTGAACTGCAGGATGGAGGCGCAGTTCTCGGAAGCGAAGCAGGCTTCGGCCTCGCCCCAGGTCCAGTTGGCCGCGTCGGGCGAGGAATACTTGTAGAGATCCTTGTAGAAGGCATAGGACTCGACGGTCTTCGGATTGTCGAAGCGCAGCGTGCCGTCGGCGTTGAAGAGTTCGGAAGCGCCGTTGTTGACCATGACGGCATAGGTCGTCTGGTCGGTGTAGAGCTGCTTGTTGGCCGGCAGGCCGACGCCGAACACGCCGTCCTTGGAGAGCTTCTCGGCCGCCGACTTCCACTCGGTCCAGGTCTTCGGGGCCTCGATGCCGGCGTCGGCGAAGGCCTTCTTGTGGTACCAGTAGTTGAGGCTCATATTGTAGAGCGGCACCGCCCAGACGCCGCCGTCATAGCTGTAGGGCTCGACGGTCGCGGGGATGAAATGGTGCTTGGCGTCGAGTTCCTTCACGAAGTCGGCCACCGACTCGAGTTTGTCGACCTTGCGGATGACGGTCGTGAAGTCCGGGATCGCGAACAGGATGTCTGGCTGGTTGCCTGCGGCGATCGATGCCGGGACCTTGGCATAGACCTCGCCCCAGCTCTGCGGCTCCTGGCTGACCTTGATGTCGGGGTTGGCGGCGTTGAAGGCGTCGATCAGCTCCTGCACGCGCTGCACGCGATGCGGCGGCTGCTCCATGTGCCAGATCTTGACCTCGGTCACCGCGAGCGCCGGCAGGGCGCCGAAAACGGTCAGCGCCATCGCGCCGGCCAGTGCATGTCCCTTGAAACGCATGGTCTTTCCCTCTGGATTTGCCGCTCTCGTCAAAGATGCGGATTGCGCGCCTTGTAGATCTCGGTGAGCTTCGCGTTGTTCTCCACCGCCCCCGGCATATTGGCGCTTTGATAGACGGGAGCGGGGTGGCCCTGTTTTTCGAGGTCGGCGGCGACCTCGACGAGAAATGCGTTGAGCAGCGCCGCGCCGATCACGGTCGAGACCGGGCCGGCCGTCAGTCCCGAGGCGAGCGTCGTGACCGCGTCACCGGCCGGCGCGCCATTGTCGAAGACGAAATCGGCGACGTCGGCGATCCGCTCGCGCCCATTGGCGGCGGCGGTCGAATAGGCAACCGACGTGACTGCGATCACGGTGGCACCGCGCGCCTTGCCGAAGCGGGCCGCCTCGACCGGCGCGGCGTTGACGCCGGAGGTCGAGAACACGACGAGGACGTCGCCGGGGCCGATCGGATAGCGGCCGAGCACGATCTCGGCGAGGCCGCTGAGCCGCTCCATCTGCGTGCTCGCCATCGCGCCTTCGTGCAGCATCACCGCCGAGGCGAGAACCGGCACCACGCAGGCGAGCCCGCCGGCGCGGAAATGTCCTTCCTCGGCCATGAGATGCGAATGGCCGGTGCCGAAAATGTAGATGAGGCCGCCCGCCGCGACCTTGCCGGCGGCGACCGCCGCCGCGGCCTCGACGGCGGCCGCTTCACGGGTGGCGGCTTCGTCGAGCAGCCGCTTCGCTTCGGAGAGATAGACGCGCGCCGTCATGATTGATCCTCAGGCATCGGTTGAGCCGGGCGCGAGACGCACCCGCATCGTGAAGCGGTCGCCGCGATAGACCGACTGGACGAACTCGAGCGGCCGTCCTGCGGCATCGAGGCTGAGCCGGGTCAGGCGAAGCACGGGAGCCCCGATCGGCACGCGCAGGATCGCCGCGTCGGATTCGCCGGCCGCGCTCGCCTCGAAGCTCTGCTCGGCCTCGACGGGAAGAATGCCGAAGCGCTGCTTCAGCGTGGCGTAGAGAGAGTCGGAGGCGAAGTCCGCGGATTCGATCAGACCCGGCGCCATGCTCTCGGGAATATGGGCTGCCTCGAGCGCGACCGGCACGGCATCCGCCTCGCGGAGGCGGAGCAGGTGATAGACGCTGGCACCTTCCGCTACGGCCAGCCGCGCCGCGACTTCGCCAGCCGCCTCGGCCTTTCGTGCCGCCAGCACGATGCTCGACGGACGCCGGCCGGACCGCCGCATGTCCTCGGTGAAGCTCGTTAGCGTCTGGAGCCGCTGGTCGATGCGGCTTGCGGCGACGAAATAGCCTTTCGCCTCGACGCTGTTCACGAAGCCCTGTTCCACGAGCGTCTTCAGCGCGCCGCGCGCCGTCATGCGGCTGACGCCGAATTCGGCGCTGAGCTCGCGCTCCGACGGCACACGCGCGCCGACCTCGAGGGATCCGGATCGGATGGCGTCGACGAGCGAATCGGCGATGCGGCGATAATGCGGAACGGACGACAAGCAGGTATCCCAAACTGGTATAGACCGTTGCCATCGGTATAGACCAGTTCCTACCGCCTTCGCAAGTTGCCGATGCGCTCGTCGCATGCCCGGCTTTTCCTTCCCCGCGGGGAACATGCCTCCCGCTCGCCCGTTGGGAGCGTGTCACGGATCGGGGGCCGAAACTCTCAGAAGATCGAGAAGGAGGCCAAAATGGGCTTGTTTTCCAAGGACATCCAGACGCTGGACGATCTCTTCGTCCATCAGCTCCAGGACATCTACTACGCCGAGAACCAGATTTTGAAGGCGCTGCCCAAGATGATCGAGAAGGCGTCTTCGCCTGAACTGAAGGCGGGCTTCGAGGCGCATCTCAAGGAGACGCGCGGTCACGTCCAGCGCCTCGAGCAGGTGTTCCACCAGCATGGCGCCGAGATCAAGGGAGTCGATTGCCCGGCGATCGACGGCATCATCGAGGAGGCCGACGAGATCGCCGGCGAGATCGGCGACAAGGAGGTGCTCGACGCGGCGCTGGTCGCTTCGGCGCAGGCCGTTGAGCACTACGAGATGACCCGCTACGGCACGCTGGTCGCCTGGGCGCGCCGTCTCGGCCGCGAGGACTGCGCCGCGCTGCTTCGGCAAAACCTCGAGGAGGAGAGGGCGGCGGACAAGAAGCTGACCGCCATCGCCGAGAGCAAGGTCAACCTCCGCGCTGCCAGCTGAGCCGCCAACGAGGAGAACGATCATGCCCCGTGGCGACAAGTCGAAATACACGGACAAGCAGGAACGCAAGGCCGACCACATCGCCGAAGGCTATGAGGAGCGAGGCGTCTCCGAGAAGGAGGCCGAGCGCAGGGCCTGGGCGACGGTCAACAAGGACGACGGCGGCGGCAAGGAGCCAGGTGGCTCCGGCCGCGGCAAGGATACCGGCCACCCGGCCGCCCACAAGGGCGGCGAGAAAGGCGGGGAAGCGTCTGCGGCGCGCTCTAGGGCAGACCGTTCTGCCTCGGCCAAGAAGGCTGCTGCGACGCGCAAGCGCAACGCGGAGCATCACGCGTAGCGCCGAGTAGATTCGGCTTTCAGCCGATTTCCTGGAGGGCGGCGGCCGCGGCCGCCGCCGTCATCGCCATGATTGCGGCATAGAGCGCCGCGAAGTCACGCAACACGAGTTCGGTCGCCTCGACGCTGCCTGAGTTCGTGCGCCTGACGAGTCCGTTCGCCTCCGCCTCGCGCAGAAGCGACAGTACATGCGCCCGCGAGACGCCGAAACGGCGGGCGAGCTGGGCGATGGGAGGCGCCGGGGCGCCGTCCTTCCCGGCGATCACCAGCGCGGAAAGGATCATGAAGCCGGCGTCGCGATCGATGCAGCTCGTAAGCCGCGGGGCGCGCGAGAGCGGGCGGAACCCGCGCGCGAAAATGCGGGCGAGGCCCCGCGCCACGGCCTGCAGGAAACGATGGTCGCCGGTCGCCGCGAGCGCTTTGGCGCCGAGCGGGTCGATCATCGTCAGCGCCTCGAACAGCACCCGCCAGCGCGCGAGCACCACGTTCCAGAGCTTCTCGGTCGGCACCAGCGGTCGTTCCCGTCGATCCGACACGCCTTCGGCGGGCGCCAGATAGCCGCCCCAGCGCAGGATCGCCAGCATCGCCTTCACGCGGCCGGGGCTGCCGAGCCCGAAATCGCGCGCCGCCTCGATCATCCGCGCCGGAGTCAGTCTCCGGCCCTGTTCGTCGGGATCGGCGTCGAGGCAGAGGACCGCGACCGCCAGCAACACGCGGACACGATCGCTCATCACCGTGACGAGCAGGCGGTTGCCCTCGAACAAGGCGAGAATGCCGCGGGCGGCATGTTCATAGGCGGCGTCAAAGCGCTCATGCGCCTCGATTGCAGCGATGGTCGCATCGTCCGGGGTGGCCGGTTGCAGCGAATCGGACGGGGGGCGCGCGCGCGTTTGCAGCGTCGCGGTCATGGCAACGACTCCTTTACCGGTCCCCGATCCGGTCAAAAAACGACATTGAGGCCTCTCGCGCCCTGCTGCAAGAAGCGGCATCGGACCGGAGGCAATTATGACCAAGACGATTCGTTCGACACTGTTGGCGGCTGCGCTGGCGCTGGTTGGCGCAAGCGGTATCGCGGTGCCCGGCCCGGCGGAAGCGGTGGTCTACTGCAAGGCGGTCGGTGTCCCGAAGGGCTGTGTCGCGCGGCCGACGGGTGCCGTGGTCTATTGTACGCGTCCGGGCTATCCGGTCGGCTGCGTCGCCGGCGCGGGAGCGCCCGGCGTCGGTGTGGCGCCGGGTGTCGGCGTCGGTGCGCCGGGGGTCGGCGTGCAGCCGATGAACCGTGGCGGTCCCGTCAATCGCGTTGGCGTGCGCTGAGAACCCGCTGGAAGGAAAAGCGATGATGAAGACGATTCTGGCTTCGGCGGCCCTCCTTCTCGCGTTCGGCGCCGGCCCGGCGCTGGCCGACCGCGCCGCGGCGGACGCCTGCGCCGCCGGCCTCGATGCCGAGGCCAAGGCGATCTACGACGCGTCGATCGGCGCTGTCGGCAGCGGCAGCCTCAAGAGCGTGGTCACCAACAGCACGAAGAGCCTCGTCGCGGCGGGCACGGTGTCGAAGGGCACGGCACGCGCTTCCGCGACCGCCGCCGGCGCCTGCCTGCAGCAGGCGATGTGAGGGCGGACGGCCGGTCCGCTGCTGCTTCACGCCGGCAGGCACGACCGAGCGAGACCCTCTCTCGGCGAAGGCCGGGCGCGTGGTGCAATGGCTTAAGCAGTCTCGAGTAGCCATATGGGTCACGAAAGCCCGGCCGCTTTGTCGGTCGGGCTGCCTGTCGTGAGGAGCCTCCCATGCCGGCCGCCGCCGAGATCGAGCCGACGCCCGCTGCCATCGACGCCGCGGTCTTCAAGCATGCCATGCGTCATCTAGCCGGCGCCGTCAGCGTTATCACCACGGGCACCGGAGCCGACAGGACCGGCTTCACGGCCTCGTCGGTTTCGTCCTTTTCCGCCGAAAGTCCATCGATCCTCGTTTCGCTGAACCGCACATCGTCCTCCTGGCCTATTCTGGCGCAAAACGGACGTTTCTGCGTCAATGTCCTCGCCGAGGACCAGCAAGCCGTCGCCGAGGCGTTTTCCGGGCGGGGCGGAATCCGGGGAGCCGACCGCTATCTCGGCGCCGATTGGCACAGATTTGCGAGCGGCAGCCTCGGGCTGGTCGGCGCGCTGGCGTCGATCGACTGCGACCTCGAAGAGGCCATCGAGCGCCATTCGCACGCCATCCTGATCGGTGCCGTCCGCGACGTGATCCTGACGGCGGGTGCGCAGCCGCTGCTCTACTGGCATGGCGGCTATCGACGTATTTCAAACGAAACGGGCTGAATTCAACAAAATCCGACAAAAAGGGGCGGCGCTTTCGGCCCGCGCCCTGTCTGTTGGAGACGACAGGGCGATCAGCCCTTGTCGCCCTGCGCGCTCTGCGCCGCTTCGAGCTTCTGGATGTCTTCCTTCGAGAGCTGCGGGCGATCGATGTCGAGCGTGATCTTGTGGATCGTGCCGTCGAAGACGAAGGGCGATTCGTAGTCGGCATCGTCGACCCCGGTCAGCGTGTCGGAGCCGATGTCCTGGCTCTCGTCCCATGCCAGCGTGATCGGAATCGTGTGCGCCATCTTCTGCCGCGCCACTTCCTTGCCGTCGACCTTCAGCACGCCCTCCGCCGCCTGACCGACGCCAGAGAGGCTGTTGAAGGCGAAGGTGCCGAAGCCGAGCCCGCCATAGGTGAAGTCGAACTCCACCAGGTGACGGCCCGGGGTCAGCGCGTCGGCGCCTTCCCAGCGCACGCGCTCCAGATCCAGGAGGTTCCAGACATAGACCGGCTTTCCCTTCAGGAGATAGAAGCCGTGTCCCGCGAAGCGGCCGCCCTGCGTGAAGAGCATGCCGTTGCCGCCACCTTCCGGTACGTCGATATCGGCGCTGATGCGGTAGCTCGCATTGAGGAGCAGCGGCTGCGTGCCATTCGGGTTGCCGGCGATCGGCGCGGTATACTCGAAGTGGGACTTGCCGGCGACCACGCTCGGCCGCGGGGTGACCATTCGGGTCGCGACCGAGTTGTCGAGCGGGAAGACCTGGTTCTTCGACGCCTCGGCGATGAACAGCTCCTGCATTGCGCGCAGCTTGTCCGGCATCCCGGCGGCGAGATCGTTGTTCTGGGTCCAGTCCTTGGTGAGGTCGTAGAGCTCCCACTTATAGCTGTTCATGACATCCGTCGGCGGGATCGAGAACAGCGCCCAGGGATCGACGATCGGCGTCGTGTTGGCATACCAGCCATTGTTGTAGATGCCGCGATTGCCGAACATCTCGAAATACTGGACCGTGTGCCGCGTCGGATCGTCGGGTCTGGCGTCCCAGGTATAGGCCATGCTCGTGCCGTCGAGCGGCCGCTGCTGGATGCCGTTCACGAAGCTCGGCGCGGTGATCCCGACCGCCTCGAGGATCGTCGGCTCGATGTCGATGAAATGGCTGAACTGGTTGCGGATGCCGCCGACGTCCTTGATCCGCGCCGGCCAGGACATGACCATGCCCTGCCGGACGCCGCCGAAATGTGAGGCGATCTGCTTCGTCCATTTGAACGGCGTGCCGAAGGCCCAGGTCCAGCCGACCGCCATATGCGGATAGGTCTGTTCGGTGCCCCAGAGGTCGTAGAAATACTTGAGCTGGTCGGCCACCGGCGGGGTGACGCCGTTGAACTGCGCCACCTCGTTGGGCGTGCCGGTCGGCGAGCCTTCGGCCGAGGAGCCGTTGTCGCCGACGATGTAGATGACGAGGGTGTTGTCGAGCTTGCCCATGTCGCGGATCGCATCGATGACGCGACCGGTCTCGTTGTCGGCATAGGCGAGATAGGCGGCGTAGATGTCGGCCTGCCGGATGAAGAGCTTCTTCTCGTCGGCCGAGAGCTCCTCCCATTTCTTCAGGTGATCCGGCCAGGGCGTCAGCTGGGCATCCTGCGGAATGACGCCGAGCCGCTTCTGGTTGGCGAAGATGGTGTCCCGCAGCGCGTTCCAGCCATTGTCGAAGAGATGCAGCGCCGAAATCCTGTCGATCCACTCCTTCGTCGGATGGTGCGGGGCATGGGTCGCGCCCGGCGCCAGATAGACGAAGAACGGCTTCGAAGGATCGACCGAATTGACCGTCTGGATCTGCCGGATCGCGTCGTCGGCCTCGGCGGTGATGAGGTTCCAGCCCGGCTTGTCGAGGAATGGATAGATCGCCGTCGTGTCGTTGAAGAGGTTGGGCTGCCACTGGTTGGCGTCACCGCCCATGAAGCCGTAGAAGTGATCGAAGCCGAAGATCTCGCCCGTCGGCCACTGGTCGAAGGGACCGACCTGGCTTTCCGTGAAGGGCGGCGTGTTGTGGTTCTTGCCGTACCACGAGGTGTTGTAGCCGTTGGCGCGCAGCACCGCGGCGACCGATACGGTGTCGTGACCGATCACCGCGTCATAGCCGGGGAAGCCCGTCGAGGCCTCGGCGATATTGCCGTAGCCGACATTGTGATGGTTGCGTCCGGTGAGCAGGGCCGCCCGCGAGGGCGAGCAGAGCGCGGTCGAGTTGAAATTGGTGTAGCGCAGGCCATCCCTGGCCAGCGCGTCGAGCGTCGGCATCGGGATGACGCCGCCGAAGGTCGAGCCGGCGCCGTAGCCGGTGTCGTCGGTGAGCACCAGCAGCACATTCGGCGCGCCCTGCGGCGCCACCGTCCGGGCCGGCCATGCGGGCGTCGACTGCGCGGCGTTGAGCTTGATGGTGCCGGCGAAGGGCTGCGCCGGGTTGGGGATGACCATGCCGTCGATGGTCCGCGTCGCGCTCGGCGAGCCCGGCTGGCCGAAAAGCTCCGGCGGCGCCGCGAGCGGAACGCCGGCAGGCGGCGATGCGGCATCCTGCGCAGAAGCCGGCGTGAGGCCGGCCAGGGGTGACAGAAGAGCACCGCCGAAGAGCAGCGCGGCAGCCAAGGCCCTCAAAGGACCGCGAAGGACAATCGACACGACCGAGACTCCCCTATCACGGCGATGGGCGTCGCCCACCGGCAGGCATGTTGCGCGCCAGACCGGGATGCGGCCTTGACGCGCGTCAAGCGCTGGGGAGCGCGCTGGCGTGCGGTCGAAGGACCGGTCGGGCGCGTGAGCCTAGCGTGTCGGGAGTGAGGTCGCTAACCGGATTGCGACAGCGGCGGTCAGAGCCGCATCGCCTTCAGCTCCTGCAGCGGAGGGATGGTCGCAAACATGTGCGGGTCGAGCCGGTCCCAGAGAATGCCGCAATCCGGCTTCTGGGCGTTCGCGACGCGGATGGTTCTCGTCGGCGTGAAGACGAGGTCGGCGGTCGTATCGAACACGTCCGGGACCAGGGTCTCGTCCAGCAACTGGCAATCATGCACGACGGCGGCGACGGGGGTCTCGGGACCGACGCGGCCGAGCCGGTAGAGCATGCCCCACTCCACGTCGAAGAAGCCGTGTCCCTTGCCGAAGCGGATACCCTCGTGGTTGATCGCTCCCGTACCGGTGACGAGATAGTCGACCGGCGGCATGTCGGCGATGGCCTTGAGATCGACCGGACGTCCCACCCGCTCCATCCCGTCGAGCGTCGCGGCGTAGAGATAAAGATCGGGCGCGATGTCGGCCGGGTCGAGCAGCCAGAAGCCGCGCTTGATCGAATAGGTCGTCATCAGGACCGACTTGCCGTCGAGAAGGGCACGGTGGCGCAGCCTTTCGAGGCAGTTGTCCGGCGTGATGAAGATCAGCCCGGCATTCCGGTAGGCCTCGTCGGCGATCAGGCGGTCGCAGGCGGCCTCGCCGCCCTCGAAATCGGCGATGAACTCGGCGAAATCGAAGTCGAACCGGCTGTCGGGCAGCGCGACGCGGCGCAGGTCGCTCCAGACCCGTTCGCGCACCGACGATTTGTGATCCATCATCTTTTCCTTCTGCTGGCGCAATCCATCGTTCCTAGCGAAACCCGTGCCAGCCCCGATTCAGGGTGAAGGCGCGCCGATCCGGATCGCGATGTGCCGCGTCATGCTGCCGCCCGGCGGCACGGAGACCATGCCCGGCATCTCGGCCATCTCGCCCTCGAAGCCCAGCATCGCGGCATGGCCCTGCCACGGCTCGATGCAGAGGAACGGCGCGCCCGGCTTCGTCCAGATGCCGAGATAGGGGAGGTCGGGAAAATCGACCCTGAGGCCGTCGGTTCCCTCGACCCCGAACCAGACCGAACGGCTGCGCACCTCGTCGAAGATGATCGCATCCTCGAGGAACAGCGAAGGATCGAGCGCCAGCACCTTGCCGAGGACGGGCGTCGGGCGCGTGGCGGGATCGACGCCGCCATCCTTGAGGCGGCGGATATCGGCCGGCTCCTCGCGCTCGAAGATCGCGACATGGCCGGTCTGCGGTCCCTTCGCGCCGGGAAGCGGCCACTGGAAGGCAGGGTGGAAGCCGATGGCGGCCGGCATGGGGCGGTTGCCGTGGTTGCGGGCGGTCACGGTCTGGAACAGCGTCGCCCCGGCGAGCTCGAAGCGGATGTCGAGCTCGAATTCGAAGGGGTAGTGCTTCAGCGTGTCGGCATCGGCGAGGAGGCGGAACCCGGCCCGCTCCGGCCCCGAGCTCAGCACCTCGAACATGCGGTCACGCGCGAATCCGTGCTGGCCGATCGGATAGCTGACGCCCTCGACGAAGATCTGGTCGCCGGCGGCACGGCCGACGATGGGGAACAGGATCGGCGCATGGCGGGGCCAGAAGGTCGGGTCGGCCTGCCACATCCATTCGCGGCCGGCGGCATCGACGATCGACTGGAGTTCGGCGCCCTTGCGGTCGAGGGCGACGGTGACGAATTCGTTCCGGAGCGTGATCCTGTCCATGTCTTCACTCGTGTTGCACTGCGCTGGCGTCGGGGCAGTGCATCATGCCGTTTCCTCCGCAGCAAGGCGCGCGATGGCCGCCGCCGCGACGGGATCGAGGCCGGCGCCGCCTGCCGCCGCATGGGCGACGATGGTCCGCCGCATGCGTGGATCCCAGAACTGCCGCAGATGCGTGGCGACCGCCGCCGGCGCGGCGTCGGCGCCCTGCGCGGAGAAGAAGGTGGCGATCTGGTTCGCCATGCGGACGAGCTTTTCAGGCGGCATTCTTCTTCAGGCGGCGCCGTGCGCCGCCTCTCTCTCGTCGGAAAAGGAGGATGGCGGCAGGCCGAGCCGCTCGCCATGGGTGAAGACTTCGAAGCCGTCGGCGCGCGCGACCGCGACCAGCGTGATCCCCGCGGCGTCGGCCGCGGCGATCGCAAGGCTGGTCGGCGCCGAGACCGCGACGATCAAAGGGGCGCCGATCGCTGCCGTCTTCTGCACCATCTCGACGGAGACACGGCTGGTGAGCAGCACGGCGCCGGACGCGGCGTTGATTCCGCCGCGGGCGATGGCGCCGGCGAGCTTGTCGAGCGCATTGTGGCGGCCGACATCCTCGCGGACGAGGCGGACACCGTCGCCCGGCTGCCAGAAGGCGGCGGCGTGCACGGCGCGCGTCTCCGCGTTCAGTGCCTGCAACGGCGCGAGGGCGCCGATTGCCGCGAGGATCGCATAGGGCTCGAACCGCATCGGCGACCTGTTCAGGGGCAGGGGGCGAACAGCTTCCTCGAGGCTCTCGATGCCGCAAAGGCCGCAGCCGACCGGTCCGGCCATGGCGCGGCGCCGCGCCGCGAGCCGCTCCGAGGGCCGGCGCGCCAGCGTCACGCGCATCTCGATGCCGAGCTCGCCGTCGATCTGCTCGATGTCCTCGATCGCGGCGAGATCGGCGATGCCCTCGGTCAGGGTGAAGCCGACCGCGAAATCCTCGAGATCGGCCGGGCTCGCCATCAGCACCGCCTGCGTCGAGCCGCCATAGGTGATGGCGACCGCCGTTTCGACCGCCACCGCGCGGCTCGACCGCGCGGCGCCGCTCCGCCTCCACGTCGCGGCGGCGACCGTCCCGCTCGCCTTCGCGGCGCCAGTCATGCCTATTCGGCCGCGTCGGCGGGGAGAATGCGCCGGCTCTCCTCGGAGAGGCGGGCATAGTCCTCCTGCCAGGCGCTCGGGCCGTTCGAGGGCGAGACCTGCACGGCCGTGACCTTGTATTCCGGGCAGTTGGTCGCCCAGTCGGAGAAGTCGGTGGTCACGACATTCGCCTGCGTCGCCGGATGGTGGAACGTCGTGTAGACCACGCCCGGCGCGACGCGGTCGGTGATCCTGGCGCGCAGCGTCGTCTCGCCGGCGCGGCTGGCGAGACGGACGAAGTCGCCGTCGCGGATGCCGCGGTTCTCTGCGTCGTTCGGATGGATCTCGAGCAGGTCCTCCTCGTGCCAGACGACATTGGCCGTTCGCCGCGTCTGCGCGCCGACATTGTATTGCGAGAGGATGCGGCCGGTGGTGAGCAGGAGCGGGAAGCGCGGCCCCGTCCGTTCCTCGGTCGGCACATATTCGGTGATCATGAACTGGCCGAGCCCGCGCGCGAAATGGCCGATATGCATGACCGGCGTGCCCTCGGGCGCCGCCTCGTTGCATGGCCACTGCACCGAGCCGACGTCCTCGAGACGCCGGTAGGAGACGCCGGCGAAGCTCGGCGTCGCGGCGGCGATCTCGTCCATGATCTCGGAGGGATGCGTATAGTGCCAGGCGAGACCCATGGCCTGCGCCAGCCGCTGCGTCACTTCCCAGTCGGCATAGCCGTTCAGCGGGCTCATGACGCGCCGCACGCGGTTGATGCGCCGCTCGGCATTGGTGAAGGTGCCGTCCTTCTCCAGGAAGGTGGAGCCCGGCAGGAAGACATGCGCGTAGTTCGCGGTCTCGTTCAGGAAGAGATCGTGCACGACGACGCAGTCCATCGCGGCGAGCCCGGCCGTGACGTGATGCGTGTCCGGATCGGACTGCACGATGTCCTCGCCCTGGATGTAGATGCCGCGGAAGGACCCGTCGACCGCCGCGTCGAGCATGTTGGGGATGCGCAGGCCCGGCTCGTTGTCGAGCGAGACGCCCCACAGCTTCTCGAAGGTCTGCCGCGTGGCGTCGTCCGAGATGTGGCGGTAGCCGGGAAGCTCGTGCGGGAACGAGCCCATGTCGCAGGAGCCCTGCACGTTGTTCTGGCCGCGCAGCGGGTTCACGCCGACGCCGGGGCGGCCGAGATTGCCGGTCGCCATGGCGAGATTGGCGATCGCCATGACCGTGGTCGTGCCCTGGCTGTGCTCGGTGACGCCGAGGCCGTAATAGATCGCGGCATTGCCGCCGGTCGCATAGAGACGCGCGGCGGCGCGGATCTCGGCGGCGGGAACGCCCGAGACCGCCTCGACCGCCTCGGGGCTGTTGCGCGGCTCGGCGACGAAGGACGCCCAATGCTCGAAGGCGCTCCATTCGCAGCGCTCGCGCACGAAGGCCTCGTCATAGAGCCCCTCGGTGACGATCACATGCGCGATGGCGTCGAGCACGGCGACATTGGTGCCGGGGCGCAGCGCCAGATGATGGGCCGCCTCGACATGCGGCGTGCGCACGAGGTCGATGCGCCGCGGATCGATGACGATGAGCCTCGCGCCGGCGCGAAGCCGCTTCTTGAGGCGCGAGGCGAAGACCGGATGGCCGTCGGTCGGGTTGGCGCCGATCACCAGCACGACATCGGCATGCTCGACGCTGTCGAAGTCCTGCGTGCCGGCCGAGGTGCCGAAGGCCGCCTTGAGGCCGTAGCCGGTCGGCGAATGGCAGACGCGGGCGCAGGTGTCGACATTGTTGTTGCCGAAGCCGGCGCGCACCAGCTTCTGAACCAGATAGGTCTCCTCGTTGGTGCAGCGCGAGGAGGTGATGCCGCCGATCGCGTCCTTGCCGTAGCGCGCCTGGATGGCGCGGAACTTCGTCGCGACATGGGCGAAAGCCTCGTCCCACGACACCTCGCGCCAGGGATCGGTGATCTTCTCGCGCAGCATCGGCTTCAGGATGCGGTCGCGGTGATGCGCATAGCCGTAGGCGAAGCGGCCCTTGACGCAGGAATGGCCGTGATTGGCCTTGCCGTCCTTGTAGGGCTCCATGCGGATGAGTTCCTCGCCCCGCATCTCGGCCTTGAACGAGCATCCGACGCCGCAATAGGCGCAGGTGGTCACCAGCGAATGCTCGGGCTGGCCCTTCTCGACGACGCTCTTCTCGATCAGCGTCGCGGTCGGGCAGGCGGAGACGCAGGCGCCGCAGGAGACGCATTCGGAGCCGAGGAAGCTCTCATGCATGCCCGGCGAGACTCGGCTGTCGAAGCCGCGCCCCTCGATCGTCAGCGCGAAGGTGCCCTGGACCTCCTCGCAGGCCCTGACGCAGCGCGAGCAGACGATGCACTTGGCCGGGTCGTAGTCGAAATAGGGGTTCGAGACGTCCTTGCCGAGGAAGAGCGGATTGTCGGTCTTGGCGACATGGTTGGCGCCGGCCTCGTAGCGGACCTCGCGAAGGCCCACCGCGCCGGCCTGGCTCTGCAATTCGCAGTCGCCATTGGCCGCGCAGGTCAGGCAGTCGAGCGGGTGATCGGAGATGTAGAGCTCCATCACGCCGCGCCGGAGCTTGCGCAGCCGGTCGGTCTCGGTGCGGACGACCATGCCCTCGGCGACGAGGGTGGTGCAGGAGGCCGGCGTGCCGCGCATCCCGTCGACCTCGACGAGGCAGAGCCGGCAGGAGCCGAAGGCATCGACGCGGTCGGTGGCGCAGAGCTTGGGGATCGCCGTGCCCATTTCGGCGGCGGCGCGCATGACCGAGGTGCCGGCGGGGACGGTGACGCGGCTGCCGTCGATCGTGAGCGTCACGCTGGCCTCGCTGCGCGAGGCGGGGGTGCCGTAGTCGATCTCGCGGATGAGGGTCATGCTGCAGTCTCCCTTGCCGCCGCCACCTTTTCGGGCAGACCGAAATCGCCCGGAAAGTGGCGCAGCGCGCTCATGACGGGATAGGGCGTGAAGCCGCCCAGCGCGCAGAGCGAACCGAACTTCATGATATCGCAAAGCTCCTCGACGAGCGCGGCGTTCTTCTCGACGTCGCGGCCGGCGATGATGGCGTCGATCGTCTCGCGGCCGCGCGTCGAGCCGATGCGGCAGGGCGTGCACTTGCCGCAGCTCTCGAGCGCGCAGAACTCGAAGGCGAAGCGCGCCATCGCGTCCATCGCCACCGTATCGTCGAAAACGACGATGCCGCCATGGCCGATCAGACCGTCCCGCGCCGCGAAGGCCTCGTAGTCGAAGGGCGTGTCGAACAGGGCAGGCGGGAAATAGGCGCCGAGCGGCCCGCCGACCTGCACCGCCTTGACCGGGCGCCCGGTTGCCGTGCCGCCGCCGAACCCGTTGACGAGCTCGCCGAGCGTGATGCCGAAGGCGACCTCGAACAGGCCGCCGCGCTTCACATTGCCGGCGATCTGCACCGGCATGGTGCCGCGCGAGCGGCCGAAGCCGACCGCCGCATAGGCCTCGGGGCCTTCGGCGAGAATGAAGGGGACGGCCGCAAGGCTGAGCAGGTTGTTGACGACGGTCGGCGCGCCGAAGAGGCCCTTCAGGGCCGGCAGCGGCGGCTTGGCGCGCACCTCGCCCCGATTGCCCTCAATCGATTCGATGAGGGCGGTCTCCTCGCCGCAGACATAGGCCCCGGCGCCGACCCGGATCTCGACGTCGAAGGCGCGCGTCGTGCCGGCGATGGCGGCGCCGAGCCAGCCGGCGCGGCGCGCCGTCTCGACCGCCGCTTCCATGCGGGCGATCGCGTGCGGATATTCGGAGCGGATATAGAGATAGCCGCGCGTTGCCCCCGTCGCGAGGCCGGCGATCGCCATGCCCTCGATGATGACGAAGGGGTCGCCCTCCATGAGCATGCGGTCGGCGAAGGTGCCGCTGTCGCCCTCGTCGGCATTGGCGACGACGAATTTGCGCGCACCGGGGGCGTCCAGCACGGTCTTCCACTTGATGCCGGTCGGGAAGCCGGCGCCGCCGCGGCCCCTGAGCCCGGAGGCGCTGACGGCGGCGACGATCTCCGCCGGCGCCATGGCCGCCGCCTTTGCAAGGCCGAGCCCGCCGCCATGCGCGCGGTAATCCTCCAGCGAGGCCGGATCGACGACGCCGCAGCGGGAAAAGGTGAAGCGTGTCTGCGCCTTCAGGAAGGGGATATCCTTGACGAGGCCGAGCGACCGCGCGCCGGCCCCCTCGAAGAGGCCCTCCGCGACGAGGCTTCCGACATCGCCGGCCGCGACCGGGCCGAAGCCGACACGTCCAGCCGCCGTCTCGACCTCGACCAGCGGCTCCAGGAAGAAGAGCCCGCGCGATCCCGTCCGCACAATCTCGACCGCGCGGCCGATCCGCGCCGCCGCGGCGGCGAGCGCGCCGGCGACGTCATCGGCGCCGACGGCGATCGCCGCGGCATCGGCGGGAACGAAAATCCGAGCGGTCATCGGCCAATCTCCCGCGCCAGCCGTGCCGCCGCGGCCTCGTCGAGGCGCCCGACCGGCTTGCCGTCGATCATGGCGCTCGGCGCCGTGGCGCAGAGGCCGAGGCAATAGACCGGCTCCAGCGTCACGGCGCCGTCGGCGGAGGTTTCTCCGAGCGCGACGCCGAGGGCCGTCTCGAAGGTGCCGGCGATGCGGTCGGAGCCCATGGCGCGGCAGGCCTCGGCGCGGCAGACGCGGACGATGTGGCGGCCGGCCGGCTCTTCGCGGAAATCATGATAGAAGCTGACGACGCCGTGGATCTCGGCTCGCGTGCGGTTCAGCGCCGCCGCGATGACGGGGATCGATTCGCGCGGGACATGGCCGAAAGCTTCCTGCACGGCATGCAGGATCGGCAGCGTCGCCCCCTCGACGCCGGCAAAGCGCGCGACGATCGCCGCCGTCCGCTCCTCGGTCTCCTGCATGTCTCCACCCGGTTCCTGTCGCGTCTTTTTGAACCGTCCGAAACTCGTCTGTTCGCCGTTCCGGATCAAGTCTCTCTCGCGGCGGGGCCTTCTCCGTGGTCATATGGCGGCCTTGCGACCGAGGTCACCATGCTGCTTCACGAAGACCGCCTCTTCCCCGCCGATCCGGCGACCCGCGCCGTGGCGCGCCGCCTTTACGGCGAGGTGCGAGACCTGCCGATCGTCTCGCCGCATGGCCACACCGACCCCGCCTGGTATGCGCAGAACGAGCCGTTTCCAGACCCGGCGAAGCTCTTCGTCGTGCCCGATCACTATGTCTTCCGCATGCTCTACAGCCAGGGCGTCGCGCTCGAGGATCTCGGCGTGCCGACCGTGGACGGAACGGCGGTCGAGACCGATCCGCGCGCCATCTGGCGGCGTTTCGCCGCGCATTACCACCTCTTCCGCGGCACGCCGACGCGGATGTGGCTCGACCATGCCTTCGCGACCTTGTTCGATATTGAGGAGCGGCTCACGGCGGCGAATGCCGACGCGCTCTATGACCGGATCGCCGGGCGTCTCGCCGAGCCGGCCTACCGGCCGCGCGCGCTGTTCGAGCGTTTCAACATCGAGGTGATCGCCACGACGGAAAGCCCGCTCGACGATCTCCGCCACCACAACGCGATCCGCGAGTCGGGCTGGACCGGCCGCGTCGTGACCGCCTACCGGCCGGATCCGGTCGTCGATCCCGATTTCGCGGGCTTCAGGGACAATATCGAGGCGCTCGGCGCGCTCGCCGGAACCGATGTCTCGACCTTCGCCGGCTATCTCGAGGCGCATCGCGTCCGCCGCGCCTTCTTCAAGGCGCATGGCGCCACCTCGACCGATCATGGCCACCCGACCGCGGCGACGGCCGATCTCTCGCCGGTCGAGGCCGAGGCGCTCTATCACCGGGTGCGCGGCGGCCAGGTCTCGGCCTCCGACGCCGAGCTTTTCCGCGCCCAGATGCTGACCGAGATGGCGGCGATGAGCCTCGACGATGGGCTCGTGATCCAGATCCATCCCGGCTCGTTCCGCAACCACAATGCGCGCCTGATGACGCGTTTCGGCCGCGACAAGGGCGCCGATGTCCCGACGGCCACGAACTATGTCGCGGCGCTGAAGCCGCTGCTCGATCGCTTCGGCAACGAGCGGGCGCTCACCATCATCCTGTTTACGCTCGACGAGACCGCTTATTCGCGCGAACTGGCGCCGCTCGCCGGCCATTATCCGGCCCTGCGGCTCGGCCCGGCCTGGTGGTTCTACGATTCCCCCGAGGGCATGCGCCGCTACCGGGAACTCGTGACCGAGACGGCCGGCTTCTACAACACGGTCGGCTTCAACGACGATACGCGCGCCTTCCCCTCGATTCCGGCCCGCCACGATGTCGCGCGCCGGGTCGATTGCGGCTATCTCGCCGAACTCGTCGTCACGCATCGCCTCGACGAGGACGAGGCGGCGGAGGTCGCTCATGACCTCGCCTACCGCCTCGCCAAGGAAGCCTATCGCCTTTGACGCTGATGCCGGCTCGTCTCAGGGCTTCGCCACGCAGGCCGGCTCGATCGCCGCCGAGACCAGCGCCGAGAACTGATCGAGAGGGCAGGCGCCGGCGACCGCGCCCGCGCATTTCGCAGGGACCATCACCTGCGCGGCCGGCGGGTGGTCGACGTCGAGCGCGGTGTTCTCGCGAAGCTGGTCGAGCGTCTGCGCCCGGTAGACGAGGCGCACGAAGCGGGCGCCTTCCGGGTTTCGCCACAGCTCGAAGGCGACCGAGCCGCCGGGCGGTATCTGATAGGGATTGTAGCTGTCGAGGTTCCAGGAGAGGCCCAACATCCCGCCGACATTGAGGATGAAGTCGTCGTGGCTGGAGAGGAAGCGAAAGAGCGCGCCCTTGCCAGCGGCAATCTCGCCCAGCTGCTCATTGACAAGGTTCAGCGTCTGCGAGCCGAGCCTGGTCGCCTGATAGAGCGGCATCCAGGTGGCGCTGTCATAGAGCGCATGGGTCGCTGTGGCGGTGGTCACGGCCTGGCCGAGCGGCTCACCGGCCGCCTCTGCCAGCCGTCCCCAACCGATTTCATCGGCGGGCAACCCGCCGCCATACTGCATCGCGAACAGCTCGGACGAGCCTCCGGCTATCGCGAGAGGGCCGGCTTCCGCCGGCGTCGCGCAGAGGTCCGAAAGATGGCATCCGGCCGGCAGGCCGGACTTCTCGCACGTCCCTGCGGGCAACTCGCCGAGGGTCCGGCTCAGCACGTCGAGCGACCGCGCCATCTTGCCCTCGGCCACAGCCTGCCAGGAGCCGCCGACGAACGCCTGCGAGGCCTTCTCCGCCTCGGCCTTCTCGAAGCCGCAGGAAGCCCCCCGGTAGAGACCTTGTCTGATGGAAATATCCATGAGGCCGCAGCCCGGCGCCATGCCGTCCATGATGGCCCCGGCCGTCATGACCGTCCGTTCTACGGCGTCGGATGTAAATTCAAGGGTAGAGGGGGTGATGCAGCCCTCCGGCGGCAGCAGGCCCGCCGCGGCGTAGAGCCGGCGATAATATGTGCCCATCGTCACCGACCGCGTGTAGCCGGCCGTGGTCAGATGACCCGCAGCAACGTCGAGAGTGGGCCATGGGTCCTTCGAGTCGGTCGCGAGGCATCCCTTCGTTTCCGGGCCGCAGCGCACCGGAATCGTCGAGCCGCGCATGCCGTGGCGGCTGAGGAGCACGGTGCCATCGATCGTCCATCCCGGCTCTGGCCTGACCGGAACCGGATCTGCCATCGCCGGCAGGGCGCCGCCCCATCCGGCAAGGAGAGCGATCACCCCGGCCGCGATCCCGCGCAGCCTGCCCGCCGTCGCCTGTGACACATCCCTGCCGCCGCGCTGCCTTTTGCGGGCGCTGTCCGCAGGTCCGGCGGACAGGGTTCCCGTCCGTTCATGGTGCGGTGCGGCTTCGCTGATCGCGTGCATCTTCGGTAAAGTCCGTCCCCTGATCTCGCCTTGCCTGCCGCTACGTAGTTCTCGCGGCATGGAGTTCGAGAACCTGCCAGCGAAAGGTTACGGACTTCGAGAACGGGCCGCGATCCGGCGCCTCAGACCGCCGCCAGACGCTCGAAGGCGGTGGGGCGGGCCGGCGGATGGGCGAGCGCCGCGGCGATGGCCGCGAGGCAGGCTTCGGGCGCGAGGGCGCCGGTGTCGAGTTCGAGGTCGTAATGGCCGTGGGCGTGCACCGCCTCCTGCCATTTGAGCACCGGTGGCGGGACGGGCACCTCGGCGGTGGCGGTCGCGTAGCCCCGCGCCGGATCGGAGGCGTTGCGACGCGCCATGATCTCGGGCAATGCGCAGCGCAGGCCGACGAAGAGGACCGGCAGGCCGGCGAGACGGCGCGCGCAGTCCGGCAGGATGCCGAGCGGGCGCGAATAGGCGTCGTGGTGGGCGATGTCGACCACGACATCGAAGCCGGCGCGGCTGTGCGCCGCGATCGACTCGTAGAGCGCGCCATAGAGCGGGGGCAGCAGGGGCTCGAGATCGGGCCGCTCGCCGCCCGGCCTGAGGCCGATGCCGGGCAGGAGCTGCGGCGGCAGCATGCGCTCCATATGCATGTCGACGCCGAGATTGATCCAGCGGCCAGGCAACTTCTCGCGCACGAGGGCGACGAGCGTCGACTTCCCCGAGCGCGGCGCCCCGTTGAGGACGAGGATGCGGCCCGGCCGGGAGGCGGCTGTCATTCCGCCGCGATGCGCATCGAGAGATTGTCGAGCGAGGAAATGATGTGCTCGGCGAGCGCGTCGATGGTCGCGGTCGAGGGCCGGTTGGCGGCGCGCAGAAGCGCGATCTGGCAGGGGGCGAGGCGGGGGAAGCCCTCGGCCTCGCCGAGGACGCGCATGCCCGGACGCAGCGCCGATTCCGGGAAGACGGAGATCGCGAGGCCCGCCAGCACGGCAGCGGCGAGCGCGGTCGAATTGTTGCTCGCATAGAGCAGGCGGAAGCGGCGGCCGGTGCCGTTCAGCGCTTCCTGCGCCGACTTTCGCCAGCAGCAGGTGTCGCGGCCGAGCGCCAGCGGCAGCACGTCCTCTTCCTCGATGCGGTGATGGTTGGAAACCACCCAGAGCAGCGGCTCCTGGCGCACCACCTCGGCCGTCGGCGTCAGTTCGTGATTGGTGACGATGGCGAGATCGAGCGAGCCATTGCGCACGCATTCGACGAGCTGCACCGTCGGCTCGCAGACCACCGTGACCTCGACGCGCGGATTGGAGCGCGAGAAGCGGGCGAGAATCTCGGGCAGGAAGCGATCGGCATAATCATCGGGCGTGCCGAGGCGGACGCGGCCGGAGAGCTCGTCGTCGTCGAAGGCCGCGACGGTCTCGTCCGAAAGGCGGATCAGCCGCCGCGCATAGCCGAGCAGCCGCTCGCCGTCCTCCGTCAGCTTGGCGCTGCGGCCGTCGCGGCCGAAGATCGGCTTGCCGATCCGCTCCTCGAGCCGCCGCATCTGCATCGACACGGCCGACTGGGTCTTGTGCACCACCTCGGCGGCGCGGGTGAAGCTGCCCGTATCGCAGATGGCGATGAAGGTGCGCAGCTGATCGAGATCCAGCATCATGGCCATGTGCGATACCTCACAATTCCGTCACAATCGCCCCGATCGCGGGCATCCGCCCGATAAGGCCGCAAAAGCGCGGCAAGAAACGGGTGGAAGCCTGTCCCGGCATCGGTCATTCATCAGATGCTGACCGTCCGAAACATCATCAATTCCAATGACTGATATTAGAAACATTCGTTGGAATGATCAATGCGGATGGGTCAATGTTCGATTGTTACCACGACGCACAGCGAGCAGCCCCTTCCGGAGAGCGGGAGGACCTCGACGCGTCAGCCGATGGAGGCAAGCCATGACGACATTCGAGACGTTCACGACCGAAACCCGGCGGCCGACGCGCAATCGCATCGCAGCCGTGGTGGTCCATCTGGCGGCAACCGCTGTCGCCCGCGTCCGCGTCTGGCACAACCGCCGTCAGGTTGCCCGTCTGCTCGGCTGGGACGACCACATGCTGCGCGATATCGGCCTGACGCAGGGCGACGTGACGAGCGCGCTCGCGGTCCGTGCCGACGAGGATGCCTCGGTGCAGCTTTCGATGCTCTCGCTCGAGCGGCGCTACGCCGCGAAGGCCCAGGCGCGCGAGCGCCTCGCCCATGGCGCCGAGCTTCGCGCCGGCGGCGCCCGCTACCGCGTCAAGCGCTGACCCCGGCGGCGGCTTCGCCGATCCGCCGACCCCTTTCGGCCCGCCTTCGGCGGTCCGCATTCCCTGCAGCCGGAGCCGACCAGATCCCCGGTCGGTTCCGCACTTGGCCCGCCGTTCATCCGGCGGGCCTTTTTCGTTTGGTCAGCCCTTCTTCTCCGGCGCAAACTGATCGAAGATCCGCTGCATCGACTTCCAATACGCATCCTGCATGCTGCGATTGGCGTCGAACAGGCGGTCGATCACCTCCTCGTTGGTCATCGGACCGCCGGCCTCGGGCTCCGGCTGTTTCTCGGCCTCCGCCGGCTTGCCGAGAAAGGCGTTCATCATCGCGACGAAGGGAAGGTCGGGCGTCTTCGCCTGCGGCTTCTCGCGCGGGGGCTGGCCGAAGTCCTGCATGAAGCGCAGGAAGGGATTGGCCGCGAGCTCGCTCTGCCGCTGCAACCCGCCCATCATCATGTTGGCGACCACCGGCATCATGCGCCGCACGACATCCTGCGCGAGGCCCGTCGCCGCCTCGACCTGCAGCGACACGGCCCGGGCGATCTCGGGCGAGCCGAACAGCTTCTCGAGGACGTTGTTGCCGTCGTCCATCGCCTTCGGCGTCATCGCGGCGAAGGGATTGTCGAAATAGCTGCGATAGGGACCGGTGCCGACCGACTGCCAGAAGGCGGCGACGCCGAAGGGATCGGCGGCGTTCTTGCGCAGGCCGAGCCAGAAGGCGGGCATCATCGCCTCGACGGCCTTGGCCTGCTGCTCGGCCGAGAGGCCGAATTCCTTCTGCATCATGGCGCCGAAAGCGCTCTGCTGGGCTTCCCGCATCATGTCGAAGAAGGTTTTCATCGTCGGCTCCCTGTGGCGGCCCTCATGATCGGGCCGCCGCGGGCTTTCGTCAAATCGTCGCGAAAGGGATGGTGCTAGTGCGCCATCAGGATCGGGACAGTCTGCTTGCGCAGCATGCCGCGGGTCGCCCCGCCGAGGATCCATTCGAGCAGCCGGCTATGGCCATAGGCGCCCATGACGATGAGCCCGGCGCCGCTCGACGCCGCCTGCTCGCGCAGCACGCCGGCGACATCCTTGTGCGGATTGGGCAGCGTGTGGACGGTCGCCTCGATGCCGTGGCGCTTCAGGTAGCCGGTGACGCGCTGGCCGGTCGGCAGCTCCTTGCCGTCGTCGACGATCACGATGTCGACCGCCTTGGCGGCGCCGAGGAAGGGCAGGGCCGAGCGCACCGCGCGGGCGGCGGTGATGGTGCCGTCCCAGGCGATGACGACGCGGTCGAGCGAAAGGCTGGCGGGCGCATCCTTGCGCGGCACGATGAGAAGCGGGGCGCCGGCATGGAACAGCACGGATTCGATCAGCGCCTCGCGCACCGGCTCGGGCTGGTCGGGGTCGTCCTGCGCGACGATCACGAGATCGGCGAGGCGCAGTTCGTGCACGACCTCGTCGAGGCCGCCGGCCGAGATGATCTCGACCTGCCTCGTCTCGGCGGTGAGACCGCCCGTTCCGACCGCGGCCAGGAACGCTGCTTCGGCGGTCTTGGCGCCCTTGATCGCCTCGTCGCGGGCGCTGATCATGAAATCGACCGGCACCGGGGCGACGGCATAGCCGGGCACGACCGGATCATAGACCAGCGTGAGGCCGGTCAGGTGGCCACCGAGCCGGTTGGCGAGATCGATCGCGATCGGCAGGGCCGGACGGCTCCCGCGCTGATCGACGACGACGGTGATGTCCTTGATGTCCACGACGGGCCTCCATGGTCGATGCCGGCGCGACCCCCCGGGCCGCCTCGCATCTCAATCAATAGGCGTGTCTTCTGAATACTTCGCCGATATCGCCCTGCCAATCGGAGCGATAGGCGGCGAGCAGACGCTCGGCGGGCGTCATGCCGCTGGCGACGGTCTCCTCGAGCGGCTGCAGATAGATGCGCTCGTCGAAGCCCTCGCTGTTCTTGCGGCCGCGCCGCGCGAGGCCGCCGCTGGCGATCTCCACCATCGCCGCCGCGATCGGCTGCACGGTGCCGTTCCGGAACGGCGTCTTCAGCCCGAGGCGGGGCACGCCGTCGCGCAGCGCCTGGCGCTCCTCGGCCGTGAAGTCGCGCACGAGATCCCAGGCCGCGTCGAGGGCAACGCTGTCATAGAGAAGGCCGACCCAGAGGGCGGGGAGGGCGGTCAGCGTGCGCCACGGCCCGGCATCGGCGCCGCGCATCTCGATGTATTTCTTGAGGCGGACATCGGGGAAGAGCGTCGTCAGATGGTTGTTCCAGTCCGACAGCGTCGCCCGCTCGCCGGGAAGCCCCGGAAGTCGGCCGGCGAGCAGGTCGCGGAAGGACTGGCCCGCCACGTCGTGATAGATGTCGCCGCGCTTCACGAAATACATCGGCACGTCGAGCGCCCATTCGACATAGGTCTCGAAGCCGAAACCCTCGTCGAAGACGAAGGGGATCAGGCCCGAGCGCTGGTTGTCGGTGTCGCGCCAGATCTCGGCCCGGTTCGACAGTAGCCCGTTGGCGTCGTTGTCCATGAAGGGCGAATTGGCGAAGAGCGCAGTCGCGACCGGCTGCAGCGCGAGCGAGACGCGCATCTTCTTCACCATGTCGGCTTCGGAGGCGAAGTCGAGATTGACCTGAACCGTCGAGGTCCGGAACATCATGTCGAGGCCGCGCGTGCCGACCTTCGGCATGTAGCGCGCCATGATCTCGTAGCGCGACTTCGGCATCACCGGCGTCTCGGCCAGCGACCAGATTGGCGAGGTGCCGAGGCCGATGAAGCCGATGCCGAGCGGCTCGGCGCATTCGCGCACCTGTGCAAGATGGGCGTGCAGCTCGCGGCAGGTCTGGTGGATGGTCTCAAGCGGCGCGCCGGAAAGCTCGAACTGCCCGCCGGGCTCCAGCGAGATCGCGCCGCCGCCGACCGGATCGACAAGGCCGATGATGCGGCCGCGATCCTCGATCGGCTGCCAGCCGAGCAGGCCCTCCATCAGGCGGAGGATCTTCTCGATTCCCCGCGGCCCGTCATACGGAACGGGCGTCAGGTCGTCGCGGTAGAAGCCGAACTTCTCGTGTTCGGTGCCGATGCGCCACGCCGCCTCCGGCTTGCAGCCCGAGGCCAGCGTCCCGATGAGATCGTCGCGGGATTCGACGATCGTTGAATCGGTTACATCGCGGGCCATGGGAACTCCGGGGGTGGTTGGCGCGGCACATTAGCGACGCGCCGGTGCGTCGGCAAGAAAGCGGATGACCGTCCTGTCGCGCTTCCGCGACCAGTGTGCGTCTGCTAGCACTTGGCCCGGAAAAAGGGAGGATCCGATGCCGACGCCGAAGCTTCCAGCCGAAGGCGGATGCCGCTGCAACCGCGTCCGCTTCCGCATCACCGCGCCGCCGCTCTTCACCGCCGCCTGCCACTGCACCGGCTGCCAGAAGATGTCGTCCTCGGCCTTCTCGCTCACCGCCGCCGTGCCGCCGGAGGGCTTCGAGGTCATCGCCGGCGAGACGGTGATCGGCGGCATGCATGGCGAGCTGCAGCATCACTTCTGCGCCTGGTGCATGTCGTGGATGTTCACGCGCGCCGAAATGATGCCCTTCGTCAATGTCCGCCCGACCATGCTCGACGACCCGTCCTGGTTCGTGCCCTTCATCGAGACGGTGACCAAGGAAAAGCTGCCCTGGGCGACGACCCCGGCCGTGCGCTCCTATGAGAGCTTCCCGCCGATGGAGGAATTCGGCGACCTGCTCGCCGCCTATCGGAGCTTCGCGGCCAGCTGAGGGGCTGGACCCGGACGGCAAAGGCTGCACCGATAAGGCAGCCAGACAACAAGCGGGAGGACGAATCATGGCCGGCGAACGCGAAGCGGCGATCATCACGGGCGGGACGCGCGGCATCGGCGCCGCCATTGCGCGGCAGCTGGCGGCGCGGGGCGTCGATCTGCTGCTCTCGGGCCGTCATCGCGACGACGAGGTGGAGGCGCTTCTTGCCGAGCTCGGCGAGCGCGCCCGGTTCGAGGCCGCGGACGCCGCCGATCCGGCAAGTGCCGCGCGGCTCGTCGAAGCCGCGATGGAGGCGTTCGGTCGGATCGACTATCTCGTGCCGGCGGCGGGCGGCGCTGTCCCGGGGACGGCGCTGGCGCTGACGCCCGAGGCCTGGGAGGACGCCTTCCGCGTCCATGTCCACGCGCCGTTCCATCTCTTCCGTGCGGCGCATTCGGCGCTGGCGGTCCGCGGCGGCGCGGTGCTGCTCGTCTCCTCGGTCGCGGGCCTGCGCGGTTGCCCCGGCACGGTCGCCTACCAGACGGTGAAGGGGGCGCTGCCGCAGATGGGCCGGGCGCTCGCCCGCGACCATGGCCACGAGAACATCCGCGTCAACACGATCTGCCCGGGCATCATCGAGACACGCTTCCATGCCGCGATGACGCCGGAAGCGCGCAAGAACAATCTCGACAACCGCATTCCCCTCCACCGTTTCGGCACGGCCGACAATGTCGCCACCGCGGCGGTGGAGCTTCTGACCAACCCGTTCATCACCGGCGAGACACTGGTTGTCGACGGCGGCATGAGCATGCGTATGGTTTGACAATCAGGAAGCGGAACGAAAACCGCCGCGCCGGCGTTCAACTCTCCGAAGGACGGCCTTGTGGCCGCTCCGACCCAAAGGAGAAACGCCATGAAGTTCAAGGCTTTCGCTGGCGCTGCCATGGTAGCCGCCAGCCTGCTGACGGCTGGCGGTGCGAGCGCCCAGGGCATCATCATCGACGAGGGCGGCGTGCGCATCGCCCCGCCCATGCCGGACCGTGTGCCCCCGCCGCCACCTGCGCAGTGGGACAACGGACCGGGCCGCGGCGCCTATGACAATCGCGGCGTCGGCCCGCGCGAGGCGCGGCGCATCGCCCGCGCGGCCGGCGTGGTCGAGACCTGGGGCGTCGATCGCCGCGGTCCCGTCTGGGTGGTCGAAGGTGCCGATCGTCGTGGCCGCGCGCTGCGCGTCACGGTGAGCGCGCGCTCTGGCGACATCCTCAATATCGACCGCGCCCGTCGCGGCTGAGGAAGCTCCGGCGGCTCACCGGTCGCCGCCTTCGTCCTCGTCATCACGGCGCCGCGCCTGTCGCGGCGCCGTTCTTTCTTCGAATTGCAGCAGGCGCAGCGAGGCGATCTCGGCCCGGGCGCCCGCTTCCGCGTCCGCGCGGAGCGAGGCTTCCACATAAGCGATATGCGCCGCCGCCGCCGACCGGGCGGCCGCAGCGTCTCCGGCGAGGATCGCCTCGAGCAGCGCGCGATGCTGGCCGAGCAGTTCGTCGCGCGAAAGCTGCCGGCCGTAGAGCCGGCTGCGATTGTAGAAGATGCCGTCGGCCAGCAGGCGATAGCAGGCGCGCAGCACATGGATCATGACGATGTTGTGCGACGCCTCGCCGATCGCCTGGTGAAACTCGACATCGAGCGCGGCTTCCCGGCGGAAATCCGCTTCGCCATGCGCCGCTTCCATGGATGCGAAGATGCGCGAGAGGATCGTGCGGTCGGCCTCGGTTGCCCGATCGGCCGCCATCGCCGCCGCCGTCGCCTCGACCTCGCGGCGGAATTCGAGATAGTCGCCGCCCGCCTTCTGCGAGCGGGCGATCAGGTCGATGACGGGCGAGGCGAACAGCGTTCCCTCGATCGCCGCGACGAAGGTGCCGCCGCCATGTCGGCTTTCGATGAGGCCGCGTCCTTCCAGCGTCTTCAGCGCATCGCGCAGCACGGGGCGCGATACCGAGAGGCGGGCCGCGAGGTCGCGTTCGCCCGGCAGGCGGTCGCCTGGATGAAGCACGCCTTCCAGCACCAGAAGCTCGATCTGGCGGGCGACCTCTTCGGCGGTCGGGCGTGACGCGACGGGTTGAAAGGGCATGACGGGAAGCCTATAAGCGCCTCAGGAAGAGTGGTCAACTAAATGGACCAGTCATCGCCGAGGCGGTGCGCTGCCTCCGGCATGGGCGTGTAGAAGGCGAGCAACATGTCGCTCCAGACGGCAACTTCGATCGACGATTTGAGGCTGATGGCGAAGCGCCGCGTGCCGCGCGCCTTCTTCGAATATTGCGACCGCGGCTCCTATGCCGAGGAGACGCTGGAGGCGAACCGCGCCGATCTCAAGGCGCTCAAGCTGCGCCAGCGCGTGATGGTCGACGTCTCCAACCGCTCGACCGCGACGACGATCATCGGCCAGCCGGCGGCCTTGCCGCTGGTGCTCGCCCCGACCGGCCTCACCGGCATGCAATATGCCGATGGCGAGATCCTCGCCGCCCGAGCCGCCGAGAAGGCCGGCGTTCCCTTCTGCCTCTCCACGATGTCGATCTGCTCGATCGAGGACGTGGCCGCCGGCACCTCGAAGCCGTTCTGGTTCCAGCTCTATGTGATGAAGGATCGCGGCTTCGCGCAGTCGCTGGTCGAGCGCGCGATCGCGGCGAAGTGCAGCGCGCTGGTGCTCACCGTCGATCTTCAGGTGCAGGGCCAGCGCCATCGCGACATCAAGAACGGCATGACCGTTCCGCCGCGCATCACGCTCGCCAATCTCGTCGACATCGCCACCAAGCCCGACTGGGCGCTGCGCGTGCTGCGCGGCAAGCGCAAGACCTTCGGCAATCTCGACGGCTTCGTGAAGGGCATGACCGGCGTCAAGTCGCTCGGCCAGTGGATCTCCGGCCAGTTCGACACCACGCTGAACTGGAACGACGTCGCCTGGATCCGTTCGCTGTGGCCCGGCAAGCTCATCATCAAGGGCGTGCTCGATGTCGGCGACGCGAAGGCCGCCGCGGCGACCGGCGCCGATGCGATCGTCGTGTCCAATCATGGCGGACGCCAGCTCGACGGCGCGCCGTCGTCGATCTCCGCTCTGCCGCGCATCGTCGATGCGGTCGGCGGCGAGACCGAGATCCTGTTCGACGGCGGCATCCGCTCCGGACAGGACGTGCTGCGAGCGCTGGCGCTCGGCGCCCGGGCCTGCATGGTCGGCCGCGCCTTCCTCTATGGCCTCGGGGCGGGCGGCGAGGCCGGCGTCGCCAAGACGATCGACATCATAGCCAAGGAGCTGTCCGTCTCCATGGCGCTGACCGGACGGCGCACCATCGCCGAGATCGACGAGACGGTCATCGACCGCGGCTGAACCGCCTTTTTCCTCCGCATCGGCGCCGGCCCGATTATGCTGGTCCGGTGCGGAGGATGAATCATGGGCGCGCTTCAATCCGGCGACCGGTCGAGTTTTCCCGATCCCGTCTATCGCGAGACCGTGCTGCGGCCGCTGTTCGACGGCGCGCGCCATCATCACGCCGGCGCGCTGGGGCGGATCGACCGCGCCCATCTGGTGATGCTGGTCGAGACCGGCATCCTCGACCGCGCGCAGGGCGCGGCGATCGCCCGCGCGCTCATCGCCATGGCGCGCGAGATCGACCCGGCCGCGCTCGCTTATGGCGGCGATGTCGAGGACTACTTCTTCCACATGGAGCGCGAGCTGAAGCGCCGCGCGGGGGCCGATATCGGCGGCCGGCTGCACACCGCGCGCTCGCGCAACGACATCGACCATACCTTCCTGAAGCTCGGCCTCCTGCCGCGCATCGATGCACTCCTGGCCGACGCCCGCGACCTGCTCGCCGTCCTGATCGAGGTGGCGACGCGTGATCGCGACACGCTGATCGTCGCCTATACGCATGGCCAGCCGGCGCAGCCGACCACCCATGGCCATTATCTCGCGGCGATGATCGAGGTGCTGATCCGCGACATGGAGCGGATCGAGGCGGCGCGGGCGATCGTCGATCTCTGCCCGCTCGGCGCCGCGGCGATCACGACATCCGGCTTTCCGGTCGACCGGCATCGCACCGCCGAACTGCTCGGCTTTTCGGGCCCGTTGCAGAATTCCTATTCCTGCATCGCGGCGGTCGACTATGTGACTTCGACCTATGACGCGGTCGCGCTCATGTTCCTGCACCTCGGCCGGCCGATCCAGGACTTCCTGTTCTGGTCGAGCTTCGAGGTCGGGCAGCTCTACCTGCCGAACGCCTTCGTGCAGATCTCGTCGATCATGCCGCAGAAGCGCAATCCGGTGCCGTTCGAGCATCTGCGCCATCTCGCCGGCCAGACCGTGGGCCGCGCCCGCGCCGTCGTCGATCTCCTGCACAACACGCCCTTCACCGACATGACGGACAGCGAGGCCGAGACGCAGGAAATGGGCTATCAGGCCTTCGAGGTCGGCCATCGCGTCCTCGCCCTGCTTGCCGCGACGCTGTCGGCAGGGCGGATCGATCCCGAGCGGGTCGCCGTCAATCTCGACCGCTCCTGCGCGACGATCACCGAGCTCGCCGACCGGCTGGTGCGCGAGGAGGGGCTTCCCTTCCGCCTCGCCCACGAGATCGCCGCCGAGGTGGCGCGCGCGGTCGTCGCCTCGGGCGGCAGCCTGAGCGACAGCGGCTATCCCGCTTTCGCCGAGGCCTTCGCACGCCATGTCGGCCGGCCTCCCGTGGCGGATCGCGAGGCGTTCAGGGGCATGGTCTCGCCGGAGGCGTTCGTCGCCGTCCGCGAGCGCTTCGGCGGTCCGGGACCGGCCGCGCTCGGGGCGGCGCTCGCCGGCTACCGGGGGGCACTGAGGGCCTTCGCCGGGCGGGCGGCGGCGATCGGCGAGCGGCAGGCCTCGGCGGCGGCGACGCTGGAACGTCGCATGCATGAAATCGCCGAGGGCTTATGACATAGGCTTGCGCAGGGGCGAGGGCGCCGAGGGGGGCGAGGATGGGCGAGGGGGCACGGCGGTTCGCCGATCATCCGCTGCGGACGGCGGCGCTGCACGAGGTGCATGCGCGGCCCTTCCACATGATCGCGGCGCCACGGCTGGTGCTGCACTATGCCTTCATGACCGATGCCGGAGAGGCGGACGCGGCGCGCGCCCGGCTCGCCGAACTCTGCCGGCGCAACGGGCTCGCGATACCGGCCTCCGATGCGCGCCATCATGTCGTGCCGCTGCTCGGCGGATTCCTGCGGTGGGAAAGCCACGCCGAGTTCACGACCTACAGCTGGGATGCGCCGCGCGGCGCAGGCCCGCTGCCGGCCGAGACGCCGTTCGGCGAAGCCTTCGAGCCGCCCGGCCCGCTGATGGTGCAGGCGCGGCTCGATCTCGTCGACGATTTGCGGCCGCCCGCCGAGATCCTCGCCGGTTTCGACCCGGGCTCGCTCGCCGCCTCGCAGGCGGCCGGCGGCCGCGCCCTGATCGCCACCGATTTCCGCTCCGACGGCGACGGCTTCACCCGCCTGCTGATCGTCGATCGCGGGCTCGGCCCGCAGGAGGCCGGTCCGCTGGCGCAGCGGCTGCTGGAGACCGAGACCTACCGTGTCCTCGCGATGCTCGGCCTGCCGGAGGCGCAGCGCCTGCAGCCGGAGGTGCGGCGCATCGAGGAGCAGCTCGTCGCCGACACCGCGCGCTTCCGGTCCGCCGGCGGCTTTGCCTCGAACCGCGCGCTGCTCGACGATCTGACGGCGCTCGCCGCCGATCTTGAGGCGGGCGCGGCGGAATCGGCCTTCCGCTTCGGCGCCAGCCGCGCCTATGCCGAGATCGTGAGCCTCCGCCTCAACGCGATGGACGAGCATCCGCTCGAGGGCTATTCGAGCTTCACCGCCTTCCTCGCCCGCCGCATGGCGCCGGCGATGCGCACCTGCGCGACGCTGGAGAACCGGCAGCAGGACCTCTCGCGCAAGCTCGCCCGCGCCGCCGCACTGCTGCGCGCCCGGGTCGATGTCGAGCTCTCGCAGCAGAACCGCGCCCTGCTCGATTCCATGAACAAGCGGGCCCGCCTCCAGCTCCGCCTGCAGCAGACGGTGGAAGGCCTCTCGGTCGCGGCGGTCAGCTATTATGTCGTCGGGCTCGTCGGCCATCTCGCCGAGGGCGCGCCGCTGCTCGGCCTCCATGTCGAGCCGACGACGATAGAGGCGCTGGCGGTGGTCCCGGTCGCGCTCGCCGTCTGGTTCCTGGTCCGCCGCATCCGCCGGCATCATTCGGACGGGGCCGGCGAGGAATAGGGGAGCCGCTCACCCGCCGATCATCGCCTCGAGGCCTTCGTCCCAGGCCGGATGCTCGCCATAGAGCGCGGCGAGGTGATCGATGAAGAGGCGGACCTTGGCGGCGAGATAGCGCCGGCTCGGATAGACGGCGTGCACCGCGACGCGGCGCGAGGCGCGATAGCCCGGCAGCACATGGACGAGCTGGCCCGACCGAAGTTCCGGCCCGACATCCCAGGTCGAGCGCAGCGCGATGCCGAGCCCGGAGAGGACCGCGGCGCGCACCACCTCGTTGGAATTGGTTCGCAATCTGCCGTCGATATGGACCGTCACCGGTCCGTCGCGGCTTTCGAGCCGCCAGGGATCCTGGCCGGCGGTCGCGAGCAGGGCGTGACGCGCGAGATCGGCGATCGTCTCCGGCGTGCCATGCGCCTCGATATAGGCGGGCGCCGCGCAGAGCAGGCGGTGGTTGGGCGCGAGGCGCCGCGCGACGAGGCTCGAATCGGTGAGCTCGGCGATGCGGATCGCGACGTCGACGCCCTCCTTCACGAGGTCGACGAAATCGTCGGAGAGCGTCAGGTTGACGACGAGGCCGGGATTGGCGTCGAGGAAGCGGCCGAGATGCGGCGCCACATGCAGCCGTCCGAACGATGTCGGCGCCGAGATGCGCAGCGTTCCCCGCGCCACGTCGGAGCGTCGGCTGACATAGGCCTCGGCCTCCTCGATCGAGGCGAGGATCTGCACCACGCGGTCGTGATAGCCCCGTCCCGCCTCGGTCAGCGCGATCTGGCGCGTCGTGCGCTGCAGCAGCCGCGTGCCGAGACGCTCCTCGAGCCGCTTCAGCCGCTTCGACACGACGGCTGGCGAGAGGCCCAGCTCGCGTCCTGCCGCCGAGAGGCTGCCGGCGGTGATGACCCGCGCGAAGATCTCCATGTCCGTGAAATCGCCCATGCCCGATCGTGGCAATAAATCGCGGTGACTTTCAACGCCCTGGAAAGAATGATTGTTGAAGGGAGTGCTTCTGTGCCTCGCAAGGGCGTCCTAGAGTGCGTCGTCGCCGGTCGGACCCGGCGGGAGGAAGTCATATGTCCGCCATCCTGATGCCGAAGCCCGACCAGCGCGTGCTGGATCGGCGCGATGCGATCATCGCGGGCCTCGCCCGGCTCGTGCCGCCGGCCGCGCTCATCACGGCCGAGGACGAGCGCCGCGCCTACGAGACCGACGCGCTGACCGCCTATCGCCAGCTGCCGCTCGCCGTGGTGCTGCCCTCGACGACCGAGGAAGTCGCCGCCGTGCTCGCCTTCCTCAATGCGGAGGGCGTCAAGGTGGTGGCGCGCGGCGCGGGCACCTCGCTCGCCGGCGGCGCGCTGCCGGCCGCCGACGCCGTCGTGCTCGGCGTCTCCAAGATGAACCGCGTGCTTGAGGTCGACACGGCGAACCGGACGATCCGGGTCGAGGCCGGCGTCACCAATCTCGGCGTCACCGCCGCCGTCCAGCATCTCGGCTTCTTCTATGCGCCCGATCCGTCCAGCCAGCTCGCCTGCACCATCGCCGGCAATATCGGCATGAACTCCGGCGGCGCGCACTGCCTCAAATACGGCGTCACGACCAACAATGTGCTGGGCGTGAAGATGGTGATGATGGACGGCACCATCGTCGAGATCGGCGGCGCGGCGCTCGATGCGCCGGGGCTCGATCTTCTCGGGCTCATCGTCGGCTCCGAGGGTCAGATCGGCGTGGTCACCGAGGCGACGCTGCGCATCCTGCCGCTCGCCGAGGGCGCGCGCCCGATGCTGATGGGCTTCCAGTCGGCCGAGGCCTGCGGCGCCTGCGTCGCCGCGATCATCGCCTCCGGCATCATTCCCGTCGCCATCGAATATATGGACCGGCCGGCGATCCGCGTCTGCGAGGCCTTCGCCCATGCCGGCTATCCGCTCGATGTCGAGGCGCTGCTCATCATCGAGGTCGAGGGCTCAGAGGAGGAGATCGCCGACCTGATCGACCGCATCACCGCGATCGCGGCCAGGTTCGAGCCGTCCACCTTCAAGGTGTCGCAGTCGGAAGCGGAGAGCGCCGCGATCTGGAAGGGGCGGAAGTCCGCCTTCGGCGCCATGGGCCGCATCGCCGACTACATGTGCATGGACGGCACCATCCCGACCGGCCAGCTGCCGCGCGTGCTGACCGGCATTTCCGAGATTTGCGCCGGCTACGGCCTCGAGGTCGCGAACATCTTCCATGCCGGCGACGGCAACCTCCATCCGCTGGTGCTCTTCAACGCCAACAAGCCGGGCGAACTGGAAAAGGCCGAGGCGGCCGGCGCCGACATCCTGAAGCTCTGCGTCGAGGTCGGCGGCTGCCTGACCGGCGAGCACGGCGTCGGCGTCGAGAAGCGCGAACTGATGGTGCACCAGTTCAACCGCATCGACCTCGACCAGCAGATGCGCGTGAAGACGGCGCTCGACCCGCAATGGCTGCTCAACCCGCACAAGGTGTTCCCGCTCGAAGGACGTCCGGTGTGATGCGATCCTCCGTTCGAGCCAGCATCCCCCTCTCCATCTCTCCCCCACAAGGGGGGAGAGGGCCTGCCGGCAGCCTTCCCTGCGCCTCCTCCCTTGTGGGGGAGACCGGGAGGGGGGGACCGGCCGGGGCGCCCGAGATTTCCGCATGACCGCTGCTCTTTTTCCCACCTCCGAAGCCGAACTCGAATCGATCGTCGCCGAAGCGGTTGCCAGCGCGACCCCGCTCTCGATCAAGGGCGGCGGCACGCGCGATATCGGCCGCCCCGTCCAGGCGGGGCGCGCCGTGTCGACGCTCGGCCTTGCCGGCGTCACGCTCTACGAGCCGTCGGAACTCGTGCTCTCGGCCCGCGCCGGCACGCCGCTTTCCGAGATCGAGGCGCTGCTCGCCGGCAATCGCCAGCGGCTCGCCTTCGAGCCGATCGACTGGCGGCCCTTGCTGGGAACCTCGGGCGAGCCCACCATCGGCGGCGTCACCGCCTCGAATGCCAGCGGCCCGCGCCGCATCCAGGCGGGCGCCGCGCGCGACCACCTGATCGGCATCCGCGCCACCACCGGCCGCGGCGAGACGATCAAGTCGGGCGGCCGCGTGATGAAGAACGTCACCGGATACGATTTCGCGAAGCTCGCGGCGGGCTCGTGGGGAACGCTCGGCATCCTGACCGAGGTGACCTACAAGCTGCTGCCGATGGCCGAGACCGAGACGACGCTGGTCTATGAGGGCCTCGACGCCGCCCGCGCGGTCGATGCCATGACGACGGCGCTCGGCACGCCCTTCGAGGTCACGGGCGCCGCCTTCCTGCCGGGCGAGCCGTCGCGGACGCTGATCCGCTTCGAGGGCTTCTCCGCCTCCTGCGGCTACCGCGCCGGGCGTCTCTCGGACATGCTCGCCGCCTTCGGCACGCCGGAGCGTCTCCATGACGAGGCTTCGCAGGCGCTCTGGGCCGCGATCCGCGACGTTCGCCCGCTCGGCGCGGGAGGCAGCGACGTCGTCTGGCGCATCTCCGTGAAGCCGACGGACGGCCCGCATGTCGTCGCGCGGCTCGGCGCCGAGCTTGGAGCGCGCACCTTCCTCGACTGGTCGGGCGGGCTCGTCTGGGCGGCGGTCGACGGCCCGGCCGATGGCGGCGCGGCGACGGTCCGCACCCTCACAGCGATGGTCGGAGGCCACGCGACCCTCGTCCGCGCCCCGCATGGCCTGCGCGCCGCGCTCGCCTCCTTCCAGCCGGAAGCCCCCGCCGTCGCCGCAATCGCCAACAAGATCCGCGAGAGCTTCGATCCGTCAGGCGTGCTCAATCCGGGACGGATGGGATAACCATGCAGACTTCCTTCACGCTCGCCCAGCTGGCCGATCCCGATACGCGGGAATCCGAGAAGATCCTCCGGACCTGCGTGCATTGCGGGTTCTGCACGGCGACCTGTCCGACCTATCTGCTGCTCGGCGACGAGCTCGACAGTCCGCGCGGGCGCATCTACCTGATCAAGGACATGCTGGAAGGCGGCAAGCCGGCCAATGACGAGGTGGTCAAGCATGTCGACCGCTGCCTGTCCTGCCTCTCCTGCATGACGACCTGCCCCTCGGGCGTGCACTACATGCATCTCGTCGATCATGCGCGCGCGCATATCGAGGAAACCTATCGCCGGCCCTTCGCCGACCGGGTGATGCGCAGCCTGATCGCGCATGTGCTGCCGCATCGCAACCGCTTCCGCATGGCGCTGGTCGGCGCGGCGGCGGCGCGTCCCTTCGCCCGCACGATCGGCAAATTGCCCGGCCTCGCGCGCATCGGCGCCATGCTGGCGCTGGCGCCGCGCTTTCCTTCAGGCCGCAGCGCCGTCGAGGCGCCGGGCCGTTTCGCGGCCGAGGGCGAGCGGCGCTGCCGCGTCGCGCTGCTCTCGGGCTGCGTACAGCCGGTGCTTGATCCGGCCATCAACGAGGCGACCGTCCGCCTGCTCACCCGGCTCGGCATCGAGGTCGTCGTCGCCGAGGGCGACGGCTGCTGCGGCTCGCTGGCGCATCACATGGGCCGCGAGGCGGACTCGCATGCGACGGCGAAGCGCGCCATCGACGGCTGGATCGCCGAGATGGACGGCGAGGGCCTCGACGCGATCATCATCACTGCGTCGGGCTGCGGCACGACGATCAAGGACTACGGCTTCATGTTCCGCGAGGACCCGGCCTATGCCGACAAGGCCGCGCGGGTTTCCGCCATCGCCCGGGACGTGACGGAATATCTCGACACGCTGAAGCTGGACCGTGTCGCGCCGCCCGAGCCGCTGACCGTCGCCTATCACTCGGCCTGCTCGATGCAGCATGGCCAGCAGATCAAGACGACGCCGAAGACGCTGCTGACACGCGCCGGCTTCACGGTCCGCGACGTGCCCGAGGGCCATATCTGCTGCGGCTCGGCCGGCACCTACAACATGCTTCAGCCCGAGCTCTCGCAGCGGCTGAAGGCGCGCAAGCTCGCCAATATCGCCAAGGTCACGCCCGACATCATCGCGACCGGCAATATTGGCTGCATGACGCAGCTCGCCTCGGGCACCGCGACGCCGATCGTCCACACGGTCGAGCTGCTCGACTGGGCCTATGGCGGCCCGAAGCCCGAGGGCCTCTAGGCCCACACGCTTCAGCGATCGGCCAGCGCCGCTGCGACCAGGACGCGGGCGAGGCGCCGTGCCTCGCGGTCGATCGCCGGATCATCCAGTCCGCAGATGTCGCGCAGCACGACGATCGTCTCGATGCCGGTGAGCAGTGCGAGCCCGATCGTGAGGTCGGCCAGCGCTCCCGGCTGAAGTTCGCCGGCCACGGGCGAAAGCGCCTCGCGGATCCAGCCGAGCCTGCGGCCGCCGCGCGGCGCCGGCGGTCGGCGGCCGCCGCCGACCGAGACGCTGAGGAAAGTGCGGAACAGTGCTTCGTTGGCGAGCACCATCGCGATGATCCCCGCGACGACTATCTCGGCCCGCGCGGCGAGGCCCGCATCCGGCGGCAGGTTGCGGAAATGCACCGCCGCGAACTCATGCGCTATCGCATCGAGCACCGCCTCCTGCGCCATCGCCTCCGGCGTCGAGAAATAGCGATAGGCCGTCGCGCGCGAGATCGTCGCCCGGTCGGCCGCCTCGGCGATCGTCGGATGTTGCCCCTCTGCCAGCAATTCGCGCGCTGCCTCGAGCAGCGCATTGCGCGTGCGCTGCTTCTGCGCGACGCGCTCGAAACCCTCTTGACGCTTCACTCTGCACCTTTATAAGACAAATATCTCATAACGAGAGAAATGTAACACGAACTCGAAAGGACGACAAACCCATGAACGCGCATTCCCCATCGGCCGCGGCCGCCGCCGGCTCGACCGTCCACCTGCTCGGAACGCTCGTCACGTTCCGCGCGCTCGCCGCCGATACCGAAGGCACCTTCTCGCTCGTCGAGGCGGTGACCGCGCCGGGGCAGGGCACGCCGCCGCATCGCCAGCGCGACGACGCCGAAGCCTTCTATGTGCTGGAGGGGAGCTTCGAATTCATGCTGGACGGCAGCACCGTCACCAGCGGGCCGGGAGCGTTCCACTACGTCCCCCGCGGCATGCCGCACGGCTTCCGCAACACAGGCAGCACGCCGGCGAAGATGCTGATCATCAACCTGCCCGGCGGGCTGCATGAGAACTTCTTCCGCGAGGCAGGCGACGCGGTTGCCGACGCCACGCAGTTTCCGCCGATGGCGCCGCCGGATATCCCGCGTCTCGTCGCAGCCGCGGGGCGCTACGGCATCGAGATGCTGCCGCCGGCGTGACCCGCGAGGAGAGATACCCGAGGCGCCATTGCGTCTCGGGCATGTTGCGTCCGAGGCTTCTCCGCTACTGCGTGGCGCGGCAGCGTGTGTCCTTGGAGACGGTGACGGCGCCCTTCGCGAAGTCGAAGCGGGCCTTGGCCTCGATGGTCGGGGTCAGGTAGTCCTTCTCGATCGCCGCGATGTTCGGGCAGTTCTTGCGCGTCGCCTTGGCGCCTGTTTCGGTCCAGAAACTGGCGCCGGCCACATCCGCCTTGAAGGATTCGTCGTCATAGCCACCGCTGAAGATCTCGCTGCCGTCGCGGAGGTCATAAATGACCAGCCCGCGGTCCGGCCCGGTGCCGGCATCGATCATGAGATAGTTGCCGGCGAGCTTCAGCAGGAAGAACGGATCGTCATTGGTGCCGATCACGCGGTCGCCCTTGGCAGCCTTGGTCGAGCAGGCGGCCTGCGGCGAGGCGCTCTTGCTCCGGACGATGTAGCTGTTCCCGACATCGTCCTTGTGCGGCTTTTCGACGATGAGCCAGTCGGCGTTCGAAACGCAAGTCGGACCGGCCGCGAGGGCGGGCGCGGCGATGAGCGTCGCGAGCGCGGCGAGAACAAGGGTCGTCTTCATGGTCACTTCGCCCTCCGGATGGCGTCGACGGTCATTTCGATCAGTGCGCTCGTCGTGGTCTTCGCCGGGCGGCGCATATAGGTGACGAGGTCGTCGCCGATGGGATCGATCCAGCGGCGGTCGATCGCCGCCATGCCCTTGGCCGCGCCGATGGCGGACAGCATCTGGGCGGCGTTGCAATCGACATCGTGGCCGCAGCCGCCGATGATCGCGAGCGTCTCGTCGAAATCGCCGTTGCCGAACCAGAGCGCGACGACCTGCGCCGCCGCGTTCGGATAGGCGTGGATCCAGTTGTACTCGACATATTCGGCATCGCACTTCGCCCAGGCCGTCTTCCAGTCGGGCGAGGATTTCGAAGCATCGAGCGCGAAGCGGACCACGGCGCCATATTCCGTATCGGCCGGCATCAACGCGACCGTCTCTTCCGTCAGAGCGCGGAAATCGTCGGTGACGAAGGCGCGGGCGACGAGGACGGCGTTGAAGACCTCGCCGAGGATGCCGTTGCCGGCATGCGAGATCTCGGCGTCGAGCCAGGCGAGGCGGGCCGCTTCGCGCGCACTGCCGGGCGCGACCATACCGCAGATCGCGCCGCGCATCTGCGCGCCGATCCATTCGTCGAACGGATTGCCGTCGAGCGCGGAGTGCGGCGGATAGATGCCGCGCTTGATGTTGTCGAGCGCCACCGCTTCGGCCGACCAGCCGAGGGGGATGAGCCCGACCCAGCGATCCGCGACATCGGCGCTGGTCACGTCGCGGCCCTTGTCGGCGAAGGCGTAGAGGAAGGCGAGCTCGAAGGTGATGTCGTCGTTATAGGTGTTGGGCGGCCGCATGTAGCGGTCGATCCGGCCGAAGGCGCGCTCGAGCTTCTCGGCCGTATAGCCTTCAAGCGCCGTGCCGACGGCCGCGCCGACGATCTGGCCCCACCAGGCGCCGGCGATGCGATCGGGGAAGCCGGCGGCGTTCACGTCGACCGCGACATCGGCCGGGAACCGAACCGCTGCCGCAAAGTCCTCGAAACTCGCGAAGCGGCGGGTCTTCTGCGAGGGGTGGTCCGGATCCGGCACCGCCGCGCGCAGCACGGATTTCAGCCGGGCGTTGATCGCGTGCAGCCGCTCCCAGTCGCCGCGTTCGGCGGCTTCGAGTCCCTCCGTGAGCAGCGCCTCGTGCGGCGGCACGATCCAGCCCTTGTTCTCGAGCGACTGCACCGCCGCGACCGCGAGCGATTCCGGCGCGCCGGAACCCGGGACATTGGATTGCCAGAACAGCTTCAGCCAGAAATCCTGTTCGCGAATCGCCGCCGACGCATCCCAGGTCTGCTCCTCCTCTGCGAGCAGTACCGGCTCGGCGTTGCGGAGGAGGTCGCGGGCATATTCCCAGGCTTTCATCACTCGGTCCTGTTCGGGGAGAGGGGTCGATCGGAAGGCGGCCTGAGAATAGGGAATTCGTCCGGTCTGTCGACTGTCAAGGAAAGGTGGGGACCGCATGAAGAGCTATGTCGCGCTGCTTTATTCGATCGTCCTCGGACCGGGGCGGCGGGTGGTCATGGCCGATCTCAGGGCGGTCGCGGAAACGCTCGGCTATCGCGATCCGGTCACGATCGGGGCGAGCGGCAATCTCCTGTTCCGCGCGGGGGAAGCGCCGCTCGCGCAGATCGAGGCGGAGCTGGAGGCCGGCTTCGCCTCCCGTTACGGCAAGACGGTCGACATCATCCTGCGCGATGCGGAAGCCTGGCGGCGGCTCGCCGCCGGCAACCCCTTTCCCGAGGCGGCGGCCCGCGACGGGGCGCGGGTGCATGTCCGCGTCATGCGCCATCCGGCCGGGGCGAGCGATCTCGCCCGCCTCTCGGCCTATGCGATCGGCGGCGAGGAACTGCGGATCGTCGAGGGCGATCTCTGGATGCATTTCGCTGACCGCCTGCCGAGCGAAGGCAAGCTGCTCGGCCAGTTGACGGCGAAGCGAAGCGGCGTCGGCACGGTCAGGAACTGGAACACGGTCGCCAGGATCGCGGCTGCGCTCGAGGGAGGCGGTTAGCGCCCCTGCTCGGCGGCGGCCAGCTCGCGCGCCGTGTCGCCGCCGATCTGGGCCTTGAGATAGGCCTCCGTCTCGGGGAGGGCGAGATGGAAATGCGTCAGCGGCTCGATGCGGAGGCGCAGGCTCTCGGCCTCGACGTCGAGCAGGTGGCCGCCGAGACGCCGATCGTCCGAGATGAAGTGGAAGTGATAGCCGGCGACGCCGAACGGCCCGGAGAATTCCGGCGACCACAGGCCGACGAGCGTGCCGTCGATATCGGTGAAGGTGAATTCGTTCTGCGTGCGCGTCGCGTCGAGGAGACGGGTGCCGGGCGGCGGCGGATTGACGGAGCGCGCCTTGATCCGACCGAAGCGGCCGTCGAGGCGGATCGCATAGAAGATGTTGCCGCTGTCGCGCAGCGGGTCGCAATGACGGCCGAGATCCTGAAAGCCGCTGATGCCGGTGATCGTCGTTTCGCGCTCGGGCTGAAAGCGCGTGACGATCGCGAAGGGCGCCCCGGCATCGCGCGGCGCCTCGGTGACCACGCCATTGGCATCGGCATGGAAGGCGCGGCCTTCCAGCACGATCATTTCGCCGTCGAGGCCGGTGAAGGTGCCGAGGCCGAAATCGCCATGGGCGAGGATCGTCTCGACGCTCGCCTCGCGCTCGTAGACGCCGGCGACCAGCGCTCCCGATGTGGAGACCTGGAACACGGTGTGGAGCTCGGCCTCGAAATGGCGCGACAGCGCCTCGGTCACGATGGCGTCGACGCTGCGGCCGGTCCTCCGGCTCTCGTCCTCGATCGCGGCCTGCAGCGAGGCGGGAATGCGGACATGGGCGTGTTTCATCGCGGCGCAGCTCCTTGCGGGGACGGGCGCCGGCCCGATGGAGCGGGCCGGCGCATCCTTATGCCGCGACAGTCCTTTCTAGCCGCTTTCCGCGAGCCGCTTCAGCTTGGCGACCCGCGTCGGCTGTTCCTCCTCGAGCGACAGCGTCCCGGTGAGCTCACCCTTGCCGTCCATCAGATAGACGGTGGCGGTGTGGTTCATCGTGTAGTCGCCGCCCTCGGTCGGAACCTTCTCGTAATAGACGCGGTACGCCTTCGCGACGGCCGCGATCTCCTCTGGCGTTCCCGAAAGGCCGACGATCCGCGGATCGAAGGCCGAGAGATAGTCCTTCATCGAGTCCGGCGTGTCGCGTTCGGGATCGACCGTGACGAACAGCACCTGCAGCCGGTCGGCGAGTGGACCGAGCTGCTCCATGTCGAGCGTCAGGTCGGAGAGCGTCGTCGGGCAGATGTTCGGGCAGCGGGTGAAGCCGAAGAAGACGGCATAGGGCTTGCCGCCGAGATCGGCGGTGGAAAATCGCTTCCCGGTCGTCGCGGGAAGATCGATCGGCCCACCGATGCCGGTGCGCAGCGCGGTGGAGGCGCCGCGATCGGAGAGCTGGTAGCCGACGACGGCCGAGCCCGCGAGGGCGACGACCGCCGCGATGGCGATCGCCGCGATCCGGCGCCGCGTCATCGTCAATTCTCCATCTTCATGCCGGGCATGTCGCCGTCGCCGTGATGCTCGTGCTTCGGCATCGCGCCGATGGCGTCGATCTCGAACACGACGTCGACGGTGCCGGCCTTGGCGAAGGTCAGCGTGCCCTTGACCTTCTCGCCCTGCTTCAGCGGCTGCTTCAGATCCATGAACATGAGATGGAAGCCGTTCGGCGCGAGTTCGGCCTTGCCATGCGCGGGAACGGCGATGCCGCCCTCGACCGGGCGCATCTTCATGACGCCGTTGTCGACGCTCATCTGGTGGATCTCGGTGCGGCCGGCGCTTTCCAGCGTCGCGGCCACCAACGTGTCGTCGCTGTCGCCGTCATTGGCGATGACGAGATAGCCGCCGCCCACCTTGGCGCCGGGCGGGGTCGCCCGCGACCAGGGATGCTCGATCTCGATCGCGCCGATCTTGAACTCGTGCGCCCGTGCGGCGTCGACACCGACGAAGAGAAGGCCGATCGCCAGCGTCGCGATCGCGATGCGCTGCTCGATGCCGGTGAAGGAACGGAAAAGACGGGAGGAAGCCGATTGCTTGCGGAAAGCCTGGAGGGTCATGGCCGGGTCCTGGATCAAATGCCTGGGAAGCCGCGCGGACGGGCCGGGCGGCGCAAGACGTCGCGCATCCGCGACGAGAGGCGTCAGGCAGCCGGCGGCGCCCGTGAAAGGACCGGCGCGAGTTCGAAGCGCGGACCGCTTTCGCCCGTCGATGCGGGCACTGCCGCGACGACGAGCGCGGGAGCGGAGCGGGCGAGCGGCGGGTGGGCCGGTGGCGGCGCGCTCGCGCCGACCATCGGGCAGCCGAGCGTGCAGCAATCGATCAGATGGACGAGGCCCGGCGGGACATCGGAGCCGCGGTCGCTCGACAGCGTTCCGCAGATGACGTCCTGAGAAAGCGCCGGCTCGGAAGCGCGCACGCCCGTGGCGAAGCCGCTGACCAGAGCCTGGACGACAAGGAAAAGCGCGACGATCAACGCCGCGTCCTTCCGCCACAAGCCTCGTCGTCCGGCGCGCATCATCCGCTCCTCCGCCGCATGAGATAGCATCACGCGGCAGGGAGCGGAACCTCACAGGGCGGCGACATAAGCGCCGGTCATCAGGCCGCGGCGGCCTGCAACTCCTCGGTCGTGACGCGGAAGCTCGTCAGGATGTTGGGACCGAAGGTGTGCGTGAGCGGCACGTCGGCAGCGTCCCGCCCCCGCGCGATCAGCACGCGGCCGATGCGGCGCTTGTTGTTGCGGGGGTCGAAGGCATGCCAGCGGCCGCCGAGATAAACCTCCATCCATGCGGCCAGATCCATCGGCGGATAGGGCGGCGGCTCGCCGACATCCGAGATGTATCCGAAGCAGTAGCGCGTCGGGATATTGAGCGCGCGGCAGAAGGCGATGGCGAGATGGGCGAAATCGCGACAGACGCCGATGCCGCCGGCATGCACGTCGGCCGCGCTGCGGAACGGGCTCGCCTGCTGGTAGTCGAACTTGATACGGCCGTTCACATAGTCGCAGACGGCCTGGACACGGTCCCAGCCCGGAGCCGTATGGCTGAAGAGCCGCCAGGCCTCGTCGGCGAGCTTGTCGGATTCGCAGTAGCGACTGGGCAGCAGGAAAGCGAGCACCTCGTCGGGGAGGTCCTCGACGGCATGCTGCACCGCGCTGCGATCGACGGGATCGGGCAGGCCGTCGTCCCAGATCACCGTCTGTGTGGTGAGCGTGAACGGACCGGGCGGCGCGATCAGCCGACAGCAGAGATTGCCAAACGCATCACGATACTGCCTGACCGAAACGATCGGGTTGGTCGCGAGCGTATCGGGAAATTCGAGAGACTGGGCTTCGTCGGGATGCACATTGAGCATCACGATCATCGGCGTCGGGGCTTCGAACGTGTAGCTGAGCTCAGTGCCGAGCTTGAGGCGCATGGGACCTCCTTTGCGATCTGGCATCATGACATGATCGCGGCCGGGACCGCAGTCATTTGTGAGCCGTCAATGGCGCGGGTTGCCAACGGTTCCGCTACCGGCCTTGCGCCTCGCAACTTCCGTGCTAGTTTGCCGCCGTCTCATCGGGGTGCCTCGGTCCGCAAGGGCCATGGCTGAGAGGCTCGCCAGAGCCAACCCGCGAACCTGATCCGGATCATGCCGGCGGAGGGATTGAGCGAAGCGCGGGACGCCGTCCGGTCCACCCCGCGCAATGCCATCGTTCCGTCCTGTGCCTGAAGCCAAACGTGCGCCAGAAGCCAAGGACGTCCGAATGTCGACCACAGCCACCAACGACAACCTGACCATCACCGCCGCCGGCGCGGCGCTCGACGATCTGCGCGCCGCCCGCCCGCTCGTCCAGAACATCACCAATTATGTGGCCATGACCATCTCGGCCAATGTGCTGCTCGCGCTCGGCGCCTCGCCCGCGATGGTGCATGCGCCCGAGGAAGCCGCTGATTTCGCTGCGATCTCGTCCTCCCTCGTCGTGAATATCGGCACGCTGTCGGAGAGCTGGGTCGACGGCATGCGCCGCGCCGTTCTGCGCATGAACGAGGACGGCAAGCCCTGGGTGCTCGACCCGGTCGGCTGCGGTGCCACGCCTTACCGGACGGCCGTCGCGGTCGAGCTGTCGCGGCTCCGGCCCGCCATCATCCGCGGCAATGCCTCGGAGATCATGAGCCTCGCCGGTGCCTCGGGCGCGGGCGGCAAGGGCGTCGATTCCACGACGAGTTCGGACGCGGCCATCGCGGCGGCGCAGGCGCTGGCGCGCGAGACGGGCGCCGTCGTCGCCGTGACGGGCGAGACGGACTATGTGACGGACGGCGCGATCGTCGTCGCGATCACCGGCGGCCATGCGCTGATGCCGCTTTCGACCGCGCTCGGCTGCGCGCTTTCCGCCACAGTTGCCGCTTTTGCCGCCATTCGCCCGCCGATGGAGGCGGCCGTATCGGCGCTCGCGGTCTATGGGGCGGCCGGTGCGCTCGGCGCCGAGAACCTCGCCGGACCCGGCCTCTTGCCGGCGGCGCTCTGCGACATGCTCTACGGCCTCGATGCCGAGAGCGTCGCGGCCTTCGCGGGCGTCCAGGTGATGGAGACGGTCTGAGCATGGGCTTCGACCCCTCGCTCTATCTCGTCACCGACCCGCGCCTCGGCGCGCCGCGACCGCTGATCGAGACGGTGGCGGCGGCCGTCGCGGGCGGCGTGACGCTGGTGCAGCTGCGCGATCCCGACGCGCCGACGCGGCACCTCGTCGAGACCGCACGTGCCCTCGTCGCGCTGCTCCGGCCGCGCGGCGTGCCTCTCATCGTCAACGACCGCGTCGATGTCGCGCTCGCCGCCGATGCCGACGGCGTGCATGTCGGCCAGTCCGACATGCATCCGGCCGACGCCCGTACGCTGATCGGGCCGGACCGCATCCTCGGCCTTTCGATCACCGATGCGTCCGAGATGCGGCCCGGCGATCTCGCCCCCGTCGATTATCTCGGTGTCGGGCCGATCTATCTCCAGGCGACCAAGCCCGATGCCGCGCCGCCGATCGGCCCCGAGGGCCTCGCGGCGATCCGCGCCGTGACACGCCTGCCGATCGTCGCGATCGGCGGGGTCGGGCCGGCCAATGCGGAACAGCTCATCCGCGCCGGCGCCGACGGTCTTTCCGTCGTCTCCGCCCTGATGGCTGCGCCCGATCCGGCCGAGGCGGCACGCACGCTGGCGGCGGCGATCACCCGCGGTCGCGCCTGACCATCTTTTCCATCAGGGAAAGAGTGCTCGTATCATTGCGCTTGTTTCGTTGAAGACGGCGAAGTGAGATGGTGGGCGCCAGCACGCTTCCGCCTGAGGAGAACACCATGTCCGCAAATGCCGACCGTCTCGTCGTAACCGGCCCGTCCGCCCCGCGCTTCGACGAGATCCTGACGCCGGAGGCGCTGGCCTTCGTGGCCGAGCTGCACGGGCTCTTCGACGCCGACCGGCGCGCGCTGCTGGAGTTCCGCGCCGAGCGGCAGGTGTTCTTCGACAATGGCGGCCTGCCGGACTTCCTGCCCGAGACGGCGGCCATACGCGCCGGCGACTGGAAGGTCGCGCCGATCCCGGCCGATCTCCTCGACCGCCGCGTCGAGATCACCGGCCCGGTCGACCGCAAGATGATCGTCAACGCCCTCAATTCGGGCGCCAAGGTCTTCATGGCCGATTTCGAGGATGCTTCCTCGCCGGTCTGGGCCAACATGGTCGAAGGCCAGCTCAACCTGAAGGATCGCTGGGCCGGCAGGATCGACTTCACCGACGCGAAGACCGGCAAGGCCTACAAGCTCGGCGACAAGCCGGCGGTCCTCGTCATCCGCCCGCGCGGCTGGCACCTGCCCGAGCGCCACATCACCTTCGACGGCCAGCCCGCCTCGGGCTCGCTGGTCGATTTCGGCCTCTATGTCTTCCACAATGCCAAGGCCGCGCTGGCGCAGGGCTCCGGACCCTATTTCTACCTGCCGAAGCTGGAGAGCCATCTGGAAGCCCGTCTCTGGGACCAGGTGTTCACCGCCGCCGAGGAATGGCTCGGCCTCGCGCATGGCACCATCAAGGCGACCGTCCTCATCGAGACGCTGCCGGCGGCCTTCGAGATGGACGAGATCCTCTACGAACTGAAGGACCATATCGTCGGCCTCAATTGCGGCCGCTGGGACTACATCTTCTCGTTCATCAAGACGCTGCGGAACAACAAGGCCTATCTGATGCCCGACCGCGGTCAGGTCGTCATGGGCAAGGCTTTCCTCAAGGCCTATTCGGAACTGCTGATCAAGACCTGTCACCGCCGCGGCGCCTTCGCCATGGGCGGCATGGCGGCGCAGATCCCGATCAAGAACAACCCCGCCGCCAACGAGGCGGCCTTCGCCAAGGTCCGCGCCGACAAGGAGCGCGAGGCCGGCGCCGGCCATGACGGCACCTGGGTCGCGCATCCCGATCTCGTGCCGGTGGCGATGGAGGTCTTCAACCGCCTGATGCCCGCGCCGAACCAGCTCGGACGGCTTCGCGAGGAAGTTTCCTACGGCCAGGCGGACATGCTCGAGATCCACGAGGGCACCCGCACGGAAGAGGGGCTGCGCCACAACATCCGCGTCGGCGTCCAGTATATCGAGGCGTGGCTGCGTGGCCGCGGCGCCGTGCCGATCTACAACCTGATGGAAGACGCCGCGACGGCCGAGATCAGCCGCGCGCAGATCTGGCAGCAGCTGCATTTCGAGGCCGAGCTCGAGGGGGGCGTCAAGGTGACGGAGGCGCTGTTCCGCCGCTGCCTCGCCGAGGAGATGGAGGTGGTCAAGGGCGAGATCGGGCCGGACAACTATGCCGCCGGCCGCTTCCCCGAAGCCATCGCGCTGTTCGACAAGCTCTCGACCGCGCCGACCTTCGAGGCCTTCCTGACCGTCCCGGCCTACGGGCTGATCGACTGATCCTGCCGCGGCTGGTGCACCTCGACCGTGAGATGCGCCAGCCCCGCGACACCGGAGAGACGGCGGCGGATCGCCGCCGCATCCACGCGGCCGACGACGCCGACGATGGCCGCTATGGCCCCCGGCCCGACGCGCCAGACATGGAGATCGGTGATCCGCGTATCGCCGAACTCCCGCAGCCGGGCGCGCAGATCCTTCTCGATCCCGGGATCGGTCCGGTCGAGCAGCACGGACGCCGTATCGGCGATCAGCGAACGCGACCACATCAGGATGACCACGGCGCCGACGATGCCCATCGCGGGATCGAGCCAGACCAATCCGAAATAGCGCCCGGCCAGCAGCGCCGCGATGGCGAGCACCGAGGTCAGCGCGTCGGCCATCACATGCACGAAGGCCGAGCGGAGATTGTTGTCGCGCTCATGGGCGTGGCCGTGGTCCGCGTGGTCGTGGTCGTGGTCGTGGTCGTGGTCGTGGCCGTGGTCGTGGTCGTGGTCCGCATGGGCATGTCCGTGGCGATGCCCGTGGCCGCCGGAGAGAAGCAGAGCCGACACGAGATTGACCCCGAGGCCGATGACCGCGATCACCGTCGCCTCGCCGAAGGCCACCGGGCCGGGCTGGAAGAGGCGCAGGACGGATTCGGCGCCGATGCCGAGCGCGATGATCGCGAGCACCAATGCCGACGCGAAGCCGGCGAGATCGCCGACCTTGCCGGTGCCGAAGGTGAAGGCGCGATTGCGGGCATGCCGCCGCGCATACGCATAGGCGGCAGCGGCGACGCCGAGCGCGCCGGCATGCGTCGCCATGTGGAAGCCGTCCGCGAGCAGCGCCATCGAATTGAACATCAGGCCGGCGGCGATCTCGGCGACCATCATCACGGCGGTGATGACGACGACGATCAGCGTGCGCCGTGCATTGGCGTCGTGGTCGCTGCCGAGGAAGACATGCTCGTGCGCAAGGGCGTCGGCTTCCTGGTCGAAGGTCATGGCACGCTCCTTCAGCGGCTGTGACGGCGGACGACGCCGATGAGCTCCGCCGCGCCGGCGGCGCGCTCGGCATCCGAAAGCCCCGGCTTCGCGACATGTTCCTCGAGATGATCGACGATCAGTTCGTCCATCAGCCCGTCCAGCGCGCCGCGGATGCCCGCGACCTGGTGGAGGACCTTGGCGCAGCCGGCATCGGCGGCGATCGCGCGCTCGACGGCGGCGATCTGGCCGGCAATGCGGCGGACGCGGGCGAGGAGGGGATCCTTGGCGGAACTGTCGGTGAGATGAGCCATAGGGTAGGGGTATACCCTATATCGGCCGGCAAGGAAAAGGCCGGGTGCGAGCACCCGGCCTTCGAGGTTGCCCGGAAGGGATTGGCCTATTCGAGCTGGACCGGCGGCTTGGCGCTGCCGCCGCGCAGCGGCCGCTCCTCCATGGCGAGGAGCAGCAGGAAGGCGAGAATGATGCAGATGGTCGCCGCGCCGAACACCTCGCGGAAGGCACCGCCCAGCGGCCGTCCGCTCGCCGCCGCATTGGCGATGAGCGATTCGACCGAGGCGCCGCCGGTCGCGCCGACACCGGCGAGGAAGATCGCCCCGAAGGTCGCGACGAGGATGGCGCTGCCGAGGGCGCGCATGAAGTTCACCGTCGCCGTGGCCGTGCCCATGTGATGCGGCGCGACGGCATTCTGGACGGCGACGACGGTCACCGGGAACAGCGTTCCGAGTCCGGCGCCGACCACGACCAGCAGCGCCTCGATCGCGATCAGCGGCAGGCTGTGGGCGAACAGCGTCATCGCGATCATGGCCAGGATGGAGACCGCGACACCGATCAGCGGCGCGCGCTTGTAGTGCACCGTCTTGGCCATCACGCGGCCGGAGGCCTGCGCGCCCGCCACGGTGCCGACCGAAAGGGGAATGAGCGCGAAGCCGGAGGCGGCGGCCGACAGGCCGAGCGCCGACTGGAAGAAGAGCGGCAGATAGATCGAAAGGCCGACCATGGTGCCGATGCCGAAGAAGCCGGACAGCGTCGCGGTCGCGATCACCCTGTCCGCCAGCACGGCGATCGGCAAGAAGGGTTCCGCGGCCGCGGTCATGCGCCAGCCGAACAGCACCCAGGCGACGACCGACCCGGCGAAGAGGCCGATGATCTGCGGCGCATCCCAAGGATAGACGACACCGCCCCAGGACAGGGCGAGCAGCAGCAGCACGGCGGCGACGACGAGGAGCAGCGCGCCGGAATAGTCGAGCGCATGGGCGCGGTCGTGGCGGGGAAGCTTCTTCAGCGCCGTGTAGGTCATGACCAGCGCCAGCGCGCCGAGCGGCACGTTGATCCAGAAGATCGCCGGCCAGCCGACCGTCTGCGAGATCACGCCGCCGAGGATCGGGCCCGAAATGCTCGACAGCGCGAAGACGACGCCGAAATAGCCCATGTAGCGCGAGCGCTCCTTGGGCGAGACCGCGTCGGCGGTGATGGTCTGCGCGAGCGAGATCAGCCCGCCGCCGCCGAGGCCCTGGACGAAACGCGCGATGATCAGCGCCAGCATGGTCGGCGCGAGGGCGCAGGCGACCGATCCGATGATGAAGATGGCGATCGCCACCATCAGCGTCGCGCGGCGTCCGTGAATGTCGCTGATCTTGCCATAGAGCGGCGTCGCCGCCGTCGACGACAGGAGATAGGCCGTCACCACCCAGGAGAGGTTCTGGAGATCGCCGAGATCGCGGCCGATCGTCGGCAGCGCGGTCGCCACGATGGTCTGGTCGAGCGCGGCGAGGAACATCGCCAGCATGATGCCGATGATGATCGTGCGAACGGTGGCGTGGTCGAGCGGCGCCGGCTCGGGGCGGGCGGAAACGGATGCATCCATGATCGAGGCCGAATCTCGGAGGGGGAGCGGCCGATGCCGCTCCGAGGGGAATAGTCTGTAAGGTCGCCTGAAATTAGCGCGGCTGCCCCGTCATCTCAATGACGGGGGCCGAGCCATTTCTCAATGCGCCGCTTCGGCCGCGGCGGCGCCTCCGCGCGGGGCGGGTTTGCTCGCCAGCGGCACCAGGAGCACGATGGCCGCAAAGATCAGGGCGAGGGCGAGGAAGACGTCCGAGAAGGCCATGACCAGCGCCTCGCGCTTCACCGACTGACCGAGAACCTGCAGCGCGCCGAGTTCGGCATTGGAGCCGAGCGCCGAGAGGCCGCGCGACATCGCGGTCAGCCGCTCCACCGCCGCCTCGCGGCTCCAGGTGACCGATTCGTGCAGCCGCTGGATATGCAGGTCCCAGCGGTCGTTGAGCAGCGTCGTGATCACCGCGAGCCCCACGGCGCCGCCGAGATTGCGCGTCAGGTTGAAGAGGCCCGACGCGTTCTTGATGCGCTCGGGCGGCAGCGTGCCGAGGGCCAGGATCGAGACCGGCAGCATCGAGGTCATCAGCGCGACGCCGCGCAGCGCCTGCGGGATGAACAGTTCGGCGAAGGCCCAGTCCTTGGTGATCGGCACCAGTTCCAGGCAGGAGACGGCGAAGAGCGACAGGCCGAACGCCATCATCATGCGCGGATCGACCCGCTGCGCGATGTTTCCTGCGATCGGCGCCGTGATCATCATGAAGATGCCGGTGACGAACATCGTCTCGCCGATCTGGAGCGAATCGTAGCCGCGCACCCGGGCGAGATAGACGGGATAGAGATAGACGAGCCCGTAGAGCCCGACGCCGAGCATGAAGGAGAACAGCGAGCCCGTCGCGAAATTGCGGTTGTTGAAGGCGCGGATATCGACGATCGGCTCCTTCGCCGTCAGCACGCGCCAGAAGAAGGCGATGCCGGCGACGACCGTGACGACGGAGAGAAGGACGATGGTCTCGTCCTGGAACCAGTCGTTGGTGGCGCCTTCCTCGAGGACATATTCGAGGCTGCCGAGAAACGCGGCGAGGGTCGCGAGGCCGAAATAGTCGAAATGCTCAAGAAGCTTCAGGTGCGGCTTGTCCCAGTCGACGCAGGTGAGCACGCCGATCGTCACGGCGATGCCCGGCAGGACGTTGACGAGGAACAGCCAGTGCCAGGAGAAGAGGTTGGTGAGATAGCCGCCGACGGTCGGGCCGATGGTCGGCGCCAGCGTGGCGATCAGCCCGACGACCGCCGAAACCATGGCCTGGCGGTTCTTGGGGAAGATGGTGAAGGCGGCCGCGAACACCGACGGGATCATGCCGCCGCCGATGAAGCCCTGCAGGCCGCGCCAGATGATCATCTCGGTGATCGTGCCCGCGGTCGAGCAGCCGATCGAGGTGATGGCGAAGCCGCCGGCGGCGATGGCGAAGAGGTAGCGCGTCGACAGCGCGCGGCCGAGGAAGCCCGACAGCGGGATCATGACGATCTCCGCGATCAGATAGGCCGTCTGGACCCAGGAGACCTCGGACGAGCTGGCCGACAGGCCGGCCTGGATCTCGGACAGCGAGGACGAGACGATCTGGATGTCCAGGATCGCCATGAACATGCCGACGCACATGGCGACGAAGCCGACGATGCGCCGGGGCGTCATCACGGGCGGCTCGAAGGAAGCTGGTCCGGCCATGGACGAAACTCCGATTGGGCGTCGGCGGTCGTCGTGCGGCCTTTCCGGCGTCGATGGGACGGTTGAAGATTTGCGAGAGAGGAGACCTCCGCCGGGGTAGGGGCCGCGCAGGTCTCCTCTCTCATCCTCCCGAAGGAGGAAGGCGTTGTCAGCCGGCGCTGCCGCCGGTGCGGCTGTCGACCTCGACCGTGACCGAAAGGCCGGGACGAAGGACGCCGCTCTCGATCGCGCCGGCCGGCAGCTGGATGCGGACGGGGACGCGCTGCGTGATCTTGGTGAAGTTGCCGGTCGCGTTGTCCGGCGGCAGCAGGCTGAACACGGAGCCCGAGGCCGGCGCGATGCTCACGACCTTGCCGTCGAAGCTCTCGCCGTCGGCGGCGTCGATGCTGACATGGGCGAGCGCGCCGGGCCTGATGCCTGCGAGCTGCGTTTCCTTGAAGTTCGCATCGACATAGACGTCGCTGAGCGGCACCAGCGCGAGGAGACGCTGGCCGGGCGAGACATATTCGCCGGCTTCGACGGCGCGGTTGCCGACGACGCCGTCGAAGGGGGCGCGGACGACGGTGCGCTCGAGATCGAGCTTCTTCTGCGCAAGCGCCGTGTTCGACTGGTCGATGGCGCGCTCGGCCTCGACCCGCTGCGCGCTCAGCACATCAACATTGGCTTCGGCGGCGGCGAGGCCGGCATTGGCCGAATCGACGGCGGCGGCGGTCTTGTCGGACGCCGCCTGCGCCTGCTCCAGCGATTGCTGGCTGGCGAACTGGCTCGCATTCAGACGCTTGGCACGGTCGAGATCGGCGGTCGCAAGCTCACGGTCGGCCTCGGCCGAGGTGATGGCGGTCTTCGCCTGGTCGACGGCGGTCTTCGCGGCGGCGATCTGCTTGTCGATGCGCGCGATCGTCGCCTGTTGCGAGGCGATCTGGTCTTCCACGGCGGTGATCGCGACCTTCTGGTCGGAATCGTCGAGATAGACGAGCGGGTCGCCGGCCTTGACGGCGCTGTTGTCGGCGAACGCGACCTTCGCCACATAGCCGGCGATGCGCGGCGCCACGACGGCGGCATCGGCGCCGACATAGGCGTCGTCGGTCGAGACCATGAAGCGGCCGGTCGTCCACCAGTCATGGCCGAAGTAGCCGCCAGCGGCGACCGCGACGAACGCGACCGCGGCGAGCAGGATGCGCTTGCGGCCGCCCTTGGCCGGCGCCTTGCCGGCGGGCTTGGCCGGCGTCTCGGAAACGGGCGTCGCCGCGGGGGCAGGGGCCTCGGCCGTGGCGGGCGCAGCAGGCGCCGGCTTCGCCGGAGCTTCCGCGACCTTCGCTTCGGTCGTCGCTCCGGCGTTGGCTTCAGCCTTGGCTTCGGAATTCTTGAGCAGAGCCGGCGCCGGATCGCTCGATCCGGTGTCGCCTGCGTCCTCGACGAGGGCGATCTTGGCCATGGGCCACTCCTACGGAAAGTCATATTGACCGAACGGTTCGGTCATTTGCGGCTTGATTTAGCGCAGCCTGCCCACTAGATCAAGATCGAACCGAACGGTTCGGTCAAAAAATGTTGCGACGCGATGCGCGGCCATGCTGCGGCGCGGCGGCGCCGGTCGGGTCCCGGTCCATCAGGTCCGGCGGGCGGGGCCACGCCGCCTGTTCGATGACGTCATTTGGTAACGCATGGCGGCGTCTGCTATTTTCGAAGTCGCAGCCCGAATCCGTTCATTGCATGTCGAAGGCCGCCCTGAAGCGGCGAAGGGGATCGAAGACGTGTCCACGATGGTTGCGGAAGCCGCGGCGACCGAAGACGGCGCCCTCGGGCAGGATCCGCGCAAGCGCCGCCAGATCATGGACGGCGCGCGCGCCGTGTTCATGGAGAAAGGCTTCGACGCCGCGAGCATGAACGACATCGCCCGCGCGGCCGGCGTCTCCAAGGGGACGCTCTATGTCTATTTCGAGAACAAGGAGCGGCTTTTCGTCGAGCTGATCTCGACCGAGAAGCGCGAAGAGCTGTTCAGCGTCATCCAGCTCGACCATGACAATCACGATGTCCGCGCGGTGCTGACGGATTGCGGCACGCGGCTCGTCGAGATCCTGACGCGTCCCTATTACGTCCAGGCGATGCGTACGGTCATGTCGATCGTCAACCGCATGCCCGAGATCGGACAGGAGTTCTACGGCCGCGGCCCTGCGCTGTGCGCCGACCAGATCGCCGCCTATCTGACCTCGCAGGTCAAGGCGGGCGCGCTCGAGATCGAGGATTGCGAACTGGCGGCGCTGCAGTTCATGGAACTCGCGCAGACCGGCATCCTGCGCAAGCTGCTGTTCGGAATCGTTTCGACGCCGAGCGAGGCCGAGATCCGGGAGCGCGTCGCCCGCGCCACCGGCTTCTTCATGAAGGTCTACGGCAAGGAGGCGGGTCGCGGCTGAACCCCGCCCCGCCGCGCGTCAGCGGACGACGACCTTGGTGCCGATCGGCGTGCGCTCGTAGAGGTCGGTGACGTCCGCGTTGACCATTCGGATGCAGCCCGACGAGACATTGTAGCCGATGGTCCAGGGCTCGCTGGTGCCGTGGATGCGATACATCGTGTCGCGACCGCGGTCGTAGAGATACATCGCACGGGCGCCGAGCGGGTTCTTCGGCCCGCCTTCCATCGAAACCGGAAGGATGCGGCCCTTCTTGCGCTCGCGGGCGCGCATCTCGGCCGGCGGCACCCAGGTCGGCCATTCCGCCTTGCGTCCGACCTTCACCTCGCCCTGCCACCCGAAGCCTTCGCGGCCGACGCCGACGCCGTAGCGCATGGCGCGGTTGTTGCCCTCGACGAGGTAGAGAAACTTGTTCTGCGAATCGATGACGATCGTGCCTGGCGCCTCGCCTCCCGTGTAGCGGACGCGCTGGCGCTTGTATTTCATCGGCACCTGCGCGCCGGGAACGGCCTCGACCGGCTGGACGTCGAATCCGCCGGAGAACAGCTTGCGGAAGAAGCCCTCGGCATGCGCCTCGCCCGCCGTGAGCGCGAGCGTCGCAGCGAGGACGGCGGCTCCCATGGTTTGACTGCGTGTCATCGGTCCCCTCTTGGCGTGTTTTTTCTGAGGAAGGCGGCCGATCCTAGCCGGCCGCCCCCGATTGCGCAAAAGCGCCGCGTTCACATCACGATGACGCGCGTGCCGACGCCGACCCGCTCGTAGAGATCGGTCACGTCCTCGTTGCGCATGCGGATGCAGCCCGACGAGACGGCCTTGCCGATCGACCACGGCTCGTTCGAGCCATGGATGCGATAGAGCGTCGAGCCGAGATACATGGCGCGGGCGCCGAGCGGATTGTCGGGGCCGCCGACCATGTGGACCGGGAGGCCCGGACGGCGCTTGCGCATCTCCGGCGGCGGTGTCCAGCCCGGCCACTCGGCCTTGCGGGTGATGCGGTGTTCGCCGGCCCATTCGAAGCCGGGCTTGCCGACGCCGACGCCATAGCGGCGCGCCTGGCCGCCGGCCTCGACGAGGTAGAGATAGCGGGCATTCGTGTCGATCACGATCGTGCCGGGCTTCTCGGGTCCCGAATAGGCGACCATGGCCGGCAGGAAGGCCGGATCGAACTGCCGGCTCTGCTTCTGCCCCTTCTGCGCCTGCTGGCGCTGCGGGACCGGAACCGGCGTGATCGAGGAGACAACGGTCGGCGCCGGCGCGCGGCGCATGACCTTGTCGGTCATCACGACCTTCTTCTTCTTCGGCACATATTGCAGCAGCCACGGCTCCGAGAGATCGGGGCTGAGCAGCACCGGCGGGCGCGGCACATAGCGGTCATTGGCATGGGCGAGCGCCGGCAGCGCGGCGACCGCCGCGGCGGCAACGGTCAGGATCAGGCTTCGCATGGACGTACTCGATACAAGCGTCGCGACGGGGTTCCGAGCCGGCGGCGAACCGCGGCGGCTTCACGGCGAGAATGCGGCGAGGCGGGCAAAGGAAGGGTGAACGGTTGGTTGCCGTTCGATCCATGGTTAGCGCCGGGTTAATGCAGCGCCATCTTGCGGCGCCGCGGCGCCGCGGCTAGAAATGCGAACAAAGGCGGAACGGGGAAATCGATGGGCGGGACCGACGGGCTGGTCGAGGGGAGCGACGGCAGGCTGCGCTGCTGGTGGAGCAGCGGGCTTGCCGATTACGAGGCCTATCACGACGACGAATGGGGACGGCCGGTGACCGATGACCGGCGGCTCTTCGAGAAGCTCTGCCTCGAAGGCTTCCAGTCGGGACTTTCCTGGCTGACGATCCTGCGCAAGCGCGAGAATTTCCGCCGCGCCTTCGCCAATTTCGAGCCGGCAGCGGTCGCGGCCTTCGGCGAGGACGATATCGAACGGCTCGTGGCGGATCCCGGCATCGTCCGCCATCGCGGCAAGATCGTCTCGACGATCAACAATGCCCGCCGCGCGCTCGACCTCATCGCCAGCGAGGGATCGCTCGCCGCCTATGTGTGGCGGTTCGAGCCGCCCGCTTCGGAGCGGCCACAGCGCTTCGATCGCGCCGCGCTCGGCGCCGCGACGACCGCGCCTGCCGCCATCCGGATGTCGAAGGACCTGAAGAAGCGCGGCTGGAGCTTCGTCGGCCCGACCACGGTCTATGCCTTCATGCAGGCCATGGGCCTCGTCAACGACCACCTCGAGGGCTGCCCCTGCCGCGCCGAGGCGTTGCGCCTGCGCGCGGAACTGGTGCCACCGGGCCGCTGAGGCTCAGAAGCCGGGGCGGCGGGTGGTCTGCCGGGCGAAGCGGCGGTGAATCATCTCGATCTCGTAGAGATCGACGGCTTGGTTGAGCGCTTCGGTCTCGGCGTCGTACCGCGCGAGTTCGCGCAAGCCCTGGCGAAGCTTCCTGAGAGGCTGGAACATGGCATCTCCTTTCGATCGGCGGGCTGGAAGGCTCGCCTCGATCAAAGGATAGGATCGCGCTGCCGCGATGCAACAGGCTCATATTGCATCGCAGCAATGCGGTGGCGGCATGCGCGCCGCCGCATTTCAGCCCGTATAGGCGTCGAGCCGTCCGAGCAGGTGGGCGGTCAGCGGGCTGGTCGCCGAGAAGAGCATGTCGAGCCGGCCGACCGTCACCATGCGGGCGCCGGCGCCGGTGCGCAGCCATTCGGCGCATTGATAGACCTTGCCGGCCGGGCAATGCAGCGTCAGCGGACCCTGGCCGGTGCCGAAGGGCGTCGTCGCGCCGAAGCGGTCCGCTGCCACCAGCGCGGCGCCTTCGGCATCGGAGACGTCGGCCCGAATCTCGCGCAGCGAACGGCCGGCGGCCTCGGCCTCGATCCGGTCGAGAATGGTGCGCAGCGCGCCGCGCGCCGCGCCGCTCCAGTTGGCCGGCAGCGAGGCGACGAGATGGGCTTCCGAGCGCAGGATGACGCCGTCACGGAGCACCTTCAGCGCATTGGCGGCGAGGGTCGACCCGGTCGTCGTGATGTCGACGATGAGATCGGCGGCACCGGACGCGGGAGCGCCCTCGGTGGCACCGAGGCTCTCGACGATCCGGTAGTCGGCGATGCCGTGCTCGTGGAAGAAGCGCCGCGTCAGGTTGACGTATTTCGTCGCGACCGTCAGCCAGCGGCCGTGCCGCGGCCGGAAATCGGCGGCGACATCGTCGAGATCGGCCATCGAAGCGACATCGATCCAGCCCTCGGGCACCGCCACCACGACATCGGCATGGCCGAAGCCGAGCGGCAGGACGAGTTCGAGCCGTTGGCCGAAATCGGCCACTTCCTCCTCGACGAGGTCGCGGCCCGTGACGCCGAGATGGACCGTGCCGGCGGCGAGTTCGCGCGTGATCTCGGAGGCCGAGAGATAGGCGATCTCGACATCGCCGAGTCCGGCGATGCGGCCGCGATAGGAACGCTCGCTGCCCGACTGCATCACCGGGAGGCCGGCGCGCGCGAAGAAGGCATTGGCATTTTCCTGCAGCCGGCCCTTGGAGGGAACGGCCAGGACGAGCGGGGCGTCGAGCGGGGCTTCGGTCATCAGGAGGTCACCTTGACGCGGTCGAGCCAAAGGGCGAAGCCGACGGCGGGCACGCTGGTGCGTGCGCCGAGGGCAGGCAGCAGGCGGTCGTAGCGGCCGCCGCCGATGACGGGTTGCCCCGCCGTTCCCTCGGGATCGTGGATCTCGAAGACGAAGCCCGAATAGTAATCGAGCCGCCGGCCGAAGCCGGCCGAAAAATGCAGGCGCGAGAAATCGATGCCGCGCCGGGCGAGCCCTTCCGAGCGCTTCTCGAAGGCGTCGAGCACGCCGGCGATCTCCAGCTTTTCCTCGGCGGCGAAGCTCCGGAGCGCGGCGAGCGCCGAGTCGGGCCGGCCCTCGATGGCGAGGAAACGTTCGATGGCCGAGCGGGCGCGCGCGTCGAGCCCGCCGCCGGCCGCGAGCGAGGACTGCTCGAGGAAGCGGTCGGCGATCTCGCCGGCCGTGCGTCCGCCGACGGAGCGGATGCCGGCAATGGCGAGCAGGTCCTCGACGATGCGATGCGCGGCCGCGTGGTCGGTGCCGTCGAGCGCGGCGAGGAAGCCGGCATGGGCCGGGGCGCCGGCGGCGGTCCCGCCCGAGACGCGCTCGACCGCGGCGGCGAGACGCGCCGGATCGCCGAAGGCGCGCGACAGCCGCCGCTTCCAGCCCGGTGCGATGCCAAGCGCATCGATCACGGCCGAGAACAGCAGCGAGTCGCCGATGCGGACATCGGCATTCGCGACGCCGTAGAGGTTGGCCGCGTCGATCGCCAGCGCCAGCACGTCGCCGTCGGCGGTGACGCGGTCGGTGCGGCCGAAGGATTCGACGCCCGCCTGATGGAATTCGCCGCTCGCGCCGGCCCGGTGACGGAAGACCGGGCCGATATAGGCATAGTCGGCGACACGGTGGGCATCGCCGCTCGCGAGGTGATGCAGGCAGACGGGGATCGTGAACTCGGGACGGAGGCAGAGCTCGCGCCCGTCCGGCCCGCTCGTCATGTAGAGGCGGCGGCGAAGATCCTCACCGGCGACTTCGAGGAAGACGGCGGCATCGGAAAGGATCGGTGGATCGACGAAGCGATAGCCGGCCTCGGAAAGCAGGATGCGCAGCGGTCCTGTATCGACGGTCATCAGGCGTCTCCCTCGACGATCCGGCGCACCGCCGCGACCAGGTCGCTCTCGGGAACCTCGACCTGCGCCGGTCGTTCCTCGCGCCACGTCGCATTGTCGGCGATATCGGCGGACATCTGCTTGCCGAGCGCGAGATCCTTGATCTGCACCACGCCCTTCGCCTTCTCGTCGCCGCCCTGGATGACGACGCAGGGGCTGTTGCGCTTGTCGGCATATTTGAGCTGCGCCTTCGGCCCCGAGCCGCCGAGATAGAGCTCGGCGCGGATGCCGGCGTCACGCAGAACCTTCACCATGCGCTGGTAGTCGCCCATCCGGTCGCGGTCGAAGACGGTGACGACGACGGGACCCGGCTCCGGCGCGGCGGAAATCTTGCCGAGCGCCGAGAGCGCCGCCATCAGCCGCGAGACGCCGATCGAGAAGCCGGTGCCCGGCACGCTTTCCGAGCGGAAGCGGCCGACCAGCCCGTCATACCGTCCTCCGCCGCCGATCGAGCCGAACCGCGCCGGCTCACCCTTCTCGTTGACGGTCTCGAACAGCAGCTCGGCCTCGAAGACAGGGCCGGTATAATATTCGAGGCCGCGGACGACGGAGGGGTCGATCTTGATGCGGTCAGGGCCATAGCCGGCGGCCTTGATCAGGGTCTCGATCTCTTCCAGTTCCCCGACACCGGAGAGGCCGGACTGGCTGCCCTCGACGAGCTTCCGCAAGCTGACGAAGGCGCCGCTGTCCGAGGCCGTGCCGACATAGGCAAGCATCTTGTCGATCGACGCGTCATCCAGACCCGCGCCCTTCGTGAAGTCGCCGCTCTCGTCCTTGCGGCCTTCGCCGAGCAGCAGCCGCACGCCTTGCGGGCCGAACTTGTCGAGCTTGTCGATGGCGCGCAGCACGGTCAGCCTGCGGCCGGCATTCTCCTCGCCCGCGAGACCAATCGCCTCCATGACGCCGTCGAGCACCTTGCGGTTGTTGACGCGGATGACGTACTGGCCGCGCTCGAGGCCGAGGGCCTCGAGAGTATCTGCCATCATCATGCACATCTCGGCGTCGGCGGCGGGAGAAGCGGCGCCGATCGTGTCGGCGTCGAACTGCATGAACTGACGGAAGCGGCCGGGGCCGGGCTTCTCGTTGCGGAACACCCAGCCGGCCCGATAGCTGCGATAGGGCTTCGGCAGCGCGTCGAAATTCTCGGCCACATAGCGGGCGAGCGGCGCCGTCAGGTCGTAGCGCAGCGACAGCCACTGCTCGTCATCGTCCTGGAAGGAAAAGACGCCCTCGTTGGGCCGGTCCTGGTCGGGCAGGAACTTGCCGAGCGCGTCGGTATATTCGATGAGCGGCGTCTCGACCGGCTCGAAGCCGTAGCGCTCATAGACCTCGCGGATCGCGGCCAGCATGCGCTCGGTCGCCTTGATCGTGCCGGCATGGCGATCGACGAGCCCGCGCGGCAACCGTGCCTTCAGGGCATTCGTCTTCGGTTTCTCGGCCATGTCGTCGATCCTTGCTCGATGCTCCCTCGCGAAGCGGGGGTTTCGTAGCCCATCGATCCGGACCCGGCAACCGTCGCGCTCCCGCTCGTCGGGCCGCAACGAAAAAGGCCGCCCCGAGGGGCGGCCCTTGGAAGAGGCGCTGTGCCGCCGATCAGAAGGCGCGGCCGAGCTTGGCGTCGACCGAATAGCGGTTGCCGCCGCGGAAGACGAAATAGAGAGCCGCGAAGAACCAGAGGCTCGCATATTCGAAGCCGCCGGTCTGCATGAAGAAGCCGTTGCCGATATGGACGCTGAAGACCGCGACGAGCAGCAGGATGCAGATGGCGACGGCGGCCGGGCGGGTCAGGAGGCCGATCGCGAGCAGGATGCCGCCGAAGAACTCGGTGCCGCCGGCGAGGATCGCCATCAGCACGGCCGGCTCGAGGCCGATCTGCGAGAAGAAGCCTGCGGTGCCCGAAATGCCGCCGCCGCCGAACATGCCGAACAGCTTCTGCGCGCCATGCGGCACCATCCAGAGGCCGACGACGGCGCGAAGCACCGCCTCGAACAGCGGCGTGCCGCCGGCATAGAGACCGCCGAGGGCGGGAATGATCAGCTTCTGGCTGGAAGTGTCGCTCATTTTGAACTCCGGATGGTCGGCGGTCGCCGCTGCGAATGTCTGGCTATCCCATACGACAGTTTGATTGTCTCCTGAACGGGCGCCAGAGTCGACGCAGTGTTCATCTGGAATGAACGACGATGTCGTGAGCGTCCTGTGAGCAGGCCCGGCTTCGCCGCGCGCCGGGCCGGACGGCCCCCCGGCTCGTTTCGGCGACAGGCGGGCGCCGAGCGCGGCGCGGATATGCTCGTCCAGTCCGGTCGCCAGGTTTCCGGCATTGGCCTTCAGATAGTCGCGCAGGGTCAACGAGGAGCCCGGGGTCCTGTTGGCATCGAGCAGGATCGGCTCGCCATCATGGACGACGAAATCAAACTTGCCATAGTCGAAGCCGAGCCGTTCCCGCTCGGCGCGGATGGCATCGGGCACCTCGGCCGGACTGCGCGAAACCATGCCCGAAGCCTTGACGATCCGCTCGCGCGAGACATGGCGTGTGCAGCGCTCACGCGTGCCGGCGAAGACCCAGGTGCGCAGCACGAAGCCCTCGGGGTCGACCTCGGGCACGAAGCGCTCGACGACCAGCGTCTCGTTCCGCCAGACATGGTCGGGAACCGCGTCCGCGCTGTCGAGGACTGCATAGGCATCGGGCGCCGCGAGGCCCGGAAAGGGCTCGGCCTTGCCCGCCGCGCGGGCGCGGGCGTTCAGCCGCAGTTCCGGCTCGCCGCCGCAATTGATGTCGCTCTTGACGATGACAGGGCCGCGCCAGCCATCGCCCGGCGAAACGAGAATGCGGCTCAGCCGCCGCTTGGAGATGTCCGCAGTCCCGGCATTGAGCGTCAGCGCGAATCGCGCGCTCAGGTCGAGATAGGGCTTCGGGATGCGCGTGCAGTCGACATGCATCAGCGCGATGTCGCCCTCGGGCGGATCGAGCCCCGCCGCCACGCAGGTCTCGTAGCCCATGGACTCCAGCGCTTCGAGAACATCGAAGAGCAGGTAAAGCCCATAGGCCGGCGCGTCGTGATCGGGACGACTGGCGAACTCGTCGAATTCGTGTGTGATGACGACGAGTCTCGGCATGCCTGCGGCCCGCCCCCGATTCCACGATTCCTTGCGAGGATAACCGATGCTCGACGAGCGCGAGAACAGATCGCCGACATGGCAGCGTTTCGCCGAGGGGCATCGCCGCCTGACGCCGCCGCTTCGCCCGAGCGAGGGCGATATCGAAACGGCGCGCCGGGCGATCGCGGAGGCCGGTCCCCGCGTCGTTCTCTTCGGAATGACGCCGGGTCTGGCGGGGCTCGGCGGCGACCTCACCGCCTTCGACCATTCGCAGCATGTCATCGACACGGTCTGGTCGGGCGACGGCCCGACGCGGCGCGCGGTGCTGGCGGACTGGCTGAGCCTCGACGCGGCGGTCGGGCCGTTCGATGCCGCGCTCGGCGACGGCGCTCTCAATTCGGTCGGTGCCGCCCTGCCGGAGATGATGGGCGTCGTCGCGCGGCTAGTAAAGCCGGGCGGGGTCGCGGCGCTGCGCGTCTTCGCGGCACCCGAAAGGGCCGAAACCCCTGAGGACATCCGCCGCGACGTTCTCGCCGGCTGGTCGGGCAATCTGCATGCGATGCGCTGGCGGCTCGGCATGGCGCTGGCCGCCGGAAGGCCCGGATTCGTTCTGCCGGTCCGCGAGATCGCCGCGTGCTTCGACGCGCTCTTCCCGGATCGCGATCTGCTGGCGCGGCAGACAGGCTGGTCGGAAGCCGAGATCGGCGCCATCGACCTGACGCGCGACGCGGATTACGCGCTCGCCTTCCCGCCCGTTTCGACCTTCGTCGACCTCGCGGGGCGCCATTTCGCCGAGGTCAGGGTGATCGAGGCGAGCGGCTATCCGCTCGCCTCCCACTGTCCGACGCTCGTGCTCCGCCGCTGATCAGGCCGGAACGGGCTCCGGCTCGGCATCCTCGACGACGCGGTGGATGCCGTTCTCGCCCTTGGCGAGGCGGAGGAAACGCTGGTGCAGCGGCACGAGGCTCGCCCGGTGGCCGATGGAGACGATGGTCGCTTCGGGGAGCTTCTCGTCGAGCAGCCGGTAGATCTCGGCCTGCCCGGCCTCGTCGAGCGCGCTGGTCGCCTCGTCGAGCAACAGCCAGTCGGGCTTGTGGATCAGGGCCCGCGCCACGGCCACGCGCTGCTGCTCGCCGCCTGACAAACGGTTGCCCCAGTTCGCCTCGTCCTCGAGATGCTCGGACAGCCAGCCGAGATTGACCGTCTCGAGCGCCTCGCGCGCCGCCTCCGGAGAGATCGAGTCCGGGTCGTCGGGATAGGCGAGGGCGGCGCGCAGCGTGCCGAGCGGCATATAGGCGTTCTGCGGCAGGATCAGCAGATCGGCCTTGGACGGGATATGGGCCGCGCCCTCGCCGAATGGCCAGATGCCGGCGAGCGCCCGGAAGAGGCTGGTCTTGCCGGAGCCGGAAGGCCCGGTGACGAGCACGCGCTCGCGCGGGGCGATGGTGAGGCTCGGCACCTCGACGATTGCCCGGCCATCAGGCAGGCGGACCAGCAGGTTGTCGATCGCGAGCGCCGGCTTCGCCTCGTCCTTGACGAGCTTCGGTCCGGCGGCGGCCTCGGACTCGGTCGTCCGCAGCGAGGTGTCGAAGCCGTCGAGACGATTCACGACCGCCTTCCACACGGCGAGGGTGTCGTAATTGTTGGCGAAGAAGGAGAGCGCCGCCTGGACGATGCCGAAGGCCTGCGCGATCTGCATCAGCCGCCCGAGCTCCATGTCGGTGGTGAAATAGAGCGGCGCGACCACGACGAACGGGAAGATGATTGCGATCTGGCCGAAGCCGCTCTGATAGAAGTTGAGCCATTTCTGGCGCAGCATCAGGCGGAAATAGTTGGCGACGACATGGGCGAAGCGGACGCCGAGCGCGCGGCGCTCGGCCGGCTCGCCGCCGAGCAGCGCGATCTCCTCGCCATTCTCGCGGTTCCGCACGAGCGCAAAGCGGAAATCGGCTTCAAAGCGCTGCTGCAGGAAGTTGATGTTGACCAGCGCGCGGCCGATGTAGTGCGCCAGAACCGTGCCGATGACCGAGTAGATCAGCGCCGCCCAGACCAGATAGCCGGGGATGTGGTAGCTCTGCCCGAACAGAAGCAGCGGCTGGTCGCCGGAGAGGTTCCAGAGGATGACGATGAAGGAGACCAACTGAACGATCTGGCCGAGGATCGCGATGCCGATCTGCAGGGTCAGGTTGACGAACTGATCGGTATCCTCCGCGATGCGCTGGTCCGGGTTGTCGGCGGGATTGCCGGACAGGCGCAGCCGGTAATGGCGGGCCTCCGCCATCCAGCGGCCGATATATTGCGCCACCATCCAGCGCCTCCACCGGATCTGCAGCCACTGGCGCAGATAGGTCTGGTAGGTGCCGGAGAGGATGCTGAGCGCCGCGATCCAGGAGAAGACGAAGAACATCTGGTGGACAAATTCCGCCCAGTCCTTCTTCTGCAGCGCGTTGTAGAAGTCGTTGTTCCAGGAGTTGTACTGGACGTTGAGCCAGACGCCGAACAACTGCAGGCCGATGACGACGGCCAGCATGCCGATCGCGAAGACGCGTTCCTCGGATCGGAAATAGGGTGTCGCCAGTCTCAGGATGGTCCGCGTCACGTCGCGGATCGCGGCAAAGCGCATCGGCTCGCTCCAATGGGGATGGTCGTCGCGCGACTATGGGGAGGCGTCCCTGTCGGCGACCTTGCCGGAATGTTACCGGAAGATGACGGATACCGGGCGGGCGGTCACGCCGTGACGGTTACGGAGGCGAGCAAGGGCGACGCGATCCCCGTCGCGAGGACGGCGCGCGGAGCATCGCCCGATTGATCGCAAGGGGAGGGTCGGACCGCGCCGAGCCTGCGGGCCGATCAGGCGAGGCCGCGACGGCGCGGGCGCCGGCCGGCCCCGGCCGTCACCACGGCCAGAGCTTGCTCAGATTGAGGTTCATCTTCTTCTTGGGCGGATCCGACATCGGCGCGTTCGGATCCGGCTCGCGATAGGCGACCGGAGGCTCCGTCAGATATTTGCGTACGGGATTGCCGTTGGCATCGACCGAACCGGTCTTCGACTTGTGCAGCTCGTCCCAGGCCTGCTTGCCTTCGGCGCGGCGCTGGGCATCGTTGCCCTGCGCGGCGGCCATGGCCTGCGCGTTGCCGAGCGAGGTCTGTCCGGCCGGCAGCACGAAGTTCGGCGAGGGCTTGCCGAAGGAGGCGTCCTTGGCGGCCCGGCGGGCGCGCGCCTCCTGGTCCGGATCCTTCGGCCAGTTCGGATCGGCCTCAGCCGAGGCGATGGTCGGGCCGGAGCCGGGCGCGGGCAGCACGCTCGGATTCGGCGGCACGGCGATGTTGCCGCGCGGGCGATAGTCGATCGGCTGCTGCTTGGACGCGCCGAGGCTGGCGATGCCCATGATGTCGGTGATCGTCTGTTCTTCCGGAGACACGCCAGTGCCGTAAGTGGTTCCGGAGCAGGCTGCGAGCAGACCTGCCAGAAGGCCGAGCGAGGGCAGGGCGGCGAATCGCTGGAAGCTGGATACGGGCATGGGGACCTGGTTCACTCCTCGGCATCCGGTCGCGGGACGCAGAACGATCCGCAACCATAGACCTATGAAACGGGCGAAATTCCGGCGCCAGTCTTCGGGACCTTCTAGGCGATCCCCTCGGCTCCGGCAAGGCGCGCCCCGCCGGCGAGGCGGAGATCGATGGGCGAGCCCGGTCCATCGGAGCCGAGAATCGCCCGCGCCGCCAGCGAATCGCGGTCCATCTGCTCGATCAGCGCCTCGATGGAGGTGAACCGCTCTTCGCCGCGAAGGAAGGCATGGAGCGCGACGCGCACCGTCTCGCCATAGAGGTCCCCGGCAAAGTCGAAGATGTGCACCTCGAGCAGCACCGCGCCGTTGTCGAAGGTCGGCCGCCGGCCATAGCTGGCGACGCCGGGCAGCATGGTGCCGTCGGCACGGGTCAGCGTCACGGCGTAGATTCCGAGCGCGAGGTCGCAATCGGCTTCGAGGCGGATATTGGCGGTCGGATAGCCGAGTTCCCGGCCGCGCTTGTCGCCGTGCTGCACGTCGCCGTTGACGAACCAGCGATAGCCGAGCTCGGCATTGGCGATGCGGATGTCGGCCTCGCGCAGCAACCGGCGGATGCGGCTTGCCGAATAGGGAACGCCCGCGGCGTCGGTCACCGCATCGACGATCGACGTGGCGAAGCCATGCTCGCGCCCTGCGGCGGCGAGGAACTCCGGCGAACCGAGCCGGTCGTGGCCGAACTGGAAATCGTGGCCGACGATCACGGCCGAAACGGCCAGCCGCTCGACCAGCACCTGGCGGACGAAATCGCCGGCGCTCATCGCCGCGAAGGCCTTGTCGAATCGCGCGACGACGACGCCGTCGAGATCGAGCGCGGCCGCGAGCTGCGCCTTGGCAGGCAGCGGCGTCAGGCGGAACACCGGCTCGCCCGGACGCAGCACGGATCGGGGGTGAGGCTCGAAGGTGAGGAGCAGGGCCGCGCAGCCGCGCCGGTCGGCCTCGCGGCGGGCGGCGGCGAACAGCTCGTGATGGCCGCGATGCATGCCGTCGAAATTGCCGATCGCCAGCACCGCGCCCTTCATCGGCGTCGGAACCGCGTCGAGCCCTATCAGGGGCGCTGCCTTCAGCATCCTGCGTCAGCCGCAATCGTTGTCGGGGAATGGTCCGGCGCGGAGCGCCGGCCGCCGCCGAAGCTGCAAGCCCTTGTGCGGCGCGTCAAGCGGATACCGCGCCGCGTCACCAGCGCAGCCCCGGAATGAACGCGCGGGCCCCGAGCTTTTCCGTATCGAGGAAGCGATGCACGGCGCCGGCATCGGGCTGGTCGACCGGGCCGAAATGGCCGGAATGGATGCCGCCGGTCACGAAGAGAACGTCGAGATTCTGACGCACGGCACCGGTGAGGTCGGTGGGCGCGCCGTCGCCGATCGCGAGCACGCGCTCGCGGGCGACGGGGCGACCGAGAATGCGCGCCGCGCGCTCGAGCGCCGCGTCATAGATCGGCGCATGCGGCTTGCCGGCGACGAAGGTCTGGCCACCAAGCTCCGCATAGCGGGCCGCCAGCGCGCCGGCGCAATAGACGAGCTGGTGGCCGCGCTCGACCACGATATCGGGATTGGCGCAGACGAAGGGCAGGTCGCGCGCGGCGAGCGCCGCGAGTTCCGCCTCGTAGTCGGCCGGCGTCTCGACAAGGTCGTTGCGCAGGCCGGTGCAGCTCACGACCTCGGCCTCGTCCGGCGCGACGCGGGTGAGCGCGAGGCCCTCGTAGAGCGTCAGATCGCGCTCGAGGCCGATATGGTGGAAGCGGACCGGGCCGCGCTCGGCGAGCAGGGCGCGCGTCACGTCGCCCGAGGTCACGATGTCGTCGAAGGCATCCCGCTCGACGCCGAGCACGCCAAGCTGTTCGACGATGAAATGGCTGGTGCGCGGCGCATTGGTGATCAGGACCACCGTGCCGCCGCCCTGACGATAAGCCCTCAGCGCCGCGCGCGCCTCGGGAAAGGACGTGACGCCGTTGTGCACGACGCCCCAGACGTCGCAGAGCACGACATCATAGGAGTCGGCGAGGGCGGAGAGGCCCGGCACGGGCGGAGGCGACGACAGATTGGCCATGCGATGCGCCTATTGGTTCGAGGCGCCAGGGTCAAGCCGGGACCTGGCGGACCGGCGCGAAAGGTTGCGGTGCAACATTTTTGCGGCAGTGCAACCGTTCATTGGAACCCTTTGTTTACCCTATCCTGTCACCGTCGCGATGCTGGCATTTGCCGCGCGGAAGAGGGGTCTTCCTGTTATGGGGTTCGTCGACGGCTCGAAAGAGCCTGTCCAGGTGTTCATTGTCGATGCCGATCCGGTGCAGCGGCGCATCGCGGCGGCGCATGCCGGCTCGCTCGAAGGGCTGGCGGGTCCGGCCCTTGGATTGGCCAGCGGCGACGAGGCGATCGGCGCCGTCGGCGAGGGTTCGCGCGCCGTCGTTCTCGCTGATCTCGAAACGCTCGGCGGCATCGAGGCGCTGGCCGCCTTCAAGAGCCAGCCGATCCGCGTGATCGCGACCAGCGCGCGCGGCTCCATCAACACCGCCGTCGCCGCCATCAAGGCCGGGGCGGTCGACTATCTGCCGAAGCCTTATGGCGCGGCCGCTCTGCTCGAGCGGCTGGAAGCCGCGATCACCCAGTGGGATCAGGCGACGGCGGCGGCGACGCCCGCGCCCGCCGCGGCGGCAGCACCGTTCGAGGGCTTCGTCGGCCGCTCCGCCGCCATGCGCGCCGTCTTCGAGCAGATCGAGCGCATCGCGCCCTCGCGCGCTCCGGTCTTCATCACCGGCGAAAGCGGCACCGGCAAGGAACTCTGCGCCGAGGCGCTGCATGCGCGTTCCGGCCGCGGCGGCAAGCCCTTCGTCGCGATCAACTGCGGCGCGATTCCCAAGGATCTCATGGAAAGCGAGATCTTCGGCCACACGCGCGGCGCCTTCACCGGCGCGACCGAGACCCGCGCCGGCGCGGCCGAACTTGCCGATGGCGGCACGCTGTTCCTCGACGAGATCGGCGAGATGGATCTCGGCCTCCAGGCCAAGCTCCTGCGCTTCCTGCAGAGCGGAACCGTGCAGCGGGTCGGCGACGCCACAGTGCGCCGCGTCGATGTCCGCATCGTCAGCGCGACCAATCGCGACCCCTTCACGGAGATCGCCGCCGGCCGCTTCCGCGAGGACCTGTTCTACCGGCTGCATGTGCTGCCGATCCATATGCCGCCGCTGCGCGAGCGCGGCGACGACGTCCTGCTGCTCGCCGGGGCGTTCCTCGACCGCTACGCGGCGGAAGAGGGCCGTGACTTCCGCGGCTTCGCACCCGACGCCGCCGCCTGCCTCGCGGGCCACATCTGGCCGGGCAATGTGCGCGAACTCCAGAACGCAATCCGCCGCACGGTGGTGCTCAACCAGGGCGGCGAGGTGACGGCCGCCATGCTTCCGGCGACGCTCCGCTCCGGCGGCGCCAGCCTGCGGCCCGAGACCCGCGCCGAGACGCGGATCGAGGATCCGGCGGCGATGCGCGCCGCTTCCGGCGGGATCATGCCCTTCTGGGAGCAGGAGCGTTCGATCATCGAAAGCGCGGTCGGTGCCTTCGCCGGCAATATCGCGCGCGCCGCGGCGGCGCTCGAGATCAGCCCGTCGACGATCTATCGCAAGCGCCAGGCCTGGCAGGAAAGGCGCACGTCTTAGCCACGTTGCGCGGTTACGCGATCCTCAGCCACCGAAATGCTTGCACGCAAGGGGCCGGAACGGCATGTTCCGGCCGAAAAGGGCTGTTGCGGCGCAGGATCGGCGCCAGTCGAGGGGAAGGTCATGACGTTTGGGGCGTCCCGGCTGTCCGGGATGGCGTTGGCGGGGGCCATGGCTCTCGCGGTTGCAGGTGCGCCGGTCGCGGCGGCGGCGGGCGAGGTGGCCGACAAGGCGGCCGACGCCGAGCGGCTGCTTGGCGAGGGCAAGGTCGACAAGGCCATCGAGGCGCTGGACGCCTCGGTCGAAGCCTTCTGGAAGGCGGCGCCGCTGACGTTCCGCAAGGCGCTGTTCGTGGACGAGGCGACTGGTTTCGGCGAGTTCAAGCCGCGTCCCTACGCCGTCTTCCCGCCCGGGGCCGAGCTCAAGATCTATGCCGAGCCGGTCGGCTTCGGCTGGCAGGACGAGAACGGCGCCGAGAAGATCACCTTCCGAACCCAGATCGCGATCCGCAACGCCAAGGGCCTGATCCTGGCGAAGTCCTCGGCTCCGGCGGTTCTGGAAAAGACGAGCCGCAGCAAGAGCCGCGATTTCCACATCACCGTCACCTTCATGCTGCCGGACCTGAAACCGGGCGATTACCAGCTCGTGCTGACGGTCACCGATGCCGCGACGGGCAAGTCGGCGCCGATCGACCTGCCGATCACGATCGCCGGCGGCTGACGGGACTTGTGATCGCGCTCACTGCTTCGCCGGGGCCGCCATGCTGAGGACGTCCGGCCGGGCGGGGATCCGGCGAAGGGGCGGCGAATGGCCAGCGTCTACGATCTGAAGCCGCGGTTCCAGGCGGTGCTGAGGCCCGCTGTCGGCGCCCTCGCGCGCGCCGGCGTCACCGCCAACCAGGTGACGGTGGCCGCCGCCGCGATGAGCATCGTCGCCGGCCTCGCGCTGGCGCTTCTCGCCGGCAGCCGTGCGAGCCTCCTTCTGATGCCGCTCGTCCTCTTCCTGCGCATGGCGCTGAACGCGATCGACGGCATGCTGGCCCGCGAGCACGGGCAGAAATCCCGCGTCGGCGCCATCCTCAACGAGACGGGCGACGTCGTCTCCGATGCGGCGCTCTATCTCGCGCTGGTGCCGGCGCTCGCGCCGTTCGGGGCCGGCCCGCTTCCGATCGTCGCCTTCGTGTTTGGCGCAGTGTTGACGGAGTTCGTCGGAGTCCTCGGACCGTCCATCGGCGCGCCGCGCGCCTATGACGGGCCGATGGGCAAATCGGACCGCGCCGCCGCGATCGGCCTCCTCGCAGCCGCGCTCGCTGCCGGGGTGCCGGGCGGCGTGTGGATCGATCCCGTCTTCGCGGCCCTCGCCGCGCTGACTGTCTTTACGGCGGTCCGCCGCGCACATGCGCTTCTCGGCGGTAAGCCATGAGCGCGCTCCTCACGGAGATCGGAGGTTTCTTCGCCGGACGCGGCCTCCCAGTGCCGCTGGTGGCGGTGGTCGGCATCATTCTGGCCGGGCTCGTCTTCGCGTCGGTCTTCGTCCGTCTGCGCCGGCCCGGCGGCGACGAGAAGGCGGCCGCCAAGCACGCCGAGCTGAAGGCGCGCATCCGCTCCTGGTGGGTGATGGTGGCGATCCTGGTGGCGGCGCTCCTCCTCGGCCGCCTGGCCATGATCGTGCTGCTCGCCTTCGTCAGCTATCTGGCGCTCAAGGAATATCTCACCATCATCCCGACGCGGCGGACGGATCGCGTCGTGCTGCTCGTCGCCTATCTCGCCGTGCCCATCCAGTACTACTGGGTCGGCAGTGCCTGGTACGGCATGTTCGTCATCTTCATCCCGGTCTACATGTTCCTCGTCCTGCCGGCGGCGCTGGTGCTGCGCGGTGAGACGGCGGGCTTCCTCAAGGCGGCCGGCACGCTGCACTGGGGGCTGATGATCGCCGTCTTCGCGATCAGCCATGCCGCCTATCTCCTCGCGGTGCCGACACCCGGCTCGCCGGAGGGGACCGGCGCCGGCCTTCTCGTCTTCCTCATCATCGTGACGGAGTTCAACGACGTCGCGCAGTTCGTGTCAGGCCGCCGGTTCGGCCGCCGCAAGATCACGCCCAAGGTTTCGCCCAACAAGACGGTCGAGGGCTTTCTCGGCGGCCTCGCCGCGACGACGGTTCTCGCCGCTTTGCTGGCGCCGGTGCTGACGCCGATCGCGCCGCTCGCCGGCGCGGCGATCGGTGCGCTGCTCGCCGTCGCCGGCTTCTTCGGCGACATCGTCATGTCGGCCGTGAAACGCGATCTCGGCATCAAGGATACCGGCACCATGCTGCCGGGCCATGGCGGCATTCTCGACCGCATCGACAGCCTCGTCTTCACCGCGCCGCTGTTCTTCCATGTCGTCCGCTATTTCTACTTCTAGCCCCGGGGGCCTCCGCCTGCGGCTGCGCTCGATGCTGCGGCTCGCGTTCTTCGCCGGCGTGGTGCGGCCGTTCCTGCTCGTCGCGATCGGGCTCGCGGTGCGCCATCGCGAGCGGCTGCCGAAGGCGGGGCCGCTCATCATCGCCGCCAATCACAACAGCCATCTCGACACGCTGGCGCTGATGTCGCTCTTCCAGCTCCGCCAGTTGCAGCATGTCCATGCCGTTGCGGCAGCGGACTATTTCCTGAAGAACCGCCTGCTCAAATGGTTCGCGCTCGATCTTCTCGCGATCATTCCCGTCGAGCGGACCGGTGGCCGGGGCGGTCGCGATCCGCTGGCCGATGCGCTGGAGGCGCTCGATCGCGGCGACGTGCTGATCATCTTCCCCGAAGGTTCGCGCGGCGAGCCCGAGACGCGCCAGGCCTTCAAGCGCGGCATCGGCCATATCGCCCGCCGCCGGCCCGACGTGCCGGTCCTGCCGGTCTTCCTGCGCGGCTTCGGCCGGGTGTTGCCGAAGGGCGACCATCTTCCGGTCCCGTTCTTCTGCGACGTGGTGATCGGCGAGCCCATGACCGGCGCCGGCGAGGGCTTCATGCAGCGACTGGAGGCGGCCGTCGACGCGCTCGCCCGCGAAACGCCGAGCCCCGACTGGGTCTGAAGCGCCCGGTACGCGCCGAACATCCTCCCGGCGCGGCTGCATAGCCGATGCGGCAGGTCAGCGGGCCGTTGCCCTTCATTCCCGCTGCCCGACCATGTGCCCCACAAGAGCGACGCGGATCCGAGGCCGCGGGTCAGAGCCCCTGCTGGCTCACCGGAACGGCTTCGTCCGGCTTCAGCCAGCCCATGTCGGCGGCCCGGCTCCCGAAATAGCCGGCTCCATCGAGGGTCCAGTGCGACGCGTCATACATCGTGCGCTTGCCCTCCGGGGTCACCATCGCGCATTCCTTTGCGAGGTCGTCGCAGACCAGAGCCCGACGGTCGTAGAACGGAACTCCATATTTTTCGGCCAGCGCGGCGACGCGCGCCGTATAGATCTTCGCCTCCTCGGATTCATACTTGTAGGCGAGCTGGTTCAGCTGCTTGAAATCGACATCGCCCGTCTGCTTCCAGATGTACCAGTCGAAGATCGGCATGGTGCCGGGAGAGCTGAATTCGGCCGTATTGCCGACGAGGATGACCTTCTTGCCGTCCTTGAGCATCCGCGCCAGGTATCGGTCGAGCGAGAGAATGGAGGTCGAACGGTATTTCGGCGCGACCATGATGGTGGTGGCGTTCTTGTAGTTCGGCAGATCGAACATCTGATCGAACGACTTCGCGGACATGTCCGCGTCGAAAGCCAGGCGAGCGAACTCGACGCCCTGCAAGCGGTCGCGGTTCTGATACACCGCGTTGAACATGTCCTTGCTGTGCGAATTGCCGATCACGAGCACATTCTCGGCGGCCTGACCCGAGAACCAGTTGTCCTCGATCTCATGCTTCGATCGGACGCCCGCGTTCCAGCGGCCAATGGACTCGTTGGGCGCCAGCTCGTCGAGGATCTTCATCGATTCCTCGGCCAGCGCTTCGGCATCGATCTTGTTCTCCCCCAGCCGGGCAGCCATGTAGGCGAACCGGCCCGGGAAGCCGTCATCCCGCACGACAACCACGGTGAAGCACGCGATCGCCACGAGCGAGGCGGCGATCGACGACGCGAAGGGCCGCGTCTGAATCTTGAAGCGGAAGGGGCGCTCCACGACCGTGTAGCCGATCCAGGACATCACGAATGTGAGCGCCACCCATCCGAGCATGTCGAGCGCCGTGGGCGCCTCGAGAGACCTGAGTCGTCCGAATGCGAAGATCGGGAAGTGCCAGAGATAGAGCGCGTACGAGATCTTTCCGACATAGGTCATGCCGGACGTGGACAGCAGCCGGGTGGTGATCTCGTCCTTTCGCGCGAACCAGATCACGCCGCAGGTTGCGACGATGATCGGTATCGTCACGATGCCCGGATGGCCGTCGTCGAGGCTCACGAAAGCCAGGGACAGCAGCATCACGACCGCCATGATCGAGGGAATGAACCCGGCGATCCGACTGTTGAGCAGCAGGCCGGGTCGCTTCAGCTCGAGAAAGGCCAGTCCTGCGCCCGCGAGCAGTTCCCAGGCGCGGCTGACCGGGGAAAAGAAGGAAAGAGGCGGCTTGATGAAGGTCGTGAACTGGCAGAGGACGAGACTGATCAGGATCAGGGCGATCAGCGCCGGTCCGATCCATTTTCCCGACTTGATCTTGTAGAGGACGATCAGGAGTACGGGGAAGACGACGTAGAACTGCTCCTCGATCGACAGGCTCCACGTATGCAGGAACGGCTGCAGGAGGCCTGACTGGGCACCGTACTCGCCGAGTTCCTGATACCAGTAGAAGTTGCTGAAGAAGCCGAGCGCCGAGATGATCGACGTGGCAAACCGGACGAGTTCCGACGGCAGCAGGATCGCCCAGGCCACGGGAATGCTGACCAGGATGACGAAGATCAGCTCCGGAAAGATGCGGCGGATACGCCTTGCGTAGAAATTGGAGAAGCTGAAGCGGCCGGTATCCTGCAGTTCCCTCAGGATGATTCCGCCGATGAGGTAGCCGGACAGAACGAAGAAGATATCGACGCCCAGGAATCCGCCATGCAGCAGGAACGAAGAGCCGAGCGGTATCTCGAGATGATAGATGATGACAGATAGAACCGCGACGGTTCGAAGACCATCAATCTCCGGTCTGTATCGGGCAGTCATTTCCGCTCCAAACGGGTGACAAGGCAATAACATCCGTTGCGATGTCGCAAGCTCGACAGGAGGCGCGCCTTGGCGTCCTCGTGATTTCGCTCACATCCGTCGCTGCATCATGGCGTGTGCACTGCAACATTACGCGGGCCGGCTGCGGCTCGCCAGCATCAAGAGGGCGTTGGCTCGTCGCGTGAAACCTTTTGGCGGCCGTTGGTGCATTAATGCAGCTTTGTCGGCCCGGCCAGTCAACATGGGCTATTGAGCAGCGCCGCTAGATGACGGGGCGGGACAGTGGCTGACATCGTCCCGCCTTGAACATCCGCTATCGCCACGCCGACTCGCGACTTCGCGAAAAAATCCTCGCCGCGGCGCCTTGCGGTCTCCTTGACAAGGGGCGGGGGGGCTCCTAGATCGACGGCGCGCTTTGGCACTCGTAATTGACGAGTGCTAACAGCCCCCGTTTCATTCGGGCTCCCATGGGGAGCCTCCACGCGAGGAGAGAAGTAAGATGGGTTTCCGTCCTCTGCATGACCGCGTCGTCGTCCGTCGCCTCGAAGGCGAAGAGAAGACCAAGGGCGGCATCATCATCCCCGACACCGCCAAGGAGAAGCCGCAGGAGGGCGAGGTCGTGGCCGTCGGTCCGGGCGCTCGTGATGAGGCCGGCAAGCTGGTCGCGCTCGACGTCAAGGCTGGCGATCGCATCCTGTTCGGCAAGTGGTCGGGCACCGAGGTGAAGATCGACGGCGAAGATCTCCTGATCATGAAAGAGTCCGACATTCTCGGCGTGATCGAGACGAAGTCTGCCGGCAAGAAGGCCGCGTAAGGGCATCCCTTAACGCGGTTTTTTATTGTCCCGTCTGTAACTGAAGGATAAGGCAAATGGCTGCCAAGGAAGTAAAATTCTCCGCCGATGCGCGCGAAAAGATGCTGCGCGGCGTGGATATCCTCGCCAACGCCGTGAAGGTCACGCTGGGTCCGAAGGGCCGCAACGTCGTGATCGAGAAGTCGTTCGGCGCTCCCCGCATCACCAAGGACGGCGTCTCCGTCGCCAAGGAGATCGAGCTCGAGGACAAGTTCGAGAACCTCGGCGCGCAGCTGCTGCGCGAGGTCGCCTCGAAGACCAACGACAAGGCCGGTGACGGCACCACGACCGCCACGGTCCTCGCCCAGGCGATCGTGAAGGAAGGCGCCAAGGCGGTTGCCGCCGGCATGAACCCGATGGATCTGAAGCGCGGCATCGACCTCGCGGTCACCGAGGCCGTCAAGGATCTCGAGAAGCGCTCGAAGAAGATCAAGACCTCCGAGGAAGTCGCCCAGGTCGGCACCATCTCCGCCAATGGCGAGAAGGAAGTCGGCCAGATGATCGCTTCGGCGATGCAGAAGGTCGGCAACGAGGGCGTCATCACCGTCGAGGAAGCCAAGACCGCCGAGACCGAGCTCGAGGTCGTCGAGGGCATGCAGTTCGACCGCGGCTATCTCTCGCCCTACTTCATCACCAATGCCGAGAAGATGGTCACGGAGCTCGACGATCCGTTCATCCTCCTGCACGAGAAGAAGCTCTCGAACCTGCAGTCGATGCTGCCGGTGCTCGAGGCCGTCGTCCAGTCGGGCAAGCCGCTCCTCATCATCTCCGAGGACGTCGAGGGCGAGGCTCTGGCCACGCTCGTCGTCAACAAGCTCCGTGGCGGCCTCAAGGTCGCGGCCGTCAAGGCCCCGGGCTTCGGTGACCGCCGCAAGGCCATGCTCGAGGACATCGCGATCCTCACCGCTGGCCAGGTGATCTCCGAGGATCTCGGCATCAAGCTCGAGAATGTCTCGCTCGCCATGCTCGGCCGCGCCAAGAAGGTCACGATCTCCAAGGAGAACACGACCATCGTCGACGGCGCAGGCAAGAAGAAGGAGATCGAGGGCCGCGTTTCGCAGATCAAGGCGCAGATCGAGGAGACCACCTCGGACTACGACCGTGAGAAGCTGCAGGAGCGTCTCGCCAAGCTCGCTGGCGGCGTCGCGGTGATCCGCGTCGGCGGCGCGACCGAAGTCGAGGTGAAGGAGCGCAAGGACCGCGTCGACGACGCGCTGAACGCTACCCGCGCCGCGGTCGAGGAAGGCATCGTTCCGGGCGGTGGCTCGGCGCTGCTCCGCGCCAAGAAGGCCGTCGAGAAGCTGAAGAGCGACAACTCGGACATCGAGGCCGGCATCAAGATCGTGCTGAAGGCGCTCGAGTCGCCGATCCGCCAGATCGCCGAGAACGCCGGCGTCGAGGGTTCGATCGTCGTCTCCAAGGTTCTCGAGAGCAAGTCCGAGACCTTCGGCTTCGACGCACAGTCGGAAGAGTATGTCGACCTCGTCGCGACCGGCATCATCGACCCGACCAAGGTCGTGCGCACTGCCCTGCAGGACGCCGCTTCGGTCGCTTCGCTGATCGTCACCACCGAGGCCCTCATCGCCGATCTGCCGAAGCCGGCTTCCGGCGCTCCGGCGATGCCGGGCGGCGGCGGCATGGGCGGCATGGACTTCTAAGAAGTCCGATCCGCAAAGAGTTCGGGGAAGGGCGCGGCGCGAGCCGCGCCCTTTTCTTTTGCGCCGTCAACTCTCGGCAAGCGCGGCGCGGATTGCTTCGCCCACGGCCGAGCCGTCTCCCGCGCCGCCGAAGGCCACCGCGCCACGCGGCAGGAGCGCGGGCTGCGCCATGAAGCGCGGCGTCCGCCCGCGATGAGGCTGGGCCGAATGAACCAGGAAGGGATGGCAGGCATAGACCGTGCCGGCCTTTCCGACCGCGAGCACCTCGCGGCTGTCCGCGCTCTCGGCGAAGCCGGTCGCGGCAAGCTCACGCAGCGTCAGCCCCGCCGCTCCGGCGGGGGCGAGGCGCCGCGCGATGGAGCGGTGCGACCCTGCCCTCAGCCGCGTCGGCGCATCATCGGGCCCGACATCCGAGAACAGGGCGACCAACAGCAAGGCTCGGCCGCGCGACGTGACGTTGCAGCGCCAGTCCATGAAGTCGGGCTTCTCGTGGTCGAAGCTGACATCGACATGCCAGCCCGTGTCGCCGGGATCGGCTTCCGACGGAAAACGGATCGGGAAGGTGCCGACCGACGCGAGCGGCAGCCACTGCCCCTCGCCGGCGAGAAGGTCATAGGCCCCTTGAAGCCGCGGCGTATTCAGCGCGGCGACGAAAGGCGGGCCCGAATAGAAGCCGAGACGCACGACCGGATGCGTCCATGACGCGGGCTCGTCGGGGTTGCAGCCGCTGTCGCGCCAGAGGACTTCCCTCGCGGCGGCAGCAAGCTCGCGGGGAAAGGCACCATCGATCCGAACGAATCCGTCGCGGATAAAGTCCGCACGCAAGGCGTCGGACGAAGCAGGAAGGGGAGTCACGGAGAACCTCTCGTACCAAGTTCGAGTTCATGCCACGGGAGCGGGCCGTCGGCCCACGGCCTCCCGGGCTTCAAGCGCACGCGAAAGCGCGGCTAGGCTCGAAAAAAGGTCGAGGAGGCGAACATCGTCATGGCGCAAGCCTAGGACGGAAAGGCAGTTGCCGCAACCGCAGGGCGTGGATCTAGGCGCGCCGGGGAGACATTGGGCAGACCGTCGGGATGGTGTTCCGATCATCAGGACCGCGTCACCGCGACCCCCGCGTGGGCGAGCGGCGCGAGCTTCTCCTCCGGCAGGCCGCCCTCCACGATCATCCCCGCCAGCGCCGCGACGGGCGCGACGAGAAAGGGCGAGACGGCGCCGATCTTTTCCGACGAGGCGAGGGCGATGGTCTCCGCCGCCTGCGCCATCAGCGCGCGCTTGATCGCGGCTTCCTCGATGTCACCGGTGGTCAGGCCCGCCTCGGCATGGATGCCGGTGACGCCGAGGAAGTAGAGATCGGCGCGGATGCGCTGGATCGCTTCTGCGGCGATCGCGCCGACCGTCACGATCGAGTGGCGGAACAGCCGTCCGCCGATGATGATCACCTCGACGCCCTGATGCGGCATCAGTGCCATCGCCGTGCTCGGCGAGTGGGTGACGATGGTCGCGCGAAGGTTCGGGCGAAGCTGGCGCGCGAGTTCCAGCGCCGTCGTGCCGCCATCGAGGATCACGACCTGGCCGTCCTCGATCATCGCGGCGCCGGCGCGGCCGATGGCGCGCTTACCCTCGGTGGCGATCGCCTCGCGCGTCGCGAAATCGGCGACGCCGGGCGAGGCCGGCAAGGCGCCGCCATGGACGCGCTGCAACTTGCCCTCCGATGCCAGTTCGCGAAGGTCGCGGCGGATCGTGTCTTCCGAAAGCCCGAGCTCCTGGCTGACCGCCTTGGCGACCACCCGCCCGTCGCGGCCGAGGCGGTCGAGGATCAGGCGCTTGCGTTCGCTGGTCAGCATCTCGGTCCTGCACGAGCTTGCACGAAACGTTCATTTCGTGCAGTGTCGGGAATGTTCGTGCAACTTTCCTGCAAGAGGTCCTCCGATGTCAAATCCCGAAACCGCCGTCGCGCCGATGATCATCCTCGTCGCCGGCCCCTATCGCTCCGGCACCGGCGACGATCCGGCGCGCATGGCCGACAATCTCCGGCGGCTGGAAGAGGCGGCGCTGCCGCTGTTCCGGGCCGGTCATATTCCGCTGATCGGCGAGTGGCTTGCATTGCCGTTGATGGCCGTCGCCGGCTCGCGCGCCGTCGGCGATGCGGTCTATGAGGAAATCGCCTATCCCGTTGCGCACCGGCTGCTGCCGCGCTGCGACGCGGTGCTGCGCATTCCCGGCGCGTCGAAGGGGGCCGATCTCGACGTGAAGATCGCCACCGAGCGCGGCCTTCCGGTCTATCACCGGCTGGAGGATGTCCCCGGCTGCACGCTGCAGGCCGCCTGATTCGTGCAGTTTCGTGCAGGCGGGGCCGGATGTCAGCGCCGCTGCCGGAAGAAGTCTCGCAGCATCGTCGCGGCTTCGGCGGCGGCGATGCCGTCATAGACCTCGGGCGCGTGGTGGCAGGTCGGCTGGCTGTAGAGGCGGACGCCGCTCTCGACCGCGCCGCCCTTCGGATCGGCGGCGGCGTAATAGAGCCGCCGCAGCCGCGCGAAGGAGATGGCGGCGGCGCACATCGGACAGGGTTCCAGCGTCACATAGAGGTCGCAGCCGATGAGCCGTTCCGAGCCGATCGCCGCCGCCGCGGCGCGGATTACGAGCATCTCGGCATGGGCGGTGGGGTCCTTGAGCTCCAGCGTCCGGTTGCCGTCGGCCGCGATCACGGCGCCGTCGCGGACGATCACGGCGCCGATCGGCACCTCGCCACGCTCCGCCGCCGCCCGCGCCTCGGCGAGCGCTGCCTGCATCGGACCCGAAGCGAACGCGTTCATCCGTCTCGCCTCCCTCGCCCCGCTCTGTTAAGGAAGCGGCCGAGGTGAAACCCGATGAAGCCGCCGAACAAACCGCCGAAGAGACGCATAGACGACGCCGACGCCGATGGCGAGGATGGCGACCGCATCGCCAAGGTGCTGGCGCGCGCCGGGCTCTGCTCGCGCCGCGACGCCGAGCGCTGGATCGCCGAGGGCCGCGTTGCGATCAATGGCGAGGTGCTGACCTCGCCGGCCGTGAATGTCGGCCCGAAGGATCGCGTCACGGTCGACGACGAGCCGCTGCCGGAGCGCGAGCGCACGCGTCTGTGGCTCTATCACAAGCCGCGCGGCCTCGTGACGACGGCGCGCGATCCGGAAGGGCGGCCGACCGTCTTCGACGCGCTGCCCGACCATATGCCGCGCGTCATCGCCGTGGGCCGGCTCGACATCAACACCGAAGGCCTGCTGCTGCTGACCAATGACGGCGGCCTCGCCCGGATGCTGGAGCTGCCCTCGACCGGCTGGCTGCGCCGCTATCGCGCGCGGGCCTGGGGCGAGGTCAATCCGCCCGAGCTCGAGCGGCTCAAGGACGGCGTGACCATCGACGGCATGATGTATGGCGCCATCGACGCCATGCTCGAGCGCATCCAGGGCAGCAATGTCTGGATCACGCTGGCACTGCGCGAGGGCAAGAACCGCGAGGTCAAGAATGTGCTCGCCAGCCTCGGCCTCGACGTCAACCGCCTGATCCGCGTCTCCTATGGTCCCTTCCAGCTCGGCGATCTCGCCGAGGGCGAGGTGGTGGAAATTCGCGGCCGCGTGCTGCGCGACCAGCTCGGCGAAAAGCTGATGCGCGACGCCGGCGCCGATTTCGATGCGCCGCTCCGCGAGCGAGCACCCGAGAGGGAAGGGCGTCCGGCGGCGAAACCTGTGCCGAAGCCCGCTGCGCGGAGCGAGGGCGCACCGGCGAGGCCGGCGCGTCCCGCTCGATCCGCAGAGGGGGCAGCCCGCACGACGGCCCGGTCACGTCCGGCCTCCGGCCGCGCCACGGCCGAGGCCGACGAGGCGCCGCGTCGTCGCGGCCGGCCGATCTCGGACCAGCGCCGGCTCGCCTATGAGCGCGAGGAGGCGGCGGCCGAAGCGCGCGCCGCGCGCAGCGCCCGGCGGCGCGAGGACGGCGAGGACGGCGCCAAGGGTGGCGCCAGGGGTGGCTCGAAGTCGCGCGGCGCGGCCGCCAAGCGGGGTTCCGCGGCGACCGGCGATCGCCCCGCGCGCAGCGGTTCGCCGCGTCCGCGCGCCGGCGGCAAGACGGCCTCCGAAAGCAGGACGGCGCGCGACGGCAAGCCATTCCGTGAAGGCAAACCGGTGCGTGAAGGCAAGTCTCTGCGTGAAGGTAAGCCCGCGCGTGACGGCAAACCGGCGACCGGCCGGTCCGGCCCCGCTCGCGGCGGCGCCGACAAGCCGGGCGGCGGCAGGCCGGGGGAGCGCCCTGGGGCAGGCTCCAAGCCAAGAGACAACAAGTCGAGAGACAGCAAGCCGAGGGATGGCAATCCCGGCGGTCGCCCCTCAGGCGGCCGATCCGGCGGTGGCGGCGGCAAGGGCGGACCGGGACGGGGAGGCGGCGGTGCGGATCGTCGGCGGTGATTTTCGCGGCCGCACGCTGGCCGGCCCGAAGACCCAGTCGATCCGACCCACCTCAGACCGCCTGCGCGAGAGCCTCTTCAACATCCTCGCGCATGCGCATGGCGACAAGGTTCGGGGCGCGCGGGTGCTTGATCTCTTTGCCGGGACGGGCGCGCTCGGGCTCGAAGCCGTGTCGCGCGGCGCGGCCTATGCGCTGTTCGTCGACGAGGGCGTCGAGGCCCGCGGGCTCATCCGCCGCAATATCGAGGACCTCGGGCTCACCGGCCGTACGCGCCTCTTCCGACGCGACGCGACCAAGCTCGGCCCGGCCGGAACCGTGCCGCCCTTCGATCTCGTCTTCGCCGATCCGCCCTATGGCCGCGGGCTCGGCGAGCCGGCTCTCGCCTCCGCGCTCGACGGCGGCTGGCTCGCCGCCGATGCGCTCTGCGTCCTCGAGGAGAGCGGCGCGGCGGCGATCGAGCCCATTGCCGGGCTCGAAGTGATCGATCGTCGCGAGGCCGGCGACACGCAACTGGTGTTCCTCCGCCGCACCGCGGCCTGATCACATTTTTCTCGCTTCGCCCGTTCGCTTATCCTAGGCTCGATTTCGGGCAGGGGGTGACAGGCGTCTCGAGGACCGATGGATCAGCGCGTCAGCACTCCCGCATCCGGCATCCGCCGCGCCTCTTTCCTCGCCGCCATAGGCCTATCGGCTGTCATTCTCTCCGCTCCCGCCGTGGGCCGCGCGGCACCGGCCGATGCTCCGGCGCATCCGGCCGCGCCGATGGCGGCACCGGTCAGGATCGCCCCCGACGCGACGACCTTCAGCCTGTCCAACGGCATGCAGGTCGTGGTCGTGCCCGATCACCGGGCGCCCATCGTGACCCACATGGTCTGGTACAAGGTCGGCGCCGCCGACGATCCGCCAGGCAAGTCGGGCATCGCGCATTTCCTCGAGCATCTCATGTTCAAGGGGACCAAGGCGCATCCGGCCGGCGAGTTCTCGTCCAAGGTGTCCGAGGGCGGCGGCCAGGAGAATGCGTTCACGACCGCCGATGCGACGGCCTACTACCAGACGATCGGCAAGCAGCAGCTCGGCACGCTGATGGCCTTCGAGGCCGACCGCATGGATGGTCTCGTGATCGACGACGCTGTCGCGGCCCCGGAGCGCGACGTGATCCTCGAGGAGCGGCGCATGCGGGTCGACAACAACCCGGCCTCGCAGCTCGGCGAGGCGATCAACGCCGCGCTCTATCAGAATCACCACTACGGGATCCCGATCATCGGCTGGCAGCATGAGATGCAGGGCCTGACCGCCGAGGACGCGCTGGCCCTGTATCGCCGCTACTACACGCCCAACAACGCGATCCTCGTCGTCGCCGGCGACGTGACGCCCGACGAGGTGCGACGCCAGGCGGAGGCGACCTTCGGCCGGGTCAAGGTCCGCGCCGAGCCGGGGCCGCGCCATCGGCCGATGGAACCGCCGCCGCTTGCCGCGCGCACGGTGACGCTGGCCGATCCGCGGGTGACCGAGCCGTCCTGGACCCGCAACTATCTGGTGCCGTCCTATGCGTCGGCGAAGCCGGGAGAGGCAGAGGCGCTCGACGTGCTGGCCGATATCCTCGGCCGCGGACCGACCAGCCGTCTCTATCGCCAGCTCGTGGTCAAGGACGGGATCGCCGCCTCGGCCGGCGCCTATTACTCTGGCGAGGCGCTCGATTATGGCAGCTTCGCCGTCTATGCCGCGCCGCGCGGCGACGTCCCCCTTGCGAAGCTCGAGGCGGCCGTCGATGCCGTAATCGTCGATATCCGCGACCATGGCGTCACGCCTGACGAACTGGACGCAGCCAAGCGCCGCACGCGGGCCATGGCCATCTACGCCCAGGACAGCCAGTCCGTGCTGGCCCGCATCATCGGCACGGCCATGGCGACCGGGCAGCCTCTGGAAGCGGTCCAGGAGTGGCCCTCGCGCATCGGCGACGTGACCGCCGCCGACATCACCGCGGCCGCCGCGGCCTATCTCGACGCGCGCCGGTCCGTGACCGGTTCCCTCATTCCCGCGCCGGCCCAGGGCCGCAGCTGACCGAACGGAGAACGACCCCATGGCCACTCTATTCGCCCGTCTCGCCTGCGCCCTCGTCGGCCTCGTGGCCGTCGTGCCGGCGAGCCAGGCCATGTCGATCAAGCAGATTTCGGCGCCCGAGGGGGTCGAGGCCTGGCTGGTCGAGGACTACACCGTGCCGATGATCGCGATGGACTTCGCCTTCGAGGGCGGCGCGGCACAGGACCCGGCGGGCAAGCCCGGCGTCGCAGCCATGCTGTCCAGTCTTCTCGACGAGGGCGCCGGCGACATGACGAGCCAGGCCTTCCAGTCCGCCCTCGACGGCCGCTCGATCAGCCTCTCCTTCGATGCCGGCCGCGACAGCTTCTACGGCGATGTGAAGATGCTAGCCGAGGACAAGGAGGAGGCCTTCCGTCTCCTCGCGCTCGCCCTGCAGAAGCCGCGCTTCGACAAGGAGCCGGTGGAGCGTATCCGCGCGCAGATCCTCGACGGGATACGGCGCGACGTGACAGACCCGCAGACGGCGGCGACGCTGGCCATCTGCGCCCATGCCTTTCCCGACCATCCCTATGGCCAGCCGATCGATGGCACGCTCGACAGCGTCGCCGCGATCTCGAACGCCGATCTCGATGCCTATCGCAAGCGGGTCTTCGCGCGCGACGGCCTGAAGGTGGCACTGGTCGGCGCGATCAGCCCGGATGAGGCGAGCGCGCTGCTCGCCCGCGCTTTCGGGCCGCTGCCGGCGAAGGCCGAGCTGACGCCGATCGCCGAGACCGTGCCGGCCGCCGGCGTCCTCGCCCTCGACCAGCCCAACCCGCAGACGCTCATCCGCTTCGGCGGTCCGGGCATCCCGCGCCAGGATCCCGATTTCATGGCCGCCTATGTCGTCAACCACGTGCTGGGCGGCGGCTCCTTCTCCTCGCGTCTCTACAAGGAGGTCCGCGAGAAGCGTGGCCTCGCCTATTCGGTCTCGACGGCGCTGGTCAATCTCGACCATGCCGACGCCTTCGCCGGCGGCACGGCCACCCGCGCCGACCGCGCGCCGGAGACGATCGAGATCATCAAGGCCGAGATCGCCCGCATGGGCGCCGAAGGGCCGACCGAGCAGGAGCTGGCGCAGGCCAAGAGCTATCTGATCGGCTCCTACGCGCTGCGCTTCGATTCCTCGTCCAAGATCGCCCGCCAGGTGCTCGGCATCATGCAGGAGGGGCTCGGCATCGACTATGTCGAGAAGCGCAACGACATGATCGCCGCCGTCACCATCGAGGACGCCCGTCGCGTCGCCAATCGCCTGTTCGGCGATGGCCCCAACATGGTCGTCACCGTCGGCCCCGAGAAGACCAAGACCGCCAATGCCGGGCAGGCATCGGCGCCGAAGCTCTGAGGGCGGAGGAGGTTTGGGAAGGACGGGCACAAGCGGCGCTCTCGTTCCATCCACGCTGAATTCCCGGGCACAGCCGGCCAGCCTCGGCGACGCCTTCCTTTCCGGTGTTCCGCATCGAGCAAGCCGTGGATGCCCGCTCAAGCAGGGGCACGACGGACGGGAACGGGTGTTCGGACACCTTCACCGTGTTTCGTCTCGCCTTGGGCGAGGGCCAGGCTGAGGGCCTTCCTCTGCCGAACGGGCGATAGCTCCGGACAGAGGGCCGATCTGCGGTCGGCGCCCTTTACTCGGCCGCGTCGGCGGTCGCCTTCGCGGCTTCCTCGTTGAGGGCCTTGGCGCGGCGCTTCGGGACGGTGAGCGGCTGCGGCAGCAGCTTGCCCTGGATATCCGTGTAGGAGATCTGGCCGCCGCTCATCTGGATCGCGAGCCGCGCCGCCTCGCGCTCGCGGATGGTCTCCGCGACCTCGGCGATGCGGCCCTCGTCATAGCCGAGCCCTTCCAGCGACTGCATGCCGAAGGTGAAGGCCGACTCGTAGGTCTCGCGGATTTCGAAATCGACGCCGAGCTTCCTGAGCTTCAGAGTGTGCTGACGGTCGTAGGACCGCACATAGAGCTTGGCCAGCGGGAACTCGGAGCGGATCAGCTCGACGATGACGTCGGTCGATTCGCGCTTGTCCGTGCAGACGACGACGAGGTCGGCATGCTCGATTCCCGCCGCCCGCAACACGTCGAGCCGCGTGCCGTCGCCGTAATAGACCTTGAAGCCGAAGCGCGCGGCGCTGCGCACCATGTCGGCGTCGGAATCGATCGCCGTCACGTCGATGCCTTCGGAGAGCAGGAACTGCGACACGATCTGGCCGAAGCGGCCGAAGCCGATCATCAGCACGCGTCCCTCGAGCCCGTCCGCCACGTCGAGTCCTTCGAGCGACTGCTTCGGCTCGGGCAGATAGCGCAGCGCGAGAACGGTCAGCGGCGTCAGTGCCATGGACAGGATGACGGTCGCGGTGAGGATGGCGTTGAGCCGCCCGTCGATCACGCCGCCCGCCACCGCCGCCGAATAGAGCACGAAGGCGAACTCGCCGCCCTGGGCCATCATCGCGGCGCGGGTGAGGGCCTCGCGTCTGTCGGCGCGGAACAGCCGCGCGACGGCGAAGATGGCGATCGCCTTCAGGATCATGTAGCCGGCGAGCGCGGCCAGGATGTACTCCCAGTCGAGCACGAGCACGCGCAGATCGAGCGACATGCCGACGCCGAGGAAGAAGAGGCCGAGCAGCAGGCCGCGGAACGGCTCGATATCGGCCTCCAGCTGGTGGCGGAAGCTCGATTCGGACAGCAGCACCCCGGCGAGGAACGCGCCCATCGCCATCGAGAGCCCGCTCAGCTGCATGACGAGCGCCGCGCCGAGCACGACGAGCAGCGCCGCCGCCGTCATGACCTCGCGGGCATTCGCCCTGGCGAGGATGCGGAACATCGGGTTGAGCAGCCAGCGACCGGCCGCCACCACGGCGGCGACGGCGCCCACCGCGATCAGCGCCGATTGCCAGAAGGGCAGGGCGTGGTCGTCGGCGCCGGTGGTGCCGAGCAGCACCACCGCCGCGATGAGCGGCACGATCGAAAGATCCTCGAGCAGCAGGATCGAGACGATCCGCTGGCCGGCCGGCGAGGCGGTCTCGCCACGCTCGTCGAGAAGCTGCATGACGGTCGCGGTCGAGGTGAGCACGAAGCCCGCTCCGGCGACGAAGGACGCGGCCGGCGGCAGTCCGACGAGAATGCCCGCCCCGGTCAGGACGATACCGCAGACGACGACCTGCGCCACCCCGAGGCCGAAGATCTCGCGCCGGAGCCCCCACAGCCGCGACGGGCGCATCTCGAGCCCGATCACGAACAGGAACATCACGACGCCCAGCTCGGCGACATGCAGGATCGCCTGCGGATCGGTGAACAGGCCGAGCCCGAACGGGCCGATCGCGACACCGGCGGCGAGATAGCCGATCACCGAGCCGAGCCCGATGCGCTTGAACACCGGCACGGCGACAACGCCGGCGCCGAGCAGCGCGACGAGCTGGACGAGGTCGGTGCTCTGCGCTTCGGCCATCGATAGGTCTCCCGGGAGTGATTGCCTACGATGGAGTGAGCGGCCGCATGAAGCAAGAACAAGGCCCGCGCCGCGGTGCAGCCGTCCCCTGCGCCGGCGAGGGGTTGTGGCGGAAGGTTGCGATCCCTACAGAAGGGAAAAAGGAGTCCTGCCGATGACAGTCCTGCCCGATCAGTCACGCCTCGTCGATCGCGCCGCGGCGCTGGTGGAGGCAGCGCGCCGGGCCGGTGCCGACGCCGCCGATGCCTTCGCGGTGCGCCGCGTCGGCCTCTCCATCGACATCCGAAACGGCGCCGTCGACGAGACGACCCGCTCCGAATCCGACGACGTCTCGCTCCGCGTCTTCATCGGCAAGCGGACGGCCAGCGTTTCCACCAACGGCGTCGCACCGGTCGAGGAACTCGCCGAACGCGCCGTGGCGATGGCGCGCGTCGCTCCCGAGGACCGTTTCGCCGGCCTCGCGCCCGAAGAGCGGCTGGCGAAGTCCTGGCCCGATCTCGACCTGCTCGATCCGTCGATCCCCGATCCGGAAATGTTGACCGAGCGGGCGCGCCGCGCGGAATCCGCCGCCCTCGCCGTTGCCGGCGTGACGAAATCGAGCGGCGCCTCGGCCGGCTGGGGCCTGACCGGCGCGGTGATCGCGACCTCGCACGGCTTCCTCGGTTCCTATCTCGGTTCGCGCCACGGCGTCTCCGCCACCGCCATCGCCGGCGAGGGCACCGGGATGGAGCGCGACTATGACGGTGACTCGAAGGTCTACGGCTCTGATCTCCGCGATCCGGAATCGATCGGCCGCGAGGCCGGCGAGCGTGCCGTGCGCCGTCTCCATCCGGGCCGCCTGCCGACCGGACGGGGCATGGTGGTCTTCGATCCGCGCGTCGCGAGCAGCCTCGTCGGCCATCTCGTCGGCGCCATCAATGGCGCCGCGATCGCCCGTCGCACGAGCTTCCTTCAGAACGCGCTCGGCACGGCGCTCTTCGCGCCGTCGATCCGCATCACCGACGATCCGCGCCGCCCGCGTGGCCTTGCATCGCGCCCCTTCGACGGCGAGGGCGTCGCCGCCGAGCCGATGGATCTCGTGATGGACGGCGTGTTGCAGACCTGGCTGCTCGACAGCGCGACAGCTCGCGAGCTCGGCCTCGAGACCAATGGCCGGGGCAGCGGCGGCGGCGGCAGTCCGCATGCGACCAATGTGACGCTGCTGCCGGGGACGAAATCGCCCGAGGAACTCCTCGCGGAGGTCGGAGAGGGCCTCTATGTCACCGAACTGATCGGCCATGGCGTCAACGGTGTCACCGGCGACTACAGCCGCGGCGCCGGCGGCTTCCGCATCACCGGGGGCAAGCTCGCCGAGCCGGTGTCCGAACTGACCATCGCCGGCAATCTCAGGGACATGTACCGCTCGCTCGTCCCGGCCAACGATCTCGTCTACCGCTACGCCGTCAACGCGCCGACCCTCGTCGTCGAAGGGATGACGATTGCCGGACGCTGACGCCGAGAAGCTGAGACTGGCGGATCTGGCGCTGATCGCCGAGGCGGCCGCGGCGGCCGGGCGCATTGCGCTCGGCTTTTTCGGCAACCAGCCGCGAGCCTGGACGAAGGGCGCCGACTCGCCCGTCACCGAGGCCGACATCGCCTCCGACCGCTATCTGCACGAGACGCTGCTGGCGGCTCGTCCCGGTTATGGCTGGCTGTCGGAGGAGACCGCCGACACGCCGGACCGGCTGACGCGCGAGAGGATCTTCATCGTCGATCCGATCGACGGCACGCGCGGCTTCATGGAAGGCAGCCTCGACTGGTGCGTGTCTGTCGCCGTGGTCGCGGGCGGCCGACCGGTTGCCGGCGTCCTCGCGGTTCCGGCGCGCGGGGAACTGTTCGAGGCGACGCTCGGCGGCGGGGCACGCCTCAACGGACATCCGCTGCGCGCCATCGCGCCCGAGGCCGGCGCCGGGCTGCGCTTCTCCGGCCCGATGCGCCATCAGCGCGCACTCGCCGGCGCCGGGCTCGCAATGGGCGAACGGCGCGTCACACCCTCGCTCGCCTATCGCCTGGCGCTCGTCGCGGCGGGGCGGCTCGACGTCGCCACGGCCTCCCCGGATGCCCGCGACTGGGACCTTGCGGCTGCCGACCTTTTGGTGCACGAAGCAGGCGGAACGCTGCACGACGCTGCAGGGCGGCCGGTGCGCTACAACCGGCCCGACCCGCGCCACGGCGCTCTGGTGGCGACGGTGCCGGGGCTCGCCGAGGCGGCGGCCGGCCCCGTCGGCCGGGCCGAGGTCGAGGCCGAGCGCAGGCGGCGGTCCTGAGCGGGCTGTGAGCCCCGCGACCCATTGTCGAAGCATTCGAAGGAGATCGGCCGAGATGCCGGAGACACAGAAGCAGCTGCTCCACCTCGTGTTCGGGGGCGAGCTCAGCAGCGTCGAATCGATGGAGTTCTCGGATCTCTCGAAGCTCGACGTGGTCGGCATCTTCCCGAACTACAAGACCGCCTACGACGCCTGGAAGAAGGCGGCCCAGGGCACGGTCGACAGCGCGCAGACGCGCTATTTCATCGTGCATCTCCATCGCCTGCTGGATCCGGAAGCGACCGGCGCCTGATCCACGCCGGCCACGGCCGGCGGGCGGAGCGAGGAACGGTTCGAGGATGAACGCGATCGTGGACCACAAGGCGGAGAGCGAGCCGACGACTGCGCCGGTCGAAGCGGCGGGCCAGCCGCCCGCGCCGCCGCCGAAGAGCGCGCTCAAGCGGCTCGGCCAATCGGAGAAGCTGGTGCGCGCCGCCGGCCTCGCGGCGGTCGCCTATCTGAAATTCGTCCGCGCGACGAGCCGCATCACCTTCGAGCCAGCCGACCCGATCGCGGCGCTCGGCGCGCACCTCCCCGGCATCATGACGATGTGGCACGGCCAGCATCTCATGGCGCCCTTCGTGCCGAGCAAGGGCTTCAATCTCAAGGTCATGGTGTCGCGCCATCGCGACGGGGAGATCAATGCCGTGATCGCCGAGAAATTCGGCTATGGCACGATCCGCGCGTCGGCGGCCCGTACTCCCTCGCGCACGATCGAGAAGGGCGGCCTTCGCGGCTTCCTCGAGATGAAGCGGGCGCTGGCCGAGGGCGTCACGGTGGCGATGACGGCCGATCTCAGCCATGCGGAATCCCGCCGCGCCGGGCTCGGCATCATCACGCTCGCCCGCTCGTCGGGCCGGCCGATCCTGCCCATCGCGCTCGCGACCTCGCGCCGTCTCGTGCTCAGGAACTGGGACCGCACGACGATCAACCTGCCGTTCTCGCGCGGGGCCTGCATCTTCGGCACGCCGGTCTATGTGCCGCGCGATGCCGACGAGGCGCTCGCGGAGGCGAAGCGCCAGGAGCTCGAGGACGAGCTGAACCGCATCACCGCCATCGCCTATGAGCGCGTCGGCGGGCGCGATGGCTGAGGCAGGCGGCGCCCTGCTGCGCGGCGTCTACCGGGCGGCGGGCTATGCGGCGTTGCCGCTGGTGCCCTTCCTCCTCGCCTGGCGGACCCGCAAGGGCAAGGAGGAGCGCGGGCGGCGCGACGAGCGCTATGGCCGGCCCTCCGTCAATCGCCCGGCCGGGCCGCTCGTCTGGATCCATGTGGCCAGCGTCGGCGAGACCAACGCGGTGATGCCGCTCGTCGCCCGCATCGCGGGGGAGGGCATCTCCGTCCTCCTGACCACGGTCACGGTGACCAGCGCCGCCGTCGCGGCGCGGCGCCTGCCGAAGGGCGCGTTTCACCAGTATGTGCCTCTCGACATCGAGCCTTTCGTCGACCGCTTTCTGGACGCCTGGCGGCCGGACGTCGCACTGTTCTTCGAGTCGGAGCTGTGGCCGACGATCATGATGCGGCTGGCGGCCCGTGGCATCCCAGAAATCCGCATCAATGCCCGCATGACGGAGCGCTCCTTCGCGCGCTGGGAGAAACTCGGTTCGATCATGCGGCCGCTCTTTGCCCAGATTGCGCTGACGCTGGCGCAGAGCGAGGGCGATGCGAAGCGGCTCGCCGCGCTCGGCTTCGGCGGCGTCCGCTCGGTCGGCAACCTCAAATTCGATGTTCCGGCGCCCGGTGCCGACGCAGCGGCGCTGACGGCGTTCAGGGCGGCGACCGCGGGCCGGGAGCTCTTTGTCGCGGCCTCGACGCATGAGGGCGAGGAGGCGATCGTCGCGGCTGCGCATCGCCGCGTCCGCGCGACCCGGCCGCGGCTTCTCACCGTCATCGTGCCGCGCCATCCAGTGCGGGGCCCTGCGATCCGCGACGCGCTGGCGGCCGAGGGGCTCGCGGTGTCCCTCCGTTCCGCCGGTGATCCCGTGGGTCCGGAGACCGATATCTATGTCGCCGATACGCTGGGCGAACTCGGCCTCTTCTATCGCGCGGCGCCTGTCGCCTTTGTCGGCGGCACGCTGGTTCCCGTCGGCGGTCACAACCCGATCGAGGCCGCGCTGCTGGGCGCGGCGATCCTCCATGGCCCCGCCGTCGCCAATGCGACCGAGATCTACGCCGCGCTCGATCGCGGCACCGGCATGCCGCCCGTGACGGGCGCCGGCGATCTCGCCGAGGCGCTGCTCGCCCTCTATGCCGATCCTGCCACCATCGCCGAGGCCGCCGCGCGGGCCACGGCAGCGCTCGCGCCCTTTGCCGGGTCGCTCGACGCGACCCTGGCGGCGCTCGCCCCATGGCTGGAACCGCTCGCGAGGACGGCGCGGGCGCGGGCGAGCGGCGGCGCGGTCGCAGCATCATGATCACCGCGCCCCGCTTCTGGTGGCGCGCCCGCCCCGGCCTCGCCGCCCATCTGTTGCAGCCGGTCGCCGCCCTCTGGGGCTGGAAGGCAGCGTCGCGGATGGCCGGGACGCCGGAGATGCGCGCACCCGTGCCGGTCATCTGCGTCGGCAATTTCGTCGTCGGCGGGGCCGGCAAGACGCCGACCGCGCTGGCGCTCGCCGATCTCGTCCGCCGGCTCGGGCTGGCGCCGGGCTTCCTCACGCGCGGCTATGGCGGCACGATCCGCTCGGCGCACCGCGTCGATCCTGCCCGCGACACCGCCGCGCTGGTCGGCGACGAGCCGCTGCTGCTTGCCGAGGCCGCTCCCGTCGTGGTGGCGCCGCATCGCCCGGACGGTGTCGCCCCGCTGATCGCATCGGGGACGGACTGCATCATCATGGACGACGGTTTTCAGAACCCGTCGCTCGCCAAGGACTTCTCGCTGGTGGTCGTGGATGGCGGCGCCGGTATCGGCAATGGCCGCGTGATGCCCGCCGGGCCGCTGCGGGCTTCGATGGCTGCGCAGCTCCCCCGCGCCGATGCCGTGCTGGTGATCGGAGCGGGCGCCGCCGGCGAGACCGTGGCGCGGATGGCGACGTCCGCGGACAAGCCGCTCCTCCGCGGCCGGCTGGTGGCCGAGGGCGGGCCGGAAGGGGAAGAGCAACGGCGCGTTCTCGCCTTTTCGGGGATCGGCCGGCCGGAGAAGTTCCTCGCCTCGCTGAAGGAAGCCGGCTTCGACGTGGCGGCCACCGAGGCCTTTCCCGATCATCACCCTTACGGCGAAGCGGATGCGGAACGCCTGATCGCCCGTGCCGACGCCGAGGGGCTGGCGCTCGTCACAACCGCCAAGGATCACGTCCGCCTCAACGGGGGCGTCGGGACGCTTGGACGGCTTGCGGAAAAAGCGCTCGTGCTGCGCGTGCGGCTGGTCCTGGACGACGAGCCGATGCTGGAAAGGCTGATCCGGGCGGCGGTCGCGCGGAAGCGCTAGACGAGGCCGAGCTGCTTGTGGCGGGCGAGCGACGTCGCCGGGTCCACATAGGCTTCCTGATGCTCGACATTCCAGTAGCGGAGTTCGTCGAGCGGAATGGCGGTGCCGGTCACGGCACAGCGCACGAAAGCGCCCGGCGAGAGGATCTGGTAGTCGCCGTCGAGAAAGCGGATGCGGGCTTCGCCGCCGCGGCTGGGATCGATGCGGTTCATACTGGCTCTTATGCGGCGAATTCCGCGCTTCTGCAATCGCTTCCCGGCCTCGTGAGCGACCGCCCGGTCAGCGCCGTCCGAACAGGCGCTCGATATCGCCGAGCTTCAGCTCGACATAGGTCGGCCGGCCGTGATTGCACTGGCCGGAGCCGGGCGTCGCCTCCATCTCGCGCAGCAGCGCGTCCATCTCCTCAGGCCGAAGCTGTCGCCCGGCGCGCACCGAGCCGTGGCAGGCCATGGTCGCGGCGACATGGTCGAGCTTCTCGGCGAGGCGCGTGGAGCCGTCCCATTCGGCGAAATCATCGGCAAGGTCGGCAAGGAGCGCGCGCGCATCGACCTCCCCGAGCAGGGCCGGGGTTTCGCGCACGGCGACCGCGCCGGGGCCGAAGCTCTCGACGACCAGACCGAAGGCTTCGAGTTCCTCCGCGCGGGCGACGAGCCGCGCGACATCCTCGGACGGAAGCTCGACGATGTCGGGGATGAGCAGGATCTGCCGCGCGACGCCTGACCGCGCCAGCGACTGCTTCAGCCGTTCATAGACCAGCCGCTCATGCGCGGCATGCTGGTCGACGATGACGATGCCGTCTTCGGTCTGCGTGATGACATAGGTTCCGTGCACCTGCGCCCGCGCCGCGCCGAGCGGACGGGCGGTGCGCTCCGCCATCGGGGCGGCATGGGCGCGCGCATCGGCCGAGGGCATGTCGACCGCCGCGAAGGCCGCATCGAACCGCTCGGACGGCTCGGCGAAGGCCGCGGCCTGCGAGACCCGGCCGAACGCAGCCGGCTGCGCGGCATAGGCGGGGCGGATGGGAGCCGTCGCCCCGCCGCCGGCCGGCCGGAAGGCGGCGATCGTCGCGCCGCCGCCGGTCGTCGTGGCGCGGTGGCCGCTCGCGATGATCGCGTGGCGCAGCGCGCCGACGATGAGGCCGCGCACGAGGCCAGGATCGCGGAAGCGCACATCAGCCTTCGCCGGATGCACGTTGACGTCGACATCCTGCGGCGCGATCTCGATGCCGAGCGCCACCACCGGATGACGGTCGCGGGCCATGACATCGGCATAGCCGGCCCGGAGCGCACCCATCAGCAGACGGTCGCGCACCGGCCGGCCGTTCACCATGAGATATTGCTGCAGCGCGTTGGCGCGGTGGTAGGTCGGCAGGCCGGCGAGGCCGAAAAGCCGCACGCCCTCGCGCAAGGCATCGACCGGCATGGCGTTCTGCGCGAAATCGGGACCGAGGATCTGTGTCAGCCGCGCGGCAAGGCCTGCATCGCCGGTGGACGGCAGGTCGAGCGCGGACCGGTCGCTGCCGGTGAGATGGAAGCGGATCTCGGGATGTGCGATGGCGAGGCGGCGGACGACCTCGGTGATCGCGCTCGCCTCGGCCCGCTCCCCCTTCAGGAACTTGAGCCGCGCCGGCGTCGCGAAGAAGAGGTCGCGAACCTCGACGCGCGTGCCGGAGGCGAGCGCGGCGGGACGAAGCGGCTGCAAGGCTCCGCCCTCGACCACCACTTCCCAGCCATGCCCCTCCGAGGCATGGCGGCTCGCGATCGACAGCCGGGCGACGGCGCCGATCGATGCCAGCGCCTCGCCGCGGAAGCCTAGCGTGCGGATATCGTCGAGATCGGTAAGCTTCGAGGTCGCGTGCCGGTCGACGGACAGGGCCAGGTCTTCGGCATTCATGCCCGAGCCGTCGTCCGTGACGCGGATGAGCGCTGCCCCGCCCCCGGCGGTGACGATCTCGATCCGCCGCGCGCCGGCGTCGATCGCGTTCTCGACCAGCTCCTTGACGACGCTCGCCGGGCGTTCGACCACCTCGCCTGCGGCGATGCGGTTGATCATGTCCTCGGTCAGGCGACGGATCGGCATGGGTTCTTGCGTGTCTCGCGTGAGGGGCGAGTCTGCCGGATTCGCGGTCGCGGCGAAAGCCAGCTCAGGCGCCGCGTTCCATCGCGCGCCAGGCGATGTCGGAGCGGCAGAAGCCGTCGTCCCACTGGATCGCCGCGACGCCGCGATAGGCGCGCTCGCGTGCTTCGGCGATGGTTCGCCCCGTCGCCGAGACATTGAGCACCCGGCCGCCCGAAGCGACCAGCTTGCCAGCCGAGAGCGCCGTTCCGGCCTGGAACACCTTGACGCCGTCGATCGCCTCGGCCGCCGCGATGCCGCCGATCGGCGTTCCCTTGCGATAGCTGCCGGGGTAGCCCTTGGCCGCCATCACGACGGTGAGCGCCGGCGTTTGCCTGAAGGTCGGCGGCGCACTGTCAAGCCTGCCGGCGGCGGCCGAGCACAGGAGATCGAGCAGGTCGCATTCGAGCCGCATCATCAGCACCTGGCATTCCGGGTCGCCGAAGCGGACATTGTATTCGATGAGCTGCGGTCCGCTCTCGGTGATCATGAGACCCGCGAAGAGCACGCCCTTGAACGGCGTCCCGCGCGCCGCCATGGCGGCGATGGTCGGGCGCACGATCTCGTCCATGGTCCGGGCCATCATCGCATCGGTCATGACCGGCGGCGGCGCGTAGGCGCCCATTCCGCCGGTGTTGGGGCCGGTGTCGCCGTCGAAGGCGCGCTTGTGGTCCTGAGCCGCGCCGAACGGCACCACCGTGACGCCGTCGGAGATCGCGAAGAAGCTCGCCTCCTCGCCGACGAGGCAGTCCTCGATCACCACCTCCGCCCCGGCTTCGCCGAAGGCGCCGGCGAAACAGGCGTCGACCGCCTCGATTGCCTCGTCGAGGGTCGCCGCGACGACGACCCCCTTGCCGGCCGCGATGCCGTCCGCCTTGACGACGATCGGCACGCCCTTCTCTGCGAGATAGGCGCGGGCGGCGTCGGCATCGGTGAAGCGGCGATAGGCGGCGGTGGGAATTCCGGCCTCGGCGCAGAGATCCTTGGTGAAGCCCTTCGAGCCCTCCAGCGCCGCCGCGGCCTGCGACGGGCCGAAGACGGAGATGCCGGCCGCGTTCAGCGCATCGGCGATGCCGGCGACGAGCGGCGCCTCCGGGCCGACCACGACGAGGTCGATCGCCTCGCGCTTGCAGAAATCCACGACCGCCGCGTGATCGGTGATGTCGAGCGCGCACATGACGGCATACTCGCAGATGCCCGGATTGCCCGGCGCCGCGAACAGCCGCTTGAGGCGTGGCGATTCGGAGAGTTTCCAGGCCAGCGCATGCTCGCGCCCGCCGGAGCCGATCAGCAGCACGTTGAGGCGTTCGTCGGTCATGTCCCACCCGTTTCCTGCCGCCGCGGCGGTTGAAGATTCCTTGCGCGGCGCTTAGCAAGCAGGGCGGTGAAAGTCGAGCGTCGCGCAGCGCGTCGCGGACAGCCCGCCACACGCTCATGCCGGAGAAAGATCATGCAGCCGCTCATCGTGACACCGGACGCCCCGAGCGCGGCGGATCGCGAGGCGATCCTCGACGTGCTGGTCGCCTATAACGACGAAGCGCACGGTCCGTCCGGCCACGAACCGGTCGCGGTGCTGGTCAAGCATCCAGAGACCGGCGCGACCATCGGCGGGCTCTGGGGACGGATCGTCTTCGACTGGCTGTTCGTCGAACTGCTGGTCGTCCCGAAGGAGGCTCGCGGCGAGGGAATCGGCAGCCGCCTGATGGCCGAGGCGGAGACACGCGCCCGTGCCCGCGGTTGTGCCGGGATCTGGCTCGACACCTTCGCCTTCCAGGCGCCCGGCTTCTACACGAAGCTTGGCTTCGAGCCCTTTGGCAAGATCGACGACCATCCGCGCGGCAAAGCCCGCTATTTCATGCAGAAGCGGCTCCCGGACTGAGGAGCGCGCCAACTTCCCTCGTGCCCGGCACGAACCCTGAAATGACGAGGAGAGGACTGAGAGGCGCGGTCCCGCCCTTCAGGTCGGATAATCGAGCTCCGGATACCAGTCGGGGTCGCGGCCTTCGGGACGGAGGTCGAGCAGGTGCCACAGGGTGCCGAGCTCCGGGGCGCCGCGCGGGTCCTGTCCGGGATCGGCTTCCGTCATCTCGCCGCTCCAGAAATGGCGGATGGAGCCCTCGCGGCGCGTGAAGACGTGGAGACCCGGAATGTCGCCGCCATCGTCGCCGACGGCGTGGAAATCGCGCGACCATTCGCCGTTCGCGTCGCTGTAGAGCTTCAGGAAGCGCCAGCCGCGCTCCTTCTTGAAGGCGATCAGCCGCTCGATCGGCGAGCGCGCGACGACGGCGAGCGCCATCTTCTGCTGGATGTCGTTGGCGTTGCCCTCGAGCGCGCCGAGAAGGTTGGTGCACATCGGGCAGGGACGGGCGCGCTGTGGCCCGAACATGAAATTGTAGATGGCGAGGCTGGTCTTGTCGGCGAACATCTCGGCGAGGCCAACCTCGCGGCCATCCTCGGCGATGAAGCGATAATTGCCGGTCACGGCCGCGCCCTCGGGCAGCGCGCGGCGCATGGCGGCGACCTTCTCGGTCAGCCGGCGCAGTTCGTATTCCTGGATGAGCAGTTCCTGCCGGGCGGCCCGGTATTCCGCGCTCTCGTTGACGATGCGAACGGGATTGCGAGCGGCGAGCGCGGCGGCGGGCTCCAGATTCTCGGTCATGATGATCTCCTCTCATCGTCATGGCAGCCCGAAGGCCCTCGACCGAGGACGAATGGCCGCAGGACTTTCCGACATGCGCCCGCGAGATTGCGATTGGTTCTTCGAGCCTGCAAGCTCGGCCGGCAACATGGGGCGATGCGAGATGGAGCTTTCGAACGACCGCGCGGCGATCATCGCCCGCCTCGCAGCGGACCCGCTCGAGAATGTCGTCCTGCTGAAGCACCTCACCGCCTATCCGGAAGCGACCCGTGCGCTTTCGGCCGCCGAGGGCGACGAGAACGCGACGCTGGTGCTGCTCAACGCCGCCGCCAGCCCCTATGACCGGGCCACCTATCCGGAGGCGGACGTCGTGGCCTTCCTCGCGAGCGATTCCGAAGTCCTGTCCGGCCACCTGCTTCGGCATGTCCCGCTCGGGGGCGGGGCCGTCTTCAAGCTCGCCCGTGACGCCGACCGCGCCGCGCTCGCCGGCATGCTCGCGACGACGCGAACGACGGCCTTCCATTCCTTCACCGCCGCAGCCGCTCACGAGCGCGATCCGTCGGTCCGTGTCACGCGCCAGCCGCGCGACGACGACTATGCCCTGCTCGCCATGCAGGGCCATGACCGTGCCGTGCTGGAGCCTCTGCTCGTTGCCGGCGACGCCTTCGTCTGCGCGCTCGACGATCCCGGAAGCGGCGCTGCCGCCGCCGTCTGCTGCGCCTTCGTCAATCATGGGCCGGTACACGAGATCGGCGGCGTCTTCACCCGGCCGGACAGGCGCGGGCAGGGGCTCGCGCCCCGCGTCGTCACGACCGCGCTGGCGGTGCTCCGGGAAAACGGCCACAGCGCGCGCTACAATGTCGAGGAGACGAATCCGGGCTCGCTGCGCCTTGCCGCCCGCCTCGGCCTTCGCCATTTCCTGACGCTCACGCACCACACTGCGCCGAAGGCGACGATCGTCGTATAAGCGCCCGGCAGTCCAACGAGGAGACCGACCGACATGCCGCCCATCGCCGAACCGGCGCCCGTTGCCGATGCCGCGCGGGGCAATTTCGTCGATCGACACGCGCCGGCCTGGCTGAAGCCCTATGCGCGGCTCGCGCGCTGGGACCGGCCGATCGGCTGGCAGCTTCTCGTCCTGCCCTGCTGGTGGTCCTCCGTCCTCGCCAGCGGCGCGGCGGGGTCGGCATGGCCGGACCTCGGCCATCTGCTGCTCTTCCTCGCCGGGGCCATCGCCATGCGCGGCGCCGGCTGCACCTATAACGACATCATCGATCGCGAACTCGATGCCGGGGTAGCCCGCACGCGCTCGCGACCGATCCCGAGCGGCCAGGTCAGCGTCCGCGCCGCCAAGATCTTCCTCGTCGCGCAGGCCCTGGTCGGGCTCGCCGTGCTGCTGTCGTTCAACGGCTTCGCGATTCTGGTCGGCCTGGCCTCGCTCGGCGTCGTCGCCGCCTATCCGTTCATGAAGCGCATCACCGACTGGCCGCAATCGGTGCTCGGGCTCGCCTTCTCCTGGGGAGCGCTGATGGGATGGGCCGCATGGTATGGCAGCCTCGCCGTCGCGCCGCTGGCGCTCTATGCCGGCGGCGTGCTGTGGACGATCGGCTACGACACGATCTACGCGCTGCAGGACAAGGAGGACGACGCGATCGTCGGCGTGCGCTCGACGGCGCTGCTGTTCGGCGAGCGGGCGCCGCTCTATGTCGGCTTTCTCTATGCCGGTGCGGTCGCGTTCTTCGCGCTGTCGCTCGTCCTCGCGGGGGCCGGGCCCGTGGCCTATGCCGGGCTCGCCGCGGGCGCCGTCCATCTCGGCTGGCAGGTGGCGCGCATCGATCTTTCCGATGGCGCCCTGGCGCTCCGCCTCTTCAAGTCCAACTGGACCTTCGGACTGATCCTTCTGGCCGGGCTCGTGCTGGACGGCCTCGCCTGAGCGCGCGCTCCCGTCAGGGTGGTGCCGGATCGGCCTCGTAGGCCATGTATCGGATGATCCGCCACCGTCCGTCCGCCTCTTTCCGGAAGATGTCGATGCCCGGTTCCACGACCCTGATCTCGCCCGGCGTCACGCTCATCGTCCATTCCAGGCGCACGACGGCTAGATCGCCCGAGACGATGATCTCCTTGATCAGCGGCTCGTCGTAGCGGAAGCGGCGCGCAGGGTTGTCGATCGCCTTTTCGAGCAGCCGGCAACGGGTCTCGTAGCCGGCTTCGCTTTGGCCGCGATAGTCCGAGATCAGCGTCGTCGAGAACAGCTCGCACGCCTCGGCCTTCCGGCCGGCATTGAAGTCGGCCGTCCATTGCAGCAGGCGGGCGCGGATGTCGCCGGCGGCATCGGCCAGCGCCGGCGTCGTCGCCGCGTTCAGGAGTATGACGCCGGCGAAGGCGGAAGCGAGGCTCCCGGTCTTCAGGGGAAGGCTTTCTGCTGGAAGGCGGTCGGCTCGACCTTGTTGCTGATCGGCTTCAGCGTCCGGAGATAGGCGACGACGGCGTCGACATCCTCGTCGGTCATGTTCTTGTAATAGGCATAGGCCATGGGCGGCGCGAGCGGCTTGCCGTCCCTGCCGATGCCCTGCGTGATCGCCCGATTGATCTCGGCGTCGGTCCAGTCGCCGATGCCGGTCTCCTTGTCGGACGTGATATTGGCCGTCATGACCGACATGCCGGGGCCGAGCTTGATCTCGAAGCCGCCCGCGCCGAGATGGCCGGCGAAATCGGGAATGCCGTTGGCGCCGGGCGTCGTGTGGCATTCGAAGCAGTGGCCGAGGGCGTTCACGATATAGCCGCCATAGGCGACCTTGTCGGTCTTCGGCGGCGCCGGCAGGCCCTTGGCCGGCGGCATGGTCTGCTGCGGGATATTGTATTTCGCGAGCGGGACCGCGTTCTTGACCGGCTTGACCGTGCGCAGATAGGCGACGATCGCCTTCACGTCGTCGTCCGACATGTTGTTGTAGGTGGGCACCGGCATGGGCGGGAAGATGATCCGCCCGTCCTTCTGCGCGCCCTCGCGGATGGCGTGGATGATTTCCTCGTCCGTCCAGTTGCCGATGCCGGTTTCCTTGTCCGGCGTGATGTTGGCCGAGTAGCTGTTGAACGCCATTTCGTCGAAGTGGAAACCGCCGGCCAGCGTCTTGTCGGCGATCGGCTTGAAGTCGGGCCCGAGCGGGGTGTGGCAGCTGCCGCAGGCCACCGGCCCGTTCACCAGATAGTCGCCGCGCGCCACGAGAGCATCGTCCGCCAGTGCAGTGCCGCCGAGAAGCGCGAGCGCCGAGCCCGCCAGCAGTGTGAGAGCCGCCGCCTTCATGATTCCCCCCGAAGTCTTTTGACTTGTTCCAAGGATGCTACCATTGGTCGCGGCAGGCGAACAGCGGTCTCCCGGCTGCGACAATGAAGAATCCCTTGCCGCAGATGTGGGTGCGCCGGATAGGATCGAGGTCACACCTTGAGGAGGCCCGGCCGGTGCGGACGCCCATGATTCCCGTCGCTGTGCTGCTCGGCTTCAACGGCGGCTTCGTCGATACCGCCGGATTTCTCGGCTTGCAGGGCCTGTTCACCTCGCATGTGACAGGCAACTTCGTCACCCTCGCCGCCTCGCTGGTGCTCGGCCTCACCGGAGCGATCACCAAGCTTCTGGCCATCCCGGTCTTCATCACCGTCGTGGTGCTGGCGCGCCTCGTCGGAAACAGGCTCGCCGACAGCGGCCGGGCTCCGGTGCCGCGTCTGATGATCGGCCAGACCCTGCTGCTCCTGCTCTTCTTCGTCCTCGCGACGGTACTCGGCCCCTTTCCGGATGGCGACGCACTGCCGGCCGTGATCACCGGCGTCGTCGGCGTCATGGCGATGTCGATCCAGAACGCCGTGCAGCGGATCCATCTCGCCAGCGAGCCGCCCACCACCATCCTGACCGGCACGACCACGCAGTTTGCCATCGATCTCGCCGACCGCCTGTCAGGCCGTGCCACCCTTGCCGGCGAGGCTGCGCGAAAGCGCTTCCATGCGCTTCTGAGGGCGATCCTCTCCTTCGGCATCGGCGCCATGACCGCCGCCGCGAGCTTTCATTTCGTTGGGCTCCGCTGCCTCGCGATGGCCGTCGCGGTCACCGCCTTCATCGCGCTCATGAAGGCGCACGAGCCGCCGCAGGAGACCGGCATGCTGATGTGAGGCCGCGATTTCCCTTGCGCCCCCGCTGCCGAGCGGTCATCTGATGCGCCTCCATGACGCGACCGCACCACGCTTTCCGCCGATGACCGACGCCCCGCTCCGCCTCGACCAGGCACTTGTGGCGCGTGGGCTCGCGCCGACCCGGGCACGGGCGCGCGACGCGGTCCTGCGCGGCCATGTCACCGTCGACGGGCGGCCGGCGACCAAGCCCTCGCTCGCCGTCGGCCCCGATGCCGCGCTCGCGCTCGACGATCCCGCCGCCGCCTATGTCTCGCGCTCGGCGCTGAAGCTGGTCGCGGGGCTCGATCATTTCGGCTATGGCGCCGAGGGGCGCGTGGCGCTCGATCTCGGCGCTTCGACCGGCGGCTTCACCGAGGTGCTGCTCGAGCGCGGCGCGCGGCGGGTGCACGCGATCGATGTCGGCCACGGCCAGCTCGACCCGCGCCTTGCCGGCGACGCGCGCGTCCTCGCCCGGGAGGGTCTCAATGCGCGCGACCTCGTCGCGGACGATCTCGGCGAGGCGCCCGAGGCCGTGGTCTCCGACATGTCGTTCATCTCGCTGCGCCTCGCTTTGCCGCCAGCCCTCGCGCTCGCGGCCCCCGGCGCCTGGGGCATCTTTCTCGTGAAACCGCAATTCGAGGTCGGTCGGGCCGGCATCGGAAAGGGCGGGATCGTGCGCGACCCGGCCGAGGGCCATGCCGCCGCGCTCGCGATCGCCGGCTGGCTCGGCAGCGGGCAGGGCTGGCAGGTCGACGGGCTCGTCCCTTCGCCCATCGCAGGCGGCGACGGCAATCACGAATTTCTTCTCGGCGCCCGCAAGGAGCCTGCGCGATGAGGCATCGCCTGACCATCACCTCGCTCGGCCATGAAGGCGACGGCGTCGCCGAAGACGGCGGTGCCAAGGTCTTCGTGCCCTTCGCCCTGCCGGGAGAGGTCGTCGAGGCGGATGTCGCGGGCGAGCGCGGCCACCTCGTAAAGATCCTCGAGCGCAGCCCCGACCGGACGGAGCCACCTTGCCGGCACTTCGGCACCTGCGGCGGCTGCACGCTGCAACATCTTGCGGAGGCGCCCTATCGCGCGTTCAAGCGCGATCTGGTGCAACGCGCCTTCGAGCAGCGCGGCATCGCCGTCGAGGTCGAGCCGCTCCTCGCCATCGGTCCGCACAGCCGGCGCCGCGCGGTGTTCACGGTCGAGAAGGAGGGCGACACGACGCGGCTCGGCTTCAACCGCCGTGAAAGCCACGATCTGCTGGCGATCGAGGAATGTCCGCTGCTGGTCCCGGCGATCGAGACGAGGCTCGGCCGGCTGTCGCAGCTTGCCGGGCTGGTGATCGGCCGCGGCAAGCGCGCGCGCATGACGGTCACCGCCACCGACACCGGCCTCGACGTCGCGATCGACGGCGCCGCGACGCCGGGACGGGCCCTCTACGATATCCTCGGCCGGCATGTCGCCGAAGGCTGGCTCGCGCGGCTCACGGTCGAAGGCACCGAGGTCGCGACCAGCCGCCAGCCGGAGCTCCGGCTCGGCGACACCGTGCTCTATCCGGCCGCCGGAGGGTTCCTGCAGGCGACGGCCGCCTCGGAGCAGGCGCTGGCCGATCTCGTCGATGCCGGCATCGGCAAGGCCGGCCCGCGGTCGGCGCCGGTCGTCGACCTCTTCGCCGGCATCGGGACCTTCTCGCTGCGGCTCGCCCGCCGCTTCCCGGTGCTGGCCGTCGAAGGCGATGCCGCGCTGCTGAAGGCGCTCGACCGCTCGATGCGCTTCTCGAAGGGGATCCGCACCATCACGATGCGGCGCCGCGACCTCTTCCTCAATCCGATGGCGCCGCCGGAGCTGAAGCCGTTCAAGGCCGTCGTCTTCGATCCGCCGCGCGCCGGCGCCAAGGCGCAGTCCGAGATGCTGGCGAAATCCACGGTGCAGCGCATCGTCGGCGTTTCCTGCAACGCCGCGACGCTCGCGCGCGACGCCCGTATCCTGATCGATGGCGGTTACCGGCTAACCCGCGTCACCCCCGTCGACCAGTTCCTCTGGTCGTCGCATGTCGAGGTGGTGGCAGCCTTCGAGAAAGGCTGACCACCTCTGGGGAGAGCTACTCCGCCTCCGCGCGATAGAGCACCGGCCAGTCGTCCTGCATCACGCCGCGGCAATCGCCCATCGCGATATAGGTGAGGGCGGCGAAGTTCTGGCCGTCGAAGGCCCATTCGGTCGCGTCGCCGCAATCGCCGAGGCCGCGGCCCTTGATGTAGGAATTGAGGCGCTTGGTCTGGTCGTCGACATAGGCGTTCCAGAGCCACGTGATGTCGTCGCCCTCGCCGCCGCGCTTCGTTCCGGGAACGATCGCGTTCCAGGGCCGGCCGGGCTTGCCGTCCACGAAGAGGCGGTAGTCATAGGCGAAATTGTAGGCGCCAGCCGAGGCGCAGGTCCCCCAGAGCGATGCGCCGCCGGGCAGCTGGAAAGCGACATAGGGAGCGGGACCCTCGCCGCAACCGTCGGGCATCGGCTTGGCGGCGGTCTTCGGCGGCTTCGGAAGCGGATCGGGCATTTCGCTGACCGGCAGCGACTTGACCTTGGGCAGGGCAGGGACCGGCGGGATCGTATCGGCGCCGGCATCGCCCTTCTTGACGAGCGCGGTCACCGTGCCGACGCGCTTCTGCTGGTCGTCCATCTGGAGCAGCGCGGCCGAAGAACCGGCAAGCGAGATGACCTGGCTGCTCACCTTCTTGTTGCCGTCGTAGAGGTCCATCGTGATCTTCTTGGCGGACCGCAGTGCCGCGAGCAGGTCGGGCAGCGCCTCCTGCGCCAGCTTCAGCTCGAAGAGATCGCCGGCCTCGGTGAGCGGGAGCGAGCCCGTCGGAAGGCCCCCCGCCTTGTTCGAGTCGAGCGAAAGGCGGACCATGGGCTTCTTCAGCTTGTTGGTCGTGTCGTCGGGCGGATAGACGGTGAAGGTGACGTCGGGCACCGCGTTCGCCTCGCCGGACCGCGCGATCCGCAGATAGCCCGACAGCGAGCTTTCGTCCGGCGTCATGCCGATCGCGACGCAGGACCGCGTGTTGTCGCAGCCGACTTCCCAGTCCTTGTAGTCCTTGAGCTCGCCCGCCTTGGCGGCGGTGTCGGCAAGGGCCGGCGCTGCCGAAAGCAGAGAAGCCGGCGCAGCCGTCAGCAAGAAGGCCGCAAGCGCGGCCTGCGACAGAAATGTCGGGTTATTCATGGAGTCCTCCCTCGTCGCTTGCTGCAACGCCGCAGTGCGGCGCCGGTTCAACCGTTCTGGCCGCGATGGCGCAGGTAGTGGTCGGCGATCGCGCAGGCGACCATCGCCTCGCCGATCGGAACGGCGCGGATGCCGACACACGGATCGTGCCGTCCCTTGGTCATCACGTCCACCTCCTCGCCGCCCGCCGTGATCGAGCGCCGCGTCGTGAGGATCGAGGAGGTCGGCTTAACGGCGAAGCGCGCGATGATCGGCTGTCCGGTCGAGATGCCGCCGAGAATGCCGCCGGCATGGTTGGACAGGAACAGCGGCTCGCCGTCATTGCCCATCCGCATCTCGTCGGCATTCTCCTCGCCGGTAAGCGCCGCCGCCGCGAAGCCTTCGCCGATCTCGACGCCCTTCACGGCGTTGATCGACATGAGAAGGCTGGCGATGTCCTGATCGAGCTTGCCGTAGATCGGGGCGCCGAGACCGGCGGGCACCCCCTCCGCGACGATCTCGATGACCGCGCCGACCGACGACCCCGCCTTGCGGATGCCGTCGAGATAGGTCTCCCACAGCGCCGCGGTCTCTTCGTCGGGGCAGAAGAACGGGTTCTCGTCGACCGTGTTCCAGTTCCAGCGCCCGCGCTCGATGGCATGCGGACCGATCTGCACGAGCGCGCCGCGGATCACGAGGCCCGGAACCACCTTGCGCGCGATGGCGCCGGCCGCGACCCGCGCCGCGGTCTCGCGCGCCGAGGAACGCCCGCCGCCGCGATAGTCGCGGATGCCGTATTTCACGTCATAGGTGAAGTCGGCATGACCCGGCCGGTAGCGGTCCTTGATGTCGCCGTAGTCCTTGGAGCGCTGGTCGACATTCTGGATCTCGAGCGCGATCGGCGTGCCCGTTGTCAGAAGCGTCCCGTCCTCCTGCGGCAGGACGCCGGAGAGGATTCTCACTTCGTCAGGCTCGCGCCGCTGGGTCGTGAAGCGCGACTGGCCGGGGCGGCGCTTGTCGAGCCAATGCTGGATCTCCGCCTCGGAAATCGGAATGCGCGGCGGGCAGCCGTCGACCACGGCGCCGAGGGCCGGGCCATGGCTCTCGCCCCAGGTCGTCACGCGGAAGAGGTGGCCGAAGGTGTTGTGCGACATGGATTGTTCCCGGGGCTTCGCGTGCGGTTCTAGAAAGCCGGCGCCGTGCCGTCAAACGCTCACGCGCCGGGCTCTGCGATGCAACGCGGGAACGGCCGGGCGGCGATTGGGGATAAGTCGATGATTCTTGATGATAAGCGTGGCTACGATCAGGAGGAATTTTCGTGAGCCACGGCAGGAATCCAGCGCCTCTCATCGCCGGACACCAATGGACGCAAGGCTTCCGGAGGTATCGGGATGCTCAGGGCCGCCAACGGCGATCTCCTGGAAAAACCTAAGGTTTCCTGACATCACGCGCTTGTGATTTCCTTATCGTGAGCAACGCTATCATCTCTCTGGTGCTGGCAACGGGCGCGGCGTCTCGGTAGGGAGCCGGTCCAAACCCGCGTGAGCCAGGCAAACGGGACTACGGAGTGAATACCATGCGTGGACTTATGATAGCAGCCGCTACGATCGGTCTTCTGGCTTCCGCCGGCGCCGCAATGGCCGCCGAGCAGGCAACCGGCACGGTGAGCAGCGTCAACGCGAGCGCGGGCACCCTGACCCTCCAGTCGGGCCAGAGCTATACCTTCAGCGACCGTTCGGTGCTGCTCGGCATCATGCCGGGTGACTATGTGGGCGTGAGCTACACCGGCCAGGGCCAGGGCATCGGCGCCTTCAATCCCGAGCCGGCCAACTGACTGCATGAGGCCGGCGGTCTGGAAGCAGCCGTCATAGACTGACCTCTCCCTGATGAAGAAGCCCCCCGGCCCACCCCAGCCGGGGGTTTTCTTTTGGCCGGACCGCCAGAAGGGAACTCAGGCAGGGGAGATCAGATCCAGGAAACGTGCTCGCCGTCCCAGACCATCACGCGGTCCTGGCGGATGTTGAGCATCGTCACCGAATGGGGATCGAGGCTCGACAGCAGTCCCTGCAGGACGCGGCAGACGCCGCCATGCGACACGACCACGGTGTCATAGGCGACGGTGTCGAGCCAGGCGCCGATACGGACCGAGAGATCCGCATAGCTCTCGCCGCCGGGTGGCACGAAACCCCATTTGTCGATGTCGCGCTGCGCGACGAGATCGGGAAAACGGACCTCGAGCTCGGGAGCCGTAAAGCCCTCCCAATGGCCGAAGGTGATCTCCTTCAGGATCGGGTCGGTACGATACCCGGCCGGATCGAGGCCCATGGCGCCGCGGGCGATCTCCATCGTCTCGCGGGTGCGATACAGCGGGCTCGCGACGAAATCGAATTCCACGACATCCGGCAATGCGGCGATCAGCGTCTCGCCGTTGCGGCGCGCCTGGGCGCGGCCGCGCGCGTTGAGCGGAATGTCCTTCTGGCCCTGGAAGCGGCCCTCGGCGTTCCAGTCGGTCTCGCCGTGCCGGATGAAGATGATGCGCGGCACAGCCAGCCCCGGACGGCGGTTCAGTCCTTGATGACGGAAATGTCCGGCGCGTCGACGGCCTTCATGCCGACGACGTGGTAGCCGGAATCGACATGGTGGACCTCTCCGGTCACCGCGCGCGAGAGATCGGACAGGAAATAGACGCCCGAATCGCCCACCTCTTCGGTCGTGACCGTGCGGCGCAGGGGCGCGTTGTATTCGTTCCACTTCAGGATGTAGCGGAAGTCGCCGATGCCCGAGGCGGCCAGCGTCTTGATCGGGCCGGCCGAGATCGCGTTGACGCGGATGTTCTTCGGGCCGAGATCGACCGCGAGATATTTGACGCTCGCCTCGAGTGCCGCCTTGGCGACGCCCATGACGTTGTAGTTCGGCATAACCTTCTCGGCGCCGTAATAGGTCAGCGTCAGTATCGAGCCGCCATTGGTCATCAGCTTCTCGGCGCGCTGCGTGACCGCGGTCAGCGAATAGACCGAAATCAGCATCGTCTTGGAGAAATTGGCTTCGCTGGTATCGACATAGCGGCCGGTCAGCTCGTCCTTGTCGGAGAAGCCGATCGCATGCACGACGAAGTCGAGGCCGCCCCAGACGCGCTCCACCTCGGCGAAGACGGCATCGATCGAGGCGCCGTCCGTGACGTCGCAATGGCCGACCACGATACCACCGACCTCGGCGGCCAGCGGCTCCACGCGCTTCTTGAGGGCGTCGCCCTGATAGGTGAAGGCGAGCTCGGCGCCATGCTGGTGGCAGGCCTGGGCGATGCCCCAGGCGATCGACCGATTGTTGGCGACGCCCATCAGGAGACCGCGTTTGCCCTTCATCAATCCACCGGCTGAATGCATGCGCTGTCTCTCTTCTTGGCCTTAAGGACGCGCGCCTCCTATCGCACAGGCGTTTTTCGCCTTCAAGCGACGCCGCCTGCGATCCCATCACAGTTGGCGAAAGCCGTTTGCGAAGCCGCGAGAGCGCGAATGCGGGATGACGCGCGGGCGAGGGGAGGCTAGGTTCGCCGCCGACCCTTCCCCAGCGCTTCCCCGGCCATGACCAACGCTCCTTCCCCCGATCTCGTCGCCCGCTTCGCCGCCATCGTCGGCCCGGCCCATGCCCTCACCCGCGACGACGACACGCTGCCCTATCGCATCGAATGGCGAGACCGATTCCCGGGGCAAACGCCGCTGGTGCTGCGCCCGGGCAGCACGGCCGAGGTCGCGGCGATCCTGGCGCTCGCCAACGAGACGCGGACGTCCATCGTGCCGCAGGGCGGCAATACCGGGCTCGTCGGGGCGCAGGTGCCCGACCAGAGCGGCACAGAAGTGGTGCTCTCGCTCGACCGCATGACGCGCATCCGCGCCGTCGATGCCGAGGGCTACACGATGACCGTCGAGGCCGGCGCCGTGCTCGCCGATGTCCAGGCGGCGGCCGAGGCGGCTGACCGGCTTTTCCCGCTGTCGCTCGGCGCCGAGGGTTCCTGCCGCATCGGCGGCAACATCTCGTCGAATGCCGGTGGCACGGCCGTGCTCGCCTATGGCAACACCCGCGACCTGGTGCTGGGGCTCGAGGTCGTTCTCGCCGACGGCCGTGTCTGGGAGGGGCTCAACGCACTCAGGAAGGACAATACCGGCTACGACCTGAAGCAGCTATTCATCGGTGGCGAGGGCACGCTGGGGGTCATCACGGCCGCGGTCCTGAAGCTCTTTCCGCGGCCGAAGGGCCAGGCGGTCGCCTTCGTGGCTGTCGAAAGCCCTGCTGCGGCGCTGGCGCTGTTCCAGCTTGCGCGTGAGCGGGCCGGCCATGATCTCTCCGGCTTCGAGCTCATGCCGCGAATCGGGCTCGACTTCGTTCTCGGCCATCTGCCGGGAACGCGCGATCCGCTCGCGGCGCCGTCACCCTGGTATGTGCTGATCGAGATCGGCTCCGGCCATTCCGACGAGGCGGCGAGTGCGACGCTGGAAGACGTGCTCGGCACGGCCTTCGAGGCCGGCACGGTCGCCGATGCCGCGCTGGCGCAATCGCTGGCCGATCGGCAGGCCTTCTGGCATCTCCGCCACGGCATGTCCGAGGCGCAGAAGCCCGAAGGCGGCTCGATCAAGCATGACATCTCGGTGCCGGTCGCCCGCGTTCCCGCCTTTCTGGACGAGGCGATCGCGGCGGTGGAGGCGATGGTGCCCGGCTGCCGCCCCGTCCCTTTCGGCCATCTCGGCGACGGCAATATCCATTTCAACGTCTCGCAGCCGGTCGGCGCCGACAAGGCCGCCTATCTGGCGCGCTGGGAGGAGATGAACGCGCTCGTGCACGGCATCGTCGCGCGCTATCACGGCTCCATCTCGGCCGAGCACGGCATCGGCCGGCTGAAGCGCGATCTGCTCCCCGGCGTGAAGGGCCCGGTCGCCATGGACATGATGCGGTCGATCAAGGCCGCGCTCGATCCGAATGGCATCCTCAATCCCGGCAAGATGCTCTGACCGGCAGGGCTGCGACGGCATGCGCATCGCCGCGCGGCGGCCGCGGCGCTATGTTGGCGCCATCCTACAATTGCGGACCATGAGCGCGCCGATGGAAGTGTCCTTCGCATCTGCCGCCCTGCGCGCTGCTTCTCCCGGAGCGGCTGCGACGGCATGACCAAGGCGCCGAGAAGCATGACCAAGGCGCCGAGAAAGAGTAGCGGCGGCGCCGGCCGCCGCCCGCCGCCGTCGAGCGGGGAAGGGCAGGGCGAACTTCCCTTCGACAGCGCGCCGCCGGCCGAACCAAAAAAGCCGCCGCGCCGCGTCCCGGCTTCCGCGAGCGGGGCCGGCCGACCGAAGGCGAAGCCCCGGGACGCCGCCGCGAAGGCGAAGCCGGCAGCGAAACGGCGCGCCGTCGACGGCAAGCGGAAGGCCAAGGCCCTCGATGCCGCGCGCGGCCCCACGGGTTTCGGTGGCTGGCTGTGGCTGCTCGCCCTGGGCCAGTTGATCGTCACGGCCCGCATGGTCGACACGCTGACGCGCATGGCCGGCCTCGTCGGCACGGAGCTCTGGGACGATCATCCGGGACTGGTGACGGCCGATCTAGGGCTCTATGGCGTGGCGCTGTTGCTGCAACTCGGCGTCATCGTCATGATGGTCCTGCGCAGCCGCTACTTCAAACCGCTCTTCCTTGTCGCGATCGTCGCCTTCTTCCTGATCGGCCGCATCGAGCCGCTGCTCGCCATCGCCGTCCTCGGCATGGACCCGGCCCGCCTCGCGACACGCGCCGTGCTGCTGCCGATGGCGATCGAACTCGGCGTCAGCTTCGTCTGGGCTGCCTATGTGCTGCGCTCGCGCCGGGTGAGGAACACCTTCGTGCGCTGACGGTCGGCCGGCCGAGGGGTTACCGGCCGTCAACCTTGTCCGGTCACCCCCTGCTAACCCTCGGACAAAGCGGAGGATATTAACCACGTTCCTTAAGCCGGAACCGGCCCTGCCTGTGCCATTCTCCCTGCAAGCGAGGCGGTGGACCTCTTCGGCGGGACCATCGCTTCAGACCTTGTTAACCAGTTGAAGCGAGGCAAGAATGGTCCGTCAGGCCGCCAACACGAACGCGACGCTCCGCGATCTCCGGCTCGATCCGTTCTCCCTTCCGGTGCGCTATTCCGCCCGTCTGACCGCCCCTTCCGCCGGCGTCGCCGCCGTCTGGCTCGACCGTGACCGCGTCGTCGTCCGCCGCCCGATCGGCGGTGTCGAGGCGACGCTCGCCTGCCCGATCCGCATGTTCCGCGGCGTCGCCGTGCGCATGACGGTCGATCCGGCCACCGAGGCGCTGCGCACCGAAATCGAGCTGATGCATGCCGACAGCGCCATGTCGCTGCCGCTGGCCTCCGTCGAGGATCTCGGCGATGCCGAGGACGTCGCGGCGGACTGGCAGGCCTGGGGCAAGGCACTCGGCCTGCCGCTGCTGATCGTCGATCATGACGGCTCAGTCCGCGAGGCGGCGCCCGGCCCGATCTCCGGCCCGGCCTCCGCGCCGCGAAGCCGTCGCGCGCTGGCCACCGTCAAGCGCCGCCGTCCCCGCTTCCTGAAGCGCCGCAAGATGGGCACCATGGCCGATGCCGGCCGCGTCGACGGCCGCGAGATCATCGCGCGCGACTGAGGCGAAGTGCGGCGTCAGCCCTTCAGCAGGCGGCGGATCTTCTCCATCGCCGTCTTCTCGTCTTCCTGATAGTCGACCGTGCCGACGAAATCGCCGTTGCCGTCCAGCATGTAGACGGCGGCGCTATGGTCCATGGCGTAGTCGTCGCCCTCGCCGGACTTCTTCGAATAGACGCGGAATTCCTTCAGCATCGGGTCGACCGCGTCGCGCGCGCCCGTGAGCCCCACGATGCGCGGATCGAAGGCCTGCAGATAGGCCTTCATCTGCGGGACCGTGTCGCGCTCCGGATCGACGGTCACGAAATAGACCTTGAGCCGGTCACCATCCGGCCCGAGCGCCTTCAGCCAGTTCGACGCCGACAGGAGCGTCGTCGGGCACACATCCGGACAGAAGGTATAGCCGAAAAACATCAGCGAGGGATGGCCCTTGAGGGCCGCCTCGGTGACGGTCGTGCCGTTCTGGTCGACGAGGCTGAACGGCCCGCCGATCGCGCTTGCCGTCATCTTCTTGCCCGGAGCGAGAAAGACGAGCGCCAGCGTGCCGGCGATCGCGACGGCGACGAGCAGCCACAGGACGAGCCGGATCACCTGGATCGGCCGGCGGGCGGGGATGGGCTTTCGTGTCATGCGCCTCCCATAGCCGCCGCCGGCGGATCCGCCAAATCACGATCCGCCGATTGCGGGCGGCGCCTGTCAGATGATCGAGAGCCCGATCACCATCAGGCAGTAGCCGGCGAGCGCGCAGTTCACGAGCGTGAAATAGAGATGCGGCGCCCGCGCCTCGCCCGTGAACAGGAACAGGTTGTGGAAGAGCGACGTCGCGCCGATCAGGAAGACGATCAGGAGGGCGGCGCCATAGGCCGGCATGATGCCGAGCATCACGGAGAGGCCGCCGACAAGCTGCATCGCGAAGCCGACGAGCACCAGCGGCGCCGGCAGCTTCCATCCGTAATTGGTTTCGGGAGTGGGATTCTTCGAGAAGCCGATCAGGTTCCTGATGCCGGCGATCACGAAGAACAGGCCGAGCACGATCCGCCCGACGGCGATCAGGGTTGCTGCAAGTGTCATGATTCCTCCGCTTGTCCTACAAGGACGTAGCGGATCGCGGCGAGGCGGAGAAGTGGTCTCGCAACCGCTTCCGGGGCTTGCGCCGGAAATCAGGCGCGGCGGATCGCGGCGGCCTCGCTCTCGCGGCCCAGCGCCTCGAAGACCGTGGCGACGATGCCGCGTGAATCGAGGCCGCTGTTGGCGATGAGCAACTCGGGCTTGTCCTGCTCGATGAAGGCATCGGGCATGGTCAGCGTGCGGATGCGCAGGCCGCGATCGAGCGCGCCGGCCCCGGCCAGCAGCGCCAGCACCTGACTGCCGAAGCCGCCGATGGCGCCTTCCTCGATCGTGATCATGACCTCGTGGTTGCGCGCGAGGTTGAGAATGAGGTCGCGGTCGAGGGGCTTCGCGAATCGGGCGTCGGCGACGGTGGCCGGCAGGCCATAGGTCTCGAGTTCCTCGGCCGCCTTCAGCGCGTCGGCGAGCCGCGTTCCGAAGGAGAGGATGGCGACCTTGGAGCCCTCGCGCAGCACGCGGCCGCGGCCGATCGGCAGAACCTCGCCGCGCTGCGGCAGCTCGATGCCGACGCCTTCGCCGCGCGGATAGCGGAAGGAGGAGGGCGCGTCGTCGATGGCGACGGCCGTGGCGATCATGTGCACGAGTTCGGCCTCGTCGGCCGGCGCCATGACCACCATGCCGGGAAGGCTGGCGAGGAACGTCGTGTCGAACGAGCCGGCATGCGTCGGGCCGTCGGCACCGACATAGCCGGCACGGTCGATGGCGAAGCGGACCGGCAGCTTCTGGATGGCGACGTCGTGCACGACCTGGTCATAGCCGCGCTGCAGGAAGGTCGAGTAGATCGCGCAGAACGGCTTGTAGCCTTCGGCGGCGAGGCCGGCCGCGAATGTCACGGCATGCTGCTCGGCGATGCCGACATCGAAGGTGCGGGTCGGGAACGCCTGTCCGAACAGGTCGAGACCGGTGCCGGAGGGCATGGCCGCGGTGATCGCCACCACCTTGTCGTCGCGCTCGGCTTCCTTGACGAGGCTCTCGGCGAAGACGCGGGTATAGCTCGGCGCATTCGGCGTCGCCTTGGCCTGCTTGCCGGTGATCACGTCGAAGCGGTTGACGCCGTGATACTTGTCGGGCGCAGCCTCGGCCGGGGCGTAGCCCTTGCCCTTCTGCGTGACGACATGCAGCAGGATCGGTCCGTCCGGCGCGTCGCGCAGATTGCGCAAGACGGGCAGCAGATGGTCGAGATTGTGCCCGTCGATCGGGCCGACATAGTAGAAGCCGAGCTCCTCGAACAGCGTTCCGCCGGTCCAGAAGCCGCGCGCATATTCCTCGGTGCGCTTGGCCTTGTCGTGGAAGAAGCGGGGCAGGTGGCTCGCGAGCTGCTTGGCGGCCTCGCGGATCGACCGATAGGCACGGCCGGAGACGAGGCGGGCGAGATAGGCCGACATGGCCCCGACCGGCGGGGCGATCGACATGTCGTTGTCGTTGAGGATGACGATCAGGCGCGAGCGCAGCGCGCCGGCATTGTTCATCGCCTCATAGGCCATGCCGGCCGACATCGCGCCGTCGCCGATCACGCAGACGACGGCATTGTCGCGCTGCGCAAGATCGCGCGCCACCGCCATGCCAAGGCCGGCCGAAATCGAGGTCGAGGAATGGGCGGCGCCGAAGGGGTCGTAGGGGCTTTCGGCGCGGCGCGTGAAGCCGGAAAGGCCGCCGCCCTGGCGCAGGGTGCGGATGCGCTTGCGCCGGCCGGTCAGGATCTTGTGCGGATAGGCCTGGTGTCCGACATCCCAGACGATGCGGTCGTTGGGCGTATCGAAGACGTAGTGCAGCGCGACGGTCAGCTCGACCACGCCGAGCCCGGCGCCGAGATGGCCGCCTGTCACCGAGACGGCATTGATCGTCTCGGCGCGCAACTCGTCGGCGAGCTGGGCCAGGGCGGTCTCGGGGAGCTTGCGCAGGTCGTGAGGAGTGGCGACGCTGTCGAGAAGAGGCGTGTCGAGCTTGCCGGTCATTGCGAGCCGATATGGTTTGCGTTCGACACGGTTACACGAGCGCGTCGGAAGTCGCAACGCAGCCTCGCCGAGGCGGGTTCCTCGCACACCGTGCAATGAACGGCCGCCATTCGCCGGGCGCAGGCGCCTTTCGGTCGTCGCGCCATCAGGTTTCGGCGGGGCCGAGCGCCTCGCCGATCCGCCGCAACATGTGCGCGCCGGCGTCGCCGATCGTCTCGGGCGCCAGGGCGAGGCCTCCGACGATGTCGGATTTCAGCGTTCCGGCGAGGCCGTGCAGGCTCGACCAGACGAACAGCGCGTCCGCGTCGATCTCCGCCTCGCTCCGCGAAGGCGCGCGTCGGCGCAGCGCGCTCCTGAGCAGGCCGAAGGCATGGTCCGCGCTCGCCAGCATCGCCGGATGGTCCTCGGGCGGCGGCAGGCGCGTCGAGAACATCAACTGGTAGCTGAGCGGCTCGCGCAGCGCATAGTCGAGATAGGCGACGCCCATGGACCAGAGATCGGCATCGGCGTCGCCGCCCTCGGGCCGCGCGTCGAGATGGCGGGCGAAGGCGTCGTAGCAACGCGCGACCACCGCCGCCAGCAGATGATCGCGGCTCTCGAAATGGCGATACGGCGCGCCATGCGACACGCCGAGCCGGCGCGCGACCTCCCGCAGGCTGAGATGCTCGAGGCCCTCATCGGCAATGATCGCGAGTGCTTCGGTGACGCATGCATCCCTCAGCGTCGTCGAGCGGACCGCCGCGACGGTCACGGAATGCCTGCCTTGCCTTGAACCATGCCCTTCATGATACGGCCCATGATGCCGACCCGAAGCGTCCGCGGCAAAGGCCAGAGCGCCATCGTCAACAGCCGTCCGACACGGCCGGGTGTCACCTGACCGCGTTTCCCGAGCGCGCGGAGGATATCGGCCGCGACGATGTCGGCCGTATCCGTCATGGTGAGCGCCATGCCGGCCCGGTTGCCGAACCCCGTGGCGACGGGGCCGGGGGCGGCGACGAGCACATCGACGCCCGCCGGCCGCAGTTCGCGATGGAGCGCCTCGCCGAAGGACTGCACGAACGCCTTGGTCGCGGCATAGGTCGCGGCGAAAGGCGCGCCCTGCCATCCGACCAGGGACGCGAAGATAATCATGCCGCCTTGTCCGCGCGCGACCAGACGCGGCGCCATGCCATGCGCGAGCGCGACCACGGCGCGGCAGTTGACGTCGACCATCGCGAGCTCGTCGGCGAGCGGCAGCGTGTCGAAGCGCCCCGCCGATCCGAAGCCGGCTGCGGCCACGAGAAGGCCGACCCGGTCGACGGACGGATGGCCGAGGATCGCGCCTGCCGCGCCGGGCGCGGAGAGATCGGCCGCGATGACGGTCACGGCGATGCCGTGCCGGGCGGCGAGGTCGTCGGCGAGTTCGCCGAGCGCCGTCTCGTTCCGCGCAACCATCACGAGGTCGAGACCGTATGAAGCGAGGGCGGAGGCGATAGCACGGCCGATGCCGTTGCTGGCGCCGGTCACGAGCGCGGCCGGGCCGTAGAGTCGCAGGAAGGCTTCCGCAGGATGAGACATCGGATTTCGCTCCGCTTGGGATGTAGACAGTGTCTACACCGCAATGTAGACACTGTCTACTCGGTCTCGGAGGCTCAGGCATGATCGACGCGCTCGCAATCTGGTGGCTGCTGGCCACCTCCATGGCGGTCCTCGCCGCTCTCCTGATACCACTGCCCTTCCTCGACCGCCGACGGCTGGACGGCGGCAATGTCTGGGCGAAGCCGATCAAGTTCTCGATCTCGCTGGCCATCCACTTCCTGACGCTGGCGCTCGTCACGGCGGCGCTTGCGCCCGCGGTGTCCGGCAGCCTGCCGCTGACCATCGTCGCCTCCGCCGCGGCAGCGGCCACGCTCTATGAGATGGCCTACATCGTCTTCCGCGCCGCGCGGGGCGAGCGCTCGCATTTCAACGTTGCGACCCGCCTCGCCGCGGCGCTCTATGCCGGCATGGCGTTCGGCGCCGTCGTGATCACGCTGGCGGCGGGCGCCGTCGGTCTCGCCGTCGTCGTCGGAGGCGCGCCAGCCCTCGGGCCCGCGACATGGATGGGGACCGTCATCGGGCTCGTCGGCGGCACGGTCTTGACCTTCCTCACCGCCTTTCCGATCGGCGCCGCGCTGTCGCGCCATGTCGGAAAGCCGCCCGCCGACGAGATGCGCATGCCGCTGACCGGCTGGTCGCTGTCGGTCGCGGATCGGCGGATCCCGCATTTCCTCGGTACCCATGCGATGCAGGCACTGCCGCTCGCGGGGCTGGTGCTGGACCTTCTGCTGCCAGCCGCCGCGGCCGGCGCCGCGATCCTCGTCGCCTCGGCACTGTACGTCCTCGTCGTCCTCGCTTCGGCAAGGCTCGTGGCGCGCGGCGTCGCGCTGCCTGACTGGGGCCGTGCTCTTCTCGGCCACCCTCCGCGCCGGGCGTCGGTCGCCGAGGGACAGACGATCCCCTGACGGAGCGCGATCACGCGGCACTGCTCACTGCCCGGTCGTTTCACCGCCGCTTGGATGCGGCGCGAGCAGCGCGCGCAGCAGCGGGTTGGGGAAACGCCGCGACAGCGTCAGCGCGCAGAAGGTTTCGCTGATCCCCGGCAGGGTGCCGACCTCCTCGAGCATGCCGCTCGCGAGTTCGTCCTGAACGACGATCGGCGGCACGGCGGCGAGGCCGACGCCTTCGCGTGTCAGAAGACGCATCATCGCCATGTCGTCCACCTCCGCCGCGATGCGCGGGCGGATGCCCAGCCGGTCGAGCAGCGCATCGACGCCGCCGCGGATGCTGCTCTCGGGCGTCGGAAGAACCAGCGGCCCGCTTGCGAGCAGCGCCGCGACGTCGCGCGATCCGCCGACGCGCTCGGGCGTCCCCATGAGGCTGACGGGCTGCTCGGCGATGGGATGGGCGATCCACGGCGTCGCCGCGTCGCGCATCGGCGCCAGATTGACCAGCACGACATCGAGCCGATGCGCTTCGAGCGCCTGCAGCAGGTCGCCGGCCGAGCCGGAGCGCAGCACGATCTCGACATCGTCGCGCCCGAGCAGCGGCCTCAGGAACCCGGTCTGGAAATTGCGCGACAGCGTCGCGAGAGACCCGACCCGCAGCACCTGCCGCCGGCCGCCCGACCGCTCGCGCAACGTGCCGAGAAGCTCGTCGCCGGCCGCGAAGATGGCATCGGCATGGTCGAGCGCGATGTGGCCGGCCTCGGTCAGCAGCAACTGCTTGCCGCGCCGCTCGAACAGCGCATGACCGATCCGGTCCTCGAGCTTGCGGATCTGCACCGACAGCGCCGATTGCGAAACCCCGAGCCGATCGGCTGTGCGCGTGAGATTGCCGTCATGCGCGACGGCCCAGAAGTAGCGGAGGTGATTGTAGTTGAGGCCGGACATGCGATGCGTTCTCTTTTATGGAACGATCCGTTCCAAACAATCAATTTAGAAGAACATATGCCCAAGGCTATGGTCCCGCGCAACTCAAGGGAGCGCTCGCCATGCCGGCTTTCCAGGCCTTCATCCCCTACCTCGCCCCGCTCGTCATGCTCGCCGCGGCGGTCCATGCCGGACGGCATCCAGACGATCCCCGCCGCGTGCAGCGCTTCGCCGAGGCGAGCGGCGTCGCCGCGCTCGTCGTGGCGCTCGCGACGCTTCTCGAGCTGCTCCTCGGTGGCAGGCAGACGAGCCCGCTGATCGGCGTCGCCGGCCTCGGCCTGTCCGCCCGCATCGATGCCCTGTCGGTCTCGATGCTGCTGCTGGTCGCGGTGGTCGGTCTCGTCGTGCTGCGCTTCAGCCGCAACTATCTGGCCGGCGATCCCGGACAGCCGCGCTTCGCCGGCGGTCTGGCGCTGACGCTCGCCGCCGTCATGGCACTGGTGATCGCGGGCAACCTCGTGCAGCTCCTACTCGCCTTCGTGGCGACCAGCCTCGCGCTACACCGCCTGCTCCTGTTCTATCCGAACCGTCCCAAGGCGGTGATCGCGGCGCGGAAGAAGTTCCTCGTCGCGCGGCTTGCCGATCTCGCCCTCGCGGCGTCGCTCGCGGTCATCTGGCTCCGCTTCGGAACCGCCGATATCGCCGCTATCGCGGAGGCGGCGAAGGCGGCTCCGCCCGGCGCGACCGACACCGCGCTGGTCGCGGCGGCGATCCTTCTCGCCCTCGCCGCCATGCTGAAGTCGGCGCAGTTCCCGAGCCATGGCTGGCTGCCGGAGATCGTCGAGACCCCGACGCCCGTCTCGGCGCTGCTGCATGCCGGCATCATCAATGCCGGCGGATTCCTGGTGCTGCGTTTGGCCGACGTGATGCTGCTGGCGCCGCCAGCCTTGCATCTCCTCGCGCTCGTCGGCGGCTTCACGGCCCTTTTCGCCAGTGCCGTCATGCTCACCCAGCCCGCCGTGAAGATCCAGTTGGCCTGGTCGACGATCGCGCAGATGGGTTTCATGCTCTTCCAGTGCGGCATCGGCGCCTTCTCGATCGCGCTCCTGCATATCCTCGCCCATTCGCTCTACAAGGCGCATGCCTTCCTCTCTTCCGGGACAGCCGTGGCTGCGATCCGCGCCACCGCGCGGACGCAAGCCGGCGGACGCGATGCAAGGTCTCCAGCGTGGCGCGTTGCGCTTGTGGGCGCGGCCGTCGCTCTTGTGGCGGCAGTCGCGTGGCTGCTGCTGCCGATCGCGGCCGATCCTGCGTCGCTCACGCTCGCCGGCATCTTCGGGCTCGGCCTCGCGCTGCTCGCTCTTCCGGCGGCCGAGGGGCGCGACGGGGTGGGGAGCCTCGTCGCCGCCCTCGGAACGGCGCTCGCCGCGAGCCTCGCCTATGCCCTGCTCCATGCGGGGGCGAACCATCTCTTCGCGGCCGAACTGCCCGTCGCCTCACTGCAGGGCGCCGTCGCAGAAGCGATCCTCATCCTCGCCTTCGCGAGCTTCGCGCTGCTGGCCCTGTTGCAGCTCACGGCGCATCGCTGGATCGCGACGCCCGCCGGGCGCGCGGCCCGCATTCATCTTGCCAACGGCCTCTATCTCGACGCTTTCGCCGACCGCTTCATGGCCAAGGCGCAGCCCAATCTCCCGTCCTGATCCGAACGGAGCCCGCCATGGACGCCCTTCCCAGTCACGCCGCCTCGGCGATCGCCATCACGCCCGCCGATACGCTCGACACCGCGACCGTCCTCGATGCGGCGCGGTCGGCGGCGCGCCGCATCGCTCCGCTCTGGCCGCTCGACAGCTTCGTCGCGGTCAATCCCTATCTCGGCCTCGCCGATCACCGCTTCGTCGAAGCGGCCGCCGCGCTCGCCCGCACCGCCGGAGCGCGGACCACCATGCCGCGTGCCTTCTATGCCGCCGCCCTGGCCGATGGCCGCATGGACATGGCCGATCTCTCGGCGGCGCTCGCGCTTGCACCCCCGTCCAGCGCCCGGCTCTTCGACGCGGGCAGGCTGGCCGCCCTTGCCGTCTCCGGCGAGAGAGAGCGGGAGACGCCGCTCGATACGCTTGCCGATATCGCCGGCCGGCGGATGCGGCGCGACTGGTCCGGCCATGTCGTCGGGCGCATCTCCAGCTTTGCCGCCCGCCATTTCGACCGTGGCCAGGCGTCGTGGCGCAGCATTCCCGCTTACGCCGGGCTCTATGCGGCGTGGAAGGCCGAGGCGGCGATCGACCGCGCTCCTGAAGTGGCGGGGATCGCAGGCTTCCGCGAGGCCGTCGCCGCGCTGCCGGACGATCGCGACGCGATGCTCGTCGAGGGTGTTGAGCGGCTGGCGCTCGCACCCGCCCAGCTTCCGGCCTATTTCGAGCGGCTGCTGCGCAGCGTCGGCGGCTGGGCCGCCTTCGCCCGGGGGCACGACTGGTCGGGCGAACGCGCGGGGCGGCCGGGCGAAACCGTGGTCGACCTTCTCGCGATCAGGCTGGCGCACGAGGTCGCGCTGCATGCCTGGCTCGGAGACGACTCTCTTGTGCGCGGCGCCTTCGCCGCTGCCCGCTGCGCCTATGCGGCGCCGGCCGACCCGCTCTCCGAGGCCGGCGACTGCCTGCTTCAGGCCGCCTATGAACATGCCTGGCAGCGGCGGTTTCTGCCGGCGCTGATGCAGCCGGCGTCGTCCGCCGCGAGCGGCCGGCCGGCGGCGCAGGCGGTCTTTTGCATCGATGTCCGCTCCGAGGTCATACGGCGGGCGCTCGAAGCTGCCGCCCCTGACGTGGAGACGCTCGGCTTCGCCGGCTTCTTCGGCGTGGCCGTCGAGCATGTCGCTGCCGGGGAGACGTCGGGGGAGGCGCTCTGCCCAGTGCTGCTCGAGCCCCGCTTCATGGTCTGCGAAGGCGTCCCGTCGTCAGTGACCGCTGCTGCCGCGCAGCGGCTCGGGCGGGACGCGTCGCGGGTCGTGCAGGGCTTCCGCGGCGCAGCCGTCTCGTCCTTCGCCTTCGTGGAAGCGGCCGGTCTCGGCTATCTCGGCAAGCTGGTGGCGGACAGCCTTCGCCTCGGCCGGCGCCGCGACGCGGAGGCAGCGTCGGGCAGGCCCGCGCTCGATCCATCGGACAGGGACGGGCGGCTCACCGGCATCCCGGCGGCCGATCGGCTGGCGAGCGCCGCGGCGATCCTGCGCGCCATGGGGCTGACGCAGAATCTCGCGCGGCTCGTCCTCCTCGTCGGGCATGGCGCGACGACGCGGAACAATCCGCATGCGGCAGGCCTCGCCTGCGGCGCCTGCGGCGGACATGCCGGCGACGTCAATGCCCGCGTGGCGGCGGCGATCCTGAACGATCCGACCGTCCGGGCCGGCCTCGGCGACATGGGCATCGAGGTTCCCGCGGACACGCTGTTCGTCGCGGCGCTGCACGACACCACCACCGACCTCGTCTCGATCCTCGACGGGGCGATGCTGCCGGCGAGCCATGCGAAGGACCTCGCCTTGCTGAAGGCGCAACTCGCGGAGGCGGGGAGGGCGGCGCGGATCGAGCGGGCGGCGCGACTCGGCCTCGAGGGGGACGTGTCGGTCGAGAGCCGGGTGATGGTCCGGGCGCGCGACTGGAGTGAAATGCGCCCGGAATGGGGCCTCGCGGGCTGCGCCGCGTTCATCGCCGCGCCGCGCGTGCTGACGCGCGGGCTCGACCTCGGCGGCCGCGCCTTCCTGCACAGCTATGACTGGCGGACGGACGACGGCTTCCGCACGCTGGAACTCATCCTGACCGCGCCCCTCGTCGTCGCGAGCTGGATCAACCTGCAATACTACGCCTCGACCGTGGACAATCGCGTCTTCGGCAGCGGCGACAAGGTCCTGCATAATGTCGTCGGCGGCGTCGGCGTCTTCGAGGGCGCGGGCGGCGATCTTCGGGTCGGCCTGCCGCTGCAATCCATCTCCGACGGTCGCGAGCTCGTGCACGAGCCGCTTCGGCTGACCGCGGTGATCGCCGCCCCGACCGATGCGATCGACCGCGTTCTGGCCACCCACCAGCCGGTTCGTGCGCTGGTCGAGAACGGCTGGATCTACATGCTGGCGCTCGACGGCGAAACCTGCCGGCGCCGGACCGCGGCAGGCTGGCAGGCGGTATAGGCAGTTTCGTTCCGCGGTCAGTGAAAGTGCCCGCGCCGGGCAAAAGCGGCTTGCCCGGCGCCGTCGTGCCGGTATGATCAATCGTCTGGTTTTTCATACCCCAATTCGGAGCTGACCATGAGCCGTCGCGCCGTGGCCACTGGCCTTGCTTTCCTTGTCGCCATCGGCGCTACGCCCGTCTTCGCGCATTTCCAGGAGATCATCCCCTCCGCGGAGGTCCTGCCGGAAGGCGGGAGCGTGACGCTCGACATGGTGTTCACCCATCCCTTCGAGGGTGGACCGGTCATGGACATGAAGCGTCCGGTGGCGGTCGGCGTGCTCGCTGGGGGCAAGCGCACCGACCTCACCCCGTCGATCGTCGCGAAGCCGATCGGCGAGGCGACCGCATGGACGCTGACCAGAACGATCGACGAGCCGGGCGCGGCGATCTTCTATGTCGAGCCACAGCCCTATTTCGAGCCGGCCGAGAACAAGCTGATCGTCCACTACGCCAAAGTCCTCGTCGACGGCTATGCCTCGGGCGAAGGGTGGGACGCCCTGGTCGGCCTGCCCGTGGAGATCCGGCCGCTGACCCGGCCGACCGGTCTGTGGACCGGCAATCTCTTTTCCGGCGTCGTGCTCAGGAACGGCGAGCCGGTGCCCTTCGCCGAGATCGAGGTCGAATTCGTCAATGACGGTTCGGTCGCGGCGCCCAACGACGCCTTCGTCACGCAGGTCCTCAAGGCGGACGCGGCCGGTGTCTTCTCCTATGCGATGCCGCGCGCGGGATGGTGGGGCTTCGCGGCGCTGACGGAAGGCGATGCTCCCGGCCGAGCGCCGGACGGCAAGGAGGTTCCGGTCGAGGAGGGCGCACTCATCTGGGTGAAGGCGACCGACATGCCGGTTTCCCGGTAGGGCGGCGATGGCGCATATCCCCGACGGCGTCCTTTCCGGTCCGGTGCTGGTCGGCGGCACGGTGATCGCGGCAGCCGGCGTCGCGCTCGGCCTCAGGCTGCTCGACGATCGGCTGATCCCGCGCGCCGGCGTGCTGGCGGCGGCAGTGTTCGTCGTCTCGCTCATCTCGGTCCCCGTCGGCCCGTCGAGCGTGCATCTCCTGCTCAGCGGCCTGATGGGGCTCATGCTGGGCGCGGCCGTCTTTCCGGCCGTTCTCGTCATGCTGCTGCTGCAGGCGCTGCTGTTCGGCTTCGGCGGGCTGACCACGCTCGGCGTCAACACGGTCAACATCGCGCTGCCGGGCTTCGTGGCCGCGGCGCTTCTCGGCCCTGCGATCCGTGCCAGCACCGGAGCCATGGCGCGCGGCGCGCTGGCGGCACTGCTCGGCGCCCTGTCGGTCGCCGGGACCGGCGGCCTCGTGGCGCTGTCGCTCGCCCTTTCGTCATCGAGCTACACGCCGGTCGCCCGCGTCCTGATCGCCACCTATCTGCCGCTGATGATCGGCGAGGCCCTTGTCACCGTGGCCGTCGTGTCGTTTCTTGCGCGGGTGCAGCCGGATGCGCTGCGGCCGGTGCCCGCATGATCGTGCCGCGCAGGCTGCGCGCGGTTTGGGCGCGACCTCTCCTTGTCCTCGCGGTGTTCCTGTCGCTTGCGCTCCCGGCGGAGGCCCACAAGCTCAAGGTCTTCGCAGCGGTGGAAGGGCGGTCCGTCCATGGCTATGCCTTCTTCATCGGCGGCGGTCGGCCCGAGGGCAGCGCCTGGGTCGCGAAGGACGCCGCAGGCGCCGAGATCGCGAGCGGGACGACCGACGCCGAAGGCCGCTTGGCCTTCGATCTGCCGGCCACATCTTCCAGCGACGTAACGGTAACCGTGGACACCCATGAGGCGCACATCGCCTCGGCGACGCTCGCAGCCCGCACGATCGGCGCCGCCGATGCCGGCGAGGCGCCGACCCCGGCGCGGCCCGCACCCGCCGCCCCTCGCATGACCGAGGACGCCCGCCTCGCGGCGCTCGTCGCCGCCGCCGTCGAGCGGGGAACGGAGCCTCTCCAGGAGCGGATCGAGCTCATGGATTCGCGCCTCCGCTTCGCCGACATCCTCTCCGGCGTCTTCCTCATCATCGGTCTCGCCGGCATCGGTCTCTGGGCGCGGGGACGCAGGCGATGACCGTCATCGACGATCCCCGCCTCGGCCTCGTCGCCAGCCTGATCGCGATCGCGGCGGTCGCGCAGCTTCACGGCCTTCAGGCGGCGCTCACGGCGTTCGGCCTCGCGGCGTTTCTGGCCATCCTGCAGCGGCCGGGTTGGCCGCTCGTCCGGCGCCTGCTGCATGTCGAGGGCTACATGCTTCTCCTCTTCATCATGCTGCCGCTGACGATGCCCGGCCCGGCCATCGCCCGGGTGGGTCCGCTCGCGGTGAGCGCCGACGGCCTCGCGCTCGCAGCGCTGATCGCGCTCAAGGTCTCGGCCTCGGTGCTGCTCCTCGCCGTGCTCGTCGGCTCCATGGAGCCGGCCCGGCTCGGAGCGACGCTGCATGCGCTGCATGTGCCGGAGCGGTTCAACCGGCTGCTCGTGATGACGGCGCGGTATGTCGAGCTCGTCCGCGCCGAGACGATGCGGCTGCGCGAATCGATGCGGGCGCGCGGCTTCCGGCCCCGCTCGAACCGCCATACATGGCGCAGCTACGGCCATCTCGTCGGCATGGTTCTGGTCCGTGCTCTCGACCGCGCCGAGCGCGTGACGGAAGCGATGCGCTGCCGCGGCTATTCGGGCCGCTATCCCTATGCGACCTTCGCGCCTCCGGCGTTCCGCGACTGGACCGCCGCCGCCGCCGTCTCCGCGACGGGTCTCCTCCTGCTGGCGGTCGACCGGCTATGACGAAGCTCATCGAACTCTCCGGCCTTTCCGTCGGCCGTAAGGGCCGGTCGGTCCTCTCCGACGTCCATCTCGACCTCGCGCAAGGCGAGCGTCTGGCCCTCATCGGACCGAACGGGGCGGGCAAGACGACGCTGCTGCGCACCATTCTCGGCCTTGAGGCGAGCGGCGGCGGCAGCATCCGCCTGTTCGGGGAGGAGTGCCGCACGGAGCGGCACTTTGCGAGGCTGCGCCCGAGGATCGGCTTTCTCTTTCAGGACAGCGACGACCAGCTCTTCTGCCCGACCGTGATCGAGGATGTCTCCTTCGGGCCGCTCAATCTCGGCCACGGTCCGGCCGCCGCGCGGTCGATGGCCGAGGCTGCGCTCGCAAGGCTCGGCATCGCCGATCTCGCCGACCGCATCAGCCACCGTCTCTCCGGCGGCGAGAAGCGGCTCGTCTGCCTCGCCGGCCTCTTCGCCATGGAGCCTGACATGCTCATGCTCGACGAGCCGACCAACGGCGTCGACGCCGTCAATGGCGAGCGGCTGCGCAAGGCGCTGCGCGACTTTCCCGGAGCAATGATCCTGGTCTCGCATGATGCCGATTTCGTCGCCGACCTCGCGACGCGCGCGATGGTCGTGCGTGACGGGCGGCTGCTCCCTGCCGAAATCCACGATCACGCCCACACGCACCGCCACCGCCATATCCATGTCGGATCCTAGAGCGGCGGATCGGCCTCGGGGCGGCCGCCCAAGGACGAGCGGTCGCGCACGAGACACGACGCCCTCGCGACACGTCCTGCGCCGACAGGAAGTCCGAGCTGGCGCCAGGTCCGGCTCGGAGGGCACATCGGTCAAGCCTCCTCGGGTTCAGGGGCCGCCATCGAGTTCTCGCCCGGCGGATAGGCGGGCCATCGATGCCCGTCACCCGCAAGCTGTCGCCCCGGCAGCAGGCCGCGCACATAGCCCCGCGAGATCGAGCGCGCCCGCGCGTCGCTGACAAGCAGCAGGACCTCGATCGCCGCGCGCGCGTCGCCGCCATGCGTCGCGAGGATGTCGTCGACGCGCGCGTCGAGCGCCCGCGCCCCCTCTTCGATCCCGCCTGCCATTTCGCTCACGACACCCTCCCGATGAGACAATGTTCCTATTTTGTTCTTGTCGCTGCATGAGTCAATCGTCGCGTCTGGGCAATGCACAGACGCGAGATCGCTTCGCTCCGGCTCACGCGGTAGTGTCGGGTAGGGCGGAGGCATGTGCGGCAGTCGCGGACCTGTATCCTCCGGCAGCCGAAGCCGTTCGCCGTGTCTGCTGCCGGCTGCGCGATCATGCTGCGGCTCGTGCCCATCGGCCGTTGCGCTCCACTTCGCCGCTCGATCGGTTCGGGATGCAGATGATCTGCGAAGAGCGTGAGCCATCGGCCGTATTGCCGTCGTCCTGATCTGCTCCCTCCTCGCGGCCTCTGGAACTGGGCCGGTCGCAGGCACGATCGGCGGCGCCGCGCTGTGACCTGGATCACGCGTTTCTTCGCCAATACCGGGTATAATCGATTAGTTCGAGTCTTCGTGCCCGAGGTGGGTTTCTATCGTCCTAGAATGGCAGAAGAGTCTGAGTCGAAACAAGAATTTTCACCTCGGCTTCAATTCCAAGGCATCATCCTCGACTCGATTCCTGAAAATACGGCTGCGGACCGACAAAATCGCGGCAGCGAACAGGAGTCCATTCTCTTGCGCGGCTAGATATGAATAAAGGAAGGATTGCTGTCATATCGATGAATACGGCTGGCGCCTTCTTGCATGATCTGCTAGACCTGTGCTTAGGGCTTTGATGCAAGCGAACCTGATGGTAAGGATGCATGAGTATCGACGCCGTCGTGGGGCATACGGGGTTTGTCGGCGGAATACTTCTACGGCAGCATAGATTCGACGGACGCTTCAACAGCGCGAACATTGCCGAAATTGGCGGCGAGCAGTTCGATACGCTGGTCTGTGCTGCGGCGCCCGGTTCGATGTTCACCGCCAACCGTGAGCCGGAGCGTGACCGCGAGCAGGTCGATGCGTTGGTCTCTGCTCTCGACCGCGCCCGCGCGCGCCGTTTCGTGCTGATTTCGTCCATCGCCGTGCTCGCCGATTTCGCCGGCGAGGACGATGAGGATACGCAGTCCTTCCAGCAGGAGCTGGCCTATGGCCGTCATCGACGTGCGCTTGAGGCCTTCTGCCAGTCGCGCTTCGACGATTGCCTCGTCGTCCGTTTGCCGGCGCTGTTCGGTCCCGGACTGCGGAAGAACTTCATCTTCGATTTGTTGAACCCCGTCCCGACGATGCTTACGCAGCCGCGCCTTGACGAGTTGTTGCAGCAGGTGCCATCGCGCCTTCGCGAGGCTCTTGCGAGGCTCTACACGCCCAATGCGGCGGGGATGATGGTGCTCGACCGCGAGGGCTTGAACGGCGATCCACTTCGTCCCGAACTTGACGACGCCGTGCGGGCGGCCGGCATGTCGGCGACGCAGTTCCACAACCCGGATACGACCTACCAGTATTACGACATGTCGCGGCTCTGGCGGGATATCGGCGTCGCGACCCGCGCCGGGCTGGGCACCCTGCACCTCGCCGTCGAGCCGCTGCGGGCCGGCAACATCCATGCGCGGCTGCTCGGGGCCGACATGCCCCAGACGGGTGCACGCCTGCATCGTGAAGACATGCACACGCGCCATGCGCCCCTGTGGGGACGGACGGGACCGTATCTCGAGGACGCGGGCACGGTGCTGGACAAGCTGTCCGAGTTCTTCGCCTCGGAGAAGCACGGCCAATGATCCTGTCCGTCTCCAACATCGCCTGGCTGCCTGAGGAGCGCCTGGGCGCTTATGACCTCATGGAGGAGGCCGGATTGAGCGGGCTCGAGATCGCTCCGGCGATCTTCTTCGCCGGCGCCGCGGATCCCTTCGTTCCGGACGATGCCATCGCCGACGCCGCTCTCGCGGAGATCCGCGCCCGCGGCTTTTCGCTGGTGTCGATGCAGGCCCTGCTTTTCGGCGTCCAGGGGGCCGCTCTGTTTGGCGATGCTGCGGCGAGGGCGGCCTTCGAGCGCGGAATGACGCGGGCGATCGACCTCGCGGGACGTTTCGGTATCCCCAACATCGTCTTCGGATCGCCGGGCCAGCGCCGCATACCCGACGACATGGCGCCGGGCGATGCGCTGGATCAGGCGGCCGAGACCTTCCGGAGACTGGGAGATCGGGCCGCCGCATCCGGCACGGTCATCGCGGTGGAGTCGAACCCGCCGGCCTATGGCACGAATTTCCTCAACACGCTGGAGGATGCCGAGGCCTTCGTCGAACTGGTGTCTCACCCGGCCGTGGCCGTGATCCTCGATCTCGGTGCGATGCACATGAACGGCAGTTTTGGAACGGTCGCGGAGCGAGCCGCTGCGCTGGCGCCCCGTCTCAGCCATGTGCATGTCAGCGAGCCCAATCTCGCGCCGGCGCCGGACGACGCGACGGACCTCGCGCCGGTCCTGGCCGGGCTCCGGGCCGGCGGCTATGGCCGCGCCGTATCGATCGAGATGAAACGCCACGAGGGCGGTCTCGCCACGGTGCGGGACCGCATCGCCGCCTTGGTCCGGGCGGCGGAAGGGGAGGGACGATGATGGATGCCGCGCCAGCCCATCTGCCGCCGGTCGCCCTGCGCGAGGACGTTCTCGTGTCGATCTGCTTCGGCGATCTGGCCTCGGATCATGAGACATTCGACGCGATTGCCGCGCTGGCGGCGAGGGTCGATGCGCGCTTTCGTTTCCGCGAGATCATCGTGGTAGCCGACGACAGTCGCCGGGCCGACTTTCTGCCGCTGATCCGCCGCGTCGCCAATGTGCGCCTGTTCACGGTGCGCGACGGCACGGCCTATTACCGTCGTCGGGTGATCGCCGCCGAGGAGGCGATCGGCGATGTCGTTCTCCTCGTCAGTTCGGCGGAGCTCGGCTGTGTCGATCCGATCGAGATGATCGAGAGGGCGGCCGACGAACAGCGCGGGGTGCTGGCGACGAGGCGGCCGAAGATCCGCCATGGCAGCCCCGGATCCGTGCTGGTGCTGCTGGGTCGTCTGGCCGGCTTCAAGGTCAATCCGCGCGACCTGCAGTCTCTGGCGCTTCCGCGCACGCTGCTCAATCAGTTGCTCGCGCATCCCGATCCCGACCTCGCCTTGCGCTTCCCGCCACGCGACCCGAGGGTGCCGCTCGCATTCATCGAGGTGGCGGCCGGCGTGACCGTTCCGCGCAATGCGGGACTGCGGCGGCGCCTCGACCTGCTGCAGAAGCTCCTCGTCTACATGGCGCCGAACCTTCTGCTGGCGGTGACGCTGGCTTCGGCGTTCCTCGCCATGCTCGGCTTCTTCTATGGCCTCTATGTCGTGGCTGCCTGGATCCTGGTGCACGACCTGGCGCCGGGCTGGCTGACCTTGTCGGCGGTTCTCAGCCTGTCGATGGTCTTCCTGGGCATTTCGATCACGGGCCTCAGTCTCGGGTTGCAGCAATTGCTGTCGCGGACCAATGGAGGCCGCCTCGACTCGGTCGCCGCCGAGGTGAATCGCATTGATCTGTTCGGGCAGGTCGCCTCCGATCTCAATGTCGACTTCGAGCACGATCTCGCCGGTCTTCGGCAGATACCGAAGCCATGAGCCCAAGGGAGGTGGACTATCTCGTGATAGGCGGCGGCTTCTATGGCTGCTGCCTCGCGCTGTTCCTGCGGTCGATCTCGTCGCGCGTGCTGCTGGTCGAGGCTGGCGAGACCCTGCTGGATCGCGCATCGCGCGTCAACCAGGCGCGCATTCATACAGGCTTCCATTATCCCCGCTCGGCTCTGACGGCCGTCAAGTCGATGCTGCTGCATCGCCGGTTCATGGACGATTTCCCCGAGGCGGTCGTCGATGATTTCCAGATGCTCTATGCCATCGCCCGCCACCGATCCAAGGTCTCGGCGAAGCGCTTCTATCGCATGTTCCGGGACATCGGTGCGCCGATCAGGCCGGCCTTGCCGAGCCAGGAGGCGCTGTTCGACCAGTCCATGGTCGAGGGCGTGTTCGCCTGCTCCGAGGCTGCCTTCGACTATTCGGTGCTGCGCCGACTGCTCGCCGCGCGGCTGGATCGGGCCGGGGTGGACGTCCTCATGTCCACCGCGGTGGAGGCGGTCGAGGACCGGCCCGGATCGGTCGTGGCCACGCTGTCCGACGGCTCCGAGGTTGCCGCGCGATACGCGTTCAACATCACCTATGCGGGGATCAATGCGGTGCTCGATCGCTCCCGCCTGCCGCGCGCGCAACTCAAATATGAACTGGCCGAGATCGCGTTGGTCGAACCGCCGGAAGAGTTGAAAAATGTCGGTGTGACGTTGATGGATGGCCCGTTCTTCTCGTGCATGCCATACCCGTCGGAGGGGCTGCATTCCCTCACCCATGTCCGCTACACGCCGCATGACAGCTGGACGGACGACGCGGGGCCGGGCATGTCTCCGGCCCGTTTGCAGGAAGCGGTCGCGAACAGCCGCGTCCAGCACATGATCCACGATGGACGACGGTACCTGCCATCCCTCGATAGGGCTATCCCGCGCAAGTCGATCTATGATGTCAAGACGGTTCTGACCAAGAACGAGCGCGACGACGGGCGGCCGATCCTTTACCAGCGCAAGCCGTCCGGCAGCCGGGTCTTGTCCATCCTGGGCGGAAAGCTCGACAATATTTACGATCTGTTCGAGCTCGTGACCCGGATGGAGCCGGAATTCGCCGGAGCCAACGAGACTCTTCTTCTGGATAGGGACGCCTGATGGAGGCTGCGCGCTTCTTCGTCGTCTCGGTCGCGGGGCTGGTGCTCGACCTCGGCGTCGCCTGGAGCGCTGCCCGGCTGCTCGGAGTGCCTCTCTGGCTGGCGGCGGCGGCGGGATTCGTCGTTGCTGCCGGGCTCAACTATGCCCTTCACGAGCTTTGGACTTTTCGCTCCGGTGCCCGCCAGCTCTCCGTCGTCCGCGCGCTGCGCTACGGTATGGCGCTGGTCGCGACATTGGCCGCGCGCGTCGTCGGTGTCGCCGCACTCGTCGCCGTCTTCGGCGATAGCCATGCCTTGCCCGTTCTGGTGGCGGGCGCGGGCATTTCGTTCTGCGTCAACTATCTGGTCAGCAAGTACTTCGTCTTTCTCAAACCTGCCGGACTACAGGATGGAACTTCATGATGTCCGACGCCGAAGCCGATCTGCTTCCCGGTTCGCAGCTGTGGGAAGTTCCGACCTTCACGGTAACTGTCCACGGCATCCGCGAGCATGACCATGCGCTCGTGATCCCGGTCATCAACGAGGGCGACCGTATTCGCGATCAGCTGCTTCGCATCCGCGAGGCGAAGCTGCCGGTCGACGTGATCGTGGCCGATGGCGGCTCGACCGACGGCTCCCTCGATCCGGCATTCATATCCACCGCCGGTGTGCGGGCGGTCCTGACCAAGACGGGCCCGGGAAAGCTCAGCGCTCAGCTGCGGATGGCCTATGCATGGTGTCTGCGCGAGGGCTACACCGGGATCGTCACCATCGACGGCAACGGCAAGGATGGCGTCGAGGCTGTGGCCGATATGGTCGGAAAGCTTGAGCAGGGCTACGACTACGTGCAGGGCTCACGCTACCTGCCGGGTGGCGTGGCGGAGAATACGCCGCTCGAGCGAACCATCGCCAATCGCGGAATTCACGCGCCCGTGCTCAGCCTCGCGGGGCGGCATTGGTTCACCGATACCACCAACGGCTTTCGCGGATATTCGGCGCGTTACCTTCTCGATCCGCGGGTCCAGCCGTTCCGCGACGTCTTCCAGCGCTACGAGCTGCTCTTCTACCTGACCGTCCGCGCCGGACAGATCGGCATGAAGGTGGCACAGGTGCCTGTTCAGCGGCGCTACCCGGCCAATGCCGCGACCCCGACCAAGATCAACGGGCTCGGCGGAAAGTTCGACGTTCTCAAGCAGACCTTCGCGGCCGCTTCCGGCCGCTTTTCGCCGAAGAGCTGATCGCTTTTCCGCAGCGCTGCTCGATACCGGGCACCGGGCCGCCTCAGTCGCAGGCGCCGGCTGCCTTGGCGCGGCAGAGGCTGGCGACGGAATAGACCGAGACCGCGTCGTTGCGATAGGTGGGTTCGACCCCGCCGACGAGGCTCTTCAGGGCAGTCGCCATCCTGTCGGCGCGGACCGCAAGGGTGTCTAGCCAGCCCCGCGGTTTTCCGGCATCTTCGCCCGAGCCGCCGGCCTCCGCGCTCCAGTTCATGACCGTCGCCGGCACGATGATCCAATCCACCCGCGATCGGGCAAGAGATTCGAGGAGTGCGGTTGGCGTCAGATCCAGGCTCGGGTCTGCCCAGGAGCCGCCGAGCTGGTCGTGCACCAGAACCTCATCGCGGGCGAAGTCGAAGGCGTTGGCGCAATCGAGCTTAACTCCGAGCACAACGGCGCCGCCGGGGAAGGCAGACTGCGCGTCGGCGCACCGGTCGGCGAAGGCCGACGTCCAGACGGGCTGCGAGAAACGCTTGCCGAGCGCGTTCGCGGCGACGGCAGACACGGTCGCACCGCGCATAACCAGGACACCGAGAACAAGAACGCCGAGGGCAGCCGCGCCGAATGCGAGTTGCTTCCCGCTCACACGCGGAAAGGCCACTGGACGCGGCGACAGGATCGAGAGACAGGCCGCGCCGACGGAGCAGCCGAAGACCGTCGCAAAGGTGTAGCGGTGCAAGGCGACTCCATCGACGCCGACCGCGATCACGCCGGCGGCGATGACGGCAAGCGCGAGGACGAGCAGTGCGCTCCTGCGGGATTGTGGGCTGCCGAGCAGGATCATCACGGCCGGCAACAGGGCAAAGATCAGCGTTGTCAGTTCGCGGACGGAAGGAGCCGATATTCCGGAGAGCCGGCCGGACGAGACGATGGCCGATCCCGGGATCAGGAGATGCACGCCCTCGCCAAGGAACGGGTAGAAAAGCGTTCTCGAACTCAAAAGCAACAGAAGCGCGAAGGGCGCGATGACCAGGGCAGCCACCGCGCATGCCACCACGAAAGCCTTGATCTGCTTGTTTCTGAGGCTGTCAATCAGCAGCAGGAGACCCAGAAGACCAACGAACGGCAAGGGCGTTGGCCGGAAAAGCAATGATCCCGCGCCGAGTACGAGAGCCGATACCAGGAGCAGGCCAGAGTCGCGTGGCGCGGCGCGCCAGGCGAAGGCTGCCACCACGGCGCCGGCGAGAAGCGATCCGGGCAGGAGCGTCGGCACCGTGTTCGCGAGATAATTCGCCCCGATCACACTGCTGCCGATGACGGCGATGCTCACCACGAAGGCCAGCAGCCGACGCAATCCTCGCGATGTCGGCAGCGTTGCGATCAGCCAACCCAGGACAGTCAGGCCAAGACCCGGCTCCACCACACCGATCAGGCGCAGCCTTGCGAATGACGCGAATGGGGCTTGCAGGGCAAATTGGCCGCCAAAGGTGAAGAGGCGGCGCTCACTGAAGTATTCCGAGCCGGTTGCGCCCGTTTCCGCAAGCTTCTTGGCGAAGACCAGATAGGCCGCGGTGTCGTCGTTGAGATTGATCGCGGGCGGGATGACGACGAACATCAGCCATACGACGGCGATCGGCAGCAGCGTCCAGAGATCGACGCGCTTCGTCCATGCATGTGGACGGAATGCGCTCCAGACCAGCCATCCGCTGCCCACGAGCCCGGCCACGCAATAGACGGCGATGTCGTAGGCCGACGCGATGTTGAGCATCGCGCCGATCAAGCAAAGAAAGACAATGCCGAGGGCGGCAGCCAGTGGTATCGCCTTGGCCTCAACGGTTTTGTCGCGTGAGGCGTTCTGGATGAGGAGTAATCCCCATCCGATGCTGCCTAAAGTCAAGGCTACGGCGCAGGCTGCCGAAATGGCGATATCCGCAAGTCCCAATGATCCATCCCCCAGCCGAAGTTGCCTGCCGCGATCGCTGCTTGGAGGCTAGATGCTTTGCATGTCATCTGCCACCGAGACTTCGCATCGGAATGAACGGCGGAGCCTCTAGAACTGCGATTTTTCGCGAATAGTGTCTTCGTGACCCTATGCGCCTCGTGTTCGAGTCGCGGGCATGCATAACGGTCGGGAAGATCGTGGTCCGACCGGTGCGCTTATCCTGTCGGCCGCGTTGCGGGATCGATCGACGAGGCGCGGATGCGACGCGATCCAGGAAGGGAACCTGCGATCTCCGATTGCTCAACCGGCCTCGATATCCACTGCGCAACCCTCTCGGCAATGAACCCGGCATATGTGGCGGCTTCCGGCAGGCCCATGAGCTTGCCGAAGGTACCACGGGCGAGCGGTCCGGCGATGAGGATGTCCGGTACCCTCTCGCCGGAAGCGGCGAGGAAGCTGCCGTCGAGCGCAGTGTCGATGCCGAAGCTGACTGGATCGGCGCAGATCAGGCCGAGATCGCCGAGGCTCGACAGGAGCGGATGACTGGCGAGGATGCGTCCATGCGCCGGCCCCGTTGCGATCAGGACGGCATGGAGGGCTATTCGCTCGAACCGCCCCCATGACGGCGTCGCAGGGACACGACCATGTCCGACCCGTCGACCGGCGCTGCCACGAGCGACGGCAGGCATCATGTGCTGCGCGGCCGGCCATCTGGCGCGGCGCGCGGGGCGGGCAGACAGGCGACTCTCGCGCCGAGCGCGGGAGCACCGAGTTATCACAAAGCGGGAGCCTCTATCCTGCGGCGCCGGTCTCGGACTTCTGCGGCCCCACCGGCCGATCGCCGAGGATCGTCGCCCGGTGCATGATCCGCCGATGGGGCAGGTAGTCGGCGAGCGCGTAGTGCTGGGTCAAGCGGTTGTCCCAGAAGGCGACGTCGCCTTCTCGCCAGCGCCAGCGGATCGTGAACTCCGGCTTGGCGACGTGAGCGAACAGAAAGCGCAGCACGGCGTCGCTCTCGGGCGCACTCAGCCCCAGGATCCGCGTGGTGAAGCCTTCATTGACGAAGAGGCCCTTGCGACGGGTCACGGGATGGACGCGCACGACCGGATGGATGACGGGCGGGTTCTTCCGCCGCGCCTCTTGCCAGCGATCCTCATTCCCGCCGGCGCCCCAGCGCTCGAAGGGGAAGGACTTCTGGATGTCGTGAACGGCGGAGAGACCGTCGAGAAAGTCCCTCAAGGCCGGCGAGAGAGCCTCATAGGCCGCGATGGTCGAGGACCAGCTCGTATCGCCGCCATTGGGCGGCAGCTGCTTGGCGGCGAGCAGCGCGCCGAGCGGCGGGTTTTCGATGAAGGTGACGTCGGTGTGCCAGTTGTCGTTGTCGGGCAGGTTGTCCGCCGACGTGTCGAGCACGATGATTTCCGGCACATCCTCGACATGTGGGTAGATCGGGTGGATGTGCAGCGAGCCGAAGGCCGCGGCGACGTCGCGCTGCGTCGCGGGCGTGACCTGTTGGCCTTCGAAGAACAGGACATGATGCGTCACCAGCGCCTCCTGCAGCGCTGCGACGAGGACCGGTGTCAGCGGACGCGCGAGGTCGACGCCGCCGACGACGGCACCGAGCGCCGGGGCGATCGGGTGGATTGCGAGAGAGGTTTGGGCAGTCATGCGTGGTCTCCCATAAGGTCAGGACTTGCCGAGCCAGGGCACCAGCCAGCGCTGGAGCAGCCGGATGCCCGCCTCGAGGGCGAAGGCGACGGCGGCGATCAGAACGATGCCCATGATGACGACGTCGGTGACCAGGAACTGCGCGGCCGACTGGATCATGAAGCCGACGCCGCGCGAGGCAGCGACGAGTTCGGCGGCGACGAGGGTCGTCCAGCCTGTGCCGAGCGCGATTCGAATTCCGGTCAGGATCTCGCCAAGCGCCGAGGGCAGCACGACATGACGCAGCAGCTGCAACCGCGTCGCGCCGAGCGAGCGGGCCGCGTTCAGATGGTCGCGCGAGACGGACGCGACGCCCGCCGCCGTCGAGATGACGATCGGTGCCAGCATGGCGATCGCGATGACGAGGATCTTCGAGGCCTCGCCGATGCCGAACCAGATGATGACCAGCGGCAGATAGGCGAGCGGCGGGAGCGGCCGCAGGAACTCGATGATCGGATCGAAGATCCCGCGGCCGACCGGCGAAAGGCCGATCGCAAAGCCGATCGGCACGGCGACGACGATGGAAGCGATGAGGGCCGCGAAGACCCGGGCGAGGCTTGCGGCGAGATGCTGCAGCAGCGTCGCATCGACGAAGCCCGATGTCGCGACGGTCCAGAAGGCCTTGGCGACCGCGGGCGGGGAGGGGAGGAAGAGCGCCGGCACCCAGCCGAGAGAGGACGCCAGCGTCCATGCCGCCAGCAACGCCAGCAGCGTCGCGACCGTGGCGATGGCCCGGGTGCGTCCATGGCGGTTGCGCGCGCGCGGTTTTGCCTTGGCGGGGCGCACCGCGATGGTTCTCGTCTCCTCCGCGACCAGCGTCATGCCGGCACCCGGTCGAAGACGAGGTCGAGCACACTGGCACGCGCGGCTGCGAACTCTGGCGACGTCTTGATCGACCGCGCGCTTTCGCCAGCCAGGATCCGGCGGCTGAAGTCGAATTCGAGGGAGCGCACGATACGGCCGGGGGAGGGCGCCATGACGACAATGCGGGTGGCGAGAAAGAGCGCTTCCTCGACGCTGTGGGTGATGAGCAGGATCCCGGCCCGGGTCTCGTGCGAGATATCGAGCAGCAGTTCCTGCATCTGCTCGCGAGTCATCGCATCGAGCGCGCCGAGCGGTTCGTCCATCAGCAGGAAGTCGGGCTGCGCCGCCAGCGCGCGCGCGAGGCCGATCCGCTGGCGCTGCCCACCCGAGAGCTGCCAGATCGGACGGTCACCGAACGCGTCGAGGCCAACCCTCTGGAGCAGCGCATCGGCAGCCTCACGACGCCCGGCCTTGTCCTCTCCGCGAAGCCGCAGCGCGAACGCGACATTCTCCGCCGTCGTCAGCCATGGAAACAGCGCGTCGTCCTGGAACACCACCGCGCGCTCGGCGCCCGGACCGGTGACCGGCCGACCGTCCAGCGTCACCCGGCCCGCATCAGGCACCGTGAATCCGGCGGCTATGTTGAGAAGCGTGGTCTTGCCGCAGCCGGACCGGCCGATGACGACGACGAATTCCCCGGACGCGATCGACAGCGATACGTCAGACAGCACCGGTGATGCCGCGCCGTCATAGGTCGTCGTGATATGGGCGAAGTCGAGCTGGGCCATGGCATCCTCGACGACCGGCGCGGAAGGAGGAGCTTCCGCGCCGGTCGATCGCGTCAGTTGGTGGCGGCGAGTGCCTCGGTGACGAAGCGGGTCGTCACATAGGGGCTATAGTCGGGGAGCACGGCCGGGATCTTTCCCTGCTCTTTCAGGAAGGCCGACGCGTCGGCGATCGCGGTCGTGGTGCCGCCGCCCAGCAGCCTGGCCGAGGCCTGCTCGTCGAGCAGCGGGAACTCGTAGCCCTTCAGCAGCGCCGGCACTTCGTCCAGCTTGGCGCCGGTCAACCGCGCGATCTTCTCGGCCTCGGGCGAGGTCGCGGTCCAGGCGTCGGGCGCCTTGCGATAGGCGGCGTAGGAGTCGCCGGTGACCTTGACGAACGAGCTCACGACGTCCGGATGGGCGGCGGCATAGTCCTTCCGGACGATCCAGGCGTCGAAGGTCGGAGCACCCCAGGCCCCGACCTCGGCCGAACTCGTCACGACCTTGCCGTTCTCCTTAATCTTGCCGAGCGCCGGATCCCAGACATAGGCAGCGTCGATGTCGCCGCGCGACCAGGCGGCGGCGATCTCCGGCGGGCGCAGGTTCAGGATCTCGACGCTCTTCGGATCGATGCCCCAATGCTTGAGCGCGGCGAGCAGGCTGTAATGAGTCGTCGAGACGAAGGGCACCGCGACCTTCTTGCCGACGAGATCCTTGCCGCTCTCGATGCCGGAGCCGTTGCGCGCCACCAGCGCCTCCGACTCGCCGATGATGCCGACGACGAAGATCGTCTCGATCGGCAGTTCGCGGCTCGCCGCGGCGGCGAGCGGGCTCGAACCGACATAGCCGATATCGACGGCGCCGGATGCGATGGCCGCGATGACGTCGGCGCCGGAGTCGAACTTCCGCCAGTCGATCCTGGCGCCGGTCGCCTGTTCGTAGGTGCCGTCTGCCTGAGGGATCTTCGACGGCTCGACCACGGTCTGGTAGGCGATGGTGAGCGTCTTCTCCTCGGCCTTGAGAGTGCCGATCCCGGCACCGAGCGTCAGGGCGACGGCCGCGGCGGCGGCAAGCGCCGCGCGGCGGGAAATGGGGAATGCGTTCTGGCTCATGTCATGATCCTCATGAAGGCGCACGCGTCCGTTCGCGGAGGCGTCGCGCTGCTGAAATCTGTCCTGAAGGCTGGTCCGATGCGGGTGTTGCGCCGGCGTCAACAGCGAAGGCGGGTCATGCGCGTCGTTCCTTTCGTCGGGAACCACGAAGCCGTTCGTGGCGCTTTAGCCTTTGGTTCGCGGGGCAAGCTGCTCCCTCAAATCTCCGCGGCGGCCGCTCTGCGACCACATCCCCAGTCTGCGTTAGACACCTAACTCGATAAAGATAGTCGTTTTTAATGTTCGAGGCGGGCTGGGTCGTTTGTTCTGCCGCTGCGATGTTGCGAGGGTGCCTTCGTCTCAGGCGCGACTGAGCGTCGTCAGGATGTCGGCAAGGATGTGGGCATGCCTGATCGGCAGACGTACATGCTAGGCGTCACGAAGGTCCGGCGCAGTCATCTCCGGCAGGATGAGGACGCCGAGCGATGATCGGTCAGCTCCGCCGCAAGGGCGCGCAGCTCTCGCCGAGAACGAGGGCAGGCTGGAAGACGACGTTGCGCGGGGGCTTGTCCTTGCCGCGCTGGATGCGATCAACCAACAGACGAAGTGCCTCGTTGGTCATCTCGATGATGGGGTGCTCAGTTCGTGTCAGCCGTGGCCGCAAGCCGCCGATTCCGGAGATCGTGTCGGTCGAGGCGATCGAGATATCGTTGGGGCAATGGATCGACAGATCGGCCAATGCCCGCATGACGCCGAGTGCCATCACGCCGTTGGCCACATACAACGCCGTTGGCCGGTCCGGACGATCGAGCATTTCCCGCGCCACGGAATAGGCGACATCCTCGCGGAACTCGCCCGAGCGGACATGCCCCGGCTCGGGCGCGACGCCGCGCTGCGCCATCGCCTGCAGCATGCCGTCCAGGCGCCCCCGGCCTGTCGTCAGGTGCAGCGGACCGGTGATCGAGCCGATCCGGGTGTGGCCGAGATCGAGCAGATAGTTTGTCACCTGGCTTGCCGCGGCAACGTTGTCGATGGTGACGGTATCGGAATGCCGATCATCGACGACGCGTCCGAAAAGCACTGTCGGAAAGCCGCGCCCCTCCGGATCGCGGAGGGCATAGTGGGCCGGCAGGCCGACGGGAACGACCAGGGCACCATCGCACGATAAAGCCCGGATGCGCGCAAGCGCCTTCCTCTCATTCTCGGGCTTCTCGTCGCTGTTGAACACGACCAGCGAATAGCCCCAGGCTGCCACGGCCGCCTCCGCCGCCCACACCATGCGCGCGAAGAACGGATTGGCGAGATCGGCCACGATCAGCGCGATGAGTTCGCTGCGCCCCTTCTTGAGATTCCGCGCCATCTGGGATGGCTCGTATTTCAGATCATGGATCGCCGCCTGAACGCGCGCCCTCAGCGGAGGGCTGACATAGGCGGAATCGTTGATCACAGCCGATACGGTCGCCGTCGAAACTCCCGCAGCCTTAGCCACATCCTTGATGGTTGCCATACGACACCGAGCTAATCGTTTCGCTGTATTCTAGCCGCCAGAAATGGCTTGTCTAGGCGATTAATCCATAAATGGCTCTTGCCAGACCGCGCATTTTGACTGCACATAGCAAAACGGTTAGCACACGTTCGCTGCATGGTGATGCGTGTTGACGTGGTTCTTTGGGGAGGAAATCAAATGACCAAAATGACACTCGGCATCTCGCTGCTGGCGAGTCTGGTCCTGTCGGCGGGCGCTGCGGCGGCGCAGGAGAAGCCGCTGCTCGGCATCGTTTCGATCGCCGCGACCGAGGCGAACAATGTCCGCTACATCACCGGTGCAAAGGCTGCCGGCGAGGAGCTGGGCTGGGAAGTCTCGGTCATCGACGCGGCCGGAAATGCCGATCAGGCCAATGCGGCAATCCAGAACTTCGCGCAGCGCGGCGCTGTCGCCGTCATCGACATGGTGTTCCCGTATTCCTCGATCGGCGCCGGCCTCGAGGCCGCGAAGACCGCAGGCATCCCGGTCGTCACCTGGGGCGGTGGAATCGGAAGCTCCGTTGCCGCGACCAACGGGTCGGGCGCGCCGATCGCGTTGCCGGTGATCGAGAAGATGGTCGCCGACCTCGGCGACAATGCGAGCCTTCTTGCCCTGACCTACCGCACGGGCGAAGTCTGCCGCAATCGCGAGGCGCTGCTGGACGAGGTTCTTGCCAAGCACCCCGGCATCAAGGTGACCAAGAACGAAGTCCGCATCCCGGGCTATTTCGAGGACGGCGCGCAGTATGCCAACGCCTGGCTCGCTTCGAATCCCCCCGGCGACGGCAATCTCGCCATCTGGGGCTGCTGGGACGATCCGGCGATCGGCGCCATCGGCTCTCTGCGCCAGCAGGACAGGACCGACGTCAAGGTCTATGGCGTGAACGGCAATGCTCAGGCGATCGAGAACATCAAGAACGGTCACATGACCGCGACGGCCTGGGAAGACAGCCGCAAGGAAGGCTATGACATGGTCAAGCTGCTTCCCGAGATCATCAAGGCGAAGGCCGACTGGCAGCCCAAGGCGGTCGAAGTTCCGGCTGTTCTGATCTCGGCCGACAATGTCGCGGCCTTCATTGCCGAGCATCCGGAAGCTGTCGGCAAGTGAACGTCGAGCCGTCAATCCATGCTTTCACCTGACACATCCGTCTCGGCCGCGATGAAGCCTTTCATCGTGGCCGAGGATATCGCCAAGGCTTACGGCGGTGTGCAAGCGCTGACGGGTGTTTCGCTGGCGATCGCGCCGGGCGAGGTGCATGGCCTCGTCGGCGCCAATGGCGCCGGCAAATCGACCTTCATCAAGGTACTGGCCGGCCTCGTTCAACCGGACGCAGGCCGGATCCTGGTCGATGACGCGCCGGTATCCCTGCCGACGCCCCACCACGCCACCGATCTCGGCATGAGCTTCATACATCAGGAGCTCGCCTTCATTCCCGGCATGACCGTCTTGCAGAACATCCTGCTCGGCGTTCCGAAAAAGACCCGGTTCGGGATGGTCGACTGGCAGGCGGCGGCACGCGATGTGGCCCCTATTGCCGAGCGTGTCGGCATCAAGGCGCCCCTCTTCGCCAGTGTGAAGGGCCTTTCGACCGCCGAGAACTGGCTGATCAACATCTGCCGGGCTCTTGTCCGCAACGCCCGGCTCATCGTGATGGACGAGCCGACAGCCTCGCTTTCGGCAGCCGAGGCCGAAAAGCTGTTCGCGATCGTCGAGGACCTGTCGGCATCCGGAGTCGCTGTGCTCTATGTGTCGCACCGGCTCGACGAGATCATGCGGCTTTGCAGCCGCGTCAGCATCTTTCGCGATGGACGTTCCGTCGGCTGTCTCGAGGGTGGCGCGATCACCCGCCCGGCCCTGATCGAAGCGATTGTCGGCGGCAAGGCCGAGCCATCGGTGGCGTTGCAGCGCCGTCCGATCGCTCAAGGGGACGTTGCTCTGACAGTGAGGGCGCTCACCCGGGCGCCGAAGGTCAACGACGTGAGCTTCGAACTGCGCCGGGGAGAGGTGCTGGGCATAGGCGGGCTTGTCGGCGCGGGACGGACGGAGCTGGTGCGCCTGATCTATGGCGCGGACCGAGCCGATTCAGGCGAGATGAGCCTCGATGGAGCAAGCTTCTCGCCGCGTAGCCCCACCGAGGCGGTCAAGGCAGGGCTTGGGTTGGTGCCGGAGGAGCGCCGTGCGGAAGGCCTGTTGCTGACGAAGAGCGTCGCGTTCAATCTGCAAATTGCCAACCTGGCCAATATCGTGCGCAATCCGGCTCTTCGGCTGATCGATCGCCGCAAGCGCGAGGCGCTCTCGCTTCAGATCGTTCGCGATCTGGCGGTCAAGACGCCGAGCATCGACACGCCGACGGGACGCCTCTCAGGCGGCAACCAGCAGAAGGTGGTGATCGGGCGCTGGCTGCTGAGGGCGCCAAAGGTCCTCATCCTCGACGAACCGACGCGGGGCGTCGACATTGGCGCGCGGGGCGAGATCCACCGCCTGGTACGGGAGCTCGCCGCGCGGGGCATGGCGGTCATCGTCATCTCGTCCGAGCCCGATGAGCTTCCCGATCTCTGCGACCGCGTGCTGATCATGGTCGAGGGCCAGATTGTCAGCACGCTCGAAGGCAATGCCATTACTCGCAACGCCATTGTCGAAGCGAGTTATTTTGTCGGCCGCCAGCCGATCCAGGAGGGTACGATATGAGCATGGTGATGAGCGGCGGACGGCGCCTTTCGCCAGGATCGAGGGCAGCACTCGGCTTCTTCGCCCGCTACGCGACCATCATCGGCCTTCTGGCGATGATCGCGGTTTTCGCCTTTCTGTCGCCGCGGGCGTTTCCAACGCTGTCCAACTTCACCAATGTGCTGAACCAGGCGTCGCTCGCGATGATCATCGCGGGTGGATTGACGCTCGCGGTCATCGTCGGCGAACTCGATCTGTCGATCGGCTTCGCGGCGAGCCTGCACGGCGTGCTTGTCACCGGCCTCATTGTCGCCAACCAGCTGCCGATCCCGGTGGCCATCGTGATTGTGATTGCGCTTGGCGCGCTGATCGGTTTCGTCAACGGCATCATCGTCACCAAGGCGAAGGTCAATTCGGTGATCGCGACGCTTGGCGTCGGCACCATCCTGACCGGCCTCGCTTTTGCCTATTCGGCCGGCGTCCCGATCGTTGCCGGCGTGCCCGAGGCGTTCCTGCAGCTGTCGCTCGGCCGCTGGCTGTTCGGCATCCCCAACAACATCATCATCATGGCTGCCGTGCTGGGCGGCCTCTGGATCCTCGTCGAGCGCACGGCCCTCGGTCAGGAGATCCAGGCCGTCGGCGGCAATCCGGCAGCGGCCCGTCTCGCCGGCATCAATGTCGACCGGATCAAGATACTCGGCTTCATGGTCTCCGGCATGTGCGCGGCGCTGACCGGCATCCTGCTCGCCTCTCGCCTCGGCAGCGGCACCACCAGCGCAGCCGACAGTTATCTGCTCACGGCCTTCGCAGCCGTCTTCCTCGGCTCGGCGACGATGCGCGACGGCGAGTTCCATGTGCTTGGCACATTTGTCGGCGTGCTCATCATCGCGTTCGGCTTCAACGGCCTGAACATCTTCGGCGCACCGACTTTTTCGCAGTACATCTTCCAGGGGGCGATCCTGATCGTCGCCGTGGGACTGGCCAGCCTTGGCCGCATGATTTCCGAGAGCTGAGGAGGCATCGATGACAGATGGACAGGCTCTCTGGGACGTTCATGTCCTCGAATTCGCGCGCTCGAAGGACCAACTTGTCGCCGGGCTGATCCTCGGGGCGCACGACGCTGGCGTCGTCGATCTGCCCTTCTCCTTTGTGCTGGCGCGACGTGGCGACCGGGTTGTCCTGATCGATACCGGCTTCATGCGTGAAGGCAGCGGCGCCGCGTTCAGCGAGAAGTTCGGCATCCCCGACTGGATCTCGCCGCTGACGATGCTCAAGGCGCTAGGCGTGGAGGCGGGGGACGTCACCGACATCGTCCTCAGCCACGCGCATTTCGACCATATGGGCTCGATCGGAAAGTTCCCGAATGCGATGATCCATGTGCAGAAGCATGAGATCCTGAGCTGGGTCGAACTGCTTGCGCTGCCGCCGCGGTTCGGGGCCCTCACGGCGATCATCAATCCGGACGATATGCGCCGGGCCTTCGACGCCTCGATCGAACACCGTCTCGACCTCGTGGATGGTGACCGCGACAATCTTCTTCCCGGTCTGCATGTGCGCACCGGTCCAGGCCACACGATCGGCCAGCAATTCATTATCCTCGAGACCGCGAGGGGCCGTCTGGTGGTGGCCGGCGACTGCATCTACACGACCGCCAATATCTGCGGCCACAACCACGACGGCGTCTATGTGCCGCTCGCCAACGCCGTCGGAAGCACCTGGGACCAGCTCAAGACGATCGACAGGATCAATACCGAGATCGGTGGCGATCTCGACCGACTCATCATCCTGCACGATACGAAGCGATGGGCAGGGCTGCCGATCGTCGAGGAGATCGACGGCTTCCGGATCGTGAAGGCTGCTTGACGGCCGTTACCAGGGCTCAGGCGGCAGCTGGAGGAACAGGCACAGGCTCGGAGCTGCTCCATCGGCTCGGCTACGCCAGTGTCGGCGGCCTCGTTGTCAGCCCGATCCTGACGCTCGTCACGACGCCGGTCGTCTTCCTCATGCTCTAGCGCTTTGCGAAGCGCCTCAAGGCATTGAGGCGCCGCAGGGCCATCGTGAACGACTGCCATCCTGGGAGGAGGCAGTCGAGGTGCCGGCCAATCAGGCGTTCCGATGGGACCACCTTGTTCAGGCCAACTTCCACCAGCGTGCGATGTCGATGCGACGCATGAACTCGGCGCCGCCGCGGTCGATCGCGTAGTCGATGAACTCGCGCAGCGCGTGGATGCGGCTGGCCTGGCCGATGATGCGCGGGTGCAGGCCGATCGACATCATGCGCGGACTGGTCTCGCCTTCCTCCCACAGGAGGTCGAAGCCGCGCTTCAGATTATCGAGAAAGTCGGCCGGCGAGCCATAGCTCGGCAGCAGGCTGAAGCGCGCATCGTTGTAGGTCGCCGAATAGGGGACGACGAGATGCTTCTTGCCCGAGACCGTCACCCAATAGGGGAGGTCGTCGTTGTAGGCATCCGAATCGTATTCGAAGCCGCCTTCCTCGACGAGCAATTCGCGCGTGTTGACCGAGGCGCCATAGCGGCAATACCAGCCGAGCGGCCGCTGGCCGCAGGTCTCCTCGAACGAGGCGATGGCGCGGCGAATATGGTCGGCCTCCTCGTTGCGATCGAGCTTCCAGACCTCTTCCCAGCGCCAGCCGTGCGAGCATGGCTCGTGGCCCTTCTCGACGATCCAGGCGGCAACCTCGCGGTTGCGCTCCAGCGCCACGGCGCTCGCGAAGAAGGTAAGCGGGATGTTCCGCGACGAGAACAGCCGCTCGAGCCGCCAGATGCCGACGCGCGAGCCATATTCGTAGACCGACTCGGCGCAGAGATCGCGATATTGCGGATCCATCGCGTAGAGCGACTCCGTCATTCCGTCGTTGCGGCCGTCGCCATTGGGATGGGCATATTCCGACCCTTCCTCGTAGTTGATGACGAAGCTGACGGCGACCCGCCCGCCATTCGGCAGTGGCTTCGACGGGACGGTCCGCCCATAGCCGACGAGATCGCGACGCGGACCGGGAACGGCGGTTTCCTCGAAGGGGCGAAACACGCTCATGTCGCGCCCTTGCTGCCGATGCCGGCGAGATAGGAAAGGACTTCCGCCTGAGGCACGACATCGCCGCAGAAGCGGTTCATGTCGAACAGGCTGATCCGATGCGAGATGTCGATCCGGTCGAACACCGCCTCTTCGGGGATGATCGTGAAGAAGTTGTTCTGCTCGCTGTCGATCGCCGTGGCGCGCACGCAGTTCGACGTCGATCCGCCGACGACGATGCAGGTATCGACCCGCGCGTCGATCAGAAGCGACAGCAACGGGGTCCCGTAGAAGGCCGACTTCTTCTTCTTGTCGAGGACGATCTCGTCGGGCCGCGGCTTCAGCGTCTCGACGATCTCGGCGCCGAACGTGCCGGCGAAATAGAGGTTCTCGCTGCGCCCTGCGCCGACGCCGACCTTGCGGTGGAACATGCCGCAATCGTCGGCATTCGGATTGACGATGAAGCGCGTCTGGAAGACCGGAACGCCGCTGGCCCGGCACGCGGCCTGCAGCTCGGCGATCCGTTCGACGGCGGCGAAGCCGGCCGCTCCGCAGGAGAGCGGAAACTTCTCCGCATTGTCCGCTGCACCGGGAATACCCGTCATATAGTTCTGGGCATCGACTATGATGAGCGCCGGCCGCTGCCCGTAGCCGGCGCGCTGGGCCCACTGTCCCCGCGCGAGTACCGCGCGATCATTCTCGGAGAGGAGGTCGCGCCAGTCAGTATCGGTCACTTTGAACTCCCGGAAAACGTCTCGATGATGCGGCCGGCCGCACTCAGGCCATGTGGTCGCCGCCGTTCATGTTGAGGCAGGCGCCGACATAGTAGGCGCCGCCGTCGCCGGCCAGCAGCAGCACGGTCGGGGCGACCTCGTCGACCGTTCCGAAGCGGCGGATCGGCGTCCCCTCGACCTTGGCCTTCACCCATTCCGGCGGCAGCGTATCCTTGATCGGCGTGTCGATCGGACCAGGCGCGATGGCGTTGACCGTGATGCCGTCGCCGATCACCTCATAGGCGAGCGCGCGGGTGAAGCCGAGCACGCCCGCCTTCGTCGCGCAGTAGTGCACCATGCCCGGCGCGCCCTTGTAGGCACTCTGCGAGGCGGTGTTGATGATGCGGCCCCAGCCCTTGCGCTTCATCGCAGGCAGCACGGCGCGCGTGCAGACATAGAGGCTGCGCAGGTTGACGCGGATCATCTCGTCCCAGACATCGGGCTCCATGTCGACGAGGTCGACCGAATTGTCGATGCCGGCATTGTTGAAGAGGATGTCGATCTCGCCGAATTCCGCGACGACCTTTGCGAAAGCCGCTTCCACCATGGCGACATCGGCGACGTCGGCCACCACGGCGATCGCCGCGACGCCCGCCTCGCGCAGGCCCGCGGCCACCGCCTCGGCAGAGGCCGCATTCCGATCGAGCACGCCGATCGCCGCGCCGGCCTTGCCGAGGGTCATCGCGACACCCTTGCCGATGCCACTGCCCGCACCCGTCACCACGGCGACTTTTCCGCTCAAGTCGGTCATATCGGATCCACTCTCCAACGATCGTCGTATCCGTCTATACCACGCCCCAAAAATTGTCTACAGAAGACAGAATTCGGATTCAGCATGCGAGGTGGCTATGAAGGCGGTGGTGCTCAAGGCCTATGGCGGCACGGACCAGTTGAGCTATCAGGATGTCGGCGATCCCGAGCCGGTCAAGGACGAGGTCGTCGTCCGCGTGCGGGCGTCGGGACTCAATCACTGCGACATTGATGTCCGGCGCGGCGTCTTCGGCGTGACGCAGCCGCTGCCCCATGTCATGGGCGTCGATGCGGCCGGCGAGGTCGCGGCGATCGGGCCGGACGTCACGCGCTGGAAGGTCGGCGATCGCGTATCGCCGCATTTCGTGCTGGCCTGCGGCCACTGCGTCAATTGCCGCGAGGGCCGCGAGAATATCTGCCTCAACGTGCAGATTCTCGGCGTCGATGTTTGGGGCGGCTATGCCGAGAAGCTGAAGGTTCGCCAGACGCAGCTGATCGCCCTGCCTGAGAAGCTGTCCTTCGTCGATGCCGCCGCGTCGATGGTGCCGTTCGCGACCGCCTGGGAGGCGCTGGTTGCCACGGCAAGGATCCGCGTCGGCGAGACGGTGCTCATCAATGCCGCGGCGGGCGGCGTCGGCTCGCATGCCGTCCAGGTCGCGCGGCTCGCAGGGGCGCGCGTGATCGCGAGCGTCGGCGCGGCTGACAAGATCGACAAGGTCAAGGCGCTCGGTGCCCATGACGTCGTAAACTATCGCGAGGAAGACCTCGCTGAGGGCGTCATGCGCCTCACCAACGGCCGCGGCGTCGATCTCGCTTTCGACGGCGTCGGCGGCGACATCCTCAAGGGGACCATCAAGGCGCTCGCCGATGGCGGCCGCATCGCCTCGATCGGCGCTCATGGCGGCGAGGTCGTCGACATCGACATGATCGATTTCTTCCGCCGTCATCTGACCGTGATGGGCTGCGGTCGCTTCACCCGCGAGATCGCCGCGACCGTGCTCGACCTGATGGCGCGGGGCGATCTGAAGCCGGTGATCCACGACGTGTTCGAACTGAGCGCCGCCGCCGAGGCGCAGGCGCTCATGGAGAGCCGGAACTTCTTCGGCCGCATCGTCCTTCAGCCGTGACGAAAAAAGGCCGGGGCGCTGTGCGCCCCGGCCATCATCGTGATCGGCGTCGGTTGAGATGGAAGCCTAGTTCAGGTCGTTGATCGGGATGTCCACGGCGAGGAGCGGCGCGTGCTGCTGCGCGCCATAGACGTCGCTGTCGCCGATCTCGCCGGCCGGGATGCGGCGGGGCACCGTCGCCTTGAAGGCGAGCGCAGCCGGATAGATGGTGAACTGCACGTCGGCGAGATCAACCTTGTAGAGGTCGGCGAAGAGCTGCGCGTTGAGGACATTGGTGCTGCGGACGCGCTCGAACATCTCCTTCTTCTCGAACACCACGTCGATGGTGAAGAAGAAGGGACCGGCATTCTTGCTCTTGCAGACCTGAGCGATGGAAGCGATGGAGGCCATCGACTAGACTTTCTCGTAGCGGATCGGGAACATTTCGGTCGGCGTGTCGACTTCGACCGTGTGAAAGACGCTGAAGCGATACATTGCGCCGGCCTCGAGGTCCGACGGCGAAAACGGGATCGCCATGTTGCCCTCTTTGCAGAGGCGGCCGGGAAAGTCCGAATGCAGCATCGTGGTGCGGGCGATGGCGATGACGGCGGACGCCTGTTCCTGCGTCGGGCAGATCGCTTCGATCACGAAGCAGAGTTCGTGTCCGAGCGGCCCCTTGTAGGGCTCGAGCGCACCCATGACGCCGTCGCGACCATAAACGCGGATCACCAGCTCGTAGTCGGCGGCGGCGATGCCGAAGGCGCTCGTCTTTTCCGCGACGATCTCGCGGACCCGGACCAGATAGGGATCGATGGTCGCGATGAGGACCGGATCGCGCGTGGCGCAGATCGCGACCGCCCGGTAGCCGACGAGTTCGACACCCTCGAGCTTGATGGTCAACCGGTCCGAAGGCTCCCAGCGCATGCCGGAGATGCGCACGGCGCGGTCGCTCACCGCCTCGAAGATGCAGTCGGTCGTGTCGAGCACGCCGCCTGGCTCGACATGGCGCACTGGGCTGGAATTCTCATGCAGGGCGAAGTTCGCGACCGACATGGGCGTGCAGCGGCGGATCGGGTTGGTCGGCTCGCATTCGACGCCGCCCTCAGTCACCGTCACGAAGAGGCAGTCCTCCTTCTTGGGTAGGGCCGGCTCGGCGCCGCATTCGAGCATCTTGCCGGCATACCAGGCCTCGGCCTGGCCCAGACCTGCGCGGATGACGGCCGCCGCCCAGGGCGCCGGATCCGTGCTGCGACCGCCGATGATCACCTGCGCTCCCGCGTCGAGCGCCGCCATATAGGGCTCCGGACCCATCAGGCCGACGATGCGGGTCGCGCGTTCGATGGTCTCGCCGCCGAGCGCCGGCAGGCCGGCGAGGGCGCGGGTCTTGCCCTCGGCCGCCTTCCTCGCGAGGAACGCCTTGTCCTGCTCGGAACCGATCAGCGCCATCTTGAAATCGAGCTTGTCCTCGCGGGCGATCTCGCGAGCAAGCTCCGCCGTCGCCTCGAGATGCGGCGCGCCGCCCGCGCCACCCGCTGTGCTGATGGCGACGGGGACGCCCGTTTCCGCCGAGGCGCGCAGCATGAGCTGAAGGTCGCGCTTGATGGCGCGCGGCGAGGCGAAGCTCTTGCCTGATCCGAGATAATACGGGCCGGGGTCCACGCTGCCGGCATCGGCGCCGATCAGGTGAGGGTTGCGGGCCATGCCGCGCTTCAGCGAATCTTCGGGAAAGCCGTAGCCGAGAATGGCAGTCGTCGAAAGGAGGCGAACCTCTGTCACAATGCGAACTCCTCAATAGGACTCGCATTATCCAGTAGACTGTCTACAGAAGTCAATGCGCGGCGTGCATCACCCCATTCGTGCGCCACCGTTCGCCTGGATGACCTCGCCGTTGATGAAGCTGGCGGCGTCCGAGAGTAGGAAAGCGATCACCGCGGCGATCTCCTCGGGCCGGCCGATGCGTCCCGCCACGGTCGCCGCGGCGATGCGCTCGAGCTCCTCGCGTGCATCGCCCTCGAGCGCCTGCGCCGTCAGCACCATGCCCGGCGCGACCCCGTTGATGCGGATACCGTCGCGAGCGACATCGAGCGCGGCCGCGCGGGTCATCGCGTCGAGGCCGCCCTTGCTGGCGCTGTAGTGGATGCCGCGCGCCGTGCCGAATGCCGCCACGGACGAGACATTGACGATGGCGCCACGGGTGCCGGTGCGGCGCATCTGCGCCACGGCCGCCTGGATAACGAAGGTCGCCGCGCGGAGGTTGACGTCGAGCGTGAGGTCCCACAGCCCGACCGTCAGTTCGTCGAGTGTGGCGCGGTGGAAGATGCCGGCATTGTTGACGACGCCATCGAGCCGACCATGCGTCTCGAAAGCCTCCTCGACGAGGCGCTGCGCGGCGCCGGTATCGACGAGATCGGCGCGGTGGCGGCTGGTGCGTTGGCCGAGGGCCGTGATTTCCTCGCCGAGCGCTACGACAGCAGCCTCATCGTCCAGGAAATGAAGAGCGAGGTCGTAACCCTGCTGCGCGAGCGTCAGCGCGGTCGCGCGGCCGATACCCTGCTGCGCCCCGGTGACAAGGGCGACCTTGGATGCGGATGGCATGATCGGCCTCAATCCAGCTTGATGATGGCGCCGTCCTTGCGGACGTCGCGCGTGATGTAGCTCATGGTCGAGCTCGGGATCGGCTTGTTGATGTTCTGGTAGGCCTTCAGAAGGATGACGCTACGAAACAGCGCCTCCGCCTCGCCCGGATCGCCTGATTCGAGCACTTTCAGGAAGGCGCCGTGACGTCGGGCGACATCGGCTGGCTCGTCGTGATAGAGCGCGCTCTTGGCGAGATAGGCGTAGAGCAGCGTCCGCAGTGACCGCCAGCTCGAGAGCAGGAAGCGGTTACCCGAGCCGATCACGACCGCTTCGTGAAACTTCGAATCGAGGTCGCGATAGGCGGTCTCGTCGCCGCTCTCGGCGGCGCTCACCATGTCCTCGTAGATCTTGCGGATGCCGGCGAGCGATTCAGGTGTAGCGGCGGCGACGAACTGGCGCGCGGCGAGCCCTTCCAGGAGCGCGCGCAGCAGCGACATGTTCTCCACTTCCTCGGCCGTGAGCTGAGCGACCCGGGTGCCGCGGCCCATGCTGGTCTGAACAAGGCCCTGGCCGGCGAGGATCTTGAGCGCTTCGCGCAAGGGACCCCGGCTGACGCCGAGGCGCGCTGCCAGTTTGGTCTCGATCAACCGGTCGCCAGGCTTCAGAGTTCCGCCGACGATCGCGTTGATCAGCTTCTGGACGACCTGCTCGGTCAGCGCCACCTGGGCGGGAACTGCCAGGTCTTCGCCGTCGGCCGGTTGGCTGTCGATGGGCGTCACGTGAAACCTTCCTCGATGGTCCGAATGTCTGGCGGGCTGAAATGTCCAGCCGGTCCAATACACGTTTTACTGGCGAGCGTCGACTGTACGCGGGATTCCGTCGACCACGAAGGCTATCCGGCATGACGGCACCGCGATAACAGCGGCGCCCTGACGTTCCGTCGGCTCGAACCGCCCGAGTCATTCAAAAACCGCTTCCAATCGGAAAGCCATTCTGTAGACTGCATACAGAAACCCATTTATCTTGGTTTCGGCAGTGACGCAACAAGAGGGTCGAAATGACACGACAGCAGGGAAGACTGGCGAGGCTCGCTCTGGGTTTCGCCGCCATGACGTTCGGGGTGGCGGCAAGCGTGATGGCGCAGCCGGCGGCGGCTGATACGCTCGATCTGCAGCCCTTCAAGGACAATCTGGCGCGCTTCCAGCAGAAGCCGGTGTTCAAGGCGGCCGGGCCGGCGTTCGACGCCAAGCAGTGCATGGCGGGCAAGAGCATCCTCTCGATCCCGGTCTCGAGCGAGAACACCTTCACGGCGGCGATCGAGAAGGAAATGAAGTCGATTGCCGACCAGCTCGGCTTCAAGTTCATCATCTGGGAGAACCAGGGCACCAGCCAGCAGTGGGCGCAGGGCATCAATGCCGGCATCACCGAGAAGGTCAACCTGATCGACCTGCTCGCCGGCGCCGATCCGCGCACGCTCGTGCCGCAGGTCCTCGCGGCCAAGGAGGCCGGCATCCCGGTCATCGCCTCGCACAACAGCGGCAAGGAGCAGCGCGACGAGATGCTGAAATATGTCGATGGCGATGCCGTCGTCGACTACCGCACCGTCGGCAACATCCTGGCCGACTGGGCCATCGTGAAGCGCGAGGGCAATCTCAATGCGCTGGTGCTGATCGCCACCGGACCGCTCGCGACCGGCCTGATCGAATCCGGCATCAAGGAAGAGCTCGAGAAGTGCCCGAGCTGCAAGAGCACGACCGTCAACGTGCCGCCGGCGGACTGGGCGACGCGCCTGACGCCGACCGTCCAGTCGGCGCTCACGGCCGATCCGTCGATCAACTACATCATCACCATCTATGACGGCATGACCCAGTTCGTCGTTCCGGGCGTGATCCTGGCCGGCGCGCAGGACCGCGTGCTGATCAACGGCTTCAACGGCACGCCGGGCGCGATCAGCCTGATCCAGAACGGCCAGGTCGACATGACGATCGGCGAGAACCTCAACTGGATCGCCCATGCCGTGCTCGACGCCAACATGCGGCGGGTCTGCGGCCTCGAGCCCGTCGATGATCCGTTCATTCCGTTCTATCTGTTCGATGCGAACAACGCCGCTGAAGCCGGCACGCCGCCCGAACTCTCGAAGGGCTACGGCGACGCCTATGTCGAAGGCTACAAGAAGCTCTGGATGCTGAACTGATGACCGAGGAGGCCATGGGTCTGCAAGCTCTTCACTTTTCGAAGACCTTTGGTGGCCACCGGGCGCTCGACGACGTCTCGTTGACCCTCAGGAAGGGCGAGATTCACGGCCTCCTCGGCCAGAACGGCTGTGGCAAGTCCACCTTCATCAAGATTCTCGCCGGGTATCACGCTCCCGATCCCGGCGCGGAACTCATTCTCGGCGGGCGGCCGGTTTCGCTGCCGCTCCCGTCCGGACGGTCGCAGGCACTCGGCATCAGCATCGTCCACCAGCATCTCGGCCTTATCCCCTCCCTGAGCGTCGTCGAGAACCTGGAACTGTCTCAACTGAGCGCGTCGCGCGAAGTCGCCATCTCGTGGCGGGCGAAGCGCGAGAAGGCGGCTGCCACCTTCGCGCGCTACGGCCTCGACATCGACCCGGCGCTGCCCCTTTCGCGCCTCGCGGCGGTGGAGCGGGCGATGGTGGCCATCATCCGCGCCGTCGAGGACCTCCGCTCGTCCGGCCGCGATGGCGGCGTGCTGATCCTCGACGAGCCAACCCCCTTCCTGCCGAAGCGGGACGTCCAGAAGCTGTTCGAACTGGTGCGCCAGATCGCGGCGACGGGCGCCGGGGTGCTCTTCGTCTCGCACGATATCGACGAGGTGCAGGAAATCACCGACCGGGCGACGATCCTGCGCGACGGACGCAATACCGGGACGGTCGATACCAAGGATTGCAGTCGCCAGCAGATCATCGAACTCATCGTCGGCCGCAAGCTGACGCAGACCTCCGGCGCTCCCCGTCTGCCCGCCGGCGCGCCCGGCCTCGCCAGCATCAGCCGGCTCGCGGGCGGCGGCGTCGAGGCGCTGGATCTCGATCTCAAGGCCGGCGAGATCGTCGGCATGACTGGCCTGCTCGGCTCCGGCTTCGAGCAGGTGAACTATCTTCTCTATGGCGCGCTGCCGGCGAGGGCAGGCACGCTCACGCTCGGCGGCACGACCAGCCATATCCCGGCCCATGATCCGGCAGCCTCGATCCGGGCCGGCATGGTGCTCATTCCCGGCGACCGCAACGAGAAGGCGGCGATCGGCGTGCTGCCGATCGAGGACAATGTCACGATGCCGGTGCTCGGCTCGCGGCTCAGTCGCTGGAACGTCCGCCGCGCGGCGATGCGCAACCTGGCGCTGGAGCTCGGCGAGACATTCGGCGTCTCGCCCAACCGGCCGCACCAGCCGCTGTCGTCGCTTTCGGGCGGCAATGCCCAGAAGGTGGTGCTCGCCAAATGGCTGCAGACGGGTCCGAAGCTCATTCTCCTGGACGAGCCGACCCAAGGCGTCGATGTCGGGGCGCGCGAGCGCGTGTTCGATGCGATCCGCAAGTCGACCGATGGCGGCGCGGCCGTCATCTGCGCCAGTTCCGACTATGAACAGCTCGCGGCCCTCTGCCACCGCGTGCTGATCTTCTCCGGCGGCCGCGTGGTCCGGACCCTCGAAGGGGCCGACGTCAGCAAGGACCAGATCGCGCGCGCCTGCCTCGAAAGCCCATCCCTTCTCCGAGCCGCCTCATGACAAACGCCGTTTCCAGCTCTCCGCCCCGTTCCCGGCAGCTCGTCCTCCAGCTCGAACGCTACGGCCTCGTTCTCGGCCTGCTCGTCCTGGTCGCGGTTTTCGGAGCCATCCGCCCGGACACCTTCCTCAGCTGGGGCAACATCTCCGGCATGCTCGGCAGCCAGGCGATCCTCGCCATCGTGGCGCTGGCGCTGATCATCCCGCTGACCGCCAACGACTTCGACATGTCGCTCGCCAGCGTGCTGACGCTCGCCTCGGTCATCGTCGCGGTCCTCAACGCGCAGATGGGCGTGCCGCTCTGGCTGGCGATCCTCGCGGCGCTGGCCATGGGCCTCGTCGTCGGCCTGATCAACGGCTTCCTGATCACCTATTTCCGCATCCACTCGCTGATCGTGACGATCGGCACAGGGACATTCGCGACCGGCGTCGCCGTCTGGTTCAGCGGTGCCCAGACCATCAGCGGCGTCGACTTCGCGCTCATGCAGTATGTGATCGTGAAGCGCATCTTCGGCATCCCGATCGTCTTCTACTACGCCGTACTGCTCGCCTTTGTGATCTGGTATTTCTTCGAGCGGACGGCCGCGGGGCGTCGGGTGCTGTTCGTCGGACGCGGGCGCGAGGTCGCGCGGCTGAGCGGCATCAACACCGACCGCGTCCGCTGGGCGGCGCTGGTCGCCTCGGGCCTGCTCGGCGCCGTTGCGGGCGTCCTCTATTGCGGCACGCAGGGCGCCGCCGATCCGTCCTCGGGCGTTTCCTTCCAGCTGCCCGCCTTCGCCGCGGCCTTTCTCGGCTCAACGGCGATCACGCCCGGCCGCTTCAATGCCTGGGGCACGCTGATCGCGGTCTATTTCCTCGTCGTCGGCATCACCGGGCTCATCTTCATGGGGATGAGCTCCTATGTGCAATCGATGTTCTACGGCGGCGCGCTGCTGGTGGCCGTCGTGCTGTCGCAGCTTGTGCGCGGCCGCGCCGAACAGCAGTTCTGAGAGCGTGCCAAGCGGGGTCCCCAAGGCCGGGCGCAACGCGCCCGGCCTTTTTGCTGCCGTCAGGCGGCCGCCTTGAGGCTGGCCATGTCGATCACGAACCGATAGCGGACATCGCCCTTTTCGAGACGGCGGAACGCCTCGTTGATATCGGCGATGTCGATCACCTCGACGTCGCTGACGATGCCGTGCTCGGCGCAGAAATCCATCATCTCCTGCGTTTCCGCCGGGCTGCCGATGGAGGACCCGGCGATCGAGCGCCTCGCCGCGATGAGATGGCCGCCGAGCAGCGGCGCGAGCGGGGTCAGCGCGCCCACCACAGCCATGGTCCCGTCAAGGCGCAGCAGAGCCATGTAGGGGTTGGCGTCGTGGCTGACCGGCACGGTGCTCAGCAGGAAATCGAAGCTGCCCGCATGGCGCTCCATCGCGGCGGGGTCAGTCGAAACCAGCACCTCGTCGGCGCCGAGACGCAACGCGTCGGCGCCCTTCGCTTCCGACGTGGTGATCATCACCACCTCGGCGCCGAGCGCCTTCGCGAAGCGAAGGCCGAGATGGCCGAGACCGCCGAGGCCGATCACGCCGACCTTCTGTCCGGGCCCGACCTTCCAGTGCTTCAGCGGCGAATAGGTGGTGATGCCTGCGCAGAGGAGGGGAGCGACAGCCTTCAGGTCGAGCGAGGGGGGAATCCGCACCACGAAATGCTCGTCGACCACGATCCGGTCGGAATAGCCGCCGAAGGCGAGCTGGTCCGAGCCACGCTCGCGGGCATTGTAGGTCCAGGTCGGGATTTCCTCGCAATACTGCTCCAGAGCGCTGCGGCAGGGGCGGCAATGGCGGCAGGAATCGACCATGCAGCCAACGCCGGCGATATCGCCGACGCTGAAGCGGCCCGCCTCGGCGCCGACCGAGACGACACGGCCGACGATCTCGTGACCGGGCACCATGGGGTAGAGCGCATTGCCCCAGTCGTTGCGGCTCTGATGCAGGTCCGTATGGCAGACGCCGCAATAGAGGATCTCGATCTCGACGTCCCGGGGACCGGGGCTACGCCGCTGGAAGGTGAACGGCCGGAGCGGCGAATTGGCATCCTCGGCGGCATATCCGAGCGCATCGATCATCGCGTTGTCCCTGCATCCTGTTTGGTCAACATTTTTCAACATTTCCGGACATTCCCGGAGCGCGCCGGAGCGCGTCGCCGAGGGCTGGCGCTGGCCGGGCAGCGGGCCTGGACCCGCCGGATCACTTTAGCCGGACATACCCGATTTTGTAGACAGAAAATTGGGCTCTTGAAATCCTGTTTCGCATTGATGCGCGAGTACAGAAAATCAAAAAATCCAATTATAATCAACATATTAAGCCAATCGCTATGCCTGGTTGACCGATCGGTTCCGAGAGCGTGGCGCCCAAACAGTCCGATCATTTATGTTTTCTGTTGACAGTCTGTAGGATTTCGCTGACGCTTTCCGTCATCGAGCCGTCAACGGGCCAAGAGGAAAAGCAGGGACCAGACATGACCAACGGCACCAATGCGCCGACGGCGCTCACCCGTCGCGACACGCTCCGTCTTGCATCGCTGTTCGCAGCGTCCACGCTGGCGGGCGACCTGATCGGCGGCTCGGCGGCCCATGCCGCGACGCCCGGCACGCTGGTCGTGGCGGCGCCCGGCACGCCGCAGAGTCTCGACAACGAGTTCGACGGAAGCCTCGGCACGATCGACGCCATCGGCCAGCTCTATGACAGTCTCGTCGCCTACAAGAAGATCCCGGACCCGAAGGTGCCTGGTGTCCTGCGCGAGAACATCGTCGACGATCCGTCGCTGCCCGGCGACGCCGACCTCGAAGGGCGGCTTGCCGAGAGCTGGGAAGTCGCGCCCGACGGCATGATGCTGCGCCTGCGCCTGCGGAAGGGCGTCAAGAGCAACTGGGGCAACGAGCTGACGGCTGAAGACGTCAAGTGGACCTGGGACCGCAAGTTCGCGCTGAACGCGATCGGCGGCTTCCAGGTGGGGCTCATGGATCTCGCCTCGCCCGACGCGGTGAAGGTCGAGGACCGCTACACGGTCTCGTTCCACCCGACCCATCCCAACCCGATCATGTTGAAGATCCAGACGCATCGCTATGCGAACATCTTCGACTCGACGAAGTGCAAGGAGATGGCGACGGCCGAGGACCCGTGGGCGCGCAAGTTCCTCGAGAGCAACTCGGCCGGCTTCGGCCCCTATAGCCTCAAATCGCTGGTGCGCGGCCAGCAGGCCGTCTTCACGGCGCGGCCGGACTACTATCTCGGCAAGCCAGCCATCGACACCATCATCTACAAGGAGGTGCCGACCTCCGCGACCCGCACCGCGCTGCTGCAGGGCGGCGCCGTCGATATCGCGCAGGCGCTCCAGCCGCTCGAGATCAAGCAGCTCGGCAAGGCACCCGGCGTCAAGATCGAGACGGTCGATGCCTCGTCGATGATGTGGATCATCCTCAACGCCAAGGTCGCGCCGTTCGACAAGCCCGAAGTGCGCCAGGCGATGAACTACGCCTTCCCGCGCGACGCGGTGATCGCCTCGGTGTTCCAGAACATCGCGAGCCCGATGAAGGGCTGCATGCCCTCGATCTATCCCGGCTACAGCGACGCCTTCGACCAGTATTCGCTCGACCTCGACAAGGCGAAGGCGCTGCTGGCGGAAGCGGGCCTGCCGGACGGCTTCAAGGTCGAAATCGCCTACAATGCCGGCGATCCGGTGCAGGAGCCGATCGCGCTCCTGTTCCAGAGCTCGCTGCGCAAGATCGGCGTCGAACTCGTGCTGCGGAAGGTCCCGGCCGGCACCTATTTCAACGAGGTCTCGGCGAAGAAGCTGCCGATGCTGTTCTTCGTCGATGCGCCCTGGACCGCCGATCCGGTCTTCGCGCTGCGGCTCTACTTCTATTCGAAGTCCTTCGTCGATTATTCGAACTATGCGAACCCCAAGGTCGACGAGATGATCGAGGCCGGCTCGCAGATGACCGACCTCGCCAAGCGGACCGAGCTGATGCTCGAGATCCAGAAGATCGTGATGGCCGATGCGCCCTGGGTGTTCGTCGCCTCGCCGAACTTCACCATGGCGCGTCGCGACAAGGTCGAGGGCTTCACCTACTACACCTCGAACTCGATCAACTTCGCCGATTTCTCCGTCAAGGCATGACGGCGGTCCCGACATCGAAAGGCGCCGGCTCCTTCGCCGGCGCCCCTGTCTCGCAGCGCAGGGCCGGGGCCGGCATGGTCCGCCAGCTCCGGGCGCTGGCGGCGATCCTGCGATGGCGCCCGCTCTTCGCGGTCGGCTATGTCATCGTCATCGCCGTCGCGGCCTGCGCGATCCTGGCGCCATGGCTGGCGCCCTATGACCCGGTCACCGCCAATCCGGAAGCCTATCTCCAGCCGCCCAGCTGGCAGCACTGGTTCGGCACCGACAATACCGGCATGGACATCTTCAGCCGCATCCTCTACGCGCCGCGCACCGATCTCACCATCGCGCTTCTCGGCACCGGCTTCTCGGCGCTGATCGGCATCCCGCTCGGCGCCGTCGTCGGCTATTACGAGCAGCGCTCGCGCCTGCGCTCGGCCTTCAGCGTCGCGGTGATGCGCTCGGCCGACGTGCTGCAGGCCTTTCCCGTCTTCGTCTTCGCCATCGCGCTGGTCGCGGTGTTCGGGCAGGGCATCGTCAGCGTCGTGATCGCCATCGCCTTCGTGAACATCCCGATCTATCTGCGGCTGATGCGCAGCCAGGTGCTCTCGATCCGCGGCATGCGCTATGTCGACGCCGCCTTTGTCGCCGGCGCCTCCGATTTCGCGATCCTCCATCGCCACATCCTGCCCAACGCGATCGGCGCGGCGCTCGCCCAGCTCTCGATCAATATCGGCTGGTCAGTGCTGCTCACAGCCGGCCTCAGCTTCGTCGGCGCCGGCGTGGTCGCGCCGACGCCGGAATGGGGATCGATGATCGCCACAGGCTTCCAGAACGTGACGACCGGCCAGTGGTGGCCCTCGGTGGTGCCCGGCATCGCGCTCGGCATCACGGTGTTCGGCTTCGCGCTCGTCGGCAGCAGCCTCGAGATCCTCGCCGATCCGGCGCAGATGCGGCTGGCGGTTCGCCGCGCAGAGGCGAGGTGAGGGGACATGGCGCTCGCCCGCTACATCCTGCGCCGGCTCATCTTCGTGGTGCCGCAGCTGCTTGGCATCCTGATGGTCGGCTTCTTCCTCGTGAAGCTCATTCCCGGCGATCCGGCGGTGCTGATGCTCGGCCCCAACGCGACGCCGGAATCGGTGGCCGCGCTGCGCTCCTCGCTCGGGCTCGACCAGTCGATCGTGACGCAGTTCGGCGTCTATATCGGCCATGTGCTGCGCGGTGATCTCGGCATCTCGTGGCAGTCGACGCGCCCGGTCCTCGACGACCTCCTCGAGCGCTTCCCGGCGACGCTGGAACTCGTGACCCTCGGCCTCGGGTTCGCGCTCGTCATCGGCGTGCCGCTCGGCATCGCCTCCGCGGCCGAGCGGAGCGGGCCCGTGCGCCGGGCCGGCGATCTCTACGGGCTGCTCGCCGGCGCCATTCCGGATTTCTGGCTCGCCCTCGTGATGATCTATCTCTTTTATTCGGTGCTCGGCATCGCGCCGCCGCCGCTCGGGCGCATGGACATCGCGCTGTCGAACCCGCCCTTCGTCACCGGCAGCATGATCATCGACAGCCTCCTCGCGGGCGACTTCGAGGCGCTGCGCTCCGTGCTCAGCCATCTCGTGCTGCCCGTCGTGACGCTCGGCCTCATCAATGCGGGGCCGATCCTCAAGGTCACGCAGTCCACGATGCTGCGGGTGCAGGCATCGGACTTCATCCGCTATGCCGAGACCTGCGGCCTGCCGCGCAAGGTGGTGCGCCGCCAGGCGATCCGTGCCTCGCTGCCCTCGATCGTCACCATCGTCAGCGTGCTCTACGGCTTCCTGATCGGTGGCGCCGTGCTCGTCGAGATCGTCTTCAGCTGGGGCGGCGCCGGCCAGTATGCCGTTCAGGCCGTGCTGAACGCCGACATCAATCCGGTACTCGGCTTCGTGGTGTTCTCGGCCGTCTTCTCGCTGGTCGTCTATCTCCTCGTCGACCTCGCCTATTTCATGCTCGACCCGAGGACGCGAGGCTAGGATGTCCGAAACCGCCTTGCCGTCGCCGAACGCGACGACCACCGCCGGCCCGCTGCTCTCCGTCGAGGATCTTCACGTCTCCTTCCCGCATCCGACGGGCAGCGCCGTCGAGGCGCTGCGCGGCATCGACCTCACCATCGCGCGCGGCGAGATGGTCGGCGTCGTCGGCGAATCCGGCGCCGGCAAGACGACGCTCGCCCGCGCCATCCTCGGCATGGTGCCGCGACCGGGCCGCGTGACGCGGGGCCGCGTGACGTTCCGCGGCGAGGTCATGACGGAGCTGGAGGACGACGCGCGCCGCGCGATCCTCGGCCGCGATCTCTCGATGATCATCCCGAACCCGCGCGGCGAGCTCAATCCCGTCCTGACCGTCGGCGAGCATATCGGCAATGTGCTGCGCCATCATCGCGGGCTGGACAAGGCGGCGGCGCGGACGGCCGCGCTCGACCTGCTGCGCGCTGTCGCCATTCCCGACCCGCAGCGCCGGCTCGACGCCTATCCGCACGAACTCAGCGGCGGCATGGCGCAGCGCGTGGTGATCGCCATCGCGCTCGCCTGCTCGCCGACGCTCGTCATCTCAGACGACGCGACCAGCGGCCTCGACGTCACCGTCCAGGCGCAGATCCTCGATCTCCTGAAGGCGCTGATCCGGGCGAACGACGCCTCGGCGATCTTCATCACCCGAGACATTGCCGTCACGGCGCATTTCTGCGATCGCATCGCCGTGCTCTATGCCGGCGAGATCGTGGAACTCGCCGCCGTCGGCACCTTCTTCGACCGGCCCCAGCATCCCTACAGCATCATGCTGCTGGCGGCCTTCGCCTACAGCTCGGAGCTGCGCCGGCACTGGACGCGGCCCCCGGCCGAGGAAGAGACGCTGCCGCCGGGCGGTTGCAGCTTCGCGGCCCGCTGCGTGCGCCGCCAGCAGCGCTGCCTCATGGAGCGGCCGGCGCTCCGCCAGCTTCCCGGCGGCTCCGCGGTCCGCTGCCACTTTCCTGTCGGAGGCGCGACATGACGCTTCTCGAGGTGCGCGATCTCGTCAAGCATTTCCCGATCGGCGGCTCGCGCCGGCGCGTGCAGGCCGTCAACGGCATCAGCTTCTCGATCGAGCGCGGCCAGACCGTCGCGCTGGTCGGGGAATCGGGCTCGGGCAAGACAACCGTCGGGCGCTGCCTGCTCGGCCTCGTGCCGCCGACGAGCGGTACGATCCTGTTCGAGGGCAAACCCGTCGGCGGATCGTTCAATGTCCGCTCGCCGGGGCTGCGCGGCCGCATGCAGATGGTGTTCCAGGAGCCGGCGGAATGCCTCAACCCCCGCAACCGCGTGGCCGACATCCTCGCCGAGCCGCTGATCTATGTCGGCATGCCGCGCGCCGATCGCGACCGGAGGGTCGTCGAGGTGGCAGAGCAGATCGGCCTTCATCCTGCGATGCTGGAAAAGCTGCCGTCAGAGCTCAGCGCCGGCCTGCAGCAGCGCGTCGGCATCGGCCGCGCCATCATCACGCGCCCCGATCTCGTCGTCTTCGACGAGCCGACATCGGCGCTCGATCCGACCGCTCGCGCCGAGATCGTCGAACTGCTGCAGAAGCTGCAGGCCGAACTCGGCACCGCCTATCTCTTCATCTCGCACGATCTTTCCACGGTGCGCTTCCTCAGCGACCGCGTGATCGTGCTCTATCTCGGCAGCATCGTGGAGGACGGCCCGGCGGAGCGCCTCTTCGCAGAGCCCAGCCATCCCTACAGTCTCGGGCTGCTCGCCTCGGTGCTGCTGCCGCACCCCTCGCTCAAGACGGAGACGCGCCTCGCGCTCGCCGGCGAGATCCCGAGCCCGATCGACCTGCCGCCGGGTTGCCCGCTGGCCGGCCGCTGCCCGTTCGTGGAGGAGCGCTGCCGCACCGCCTTTCCGCCGCGCATCGCCATCGACGGCGGGCACGACGTCTTCTGCGTGAACCACCAGAGGGTCACGGCACTCGGCGGGACGACCGACAACGCCGCGCGCTTCCAGAAGATCGTGGCGCGCGTGCTCGATCCCGCCCGCGCCTGATCAGTCCGCGCCGCCCGCACCAGCCGCCGCCGCGCTGCAGCGAAGCGCCCTCCGGCCCATCCCCGACAGTCTTCAAAGCCGCGAGGAGAGCATGAAGCCCTTCATCTTCAGCACCACGAGAAGCATCCAGTTCGGCACCGGCGCGCTTGCCGCGCTCGGCGCGCTGGCAAGCGAGCGCATCGGCCGCCGCGTCATGCTCGTCACCGACCCCGGCATGATCCGCACCGGGATCGTCGAGCGCGCCATTGCCTCGCTCGCCACGGCGGGAGTCGAGGCCGTGCTCTTCGCCGATGTCGAGGCCGACCCGCCCGAGCCGGTCATCCAGGCCGCCGCCCAAGCGGCGCGGGGCGCTGCGGTCGATGGCGTGATCGGCCTCGGCGGCGGCTCCTCGCTCGATGTCGCCAAGCTCGTCGCGGTGCTGGCGCGCGGCGCGGAACGGCTCGAGGACATCTATGGCATCGGCAGGGTCAAGGGCGGCCGGCTGCCGCTCGTCCTCATCCCGACCACGGCAGGCACCGGCTCGGAGGTCACGCCGATCTCGATCGTCACGACGGCGACGAGCGAGAAGATGGGCGTCGTCTCGCCCGTGCTGCTGCCCGACATCGCCATCCTCGATCCCGAGCTGACGCTCGGCCTGCCGCCGCATGTCACCGCCGCGACGGGGATCGACGCCATGGTCCATGCCATCGAGGCCTATGCCTCGCTGAACGCCAACAACAATCCCGTCTCGAGGCTGCTGGCGCGCGAGGCGCTGGCGCTGATGGGCCGCGCGCTGCTCACAGCGGTACGTGACGGCGGCAACATCGAGGCCCGCAGCGCGATGCTGCTCGGTTCCATGCTCGCCGGGCAGGCCTTCGCCAATTCGCCCGTCGCCGCCGTCCACGCGCTCGCCTATCCGCTCGGCGGACATTTCCACATCCCGCACGGGCTCTCGAACGCGCTCGTCCTGCCGCATGTGCTGCGCTTCAACGTCGAGCATGTCTCCGAGCCCTATGCCGAGATGGCGCCCTTCGCCTTCCCCGAGCTCGGCGCGGTCGCCTTCTCGGAGCGCGCGACGGCCTTCTGCGACCGCCTCGCCGCGCTGGCCGCGGATTGCGGCCTGCCGCGCTCGCTGCGCGAGGCCGGCGTGCCCGAGGACTTCCTTCCCGGCCTCGCAGCCGACGCGATGAAGCAGACGCGGCTGCTCGGCAACAATCCGCGGCCGCTGACCGAGGCCGACGCCCTCGCGATCTATGCCGCCGCCTATCGAGGATTCTGACATGACCCTTGCACTCCGCGATCCCGTCCTCCTGGAGACGCGCGCCTTCGTGGCCGGCCGCTGGCAGGCGGGGACGACGACGTTCGACGTCCGCAACCCCGCGACCGGCGACCTGGTCGCCCGCGTCGCCGATCTCGGCGTCGATGCCATGCGGGAGGCGATCGACGCCGCCGCGCTCGCGCAGAAGGACTGGGCGGCGCGAACGGCGAAGGAGCGCTGCACCGTGCTCCTCGGCTGGCAGGCGCTCATGCTGGAGAAGGCCGACGATCTCGCGGAAATCCTGACGGCCGAGATGGGCAAGCCGCTCGCCGAGGCGCGGGCCGAAATCGTCTATGGCGCAAGCTTCATCCAGTGGTTCGCCGAGGAGGCACGCCGCGTCTATGGCGACGTCGTTCCCGGTCACCAGCGCGACAAGCGGATCCTCGTCCTCAAGCAGCCGATCGGCGTCGTCGGCGCGATCACGCCGTGGAACTTCCCCAATGCGATGATCGCGCGCAAGGTCGCCCCGGCTCTCGCGGCGGGCTGCGCCTTTGTCGGCCGTCCGGCGCGCGAGACGCCGCTCTCGGCGCTCGCCATGGCCGTTCTGGCCGAGCGCGCCGGCCTGCCGCCCGGCCTTCTCAGCATCGTGACGGGCACCGACTCGAAGGCGCTCGGCCTCGAGCTCTGCACCAATCCGAAGGTGCGCAAGCTGACCTTCACCGGCTCCACCGAGGTCGGCCGCATCCTGATGCGCCAGTGCGCGCACGACATCAAGAAGCTGTCGCTTGAACTCGGCGGCAACGCGCCCTTCATCGTCTTCGACGACGCCGATCTCGATGCCGCCGTCGAGGGCGCGATCATCGCGAAATACCGCAATTCCGGGCAGACCTGCGTCTGCGCCAACCGGATCTATGTCCAGCAGGGCGTGATGGAGGCCTTCACCGACAAGATCGCCGCCGCGACCGCCCGCCTCGAGGTCGGCAACGGCCGCGATCCCGGCGTGGCCATCGGCCCGCTCATCGACGGCGCCGCGGTGGAAAAGGTCGAGGCGCATGTCGAGGACGCCGTTCGTCTCGGGGCTCGCGTGATCGTCGGCGGCTCGCGCTCCGCGCTCGGCGGAAACTACTTCCAGCCGACGGTGCTCGCGGGCGTCGAGCGCGGCATGCGGATCCTCGAGGAGGAGACCTTCGGACCCGTCGCGCCGCTGGTCGCCTTCGAGAGCGAGGACGAGGTGATCGCGATGGCCAACGACACCGAATTCGGCCTCGCCTCCTATTTCTACGCCCGCGACCTCGGCCGCGTCTGGCGCGTTGCCGAGGCGCTGGAATTCGGCATGGTCGGCGTCAATACCGGCCTCATCTCGACCGCCGAGGCGCCGTTCGGCGGGATCAAGTCGTCGGGCCTCGGCCGCGAGGGCTCCCGCCACGGCATCGACGACTATCTCGAGCTGAAATATGTCTGCATGAGCGTCTGAGCCCGCCGAAGACGCCGGGTTCATCGGTTGCCCGTCCTGCCCGTCCGGCAGGCGTAGCAATCGATGCGGCCGGTCGATCTCGACACGACGTGCTGCGCTCGCTGGCGAAGGCCGACGAGCTTGGCGGCTTCTCACGCGCCGGCGAGGCGCTCGGCGGCACACCGTCCGCGCTGAGCTTGCAGATGAAGCAGCTCGAGGATCAGGTCGGCCGCCCGCTCTTCCGCAAGCAGGACCGCAGCCTGCAGCTCACCGACGCCGGCGCGAGCGTCGCCTCGGGGCGCAAGGCCTGACCCGCACCTTCCGCGCCGATCCAGCCTGTCGCCGGAGGAGCGGGTGAGGCTTGCGGTGCCGACGGGATTTCGCACCGCATTGCCGAGATGGTGCCGCAGGTCGGAGCGTCGGACGCGCGACTGACAACAGGCGCGATCAGGCGTGAGTCAGCGGCACAACTGCCGTGCACACGCGATCCGGATATCGGATGAAACGGCAGGTTCAGGCCATTCTGGAGGGTTGGCTGGGGCGGAAGGATTCGAACCTTCGGATGGCGGTACCAAAAACCGCTGCCTTACCGCTTGGCGACGCCCCATCCAGCGCGGCTCTTGGGCCACGACGCCCGTGCTATAGCGGCAAGGGGCCTTTCCCGCAACGCCGACAAGCGCGCGGCGACGCCGGCTGCGGCCGTGCCGTGGCATTGTCCGGGCCGTTCATCCACAGGCGCGATTTACGCGCTTGCGGCGCCCAGCACGCGTCGCTATAACCCCGCTCGCCGATGGTCACGGAGTGTAGCGCAGCCTGGTAGCGCACATCGTTCGGGACGATGGGGTCGCAGGTTCAAATCCTGCCACTCCGACCATTGACCCTCTTGCATTTTTTGAGGTTTTCCCGATGCGTGCGCGGCGCCGCATCGGTCTCCGGACAGAAACCGGACAGAAACGCCCCCGAATCGCGTGACCGGCACCCTCGGCAGCCTCATTGAAGGCGGATACACGGTCACCGCTCACTGACAGGCATGGGCGTGACGCCCGGCTCATTGGCTCATCAACACGAGCTCCGGCCACGCTCGCCGGTCGCGATCTGGTCTGTCGGGAATGTGCCGGGCGCACGACGTCGATCCGGATCGCGCCCTCTGGCCTGCCGAACGGGCGCGTGTGAGCGGCTGGCAATCACCTCTGTGATTGCAATCGACTGACCTTTCTGAACCCAATGCGGCAACTGATATTGCTGCTGACGTGAAGCCCGAGCAAACTCCTCGGAGCCCCTTGCGCCGCCCCGACGGAACAGACAATGTGGACACCGCCTCCCCCGCCCGCCGACGAGCCCAACCGGCTCGACGAGCTCTACAGCTACGGGCTGCTCGATACACCGCCGGAGGAACGGTTCGACCGCATCACGCGGATCGCGTCGCGAGTTTATGGCGCCGACGTCGCTTTTCTCAGTTTTGTCGACGCTGGCCAACAGTGGATGAAGTCGAAGACATCCGATGCTCTGCACGATTTTATTGAGCGGGATCGCAGTGTCTGCACGCATGTCATCTCGACCGGCGAGCCGCTCGTGATCGAAGACATGCGTTCGTCGCCTCAGCTCGCCGGACATCCGCTGGCGGCTGACCTGCCCTGGCGATTCTACGCCAGCGTGCCGATCCGGGGCGTGAGCAGTTCCGTCGTCGGCACACTCTGCGTGATGCGGTCCGAGGCGGGCCCCCCAGCGGATTTCAATCTGGAGATACTGTCCGATCTCGCGGCGATCACAGGCCACGAGCTGAATCTGACACTGCAGAACGCCAAGCTTCGATCGGACAGCTACACTGACAGTCTGACCGGGCTCTTCAATCGTCGCAAGCTCGACGAGGAACTGCCGAGGGCTGTCCGCCGAGCCGTTCGTACCGCTGCGCCGGTCTCGCTGCTGCTGATCGATCTCGATCACTTCAAAGAGATCAACGACAGCCTGGGACATGCTGGCGGCGACCGCGTGCTTGCCGAGTTCGGCAGGTTGCTCGCGCCATTCGCCCGGCGGCCGGATGACGTGATCTGCCGCTTCGGCGGTGAGGAGTTCGCCTTGATCCTGCCGGGCAGCAGCGCCGACGGTGCCGTAACCGTCGCGGGCCGGCTTCTCCACGGCCTCAACGAAGCGGAGATACGGCACCCGACGCGCGGTCGGCTCACGGCCAGCATCGGCATAGCCGATCATGCCTTGCCTGAAGATCATGCCGACTGGCTGGCACGCGCTGACCAAGCGCTATATGCGGCGAAGGCGCTGGGGCGCGCGACCTTCAGCCTGGCCTAGCCCACAGCGGGCAGCGCGCTTCGGCGATCACGACCGATCGAGGATCCCCGCGTCATCTGCGCCCTTGATCAGTGCGTCTCGCGCGCTCTCGGCCGAGGATGATCCTTCAAGCGCGCCGAGACGGGCCTGCAGCGCATCGCCGTAGCTTCTGGGCTTGATCGCGCCGGCCGGCCAGCGCTCGAGCAACCAGCGGGCAGCCTCCGCCAGGATGAGCTTCTCAAGCGTCAGGTCCGAGACCGCCTTGCGAAGCCGCTCGTTCTCATTCTCGATGTCCTTCAACCGCTTCACCTGATCACTCTTCGGGCCGCCGAACTCTTTGCGCCAAGGGTAATAAGTGAAGGCGGTCACTCCGATCGTGCGGATCGCCTCGGCAACTGGTCGACCTTGCGACAAGAACACGTCGACCTGCCGAAGTTTCGCGACGATCTCTTCAGGCTTATGCTTCTTCTGCGCCCCAGCGGCATCCTCCAAGGCTCAAAAGCCGACTTCACGGAGGACCACTTTTCAGGGGGCAGCCCACAGATCGACGATCCCATGGCGGCAGCCGGCCGCGAATCACCCGGCGTCGCTTCATCCCGTTCCGAACTGCCGATAACCGCTCCGGGCAGGCGCTCGCGCGTCGAGGGTCACCCGATATGTCGACTAGTGCACACTATTGCGGCAGACTGGCGGGGAGAAATGCACTTTCCGCACAATCTCTACGTTTTTTTGCTTTGCAAAACGCGATGTGCGTAGCAACAATAGGAACTGCGAGGCGGTGGTTCCCCCGAGCGCCGGAGACGTCTCCCCCACGGTCGCGTCTCGTCGGAAACGGCCCTCGCACGAAACTCATCTGAAGCAATCGCCGCCGGGATTCCCCCTCCCGGCGGCGGTTCGCTTTTGAGCCCTTCCCATCCGCAGTTTGATCGACATCGAAGACGCCGAGCGCGGCGCGGCGTAGTCAGGACGCGGCGGCCGCCTCGGCGCGGCGGGCGGCGGAGCGCGTCATGACGGCAGGTCGCAGGCGAGGGGCGGGGACGGTCCATCGGGGACAGGCGAAATCCCGGATGGCGGCCTTCTGGCTGGATGGTCTCGATGCCGTCGCCGGCCGGCTCGGCGCGACACCGGCCGGCCTTTCGAGCAGCGAGGCAGATGCGCGGCGCGGGCGCTTCGGCCCCAATCTCGCGGTGGTGCGGACCGAGCGCTCGCTGGTCGCCCGCCTGGCGCACCGGCTGGCCGAGCCGCTGGTCGCCATCCTGCTCATCGCGGCGGCCGTGACCGGCCTCACGGGTGACTGGCAGAGCGCAGCCGTCATTCTCGTGATCGTCGCGGGCTCCATCGGGCTCGACATGGCGCAGGAGCGGCAGGCCGCGCGGACGGTCGCGGCGCTGAAGCGCTCCGTCGCCGTGACGGCCCGCGTGCAGCGCGACGGCGAGGCGGCGGAGATCGCCGTCGCCGAGATCGTGCCGGGCGACATCGTGGAGATCGGCGCCGGCGAACTGGTCCCGGCCGACGGCCTGGTGATCGCGGCGGCCGGCGCAGTCGCGGACGAGGCGGTGCTGACCGGCGAACCCTATGGCGTCGAGAAGCACCCGGCGCCGCCCGCTCCGGGAGAGGGCTGCGACGAGGGCTCGGCGCTTTTCGGCGGCACCAGCCTCGTTTCGGGATCCGCGACGATGCTCGTGGTCGCAACGGGCGCCGATACGCGCTTCGGCGCCATCGCCGAGGCGCTGCAGGCGAGCGCCCCGCCGACCAGCTTCGAGCGGGGCGTGCACGCGCTGGGCATGCTGATCCTTCGCCTCACCGGCTTCCTGGTGCTGGCCGTGCTGCTGGCGCAGCTGCTGCGCCATGGCCTGACGCTGGAGGGCTTCCTGTTCGCCGTCGCGCTCGCCGTCGGCCTGACGCCCGAGCTCCTGCCCATGGTGATGACGGTGACGCTGGCGCGCGGCGCCGCCCGCATGGCGCGGCGCAAGGTGGTCGTGAAGCGCCTCGCCGCGATCCACGACCTCGGCGCCATGGACATCCTCTGTACCGACAAGACCGGAACGCTCACCGAGGCGCGCATCGCCCATGTCGCGAGCCTTGGCTGGACCGGCGCCGGCAGCGCCCGCGTCGCCGGCCTTGCGGCGCTCAATGCCCGCTTCGTCGGCGGCCTTCGCAACAATCTCGACCAGGCCATCCTCGCTGCCCGGTCGGCCAAGGAGGAGGGCTGGACCCGCCTCGACGATCTGCCGTTCGATTTCGAGCGGCGGCGCGCCTCGGTGCTGCTGGAGCGGGGCGGCGAGCGGATCATCGTCACGAAGGGCGCGCCCGAGGCCGTTCTCGCGCGGGCGACCCACTGCGAGGAGCCGGATGGAACGCTCGTGCCGCTGGACGCGGATCGGCGGGCGGCCGTCGATGCGCTGATCGCCGGGAGGGGCAGGGAGGGGCTCCGCCTGCTCGCGGTCGGCTGGCGGCCGGCCGAGGCGAGCGCGCTGACGGCCGAGGGCGAGGCCGGGCTGATCCTGTCGGGCTTCGCGGTGTTCCTCGATCCGCCCAAGGCCTCCGCGACCGCCGCCGTCGCGCGGCTCGTCCGGGCCGGCATCCGCGTCAAGATCATCTCCGGCGATGGCGAGGCGGTGGTGAGCCATCTGGTCGGCACGCTGTCGCTGCCAGCGACGGGCATGCTGACGGGGGCGGAGATCGCCGCGATGAGCGATGCCGCGCTCGCCACGCGCGCGCCGGACACCGATCTCTTCGTTCGCGTCGCGCCGGATCAGAAGGCGCGCATCGTCGCCGCGCTGCGTCGCCGGGGCCATGTCGTCGGCTTCATCGGCGACGGCATCAACGATGCGCCGGCGATCCATGCCGCCGATGTCGGCCTCTCCGTCGATGGCGGCGCCGACGTTGCGCGCGAGGCGGCGGATATCATCCTGCTCGATCCCGATCTCGGCGTCCTCGCCGACGGCGTCGCGGAGGGGCGGCGCACATATGCGAACATCATGAAATATGTCCGCATGGGCACGAGCTCGAATTTCGGCAACATGCTCTCGGTCGCCGTCGCCTCGATGCTGCTGCCCTTCCTGCCGCTGGCGCCGCTGCAGATCCTGCTCAACAACCTCGTCTACGACCTCTCGGAAATCGGCATCCCGTTCGATCGCGACGACGGCGGAGACGAGACGCGTCCGCAGGTGTGGGACATGCACGCGGTCCTTCGCTTCACCCTGGTGATGGGCCCTCTGTCCTCGCTGTTCGACTTCCTCACCTTCGGCGTGCTGCTCTACGGCTTCGACGCCGATGTCGCGACGTTCCGCACCGGCTGGTTCGTCGAATCCATCGCGACGCAGATTCTCGTGATCTTCCTGATCCGGACCGCCGGACCCTTCTGGAAAGGCCGCCCGAACCCGATCCTCGTGCTCACCTCGCTGGGCGCGCTGGCGCTCGCGCTCGGCATCGCACTCGGGCCGTTCGGCGCGGTGTTCGGTTTCGTCGCCCTGCCGGCGCCGCTCCTTCTCGCCATCGCCGTCATCGCCGCCCTCTATCTCGGATCGGCCGAGGTCCTGAAGCGCTTCGCCATGGGGGCGGCGACGAGGGGCGGCGGCGGGATTGTGCCATCGCCGCCCGCCCCCTTGGCGGGGGACCTGCCGCGCCGCTAAAGAGAAGTTGCGGATCGCGGGAGGAGCGGGATGCAGGGGCATGAGGACGGCGCGGCTTCCAGCGGCGCCGGTGACGATGTCGAGGCGTTCGAGCCGCGCGCGCGCCGGCTCGTCGTCGGGCTCGGACTTGCGAGAGAAGACGAGATTCGCGGCGCCGAACCGCTCGCCGGCGGGGTCGCCTCCGATATCGGCGTGGTCGATCTCGGTGACCGGAAAGTCTGTGTCAAGTTCGCGCTGGCGAAGCTGAAGGTCGCCGCCGAATGGCGCGCGCCGGTGCGCCGCGGCCGGGCCGAATATGCCTGGCTCGCCTTCGCCGGCAGCGTCGTGCCGGATGCCGTCCCGCGGCTCTTCGGCTGGTCGGAGGCCGAGAACGGCTTCGCCATGGATTATGTCGGCGGCGATGGCGTGCGGCTCTGGAAGGCGTGCCTTCTCGCCGGATCGCCGCCCGCCGGCGAAGCGGAGGCGGTGGGCGACCGGCTCGGTCGTATTCATGCAGCCTCGACGCGGCCGGGCTTCGACGACGCACCGTTCCGCAATGCCGACGACTTCCGCGCCCTGCGCATCGAGCCCTATCTGCTCTTCGCGGCAGGCCGCCATCCGGACCTCGCGAAGACGCTCGCGACGCTGGCCGGGGGACTCGATCTGGCGCGCACCGTGCTGGTGCACGGCGATATCAGCCCGAAGAACATCCTTCTCGCGCCGACCGGGCCGATCCTGCTCGACGCGGAATGCGCGACCATGGGCGACGCCGCCTTCGACGTCGCCTTCTGTCTCAACCATCTCGTGCTGAAGGCGGTCCATGTCCGCCCGATGCGGGCGCCGCTCCTCGCGTCCGCCGCTGAATTCTGGCGCAGCTATGCGGCGCATGTCGATTTCGAGGATGTCGATACGCTGGAACGGCGCATCGCCGCGCTGCTGCCGGCGCTGATGCTCGCCCGCATCGACGGCAAGTCGCCGGTCGAATATCTCTCGGAGCCCGAGCGCCGCACCGTCCGCGCCATCGCAGCGGCCCTCATCCCGTCGCCCCCTCATCGCCTCGACGATCTCCTCACCCGCATCGGAACGGACCTCGACCATCATGGCTGACATCACCGCGATCCGCGGCCGCCGCGTCTTCGATTCGCGCGGCAATCCGACCGTCGAGGCCGAGGTGACGCTTTCCGACGGCGCCATCGGCCGCGCGATCGCGCCGGCCGGCGCCTCGCGGGGCACGCGCGAGGCGATCGAGCTGCGCGATGGCGGCGAGCGGTTGCGGGGCAAGGACGTGCGCGGCGCTGTCGCCCATGTGAACGGGCTGATCGCCGGGGCGCTGCGCGGCCGCGACGCCGCGGATCAGGCGGGCGTCGACGCCGTGCTGGTCGGGCTCGATCCTTCGCCGCTCAAGGCGACGATCGGCGGCAACGCGACCGTCGCGGTCTCGCTCGCAGTGCTGCATGCGGCGGCGGCCTCGGCCCGCAAGCCGCTCTGGCGCCACATCGCCGACCACTGGTCGCGCACGCCCTCGCTGCCGCTGCCGGAAATCCAGATCTTCGGCGGCGGCGCCCATGCCGGGCGTCGCGTCGATGTCCAGGACTTCATGATCATGGTGCCCGGCGCGACGAGCTTCGACGAGGTGATGGACGTCACCAGCGCCGTCTATTTCGCGGCCGGCGATCTCATGGCGAAGAAGGGGCGCCTCGCGGGTGTCGCCGACGAAGGCGGCTGGTGGCCGGTCTTCTCGTCCAACGAGGAGGCGCTGGAAACCCTGGCGGAGGCAATCGAGCGGGCCGGCGAGGGGAGGAGCGGGCGCGTCGTGATCTCGCTCGACATCGCCGCTTCCGAGTTCGGCAGGGACGGCCGCTATCGCCTGGCGCTCGAGGATCGCGAGCTCGATTCCGGCGCGATGATCGATCTTCTCGGGCGCTGGATCGACGCCTATCCGATCGCCTCGATCGAGGATCCGCTGGCAGAGGACGACACCGCCGGCATGCGCGCCTTCACCGAGCGCTTCGGCGAGAGCGTCCAGATCATCGGCGACGACTATCTCGTCACCAATGCCGCGCTGGTCGAGCGCGCGGCCCGCGAGGGCGCCTGCAACGCGGTGCTGATCAAGGTCAACCAGACCGGCACGGTCAGCCAGGCCTTCGCCACCTTCGCGGCGGCGGAGGCGGCCGGCTGGCGCGCCATCGTCTCGGCCCGCTCGGGCGAGACCGAGGATGTCTCGATCAGCCATATCGCGGCGGGGCTCGGCGCCGGCCAGCTCAAGGTCGGCTCGTTCACGCGGTCCGAGCGCATGGCGAAGTGGAACGAATGCCTGCGCATCGCCGACGCGCTGCCGCACGGCGCCTTCGTCGGCGGCGCGCCGCTCGCCCGCACCTGGTGGGGCCAGGAGCGGCTGACGCTCTAGCGCCCTATGCCGGGCCGGCCGATTGCGGCTTGAAGCGATTCATGGGCCGCGTTAGCCTCTTCCCCCAACCCCCGGGAGGAAGAACAATGTCGCTCAACGTGCTGTTCATCGGCGGCACCGGCCAGATCTCGCTGCCTTGCGTGCAGCTTGCGGTCGAGGCCGGCCACAAGGTCACCGTCTTCAACCGCGGCCGCTCGGAGGAGGAGCTCCCGGGCGGCGTGCGCACCATCACCGGCGACATGAAGGACCCGGCGAGCTATGGCAGGCTCGGCGACGAGCGGTTCGACGTCGTCTGCCAGTTCATGCTGTTCACGCCCGACCAGATGGACGAGGACATCCGCGTCTTCACCGGCAAGACGGGCCAGTATATCTTCATTTCATCGGCCTCCGTCTACGAGAAGCCGGCGCGCCACTATGTGATCACCGAGAAGACGCCGGCGGTAAACCCCTACTGGCTCTACAGCCAGGCCAAGATCGCGGCGGAAGAGAAGCTGCGGGCGACGCGCGGACTGCCCTGGACGATCGTGCGGCCGAGCCACACGGTCCGCAACGGCATTCCGAGCATGATGAACGACGGCGACCTCTCGGCGCGGCGCATGCTGGCCGGCAAGCCGGTCATTGTCTGCGGCGACGGCACGACGCCCTGGACGCTGACGCGCTCGGTCGACCTCGCCAAGCCGTTCGTCGGCCTCTTCGGCAAGGAGAAGGCGATCGGCGAGGACTTCCACATCACCGCCGACCGCGGCCATGGCTGGGACGCGATCTACCGCACGATCGCCAAGGGCCTCGGCGTCGAGGCGAAGATCGTGCATGTGCCGACCGACACGCTCGTACGCTACCACGCCGAATGGGAAGGCCCGCTGATGGGCGACAAGACCTGGGCGGCGCTGTTCGACAACAGCAAGGTCAAGAGCGTGGCCGGCGACTTCACCTGCGCCGAGGACCTCGAGACGATCCTCGAAGAGCCCATCGCGCATGTGAAGCGTCGCCTCGCGGGGCCCGCACCGGACGCCGGCGCGATGGACGCGCTCTTCGACCGCATCGCGGCCGAGCAGTCCGCCCTCGGCAACTGACGAGGCCGTCCGCGGTGCGCTTCAGCGGCTGAAGCGCACCGGCACGGTGAGGGCGATCCTGCCCTTGCCGAAGCCCTCGGGCGGCGGCGGCAGCGGGCTCGCGCGCTTCAGGAGGCTGACCGCCTCTGCGTCGAGCCGCGCATCGCCCGTGGACCCGACCAGCCTCGCGGCGAGAACACGGCCGGCCCGGTCGATCGTGAAGGCGACCGAAGCCGTGCCCGTGCCCGCGCCGCGCGGGAACCGCTTGTTGCGGTTGAGATGGGCGAGCAGGCGGCTCTTCCATGTCGCCGGCGACACCGACTGGACGCCGGCGCCCGAGACCGGTGCCGCCGATTTCGCTCCCTTCGTCGCCGCGGCATCCGCCGCCTTCGGTGAAGGCGCGCTCTTCTGCGAGGCCGCCTTCGGCTTCTTCGCCTCGGGCTTCTTCTCGGCCACCTGCCTGCGCGGCTTCTCGACCTTCGGCTTCGCCGGCTCCACCTTCTTCGGCTCGACGGGCGAGGGCTTCGGCGGCTCGACCTTCGGCTGAGGCGGCTCGGCCTTGGGGGGCTCGACCTTCGGCGGCTCCGGCTTCTGGGGTTCCGGCTTCGGAGGTTCCGGCTTGGGCGGCTCCGGTTTCGGCGGCTCCGGCTTGGGGGGCTCCTCCTTCGGGGGCTCGACCTTGGGTGGCGCGGGCGGAGGCGCAGGCAGAGCCTCCGGAGCCGGCGCCTCGGGAAGGCGCAGCGCGGGCTCGGGCGGCGGCTCTGCCTTGGGCGGCTCGGGCTTTGGCGCCTCGGGCTTTGGCGCCTCGGGCTTGGGCGGTTCGACCTTGGGCGGCTCCGGCACGGGCGGAGGCGGAGGCGGCTCTGCCCTGGGCGGCGGTGTCGGCTCCGGCGGCGGAGGCGCAGGCGGCGGCTCGACCTTGGGCGGCTCCGGCGGCGGCGTCGGTTCCGGCTCGGGCGGCGGCGGCTCGGCGGCCGGCTTCGGCTCCTCCGGGGCGGGTTCGGGCTGCGGTTCGGCTTCGGCGCTGGCGGCGGAGGCGACCGACTGCATCGGCACGCTGTCCGGCGTCACCGCGAGCGGCGCGAGCTCGATCATCATCGCCGGAGGCGGTTCGCTGGCCGCCGCCTCGCGCGTCGTCCATTCCGATACCGCCCAGACGACGGCGCCATGCGCGGTGACGGCCAGCGAGCCGGCCAGCAGCCAGCGCGCCGCCGTGTCCGCGGCGCCGGATCCCCTGCGGCCTGTCCGGCTCATGGTGTTCCGGCTGGCGCTGCCGCGCCCTGGTCCTCCAGCCCGACCAGCGCGATCTTGAGATAGCCCGCCGAGCGCAGGAGGTTCATGACCTGCATCAGCTCGCCATAGGCGACGGCGCCGTCGGCGCGGAGGAAGACGCGCTCCTCGCGGTTGCCCGAGGTCATCGTGTCGAGCCGCGCCTGCAGCGTCTCGCGCGGCACCGTATCGTTGGCGAGGGCGAGCGTCAGGTCCTCGCGCACCGTGAGGAACAGGGGCTTGTCGGGACGCGTGGCCGGTGCCGCATTGGACACCGGGAGGTCGACGGCGACATCGACGGTCGAGAGCGGCGCGGCGACCATGAAGATGATCAGCAGCACGAGGATCACGTCGATGAACGGCGTGACGTTGATCTCCGAGACTTCGCCGAGATCGTCGGCCGACGAATCCTTGAGCGAGACAGCCATGGTCTACTCCGCTGCGGCGAGCTGGGGGGCGCGGCGTGCGGCCGGCGGCGGGGCCGCGGCATGCGCGCGGTCGAGATCGCGCGAGACATGCTGCAGCAGTTCGGCGCCCGCATCGGCGAGCTGTGCGCGATAGCCGGCGATGAGCCGGGCGAAGTGGTTGTAGATGATGACCGCCGGGATCGCGGCGACGAGGCCGATGGCCGTCGCGAGCAGCGCCTCGGCGATGCCGGGGGCCACGACGGCGAGGCTGGTCTGCCGTGTCTCGCTGATGCCGATGAAGGCGTTCATGATTCCCCACACCGTCCCGAACAGCCCGACGAAGGGCGCCGTCGAGCCGATGGTGGCCAGCACGCCCGTGCCGCGCGCCATGGCGCGTCCGGCCCGCGCCTCGATGCGAGCGAGCGCGATGGCGAGCCGTTCCTTGACGCCGTCCGCCGGAAGATCGGCCGACCGGCGCAGCTCCATCGCCGCGGCCTGGGCGAGATCGGCGACCGGCCCGTTGCGCGTCCAGCCATGGTCGAGGGCGCGCAGTCCCTGATCGAGACTGTCGGCCTCGGCGAGGCGGCGCGTCGCTGCGCCGGCCTTCCGCCGCGCGGCCGCGAGCTCCATCGTCTTCGCCAGCCAGATCGTCCATGTGACGAGCGAGGCGAAGGCGAGGCCGCCCATCACGCTCTGCACGACGAGATCGGCGTGCTGGATCATGGTCCAGGGCGAGAGCGGTTCGGCATCGACATCGATGGACGCGATCGGCGTCGGAAGGCCCTGTGCCAGCGCCGGCGCGGCTTGGGCGACCAGCAGCACGAGGGCGAAGGTGGTGGCGGCGATGCGGCAGGGGGCGGGGACGGCCCTTCCAGTCATGGCAGCAGACTCATCACGAGAGATCCGGCAAATACCGGTCGCGCCGGATCTCAGTTTATAATGGATCGAAAGAGTATCGATCGCGGCTGCTGATGACTGCGGCAGCGCGTTGTTCGAATCAAGAAGTAATTGTCTGGTAGCGAAAGATTATACTTGGAATAATTCCAGGTCGCCCGCGGCGATCAGGCGCTGAGGACGCTCCGCAACGCGGTCGGCCGCGGGGCGAAGCTCGCGACGAAGGCGGGAATGCGCTCGCCCGGAAGCGGCTCGGAGACGAGATAGCCCTGCACCAGATGGCAGTCGAGCGCGCGGATGGCGTCGAGTTCGGCCCGCGTCTCGACGCCCTCGGCGACGATCTCGAGACCGAGCGCCGCCGACAGCTGGACCATCGAGCGCACTACCGCGGCGGTACGCGGGCTGGCCCCGAGACCGGAGATGAAGGAACGGTCGATCTTGATCGTGTCGCAGGGTAGCGAGATCAGATGGCTGAGCGAGGCATAGCCCGTTCCGAAGTCGTCCAGCGCCACGGCAAAGCCGAGGGAGCGCAGCTCGGTCAGCGTCGCGGCTATGCGCTGCGAATCGCGCGAGAGCACGGTGGTCTCGGTGACTTCGAGGGCCAGCTGGCCCGTCGTCAGGCCGCGATGCTGCAGGCGGTCCCTGAGATCGGTCGCGAAGCCGTCCATCCGAAGGTCGAAGGCGGTGACGTTGACGCTGACATGCGCCGGGACCGCGGTGTGGCTCCAGCTGCGCAGATCGGACGCGACGGCGTCGACCATCGTCGTCGTGATGGCGCGGGCGAGGTCGGGCTCGTCGAAGGCCTCGGCGAAGAGCCCCGGCGCCAGCACCCCTTCGGTGGGATGATGCCAGCGGGCGAGCGCCTCGAAGCCGACGAGCTGGCCGGTGCGCAGGTCGAGCAGCGGCTGGTAGTGCGGGCGGAGTTCGCCGTTGGCGACGCCCCGGCCGAGCGAGTGCATGAGTCGTGTTCGCCGGTCGGCCTCGGCGCGCATCTCCGGCGCGAAGAAGACGGGTCGTCCGCGGCCGGCCCGCTTGGCGCGATAGACGGCGAGATCGGCCGCCGCCATGAGATCGCTCTCGGTGCCGGCGTCCTGCGGAAAGATCGCGATGCCGGCGCTGAGGCTGACCGGCACGTCCTGGCGAAGCACGGTCAGCGGCCGCATCACTTCGGCGACCATGCGGGCGACCGCGGCGCGTGCCGCCTCCGCGTCCGCCGCGTCGATGAGCAGGACGGCGAATTCGTCGCCCCCCAGCCGCCCGGCGACGTCGGTGGAGCGGATGGTGCGCGTGAGCCGGGCCGAGATTTCGCGCAGGACGACGTCGCCGGTGTTGTGGCCGAAGCGGTCGTTGATCTCCTTGAAATGGTCGACATCGAGGATGCAGAGCGCGACGCGTCGTCCCGAGCGCCGCGCCTCGTCGATGATCTCGTGGAAGCGCGCCTCGAAGTAGCTGCGGTTGGGCAGGTCGGTCAGCCCGTCATAGCGGGCGCGGCGGATGAGCTCGGCTTCGAGCGCGCGGTTGCGATCGATCTCGGCGCGCAGCTCGCGGGCGGTCTCCTCCAGTGCCGCATTGGCGGATCTGAGGTCTTCCGCCTGGCAGGCGAGGAGGCGGTTGGCCGTCAGCAGTTCGTTTCGGTTCCTCTCCACCGCACGGGCGGCCGAGCGATGGGGCCCGACATCGATATTGGTGACGGTCAGCCGGTCCCCGTTCGGGACGAGGCGGAGCTCCCGCTCGACGATCTCGCCCTGCATCGGATAGCGCGTCTCGACGACGTCGCGCACCTGCGTCTCGACCGCATGGATCATGCGCGCGAGGACGCCGTTCGTTCGGGCGAACGGGAAGAACTCCGTCAGCAGCCGGCCCACCATCCCTTCCGGTTCCTGCCTCATGCGCCGCGCCGATTCGGCATTGGCGGCGACGATGCGGAAATCCGCGATGGCGTCGGTGGCGTCGCGCACCGCTTCGATCACGGTGATGCTGTCGCTGCTGGCGTTGAAGACGGAGCGCATCAGGTCGCGCGCGTCGCCGCGGCTGCGCACATAGACGGCGAGCCGCTTGCGCCCGTCGGTCCGCGTCGGCAGCAGCAACCTTTCGTTGGTGCCGATCGAGTTCAGGCTGACCTGGTGCTGGATCGTGAAGACCGGCCGATCGCCGATCGCAGCCTCCCGGTAGCGGTGCTTGAAAGGACGGACGCCCGGATTGTCGATGTCGTCGAGACGGCGTCCGGTCGGGTCATGGCCGAACAGCGACACGACCGCCGAGCCCACGCGGTCATAGACCATGGTCTCGTCCACGGCGCTGAGGAGCAGGAGCCGCTCGATGAACGGGGCGGCCGGTCCGGCGACGAAGGTCGTGTGATCGGGAACGCCGCCAGCCGCCGCGGCCGCCTCGCTCCAGGCGGAAAGAAGGTCGCGGACGTCGCAGAACTGCGTCGCCTGCCCGATTCCTTCGAGATAGTCCTCGACCATGCGGTCCCGCCCCAAGCTCACGGCGCGACTCTAGGATGCGAGCGATTAAGCTACTCTTTCAAGCGAGCCGCAGATACAGCGCGTAGTCGAGGTCGGGAATTTCGGCGAAGAAGCGCGCGCATTCGGCCTCCTTGATCGCGAGGTAATGAGCGACGAAGTCGGCCCCGAGCCGCTCCGGCAGGAAGCGGGACGCGCGCGCAGCCGCGAGCGCCGCGTGCCAGGTGGTGGGCAGGCTCGGCGCGATCTGCTCGTAGCCGTTGCCGGTGATCGGCGGGCCCGGATCGATGCCGCGCTCGATGCCTTCCAGCATGCCGGCGAGCACCGTCGCGAGCGCGACATAGGGGTTGGCATCGGCGCCGCAGACCCGCTGCTCAAGGTGGCGGCTGGCGGGCGGGCCGGCGGTCACGCGGACCGGCACCGAGCGGTTGTCGATGGCCCAGGCCGGGCCGACCGGCGCATAGGAGTTGGGCCGGAAGCGGCGATAGGAATTCGCGTTGGGCGCGAACATCGCCATGCTCTCGGCCATGGTGGCGTTGAGGCCGCCGATCGCCTGCTTCAGGAGCGCGTTGGCGTCGCCCTCGCCGGCGAAGAGATTGGCGCCGTCGTCATCGGCGAGGCTCGCATGCACATGCATGCCGCTGCCGGAATAATCGGCATAAGGCTTGGCCATGAAGGTCGCCACATAGCCATGCTTCTCGGCGACGCCCTTCACGAGGCGCTTGTAGAGGATGGCGTCGTCGGCCGCGCGCAGCGCATCGGTGCGATGGCCGAGCACGATCTCGAGCTGGCCCGGCGCATATTCCGAGATCAGCGTGCGCGCCGGCAGACCCATCGCCTTCGCGCCGGCATAGACGTCGTCGAGAAAGGGCGAGAAGTCCTCGAGATCCTGCAGGAGATAGGCCTGCAACTGCTCCTGTCGGAAGCCGCCCTTGCCCTTCGGCGGCCTCGGCCGGCCCTCCAGCATCGCTTCGCGATCGACGAGGTAGAATTCGAGTTCGATCGCGACCACCGGATAGAGGCCGCGCGCCGCGAGCGCGTCGACGACGCGGGCGACCGCATGACGTGGATCGGCGATCGACGGGCTGCCATCCTTCTCGAACGAGGTCAGGATCATCTGCGCCGTCGGTACCGGCAGCCAGGGCGCGGCGGTCAGCGTGCCGGCGACGGGCATGCAGTCGCGGTCGGAATCGCCCTCGTCCCAGACGAGGCCGGTCTCCTCGACATCGGCGCCGGTGATGTCGAGCGAGAGGATCGAGCAGGGCAGGGGGCGGCCGTGGCGAAAGGCGCCGATGAGTTCCTCCGGGCGCAGGATCTTGCCTCGCTGGACGCCGCTCGGATCGGTGATGAACGCCTCGAACTGCAGGACGTCCGGGTGTGCGGCGAGGAAGGCTTCCGCCTCGCTGGGATCGGGGCGGATCATGGCATGCCTCCGGCTCGGCCGGTCAGGATGTCGAAGGCTTCGCCCATCAGCGTCACCAGCCGTTCGACATCCAATCCGGATGTCGCCGGCGAGACCAGCATCATGTTGTGGAACGGCGTCACGATGACGCCGCGGTTGAGAAGATAGAGATGCAGCGCCCGCTCCATCAGTGGATCGAGGGCCTCGCGCGCTTCGGCGCCGTTCGAGGGTGGCGTCTCGCGGAACACCAGTTCCACCCGCGCGCCGAGGCGGATCACGCACCAGGGCAGGGCCCGCGTGGCGATCGCCGCGTCGAGGCCGTCGGCCAGCGCCGCCGCGAGGCTCGTCATGTGGAGATAGCTGATGTCCGTCATCACCTCCGTCAGGCAGGCGCGCATCGCCGCCATCGTCAGGAGATTGCCGGACAGCGTCGTGCCGATGCCGCTATAGCCGTCCGGCCGCGCGGCCTGGACCCGCCGCATGGCGGCCTCGATCGCGGCGCTGAAACCGTAGACCGCGGCCGGCAGCCCGCCGGCGATCGGCTTGCCGAGCACGAAGAAATCGGGCGAGAGGCGCAGACTGCCGGTATGTCCACCACGGCCGGTCGAAATCGTGTGCGTCTCGTCGAAGGCGACGAGCGTACCCTTCGCGCGCGCCACCCTGAGCAGGCCTTCGAGGAAGCCCGGCTGCGGCAGAACCATGCCGGTATTGGTGAGTGCCGGTTCCGTGAGCAGCAGCGCCACGTCGTTGCCGGCGAGCGCAGCCTCGACGTCGGCAAGGTCGTTGAAGGGCACGAGCAGCGTGTCGTCGCTCGCCGAGGGGATAGGGCCGATCAGTCCCCGCGAGGGAACGACGCGGCCGTCCTCGAGCGTCGCGAAGGTCTCGTCGACCTGTCCGTGATAGCAGCCGTCGAAGACGAGCAGCTTGCGCCGGCCGGTTATCGCCCGCGCCCAGCGGATCACGGCCCGGTTGGCGTCGCTCGCGGTCGCGGTCGTCTGCCAGAAGGGAAGGCCGAACAGGCGCGCGAGTTGCTGTCCGACCAGGGCGGTGTCGGGACCGGGCAGCATGGCCGTCAGCCCGCGCTTCGCCTGATCCGCGATCGCTCGCGCCACGGCGGGCGGCGAGTGGCCGAACAGCGCGCCGCTGTCACCGAGGCAGAAATCGGCATAGCTGAGCCCGTCGGCATCTTCGACGGTGGCGCCGCTGGCGGAAACGATGGAGAGCGGGACGGGCGTCTCCCAGTCCAGCATCCAGTGCATCGGAACGCCGCCGGGATAGTTCTGGCGGGCGATGGCCGCCAGGGCCTCGGACACCGGATGGGCTGCGACGAAGGCGGCGGTTTCCCGTTCGACGAGGGCCTCGGCTCTCGCATGCAGATCGTCGCGCAACGTCACTTTCGCAGATGAACCCCGACAGAGCGGGATCACCATAGCGCGCCGGGCGCGCAAAAGAGAAGGCCCCGCAGCAGGTGCGGGGCCTCGATCGTCAGCCGGCGGCAGCCGCCAGGGCAGTGGCCGGCGGGCCGCGTCTCACCTTGCGCGCGGCGCGCTCCGCCGCGATCGCATCGGGAAACAGCATGCCTTCCAGCACGGAGAAGGTGCGTTCGAGGGCGTGGAACGCGAAGGCGCGGTCGGACCTCACGAGGATGCCGGCGGCCTTGTCGTCGATCTCGATGATGTAGTTGTCGAACACCGAATGCCTCCTTTCGCCATACCCAGCCATGCAAGGACCGGGCCGCGATTGGACTGAAGATATGAATTCATGCCGGACCTTTCGATCCGGCCCGCTTCAATGCCGGTTGCGACAGCGGGTTCCCGTCGCCCGGCGCAGGCAAGTGGCAGCAGCGCATCGGCGGGCGGTACGGGCTCGAAGATCTGTCATCGGATATCTCCTCATTCCAGATTTCGCCAATCTCGACGCTAGGCCGGCATGGTTGACGAATGGTGAATGTCGCGAACCGCCTTCGTTCGAACATCGCCATGGGACACCGGCGAGCGCTTGCCTACCAGCGATGCATTTCCGTTTTGCGACAGGATCGGCGGATGAGATTCCGCGATCCTCACATCGTGGTCGGATGATGCCGAGATCGAGGGTGGGACAGCGCATTTGGGCTTCGCCGGCTCCGCAACGCGCAAAGCCGATCCGGCGCCGCTTCACGATCACCGCCCGGCGAGCGGGCCGAATCGCCGAAAGCCGATGCCGATGCGCAGCAAAGAGGCGGCGCGCACGATGATGCGGCTGCCGCACCGCACCGGACAGGCGCTTCGGGCGGCCGCGGCGCAGCGACGAATCCCGATTGACTCGACCGCATCCCGATCGAATAACTGAAGCAGAATGAATTAATCGACGGCCACAAGGTCGTCTGCCCCGGACAAACGGGGCGCGGGGAGGCGAGGGTGGAGAGGCTGGGCAACGGCCGCGGAAGCAATTCCGCGCAGCTGCGGCGCTATAACGAGCGGCTCGTCCTGCAGCGGCTGCGCCGTGCCGGCGAGGCCTCGAAGGCCGATCTCGCCCGGGCGGCCGACCTCACCAACACCGCCATCGGCGCCATCATCGAGAAGCTGGTCGAACTCGGCCTGATCGAGGCGGTCGGCAAGCGCCATGCCGGCGGGCGCGGCCAGCCCGCGACGATGCTGCGGACCAAGGCGGACGGTGCCTATGGCATCGGCGTGCGTCTCGACCGCCGCTCCATGGAGACGATCCTCATCGATTTCGGCGGCCGCGTTCTGGCCCGCCGCGACTACGACATGGTGCTGCCGGCGCCCGAAGAGGCGCTCGCCATCGTGCTGCGCGACGTCGACGAACTGCTCGCGACGCTCGACCCGCAGGCGCGCACGCGCTTCGCCGGCATCGGCGTCGCCCATCCCTACAATCTCGGCGCATGGCTGGGGCGGCTCGGGCTTCCGCCGTCCACCTTCGAGCGCTGGGACAGCGTCGACTTCCCGGCCCGGCTGGAGGAGGAGACCGGCCTTCCGGTCTTCGGCGAGAACGACGGCAGCGCCGCCGCCATCGCCGAGCTCTTCTACGGCGTCGGACGCGAAGCGGACGATTTCCTCTATCTCTTCGTCGGACCGGCCATCGGCGGCGGCATCGTCACGGGCGGCGATTGCCTCCATGGCAGCCATGGCAATGCAGCCGATGTCGCGGTTCTGCCGGTGGCGCCGAGCCGCCTGGCCTCGGCCCCGCCCGCCGCCGACGGCCGCGAACTGCTGATCACGCGCGCCTCGCTGAATGCCCTCGCGCGTCATCTCGCCTTGCATGGCGTCCCCTCGGCCGGCGGTGCCGCGCTCGAGGCCGCGGTGCGGTCAGGCAATCCCGCGGTCGGCGAGTGGCTGGAGGACATGGTCGATGCCTTGTCGCCCGCCGTGTGGTCGGCGATCGCGCTGCTCGACGTTCCGCTGGTGGTCGTCGATTCCGACATCGACGGCGGGCTCGTCGACGCGGTGCTCGCCCGCCTCGCCGCCGCGCTGGAACGGGACAAGCCGGAGGCGCGGCGGCCGCCGCGCCTTCTGCATGGCTCCTTCGGCCGCAATGCCGGCGCGATCGGGGCCGCCAGCCTGCCGATGTTCTTCAATTTCTCGCCGCGCGCCTCGATCCTGACGCGCGCCGACGGCGAAAGGGGCGTCCGCGACCTCGTCGCGGAAGCCTGAGAGCTTCATGAGGCTGCGGGAGGCAGCTTCATGCGGTCCGGCATTGCCGGAGGCGTTTCGGGGGACTGGTCTCCCCGCTGCGCCGGAGGAACGACGACCAGGGAGGAGAAGTCATGCTGAAGAAGATCATGCTCGCCGGAAGCATTCTGGCGCTCTCTGCCATGCCCGTTCTGGCCGACGAGATCATCGGCCTCATCACCAAGACCGAGACGAATCCGTTCTTCGTGAAGATGCGCGAGGGCGCCCAGGCCAAGGCCGCCGAACTCGGCATCACGCTGCAGACCGCCGCCGGCAAGTATGACGGCGACAATGACGGCCAGGTGGCGGCGATCGAGAACCTGATCGCTGCCGGGGCCAAGGGATTCGCCATCGTTCCCTCGGACTCGAAGGCCATCGTGCCGACCATCCAGAAGGCGCGCGACGCGGGCCTCAAGGTGATCGTGCTCGACACGCCGCTCGACCCGATGAATGCGGCCGACGCCACCTTCGCCACCGACAACCGCAAGGCGGGCCAGCTGATCGGCGCCTGGGCCAACAAGACGCTGGGCGACAAGGCCAAGGACGCGAAGATCGTGTTCCTCGACCTCGCCACCAACCAGCCGACGGTCGACTATCTGCGCGACCAGGGCTTCATGCAGGGCTTCGGCATCGACGTGAAGGACCCGAACAAGTATGGCGACGAGGACGATCCGCGCATCTGCACGCATGAGATCAGCCAGGGCGACCAGGAAAAGGGCCGCACGGCGATGGAGAACGCGCTGCAGAAGTGCCCGGACGTCAATGTCGTCTACACGATCAACGAGCCGGCCGCGGCCGGCGCGTGGGAGGCGCTGAAGGCGGTCGGCAAGGACGACGGCAGCGTCATGATCGTCTCGGTCGACGGCGGCTGCCCGGGCGTCAAGAACGTGGAGGCCGGCGTGATCGGCGCCACCAGCCAGCAGTATCCGCTGAAGATGGCCGCCATGGCCCTTGAGGCGATCCACTCCGGCACGCTGCCCGAGATCGACCCGGCCGTCGGCTTCTTCGACACCGGTGCGCAGCTCGTGACGGCAAAGCCCGCGGACGGCGTCCCCTCGATCACCGTCGAAGAGGGTCTGAAGCTCTGCTGGGGCTGAGCGGACGCGTCGCCTGAAGGCGCTTCATGGTCATGCGGGAGCCGCTCCGGCGGCTCCCGTCATCGGGCGAGAGGGGAGGAGTTCGCCGCATGAGTGATAATTCTGCCGGATCGACGGCCGCCGAGCGCGGTCTCAAGGGTGCCGACGAGACATTCGCCAGCTTCGAGGAGCGGGATGTCGGCTTCGTGCGCCGCGCCCAGGCCTTCCTGCATCGATTCCCGACCAGCATTCCCTTCATCGTGCTGCTGATCGGCATCGTGATCTTCTCGATCGCCGCGCCCGGCAAGTTCCTGGCGCCGTTCAACTTCTCGCTGATCCTGCAGCAGGTGACCATCATCGCGATCCTGGGCGTCGCCCAGACGCTGATCATTCTCACCGCCGGCATCGATCTCTCCGTCGGCGCGATCATGATCCTCGCCTCCGTGGTGATGGGCAGGACCGCGGTGGTCTATGGCGTGCCGGTCGAGATCGCCTTTCCGCTCGGCCTCATCTGCGGGCTCGCCTGCGGCCTCGTGAACGGCATCATCGTAACGATGCTGCGCCTGCCGCCCTTCATCGTGACGCTCGGCACCTGGAGCATCTTCGGCGCGCTCAATGTCTGGTATTCGCGCAGCGAGACCATCCGCTCGCAGGACATGCAGGAGGCGGCGCCGTTCCTGCAATGGACCGGGACGATCATCAAGCCCTACGACTTCTTCTCCAAGACGCTGGGCCTCGACTGGGTCTTCCTCAAGGGCTGGGTGCTGACCTACGGCTCGATCGTGATGCTGCTGGTCGCGCTCGCCGTGTGGTACATCCTGAACAAGACCGCCTTCGGCCGCCATGTCTATGCGACGGGCGACGATCCGGACGCGGCCCGTCTCGCCGGCATCAACACCAACCGCACGCTGATCGGCGTCTACGCGCTTGCCGGCTTCATCTGCGCCATTGCCGCCTGGGTCTTGATCGGCCGCATCGGCGGCGTCAGCCCGCAGGCCGGCCAGACCGCCAATCTCGATTCGATCACCGCCGTGGTGATCGGCGGCACCAGCCTCTTCGGCGGGCGCGGCTCGATCATCGGCACCCTGGTGGGGGCGCTCATCGTCGGCGTCTTCCGCAACGGCCTCGCCCTCTCGGGCCTCGAACTGCTCTGGCAGGATTTCGCCGTCGGCGTGCTGATCATCGTCGCCGTCACCATCGACCAGTGGATCAGGAAGCTCTCGGCATGAGCACGACCATGAATCCAGTCACGAATCCGGTCACGAACCCAAACCCCAACGCGGTCGCCGGCACCGCGCCCGTCCTGCAGGCGCGGGGCCTGATGAAGCGCTACGGCCGTGTCGTCGCGCTCGACAATGCCGATTTCGACCTGATGCCCGGCGAGATCCTCGCCGTCATCGGCGACAATGGCGCCGGCAAGTCGACCCTGATCAAGGCGCTGACCGGCGCGGTGATCCCGGACCATGGCGAGATCCGGCTCGACGGCAGGCCGGTCGCCTTCCGCAGCCCGATCGAGGCCCGCAATCTCGGCATCGAGACCGTCTACCAGAACCTCGCCGTCTCGCCGGCGCTGTCGATCGCCGACAACCTGTTCCTCGGCCGCGAGAAGCGGCGCGACGACTGGATCGGCCGCATCTTCCGCACGCTCGACCGCGGCTACATGCAGCGCGAGGCGCGGCAGAAGCTCTCCGAACTCGGCCTCCTCACGATCCAGAACATCAACCAGCCCGTCGAGACGCTCTCCGGCGGCCAGCGGCAGGGCGTGGCGGTCGCCCGCGCGGCAGCCTTCGGCAGCCGCGTCGTCATCCTCGACGAGCCCACCGCCGCGCTCGGCGTCAAGGAATCCCGCCGCGTCCTCGAACTGATGCTCCGGCTCAAGGCGCGCGGATTGCCGATCGTCCTCATCAGCCACAACATGCCGCATGTCTTCGAGGTCTCGGACCGCATCCATATCCACCGGCTCGGCCGGCGGATCGCCGTCATCGATCCGAAGGCGCATTCCATGTCCGACGCGGTCGCCATCATGACCGGCGCCATGGCGCCGCCGGCGCAGGAGGCCGCCTGAGGCGCGGCTCATCGGCCGGGCGGGTGTGACCACGATCACAGGAGCGGCGTCGATTGCGCCTAAGATGCCCATGGGCAGGACGTGTGGGGCGTCGAACCCGCCGGGGACATCGATGACCGAAGGCGCCGTCGCCGCTCTTGCCGTCCTGGTCTGGCTTCAGATCAAGCACCTATTCTGCGATTTCTTCTTCCAGACCCCGCGTCAGATCGAGATGAAAGGGGTCTATGGCCATCCGGCCGGCCTCTCGCACGCGGCGCAGCACGCGGTGGCCAGCATCCCGGTGTTCCTGCTGATGCCGGTCAGCGCGGTCGTGGCGGCGGCCATCGTCGTCGCCGAATTCGTCACGCACTACCATGTCGACTGGATCAAGGCCGTGATCGGCGACCGCAAGGGCTGGACCGTGCGCGACAAGGAATACTGGCGCGGCCTCGGCAGCGACCAATTCCTGCACCAGATGACCTATCTCGCCATCTGCGCGCTGCTGATCTGGCTCAGGAGCTGAGCGAGGGGCGTCCGAACAGCCGCTTCATCGCGTCGATGATCTCGCCGGCGCGGCCATGCGCGGCCTGCGGCTCGCCCAGCCGGCGCTGGCGGTCGGCGAGCAGCGCGCCGAGCCGGTCGAAGAGGTCCGGCGCCTGCAGGAACATCGCCTCCAGCGCGACCTTGGAAATCTCGACGGCGATCGTCGATTCGAGCGCCGTCACCGTCGCGGCTCGCCGTGCGCCGGTCAGCAGCGCCATTTCGCCGACGATCTCGCCCGGGCCGATCGTCGCCACCGGATGACGTTCGCGGCGGCCGCCGGTCGTCACGCCGAGCCGTCCGCTGATGATCGCCAGCATGAACCCGCCGAAATCGCCCTCGCTCATGACCACCGCGTCGCGCGGATAGGTGACCAGGCGGCAGCGCGCCGCGAGCTGGTCCCGCTGCGACGGTGTCAGGGCATCGGCGAAAAGGCTGATCCGGCCGAGGACGTCCCGGATGTCCATGCTGGGCTCTCCTCCCTGGAGAGACCAAGGATTGTGGAAGCCGGGCCGAAGCCCGTCAAGCCGTCAGGCGACTTCCGCCGGCAGAGCCTCGGCAGCGATCGGCGGCGGCATGTCGGCGCCGAGATCGAGCAGGTTGCGCAGCTGCCCGCGATCGCGCGCGACATCGGCCACGGTATAGCGGTCGAGCACGGCGAAGAAGGCCGCCAGCGCCTCGGACAGGATGCGGTTGACGCCGCAGGCATCGACCAGCGGGCAGTCCCGATGCGTGGTGTCGAAGCAGTCGGTGAGGAAGAAGTTGCTCTCCGTCGCCCGGACGACGGCGCCGATCGATATCTCGTTAGCCGGCCGCGCCAGGCGGATGCCGCCATTGCGGCCACGGATCGTCTCGACGAAGCCGGCCTCGACGAGCACATGCATGATCTTGAAGAGATGCAGCTCGGAGATGTTGTAGGTCGCGGCAATGTCGCGAATCCGGCTGTTGTCGGTCGTGTTCGCCGCGCAATAGAGCAGAACGCGGATCGAGTAGCTGGTCTGCTGGGTAAGGCGCATGCGTCGTCCCTTGCTGACACGGAACCTCGCCGGCGAGCCGTCTGCCCGGCCGGGATCATGTCGTCAGTCTTAAGGATTCCGGCGCGCGGATTCAACCTTTCCCGGCCAGTCAACAAATGCCGAGGCCCGGAAGCGGTGCTTCCGGGCCTCGTCAGATCAATCCGGGAATGCTGGAAGACTCAGATGAGCGAGCCGTTCACCAGCGCCTGGCCGTCCTTGTCGAATAGGTGGACCGTCTTCGGATCGACGATGATCCGGACCGTGTCGCCCGACCGCTGGCCGGCGAGGCCGTCCGCCTTCACGACGGTCGATTCGGTGCCCTCGACATCGACATAGATCATGGTCTCGCCGCCGAGATGCTCGGAGAGAACAACCTTGCCGGGGATGCCGCTCTCGGTCGGGGCGATCGTCAGATGCTCCGGACGAACGCCCATGGTGATCGGGCCGGGCTTGATCGAGGCGCCGCGGGTCGGAACCGCGAGCGTGGAGCCGCCGGGCAGCGCGATGATCGCGTCGTTGCCGGCCACTTCCTTCACGGTCACGTTGAACAGGTTCATCTTCGGGCTGCCGATGAAGGTCGCGACGAAGAGATTGTTCGGCTTGTGGTAGAGCTCGAGCGGCGAGCCGACCTGCTCGATGCGGCCGGCCGAGAGCACGACGATCTTGTCGGCCATGGTCATGGCCTCGACCTGATCGTGGGTCACGTAGATCATCGTCGCCTTGAGGTCGTTGTGCAGGCGCGAGATCTCGATGCGCATCTGGACGCGGAGCGCGGCGTCGAGGTTCGACAGCGGCTCGTCGAACAGGAACACGTCCGGCTCGCGCACGATGGCACGGCCGATGGCGACGCGCTGGCGCTGACCGCCCGAGAGCTGTGCCGGACGGCGGTTCAGCAGTTCGGTCAGATGCAGCATCTTCGCCGCCTTGGCGGTCCGGGCCTGGATCTCAGGCTTCGGCATCTTCGCCATCTTCATGCCGAAGCCGATATTCTCGGCGACGGTCATGTGCGGGTAGAGGGCGTAGGACTGGAACACCATCGACACGCCGCGCTCGGCCGGCGCAAGGCGGGTCACGTCGCGGTCGCCGATCTTGACGGTGCCGTCGGTCGTTCCTTCGAGACCGGCGATGAGGCGCAGCAGCGTGGACTTGCCGCAGCCCGACGGGCCGACGAACACGCAGAATTCGCCATCCTTGACGTCGAGGTCGACGCCCCGGATCACCGGTACCTCCCCGAACGACTTCTGCACCTGACGAAGCGTCAGACTTGCCATTGAATTCATCTCCCAAATGTGACGGCCCGAGCGCTGGGGGCATCGGACCGAGAACGGCGACATTCCTCCGGCGCGTAAAGTCCACGATCCTAAGGCGGGAGTAAAGTACGATTTCGCCCGCGACCGATACGATCCCGTGCCCGGGCGGCGTGCCCCACTGGTCAGCCGGCTTCTCTCGGCTATGATCCGGCCAGCGGTGGGCGCAGGCATGCAGCAGGAATTTCTCGTCGATCCCGACCACATGACGCCGGAACGGGGCTCCTTCAACGTGGGCGCCGTGACGGGCGTGCGTCTCATGCGCTCTGCCCACGTCCATAGTCATGTCGAGATCAATCTCATCGTCGCCGGGCAGATGACCTATCTGTTCAACGGCCGCACCGTAACGCTGAAGCGCGGCGACCTCGCGATGTTCTGGGCGGCGATTCCGCACCGGGTGATCGCCATCGACGAGGGGACGAGCTTCATCTGCAGCGACGTGCCGATCGACATGGTCCTGGCGATGCCCGGCTGCGAGGCGCTGAAGACGGCCCTCCTGCAGGGCGGCCTCCTGGTGGCGAACCGCGTCCGCGCTTTCGAGCAGGACCAGTTCGCCGACTGGCACGAACTGCTCCTCCATCGACGCGCGACCATGCTGCCGGTGGTGCGCGACGAGCTCGCCGCGCGGCTGCGCCGCATCGAGATCGACGGCTGGCGCAATCTCGCCTCCGACGAGGAGGAGCGCCGCGCCCGCGAGGCCGATCCCGACGGTGGCGAGGCGCATCGCGACAAGGTGCACCGCATGGCGCGCTACATCGCCGAGCACGCGACCGAGGCGATCGCGGTCGCGGACATCGCGGCCTCGGTCGGGCTGCATCCCAATTATGCGATGACGCTGTTTCGCCGGACGCTCGGCATGACGATCAACGAATATGTGACGCGCCAGCGGCTCATGCTCGCCCATGGCCGTCTGCTGGCGAGCGAGGACGAGATCGCCGAGATCGCCTTCGAGGCCGGCTTCGGCTCGCTGAGCCGCTTCTACGAAGCGTTCCGCGAGCGCTATGGCTGCACGCCGCGCGACATGCGCCGCAGTTTCCGCGAGACGCGCGCCGCCAGCATCGCCGGCTGACCCCGCATTACCGATATTTAATGCGCTGCAGCGACGGAGCGCGCCTGCCGTGGGCGTTAGAGGCCGAACGCATCTCTACGGGACGGGCCATGGCCTTCTGGAAGCAGCTCCTACTTTCTCTGCTCGTGCTCGCCCTCGCAGGAGGCGGCTGGTACTTCTATGAGCATCGCCAGCAGGCCGCTGGCGGCGATGCCTCGGGAGGACCTGTCGCCGCCGCGCCCGGGGGAGCCGGTGGACAGGGCGGCGCTGCCGGGGGCAATCGCCGCGGCGGCCTCGGCGGGCCGACGCTGGTCGTGACCGAGCCCGTCGGCAGCGACATCGTGACGGACGATGTGCGCGCCGTCGGCACCGTGCTCGTGCCGCAGTCGATCAATGTCTATCCGCAGGTGACCGCCGAGGTCATGGAGGTGCTCTTCAAGGCCGGCGACGCCGTGAAGAAGGGCCAGCCGCTGGTCCGTCTCGACGATTCCGACCAGAAGGCAGCGCTCGATCTCGCCGCGGTCGCGCTCAGTGACGCCAAGAAGACGCTCGAGCGCTCGCAGAAGCTCGCCAGCACAAACAATCTCACGCTGTCGGCGCTCCAGGACGCGCAGTCCGCGGAGCGTCGCGCCGAGATCGGCCTGCTCGGCGCCCAGATCGCGCTCGACCGGCGCACCGTCTCCGCGCCGTTCGACGGCGTCGTCGGCATCAGCACGCTTTCGGTCGGCGACCTCGTGACGCCCACGACCGTGATAACGACGCTGGACGATCCCTCGGTCATGAAGGTCTCGTTCCTCATCCCCGAGCGCTATGCCGGCCGCGTCGAGATCGGGCAGGCCGTCACCGCGTCGGCGGAATCGAAGCCCGACGCCGTCATCAAGGGCTCCGTCTCGGCCATCGACACCCGCGTCGACGCCACCGCGCGGACGCTGAAGGTCGAGGCGACGCTGGATGCCGCGGCGGCGCAGGCAATCGGGGTGCGCCCCGGCATGGCGGTGAAGGTGGACCTGCCCTTCCCGGGCGAGAAGCAGCTCGCCGTCTCGGCGCTCGCCATCCAGTGGGACCGCACCGGCTCCTATGTCTGGAAGCTCGCCGGCAGCGACGGTGTCGCCCGCGCGCCGATCTCCATCCTTCAGCGCCAGAGCGGCCGCGTGCTCGTCTCGAGCAGCGATCTCGCCGAGGGCGACAAGGTCGTGGTCGAGGGGCTCCAGCGCCTGCGGCCGGGCGCCAAGATCGCGGAAGCGGGGCAGGGCGGCGATCAGCCCCAGCCCGCCGGCCAGCCGGCCGCCAAGGGGAGCTGAGGCATGACCGACAAGAGTGCCGGCACCCCGCCGAAGGACGCCTCCCGCGACGGCACCGGCGAGGGCCTCGCCAGGGAGCATGTCCGCGATGCCCATGGCCACGACATGGAGCACGACCCGATCCCGGAATCCGGGACGACGCCCTCCGGCATCTCGGCGCTTTCGGTCCGCCGGCCCGTGCTCGCCATCGTCGCCAATCTCCTGATCGTCGTCGCCGGCCTCGCGGCGATCGGCGGCGTCGAGATCCGCGAGCTGCCGAACATCGACCAGCCGGTCGTGACCATCACCACGACCTATACCGGCGCGACGCCGGACACGATGGACAAGGAGGTCACGAGCGTCATCGAGAACGCCGCCGCCGGCGTCTCGGGCTGGACGGACATCCAGTCGACCTCGACGAGCGGCCGCAGCCGCGTGACGGTGCAGTTCTCGGATTCGACCGACATCAATGTCGCGGCGAGCGACCTGCGCGACGCCGTCGGCAATGCGCAGCGCAATCTCCCCGAAGATGCCGACCCGCCGACCATCGCCAAGGCCGATACCAATGGCGACGCGATCATGCGTCTCGCCGTCACCTCGACCAAGCAGAACATCGAGACGCTGACGCAGCTCGTCGATGACGTCGTCGTCGACCGCCTGAAATCCGTCGAGGGCGTCGCCGATGTGCAGGTCAATGGCGACCGTTCGCCGATGATCAGCATCTATATCGACCCGATGCGGCTCGCCGCCTATGGCCTCACCGTCGCGGACCTCAAGAACGCGCTGGCGACGGTGGCGCTCGACGTGCCGGCCGGCAATCTCACCGACACCAACCGCGCGATGTTCGTGCGCGCCGATGCCAGCGTGAAGGGCGCTGACGACGTCAAGGCGATCCGCATCAAGGGCGACACGCGGGTCGGCGACGTCGCCGACGTGGTGTTCGGCCCGGCCGCCAAGTCCTCGATGCTGCAGGTCAACGGCCGCACCGGCATCGGCCTCGGCATCGTACGTCAGGCGAGCTCGAACACGCTGACCATCTCGGAGGGTGTCCGCAAGGCGGTCGAGGAACTGAAGACCAGCCTTCCCGCCGATGTCAGCATCCGCGTGACCTCCGACGACGCCAACTTCATCGCCGGCTCCTTCGAGGAGGTCGAGCGCAGCCTCGTCCTCGCGATCGTGATCGTCATCGCGATCATCTACCTGTTCCTCGGGTCGCTCCGGACGACGCTCATCCCCGCGATCACGGTGCCCGTGTCGCTGCTCGGCACCATCGCGGCGATGTACATGATGGGCTTCTCGCTCAACATCCTGACGCTGCTGGCGCTGGTGCTGGCGACCGGCCTCGTCGTCGACGACGCCATCGTGGTGCTCGAAAACATCGCCCGGCGACGGCACGAGGGCATGGGCCCGCGCGCTGCGGCCGTGCTTGGCGCCAAGCAGGTGTTCTTCGCGGTGATCTCGACGACGGCGACGCTCGCCGCCGTGTTCATCCCGATCTCCTTCTTCAAGGGCACGGCCGGCCGCCTCTTCTCCGAATTCGGCTTCGTGCTCGCCTTCTCGGTCGCGCTCTCGGCCTTCGTCGCGCTGACGCTGGTGCCGATGATGGCCTCGCGCTTCCTGGGGGAGGGCGGGCATGGCGGCGAGGGCCGCGGCAACCTGTTCAACCGCGCGCTGAACGCCATCGGCCGGCGCGGCCACAAGCTCTACGAAAAGCTGCTCGACGCTTCGCTCGCCGCGCCCATGGTGGTGATCCTGCTCAGCGTGCTGTTCGCCGGCGGCGCCTTCCTCGCCTTCGAGAACCTGCCGCAGCAGCTGACGCCGCAGGAGGACCGCGGCGCCGTCATCATCTCGATGAACACCCCGCAGGGATCGACGGTCGACTACACGCAGGGCCAGATGCAGATCGTGCAGCGCGCCATCCAGCCGCTGCTCGATTCCGGCGAGGCGACCAACGCCTTCTCCGTCGCCGGCAATTTCAACAGCCCCAACAGCGGCTTCATGTTCGTGACGCTGGCGCCCTGGAGCGAGCGCACGCGCAGCCAGCAGGACATCGCCGCCGAGATCCAGGCCAAGGTGCGCAACATCCCCGGCGCTGTCGTCAACCTGCGCCAGGCCAACAGCCTCGGCATTCGCGGCGGCGGCCAGGGCCTGACCTTCGCCGTCACCGGCATCGATTATGACAGCATCTCCAAGGGCGCGACCGACCTGATCGGCACGCTGTCGCAGAACCCGGCCTTCGCCAATGTCCAGCTCAACTACGATCTCAACCAGCCGCAGCTGAAGGTGAATATCGACCGCGATCGCGCCGCCGATCTCGGCGTCTCGGTGGCCGATATCGGCACCATCGTCTCCACGCTGCTCGCCGGCGCCGACATGGGCAATTTCTACATCGGCGACGACAAGATCGACATCCGCGCCATGGCGCCCGACGGCATGATCGTCACGCCGAGCGACCTCGAGAACGTGCAGGTGCGGACCGCCAGCGGCGTGATGATCCCGCTCTCGTCCGTCGTCACGGTTTCGGAGGAATCGACCTCGCCGACGCTCGCGCGCCAGTCGCAGCGCCGCGCCGTGCCGATCACCGCGACGCTGGCACCCGGCGAGGATCTCGGCTCGGCGATGCAGATCCTCGACGAGGTCGCGGCCACCAGCCTGCCGGCCGGCCTCGGCATCGTCTATACCGGCGAGGCGGCCACGCTGAACGAGACCTCGAGCGGCGTCGCCACCACCTTCGGCTTTGCGGTCATCATCATCCTGCTCGTGCTGGCCGCCCAGTTCGAGAGCTTCGTCTCGGCGGCGATCCTGTTCGCAACCGTGCCGTTCGGCGTGGCATCGGGCATCTACGCCATCCTGCTGTCGGGCGGTTCGCTCAACATCTACACGCAGATCGGCCTCGTGATGCTGGTCGGCCTCATGGCGAAGAACGGCATCCTGATCGTGGAATTCGCCAACCAGCTGCGCGACGAGGGCCTCTCGGTGCGCGACGCCATCCGCGACGCCTGCCTCATCCGCCTGCGGCCGGTGCTGATGACCATGATCGCGACCGTGCTCGGCGGCCTGCCGCTGATCCTCACCGGTGGTGCCGGCTCGGAGGCGCGCGCCGCGCTCGGCTGGATCATGGTCGGCGGCCTCGGCTTCTCGGCGCTGGCGACGCTGTTCCTGACGCCGGTCGCCTTCCTGCTGCTCGCCCGGTTCGGCAAGCCGCGCATCGCCGAGGAACAGCGGCTGACGCGCGAACTCGCCGAAGCCGCGGCCGATGATCGCCGGCGGCGCGCCGAAGCCCCGGCGGCGACCCCGCTCGCCAGGTCCGAGCCCGAGACCGGGCCGGACCGGCCGCTCCAGATCGCGGCTGAGTAAGCAGCCATGGCGCCCGTCACCGCATCGGGAGCGAAAAGCGAGGCTGGCCGAAGCCCGCCGATGCGCTATCGTCTGATCGACGGCGGGAGGGTGGATCCGGCCGACCGAGAGGCCGGTACGAAAGGTGACAATTCACCCGTGGGGGATCGAAGCGACAGCGCAGCGGATGCCGCGATCCGCGCCGACGACAGGCTGATGCGGGCGGTCGCGGCCGGCGACGACGAGGCGTTCGGCCGCGTCATCACCGCCGAATCGCCGCGCCTGACGCGTTTCGTCGCCGCGGTCCTGTGCGATCTCGGCGAGGCCGAGGAGGTCGTGCAGGAGGCGCTCGTCCGCCTGTGGCGCAATGCCGACGCCTGGGAGCCGCGCGCCCGCATCGGCACCTGGCTGCACCAGGTCGCCTATAGGCTGTCGATCGATCGCCTGCGCCGCCGCCGCCCGCATGTGGACATCGACGATCTCGACGACGTGCTAGAGGACGACGCGCCGTCGCCAGAGCGCCAGCTCTCGCGGATCGAGGATGTCCGCCTCGTCCACGAGGCGCTCGACCGCATGCCCGACCGGCAGCGGGCGGTGATCGTCCTCGCGCATTTCCAGGAACTCGGCCAGGCGGAAGCCTCGGCCGTCATGGGCATGAGCGAACATGCCTACGAATCCCTGCTCGCAAGAGCCCGGCGGCGCCTGCGTGGCCTGCTCGCGGGACAAAGGGACGAGGACGGGGAGGATTGGACCTGATCATGACCGACATCGACGATATCCATCATCCCCGGGATCGCCGGGACCCGTTCGGCTTCGACGACGCGTCAGACGCGCGCCGCGACATGAGCGAGGAGCTTCACCCGCGACCGACAGGCCTGCGCGACGCCGTTGACCGGTGGGGGCCCGATCCGGCGCTCTGGCCCGACCCGGCGCTGGCGCAACGGGCGCGGGCGGCGCTGCTCTCCGATCGCACCTTCCGTGCCTATCGCGACGATGCCGTGGTGCTGGACCAGCGCCTCGAAGTCGCCGCCGCGGCGCTCGACACCCGCATCGAGGCCGGACCGCTGGCCCGCATCCGCGCCGGCGTACTGGCGCAGATCACGCCCCAGCCGGTGCGCTGGGCAAGGCGGCTCGCGGCAGCGGCCGCGGTCGTCCTCGTCGCCGGCGCGCTCGGCGGCGCGTCGAGCGTGTTCCTTGCGCCCGGCGACGACGACATGCGCGTCGCAAGCATCGTTCAGCTCGATCCGCTGCTGTTCGGGCCGTCCGAGCTCGGCTTCTGATGGCAAGGACCGTTCAGCCGCGTCGCCGGCGCATCTCCTGGCTCTGGGTGGCGCTCGTCCTGTCGCTCGCCGTCAACGCCTTCGTGCTCGGCGCCTTCGTCACCGAGCGCATCGGCGTGCGCAAGGGCGATGGCGGGCCGCGCGTGGTGCGCATGGAACTGCGCTGGCTGAAAGACCGGTTGCCGCCCGAGGCCGTCGACAAGATCGAGACCTCGCTGAGCGGCCTGAAGCCCGATATCGTCGCGCGGATCGACCGTCTGAAGACCCTTCGTGCCGAACTCGCGACGCTGGCCGCGGCGCCGGAGCCCGACCGCGCAGCCATTGACGCCAATCTGCGCGAGATCCGGCTCGAGGTCGGCGCCATGCAGGAGCAGATCCAGTCGCGCACCTTCGATGCCGTGCTGGCGCTGCCGCCGGCCGACCGCGCCCCGCTGGCGAAGCCGGCGGCGAACTAGGCTTCCGCGTTTTCGGGGGAGCGGCTTCCGAGCGCGAAGCAGCCTTCGAGCGCGGTCGCGCCTGCCGGCGTCAGCTTTCCGTGCTCGCGGATCGTCGCCAGCCCCTGCTGGAAGAGAATGCCGTTCTCGCGCCGGCGCGCCGCCACATCCCGCCGCTCCGCCTCCGTCAGGTCGCCCGCCTCGGCGATCTCGGCAAGCGCCATCCCCATGCGGCCGAGGACATAGGTGGCGTGGATGATGCCGTCCATCGGCCGCGCGTCGACCCGGAGCGGGGAGGAATAGCGGGCGTCCTTCGGGTTTGTGGAGAGTTCGCCGGCATCGACGAGGCCGTTCAGCAGCGTGTGCGAAGCCTCGTGCACGAGCGTTTCGGCGAGCGCGATCCGGTTCGCCCTCGCGGGATCGAGCTGGATGCCGCCCCACAGATAGGGGCTCGATGCGCTGGCGAAGGAATTGGCGCCGAAGCCGGTCGCGCTGCCGGCGAAGACGATCTCGTTGCAGAAGACCCGGATTTCGGCTCCGAATTCGGGCGCCGCCCTGTCGAGCAGCGCGAGAGCGTCCAGGACGCGGGCGCGGCCGGAGGCGAAGGCTTCGCTGCCCACCCCGCTGATTTCGATCGGGGCGTCGGGATCGTCGTCGAGCAGGATGGCATAGAGTTCGGAGGCTTCGGCGCCGAGTTCCGCGCCGAAGAGGTCGACGATGCGCAGTGTCACCGCCGCGTCGCGGTCGACGGCGGCGAGCCTCTCGACGCCGCGCGCCACGGCGTCGTCGTCATCGGACTGGATCGCATCGACGAGAGAGGTGTAGAGCGCGAAGACGAGCGGCCTGACAGGTCCGGCCTCGACCCGGTCCGCCAGTTCGCGCAGCGCATGAGCGCCGGTGAAGCCGTTGCTGGCGAGGGCGCCGGCGATTGCGCCGAGGCTCGCCGCGAGATTGCCGCGGACGCGCCGGTCGAGCGCGGCCGCGCGGATCGGATCCGCGCCATAGCCGAAATGAACGGTTGCCGTCTCTTCAACCATGACGCGCTTTCAGGCTGTGACTCAGGCAGTCGCGGCGGTCTCTTCCGCTGTGTTGACCGCTGCTTCTTCCGCCGCGTCGGTATTCAGCGCCAGGATCACGGCTTCCTCGTCCATCTGGACCGGCAGCCCCATCACTTTTTCCATTCTCAGCCCCTTTTGGATCGGTCGGTGTCCACCGACCACATGTGAATGGCGGACAGCGCCCAGCGCGCCGCCGCCTCTCGTCAGGCGCGCGGGGACGCCGAAGCATCCCGCGCGTGATCATGCGATTACGCCGCTTCGGTCGAGGCCGGCCGCTCCTCGCTCGCCGGCAGCTCGGCCTCGGCGGTCTGAACCGTGTTCAGCGTCTCGAGGATCTGCGTCTCGTCGAGCAGGGTTTCGCTCAAGCCGCCTTTGTCGATGCCGCGACGGGCGATCGTCGAACGCGCGCCGGCGCTGAAGCCGAACAGCTGCGAAGACGACAAAAGGGCGCGGGTGGATTCGATCCTGGATGACATGGTTTCCTCCTGATGCTCAAAAGTCTCGGGGATGTCATGGCAGCCGAGCCCCCACGGCCGTCATTGCGCGATAACTTCGTCAGGCTGGCACGTTGCATGGACGCCCGCAAGACGAATTGCTTGTCATCGGACGACCCGGCAAAGACCGGACGCCAGCCGCGAAGATCAGGCTTCGGAACGGTCCTCGCCGGCCGGCGTCGATGCTTCCGGCGTCGTTTCGACGCCGTTCAGTTCGGCCAGGATCGTGCCTTCGTCGGTTGGAAGGTCGAGGCCGGCCTCCTTGCCCGCGCGGCGCGCAGCGGTGCTGCGGCCGGTGCCGGAAAAGCCGAAAAGGCTGCCGGCCGCGAGGCTCGCGCGGGTATTCTTCGCAATGTCGGACACGTGACGGTTCCCCCTGCAGTCATGCGTGGCGGCAATACAGAACAAGCCGTGGATGGATCGCGAATCGACATGACTCAGCTTGCCCCGGTCGATCCGCGGTGATTAGCGTTACATGCTTCATACTGTTCCGCAATCGTCTTCGCCGCGGCGCCCGGTCGGCGCGGCAAGGGGCCCGGCGATGATCCTCTTCCTGACGGCGCGCGGTCACCAGGTGACGGTGGGAACGCTGGTCGCCGATGCACTCGGCGTCCCGATCCCGAAGACGATGGCGCTCAGCTATGACGCGATGCTGCGCGCTCAGCGCGTTCCCGCGGCGACCGTGATCTTCACGGATATCGAACGCCTCTCGCCCTTCGAGCTGCTGCTCGCCTCCGATGTCTTCCGTTCGCTGCGGTCGGCGGGGCTGCGATGCCTCAACGATCCGGCCGTCGTGCCGACCCGCTACGAGCTGCTGCGCAAGCTGAGGCGCGCCGGCATCAATCCGTTCGGCATCTACCGCGCCGAGGACGAGCCGCAGCCCGAGCGGTTCCCCGTTTTCGTCCGCAACGACAACGACCACAACTCCGCCGTCTCCGATCTCATCCAGACTCAGGAGGAACTCGACGCCTTCCTCGCCGAGGGTGTCAGGGCCGGCCGGCCGAGGCGCGGTCTCGTGGTGATCGAGTTCTGCGGCGAACCGGCCGGCGACGGGCTCTGGCGCAAGTTCGGATCGTTCCATATCGGCGGCCATGTCTATCTCGACCACCACATCACCGAGCCGCACTGGATGGTGAAATACGGCCGTGGTGGCGCTCGTCCGCCGGAATGGCTGGCGCGGGACGAGAACCGCCGCGTGTTGGCCAACGAATGTCCGGAGGTCATCGGCGAGGCCTTTCGCATCGCCGGCATCGACTATGGCCGCGCCGATCACGCGACGGTCGCGGGGCGCCCCGTCATCTACGAGATCAACACCAATCCCTCGATCTGGCTGCCCAAGGCGCAATCCTGGCCGATCCGCGACGAGACGCTGGCGGTCGGCCGTCGCCGCATGGCCGAGGCCTTCTGGGCGATCGACAGCGGCGACGGCACGCCGATCCCCTGGGAGCCGACCGAGCGCGTCCGGCTGCATCGCGACGCGCTGACCGACAAAGACTGGTCGCCGCCGAGACCGTGAGCTGCAGGCAAAACCCTGACCGCAAAAGAAAAGGGGCCGCTCGCGCGGCCCCAGTTCGGAGGAAGTCGGTTCGGGCGGCTCAGCGCGCGGCAGTCAGCCGCTCGGCGTCGGCGGCCGTGAGCGGGGCAGGGCGCTCGACGGTCGTCGAGAGCGTGACGACGTTGCGGCTGACGGCCGCATCGAGGATCGAGACCATCACGTCGAGCGCATGCAGTGCGACCCGGCCCGAGCAGCGCGCCTCGCGGCCCTGCTCGGCGGCATCCAGCATGTCGGCGACGCCGAGCATGCGGTAATTCGCATGGCCCTGGTCGGCGCCCCAGTTGCCCTTGCCGAACGGCGCCGTCGAGGTGTCGACGGGGATGTAGTCGCCGCTGCGCTCGGAATACTGCACGGTGCCGCCGAAGAAGTTCGGATCGGGGACCAGCATCGAGCCTTCGGTACCGTAGAGCTCGATCGGGTTGACATGGCCGTGCTTCCACACGTCCCAGCTTGCCGCGAGCGTCACCTGCGCGCCGGTCTTGAACTCTAGGACGGCGTTGATGGTCGTCGGGGTGCCCACGGGGACGGTCTTGCCCTTGAGCGGCCCCTCGGCGGTCACGAGCCGCTCCTCGAAGCCCTTCGAGGCGAAGGCCGCGACATGCGTCACCGGGCCGATCAGATTGACCATCGCGGCGATGTAGTAGGGGCCGAGATCGAGGATCGGGCCGCCGCCGGGCTGAAAGAAGAAGCCCGGATTGGGATGCCAGTGCTCCATGCCGTGGCTCATGACATGCATGGTGCCGGAGACGATGCGGCCGATGGCGCCCTCGTCGAGCAGCTTGCGGGCCGTCTGGCCGCCGCCGCCGAGGAAGGTGTCCGGCGCGCTGCCGAGCTTCAGCCCGCGCGCATCGGCCTCGGCGACCAGCTTCTTGCCGTCCTCGACGCTGAGCGCGAAGGGCTTCTCGGAATAGGCATGCTTGCCGGCCGAGAGGATGGCGTGGCTGATCTCGTAATGGGCCGAGGGAATGGTCAGGTTGATGACCGTGTCGATCTCCTCGTCCTTGAGGAGTTCGTCGACCGTCAGCGCGCGCACGCCGAACTCGTCGGCCCGCTTCTTGGCCGCTTCGGGAGCGATATCCGCCACGGCGACTATCTTGGTGCCGGGGAAGAGCGGCGCCAGCTTCAGATAGGCCTGCGAGATGTTGCCGGCGCCGATCAGGCCGATCTTGTGGATGGTGGACATTCGTGCGGGCCTCAGACGGCGAAGGACTTGATGGCGGCGAAGGAACGCTCGGCGAAGCGCTTCCAGTCGGCCGGGTTGTCATGCTCGGCGACGAGCACGCCGGCTTTCGGCGCCTTGGCGATATGCGGCCACAGTCCCGCCCAGTCGACGGTGCCCTGGCCGACATCCGCCCAGCCGTCCTCGGCGGTCGTGCCGGCGGGGGCGATGTCCTTGATGTGGAAGGCGATGATCTCGGAGGCGAGGCGGTCGATCTCCGGCGCGACGTCCTTGCCGGCGCGCGCCACCCAGCCGAGGTCGAGCTCCGAGGCGACGCCGTTGCCGATCAGGTGGTCGATCGGGCGCGAGCCGTCGGCCAGCGTCGCATATTCGAAGTCGTGATTGTGGTAGCCGAGGCCGAGGCCGGCGGCCTTGGCCGTCCCGGCGGTCTTGGCCAGCGTCTCGCCGAGCTTCTTCCAGCCATCGACATCGGTCGGCCGGTCGTCGGCGCCGATATAGGGGATGACGATGGTGTGGGCGCCGATCGTCTTGGCGATGTCGATAAAGCGGGCGGTGTCGCCGGTCACGCCGTCGAGCGGCGCATGGAAGGTAGGCGTCTTGAGGCCGGCCGCATCGACCTTGGCGCGATAGCCGGCGGCGTCGTCGCCATAGAGCGGGTAATAGGGCTCGACCGCGTCATAGCCGATCTTCGCCAGGCCCTCGAGAACGGTCTCTAGCGGGGGAAAATTGCGCGCGGAATAGAGCTGGAAGGAGATGAGGTGCTTCGGCATGGGATTCTCGCGAAAGCTTTGTGGGGGCGGAAGCCGGGGAGGGGATCCCCGGCATGCGAATCAGAGGCGGGCGCCGCTCGCTTTATCAAAGATCGAGGACTGCGACGGCGAGAAGAAGGCATCGACGGAGGCCGGCGTCGCCACATGATCTTCGCCGTCGATGCGGACGGAGAACTGCGTGCCGGAGACATGGCCCCAGACGAGGCTGTCGGCGCCCATCGGCTCGAGCATCGTCAGCTTGATCGGCAGCACAGTCGCGTCTTCGCTCGTCTTCACCAGGTCGACCTGCTCAGGGCGGATGCCGAGCGTCGCCGCCTGGCCATCCTTCGGCGTCCCCGAGAATTCGTAACCGGCGAGCGAAAGGCGGGTTCCATCCGAGAGGAGGAAACCGGCGCCGTCGGCGTCCATCTTGAGCGTGCCGTCGACGAAATTCATGCCCGGCGAACCGACGAAGCCGGCGACGAAGCGGTTGACCGGCCGGCGGTAGATCTCCTTCGGCGAGGCGAGCTGCTGGATGACGCCGCCATTCATGACCGCGATGCGGTCGGCGAGCGTCAGCGCCTCGATCTGGTCATGCGTCACATAGATCATCGTCGAGCCGAGCTCGTGATGCAGCCGCTTGATCTCGACGCGGAGTTCGGTCCTGAGCTTGGCGTCGAGGTTGGAGAGCGGCTCGTCGAACAGGAACACGTCGACGTCGCGCACCAGGGCCCGGCCGATCGCGACGCGCTGGCGCTGGCCGCCCGAGAGCTCGGCCGGCTTGCGTTCCAGCAGCGGCTCGATCTGCAGGATCTTCGAGGCCTTGGCGACACGCTTCTCGATCTCCTCATGCGGCGTGCGCGCCATCTTGAGACCGAAGGAGAGATTGCCGCGAACGCTCATGCGCGGATAGAGCGCATAGGACTGGAACACCATGCCGATGCCGCGGTCCTTGGGCTCCTCCCAGGTGACGTTCTTGCCGCCGATCCAGATCTGGCCGGCCGTGACGTCGAGAAGACCCGCGACCGCGTTGAGCAGAGTGGACTTGCCGCAGCCGGAGGGCCCGAGCAGCACGATGAACTCGCCCTCGCCGATCTCGAGATTGAGGGTCTTCAGGACCTGGACCGTGCCGAAGTCGATCTCGAGATTGCGGATGGAGACGGTTGCCATGCTTTACCCCTTCACGGCGCCGGCGGCGATGCCGCGAACGAACCAGCGGCCCGACACGAAATAGACGACGAGCGGCACCAGCGCTGTCAGGATCGTCGCGGCCATGTTGACGTTGTAGAGCTTCTCGCCCTGGGTCGAATTGACGATGTTGTTCAGCTGAACGGTCATCGGAAGGTTCTCGCGGCCGGCGAAGACGACGCCGAACAGGAAGTCGTTCCAGATGCCGGTCACCTGCAGAATGACGGCGACGATGATGATCGGCGTCGACATCGGCAGCATCAGGCGGAAGAAGATCGCCCAGAAGCCACCGCCATCGACGCGCGCCGCCTTGAAGAGCTCGATCGGCAGGCTCGAATAATAGTTGCGGAAGAGGAGCGTCATCAGCGGCAGGCCGAAGATCGTGTGCGTGACGACGATGCCCGCCATCGTCCCGTAGATGCCGACCGACGAATAGATGCGCACCAGCGGGTAGATGAACACCTGGTAGGGCAGGAAGGCGCCGAGCAGCAGCACGGCGAAGAGGAGGTTGGAGCCCCGCGCCCGCCACAGCGACAGCGCATAGCCGGTGAGCGCGCCGATGAAGATCGAGATGATGACGCTCGGCACCAGGATGCGGATCGAGTTCCAGAACCCGACCTTGATGCCGCCGCAGTTGAGGCCGGTGCAGGCCGAGTTCCAGGCCTGCAGCCAGGGCTCGATCGTCCACGCCTCGGGCAGCGAGAAGATGTTGCCGAGGCGGATCTCCGACATCGGCTTCAGCGACGTCACGATCATCACATACATCGGCAGCAGGAAGAACGCCGCGGCGATGACGAGGAAGACATAGAGCCCGACACGGTCGGCCGTGAGCCGTTTTGGCCGCGGGCCGGAGGGCTCAAGGGCGGTGGTGCTGGCGGTCATGGTGGCGGTCGCCATCAGCGCCTCTCCCTCTTCGGACGGAAATATTCGTAGTAGAGCCAGGGCGTGATGATCACGAGCACGATCACCAGGAGGATCGACGACGCCGCCGTGGCGAGGCCGATATTCGCGCGGCCGAACAGGTAGTCGAGGATGAACTTGGCCGGCACGTCGGTGGAGATGCCCGGACCGCCGCCGGTGAGCGCCAGCACGAGGTCGTAGACGCGGACCACGGCGAGCGACAGCAGCACCACCGAGGTGATGATGGTCGGGCGCAGCATCGGGATGATGATGTTGAAATAGACGCGCCAGGTCGGGATGCCGTCGATCTTCGCGGCCTTCCAGAGCTCCTGGTCGATGCCCCTGAGGCCGGAAAGCATCAGCGCCATGACGAGGCCGGATGCCTGCCAGACGCCGGCGATGATCACGACATAGATCGCGCGGTCATTGCGGATGATCCAGTCGAACTGGAAGTCGGTCCAGCCGAGATTGCGCACATATTGCTGCAGGCCGAGCGTCGGGTTGAGGATCCACTGCCAGGCGAGGCCGGTCACGATGAAGGACATCGCGTAGGGGTAGAGGAAGATCGTCCGGAACGTGTTCTCGAAGCGGATCTTCTGGTCGAGCGCCGCGGCGAGGAGAAAGCCGAGCACGAGGCAGACGGCGATCAGGCCGATGCCGAAGATGACCATGTTCTCCAGCGAGATCGACCAGCGCGAGGTGGCGAACAGCCGCTCGTACTGACGCAGTCCGGAGAAGGCGAAGGTTGGCAGCAGCTTGGATTCGGTGAAGGAAATCTGCACCGTCCAGAGCATCGTGCCGAGATAGGCGAAGACGACTACGATGAAGGCCGGGAACAACGCCACATAGGTGGCTACATTCATGCGGCGACGGGTCTTCATGCGTCCCGACCTCCCGAGTTTGGCGGGCCACTCAAGAAAAGCCCGGCCGCGCCATCATCGCGCAGCCGGGCCGATGTCGTCGAGGACTACTTGGCCTGGGCGACCGTGTCGTTCCACTTGCCGACGAACTCGTCCGCCGTCATCGTGGGCGTGGCCCAGTATTCGCCGACCACGTCCTGCAGGCTCTGCACGACGTCCTGCGAGGCGAGGATGTCGGTCGCCGGGATCTGCTTCGCCGGGTCCTGGAGGACTTCGACGCCGATCTTGGCGCAGGCGTCGAGCTGGGAGTTGTCGACGTCGAGGCGGACCGGAACCGAGCCCTTCTTGGCGTTGAACTTCACCTGAGCGTCCTTGGACATGAAGACCGTCGCCAGGAGGTCCTGCGCCTTGGTGCCCTGCTCATCCTTCAGCTTCGGGAAGATGAAGACGTCGCCACCCATGACGAAGTTCTTCTCGCCCGGCCCGAGGATACAGCCGAAGTCCTTGCCGGCGACCTGATTGGCCAGCACGAACTCGCCCTTCGCCCAGTCACCCATGAACTGGAAGCCGGCCTTGCCCGAGATGACCATGCCGGTCGCGACGTTCCAGTCGCGGTTGGCGTTGCCGGGGTCCGAGTAGTCGCGCAGCTTGCCGAAGGTCTCGGCGACCTTCTTGAACTCGGGCGACGTGACCGCGGCCGGATCGAGGTCCTTGTAGACCTTCATATAGAGGTCCTTGCCGCCTTCGCCGAGCAGGATGGAGTTGAACATGAGGTTCAGCTGCCAGGGCTGCCCGCCCACGGCGACCGGGATCACGCCGGCGGCCTTGAGCTTGTCGGCGGCGGCGAAGAACTCGTCCCAGGTCGTCGGCTCGGCGATGCCGTTCTTTTCCAGCAGCGCCTTGTTGTACCAGAGCCAGTTCTGGCCATGGTTGTTGACCGGGGCAGCCATGACATGGCCGTCGCGGACGATCGCCTCGTAGAAGGCCGGCGGAAGGGCTTCCTTCCAGCCTTCCTTGGCCGCGACGTCGTCGAGATTGCGCAGCAGACCCTGAGCGGCGAGCTCGTCGATCTGGGTGCCGGTGTTGAACTGCATCGCGCCTGGCGGGTCACCGCCAATGATGCGGTTGATGCCGATCGGGCGCGCCGTCGAGCCCGAGCCGCCGATCGCGGTGTCGACCCACTGGCCGCCGGCCGCGTCGAACTCCTTGGCGAATTCCTGCACCGCGGCCGCTTCGCCGCCCGAAGTCCACCAATGGAACACTTCGAGCTTCAGCGGCTCCTGCGCCAGCGCCGGGCCGGCCATCAGCGCGACCATGGCGGCAGCACCGAAGAGTGCCTTCGTCATCTGCTTCATACTTGAAACCCTCCCAGGTTCAGACGTCTGCATCGGGCAGACGCCTATCGCACCGGACGGCCCGAGTGCTCTTGGCTCAACGGGCCGGCCGAATTCTTGTAATCGATTACATCTACTGTATGCTTCCTGGATCGGCTGTCAACGCGAATATATTTTGCGCTGCAAAAGAAACGTCCGAAGATAGGGATGTCGGCCGACGGGGCAGGAAGGCGGGGCGGGATGACGACGACAGAGGATCATGCGCCGAGCGCGCGAGCCGTGACGATTCAGGACGTTGCGCGCCTTGCCGGCGTATCGACGGCGACCGTGAGCCGCGCGCTGGCCCTGCCGGACCGCGTGACGGAGGCGACTCGCGAGGCCGTCCTGTCCGCGATTCGAGAGACCGGCTACACGCCGAATGCTGCAGCGCGGTCGTTGCGCGCCAAGTCGACCCGCATGGTGCTGGTGCTGCTGCCGGGCATCGGCAACTCCTTCTTCACGCCTGTCCTCAATGCGCTCGAGGAGGTTTTTTCCGACCAGGGCTACGGTGTCCTGGTCGGCTATACGCGCCAGAGCCGCCGGCGCGAGACGCATTATGCGCGGGTGATCCGTGCCGGGCAGGTCGACGGCGTCCTCGTGGTGACGGGCAACGTGCCGCGCGACGAGGAATTCGTCGCGGTGCCCGACCAGGTGCCGATCTCGCTGATGTTCGCCGGCATTCCGGGCGGCGACCGGTTCTCCGTCTTCGATGTGGACAACCGCGCCGCTGCGGCGACCATGGTCGGCCACATGATCGCGGCGGGCCATCGGCGCATCGCCCATATCACCGGGCCGGAAGGCAGCATCGAGACCAACGAGCGCTTCGGCGGCTATTGCGACGCGCTCACGGCGGCCGGGCTCGCGGTCGAGGAGAGCCTCGTATGGCGCGGCGCCGGCAATTTCGACTTCGTCTCGGGCGACCGCGCGGCGGCGCGCTATTTCGCGCTCGATGACCGGCCGACCGCTGTCTTCGCCGCCGCCGACGAGATCGCACTCGGCTTCATCCGCAGTCTGAAGACCGGCGGCGTCTCGGTGCCGCGCGATGTCTCGGTGGGCGGCTTCGACGACACCGAATATGCCGTGCACTACGATCCGGCGCTGACCACCATGCGCCAGCCGCGAACCGAAATGGGCCGGCTTGCCGCCGAGGATCTGCTGCTCCGCATGTCCGGCAAGGGCGGAGTGAAGCCGCCGACCCATGTGCGCCTGCCCTGCGAACTCGTCCTTCGCGAGAGCATCCGCCGCCTCTGATCACGGCGGCGGACGAAGCGACAGGATGAGCGCCAGAAGCGACGAGAGGGCGCCGAAGAGGCATGTTCCGCTCCAGCCCCATGTCGCGAATGCGAGGCCGCCGAGGCCCGCTCCGAGGGATCCAGAGAGGAGCATGGCGGCCATGAAGACGGTGTTCAGCCGGCTGCGCGCCGCGCGGTCGAGCGCATAGACCTGCGTCTGGTTTGCGACCTGCGAGGTCTGGACGGCGAGATCGAGAAGAAGCGTGCCGGTCACCATCACTGCCATGGAGCCTTGGCCGAGGACCAGCAGAACGAACGAGGCCGTGGCGAGGCCGGTGCCGATCGTCACCACCCGTCGAGACCCGGCGCGATCGGCAAAGCGCCCGGCCAGCGGCGCGGCCAGCGCCCCCGCCGCGCCGACCAGCGCCAGCAGGGCGACGGCGCTGGCGCCCAGACGGTAGGGCGGAGCCTCGAGCGCGAGCGCCAGGCTGGACCAGAAGCCGATGAAGCCCATGAAGACGAGGCACTGGATCAGCGTCGCCCGGCGCAGGACCGGATGCGCGGCGACGAGATGCCAGAGCGATGCCAGCAAGCGCCCGTAGGTGAGAGCCGTCGTCGGCTGGATACGCGGCAGCAGGGCGGCGAGCAGCCCTCCGATCGCGGCCATGACGCCGGCCGCGACAAGAAAGACCAGCCGCCAACCCCAGAGATCCGACGCGATGCCGCTGAATACGCGCGCGAGGAGAATGCCGAGCAGGATGCCGCCGGTCACCGTACCCAGCACCCGCCCCCGCCTGTCGTCTGTCGCGATGGTGACGGCAAAGGGAACGATCTGCTGCGCGACGGTCGCGAAGCCGCCGATCGCGACGCTGGCCACGGCGAGGGCGGCGAAGGATTGAGAAGCAGCGGCCGCGAGCAGCGCGAGCACGAGCGCGCCGATGGTGAACAGCATCAGAGACCGCCGCTCCAGCCGGTCTCCGAGCGGCGCAAGGAAGAGCACGCCGATCGCGTTTCCGAGTTGCGTGACGACGGGTATCGCCGCGACCCCGGCGGCCGAGATGGCGAAATCGCGCCCGATATGGCCGAGCATCGCCTGATTGTAATAGCTGTTGGCGACAGCGGCGCCGGCGGCGACGGCGAGCAGACGGACAAGGGCGGCGGAGGCGAAGGGCGGGCTGGTCATCGCCACGTTCTGCGGCGCGCCGCGCGATCGCTCAAACCATAAGCCTTGAGCTTCGCGTTAGGCCGGCTAATGTGAGTTCATGAGTCCATTGCCGTGGCTCGGCCTGCGGGCCTTTGTCGAAGTCGGGCGCCGAGGGGCGATCAAGTCCGCCGCGCCGGCTCTGGGCGTGACGCCCGGAGCGATCAGCCAGCAGATCAAGGCGCTGGAACGCAGGCTCGGCACGCCTCTCTTCGAAAGGCATCATCGGTTGCTTCGTCTCACGCCGGAGGGCGCGCGGCTGCTCGCCGAGATCGACGAGAGCTTTGCGGCGATCGAGCAGGCGGTGGCTCGTCGTTCGGGAACCGCTCACCGATCGGGCATCGTCACCGTCAGCACGACGCCGTCGCTGGCCTCGACCTGGCTCGCCGCGCGGCTCGGGCGCTTCACGGCGGCCCATCCATCGGTCGAGGTGAGACTGCAGACCACGGCCGCGCTCGCCGATGTCAGGGGCGGGGAAGCGGATGTCGCGATCCGGCATGGCAAAGGAACCTATGCCGGCCTCGTCAGCGAACGGCTCTTCGCGCCGCGGCTCGTCCTGGTCGCGAGCCCGGCGCTCTTGCGCATGGCGGCGCCGCTCCGCACGGCGGCCGACTGTCTGTCCTTTCCGCTGCTGCAGGACCGGGACCGTCGCGACTGGTCGGTCTGGTTCGCCGCGGCGGGCCTCCGCCCTGACCCCAGAGCATCGGCGGGATCGAGCTTCGGCGACGACGCCTTGCTCATCCGGGCGGCCATCGCCGGCCAGGGGCTCGCGGTGGTCCGCGATGTCTACGCTGCCGACGACCTCGCGGGCGGTCGCCTCGTTCAGCCGCTCGCCACGGCGGCCGAGACGTCGCTCGCCTACCATGTCGTCGTTGCGCCAGACCGGCTCGCACTGCCGCGCGTTGCCGCCTTCCGTGACTGGATCCGGGCAGAGGCGCTGCAGGGCGCCGCCGGATCCTGAGGGCGTCAGCCGCCGATTTCCTCGCGCAGCATCTCAAGCGTCAGCCACTCGTCCTCCGCCGCGGCCTTTTCGGCATGGGCGGCCGACAGCCGGGCGGTGGCAGTGTCGAAGGTCTTACGGTCGGCCGCGAAGAGGTTCGGGCGTGCCAGCGTCGTCTCGAGCTTCGCGATCTCGGCGTCGAGCGCCTCGATCCGCGCCGGCAGCGTTTCCAGCGCGTGCTTCTGCTTGAAGGAGAGCTTCGCCTTCGAGACCGATGCGCGAGGTTCGGCGGCGGCCTTGGCCGGCTTGCCTTCGCCCTTCGCAGCCGCCTTGGCCGCGGTGCGGGCCGGCGCCGCCGCCCCGCGCTGCGCCAGCATGTCGGTGTATCCGCCGGCATACTCCGTCCAGCGTCCGTCGCCTTCGGAAACGATCACGGAGGTCGCGACGCGGTCGAGGAAGTCTCGGTCGTGGCTGACGACGAGGATGGTGCCGGGATAGTCGTCCAACATCTCCTCGAGCAGGTCGAGCGTCTCGAGGTCGAGGTCGTTGGTCGGCTCGTCGAGGACGAGGAGGTTGGAGGGCCGCGCCAGCGCGCGGGCCAGCATCAGCCGGCCGCGCTCGCCGCCCGAAAGCGCGGTGATCGGGGCGCGGGCCTGTTCGGGCTGGAAGAGGAAATCGCGCATATAGCCGATGACGTGCCGCGCCTCGCCATTGACGATCACCGTGTCGCCGCGCCGGTCGGTCAATGCGTCGGAGAGCGTCATGGTCGGGTCGAGACTGTCGCGGCGCTGGTCGAGCGTGACCATCTCGAGATTGGTGCCGAGTTTCACCGTGCCCTCGTCGGGCGCGAGCGTGCCGGTCATGAGATTGAGCAGCGTCGTCTTGCCGGCTCCGTTGGCGCCGACCAGTCCGATGCGATCACCGCGCAGGATGCGGATCGAGAAGTCGCGCACGATCGCCCGGTCGCCGAACGTCTTGGAGACGTTGCGGGCCTCGATCACCGTCTTGCCGGAGAGTTCGCCGTCGCTGGCGACGAGCTTGACCTGCCCGGTCGGCCCGCGCTGCTCGCGCTTCTCGGTCCGGAGGCCCTCCAGCTTGCGCAGCCGGCCCATGTTGCGCTTGCGCCGGGCGGTCACGCCGTAGCGCACCCAGTCCAGCTCCTGCGCGATCTTGCGGTCGAGCCGCTCGCGCTCCTTCTCTTCCTCGTGAAGGACCGCGTCGCGCCATTCCTCGAAGGCGGCGAAGCCCTGCTCGAGCCGCCGCGTCGTGCCGCGATCGAGCCACAGCGTCGCGCGCGACAGCTTTTCGAGGAACCGGCGATCATGGCTGATCAGCACCAGCGCCGATCTGAGACCCGCCAGGGTCTCCTCCAGCCATTCGATGGCCGGGAGGTCGAGATGGTTGGTCGGCTCGTCGAGCAGAAGGATGTCGGGTTCGGGCGCGATCGCCCGCGCGAGCGCCGCGCGCCGCGCCTCGCCGCCGGAGAGCCGCGCCGGCTCCTCCTCGCCGGTAAGGCCGAGCGCGTCGAGCAGCATGCTGGCGCGATAGGGATCGTCGCCGGGGCCGAGCCCGTCCTCGACATAGGCGCGCGTGTTGGGGAAGGCCGAGAGATCGGGCTCCTGCGGCAGGTAGCGCAGGGTCGCGCCCGGCTGCACGAAGCGGTTGCCGCTGTCGGCCTCGACGAGGCCCGCCGCGATCTTGAGCAGCGTCGACTTGCCCGAGCCGTTGCGGCCGACGAAGCAGAGACGCTCGCCGGGCGAGACGGACAGGGTCGCGCTCTCGATGAGCGGGCGGCCGCCGAAAGTGAGGCGGATGTCCTGGAGGAGGAGAAGGGGGGGAGCCATGGGCCGCGATGTAAGGGTGTGTGCCATGCCGAGGCAAGGCGCGCGTGGCGCGGGGGAGATAAATTTGCGCGCCGCCCATGGACGCCTGCTCTTGCCGCCCTAAAAACCGCAGGTCGGAGTGCAATGCCGGGGGGGCGATCCATTGAGCGAAGCAGGGCGGCTCAGCCAGCCGGGCGAACTCGACGCGCTGATGGCGGATGTTGCGGGGGGCGACGAAACTGCCTTCCGCCGTCTTTACGACCGCATGGCCGGGAAACTCTTCGCCGTCATCCGCCGTATCGCAGGAAGCGAGGCCGCGGCCGAGGAGGCCCTTCAGGAGACGTTCCTCAGAATCTGGAACCACGCCGACCGCTACGATCCGGCGCTGGCCTCGGCGTCGACCTGGATGGTGACGATTGCGCGACATGCGGCGATCGACCTCATCCGCAGAGGGCCGGAGCGTGTCTCGGCGGCGGCGGTGGCGATCGACGACGAACTCGCCGACCGGCTGGCAGGGCCGGCGCCGGCCGACGGGCTCGAGGCGCGCGGGCTCTCGCGCTGCCTCGACGGGCTGGAGCCGGATCGGCGGCAGATGGTCCTGCTCGCCTACTGCCAGGGCTGGAGCCGCGAGGAGCTGTCGCGGCGCTTCGACCGGCCGGTGCCGACCGTGAAGACGCTGCTTCGCCGCAGCCTGATCGCGTTGAAGGAGTGCCTCGGTGGCCGCTGACGGCAAGGAGAGAGACGAAGGAGACGACGCGTCGCCCGAAGCCGAGGCTGCGGAATATGTCCTCGGCACGCTCGACGCGCGGGAGCGGCGCGCCGCCGAGTGGCGCATGCGCCGCGATCCGGCCTTCGCAAGCGCCGTGGCGCGCTGGAGCGAGCGCCTCGCGGTGCTCGATTCTGGCCTTTCACCCGTCCCGCCGCCGGAGCGCGTCTGGCGCGGCATCGAAGCCGGCCTCAAGAGAGGAGGGCAGCCCGCCGCCGATACTGTTCAATTGCGGCGCTCGCTCGCGCGCTGGCGCTGGGCGACGGCCGCGACCGCGCTCGCTGCCGTGCTGGTTGCCGCCGTTGCGCTGCCGCGGCTTCTTGCCCCGCCGCCGGGGCCGGCGAGCTATGTCGCCATCCTGGGCGGGGAGGGCGGTGCGCCGGCCTTCGTGGCCTCGGTGAACACCGCCGAGGGCACCATCCGCCTGCGCCGCGTCGGCTCCCCGCCGCCGCCCGACCGGAGCTTCGAACTCTGGAAGGTTCCGGCGACAGGCCCCACCGTTTCGCTCGGCGTCGCCGATTCCGAACGCGAACTGAAGCCGCTTGACGTGGCGCTCTCGCCGGGCGAACGACTGGCCATATCCGTCGAGCCCAAGGGGGGCTCGCCGACGGGCCAGGCCACCGGACCGGTGGTCTATCTCGGGACGCTTCTGCCAGCGGAATAGCGATGATCGCGGCTAAATCACCATTCGCCGGCGCTGCGTCGCAACCGCTTGGCCCCGATCGGCGTTGCAGGCTGCAGTCTCGCGGAGCGAATGGTTGGGATCAAGGATGCATGACGAGGCCGGTCTCCGGATGACATCGGGCAGTGAAATCCCACCGTTCCTTGTCGATTCCGGCGAGATGGGTGCCCTGATCGCAGCGCGCGACTGGAGCGAGACGCCGCTCGGCCCGATGGCGGAATGGGACGCCGGCCTCAAGGCGATGGTGTCGATGATGCTGGCCGCCGAGCGGCCGGTTGCGCTGCTTTGCGGCGAGAAAGGCACGCTCGTCTACAACAAGGGCTATGCCGAGATCTGCGGCACGCGGCATCCGGCCGTTCTGGGAAAGGACGTCCTGGAAGCCTGGCCCGAGGCGGCCGATTTCAACGGCAACGTGCTCGCGACCTGTCTAGCCGGCGGCAAGCTGACTTACAAGGACACGCATCTGGTCCTGCAGCGCAACGGCGCGCCCGAGGATACCTGGTTCGACCTCGACTACAGCCCGTTCCGCGATGAGACAGGCCGCGTCATCGGCGTTCTGGCGCTGGTCTCGGAGACGACGGCCCACCACCATGCCGGCGAGGCGCTTCGCACCGCCGAGGAGCGCTTTCGCCAGTCGCTCAACGCCGCCGGCGTGATCGGCGTCTGGGACTGGCATTTCGACAGCGATCTCATGTTCGCCGACGCGCCGTTCGCCAGTTTCTTCCAGGTCGATTCCGGCCGCGCCGAGCAGGGCGTGCCGCGCCGCGAGTTCGGCATGCGCATCCACCCCGACGATCGCGCCTATGTCGAGGAGGAAACGCAGCGCTCCTTCGCGACAGGCGCCGATCTCGCGATCGAGCACCGGCTGGTGGATGGGGATGGCCGCGTCCGGTGGGTCATGATCCGGGGAACGTGTTTCCGCGACGGCCAGGGACAGCCGGAGCGCCTCGCAGGCGCCGCCGTCGAGATCACCAACCGGAAGAATGCCGAGGAATCACGCCGCCTCCTGATCCGCGAGCTGCATCATCGCATCAAGAATACCTTCGCGGTGATTGCAGGCATGGTCACGATGACCGCGCGGTCGACATCGGATGTCGGCGAGATGGCCGAGGTGCTTCGCGGGCGTCTGGTGGCGCTCGCCTCGGCCCATGAGCTGATCCGGCCCGCCATCACCGCCGAAGTGGGGCATACCGAGCAGACGACGCTCGCCGACCTCTTCACGGCGATCCTGACGCCGCATCTCTATTTCCCGGAGCAGTTCACGCTGGAGGCGCCGCCGGTCGAGCTCGGGGTGACGGCCGCGACGAGCCTCGCCCTCGTTCTGCACGAGCTCGCCACCAACGCCTCGAAATACGGCGCCCTGTCGACGGCCAAGGGCCTGCTCTCGGTGCGCGGTCATTTCGACGGCGACGTGCTGTCGCTGGAATGGGCCGAGACCGGCGGTCCCGCCGTCAGCGGCCCGCCCGGCCATCAGGGCTTCGGCAGCCGCCTCGCCAGCATGAGCATCGTCGGGCAACTGGCCGGCTCGATTGCCTTCGACTGGCTCGAGACCGGCCTCGTGGTGCGGCTCACGATGGCCCGCGAGCGGCTTCTCCGCTGAGGCGCCCAATGGCTATGCGCTGATCGCTCAGGCGACGGCGCGCGTCCGCTCCGAAAGCCAGTTCCCCAGACGCTCCACGGCGCCGTCGAGGATCTCGTCGCGCTTGGAGAAGCAGAAGCGCACGAAATTGCGCGGTGCCTCGCCCGCATAGAAGGCCGAGACCGGAACCGCGGTCACGCCGGCTTCGACCGTCATCCGTCGGCAGAGTTCGGCGTCGTCGCCGGAGAGACCGAGCGGCGTCACGTCGGCGGTGACGAAATAGGTGCCGCCGCAGGGCACGACCCCGAAGCCGAGGCGCGCGAGCCCCTCGGCCAGACGGTCTCGCTTGGCGGCCAGCGAGGAACCGAGTTCGCCATAATAGGCGTCGTCCTTGCCGAGCCCGAACGCCACCGCCTTCTGCAGGTTGGGCGGCGTGGTGAAGGTCGTGAACTGATGCGCCTTGGCGATCGGGTCGAGCAGCGCCGGCGCGGCCGTGACATAGCCGACCTTCCACCCCGTCAGGGAAAAGGTCTTGCCGGCCGAACCGATGCGGATCGCCCGCTCCCGCATGCCGGGCAGCGTCATCAGCGGAATATGCGCACGGCCGTCGAAGAGGATGTGCTCGTAGACCTCGTCGCAGATCGCATAGGCATCGAAGCGCACGCAGAGCGCGGCGATGGCCTCGAGCTCCTCGCGGGTGAACACCTTGGCGGCCGGGTTCATCGGATTGTTGATGAGGATCGCCTTGGTGCGCGGCGAGAACGCGGCTTCCAGCGCCGCCAGATCGAGCCGCCATTCCGGCGGCGTGATGCGGACGAGGCGGGGAATGCCGCCGGCCCGCCGCACCAGCGGCAGATAGCAGTCATAGAGCGGCTCGATCAGCACCACCTCGTCGCCGGGTTCGATCACGGCCGTGATGATGTCGGAGAGCGCTTCGGTCGCGCCCGAGGTCACGAGAACCTCGCTCTTCCAGTCGACGTCGAGACCATAGAAGCGACGGTTCGCTTCGGCCACCGCCTGCCGCAGCTCCGGCACGCCCATCATGGGCGGATACTGGTTGGGGCCGGCCATCAGCGCGTCGGCGGCGAAGCGGCGGACATCCTCCGGTCCGTCGACATCCGGAAAGCCCTGCCCGAGATTGATCGACTTGTGCTCGATGGCGAGCCGCGACATGACCTCGAAGATGGTCGTGGGCAGGCCGGTATAGACGGGGTTTGTCGGCTTCATGGAATTCTCCGCTCGGCGGCGGACATTAGGTCCGCCGTCCGGGCCGCGCAAGCAAGGCGATGCTCGCGAAACGGCTGGATGCGCAACGACCTGCCGTTCACGCTCTCGTGATCGATAAAAACACCGATCCACGAAACCAAGCTACCAATCGCCTCGTACAAAGTCATGTAAGCAACGACGCCAAGAACGAGTGAATTGGCGGAATAAATCAAACCGGGCCGTTGGATCTATGAGCGCCTGACGCATTCGATATGCGCCATGAATGCCAGTCCATGACTTGGCGATGTCGAGATTTATCAGGATTTGAGATGCGCCGGCTGCAAGGCCTGCGCTGAGGAGGATCAACTATGCGTTCTTTCAGGACCGCCCTCAAGGCTGCGGCCATCGCAGCCGTCGCCTTCACCGGCACCGTGGCCCTCGAGGCCCCGGCGCTCGCCAAAACCGTGACGGTCGGCGGCGCGCCCATGTATCCCTCGAAGAACATCGTCCAGAACGCCGTCAATTCGAAGGACCACACGACCCTGGTCGCTGCCGTCAAGGCTGCCGGGCTCGTCGATACCCTTTCGGGCCCGGGCCCCTTCACCGTCTTTGCGCCGACCAATGCCGCCTTCGCCAAACTGCCGGCGGGCACGGTCGAGACGCTGCTGAAGCCCGAAAACAAGAAGATGCTCGTCGACATCCTCACCTACCATGTGGTGCCGGGCAGGCTGACCGCCGCCGACATCATGGCGGCCGCGAAGAAGACGGGCGGCAAGGCCGAATACAGGACCGTCGAGGGCAAGACGCTCGCCTTCTACGTCAACGGCAAGTCCATCACCGTCGTCGACGCCAAGGGCGACCGCGCCAAGGTGACCATTCCGAACGTCATGCAGTCGAACGGCGTGATCCACGTCATCAACACCGTTCTTCTGCCTGGCTGACGCATGGCGGAGCGGCGTCGCGGACGGCGCCGGCTCCGTCACCCCCCGAAAACCAACGATGAACCAAAACGGAGACACCCGATGATCTCGAGAAACGCCAAGACTTCGCCCTTTGTTACGCTGTCGCGCGCCGTGGCCCTCTCGGCCGCTCTCCTCGCCGGAGCTGCCATGACCGCCCCCGTGGCCTTCGCCCAGGATGCGGTCACCGTCGGCGGCGCGCCGATGTATCCGAACAAGAACATCGTCGAGAATGCGGTCAACTCGAAGGACCACACGACGCTCGTCGCAGCCGTGAAGGCAGCGGGTCTCGTCGAGACGCTGTCGGGCGCCGGTCCGTTCACCGTCTTCGCCCCGACCAACGAGGCCTTCGCCAAGCTGCCGGCCGGCACGGTCGACACACTCTTGATGCCGGCCAACAAGGACCAGCTGGTCGCGGTGCTGACCTATCACGTCATCCCCGGCAAGCTTGCCGCGGCCGATGTCGTGGCGGCGATCAAGAAGGGCGGCGGCAAGGCCGAGGTCAAGACGGTCAACGGCGCGGTGCTGACCTTCACTCAGGAAGGCAACGACGTGATCGTGACCGATACCTCCGGCAACAAGGCCAAGGTGACGATCGCCGACGTCAACCAGTCGAACGGCGTGATCCATGTGATCGATGCCGTCCTGGTGCCGAAGGCCTGATCCGTCGAAGCCAACTGAGGGGCCGTCCCGGACCCACACCGGGGCGGCTCTTCGCGTCGTCAGCCCGGCGCCCGCTGCGCGTAGCCGAGGCGACTGTTCAGGGTCTCCAGCAGGTCCGCGGCCGCCTCGGTGATGACCGTTCCGGGCGGGAAGATCGCCTCGGCGCCCGCCTCGCGCAGCGCCGCGAAATCCTGTGGCGGGATCACGCCACCGACCACGACCATGATGTCGCCGCGCCCGGCCTCGACCAGCGCCTTCTTGAGCGCCGGGACGAGGGTCAGGTGACCCGCCGCGAGCGACGAAACGCCGACGATATGCACGTCGTCGGCGATCGCCTGCGCCGCCGCCTCGCCGGGCGTCTGGAACAGCGGCCCCATGTCGACCTCGAATCCAAGATCGGCGAGCGCCGAAGCGACGACCTTCTGGCCGCGGTCGTGGCCGTCCTGGCCGACCTTCGCCACGAGGATGCGGGGCGGCCGGCCGGCATTCTCGCGAAAGGCCTCCGTCAATCCCCTGATTTCGGCGATGGAATCGACCGCGCCGCTCTCGCGTGCATAGACGCCCTCGACGACGCTCGGCACCGCCTGGTGCCGGCCGAACACCGCCTCGAGCGCTGCGCTCATCTCGCCGACGGTCGCGCCGGCGCGCGCCGCCTCGACGCTCGCGGCGAGGAGATTGCCGCCGGAGCCGGCCGCCTCCGTCAGCGCAGCGAGCGCCGCCGTGACGCGGGCGCCGTCGCGTTCGGCGCGGATTCGCTGCAGCTTCTCGATCTGCGCGGCGCGGACGGCGGAGTTGTCGATCTTCAGGACCTCGACCGGCGGCTCGTCGGTGCGGCGCAGCGCGTTGACGCCGACGACGGTCTGCTCGCCGGAATCGATGCGCGCCTGCGTGCGGGCCGCTGCTTCCTCGATGCGCCTTTGCGGAATACCGGCGGCGATCGCCTTTGCCATGCCGCCGGCCGCGTCGATCTCGGCAATATGGGCGCGCGCCCGCGCCGCGAGCGCGGCCGTCAGGCTCTCGACGAAATAGGAGCCGCCGAACGGATCGATGAAGCGCGTGATGCCGCTTTCCTTCTGGAGGATCAGCTGCGTGTTGCGGGCGATCCGCGCCGAGGCGTCGCTCGGCAGGGCGAGCGCCTCGTCATAGGCGTTGGTGTGCAGCGACTGCGTGCCGCCCTCGGTGGCGGCCATGGCCTCGACGGCGGTGCGCACGATGTTGTTGGCGACGTCCTGCGCGGTCAGCGACCAGCCCGAGGTCTGGCAGTGGGCCCTGAGCGCCAGCGACTTCGCGCTCTTCGGATGGAAGCGCCCTGCCACCAGTTCCGACCACAGAAGCCGCCCGGCGCGGAGCTTCGCGATCTCGGCGAAGAAATCCATGCCGACCGCCCAGAAGAACGAGATCCGGGGCGCGAAGGCGTCGACATCGAGGCCGGCCGCGACGCCGGCGCCGATATAGTCGAGGCCGTCCGCCAGCGTATAGGCGAGCTCGAGGTCGGCGGTCGCTCCCGCTTCCTGCATGTGATAGCCGGACACCGAGATCGAGTTGAATTTCGGCATTTCGCGCGAGGTATAGGCGAAGATGTCCGAGACGATCCGCATCGAGGGCGCCGGCGGATAGATATAGGTATTGCGGACCATGAACTCCTTGAGGATGTCGTTCTGGATGGTCCCGGAAAGCTGGTCGGGCCGCACGCCCTGTTCTTCCGCCGCGACGATATAGAGCGCCATCACCGGCAGGACGGCGCCGTTCATCGTCATCGAGACACTCATCTTGTCGAGTGGGATGCCGTCGAACAGCTGGCGCATGTCGAGGATCGAGTCGATCGCGACGCCCGCCATGCCGACATCGCCCGCGACGCGCGGATGATCGGAATCATAACCGCGATGCGTGGCGAGATCGAAGGCGACGGAGAGGCCCATCTGGCCGCCGGCGAGGTTGCGACGGTAGAAGGCGTTGGACGCCTCGGCGGTCGAGAAACCGGCATATTGCCGGATGGTCCAGGGCTGCTGGACATACATGGTCGGATAGGGGCCGCGCGTGAACGGCGGCAGGCCCGGCATGGTCTCGGCGAAGCCGCCGGCATCGCGCTCGGCCGCCGTCGCGCGGCTCGAAAGCGGGATGCCTTCGGCCGATGTCCAGCGGCGGACGTCGCCGCGCGCCGGCAGATCCTCCACGGCGAAGGGGATGGTCGAGAAGTCGGGCAGACGGCTCATGAGGAACGCCTCTCGAACGGAGCGGCGCGGCGGCGCGCGCCGAAGGGATCGCCGACGGCTTCGTCGACCGGGTCGGGCAGGGGAGCGCCATCGGCGCGATGCAGCGTGACGCCGATGATCGCGGCCTCCCCCGAAGCGAGACGCCGCCGGCCGTCCTCGCGATCAGCGGCGATGCGCGCGGCGAGCCACGACGACGACTCCGCCGCCGGGAGGCCGCCAAGGCCCTCGATCTCTTGCAGGAGCGACCACGCCGCCTCGGCGAGGGCCAGCGTCAGGCTCTCGACCGTGCCGGAGCCCGCGCCAGGATCGTCGACCGCGTGCAGCCGCGCCTCCTCGGCAAGGACCGCCTGCAATGTCAGCGCCAGACGCTCCGCCTCGGCATCGCCGGCCGCGCTCGCCGCACGATGCGGCAGCACGGCGATGGAATCGGCGCCGCCGAGCGCTGCGGCGAGTGCGGCGATCGTCGCGCGCACCACATTCGATCCCTCGTCCTCGGCGGCCAGCATCGACCAGGCCGTCTCGGCATGCAGGGGGAGGGCGGCGGGCGGCAGGCCGGCGGCAGCGAGGATGCGCGCCTGCAGGAGGCGCATGGCCCTCAGCTTCGACATCGTCACGAACTGGTCGGCGTCGGCGGCGAGCGCGACATCGATCGCGGCGAGCGCAACGCCATCGACGACACCGCCGTCGAGGAGGGCGCGCAGCAGCGACACATAGGCCGCGGCGGCATAGGCGAGCTCGGTGCTCGCAAAACCGCCGGCGGCATGGATCGGCCGGGCATCGGCACTGAGGACGGGGCCGCGATAGCCGCGCCCCGCGAGGCGCTCGACCGTCGCAACGAGGGCGTCCCGCTGCCCCTTCGCCAACGTCGCCCCGCCACGCGCCGCGCCGCCGATCGGATCGAGCCCGAACGAGACGCGCATCAGCGACGGATCGAGCCGCGCGGCGGCGATGGCGTCGTCGATGGTCGCCGCGACCTCCAGCCGGGACCCGGCGGAAAAGCGGAGGGCGAGACGGTCGATCGGAAGCTCTCCGAGGAGCGGCGCGAGGGCGGCGTGCTCGATGCCGCCTCTCCAGGCGGTCGGCGCTCCGGCCAGCACGAACTCGATACCGTCCGCGCCGTTCTCGAGCCCGCGCCTGGCGGAAGCGATGTCGTCACGATCGAGGCGTTGCAGCCGCGTCCAGGCCGAGCCGCCGCGCGACCACAGCGGCGGCAGCCGGCCGGCCGGGGCCAGCGGCTCCACCAGCATCGACGGTTCGATCCGCGCTGCCAGCGACGATGCCGGCCGCCCGCCCAATGTCCGTTCCACAAGCCGAAGCCAGGCGGCCCTGGCCTCGTCGCCCTCATGCGGCGCCAAGCGTTCATCCTCCGGTTCCGGTCGCGGCCGGTTGTCGGCACGCGGCCAGTCTATCCGCCGGGCGGGCGCCGGTTAAGCCCGTGCCGGTCCGGCCTCAGTAGGTGAGGACGGACGGCAGGCCCTTGGCATGCTCGATCCAGCCGGCGACCTGCTTCTCCGAGGGAAGCTGGCGCACGAGCTTCTTCGCCGCGTTGATTTCCGCCAATCTCGCGGTGAGATTGTCAGCGCGGCGGTTGCGCAGTTCCTTGACGGTGTCGACGCCGGCGGCTTCCAGAAGGTCGGAATATTCCTCGCCGATTCCCTTGACCCGCATCAGGTCGGCCTTGTTGGCCCAGCCGAGGATCCTGCTCTCCTCGATGCCCGTCGAAGCGGCGAGCGCCTTGCGCCCCTTCGGATCCTTGGCCGCGTCCAGCAGCGCGCCGGTCGTCCTGAGGCCGGCGGCGGTCAGCTTGTCGGCGAAGGCCTTGCCGATTCCCTCGATGTCGATGATCGGATAGCTCATGGCGGTTTCCCCCGAAACAGGCCGTCTGCGCGGCCACCGCTCGATGTTCGCGCCAAGGTCGGTGAAACGCAACCATGGGCCTCGCTTGATTTCGCCGCGCCAAATCGCGACGCTCACGCCAACTGAACAAGACGCCCCGGAGACGCCCGATGCCGCTGCTTCAGCCCGACAGGATCTTCCTCGGCGCGAGCGAGACGCCGCAATATCTGTTGCTCGGCCTCGCCAACCGCCACGGGCTGGTGACGGGCGCGACCGGCACCGGCAAGACAGTGACGCTGCAGGTGCTGGCGGAGGGCTTCTCCCATGCCGGCGTCCCGGTGTTCTGCGCCGACATCAAGGGTGACCTTTCCGGCATCTCGCGGCCCGGCACGGCGCGCGACTGGGTGGTGAAGCGCGCCGAGGAGATCGGGCTCGCTCCCGAACTCGCCTATTCGCCTTGCCCGACGGTGTTCTGGGACCTGTTCGGCCAGCAGGGTCATCCGATCCGCACGACCGTGAGCGAGATGGGGCCGCTGCTCCTCGCCCGGCTGATGGGCCTCAACGAGACGCAGGAGGGCGTCCTCAACATCGCCTTCCGCATGGCCGACGACAACGGGCTGCTGCTGCTCGACCTCAAGGACCTGAGGGCGATGCTCGCCTTCCTCATCGAGAACAACACCGAGGCGATGCGCTACGGCAATGTCGCAAGGGCGACGGTCGGCGCCATCCAGCGCCAGCTGCTCATCCTCGAGAACCAGGGTGGCGACGCATTCTTCGGCGAGCCGGCGCTGGCGATCGCCGACCTCATGCGCACCACCGTCGATGGCCGAGGCGTCGTCAACGTTCTCGCCGCCGACAAGCTGATGGCCTCGCCGCAGCTCTACGCCACCTTCCTGCTCTGGCTGATGTCCGAGCTGTTCGAGGCGCTGCCGGAAGTGGGCGATCCCGAAAAGCCGCGTCTCGTCTTCTTCTTCGACGAGGCACATCTGCTCTTCAACGACGCGCCGAAGGCGCTGCTCGCCAAGGTCGAGCAGGTGGTGCGTCTGATCCGCTCCAAGGGGGTCGGCGTCTATTTCGTGACGCAGAACCCGCTGGATATTCCCGATACGGTACTCGGCCAGCTCGGCAACCGCGTGCAGCATGCGCTGCGCGCCTATACGCCGCGCGACCAGAAGGCGGTGAAGGTCGCCGCCGATACGTTCCGCCCCAACCCGGCCTTCAAGACCGCCGATGCGATCACCGAACTCGGGGTCGGCGAGGCGCTGGTGTCGATGCTGGAGCCGAAGGGCATTCCGAGCATGGTCGAGCGCACCTTCGTCCGGCCGCCATCCTCGCAGGTCGGCCCGATCAGCGACGACGAGCGCCGGGCGATCATCGCGATGAGCCCGGTCGGCATGACCTATGACCGGACGATCGATCGCGAGTCGGCCTATGAGGTGCTGGGCCGCCAGGCCGCGGCCACCGCGCCGGTTCCCCAGCAGGCGCCCGCCGGCCAGCCGCCGGCGGGAGCGCCGACCGCCGAGGCGCCGCAGGGCGCGGGCGGCGTCGATCTCGGCGGCATCCTTGGTGGGCTGCTCGGCACCAATGTCCGGCGCGGCGAGCGGCTGACGGCGACGCAGCGCGTCGCTCGCGAAGTGACGCGCACCGTCACCAACCGCGTCGCCGGCCAGGTCGCCGCCGATATCGGCCGCAGTATCGGTGGCACCACCGGGGCATCCGTCGGCAGGGCGATCGTGCGCGGCATGCTCGGCGGCATCCTGCGGAGAGGATGATTGCTGCCGTTGCTGTGCAGACACGATATTGCGGTGTCTGCACAGGGGACGCCGATGCCGCGCTGGCGGTCCGACGATGGATCGAGTCGACCGTCGACGATCCGGCCCGGAACCTGGCGATCAAGGTCGTGGCGATCGAAAGCGGGCAGGGCCATCGGGCGCTCGAAGCCTTCGATGGCTTCGGCAAGGGCCGCCATGCCGCCGCGCTCAACATGGGCGACTGCTTCGCCGATGCCCTCGCCGAGGCGCATGATGCCACCCTGCTTTTCAAGGGTGACGATTTCGTGAAGACCGATATCGCGATCGCCGTCGAATCGCCCTGACGCGAGCCCGTCCTTCACAGGCATACTGGCTGCTCGACCATGAAACGTCGGAGCCCGCCATGCGGACCTTGCTGATCGCGCTTCTCGTCGCCCTCGCGTTTCCGGCGCTCGCCGAGGAAGTGGATGTCGAGCTCGTCCTGGCGGCGGACGGCTCCGGCTCGATCGACGACGACGAACTCGCTCTGCAGCGGCGCGGCTATGCCGAGGCGATCACCAGCGCCGAGGTGCTCGCGGCGATCGGCTCCGGACCCGTCGGCGCCATCGCGATCACCTATGTCGAATGGGGAGGGGCCGCCTCGCAGCACACGATCGTCGACTGGCATGTCGTGCGCGACGGCGCGAGCGCCGCCGTCTTTGCCGACAAGCTCGTCGCCAGCCCGCGCCAGGCCTATGGCTATAATTCCATCTCCGGCGCCATCGCCTATGCGGCCGACCGCATCCGCGAGAACGGCTATGAAGGCCTCTCCAAGGTGATCGACGTCTCGGGGGACGGGCCGCAGATCGGCGGACCGCCGCTCGCCGAGACGCGCGCCGCGGCGCTCGCCGAGGGCATCACGATCAACGGCCTCGTCATCGCCCGGCCCGGCGGCGGGGTCCGCGGGCCGGGCGGCATGAGCCTTTCGGAGCACTATGCCCGCGACGTCATCGGCGGGCCCGCCTCCTTCGTCATGGTCGCCGAAGGCACTGACCGCTTCGCCGACGCCGTCCGGCGCAAGCTCATCCAGGAGATCGCGCTCGCCGATCCTCCGCTGCACCCTCGCAGCACCGCGACGCGCTGATGGCGCCTTTCCATCGGCCCGGCGGCGGCGTATGCAATTTCGCTCCCTGAACGATCGAGGGCCTGACCGCCCTGCCTGCCGGAGACCTCCCTTGACCGACCGCCTCGACGACGTCCTCGCCCATATCGATGCCGACATCGGCCACAGCCTCGAGCGTCTGTTCCGCCTTGTCGAGATCGAGAGCATCTCGACCGATCCGGCCTATGCCGGCGCCTGCCTCCAGGCGGCCGAGTGGCTCGCCGACGCGCTGTCGGGAATCGGCTTCGAGGCTTCGGTCCGCCCGACGCCCGGACACCCGATGGTGGTCGGCCATGCCGGCGGCGACGCCGGGCCGCATGTCCTCTTCTACGGCCACTACGATGTTCAGCCGGTCGATCCGCTCGAGCTGTGGAACGCGCCGCCCTTCCAGCCGAAGGTCGTCACCGGGCCGAATGGCGCGAAGCAGATCGTCGGCCGCGGCACCTCCGACGACAAGGGCCAGCTCATGACCTTCGTCGAGGCCTGCCGGGCCTGGAAGGCCGTAACCGGTTCGCTGCCGGTGCAGGTCTCGATCCTCTTCGAGGGCGAAGAGGAATCGGGCGGCCACAACCTCGTGCCGTTCATGGAGGCCAACAAGGCGGAGCTTGCCGCCGACCTCGCCTTCGTCTGCGACACCGGTATGTGGGACGCGACGACGCCGGCGGTCACCACCATGCTGCGCGGCATGGTCGGCGAGGAGATCGTCGTCACCGCCGCCTCGCGCGATCTGCATTCCGGCATGTATGGCGGCGCGGCGCGCAACCCGATCCATGTCCTCTGCAACATCCTCGACGGCCTGCGCGACGAAACCGGCCGCGTCACGCTGCCGGGCTTCTATGACGGCGTCGGCGAAGTGCCCGAGGCGACCAAGGCCGAATGGCGAGGCCTCGGCTTCGACGAGGCGGCCTTTCTCGGCGAGGTCGGCCTTTCGGTGCCGGCCGGCGAGCAGGGGCGCAGCATCATCGAGAAGGTGTGGGCGCGGCCGACCTGCGAAGTCAACGGCATCTGGGGCGGCTACACCGGCAAGGGCTTCAAGACGGTGATCCCGTCCAAGGCCCATGCCAAGGTTTCTTTCCGTCTCGTCGACCGTCAGGATCCGGAGGCGATCCGCGAGAGCTTCCGTGCCTATGTGCGTGCGAAGCTGCCCGCCGATTGCTCGGTCGAGTTCATCGGCCATGGCGGTTCGCCCGGCGTGCGCCTGCCGGCCGATATCCCCGCGCTGGTGAAGACCCGCGCCGCGCTGACGGACGAATGGGGCAAGCCCTGCGTCACCATCGGCTCCGGCGGGTCGATCCCCGTCGCGGGCGACTTCAAGTCCGTGCTCGGCCTCGATGCGCTGATGGTCGGCTTCTCGCTCGACGACGACCGCATCCATTCGCCCAACGAGAAATACAATCTCGAAAGCTATCACCGCGGCATCCGCTCCTGGGCCCGCATCCTCGCGGCCCTTTCGGAAGGAGCGCGCTGATGCGGCTCTGCGTCTTCTGCGGCTCCAACGAGGGCTTCCGCCCCGAATACCGGGCCGCCGCCGTTGCGCTCGGCGAGGCGATCGCGGCCCATGACGCCGCGCTCGTCTATGGCGGCTCGAAAGTCGGCCTCATGGGCGCGCTCGCCGACGCGGTGCTCGCGGCCGGCGGAACGGCGATCGGCATCATCCCGCAGGCGCTCGTCGACAAGGAAGTCGCGCATCACGGCCTCACCGAGCTGCACATCGTCGGCTCGATGCACGAGCGCAAGGCCAAGATGGCCGACATGGCCGAGGGCTTCGTTGCGCTCCCGGGCGGTCTCGGAACGCTGGAGGAGCTGTTCGAGATCTGGACCTGGGCGCAGCTCGGCTATCACGGCAAGCCCGTCGGCGTCCTCGACATCGCCGGTTTCTACGGCAAGCTGCTGACCTTCCTCGACCATCAGGCCGACGAAGGCTTCATGCGACGCGAGCATCGGGAGATGCTGATCGTCGAGGAGGACCCCGAGCGGCTGATCACGCGCTATCGCAGCTATGAGCCGCCCGTCATCACCAAATGGATCAAGTCCGGCCAGCGATAGGGTTCAGCTGAGAAGTCGCCGCTGGCGGTCGGCGAGATGATCGCGGACCGCGCCGTCGCCGGTGAGCGCGATCGCAGTCGAAAAGGCCGCGAAGGCCTCTTCGGCTCGCCCCGCGCGGGCCAGCAGGTCCGCCCGTGCGGCGTGATAGGGCTGATAACCGGCCACATGGTCGCCCGGAAGCTCTTCGAGCAGCGCCAGACCCGCCTCGGCTCCGGTGGCATCGGCGACCGCCACCGCCCGCGCCACGGCGACGCCGATGCGCGGCGCGCGTGCCCACAGCGCCTCGTGCAGAAGTGCGATGACGTCGGGACCCGGGCTGCCGGTGAGGCGGGCGCCGACCTGAGCCGACTGGATGGCGGCTTCTAGCTGGAACCGTCCCGGCCGATGCATGGCGGCGGCGCGCCGGAGCGTCGCCTCCGCTTCCGCGATCATCGCGGCTTGCCAGAGAGAGGTCTCCTGCTCCGAGAAGGGCACGTAGCGTCCGGAAGCGTCGCGCCGCGCCGACCGGCGGGCTTCGCTGTGCAGCATCAGGGCAAGAAGGCCGAGCGCCTCCGGTTCGTCCGGCATCAGGCGGGTGAGCACGCGGCCGAGCCAGATCGCCTCCTCCGCAAGGCTTCCCGCCCTGTCCGGACCATCGATGGCGATGTCGTCCCATCCGCTGCCGAAGGCGGCGTAGATGGCTTCGAGCACGCTCTGGACGCGCTCCGGCAGTTCGCTCGCTTCAGGGATCGCGAACGGGACGCCGGCATCGCGGATCTTGGCCTTGGCGCGCACCAGACGCTGGCCCATGGTCGAGGCCGGAACGAGAAAGGCCGCCGCGATCCGCGCGGCATCGAGCCCCAGAACGGTCTGGAGCATGAGCGGCGCGCGGATCGTCTCCTCGATGGCCGGATGGGCGCAGACGAAGAGCAGCCGCAGCCGCTCGTCAGGGAAGGCGGCGCCGTCTGCGGGTTCGTCGATCGAGAGCTCGGCGAGGATCGCCAGTGACCCTTCGAGCGCGGCGTCGGTCTTCGAGCGGCGGAAACGATCCGCGAGCCGGCGGCGGGCGACCGCCACCAGCCAGGCTTCGGGTCGATCCGGGACACCGTCGGCCGGCCAACGTTCCAGCGCAGCCAGAACGGCGTCGGCGAGCGCGTCCTCGGCCGCGGCGAGGTCGCGTCCACGGCTGGCGAGGATGGCGACCAGCCGCCCGAAGCTCTCCCGCACCGCCTGTTCGACCGGCCGCATCGACCCGCGTCCCCTGGAGGGATTGCCGATGTCACATGCCGGGAAGCGTTGGCCGCACCTCGACCCCGATCGGCGCGCAGGGAGCCTTGGCCGCCCAGGCGAGCGCCGCGTCGATGTCGGGCACTTCGATCAGGAAGAAGCCCGCGAGCTGTTCCTTGGCCGCCGCGAAGGGACCGTCCTGGACATGCTTGCGGCCATCCGCGAGCCGGATGGTGGTCGCAGTCTCGGGACCGAGCAGCCCGGCGCCGCCGCGCACAATGCCGCTGGCGCTGATCTCGTCGATATAGGACCGCCATGCGCCCCAGTAGGCGGCACCTTCCTCGGTGTGGTCGCGGGTCGCGAATTCCTTGTCGGTCTCATAGAAAAGAATGGCGTACTGCATCGCATCTCTCCGATGGGGACGGCGCTCGGCCGGAAGCGGGCCATCCCGCTTCACTGCCATGTCGGAGAAAGGACGTCCATTTCGACAACGGACGTTGAAAAATGTCGAATGATCAGTTGCCGCCGCCGTCGCTTCGGTCGAGCGGGGGCAGGTCCTTGAGATAGGCGGCGATGGCCTTGCGGTCCGAGGCGGGGAGCTGGGCCATGTTCTCCTGAACGTCGACCATGGTTCCGCCGACGCTGTCGAAGTCCGGCGTCAGACCGGTCTCGAGGAAGTTGGCGATGTCCTCGGCCGACCAGTCGCCGATGCCGCCCTTGCCACCGGTGATGTTCGGGATGAAGCCCTTGCCCGACGGATTGGGCGCCCCCGCGAGATGATGCGAATAGTCCAGCGCGCCCAGCATGTTGCGCGGCGTGTGGCACTCGTTGCAGTGGCCCGGCCCCTCGACCAGATAGGCGCCGCGATTGATCTCGTCGCTCTTGGCCGGATCCGGCTCGAAAGTCTCGCCGTCGAGATAGAGCAGCTTCCAGAGACCGAGGCCGCGCCTGATCGAGAACGGGAACGGCAGCTCGTGCTGCGGCGCATCCGCCGCGGAGGGCGGCAGCGTGTCGAGATAGGCCTTCAGATCGACGAGGTCGCCGATCGGCATCCTCTGGTAGGAGGTGTAGGGGAAGGACGGATAGAGATGCTCGCCGCCCGGACCGAGGCCGCGCTTCATCGCATTGACGAAGTCGAGCGTCGACCAGTTGCCGATGCCATGCGTCTTGTCGGGCGAGATGTTCGGCGGATGGAAAGTACCGAACGGCGAGACGATCGCCTCGCCGCCCGAGAGGACGAGCTTGTCGTCGCCCTTTGCGCCAGGTGCCGCATGGCAGGAGGCGCAGCCTCCGGCCCAGAACAGCACCTCGCCCTTCGCCGGATCGCCCGGACGGTCGGGAATGTCCGCCGCCGCCAGAGGCTTCGGCGCCGTCAGCACCCAGAAGGCCGCGCCTCCGAGAAGGGCGAGCGCGACCACGGCGATACCGAGGCGACGGAGCATCGGCGGCTACGCTCAGTCGGACAGGCGATAGAGCTGGTGGCAGCTCTTGCAGTTGGCGGCCACGGTGCCGAAGGCGGCCTTGAAGGCCTCGGCGCCGCTGTCGGCGGCCGTGGCGGCTGCCTTCGCGTCGGTGGCGAGCTTGGCGGCATGCGCCTCGAAGTCGGCCTTGTTCTCCCAGATCTTCGGCGAGGCACCGCCGTCGGCCTTCTCGGAACCCTCCGGGAACAGCGTCGGGAACTCGGTCGCCTTGGCCGCGATCGTTTCCATCGCCGACTTGGCGGCGGCAGCGTCGAAGGCTTCCTTGCCCGTGGCAAAACCCGAGGCGGTCTTGAGCGCCCCGCCGATGGCCTTCATGTCGGCCTCGCGCTGCTTGCCGAGATCGGAGGCCGCCATGGCGAAGCCCGCCGACGCAATGACGAGGGCCGCACAGGCCGCCGCAACCAGTTTCCGCATTCCGTCACCCCTTTGTTCGGAACTGTTCAAGAGAGTGACCTGATGCCGTCCCTTGCCACAAGCATCCGCAGGTTCATAACGCAAATATGATCCGCCGTGAGCGGCGCGAAGAGCATGCATTGGCGCGTCGGGGAGCCGATCCGCAATCGGCGCGCGGGGGGTGGAAGTCGCCAATTCGGCGATTGCCGCCAGCCCGCCCGATGCCTATGGTGCCACCCGGAACCAGCACCGGGAACCGCCGTTTCCGATGCGCATGCCCGGTCCTTCCAACCATCCGACAGGAGTTGCTCCGATGGCTTTCGAACTTCCCCCGCTCCCCTATGACTACGAGGCGCTCGCGCCCTTCATGTCGAAGGAGACGCTCGAGTACCATCACGACAAGCATCATCAGGCCTATGTCACCAACGGCAACAACCTGCTGAAGGGCTCGGGCCTCGAGGACAAGAGCCTCGAAGAGATCGTCAAGGAGAGCTACGGCAAGAATGCCGGCCTCTTCAACAATGCCGGCCAGCACTACAACCACATCCATTTCTGGAAGTGGATGAAGAAGGAAGGTGGCGGCAACAAGCTTCCTGGCAAGCTCCAGGCTGCGATCGACAGCGATCTCGGCGGCTACGACAAGTTCCGCACCGATTTCATCGCCGCCGGCACGACGCAGTTCGGTTCGGGCTGGGCCTGGCTGTCGGTCAAGGACGGCAAGCTCGCCATCTCCAAGACCCCGAACGGCGAGAACCCGCTGGTGCACGGCGCGACCCCGATCCTCGGCGTCGACGTCTGGGAGCACAGCTATTACATCGACTATCGCAACGCCCGCCCGAAATATCTCGAGGCGTTCGTCGACAGCCTGATCAACTGGGACTACGTGCTGGAACTCTACGAGAAGGCGTAAGTCCCTCTCGCCCGACCGACGATCAGAGCCCCGGCCGTGTGCCGGGGCTTTTTTCATGGAGCGCTCAGGCCTTCTGCAGTCCGCGCTGGCAGAAGGTGAAGTCCATGAGCTGCGGCCAGCCGGACTGGACGTCGTAGAGCCAGCGCTTGCACTCGGCCTGCTTCTTGAAGCAGCCATTGCCCCAGGCCGGCCAGAGGCCGGTGTCCCATGGGTTGGGCTTCGAACCCGAGAAGCGCGAGAACCAGACATTCTGCGGCCCGACCTCCGCGGCCAATGCCCGGCAGTCACCCGCCGAGACATTGTCGCCGAAACCCTGGAGGCCGTAGAAGCGCTGGCCGCCGCCCGGCGTCGTCGCCGTGCAGGAGGCGACGGCGAAGGCGAGGAGCGCGGCTCCCGCCACATTGCTCATCCCTGGCATGCGCATTGGCGAACCTCCCTTGCCTTCATGGCGTCCGCACATGGCGCCCGCGCATCCGCGGGCTCCCCATTGAAGGTGTCGCTCAACTGCCGGCCGTCAAGCGCGGCCGGTTACCTTGAGGACGAAGGCGGTCGCGAAGGCCGACTCCTTGAGACTGTCGAAACGCCCCGAGGCGCCGCCATGGCCGGCATCCATGTTGGTCTTCAGCAGCAGGAGCGAGTCGCTCGTCTTCGCGGCCCTGAGCTTCGCAACCCACTTTGCGGGCTCCCAATATGTCACGCGCGGATCGGTCAGGCCGCCCACCGCGAGGATCGGCGGATAGGCCCTGGCTGCCACATTGTCATAAGGCGAATAGCCCGCGATCGTCCGGTAGGCTTCCTCGCTTTCGATGGGATTGCCCCATTCGGGCCACTCGGGCGGCGTCAACGGCAGCGTGTCGTCGAGCATCGTGTTGAGCACATCGACGAACGGGACCTCCGCCACGATGCCTCCGAAGAGGTCGGGCGCCATGTTGGCCACCGCGCCCATCAGCATGCCGCCGGCCGAACCACCCCAGCCGACGATCCGCCCGCGCGACGTGAAGCCCTCCTTCGCGAGGAATTCGCCGGCGGAGATGAAGTCGAGGAAGCTGTTCTCCTTCTTCTCGCGCCGGCCTTCGGCATACCAGCGGAAGCCCTTGTCCTTGCCGCCGCGGATATGGGCGATGGCATAGACGATGCCGCGATCGACGAGCGACAGCCGCGTCGTCGAGAACGAGGCGGGGATGGTGATGCCGTAGGAGCCATACCCGTAGAGCAGCAGCGGGGCGCTGCCGTCGAGCGGCGTATCCTTGCGATAGAGCAGCGAGACGGGCACCGTCTCCCCGTCATGCGCCGGGGCGAAGATGCGGCGCGTCACATAGAGCGACGCGTCATGGCCGGAGGGAACCTCCTGCTCCTTCCGCAGGACGCGCGTGCGGGCGGCCATGTCGTAGTCATAGACCCGCGATGGCGTCGTCATCGAGGAATAGGTGAAGCGCAGGACCGTCGTGTCGAACTCGTAGCCTTCCGACAGGCCGAGCGAATAGGCTTCCTCGTCGAAGGCGATCGCGTGTTCCTCGCCGGTCGCCAGGGCGCGGATGACGATCCGCGGCAGCCCGCCCTCGCGCTCCAGGCGAACCATGAAATCCTTGAACAGCGTCACGCCGAGGATGAGGCGCCCCGACCGGTGCGGCACCAGGTCGGTCCAGTTCTCGCGGCCGGGTGCGGCGACGGGGGCGGTGACGATCTTGAAGTCCTCCGCCCCATCCGCATTGGTGAGGATGTAGAAGAGGTCACCATTGTGCTCGAGGTCATATTCCTCGGCCGGGCGCCGCGGGGCGATCAGCCGCGGCGCGGCGTCTGGCGCCTCGGCGTCGATGACATGCAGCTCCGAGGTCTCGTGGTCGTGCGAATCGACGACGAGATAGCGCGCCGACTGCGTCTGGCCAATCCCGAGGAAGTAGCCGGGATTGGTCTCCTCGAAGACGAGAACGTCCTCTGACGTCGGCGCACCCACGCGGTGGCGGTAGATGCGGCAGGGACGGTGATTGTCGTCGAGCACCGTGTAGAACAGCGTCCGGCTGTCGGCCGACCAGACGGCGCCGCCCGTCGTCGTCTCGATCCGGTCGTCGAGATCCGCGCCCGTCGAAAGATCGCGAACACGCAGCGTGTAGGATTCAGAACCCTTGTCGTCGTAGCTCCACGCCATCAGGGCGTGATCGGGGCTGTGGTCGGCGCCGCCCAGGTCATAGTAGGCATGACCCTTGGCGAGCGCATCGACATCGATCAGCACCTCTTCCGCGCCACCGGCGCGCGGGGTGCGGACGATGCGCGGCTGCTCGGCACCTTCGAGGAAGCGGGTGGCATAGGCGAATGGTCCGTCAGGCGCGGGAACGGACGAGTCGTCCTCCTTGATGCGGCCGCGCATCTCCTTGAAGAGCAGCGCCTGCAACGCCTCGGTATCGGCCATTTCGACCTTGGTGTAGGCGTTCTCCGCCTCGAGATAGCCGCGGATGTCGGCCGCCAGCGTCGCGGGATCGCGCATCACCTCCTGCCAGTTGTCGGCTCTGAGCCAGGCATAGTCGTCGACCCGCTCGATGCCGTGGACGGTGTGGCGGACGGGGTGGCGGGCGGCGATGGGCGGGCGCACGGTCATGGATCTCCGGAAGCGATGGCGCAGCGGAACGCGGGCTCCGCCGGACGCCCCTAGATAGAGGCGGCGGCCGCTTCCGCCAAGCGAGCATCAGGGGCGCATCGCAGCCGTCCCGAGCCGCGCCTCCGAGGGGTTTCCCGGGAGGGGGCGCGGCTCCGCGTCTCCCGTTTGATCGGCAATCGGCAAGGCATGGACCGATTCGCCTTGGGATCGCCGAACGGTCGTGTTTTTCTTTCTTTGTCGCGAATCGAACCACACCGTCCAGTCCAATCCAGCCGACATCCAGTCGAACTCAGGTGCCATCCAGTCGATCGGGAAAGGAGCCGATGATCAGAGCCGCCAGTCTCGCCCTCTTCCTGTTCGCATTCTGGCTCCTGATGTCGGGGCATTACACGCTCTGGCTGATCGGCGCCGGGCTGCTGGTGTCGATCGGCATCGCCTGGATTGGCCGCGTCACCGGCTTTGCCGACGAAGAGGGCCATCCGGTCGAACGGATCGTGGCCGGGCTCGGCTACTGGCCCTGGCTCGCGGTTGAGATCATCAAATCCTCCATCGGCGTCGCACGGGTGATCCTCGATGTCCGCCGTCCCGTGGCGCCGGAGTTCTTCGAGCTTCCGACCGGGCGGAAATCGGTCGTCGGCGCGGTGACCTATGCCAACTCGATCACCCTGACGCCCGGGACCGTCACCGTCGGCATCGATCGCGAGCGGCGGCTCTTCCGCGTCCATGCCCTGAGCAGGGAGGCGGCGCAGGATCTCAAGGACGGCGGCATGGAGCGACGTGTCGCGCGCTTCGAAGGGGAGGGGCGCTGATGATCGCCATCTTCGCCGCGCTCGTCGCCGTCCTCGTCGCGATCGTGATGCTCATCACCCGCGCGCTGACCGGCCCGACGATCTTCGACCGCCTGTTGGCGGTGAACACGATCGGCAATGCGGCGATCCTCATCGTCGCACTCTATGGCTTCGTCGGCGGACGGCCGGATTTCATCGATCTCGGGCTGACTTATGCCCTGCTCAATTATGTGGGCACCTTCGCCGTGCTGAAGTTCTTCCGCTCTGGTGCGCTCGGGGCCACAACCGACGAGAATGCGTCATGATCGCCATCGAGTGGGGCGGGCTCGCCGTCCAGATCGTGGGTGGCCTTCTCGTTCTCGCAGGGGCCGGCTTCTTCCTGATCGGAGCCTTCGGCTTCCTGCGCATGCCGGATCTCTTCACGCGCATCCACGCGGCGTCGCTCGCCGACACGACCGGCATGGCGCTGGTGCTGCTCGGCCTGGCGCTGCTGGCTGGACCGAGCTTCGCCGCGGCCAAGCTTGTCTGCCTGGTGCTGTTCCTGCTCTTCATGGGCCCTGCGGCGACGCACGCCCTCGCCGCCGCCGCGCTCGCTGCCGGCATCAAGCCTCTGCACGAAACGGGGGCGAAGCCCTCCATGTCGGCTGCGCGAAACGCCCGGCCCGCCAAACCGCGAAAGGGACGGCGATGACCAACGCGCCGCTGGTCGCCGAGGCGCTGCTGTCGCTGGTCCTCATGGGGTTCGTCGCGGTGCTCGCGGTGGCGATCCTCCGCGTGCGCGGTCTGCTCGCCCTCGTGATCCTGCTCGGCGCGTACAGCTTCATCATGGCGACGCTGTTCGTCGTCCTCGACGCAGTCGACGTGGCGATGACGGAGGCGTCGGTCGGTGCCGGCATCTCGACTGTCCTGTTCCTCGGCGCGCTCTACCTGACAGGCCATGGCGAGGCCGACCGCCAGCGCCGCATCGTCCCGATCCTCGTCTCCGGCATTACCGCCGTCGTGCTGGTCTGGGGCATGAGCGATCTTCCGGCCTTCGGCTCGGCCGATCAGCCGATCCATGCGCAGGGTGCCGATTATCTCGAGCGGTCGCTGCCCGACACCGGCATTCCGAACGTCGTGACCGCAGTCCTCGCCAGCTATCGCGGGTTCGACACGCTGGGTGAGACCGCGGTCGTCTTCACGGCGGCGATCGGCGTGATGGTGCTGCTGCGCCGGCGCGGCGAGAGGTCCTGAGCATGCGGTTCGACATCATTCTGCGCGTCGCCGCCAAGTTCATCCTGGCGCCGCTCCTGCTCTTCGCGCTGTATGTGCAGTTCCATGGCGACTACGGCCCCGGCGGCGGCTTTCAGGCAGGCGTGATCGCGGCTGCGGCCGTGATCCTCTACGCGCTGATCAATGGCCAGGCCGCTGCCGAGCGCATCGTGCCGGGCGGGCTCGTCGAGCGACTGGTTCCGGCCGGCGTCCTGATCTACGCCGCGGTCGGCATCGTCTCGCTGCTGCTCGGCGACAATTTCCTCGACTACGATCATCTCGCCCACGACGCCGTCCATGGACAGGAATGGGGCGTGTTCCTGGTCGAGGCCGGCGTGTTCGTGACCGTCTTCTCGAGCATGATCGCGATCTTCTACGCCTTCGCAGGACGGCGGCCGACATGACCTTCGTCGAGACGCTCGCCTCCGAAGCCACGCGCTATGTGATCGTCATCGTGATGGTCGCGGGACTCTACACGGTCATCGCGCGCGGCAACCTCATCAAGAAGCTCGTCGGTCTGTCGCTGTTCCAGTCCTCGGTCTACCTGCTCTACCTGTTGCCGGCCAAGATCTTCGGCGGCACCGCGCCGATCCTCGACGACCGCTTCGGGGTCTATTCCAACCCTCTGCCGCATGTGCTGATCCTCACCGCCATCGTCGTCGGCATCGGCACGCTGGCGCTCGGTCTCGCCCTCGCGATCCGCATCAAGGGCGCCTATGGCACGATCGAGGAGAGCGAGATCCTGGCACGCGACGCCGCGAGAGCCGAAGGCAAGGAGCGCGGTGCATGAGCCTCGCCGCGCTACAGCATCACCTGCCTGTGCTTGTCGTCCTGATGCCGCTGCTTGGCGGGCTCCTGGTCGCGATCATCCGTCATCCGGCCGCGTCCTGGCCGATCGCGATGGCCGCCACCGCCGCGAGCCTTGCCTGCGCTCTCGCCCTCTCGCGCGAGGTCGCCGCCAACGGCGTGATCTCCTATGCGCTCGGCGGCTTTCCGCCCGAGCTCGGCATCGAGTACCGGGTCGATGCCGTCAACGTCCTCATTCTCGTCGTCGTCACCTTCATGGCACTGGCGACGATCGCCTTCGCCCGCCTCAGCGTGGCGTCCGAGATCGACGAAGGGCGCCAGCCCTGGTTCTACACGATGATGCTCGTCGCCACGTCCGGCCTGCTCGGCATGGCGGTCACCGGCGACGCCTTCAACGCCTTCGTTTTCCTCGAGATTTCGTCGCTCGCCACCTACACGCTGATCGCGCTCGGCCGCGATCGCCGCGCGCTCGTCGCCGCCTACCAGTATCTCATCGTCGGAACCATCGGCGCGACCTTCTATGTCATCGGCGTCGGGCTTCTCTATCTCGCGACGGGCACGCTCAACCTCGCGCTGATCGCCGAGCGCCTGCCGGACGTCGCCTCGCCGCGCGCGCTTCTCGCCGCGGAGGCCTTCATCCTCGTCGGCATCGCCCTCAAGCTGGCGCTCTTCCCGCTGCATGCCTGGCTCCCCAACGCCTATGGCTATGCCCCCTCGGCCGCGACGGTCCTGCTCGCGTCCACGGCGACCAAGGTCGCGGTCTACCTGCTGGCCCGCTACATCTTCGGCATTTTCGGCCTGCATCGCGAGTTCGGCGATATCTCGGGCGCCTCGCTGCTGGTTCTCCTGTCTCTCGCGGCGATGTTCCTCGCTTCGGCGGCTGCGATCTTCCAGAACGACGTGAAGCGTCTTCTCGCTTTCTCGTCGATCGGGCAGATCGGCTACATCACGCTCGGCATCGCCATCGCCAATTCCGATGCGCTCACCGGCGCGTTCCTGCATATCGCCAACCACGCCGTGATGAAGGGGGCAGCCTTCATGGCGATCGGCGCCATCCTCTATCGCTGCGGCAGCGAGCGGCTCGAGGACCTCGCCGGAATCGGCCGCAGCATGCCGGTCACCGGCGCTGTGCTGACGATTGCCGGACTGGCGCTGATCGGCGTCCCTGGCACGAGCGGCTTCGTCTCCAAATGGTATCTGGTCGCCGGCGCCTTCGAGGCCGGCAAGGGCTGGCTCGGCCTCATGATCGTCGCGAGTTCTTTCCTGGCGGTGCTCTATGTCGGGCGGATCATGGAGGTCGTCTGGTTTCGCCCGCCTGGTCGGGTTGCCGCTGCCGCCACCGAGGCCTCTCCCGCGCTGCTCGTTCCGCTTGTGACTCTGGCCGTCCTGACGGTCCTGCTCGGCATCGCGGCGTCCTGGCCGGCGGAGATGGCGAGCAGTGCCGCGCGGGCGCTTCTCGGGGCGCGGCCATGACCACGCTTTTCTCCAACGAGTTGCTGCTCGTCCTCGCCCTGGCGGTTCCGGCCGCGGTCGCCCTGCTCGTGGCGCTGGTCGGCCGCCGGCCGAACCTCCGCGAGGCTGTCAGTCTTGCCGGCGCCCTGTTGCTCGCCGTGGTCGTGTTCCTGCTGCTGGCGCGCGTGCTCGAAGGGGCGCGGCCCTCGCTGCATCTCGTGACGATCGCGCCGGGTCTCGATCTCGCACTGGCGCTTGAGCCGCTCGGCATGCTGTTCGCCTGCGTCGCCGCGACGCTCTGGATCGCCAACACGGTCTATTCGATCGGCTATATGCGCGGAAACGACGAGCCGCGACAGACGCCGTTCTATTGCGCCTTCGCAGTGGCGATCTTCTCCACCATGGGCGTTGCGCTGTCCGGCAATCTCATCACGCTGTTCCTCTTCTACGAACTCCTGTCGATCTCGACCTTCCCGCTCGTGACCCACAAGCAGAGCGCGGAGGCGATGCGGGCCGGTCGCACCTATCTTCTGACGCTGATCGGCGCCTCGATGATCCTGCTGCTGCCGGCCATCGTGTGGACGGCGGTTGCCACGGGCACGACTGCGTTCACGCCCGGCGGCATCCTGGCGGGCCATGTCGGGCCGCTCGGCATGGCGGTGCTGTTCGGCATGTTCGTCTTCGGCGCGGCGAAGGCGGCCGTCATGCCGCTGCATCGATGGCTGCCGGCGGCCATGGTGGCGCCGACGCCTGTCTCGGCGCTCCTGCATGCCGTCGCGGTCGTCAAGGCCGGCGTCTTCACGATCCTCAAGGTCAGTGTCTACGTCTTCGGCCTGGACACGCTGCGCGAGACGGGCGCCTCGGCATGGCTCGTCTATGTCGCCGGGTTCACCGTTGTCGCTGCCTCGCTCGTGGCGCTGACGGCCGACGATCTGAAGCGCCGGCTGGCCTATTCGACGATCGGCCAGCTCTCCTACATCGTCATGGCGGCGGCCATCGCGACCCCGGCCGCCGCCATCGGCGCGGCACTGCACATCGCCGCCCATGCCGTCTCCAAGATCACGCTCTTCTTCGCGGCCGGCTCCGTCTATACCGCCGAACATGTCACCAAGGTCAGCCGCATGAATGGCATCGGCCGCCGCATGCCCTGGACCATGGCGGCCTTCGCGATCGGCACGGTGTCGATGATCGGTCTGCCGCCGACGGCGGGCTTCCTCGGCAAGTGGTTCATGCTCGGCGCCGCGGGCAGCGCAGCCGACTGGTTCGCCGTCGGCGTGATCGTCGTCTCCACCGTGCTGAACGGCGCCTATTTCCTGCCGATCCTGACGGCCGCGTTCCTGAAACCGGCCGGTGGCCCCGTTGCGGAAGCGCCGCTCGCGATCGTCGTGGCCCTGACGGCGACTGCCGCGGGGACGGTGCTTCTCTTCCTCTTCCCGGATGTGCCGCTTCGTCTGGCCAGCGCGATGGTGGCGCCGTGAAAGGACCCCGGTCATGAACTGGAGCAGCATCTTCGCAGGGCTTGGGGGGATGAGGTTGCGCCTGGCGATCGGGCTCGCCGTCCTGCTTGTCGTCCTTGTCGGTTGCGACTTCCTCGTCAGCCACCATCCCGCCTTCGGCATCGACGGCACGCCGGGCTTCGCCGCGTGGTACGGCATCGTCGCCTCAATCTCGGCGATCGCGCTCGCGACCGGCTGGGCCCGTATCGCCCGGCGTCCGGAGACCCGCGCCGGCGAGGAGGAGCGTGATGACTGAGACGCTGCTGCTCGCCCCGTTCTGGCCGCTGCTCGCCGGAAGCCTCGCCGTCCTGTTCGCCCGCGGTCGCCTGCAGGACCTCGTCTTCGTCGCCGCGCCGCTTCTGGCACTCGTCCTCGTCTGGACCGTTCCGGACGGCAACGAGACGGTCGGCTGGCTCGGCATGGTGCTGAAGCCGGTCTCGCCCGACGCCACCGCGCGGCTCTTCGGCACTGCATTCGCCTTTGCGGCGATTGCGGGCGCCGTCTTCGCGCTCGACCAGAAAAGCACGGCGGAGCGCGCTGCCGTGCTTCTTTATGCCGCCGCCGCGCAAGGGGTGGTCTTCGCCGGCGACCTGCTCAGCCTCTTCGTGTTTTGGGAACTGATGGCCATCGGTTCGACGCTGGTCATCTTCGCCAACGGAGCGGCGCGGGCGGGCACCCGCTACGCGCTCATGCATGCTTTCGGCGGCGTGCTGCTCTTCGCGGGCGTCGCCGGTTCGATCGGCGATGGCGGCATCGCGCTTCGACCGTTCGAAGCCGACTCCATCGCATCGCTGCTGATCCTCGCCGGCGTGCTGGTCAATGCCGGTGCGCCGCCCGTTTCGGCCTGGGTTGCCGATGCCTATCCGCGGGCGTCGTGGTCGGGCGCGGTGTTCCTCTCCGCCTTCACGACCAAGGCGGCGGTCGCGGTTCTGATCCGGCTGTTCCCGGGTGAATCCATGCTGATCCCGATCGGCCTCGTCATGGCCGTCTACGGCATGGTCTACGCGCTGATCGAGAACGATATCCGGCGCCTGCTCTCCTATTCGATCGTCGGGCAGGTCGGCTTCATGGTGGTCGCCGTCGGCATCGGCACTCCTCTGGCACTCGGGGCGGCCGCGGCACATGCCTTCGTCCACATCCTCTACAAGTCGCTCCTGATGATGGCGGCGGGCGCCGTCCTGCGAGCGACGGGCACGGCGCGGCTGACGGCGCTCGGTGGTCTGGCGCGGGCCATGCCGGCGACGACGCTCGCGATGATCCTCGGCGGCCTCGCACTCGCGGCCTTGCCTCTGACGGCGGGCTTCGTGAGCAAATCCGCTATCATGCAGGCGCTGGCCGAAGACCACGCCGCGACTGCCTGGTTCCTGTTGACCGCGGTCTCGGCAGGCTCGCTGCTCTATGCCGGGCTTCGTCTGCCCTGGTTCGCCATGCTTCGGCCAAAGCCGGGTCCGGCTACCGCGTGGGCGGCGCCCGTCAGCATGGTTGCCGCGATGGCGATCGTCGCCGCGGCGATTCTCGCGATCGGATTCATGCCGTCCCTGCTGACCATGCTGGTTCCGGCGATCGCGGGCGTCGCCGTGCTGACCCCCGACCATATCCTGTTCCAGATCATGCTGCTTGTCGGCGCGCTGATTTGTTTCGCAATGTTTCTGACAATACTTGCGCCGCGTGCGGGCATTACCGTCGACAGCGACTGGTTGTGGCGAGTGGCGCCGTCCCTATTCGGCCGTCGCGCCAGCGCCGTATGGCGAGCAGCACGGCTCGCCCTCCTTCCTGCCTCCGATGCGGCGCGGCAGGAAAATCGTCTGCTTGCAAGGGCTTGGGTGAGGATGACATCGGATGCCGGCAACTGGCGAACCGGCGATATCGCGCTCGCGGCGACCGCACTTCTGGGTATCGTTCTGTTGATCGCAGCCTTGTGATGGTTGCGGCCGAATTGTGTTCGAATTGAATAGATCGAAACGAGACCAAACGCCGCGTCGTTCTAGTTGTGGGCCGGGCGATCTCAGCGAAACTTGAGGCTTGTATTCGCTGGAGAGCACTTATATAGATCGCCCACAATAACCAATCGGGCGCCGGACGGCTTCGATCGTCGCAATGCGCGTGCGGTAAGCGCGATGATCACATGACCAAGTCCTGCGGGGCCCCGACAGAGTTTTCTCCCCTATATCCAAGAGGTTCGAGCGCAAGATGAGCGACAAAATCGTAGGCAGCGACCTGATCGATCTGACGGCGGATATCGTGTCGGCTTACGTCAGCAACAACTCGGTCTCCGCGGCTGATCTGCCGGGGTTGATCTCCGAGGTTTTCCAGGCGCTCAACCGCACGCATGGCGGCGTCGTCGAGCCGGAGCCGGAGCCGTTGAAGCCCGCCGTGAACCCGAAGAAGTCGGTGTTCCCGGACTACATCGTCTGCCTCGAGGACGGGAAGAAGTTCAAGTCGCTGAAGCGCCACCTGCGCACGCACTATGATCTGTCGCCCGAAGAATATCGCGAGAAGTGGGGCCTGCCGGCCGACTATCCGATGGTCGCCCCGAACTACGCCGCTGCGCGCTCCGAGCTCGCCAAGAAGATGGGCCTCGGCCAGCAGCGCAAGCGCCGCTGATCACCGGCACGGCCGGACACGAGAAATCGACCGAGGGCCTGGCCGTGTGCCGGGCCCTTGTTTTTCCTGGCCACGACACAGCGCGTGGTTGCAGCCAAAAGAATCTATCCCCGCCGCGCGAAACCGAGTTAGCCTACCGATAGGAAGTAATTCCTAATATGGCAATTCGCAGTTGAGTCGGGATGGATGGATCATGCAGTTTCAACAAAGCGGGGCGACTGGGAGCACGCGCGGTCCGGTGGACGGCGAAGAGCGGATGCGGCGCATGCTCACAGAGGCGATCGGCGAGGCGCTCGGCGTCAGGCCTGACCGCATCCTGTCGCCGGTGCGCGGCACGGCCCGTGTGGCACTCGCTCGGCAGGTCGCGATCTATCTCGCTCGCACGAGGCTCGGCCTTTCTTTCACAGAAGCTGGACGGCTCTTCCGCCGAGACCGCACGACCGCCGCCCATGCCTGCCGCCGGATCGAGGAGTCGCGGGACGACGCCCACTTCGATGCGCTCATCGACCGCCTGGATGTCGCGATCGCCGGCCGGCTCGCCACGCGGGACATCTCCCGATGACGATGGATGCTGACGAGCGCAGGCTGGCAAAGCGCCTCTCCGTCGCCGGAGCCATCGTGACCATCTCGTCGGACGAGGCCACACTCGTGAGTGGCGAGCCGAAGGCGCAGCGGTGCAGGGTCGCGGTCAGCGTGGCGGCGGTTCGCGGCCTGCTCGCGCGTGGAGCGCTCGAGGGGGCGGGCGACGCGGGATGCTACCGACTGTCGCCTGCGGGCCGGCTCATGCTTCGCCGGATGCTTGCCGGAGGCGACCTCGCTGCCCAGCATCAGGACCGCACGACGGCGGTGATCACGATGGCCGGCGAGCGGCGCGCGGTCACGGTCAATCGCGGCGAGAGCCCGCTCGCCTGGCTCCGGGCCCGCAAGGGCCGCGACGGCCAGCCGCTCATTGATGCGGCGGCCTTCGATGCGGGCGAGCGGCTTCGCACCGATTTTACGCGTGGCCAGATGATGCCGTCCGTCACCGCGAGCTGGAATCCGGCGGCGAGCGGCGCGCGCGGCAGCGGCCATGCCGGCGGCGTCGCCGAGTTGACCGATGCAGCCCTCGCGGCGCGGCTGCGCGTCGGAAGGGCGGTCGAGTGCCTCGGGCCGGAGCTTGCCGGCGCCGTGGTCGACTTCTGCTGCTTCCTGAAAGGCATCGACCAGATCGAGAGCGAACGCGGCTGGCCCCAGCGTTCGGCAAAGCTGGTGATCCGGCTCGGTCTTTCCGCGCTCGCCCGCCACTACGGCCTCGCCGGCGAGGCGGTCGGGCGGGAGCGCCGGCGCATCGTCTGAAAATGGGTTGGCTCAGGCGGCTGCCGCCGCCTCGGCCCTGATCCGAGCGACCATCGAACGAAGACCGTTCGATCGCTGCTGCGAGAGGTGATCCTTGAGGCCGAGCCGTGCGAAGACCGCCTCGGCATCGGTGGAAAGGATCTCAGCCGGAGTACGCCCCGAGAAGAGAGCGATGACGATGGCGACGAGGCCGCGGACGATCAGTGCATCGCTGTCGCCTTCGAAGTCCAGGCGCCGCCCGTCCTTGCCCTCGCGCAGCGACTTCTGCAGCCACACCTGACTCGCGCAGCCCTGGACCCTGTTGGCGTCGTTATGAGCCTCGTCGGCGAGCGGAGGCAATTGCCGTCCGAGCTCGATGAGATAGCGGTAGCGGTCCTCCCATTCATCGAGAAAGGCGAAGTCGTCGATGATCGTCTCGATCGAGGGCAGTGCGGGCGTGTCCATGCGCGGGATATAGAGGCTTTCGCGACGAAGGGGGAGGGTGCACGCGGACTGCTGTCACCGCTCGCCAGTCGTCAGGCCTTGCCGTCAGGATGAGCCGCCGGCACAGCGCGCGGTGCGATGTCCTCGGCCCTCAGCGTGCCGGTGGCGGGGAGGGCTGCGACGGGTTCCGCGTCCTGATGGGCGTTCGCGCCGGCGGAATGACCGCCGAAGCGCCCGGCGATCATCGCGGCATTCTGCCAGGCGCGCGCACCGAGGCTTTGCAGCGCAGCGCCGCCATGGACGCAGACATCGGGCTGGCGCTGGCAGATGCCTGAAAGATCGGCGACGACGCCGCGCGCCGCGAGCAGGGCATCGGCGGCGCCACTGGTGAAGGATGTTTCGTCCTTGCTTCCGCTGCCGGGGATCAGCAGCAGCACGACCGTCAGCCAGAACACGGCGCGGATGATGAACAAGGGTCGGCCCTCCGAACGCGATACAGGATCGAGGCGTCACGTTTTCCGTGATCTGGGGAAGACCTCACACGCTCCACCTGAAAGCGGAGTTCATCGGATCCGGCGGAATTGATTCAAATTCGAATGATCTCGGCGCAGCTTTCGCTGACCGGCTTTCGGCCTGCCTTCAACGTTCCTTAAGCCGCAACTGCCACGATCCGCCCGTCCCGATCGAGGCCTCGGCGGGGTGCGGCCGACGGCCGGAACGGCACCGGCAGTTGTGTTTTGCGTATGACGGTTTCCTTCGAGCCCTTGCGGCGGATCATGGATGGGCTGGTGCACGGCCGCGCGGCGGAGGACCCGCTGGTCGCCGCCCGTCACCGCAGCTTCATCGCCGCGCATCTCGCCGCCGGGCTGCTGGCGCTGCTCGCGATCCCGGTCTGGCTGGCCGTCGCGGGCTTGCCGTCGCCCGCGGTGGCCATCGCCTTCCTGCTGTTCGTTGCGCCGCTGCCGATCGCGGCGTTCCTTTCGCGCACCGGACGTTATGGGGTAGCTCAACTCCTCTCCTCGGCAGCGCTCGCGACGCTCGTCGCATGGCTCGCGGCCTTTACGGGGGGCATGACCTCGCCCGCCTTGACCTGGCTCGTTCTGGTGCCTGCGGAAGCTGGGCTCGCCGGATCGCGACGCGTGATGGGCGCCGCTGCCGGCCTCGCCGTCGCGGCGCTCGCCGCGGTGCTTCTCCTGACAGCGGCAGGCGCCCTGCCGGTGCAACTCGCGGTTCAGCCGGCGTTCGGCCCGGCCGTGATCGCCGGCGCCGTCCTCTACGCGGCCCTCATCGCGATCCGTGTCGAGACGCTGCATGCTGAGGCCAGCGCGGCGGCGCGGCTCGGCGACAATCGGTATCGCCTGCTCGCGGACAACGCGACCGACCTCATCACCCGGCATTTGGCCAATGGCGACGTGACCTTCGCTTCGCCGGCCGCTCGCGCGCTGGCGGCATGCCCGCCGGCCGACCTTCTCGGGCAGGGCTTGTTCCATCGCGTGCTGATCGGAGACCGGCCGGCCTTTCTCCGCGCGCTGTCCGAAGCGGACCGCACCGGCGAGACCGTGACGGCGGAATTCCGCCTGCGCGTCGGCCCGGAGGAGGCGGGTGGCTTCACCTGGGTCGAGATGCGCTGCCGGCCGGTCGTCGATCCTGCCTCGGGGCGCGGCGTGGTCGCCGTCACCCGCGACATCAACTTCCGCAAGGCGCAGGAAGCCGCCTTCGCCGAAGCGAGCCGGGCCGCCGACGAGGCGAACCGCGCCAAGAGCCAGTTCCTCGCCAATATGAGCCATGAACTGCGAACACCGCTCAACGCCATCATCGGTTTTTCCGACATTCTCGAACAACAGCTCTTCGGCCGATTCGAGTTCGAGCGTCATCGCGACTATGCGCGGCTGATCCGCTCCTCGGGCGAGCACCTCCTCGAGGTGGTGAACAGCATTCTCGACATGTCGAAGATCGAGGCCGGCCGTTTCGAGATCCATGTCGAGCCGGTCCCGGTCGCCGGGCTGGTCGAGAGCGCGATCGAGATGATGTCGCATCAGATCGCGAGCCGTCATCTCCGTCTCGAGCGACGCATCGAGCCCGGCTTGCCGGATCTTCTCGCCGACCGCCGCGCCTGCCGGCAGATCCTGCTCAACCTCCTCTCCAACGCCGCCAAGTTCACCGAGGCGGGCGGGACGGTGACGATCGCCGCGCGGGAAGGTCAGGGCGGCATCGTCGTTGAGGTCGCAGATACCGGCATCGGCATCTCGGCCGACGACCTGCCACGCCTCGGCACGCCCTTCGTCCAGGCGGATGCCGACATCAACCGCCGCTACGAAGGCACCGGGCTCGGCCTCTCTGTAGTGAAGGGCCTCGTGCACCTGCATGGCGGAACGCTCGCCATCGCCAGCAAGCCGGGCGAGGGCACGACGGTCTCCGTCACGCTGCCCGCCGAAACCGTGGCGCGGCCGACCGAACGGCGCGCGGCGCCGGGCGGCATGGCCTATGAGAAGGAGCGCCGCATTGCCTGAGCGTCGCCCGAAGCCGAAGCCGGTGGTGCGCCGCCGCGACGTCTATACCGAGCCGGACGGTCTTTTCGGCCGCATCACCGATGCCGTGATCGAGAATCCGGTCCGCACCGGCGGCTTCGTCATGGTCGTCATCGTCGTCGGAGCCATCGTCACCAACGCGGCCTATTTCCAGACGGCGCATCATCCGGCGCCCTTCTTCGCCACCCGGCCCGATGCAGGCACGGAGGCGACGAGCACGGTGCCGCTGCCGAAGCAGCGGGCTGGGCAGAACGCGGCGAACCAGCCGGCGAAGGCCGAGAAGCCGCTCGCGAGCGCCCCGGCGGCTGCGCCGATCCCAACCGATCCCGTCGCGCTGCTCATGGAGACGCAGCGCTCGCTCGCGGCGCTGAAGCTCTATGACGGCGCGGTCGACGGCAAGATGGGCCGCCAGACCCGCGCCGCGATCACCGCCTTCGAGACCGAGCAGGGCCTGCCGGCAACGGGGCAGCCCAGCGCCAGGCTGCTGGCGCTGCTGAGGAAGGTGCTGCCGAGGTCGAGCAACGCGGCGCCTTCGGGCGATGGTCCAGCCGCCGCCGCCTTGCCGGCGCAGCCAGCCGACCCGACCGCCACCGGCTCGATCGACCCGATCCAGTCCGCCGCCCGCATTCGCAAGGTCCAGTCGGCCCTGAACGATATCGGCTACGGCCCGATCCGCGTCGACGGAAACGGCGGCGGGGATACCGAGGATGCGGTGCGGCGCTTCGAACTCGACAACGGCCTTGCGCTGACCGGCGAGGTCAACGACATGGTGGTCCAGAAGCTGATCGCGATCGGCGCGATGAAATCCATCTAGTCACGACCAGAACGGAATCAGGACATGCGAGTCACCTCGGCGCTCTTCGTGTCGGCGCTGGTGCGACGCGCGATGGTGGGCGGCGCCTTCGCCGCGGTCACGCGGCGCGGCGCTTCCGAGGCCGGCGCCATCTTCGTGGTGGTCGATCGGCTCGACGGCGGCTTCGATCTCTACGGCCAAGCGCCGCAGAGCGCCTTCCTCGACAGCGACAGGCCGACGGATCGCCTCTTCACGCGGATCGAATCCGGCGTCGCGCGCGAGAGGATTCTGACCCGTCTCGGCTCGGAGGAGCGCTTCGATCCCGATCTCTATGTCGTCGAGATCGAGGACAAGCAGGCGCGGCCCTTCCTCAATGTGGTCGAGGCCTGAGCGTCAGCCGCGGCGGAGGCCGAAGGTGCTGCGCTCGGGCGGATCGGACAGGCCGGAGGGGGAAAGAGGCGCGGAGCGGGCGTCGCCCGAATGGATGCCGCGCCGGATCTCGAGATCCGCGAAGACCGGCTGATGGCCGGAGGCCGCGCCCTCCATCGGCTTCGACCGCGGCATCTCCCCGGTCCGCCACAGCGCCAGCAGGTCCGCCGCGACGCTTTCCGGCGTCTCGGAGAGGAGGCGCGCCAGACGATCGAAGCTCTCGACGCCCTGCGCGATCACGGGGTTGGCGAACATCAGAACCTGTTGCGCCTCGCTCTCCGAAAGCCCGATGCCGCGCAGGAGCACGACCAGCGGTTCGCCGGACGGATCATCGAGGAGGGCGGTGACATCCGCTTCCTCAAGGCGCAGGCCCTGGGCCAGCGTGCGGATGAGAGCATCGCGCTGCCGCTGGCGGGCCAGCGAGGCGAGGCGCGCACGGCCGAGCGCAAGGCGGAAGGCATGATCGGCGTCGAGGACGCTGCCGGCGCCTCGGCTGCTGGCGGGCCGCCCGGCGAGATGGTTGAGGACGGCGAGCCGGCCGGCACGGTCGAGATCGAGGAAGGCGCCGGCCGAGGCCGGCAGCGGATCGGCAAGATGCCGGCGCGAAGCCCGGCCGGCCTTATCGCCCGCGATCTCTTCGAAGCTGGTCGCGAGCGCCCGCACCGCGGCGAAAATCTCCATCGCTTCGGGGCCCGGCGCCGGATCGCGAAACTCGGGCTCGTCCTCTGAAGTCGGATCGGGGGCGATGGGAGCGGACTGCGCCGTTGCCGCCTCGTCCGCGGGCACCTCGGCAGCGGCGGCGGGGACGGCTTCGTGCGATCCGAGGATCCGGTCCGGCTCGTCCTCGGCGGCCGGGGCGAGGAATGCGGGTTGCTCGGCCGGGAGTTCCAGCATATCGGCGGCAGCGACGGGCTCGGCCGGCGTGTCGTCCGTCTCGGTGACGACGTCGGGATAGCCGGAAAGGCGGGCGATCACCTCGGCATCGCCGGTGAGCCGCAGGGCGCCGACGACGAGCGCCGACAGGTCGCCGCGCGTCGCGATCAGGCGATGATGCGGCGCCCCGGTTCCGGCGATGATGGTGAGAAGGTCGAACTCGCCGAGCGCCGGCGAGCGCTTGAGCACGGGGCTCGCCACCTCGGGTACATCCTTGCCGAGCAGGCGCAGCACGGAGGCCGGTGCATCGGCGCTCCGCGACAGCCGCTCGGCCACGAAGGCGCGGTCGGCCGCCGGGACGCGGGCGAGAAAATGCGTCGCGAGCTCTTCGAAGCGGCGGATGGCGTCCGCATCGTGGTTCGCCTCAAGGACGAAGAGCTCCGTGGTGGCCCGGAGCAGGGCGGCATCGCGGCTTTGCTGGTTGGACACGGCCATGGCCAGGAGACCATCCGAAGGAAATGAGGGATGCATGATCACGCGGTACCGGGAGCGAAGGCTCGACGCGGAGTCTCGCGGGAATGCATTGACGGACTGTTAACCTTGCGGGCGTTTTAATGAATTTCATAAGAGCCGAAGGCATCCGCCGTGGCTCGGGCATGCGTCCGGCCGGCGGATACGGCAAGGAGGGCCGCATGGGAGCGCTGTTGGCCTTTTCGAGCGATGCGAGGCGCCGCCCGCGACCACTGCGCCGTGGCGAGCCTCGTGGCGAGATCGTGATCTTCTCCGGCGTCCGCATCGAGCGGATCCCCGACCCCCAGCCGGCGCCGAAGTCCGCCCCCGCGAAGACACGTCCCTAGATTTCCCGGAACGTCGAGCAATAAGCGTCCGGCGCTGCGACAGCGCTCGGGCGCTTTCGCTCGTCGCGAGATGCCGCCTTACCCCGCAATGAAAAGAGGCCCGTCTTGCGACGGGCCTCGAAGTCATCCCCGGGGTGAAGGGATGGAGGTCAGGATTATTGTTGTTACCGTGGACCGGTAATTACCAGGAGCGCTTCATCCAGAGGTTGACCGACCAGACGTCGCCGTCGTTGTCGTCGCCATTGTCCGTGATGTCGAGGTGCGAGTACTGGCCGTCGAGCATCAGGTCGAGGCCCGTGACAGGCGTCCAGCCGGTCGAGGCGACGAAGCGATAGGCGTCGATGTTGTAGTTGCCATACTCGGTGCCATCGCCGTCATACGAAGCGTAGCCGCCCGAGACGGCCGACCAGACGGCCGGCGTCCAGACATGCTTGTACGAAGCAAGGGCCGACCAGCTGGAGCCGGGGGCGATCGCCGCGTAGTAGAGCGTGCCAAGATTGGCGGCCGTGCCGGCGACCGAGGTGCCGCCCGCGATGCCGGTGTAGGAGTTGGCGTTGTCGCCATAGGCACCGGTGATGAAGAACTTGTCGCCCGGCGAGAAGCTGTCGAGCGCGAACTCGAGGCTGCCGCCGACGGCCCAGCCGTCCTTCTTCTCGTAGTTGTAGGGGTCGAGGAGCGTGCCCGAGCCCGACTGATCGACGGCGGCGTTCACGTAGGCGCCGGCGAACTTGGCCGAGAAGATGCCCGAGGCGTAGGTGACCGCACCGACGATGTCCGGGATGTTGCTCTGGCCGCCATAGGCATAGGCGCCGTCGATGTCGGTGATGCCGTCGAGGCCCGGAGCCGAGCCACGGTCACGCTGGTCTTCGATCGACAGGGCGAGACCGAAGCCGTTGACGGCATAGGTCGCCTGGATGTGGTCGACGGTCGAGTCCGAACCGAAGGCGCCGGTGTCGGTGTAGCCGCGGCCGAAGTCGAACAGCGAGGTGAAGCGACCAGCCTTGATCGGCCCGATCGACAGCCACGCGCTGTCGACATAGGCGGAGTTCGTCGAGGAGTTGACGATCTGCGAAGCCGACGAGGAGAAGTTGCCGGTGTTGCCGGTCTGGGCGCGGTAGTCGATGAAGCCCGTCAGGTTACCGAACTCGGTGACCGACGACGCGGTGAGCTGAACCGAAGCTTCCGTGTAGAAGTTCGACCAGTTCGAGGTCGGGTAGTAGCTGTTGTAGGTGCCGAAGTCGGTGTCGCCGAAGGCGGTGCCGAACTTCACATAGCCGCCGACCTTGATGCAGGTGTCGGTGCCGGGCGAGTAGAAGAAGCCCGAACCGAAGGCGTCGCAGACCTTCACGTAGTCGACCGGCTCGGCGACCGTCAGATCCGCAGCCTGGGCGCTGCCGGCCACGAGCATGGCGGCGGCAGAGCCAAGGAGAAGAGTCTTCAGATTCATAGTCGTTCTCCAGTTAGATTGGGCCGTCTGCCTCTCCCCCGCCCGTGAGCGTCAGAGCCGCTGACATACTGGCCGTCAGAGCAGGCTCGTCACCTGCTGAACCCAAGCTAACTCCCGCCCGGCATCACCGTGAATAGTAAGGTTCCGATCCGCAGCGGAATCGAGGCGGGGCGTCACAAAAAAGCGACAGACGTTGTTAGAACAGATAGTAAGGGAAGCGAAATGATATTGGAAATCAACGACTTGCCATTCTGCAATCAATTGACCGTGAACAGTCGTTGAATTATTGTTCGGCAATGAACGGTGCGCAAGAAGTCCCAATGTTGCTTTAAGTTGCCAATTGTTGCGAAATGTTGCTGAGCCAGAACTAAGCGGTCCGATCGCACCCTTGTCCGGCTCGATCCACGCGAATCGGCGCGTCGGCGAAATGGGCGCGCGGGCGTGTAAGCGCCGCGGCCGACCGGTTCGATGAACTGGGAGGGTGACGTCAGCCTGCCGTGCAGTCGGCCTCGGCGAGCGCCTTGCTGACCGGGGGCTCCAGCGTCGGATCACCGACGAAGGCGCGGAGCATGACGAAGCCGGCGGTCATGGGAAGTTCGACCACGATCGCGTTGTCCAGGGCTGGTTGCGGGTTCTCGCGCAGCCGGAGCACCTGCAGCGGTGTCGCGACGACGAGATCGAGGTCCCGGCGGCCCGCAGTCCGGTCATTCAGGCTGTAGAGATTGTTGCCGCGATCGTCGAACACGGCGGCCGACCAGAAGTCCTCGGTCATCGGCGCAAAGATATGGAGCGGCCGGTCGGCGAGGGAAAAGCGGCAGGCGACATAGGCCATACGCGGGTCGAGGCCGGCGATCGGCGTATCGCCGCCCTCAGCGGGAACCGCGTGGAAGACATCGTCCGGGCCGAGGCGGGCGAGCGCGCCATAGGCATCGCGCGTGGCGAAGTGCGGGACGAGGAGCACCACCGCGATATGGATGATGCCGCCGAGCAGCAGCCCGCCGATGAGATAGAGCGCCAGCCGTTTCATGGACAGCTCACCCTGGTCAAAGCCGGCAGGATCGCATCCTCGACGCCGCTCTCGGAAAGGGGCGTGTCGTAGAGGCGCAGCGTCAGCAGGATCGGACCGCCGCCGGCGGGAAGCCAGTTCCCGGGCTGCACGTTCCGCGCGAGGGTGATGACGAAGCTGCCGTCTTCGCGCCTCAGGATCTCGCGCGAATGAAAGCCGACGCGGCCCGCGGGATTGACGAAGCTCCGTCCGTCGGTGTCGCTCGCCGTCAGCGTCCAGAGCCGGGCGGGCGGCGCCGTCCCCTCGATGCGGTAGGTGCAGCCGCCGTCGAGCACCGCGCCGGCATCGTCCTGCGCCGCGACGAAGGTCAGTCCCTCTCCCGAGCCGAGAGGCGCGACACCCCGCCGGGCCAGCACGGCGCGGAAATAGGGATCGGCCTCGCCGCGTCCGGCTTCCGGCCACGTCACCCAGGCGCCGCGATGCACGGCCCCGAAGGGCGGACCCGCCGACAGCATCCACCAGGCCGTGCCGAAGCCCGTCGCGAGGGCGACAGCGATCGCGACGAGAAGATGGGCGAGAAGACGCACGCGTTTCCCCTGGCGGACGGCTGAGGATACCGGCGGCGCCGATGCTTCGCCAAGATGCGATCCCGAACGATCCGCCCGGTCAGCGATCGACTCGCGCCGCCCGTGTCCGGATCCTCTCAGCCATAGACCGCATCGCGGACGGCGTCGGGATAGGCCCCTCCGACACCGGCCAGCGCGGTATTGGTGAAGGAGACGACGGAGAGGCGGTTGGCGGGATCGACGAACCAGGAATGGCCGTAGACGCCGCCCCACTGCCAGCTGCCGGGGCCATAGGGAGCCCCGCTCGCCGCGGGCGTGTGATGGATCGACCAGCCGAGGCTGAAGCCGCGCCCTTCGACGCCGGTGTAGAGGGAGCCGATGGCGTTGCTGCCGAGAAGATCGACGCTCTCCGGTGACAGGATCGGCGCGCCGCCGCGGCGCACCGCCTCGAGAAAGCGCAGGAAATCGGGCGCCGTTCCGACCATGCCGGCGCCGCCGGAGGGGAAGGCCTCGCGGTCGAAGGCACGGCCCGGCGAGAAGGTCACCCCGCCCTCGGTGCCCATCACGGTGCAGGGATCGCTCATCGGCACCGCCCGCGGCGCGCCGTCGGCATAGGCGGTGGCGAGGCGGTCGGGATTCGAGGGATGGAACTCGGTGTCGGAAAGGCCGAGCGGCCCCGTGACCTTCCGGGCGACGAGCTCGGGCAGGCTCGCGCCGGCCGCCTGCTCCAGGAGGCCGCCGAGCACGTCGATGGCGACGGAATAGAGGAAGGCCGAGCCCGGCGCGAAGGCGAGGGGCTGTGCGGCGATGCGCGCGAGGTTTTCGGCCATGGCGAGCCGCGGCCCCGCGAGGCCCTCGCAGATGCCGGCCGATGCGTCATAGCCGTAGCGAAGGCCGGCGGTATGCGTCAGCAGATGGCGGACGGTGATGACCGGAACGCTGCCATCGGCGAGCGCCGGACGGAACGCGGGCAGGAAACGGGTCACCGGATCGTCGAGCGACAGGATGCCGTCCTCGACCAGCGCCAGCGCGGTCGCCGCCACCATCGGCTTCGTCACCGAGGCGAGGCGGAACACCGTGTCCGTCTGCGTCGGGACCCCGGCCTCGCGGTCCGCATGGCCGGCGGCGCGCGTGAAGACCGGCACGCCGTCATGGGCGACGAGCAGCACGGCGCCGACGATCCTCCCTTCGGCGATGGCGGCATCGACGACCGGATCCAGGCGAGCGGCGAGGGCCTCGGGCGCGAAGCGTTCGAAAGGTTCGGTCACGTCTGCATCTCCGGGGGAAGGTTGGGATCGGGATAGACCGCCGCCGTGAAAGGCTCAAGAGGCGAGCGAACGGTCGGGGCGGCGTGGATTCAGCGGCCGACCGAGACGAGGCGACCGGTGGCTGGCGTGAGGTCGGCGAGGCCGGTCTGGCGCATCGGCCGGGCGGGGCCCCGATCGGTCCGCCGGCTCGCGGCGGGGGCGGCGGCTTCCTGGAACAGGCGGTCGATCTCGACCAGCCGCGCGGTCGTCGCCGCCGACATGACCAGCCGCGCGGTCGTCGCCGCCGACATGACCAGCGGCGCGTCGCTCTCGCCGCCCGTCGCGGCGATGCCGGCGGCCGGGCGCTCGCCATCCTGCGGCGAGGCGTCGAGATAGGGGATCGGCTTCAATGCGACGCCGTTGTGCGCGGCTGTCATCACCTTGTTCCAGGTCTGCGCCGGCAGCGACCCGCCGGTCACCTTGTTCGTCGAGGTGAAGTCGTCGTTGCCGAACCAGACGCCGCCGACATAGTTGCCGGTGAAGCCCACGAACCAGGCGTCGCGATAGGCATTGGTCGTTCCGGTCTTGCCGGCGGTCTTGATGCCCTGCAGCTTGGCGGCGCGCCCCGTGCCGCGCTCGGGCACCTGCGAGAGCATGAAGTTCATCTTGGCGACCGTGTCGGCATCAAGCACCCGCTCAGGGGGCGATGCGTCGCGCTTGCGATCGTAGACGAGGTCGCCCGCGCTGTTGACGATCTGCGTGAAGGCATAGGGCCGCGCCCGGAAGCCGCCATTGGCGAAGACCGCATAGGCCCCGGTCATGTCCAGCACCGTGACCTCGGTGGCGCCGAGCGGCAGCGACTTGGTGTTGAGGATCTTCGTGGTGATGCCCATGCGATGGGCGAGCTCGATGATGGTGTCGCGGCCGACCGCGCCGGCGAGGCGCACCGCGACGGTGTTGAGCGAGTGGATGAGCGCCGTCGTCAGCGAGATGTTGCCCATGAAGCGGCCGCCGTAATTCTTGGGCGACCAGTTGCCGATCGAAATCGGGGCGTCCTTGACGATCGTCTCCGGCGTGTAGCCGTCCCGGACGGCGGCGGCATAGACAAAGGGCTTGAAGGAAGATCCCGGCTGGCGAAGGGCACCGGTGGCGCGGTTGAACTGGCTCTCGCCATAGTCACGCCCGCCTGCCATGGCCCTGACGGCGCCGTCCGGCTCGGCCACGACCATCGCCGCCTGCGAAACGCGGTAGCGCTCGCCGGACTCGCGCAGCGTGCTCTCGACCGCGTCGTCGACCACGCGCTCCAGTCCGGGATCGACCGTGCTGCGCACGATGAGGCTGCGATCACCGTCCGGCACCTGCCGCTTCACCTCCTCGAAGGCCCAGTCGAGGAAGAAGTCCGGCGCCTCGCCGGCATCCTTGCGCACGACGTCGGCGGGGACGCGGCGGGCGGCCAGCACCTGCCCCTCCGTCATGAAGCCGGCATCCACCATGTTGGTCAGCACCTGGTTGGCGCGGGCGCGGGCAGCGGGCAGGTTCACATGCGGCGCATAGCGGGCCGGCGCCTTGTAGAGGCCGGCCAGCATCGCGGATTCGGCGAGGTCGAGGTCGGTGACCTTCTTGCCGAAATAGAACTCGGCCGCCGCGGCGGCGCCGAAAGTACCGCCGCCCATATAGGCGCGATCCAGATAGAGCTGCAGGATATCGTGCTTGGAGAGGTTCGCCTCCAGCCAGATCGCGAGAAAGGCCTCCTTGATCTTGCGATCGAAGGTTCGCTCGTTGGAGAGGAAGAGGTTCTTCGCGAGCTGCTGGGTGATCGACGAGCCGCCCTGGACGACGTCGTCGGAGCGCAGGTTTTCGAACAGCGCGCGCGAGGTGCCGACGATGTCGATGCCGAAATGCGAATAGAACCGGCGGTCCTCGGTGGCGAGCGTCGCCTTGATGAGGCTGTCCGGCATCTGCTCGAGCGCGACGGCATCGGAATGGCGTACACCGCGCTTGCCGATCTCGGTGCCGTAGCGGTCGAGAAAGGTGACGGAGTAGTCCTGCTGGGCCATCCAGTCGCCCCGCGTCGCATCGAAGGCCGGCAGCGCGAGGGTCAGGAGCACGACGCCGGCTCCGGCACCGAGCGTCAGTCCGTCGCCGAGCAGCTCGACCGGAACGCGGAGAAGCCCGCTGACGCGGAAGCGACGCATGAAGCGGGACGCGGCTTCGGCCGCCTCGGAGACGTCGCGCCAGAGATTGTAGACGCCCGAATCGATGAGCGCGTCGATCTCGATCAGCCTCAGACCGCCGCGGCGCCCGAGCATCGGCTGGCCGGACGCCGGGCGTTCGGCCGTCGGCTGCGATTGTGGCGGAGCGGGCAGGGCAGAGGGCGCATCGCTGCCCCGCAGCGAGCGGACGATCTCGCCGGCCGGCTTCTCCGACGCGCCCGGCTCCAGCGGGGCGAGCCTCCCCTTGCCACGCCGGCGCGCAAAGATCGGCCAGGCCATGATAGAGTCCAGAATGCGCGGCACGGCCTGTTCCAGCACAAGCGCCGGGCCGGCTCGCAGAACCCGTTCCAAATCGGAACGGAAAACTGCTAGGACCTCCCGGTCGCAGAGGTTCGATCAAGGATACGCAACTCTCATGCCCGTTCAAAGCAGCGGAGAGACCGGTGGCGCCGAAAGCCCGTTCTGGAAGCGCCTGACGCTCGAGGAGATGAGCAGCGAAGAGTGGGAATCGCTCTGCGACGGCTGCGCGCGTTGCTGCCTCAACAAGCTGGAGGACTGGGACACTGGCGAGATCGTCTGGACGGCGATCGCCTGCGAGCTGCTCGACGACGAGAGCTGCCGCTGCGCCGACTACCCCAACCGGACGACCCGCGTGCCGGACTGCATCCCGCTCGACCCGCATGCCGTGCGCACGCTCACCTGGCTGCCGGCGACCTGCGGCTACCGCCTCGTGGCCGAAGGGCGCGACCTCTATTGGTGGCATCCGCTCGTCTCGGGTGATCCCGAGACCGTGCACGAAGCCGGCATCTCGGTGGCAGGGCGCACGGTAAGCGAAGCCGATATCCCGGTCGAGGAATACGAAGACTTCGTCGTCACCTGGCCGGGCGAGCGGCCGGACTAGTCTCGCCGGGCTCGATGCGGTTACGCCCGCCGCGCTTTGCGCGATAGAGCGCCGCGTCAGCCTCGTCGATCAGCTGGCGCGTGCGCTCCGCCGGACCCGCTGCGACGCCGAAGCTGGCCGTCACGACGCCTCCCGCCGGGAGCGCGCCATGCGCGATGCGCGCCGTCTCGACCGCGCGCCGCATCGCCTCGGCCACGCCGGCCGCCTGCTCGTGGTCCGCCCCGGGCAGCAGGACGAGGAACTCCTCGCCGCCGAAGCGGTAAAGCTCCGCGTGATTGCCGCCGGCCTCTCCGATGAGCGCCGCCACGCGGCGGATGCAGTCGTCGCCCGCCAGATGGCCGTGATGGTCGTTGAAGGCCTTGAAGTGATCGATATCGGCGATCAGGACACCGATGGGCCCGCCCGACGAGGCGAGCGATGCGAGGCTGCGGTCGATCGCACGGCGATTGCCGCGGCCCGTCAGCGGATCGGCGAGCGACAGGCGCTCGAGCGCCTCGGCCTGTCGCTGCTGCGCGAGGCCCTGCAGATAGATGATGCGCTCCTCGCGCTCGAGCGACCAGCAGGCGAGCAGCGCGAAGATCGCTGTCGCCAGCACGAGGCCGCTGGTGTGCAGGGCGATCTGCGGGGGCACGCCCTGTAGCTCGGTGATCGCGACGACATGCAGCGCGAAGCAGGCCGCGCAGATGGCGAGGGTGAATGGGAAGCGCAGCCTCAGCACTGTCGCGGTATACATCACCACCAGGAGCTGCCCATAGGAGAGATGTTCGCGATAGGGCGCATCGGACAGAAGCATCATCAGCGTCAGCGTTGCCGCGGCGACGAGTACGAAGACCGCCACCGCGCCTTCCCGCGCGAAGGGCGGCGGATCGCGGCGCAGCAGCGCGAGGACGGCGATGCCGAGGCCGGTGACCACGAAGCGCAGCGCTGCCGACAGCGCGAGCACATCCGGCAGCATCACCGCGTCGTTCAGGATGAAGAGATCGAACATGGCGACGGCGATGGCGAGGCGCAGGGAGAGGTGGCGACAGCGCTGCCGCCGCGTCTCGGCCTCGTAGCGCCGTTCGAGCGCCGGCGGGAAAGCGAGCCGCACCGAACGCCGGACAAGGGCGTGATCGAGCAGGTCCGCTTCGGCGGCCGGCAAGGGACGCTGGTGCATGACGGCCTTCCGGGGAGAGGGCCGGGATACCCTAGCGGCGAAACCTTGCCGAAGCCTCACGAATGGTCGTCCAGCCCGCCTCCAGATCCCGCGCGATCCGTCTGCTCACGAAATTATGGGCTGCCGCACAGCCCGAGGCTGGGCTAGGCTTTGAATCGATACGATCGCGCCGCCTCCGCCGCGCGCTCCCCGCCCGGCCGCCTGGCGGCCCCAGCCTTTCCGCATTCCCGGAGGACCCCATGGACTACACGCGTCTCGGCCGCACCGGCCTCGAAGTCTCGCGCATCTGCCTCGGCTGCATGAGCTATGGCGATCCGGCCCGCGGCACCCACAGCTGGACGCTGCCGGAGGATCAGAGCCGCCCCTTCATCCGCAAGGCGCTCGACCTCGGCATCAATTTCTTCGATACGGCCAACGGTTATTCGGAGGGGACCAGCGAGGAGATTCTCGGCCGCGCGCTCAAGGAGTTCGCCAGGCGCGACGAGGTGGTGATCGCCACCAAGGTCTATGGCCGCATGCGCCCCGGGCCGAACGGCGCCGGCCTTTCGAGGAAGGCGATCCTCTCCGAGATCGACAACAGCCTGCGCCGGCTCGGCACCGACTATGTCGATCTCTACCAGGTGCATCGCTTCGACTACGCGACGCCGATCGAGGAAACGCTGGAAGCGCTCGAGGATGTCGTGCGCGCCGGCAAGGCCCGCTATATCGGCGCCTCGTCGATGTTCGCCTGGCAGTTCGCCAAGATGCTGGCGCTGCAGGAGAAGAACGGCTGGACCCGCTTCGTCTCGATGCAGAATTACGTCAACCTGCTCTATCGCGAGGAAGAGCGCGAGATGCTGCCGCTCTGCGTCTCGGAGGGCATCGGCGTCATTCCCTGGAGCCCGCTCGCCCGCGGCCGCCTGACGCGCGACTGGGACACCGCGACGGCCCGCGGCGAGAAAGACGAATTCGGCAAGAGCCTCTACGACAAGACGGCCGACGCCGACCGGAAGGTGGTCGAGGCCGTGGCGCATGTGGCGGCGGAGCGCGGCATTCCGCGTGCGCAGGTCGCGCTCGCCTGGGTGCTTCAGAAGTCCCCCGTCGCGGCCCCGATCGTCGGCGCCACCAAGGTGGAGCATCTCGACGATGCCGCAGCCGCTCTTTCGGTGAGGCTCGACGACTACGAGCTCAGCGAGCTCGAGGCGCCCTATGTGCCGCATGCGGTGGTCGGCTTCGCCTGAAGCCCGGCCGACGGGGAGGGCCTCATCCCCGCGCGCCAGGATCGCCGGTTGATCGCGATCAAGGCGCCTGGCTGGCGCTCCGCCATGGTTTCCCCGCCTCAAGACGCGCGGCGGAGCAACACCATGGCGAAGCGCATTCTCATCATCGACGGCCATCCCGATGCGGCGGAGGGCCGACTCTGCCACGCGCTCGCGGCGGCCTATGCCGAGGGCGCTGCCGCCGCCGGCCATGACGCGTCGGTGATCCGCCTCGCGAGCCTCGACATCCCCTTCCTGCGCTCGCAGCAGGAGTTCGAGCACGGCGCCGTTCCCGAGGGGCTGACCGCGGCGGCCGAGGCGCTGCTCGCCGCCGACCATGTCGTGCTCGTCTTCCCGCTGTGGCTCGGCACGATGCCAGCGCTGCTCAAGGCCTTTCTCGAGCAGGTCTTCCGCCCGGGCACGGCCTTCGCCTATCAGGAAAACGGCTTCCCGAAGAAGCTGCTCGCCGGACGCTCGGCCCGCGTCGTCGTCACCATGGGCATGCCGGCGATGATCTATCGCTGGTTCTTCGGCGCCCATGGCGTGCGGGGACTGGAGCGAAATATCCTCGCCTTCACGGGCATGAAGCCGATCCACGAGACACTTTTCGGCAATGTCGAGGGCGCGAGCGAGCAGACGCGCAACGGCTGGCTGGCGCAGATGCGGGAACTGGGGCGGCGGGCGGACTAGGGGCGCGAGCAATCGCCGACGCACGCGCCGGACGCCGGCACCGGCGTGATCCGGGCGCATGGCTGCCCGGCCCTTTGTCGCGAAGTGAGATTGGCGGCGCAACTCCGGCATCCTAGCATTCACGTGACCATCAACTCGGGGAAAATCACGATGGATCCGACATTACTCCTCCGCCGGCCGGCCGCGCTCGCGGCGGGCCTGATGCTGCTCGGCGCGGCTTCGGCCCTGGCCGAGACGCCGACCTATTCCGCAGACGTCCCGGCCAAGATCACGACGCCCGAGAGCGTCGAGACGCGGCTGGGGACGCTGCGCTTCAAGCATGGCGCGCCGGACGCGGCGACGGTCAAGCTCGTCTACGACAATCTCGATTTCTCGCGCGGCGTCGAGGCCTTCATGGAGGGCATGCCGGCCACCTCGGTCCGCGCCGTCTGCAACGGCCTCGAGGCCGCCGGCGCCAAGGCGAACCAGGGCGTCGCCATCACCGAAGGCCTGATGGACGCGCGCACGCTGTTCCTGACGCCGAACACGACCACCGTCTAGGCCCTTGCCTGCATTGATCTTTCCGCCGGGCCGACGGTGCTCAAGGTGCCGACCGGCGTGCTCGGCCCGGTCGATGACGGCTATTTCCGCTGGGTGACCGATATCGGGCTGACGGGGCCGGATGCGGGCAAGGGCGGGCGCTATCTCTTCCTGCCGCCGGGCTGGAAGGGCGAGGTCCCGGCGGAGGGCTATTTCGTCAAGGAGCCGCGCACCAACACGCTGCTCGTCTTCTTCCGCGTCTTCGTGAAGGACGGCGACATCGCCGCGTCCGTCGCCCATGCCAAGGCGGGAACGAACATCCATCCGCTCGGCGCGTCGACCGAGAGCGGCGAAACGCCGAAGGCGACATTCGTCAACATTTCCGGCGCAAAATTCAACACGATCAGCGCAAACGACGTGAGCTTCTACGACGAGCTGAACGAGGTGGTGCAGCGCGAGCCGGCCGACTTCGTCGAGCCCGACCTCGTCGGCCTCTTCGCCTCGATCGGCATCGCCAAGGGCAAGCCCTTCGCCCCCGACGAGCGGATGAAGACGATCCTCGCCGACGCGGTGGCGGTCGGCAACGCGACGGCGCGCACGATCCTCTTCGACAGCCGCGATCCGGGCACGAAATTCTACCCCGACCGGCAGTGGTTCACCCCCTTCGTGGGCGGCAGCTACCAGTTCCTCGACGGCGCAGCGCGGCTGCTCGACGCGAAGGCGATGTTCTTCTACTACGCGACCGGCATCACCCCGGCGATGGCCTATTCCAAGGTCGGCTCCGGCTCGGCCTATGCCGGCTCGTTCAAGGACGCGAAGGGCAATGTCCTCGATGGCGGCAAGACCTACAAGGTGACGCTGCCCGGTCCGGTGCCGGCCAAGGAGTTCTGGTCGTTCGTCGTCTATGACAACGAGACCCGCTCGCTGCTGGAGACCGACCAGAAGACCGCCGGCGTCGACAGCAACCACCCGAACCTCAAGACCAGCGCCGACGGATCGGTGACGATCTGGTTCGGCCCCAAGGCGCCGGAAGGCCAGGAAGATAACTGGGTCCAGACCATGCCCGGCAAGGGCTGGAACACGCTGCTCCGCCTCTACGGCCCGCTGGAACCCTGGTTCGACAAGAGCTGGAAGCCGGGGGATATCGAACTGGTGGAGTAGGGGGAGGGAAGGATGGGGGCGGCCGCTGAGGGAGGGCGGCCGCCGCCTTGCCGTTCGGGATACGGAGGTATTGCGGACAGTGGAATTCCGACGCGGTTTTCGGACCGAGGCCGGAACCCGGTCAATTCCAATGAAACTGGCGGAGACGACGTCGGGAAAGCGTTCGTTTTGGGGACACGAGCAAACATCTATAGTCGAGCCATTGCTGAGGTCCGGAATGTCTGCTCTCGTACGAAATGGAACACGGATCATATGATACCCGCCGAAGTGCGTGCCTGCGCTCTCAGTTCGGCGTAGCCTTCCTTATATCGATCAATCGATCCGCGTTCCGCCGATATCGTCGAGCCAATGGCGCCGAGCCTGGGGCAAGAATTTGGCCCCGTCTGCTAGTCGTCATCGAAATTGATTGGGAGGGAATGCGTGGAAGCTTCACCAGCGCAGGTTATCCAGTACTTCAATGGCGAAAAGCAGAACCTGATTCCACTGTTCCAGCGCCCGTACTCCTGGCGCCTGCCAAACTGGAAGACTCTGTGGGACGACATGCTCGTTCAGTACGATGCTGACGAAAAGTCGGCGCACTTCATGGGCACGATAGTCTCCGTCCCGGCGCGTAGTGTGCCGGTAGGCGTTAGCAAATATCTGATCATCGACGGTCAGCAGCGCCTGACGACGGTCTCAATCCTGCTAGCGGCGCTACGCGATACGCTCGACAAGAACTCGTCCGACCGTATCCAGGAGGTCTATCTCACGAACCGGTTCCGAGAGCCGGAGGACACGCTAAAGTTTGTTCCCACGCAGATTGATCGCGACCGCTACCGTGCGATCATACTGGATCGCGTGGTCCCCGACGATCAAAGTCTGATGTCCGAAGCATATGCCTACTTCAAGAACCAACTGCTTCGCGGCCTTGATCCCAACGGTGATGCCATCGACCGCGCCAAGGTGCTGACGACTGTCGAGCGTGCGTTGCAGGTGGTTATGATCAACTTGGGGGACGACGACGACCCTTACCTTATCTTCGAAAGCCTAAATTTTAAGGGTGAGCCGCTCACCCAAGCCGACTTGGTCCGAAACTACATTCTGATGCGCTTTCGTCACTCAATGTCAACCGGGGGTGATCAAGAGCGCATTTACACCAAGTATTGGGCGCCGATGGAGCAGCGGCTCGGTGATAACATTACGGAGTTCCTTCGGCACTACGCGATGAAAGGCGGCGATAACGTCTACCAGCGCGGCATATACGCAGCGACGAAGGCCCTCCTAAAGGGTATGCAGGAACCAGCTGACGTCGAGGCTGAATTGGGTCGGATGACGAACTTCTCAGTCATTTACGCCAGCATCCTCGATCCGTCCCTCGAACAGACGCCTTCGATCCGGAAGCGTCTCATGAACTTGAGAAGCCTGGATGTCGGCACCTCCTACCCGTTGCTCCTTCGGCTATTTGAGGCGCGAAATGCCGGCACCATCAGCTCAGAAGATCTGGAAAAGTGCCTTGATCTGGTGGAGTCCTTCGTCGTCCGTCGGGCGGTTTGCGTGGTACCCACCAACGCTCTCAACAAACTCTTTCTTCAATGGGCACGGCAGTTTCCTCGGGAGAATCATGTCTCGTGGCTACACGTAGCGATGTCGACTGGAGCGGGTGGTCGGCGTTTCCCGAACGACGCGGAGTTCGGCGAGAACTTCAAGAATTTTGCGCAGTACGGGCGGGGCTACACCCGTTATGTGCTGCTCCGACTTGAAGAGGCTTTCGGTCACAGGGAGCGGGTCGATCTGACCAACGCGACGATCGAGCACATCATGCCGCAGACCATGACTGCGGAATGGGAGAACGAGATTGGCTTGCACGCGGACTCCGTGCATGCACGCCTAAAGGACACCTTTGGCAATCTTTCGCTGACTGCCTACAATACTGAGTTGGGCAACCTGCCGTTTCGGGAGAAAAAGGCGAAGCTGGCCAACACTCACATCGAACTAAATCGCTTCGTGCTCGATCGAGCGCAATGGGACGAAACCGCAATCAAACACCGCGCTGAAACCCTGTTTTCGAAGGCCGAAGCGCTGTGGCGGGGACCGATCGAGTCAACTGCCGCGGCCACGCCAATGCCGGAAGCGAAGGCCGAATAGCCAAGCCATATTCTATGATGTGGTGAGCATGCGCTGTTGGCGCCAAGTCGCCAAGTCATTCCAGCCTCAAATGTCCCGAAAACGGTCGTTTTCTGAACGAGCCAACCATCTCGTTTATCTGTCATGGCCGCGCTTTTCGTAGCCATCCACGTCTTGCTGCCTGCTAGCCGCGCCCCACAGAGAAAGACGTGGATGCCCGGGACGAGCCCGGGCATGACGGTGGAGGGGGCGCGGCATGTCGCGCGGCTTGTCGCGGCGGGGGTCGGGGTCAGGGCCGGACCATGACTGCGTCATCGCTGGCCAGATCCACTGAGGCCAGTTGCTTGGCGTGTGAAAAGGGATCGGCGAGACAGAGAAAGATCGGCGCGCGCTTTAGTCCGACCGTGGGTCCCGATCCTCTGAATTCGAGAGCCGTCGATCAACAGATGGCCGATGCGGCCTCGCGTTTTCCAGGACCGTTCACGGGCTGGCCCCGACGGCAAAGCCGGCATCGACGTGCTGGACGATTTCCTCGATCCTGAACAGGAGCTCCTCCCGGGCGGCGAGGAAGCTCTTCTCGTCCTCGCATCGCAAATAGGCGAAGACCTCGATATCCTTCGAGAAGGCGCCATAGCCGACGAAGCGGACGTGGCAGCTCTCGGGCACCACGAGCGGATCGGCGGCGAGGAGAGCGCGGAGCTCCGCGAGCAGACGGCGCATCTGCTCGATCGTCGTGTCATGGCGGATATGCAGCAGCGTCTTCAGAAGGCGCAGGCGGCGCGCCGTGAAATTGTCGAGATGCATCTGCGAGAATTCGCTGTTGGGAACGGTGACGAGGCTCTGCTCCAATGTGCGGATGCGCGTCGAGCGCAGCCCGATTTCCTCGACCGTCCCGACATTCTCGCCATAGCGGCAAAAGTCGCCGACCCGCACCGGCCGGTCGGCGAACAGCGTCAGCCCGCCGATGATGTTTTCCAGAGTGTGCCTCACCGCGAGGGCGATGGCGAGGCCGCCCGCGCCGAGACCGGCCACCAGGGGCGCGATCGGAATCCCGATCCGGCTGGCCGCGAAAGCGACGAGGAGGATCATGAAGCAGAGGCTGATCAGGCGGAACAGCATCCGCGTCATGGCCGCATCGAGATGCGACCGTCCGTCCGATCCGTATCTGAGCCCGCCGATCGCATCGGCGAGTCTGTTCGACAGCACGAACACCAGCCAGGCGAGCCCTGCCGCCTGAATGGCGAGGACGAAGAAGCCGGTGATCTCCATGGGGAGTTCGAGAAGGCCGATCACGTTCTCGGCAAGGTTTTCGAAAAGCTCCGCCATGGCGACGACGAGGATCAGCGCGGCCGGCGTCCCGAAGCGGAGCCAAGGGCTGTTCGAGCGTCGTCTGGCGTCCCAACGGATTCCGGCGCGCAGGATGACCGCGACGAGCGGCAGGCAGACGGCGATGAGAACCACCAGCGCGATCCACTGCCATATGGCATGCCCGGCGGCCACGCTGGTCGCCCAGACGGGCAGCGTGTCGCGAAACCTCTCGGGCACCCAGTCGCCGGGGCTCGACAGCACGTCCTCATAGATGCCGGCGAGCGCCCCGGGCTGGTAGGGCACGTCCTTCACGAGGTCGTAATAGGCGTGAAGGTCCTCGACGGTCTCCTTCGAGAACAGATATTCGCCGGCGCGCGGCCCCTCGGTGATCTTCACGATCTCGAGCCGGGTGTTGGGGATCACCCAGCGTGTCAGCTCGTCGTCCCTGTCAGACGAAAGATCGGCATCGCCGGGGATGTCCGCCAGCGGCGGGAGCTGCACGCGGTCGAGCACCTCGCTCAGCAGCGCCATGTCGATCAGCGTCGCCGCGCCATAGCCGAGGGCCGGCACGTCGCTGAAGTCGATGGTGTCACGCGCGCGCGCCAGCGCCCGGTCGATCACGTCGCGGCTCTTGCCGCTCCGCCAGGCCTCCGCACTGTCACGGAACTCGCGGAGAAACGTGCTCAGCGTGTCGCGCGGGCTGGACGTGTCGGCGGCCCGAAGCGGAAAGGCGTCCTCGACCGCCTGGGCCGGAACGGCCTCTGCCCTGGCGGCTGACGCGCTGCAGACGACCAAGACCCACAGCATCGCGACACGGCAGATCAGTCGCAGGCAATTCAGTCCGGTCAAGGGATTCTCCGATCTGGTGCCGGGGGAACACCGCGAAGCCGAGGGAGCGTCGGTTTCATCCTGACCCGACACCGCGCGCGAAGCCGCGGCGCCGCTGGATACCAGATCGAATTGACGGGCGTGGAGCGCGTGGATCCTGGGCCGACCATTCTCGACAAGCTGCCCCCCGGGCCGGCACTCGCGACGCCTCGCCGCCTCAGGCCCGGGCCCATCGTTCCGATTTCGGCGGCAATGACAAGCGTTGAAAACCTCCGACGTTCCGGGGCCGGGCGTGATGATCGAGGGTGCGCGGTGTGTGGCGGCGGAGGGCAGGGGGCGGCGGCTGGCGCGGAGGCTTCCTACCAGCCGAAGGTGACGGCGGCGCCGGTGCTGGCGTTGCCTTGCTGGGTGATGGCGCTCCTCGTGCCGCGGCCGAACTGGAAGAGGCCGTAGGAATTGCCGTTGCCGCGCTGGTCGATGGTGCCTTCATGGCCTTCGCCGCGCTGGGTGACGAGGCCGAGATTGCCGCTGCCGTTCTGCGCGACGCCGGCGCTGTTGCCGCGCCCCTTTTGGTCGATGCGCGCGCCGCCGTTCTTCAGGCCGTTATAGAGCCCATAGGCGCGCAGCCCGAAATCCATCAGCTGCGCCTGCTGCGCGTCGCGCGGCGAAAGAGTGAGCGCGATCGAGCCGCCGGCCTCGGCCGGCGTCGTCAGCGCCGGCGCCGCGATGAGGGCGGCGAGGGCGGCGGCGAGGAGGGTGCGGGTCTGGCTGGTCATCTTTCTTCTCCCGTGATGGATGGGTTGACGGTGAGGCGCGGATCGTGGCGCGCGGGCTAGAGAGCGCCGCCGACCTTGCCGGCGCAGACGGCCTTGCCGCCGCCCGCCGACACTTCGAGCCTCGCGCGATAGACGCCGCCGCCATCGAGGCTCACCTGGCCGAGGCTGGTGGCGCGGCCGGGCGGGGCGGTGAAGCCGCCGCCCTGGCTGATGGTCGACGAATTGCCGGAGCCGCCGCCCGCGAGCGTCAGGGAATAGCTGCCGCTCGCCCCCGAAGCCGCGCTCACCATCGGCTCCAGCATCAGCTGGCCGCGCGCGCGGCTCTGGCGGATCTCGCAGGAGAGCGCCGCCGTGCCGGCGCCGGCGAGCGTGCCGGCGCTTCCTCCGCTGCCGGCGCCTGCCCCGCTGCCGGCTGCCGCGAGGTTTGCCGGGATGCATCCGGCTGCGAGGGCGGCGCCGGCCAGCACGAGGGCGCCGAGCGCCAGCGGGCGGCGGGTGGCGCGCATCGGGATGGGGTTGGTCAGGCTCGGCTTCGTCATGGCTTTTCTCCCGGTTGGGCGGTGGCGAAAGCGGCTAGGGGCAGCTCTGCACGAAGGCGGCGACATTGCCGTTGCCGCCCTGCGCGACATCGGCGGCGCAGCCATTGCCCACCTGCACGCCGGCCGCGATGTTGCCGTTGCCGTCCTGCGTCAGGATGGCGGTGTGGTTGCTGCCGAACTGGCCGATGCCGGCGGCGTTGCGGTTGCCCGTCTGGTAGGTCGCGGCGGAATTGCGCCAGCCTTCCTGGCCGATGACGGAGAGATTGCGCCCGCCATACTGCTGCGCGGTGGCGCCGTTCCAGTTGCCGCCCTGATGCACGCGGATGCGGTTGCTCCAGCCGTTCTGCGCGCCGCCGGCGCTGTTGCCCCAGCCATACTGGTCGATGCGCACGTCGTTGGCGGCGGCCGGCAGCGCGGCGGCGAGGCTGAGCGCAGCGGCGGAAAGGCCGAGCGCGGCGGCGGCGAGGGTGGTCTTGACGAGAGAAGTGCGGATCATCGGGGCTCTCCATCGTTGCGGCGCTTGCCGCGGGTTGATGGAAGCTGTTCTAGAAGGGCGCCGCGGAACCGGACCTGAAGGCGGCGTTCACCGGGCGTTCAGCCGCCGGACGCCCGCGGCGATGCCATGCGAAGGAGCGATCCCGATGACCCACACCGCCTCCTGCCTCTGCGGCGATGTCCGCCTCGTCGTCAGCGGCGAGCCGTATCGCGTCGGGGTCTGCCACTGCATGGACTGCCGCAAGCATCATGGCGCGCTGTTCCATGCCTCGGCCATCTTCCCCGAAGGCGCGGTGACCATCAGCGGCGAGACGCGCGATTATCGCGGCCGGCATTTCTGCCCCCGCTGCGGCGCGTCGCTCTTCGGCGTCAGCGGCGACGAGGTCGAGGTCAATCTCGGCGCCTTCGACGCGCCGGACGCCTTCCGCCCGACCTATGAACTCTGGACCATCCGCCGCGAGCGCTTCCTGCCTTCCTTCCCGGGGCTCCGCCTCTACGAGCGCGACCGGCCGGACGGGGCGCCGCGCGCGGAGGGTTGAGCGACCAGCGAGAGCGCGGCGGCAGGCGGGGTTTCCTCGGGAGAGCGGCGCCTCGAGGACACCAACCGCGCCGCCGACGGAACGATGAACTGCCCCCGGCACAAGCAGCCAGGACGCCAACGCATGCTCGTCCCCTCGGGAGCCGGCGGCTCGGCCGGCCCGGGCGGCGGCACCGCCGGCTCCAGCTCCGGCGGCTGATCGTCAAGGCTCGGACTAGGTCACGGCCGCGCAGGACGCGGCCGTGATAGCGGCAAGACCTGCGAAGCGAGACTTGCCACTCAAGACTTGCCAAGACATCCAAGGAGACGCTGCCCGGCCCGGGGCCGGCCGGGTGTTCTGGTCCTTCGTCGTCTCTGACAATGGGACCCCCGCGTTTCCGACGTTCAGGTGTCTACTCTGTTTCCACCATAATTGGTGTTGCCTAACCCGAGCGCGCAGGCCGGCCGATAACGTGGCGCTCGCGATGATTATAAGTATACCACCACCGTACTAAAATTAATAGTCTCAAAACGAGATAGTATTCACTTGAGGTTCCTTATCTTCATCCTCGAATTTCGGCCCCTCGATTCTCAGCCAATCTCTCTCTTCGGAGGGAAGAATGTAGTTCCTCCCGTCATATGTATTAAATCTATTTATGCGGAAGTCTTGCTTCCTAGTATGGCGTCCCTTACTGTCTATAGTTATGATGTATTGATTTGGCGACGACACTGTCCATGCATCTATTCTTCTCTCAGGTAGGCGATCAATAAATTCAAGAATCCTTTCCCTCATGCCTACTTTCGATACGAGCGTTGACCATGCTTCGGTTGGGAGGTGTATCGTTGAGTACAAAGCGGACGCGAGTTCGTCGTCCGAGCAGTTAGCATCCAAGTTAGCTGGATCCACGCGACGATGTCTAGTTAGGGCCGCGGCCAAAGCATGATCTTTGTTCAGCGCCACTTGCCCGTCGCATACTACACACAGCAGGCCTCTCAAAGACTCAGGGAACGATCGCGCGCCCCGCCTAAACTCCGATGGCATCGTATCCCAAATTACAGCGGCCTGAAGCAAAGAGTACCTGGAATTATCTCGGGTGAGAACAAGGCGGCCACCTCCTACAAGTCGTGATACGCTTCGTTGGGAACCGCTCGAGCCCATCGTGAGCACCCTCTGAACCTCCCTCCCGTTGTTAGTGGCTCTGCCACCGGTTGGTTCGCGCTCGTATGAAAACTTGAGAACCTCAGCAAACGGAGCTTCAACCGCAGACCACTTGTCGGATTCTCTTTGCCAGTAAAATCCCGAGTCGTCGTCCATACCAATATTGAGGGTGCCCAAATTGAGGACTTTAAACTGAGACCTAATGTTCTCATTGGCAAATGAACTACGCAGTTTCTGCGCGACCTCCGAGATCGCCTCGAAAATATCATCTGTGGGAAACGACAAATGCCCGCGATCGACCGAGATTGTTGCTCCCGCACCTAAGTCAATTTCCACAGATACATTGGCTGGCAGTTTTATGGGGTCGCGGCTTATTGCCTTGAAGCCTCGCCAAGAGAGGAATGCGTGCCGCTGCGGAACAAGAAATTGATCGTTATTACGAAGTTGAACGACCGCGTCATCTTCCAAATGTAAGTATACGCAACTATTTCCGCCGGGTAGTTCGAAATATGGAAGCCAAACTCGAATTCGGGCCGCGAGAGGCTCAAATGTTAGTTCTTCAGGTCCTAGCCATCTAAGCCGGTTCCGGGCGTCCGATTTGAAGTTGGCTTGCCCGTCACGAAGTTCGGTCATACGCTTTCCGCGCTTATTGAGCTCTAGGCAGTAATCCGAAAGCATATCAGATGAATCGACCCAGCCGGCAGCAAATTGTAGTGCCGGTCCTCCATTGATGTTGTCTTTAAATTCCATCCTGCATGGTAAGAACGAAACAGTGTCCAATATATATTGTGATATCTGCGAAAATATCGGGGTATTAATGTCAAATATGTCTGCGCGAAGCCTGAGGCGTGCTTCAGTTCCATTTGTAGAGCGGCTGGCGCGGGAGAGTTCGCCAAATGACCCTATGCCCTCGGTCGTGAAACGCCAAGCAGTATGATCATGGTCGCCCGCATGGTTGCTGCGGCGTGTCGTCAGCTCAAGTCTGTCCGCAATCATAAAGTAGCTGAGGGCGCCGACTCCGAACTGACCAGTTCGGCCGACGGCGAACCCTTTAGCGTCGGCTTCCCTCTCAAGTGTCCGGGTCGATACGCGGGCCGCGGAGCCGCTCACAAGCAGGTGATTTTCAATTATGTCCTTTGTCATGCCGACACCGTTGTCGACGCACCTTAGCCAGATCCCGTCAATGTCTTCCTCAAGACTCAGGCGGATGCGATGGAATTCGCTCCACTTAGGTGAGAAGTCCGAGGAGCCGGGCTCATCATCTTCAAGCCTCTCGTAAGCAATCTGCTCTTTAACGGCATCAACCGCGTTTTGAAGAAGCTCACGAATTGCGGCTAGCGGATTGCCATAAAGAGCAACGCCAGAGAGAAGGTCTAGAATCCGCTTCGAGTCGGGCCGAAATGCCCCTTCAATATATACGAAGCTGTTGTCCTTCTCCGAAATGTCCGTCGCGAGACGGGAGGGCCATTCCCATTTATATCGATCCCGTTCTATGTCGGGTATTTTGCCCACTCGGAATAGCCCTTCGTGCTCAAGGGCTGCGCAAGTGGCGAGTTCGTGATCCACCGACAGCACGACATCAAGAACAGCCCTGTGCACAGGCGCACTCGGGGTGCGCGCCGTAAGCGAGATGCTCCTGTTCTCAGCGTCCAGATGAAACGCAATCTCGTGATCGCGCTGCCAGAAAATGCGACTCTTGGGAGCGATGTCACGTCGCTCCAAAATGATGCTGGGTGTCCGCTCCGGGTCGAACTCCAGCACGTCTGCAAGCCTCAAAAGCGCGGCGAGATACCTCAGATTCACCGATTGACTAGGGGCGCCCACCAGCTTGGCCTCGAACCGCTCCGAGCGCAGCGCGGAGAGTCCCTCATGATGGCTACGACAAAGTGTGACAAGATCCTCCACCCAGTTCGCGTACAATGATGATTGCAGCTCGGGGAGCGCATTTCTGATCCACTCCTCGCTCCAATCGTTATGCTTATGCCGGCAGTAATAGGAGACGATTTCCTCAACCGTCCTCAAGTTCGACGGCGTGAGCGCATCTGGAGAAATAGGTGCTGTAACCCCGTTGTAGTGTGCATCCAGCCAATGCTGAAAATCTTTGAGATGTTGGGGCGTTAAGTCTCCCGCCAGTCCCGTTAATAGATAGTCGTTGTGTGCTCGCACGATCTTCCTAGAGGGCGACATACCGATGTCGTGCATGTAAGAGCCAAGAAGAAGGAGCGCTAATTCATATGGCCCAAGGGAAACGTCAGGGATTATTAGATCAAATATTCGTTCAGCCACACGAAAGCTATGGTCTTGATCGTGCAGAGTAAAGTCGATAGGTGCTGTACTCGTGCTCCGTAATACCGATTGAGCCTGGTCAAGAGCCAAGCTGAGCGCTGTTTGCTCCTTCCGCGTTAGCTTGCCATCAACTGCCTTCGAGAGCCGTGTTTCATTCCAATTAGGCATACCCACTGACCTATAAACAAGTTTCTCCGCAATATGGCACGACTTCAAAATTTGCCATAGCCGAACCTGGATACGAAAGGCAGCTTGACATGAGCTGTCGCGTATATGTTCGGGGTTTGCTTTCGGTCCACCTACTGGGCGTTCCGACACGCATTCTCCAAGGTCTGCATTTGACGCAAAGCGTACTAAGCGGCAGTTCCAGTTGAGAATGTTCCGAAAACGGTCGTTTTCCGCACCAGCCAACGCCCCTAGCCGTCCGTCATTGCCGCCCGTCGCGGCCATCGCGTCTTGGCCATCCACGTCCCACCCGTCGTCTTGTCCCCGGTCCTTCAAGAAAGACGTGGATGCCCGGGACGGGCCCGGGCATGACGGCGGTGAGGGGTAGCGGCTTGTCGCGCCGGGGAGTCGGGCGGCCTTCGGGCCTTGGCGGGTGGCCCTGCGGTGGGGGTGGCGGAACCGCCTTGGGGCTCGCGGCGACCGGGGGCGTTGCCCCCTGCCATCCGAACGGGAACGCGGCGCCGGTGAACGTGCGGTTGAGGAACCATCGCGGACGCCGCGGATGCGGGGGCAATCGTCCGCCCCTCCACCCGACTAGGAATAAAATCCTTGACAGCGTAACGGTGGTTCGGTAGGGTTCAGGCATCGTCCAAGAGGTGCGGATGCGGCGGCGTTTTGGGGGGCGCGCGTCGTCGGGGCCGGGATCGTCGAGTTTTGCGGAGGCGCCTTGCGGCGCCTTTTTTCATGGCCGCCCTGATGTGGCGGCTGCCTGCTTGTCGTCTGGTCCGGAGGATCGTTTGCCGAGGCTTTCGAAGGCGGATTGGCAGGCGGTGCGGGGGCGCTACGAGGCGACGCTCGATCCGCTGCGCGACATCGCCGAGGCCTTCGGAACGAACGTCGCCGCGCTCTCGGCGCAGGCGAAGCGGGGCGGCTGGCTGCGGCCGGGCGCGACGCCCGGGCCTCCGGTCGAGGGCGACGACGGCAAGCTGCTCGGGCGGCTCTTCCGCGCCTTCGAACGGCAGGTGACCGATCTCGAACAGCGCTTCGCCGCCGGCGGCGGCAGCGTCGAGGAAAAGGATGCGAGGACGCTCGCCGTGCTCGCCAAGACCTTCGAGACCCTTTCGAAGCTGCGCGACGAGCGCGGGGAGGATGTCGATGCAGGTGCTGTCGATCTCGGCGAACTCAGGGCGCGCCTTGCGCAGCGCCTGGCAGCACTCTCTCCGGATGGGCATCCCGGCGTCGACGCTCTCGGAGACGCTGGCGGCGGCGATGACGCCGCGCGAGCTGGCGCTCTTCAACCATGACTGGGATTTCTGGGCGCGCGACGACCAACTGCCGCCGCCCGGCGACTGGCTGACCTGGCTGATGATCGGCGGGCGCGGCGCCGGCAAGACGCGCGCCGGAGCGGAATGGATCCGCGGGCTGGCGCTCGGGCGGCCGGGCTATGCCGCGCGGCCGGTCGGGCGCATCGCGCTGATCGGCGAGACGCTGGCCGATGTCCGCGACGTGATGATCGAGGGCGTCTCCGGGCTGCTCGCGGTGCATCCCAGGGACGAGCGGCCGCAATGGCAGCCCTCGCGGCGGCGACTCGAATGGCCGAACGGGGCGGTGGCGCTCTGCTTCTCGTCCGAGGACCCGGAAAGCCTGCGCGGCCCGCAATTCGAGGCCGCCTGGGCCGATGAACTCGGCAAGTGGCGCCATCAGGAGGCGAGCTGGGACATGCTGCAGTTCGGCCTTCGGCTCGGCGCGCTGCCACGCCAGCTGGTCACCACGACGCCGCGCCCGACTCCGCTCGTGAAGCGGCTGGTCAGGGCCGAGCGCACGGTGATCACGCGGGCCGGCACGGCGGCCAATCTCGGCAATCTCGCGCCGGGCTTCCTGGAGCGGGTCATCGGCCGCTATCGCGGCACGCGGCTCGGACGGCAGGAGATCGACGGCGAGCTGATCGACGATCGCGCCGATGCGCTGTGGAGCCGCGAGGTGATCGAGCGGCTCCGGCTCGGCGCGCCGCCGAAGCTCGCCCGCGTCGTGGTGGCGGTCGATCCCCCGGCGAGCGGGCGGCGCGGGGCGGATGCCTGCGGCATCGTCGGCTGCGGCCTCGCCGAGGACGGCACGGGCTATGTGCTCGCCGATGCGACCATCGCCGAGGTGAAGCCCGAGCGCTGGGCGGCGGCGGCGGTGACGCTCTATCACGCGCTGGAGGCCGATGCGCTAGTGGCCGAGGTCAACCAGGGCGGCGACATGGTGACGAGCGTCATCGGCGAGGTCGATGCGAGCGTGCCGGTGACGCCGGTCCGCGCGACGCGGGGCAAATATCTGCGGGCCGAGCCGGTCGCGGCGCTCTATGCGCAGGGCCGCGTCCGCCATGCCGGCACCTTTCCCCAGCTCGAGGACGAACTGGCTGATTTCGGGCCCGAAGGACTTTCGAGCGGCCGCTCGCCGGACCGGCTCGACGCGCTCGTCTGGGCGCTCACGCATCTCATGCTGCGCCCGGCCGGCGAGCCGCGGCTGCGCAGCCTTTGAAAGGACGATCCGTCATGCTGGAAAGGCTGAGGGCGCGGCTCGCCGCGCTCGCCCCGCCGCGCCGCGAGAGCGGCCGCCCGCCCGAGGCGAAGGCCTCGCGGGCCGGTCCGCTGATCGCGCTGCAGGGGCAGGGACGGGCTGTCTGGTCGCCGCGCGACGCGGCGAGCCTCGCCCGCGAAGGCTTCATGAAGAACGCGGTCGTGCATCGCGCCGTCATGATGATCGCCTCCAGCGCGGCGAGCGTGCCGCTCGTCGCCTATGAGGGCGATGCCGAGCGGCCGGACCATCCGCTGCTCGGCCTTCTCGCCGAGCCGAACCGCCGCCAGAACGGACCCGCCTTCCTCGAGGCGCTGATCGCCAACCTCCTCGTCGCCGGCAACGCCTATGCCGAACTGGTGATGCTGGGCGGCCAGCCGGCGGAGCTGCATGTTCTGCGGCCGGACCGCATGCGCGTCGTGCCGGGGCCGGACGGCTGGCCGGAGGCGTATGAATATAGCGTCGCCGGCCGCACCATCCGCTTCCCCGATCCCGGGGCGGGCGGGCTCGCGCCGATCCTGCACCTGAAGCTCTTTCACCCGCTCGACGACCATTACGGCTTCGCGCCGATCGAGGCGGCGGCGCGGGCGCTCGACCTGCACAACACCGCCGCCGAATGGAACAAGGCGCTGCTCGACAATTCGGCGCGGCCCTCCGGCGCGCTGGTCTATCGCGGCGAGGGCGGCGCCAATCTCTCGCAGGAACAGTTCGAGCGGCTGAAGGCTGAACTGGAGCAGAACTATTCCGGCGCCGTCGCGGCGGGCCGCCCGCTGCTGCTCGAGGGCGGGCTCGACTGGACGTCGATGGCGCTCTCGCCGCGCGACATGGATTTTCTCGAGGCGAAGAACGGCGCGGCGCGCGAGATCGCGCTCGCCTTCGGCGTGCCGCCGATGCTGCTCGCCATCCCCGGCGACAACACCTACGCGAACTATGCCGAGGCCAACCGCGCCTTCTGGCGCCAGACCGTATTGCCGCTCGTCGGGCGGACCGCGGCGGCGCTGACGGCCTGGCTCGCCCCCGCCTATGGCGGCGCGGTGCGCCTCGATTTCGACGCCGACGGCGTGGAGGCGCTCGCCGCCGACCGCGAGTCGCTCTGGCGGCGGGTCGAGGCGGCGAGCTTCCTCAGCCGCGACGAGAAGCGGCAGGCGGTCGGCTATGGCGCCGGGGAGGATGGGGACGGCGAAGGGGAGGGTGGTCCGAAGGGGAGGGCGGCATGAACGAGGTGACAGCATGGACGAGGTGACCCACGCCTTCGCGACGCGCGGCGATCTCGGGCATCTCGCGCTCTTCCTCTGGGCGTCGGGATCGAGCGGGCTGCTCGTCTGGGCGCTGCGCGAGCTTGCCGCCTCCAACCGCCGCTTCAACGACTTCGTCGCCGAGATCGCGCGGCTCAACCACTTCTTCAGCGACGACGGCTAAGCGATTCAGGAGATTCGAGAATGGCAACGCTCTTCAAGCGCCTGATGAAGCGCGAGCATGACGACCACCGGCAGGTGTTCCGCGATTTCGCCGGCGTGCTGGAGCGGCTCGTGCGGCGGAGATAACGGTCAGTCGAGGGCGATGCCGGTTTCGACCGGAAGGCCGGGCCCGGCATTGCCGAGATAGCCGCCGGCGAGAGCGAAATCGTCGGCGACGGGCGCGGGATCAGGGAGAGGGCTCCGATCGGGGATCGGAAGCCGATCGCGACATGCGCCGCCCCTTCAGGGGCGATCTGACCGGCCGTCAACGGCTCCCCGACTTCCAGAAAGATCTCATGACCGGCGCGCGCAAGCGGGCCGGCGAAGGAGAACGCATGCTTCCACAGAACCCGACCGCGATACCCGCTCTCGAGCAGAAGGCGGCCGCGGCCGACCTTTCCGGGGTCGATGCCGAGGGCAGCTTCCACGGCTATGCGAGCCTTTTCGGCATCGCCGATCTCGCCGGCGACACGGTCATGCGCGGCGCGTTCCAGCGCTCCATCGCCGCCCGCCAGCCCTCGGGCATCCGCATGCTCTACCAGCACGATCCCGCCGAGCCGATCGGCGTCTGGACCGAGATCCGCGAGGACGGCCGCGGCCTCTTCGTGCGCGGCCGGCTGATGCTCGATGTCGGGCGGGCCCGCGAGGTCGCGAGCCTGATGCGGGCCGGCGCGCTCGACGGGCTCTCGATCGGCTTCAAGACCGTCCGCGCCCGTGCCGACCGGCAGGCCGGCGTGCGCCGCCTCACCGAGATCGACCTCTGGGAGATCTCGGTCGTCACCTTCCCCATGCAGCCCGACGCCCGCGTCAGCGCGGTCAAGGCCGACCCGAACCAGCCCTCGTCACGCCTGGCGGCGCGCATGCGCCACGCCGCGCTGAGCCTCAACCGAAGGAACCCGAAATGAGCACTCCGAACACGCGCGTCGCCGCCCCCGAGACGAAGGCGGCGGATCCGAAGGCCGCCGAGACCAAGTCTGCCGAAACAAAGGCCGCCGAGAGTGGCGATGTCGCCGCCGCCTTCGATGACTTCATGCATGCCTTCGAGGCCTTCAAGGAGACGAATGACGAACGGCTCGCCGAAATCGAGCAGAAGCTCGTGGCCGATCCGCTGACCTCCGAGAAGCTCGACCGCATCAACCGCGCGCTCGACGAACTGACGCTGAAGGGTCGCCGCCCGCCGCTCGGCTCCGAGCCGCGCGGCACGCGCGGGCCGAGCGAGCACAAGGCGGCCTTCGAGGCCTATGTGCGCGGCGGCGACGAGGACGGGCTGCGCCGGGTCGAGCAGAAGGCGCTTTCGGCCGGCTCCAATGCCGATGGCGGCTATCTGGTGCCGGTCGAGACCGAGACGGAGATCGCCAAGCGCCTCGCCGCCATCTCGCCGATCCGCGCCATCGCCGATGTGCGCCAGGTCTCGTCGGGCACCTATCGCAAGCCCTTCATGACCGCCGGTCCCGCCGTCGGCTGGGCCGGCGAGACGGACGCCCGCAGCCAGACTACCTCGCCCACCATCGCAGCGCTCGATTTCCCGGCGATGGAACTCTATGCGATGCCCGCCGCGACGCCGGCGCTGCTCGACGACGCCGCGGTCAATATCGACGAGTGGATCGCCGCCGAGGTCGAGGCCGCCTTCGCCTCGCAGGAGGGCACCGCCTTCGTCTCCGGCGACGGCACCAACAAGCCGAAGGGCTTCCTCGCCTATACGACGGCCGCCGAAACCGCCTGGAGCTGGGGCAAGATCGGCTATGTCGTGACCGGCGTCTCCGGCGCGCTGCCGGCCTCGAACCCGTCCGACGTGCTCATCGATCTCGTCTATGCGCTGAAGGCCGGCTACCGCGCCAATGCCCGCTTCGTGCTCAACCGCCGCACCCAGGCGGCGATCCGCAAGCTGAAGGACGCGGACGGCAACTATCTCTGGCAGCCCGCGGCGAGCGCCGGCGGCGAAGCCTCGCTGCTCGGCTTTCCCGTCTCCGAGGCCGAGGACATGCCCGATATCGGCGCCAACGCGCTCGCGCTCGCCTTCGGCGATTTCCGTCGCGGCTATCTCGTCGTCGACCGCATCGGCGTGCGCGTGCTGCGCGATCCCTATTCGGCCAAGCCCTATGTCCTCTTCTACACGACCAAGCGTGTCGGCGGCGGCGTCCAGGACTTCGACGCGATCAAGCTGCTGAAATTCGGCACGAGCTGAGGAGCGCGCCTCCCGCTTCCGCGAGGCTCATGCCGAGGAGCGGCGCCGACCTCCCGCGGCGCCGCTCCACCCCTTTCTCCTTCGACGATTTCCATGCGAGGCACCCATGACCACCGCCCTCATCTCCGGGCCGACTATCGAGCCCGTGACGCTCGCCGACGTGAAGGCGCATCTCAGGCTCGACACGCCCGACGAGGACGCTCTGCTTCAGGCCGCGATCGTCGCGGCGCGCGTCCATATCGAGGCCGTCACGCGGCGCTGCCTGATCCGCCAGCTCTGGCGCATCTATCGCGACGACTGGCCGGAGGGCCGGGCGGTGCCGATCCCGCTCTCGCCGATCATCGCCGTCAACGCCGTCACCTTCTACGACATTGCGGGCGTCGCGCGGAGCTGGGGTCCGGAGCACTGGCGGATCGACCTTTCGGCACAACCGGCGCGGCTCGTCGCGAAGATGCGGCCGGCGGCGGCGCTCTACGACAACGGCATCGAGATCGACGTCGTCGCCGGCTATGGCGTGTCGTCGATCGACGTGCCGGCGCCGCTCCGCCAGGCGGTGATGGTGCTGGTCGCGGCCTGGTACGAGGCGCGCGGCACGGTCGGGCATGATTTCGCGGGCGCGATCGCGCCGCCCGGTTTCGATGCGCTGATCGCGCCCTTCAAGGTGCGCTCGCTGTGAGGCCCGAATTCGAACCGGGCTGGATCGCCCATCGCATCGTGATCGAACAGCCGACATCGACGGCGGACGGCAGCGGCGGCGCGATCGTCGCCTTCGCGACGCTCGCGACCGTCTGGGCCGCGGTCGAGCCGGTGCGGGCGGCGGCGACCGCGGATGCCGACCGCCTCGGTGCCGCGATCACCCACCGCGTCACCATCCGCTGGCGCGACGATGTCGTCCCCGGCATGCGCATCCGCCATCGCGGCCGCAAGCTCGCGGTCGAGACGGTGACCGATCCCGACGAGCGGCGGCGCTTCCTGTTGATCGAGGCGAGGGAGGAACTGTGATGGCGAGAACCGAAAAGGGCGGCGATCTGGCGCGCTCCATCGCCGCCGGGTTGCGGGTGCCGATCGAGACGGCCGTCCGCGCCCGCGCCGGCGAGGTGGCGGCGGCGCTCGGCGGCGCGGTCGAGGGCGGCAGCGCGCGCGCCGAGACATCGGCGGGCGGCGCCAGCGTGCATGTGGCCGGGCCGGGGTTGTTCGCGCGCGAGTTCGGCGCGATCGACGGCACCAGCGATCCCGCGCTCGCCCCGGCGCTCGGCCGCCTGAAACGGAGGCGCCCGTGACCGCCGACAGCACCGCCGCGCTCGACCTGCAGGCCGCGATCCGCGCCCATCTCCTCGCCGACGCCGATCTCCTCGCGGCGCTCGGCGGCCCGAAGCTCTTCGACGGCGCGCCGCGCGGCACGCCCTTTCCCTATGTGACCTTCGGACCGGCGAGCCAGGGCGACTGGAGTGACGGCGAGACCTCGGGCGCCGATGTCGCGCTGACGCAGAATGTCTGGTCGCGCGCGGCCGGCAAGCGCGAGGCCTGGGCGATCGTCGGGCTGCTGATGCGCCTCCTGCACGACGCCACGCTGGCGCTCGGCGCGCGGCGGCTCGTCAAGCTCACAGCCGTCTTCGCCGAGGTGCGGCGCGAGGCGGACGGCATCACCGAGCGCGGCGTGCTGCGCCTCTCCGCGCTCGTCGAGGGCTGAGGCCCGTCACCGCAAAGGATCGGATCATGACCGCTCAGAAGGGCAGGGATCTCCTGCTCAAGATCGACACGACCGGCAGCGGCGCCTTCCAGACCGTTGCCGGGCTTCGGACCCGCCGGCTCGCGCTGAATGCCGAGACGGTGGACATCACCGACGCGGATTCGGCCGGCCGCTGGCGCGAGCTGCTCGCCGGCGCCGGCGTGCGCCGCGCGAGCCTTTCCGGCTCCGGCATCTTTCGCGACGCCGCCACCGACGCCGCGGCGCGCAGCCTGTTCTTCGACGGCACGATCCGCGCCTGGCAGGTGATCCTGCCCGATTTCGGCACGCTGGCCGGGCCGTTCCAGATCACCGCGCTCGAATATGCCGGCGAGCATGACGGCGCGGTGACCTACGAGATCGCGCTCGAATCCGCCGGCGCGCTCACCTTCACGGAGGCCTGAGCCATGGCCAACCGCCACCGCGGCGAGATCGAGGCCATGCTCGACGGCCGGCCGCGCACGCTGTGCCTGACGCTGGGCGCGCTGGCCGAACTCGAAGGCGCGTTCGGCGCCGAGGACCTGCCGGCGCTCGCCGCGCGCTTCTCCGGTGGCCGACTCTCCGCGACCGATCTCGTGCGCATCATCGGCGCGGGCCTGCGCGGCGCCGGGGAGGATATCGACGATGCCGCCGTCGCGGCTCTGCGTGCCGATGGCGGCGCCGGCGGCTTCGCGCGCATCGCCGCCGACCTTCTCACCGCCACCTTCGGCGGGGGCGAGGCGTGACGGCGGAGCCGTTCCCCTGGCGCGCCGCCATGGCCTTCGGCTTCGGTACGCTGCGCCTTGCGAGCCGCGACTTCTGGGCCATGACGCCGCGCGAACTCGCCGCCGCGATCGAAGGCGTCTCCGGTCGCCGCGCCGCGCCGATGGACCGCGCGGCCTTCGATGCGCTGGCGGCGCGGTTTCCCGATACGCGGCCCGAAGGAGGCTGACCATGACGGCATCGATCGACGAACTCACCGTGACGGTTTCGGCCGATACGAGCGGCTTCCGGCAGGCGCTGGACGATCTCGGCAAGCGGGCCGACAGCTTCGCCTCCGCCATCACCAGGGCCTTCGCCGGCGCCGTCACGGGCGGCAAGGATCTCGACGACGTCCTGAAGGGGCTGGCGCTGCGGCTCTCCTCGATCGCGCTCGACGCGGCGCTGAAGCCGCTCTCGAACGGGTTCGGCGCGATCCTCGGCGGTCTCGCCGGCAGCCTCGGCGCCACCGCCTTCGCCAAGGGCGGGATCGTGCCCTTTGCCGATGGCGGCGTCGTCTCGCGGCCGACCTATTTCCCGCTATCGGGCGGCCTCGGGCTCGCCGGCGAAGCGGGAAGCGAGGCCATCCTGCCGCTCCGGCGCGGCGCCGATGGCAGCCTCGGCGTCGCCGGCGGCGGAGCGGGCGCCGTCACCGTCAATGTCGCGATCCAGACGGCGGATGCCGCGAGCTTCCGCAAATCCGAAGCGCAGGTGACGGCGGCGCTGGCGCGCGCCGTCGGCCGCGGCCGACGCGGCCTTTGAGGAGAGCCCGATGCCGCTCATCGAGGGATTTCACGATGTCCGCTTCCCGACGGGGATCAGCCTGCGCTCCGGCGGAGGGCCGGAGCGCAAGACCGAGATCGTGGCGCTGGCTTCGGGACGGGAAAAGCGCAACCAGCGCTGGGCCGACTCCCGCCGCCGCTACGACGCCGGCTATGGCGTGCGCTCGCTCGCCGACATCCATGCCGTGATCGCTTTCTTCGAGGAGCGGCGCGGCCGGCTGTTCGGCTTCCGCTGGCTCGACCGCACCGACGACGCCTCGGCGCCGCCCGGGACCGAGCCGACGCCCTTCGACCAGGTGCTCGGCACGGGCGACGGCGCGACGGCCGTCTTCCAGCTCGTGAAGCGCTATGGCAGCGACCACGCGCCCTATGCGCGGACGATCGCCAAGCCCGTCGCCGGCAGCGTCCGCGTCGCGGTCGGCTCGGCCGAGGCGGCGCCGGGGCATGTCGCGATCGATCACGCCACCGGCCGCGTGACCTTCGCGCCGGGCCATATCCCGCCGTCCGGCGCCATCGTCACCGCCGGCTTCCGCTTCGACGTGCCGGTGCGCTTCGATACCGACGCCCTCAGCATCAACCTCGCCGCCTTCGAGGCCGGCGAAATCCCGTCCATTCCGCTCGTGGAGATCCGGCCGTGAGGGCACTTCCCGAGGGCCTCGCCGCCCATGTCGCCGGCGAGGCGACGACGCTCTGCCAATGCTGGCGGCTGACGCTGAAGGACGGCACGCGGCTCGGCTTCACCGATCACGACCGCGATCTCGCCTTCGACGGCACGCTGTTCGAGGCGGCGAGCGGGCTCTCGGCGAGCGAGGCGGTCAGCGAGGCGGGCTTCGCGACCGGCGGGCTCGAGGTCGCCGGCGCGCTCACCTCCGACCGCATCTCGGCCCATGACCTCGCCATCGGCCGCTTCGACCATGCCGCCGTCGAGGTCTTCACCGTGAACTGGCAGGCGCCGGACGAGCGCCTCCTTGTTCGCGCCGGGCATGTCGGCGAGGTGGTGAGCGAGGACGGCGCCTTCCGCGCCGAAATCCGCGGGCCGGCGGCGGTGCTGGACGAGCCGCGCGGACGGTTCTTCCGCTCGGCCTGCGACGCCGATCTCGGCGATACACGCTGCGGTGTCGACCTCACGTCGCCCGCCTATGCCGCGACTGCCACCGTCCTTGCCGCGACCGACGCCCGGCTGTTCGCGGTGTCGGGGCTCGGCGACTTCGGGGCGTCCTGGTTCGAGCGCGGCCGCGCCCGCTTCACAAGCGGCGCCAATGCGGGCTTCGCCTCGGCGATCAAGATGCAGCGCGTCGTCGAGGGCGCGATGGTCCTCGCGCTCTGGTCGGCGGCGCCGTTCCCGATCGCGCCGGGCGACACGCTGGCGCTCACCGCCGGCTGCGACAAGCGCTTCGCCACCTGCCGCGACCGCTTCGGCAACGCGCTCAACTTCCGCGGCTTCCCCCATATGCCGGGCAACGATTTCACCCTCGGCTACGCCCGCTCCGGCAGCCACAATGACGGCTCGCCGGTGGGGTGAGGCACGGCCGCTTCCCTCTCCCGCGAAGCTGGGAGGGGCAGGGCGGGGGCTCCTTGAGACGGCCGGGCCAGATGCACCGGCCGCGAGGCCTCCTCTCCAGCTCTCCCCCACGAGGGGGGCCGATCGCGGACTGCATCGGGGGGGCGGGCTACCCGGGATCCGTTCAGAGGAGGCTGTCATGACCGTCGTCATGCGGGACGTCATTGTCGGCGCTGCGCTCGATTGGCTCGGCACGCCCTATCGGCATCAGGCGTCGCTGAAGGGCGTCGGGGCGGATTGCCTGGGGCTGGTGCGCGGGGTGTGGCGCGAGATCTATGGCGCCGAGGCCGAGGCGGTGCCGGCCTATACGCCGGACTGGGCGGAGGCGCGCGGGGCGGAGACGCTGCGCGATGCCGCGCGGCGGCACATGACCGAGGTCGCGGTGAGCGCGGTGCTGCCCGGCGACCTGCTGCTCTTTCGCTGGCGCGAGGGGATGCCCGCCAAGCATGCGGCGATCCTCGTCGCGCCGGAGCGCCTTATCCACGCCCATGACGGCGCCGCCGTCGCGCTCGCGCATCTGGCGCCATGGTGGCGCCGCCGCCTCGCCTTCGCCTTCGTCTTTCCCGGAGTGACGCCCTGATGGCCACCATCGTCCTGCAGGCCGCCGGCGCGGCCGTCGGCGGCGTCTTCGGTCCGCTCGGCGCCGTCATCGGCGGAGCGGTCGGCGCGCTCGCCGGCAATGTCATCGACCGCTCGCTGTTCGGCAGCGACAGCGAGGGCGCGCGGCTCTCCGATCTCGACGTGCAGCGCTCGGAAGAGGGCGCGCCGATCCCGCGGCTCTACGGCCGCGCGCGCCTCTCGGGCCAGGTGATCTGGGCGACGCGCTTCGAGGAGGTGACGAGCGAGGAGGGCGGCAAGGGCGGCCCGACCGTCACCAGCTATGCCTATTACGCGAACTTCGCCGTCGCGCTGTGCGAAGGGCCGGTTGCGCGGGTCGGCCGCTGCTGGGCCGATGGCGAGGAACTCGATCTCTCGACGCTCGCCTGCCGCCTCCTGACCGGCGCCGAGGACCAGATGCCGGACAGCCTGATCGAGGCCAAGCAGGGCGCGGCCGGCACGCCCGCCTATCGCGGCACCGCCGTCATGGTGTTCGAGCGGCTGCCGGTCGGCGCGTTCGGCAACCGCCTGCCGCAGCTGGCCTTCGAGGTGTTCCGCCCGGTCGGCGGCGTCGAGGAGGCGGTGCGCGCGGTGGTGGTGATCCCGGCGGCGTCGGAATTCGCCTATGACCCCGAGCCCGTCTACCGCATCGGCACGCCCGGCAGCCGTCCGGCGCTCAACCGCCACCAGGATGTGGTGAAGACCGACTGGCGCGCCTCGCTCGACGAATTGCAGGCGATCTGCCCGAACCTCGAACGGGTCGCGCTCGCCGTGAGCTGGTTCGGAGACGATCTCCGCGCCGATCGCTGCACGGTGGCGCCGCGGGTCGAGACGGCGAGCGGCGCGACGGTGCCGGAATGGCGCGTCGCGGGGCTCGCGCGCGGCTCCGCGCAGCTGGTCAGCCAGATCGACGGCCGGCCGGCCTTCGGCGGCACGCCCTCGGACGACGGCGTCGTCCGCGCGCTCCGCGACGTGAAGGCGCGCGGGCTCGGCGTGACTTTCTATCCGTTTCTGATGATGGACATCCCGGCCGGCAGCGGCCTCGCCGATCCCTATGGCCGGGGCGAGCAGCAGGCCTATCCCTGGCGCGGCCTGATCACCGCCTCGCTCGCGCCGGGCGTTTCCGGCTCGCCCGACAGGACGGCGGCGGTCGCGGCCGAGATCGCCGCCTTCATGGGCACCGCGGCGCCGGCCGACTACGCCGTCTCGGGCGGCGCCGTCGTCTATTCCGGCCCGGCCGAATGGTCGTATCGGCGCATGGTCCTGCATGCCGCGCATCTCTGCGTGGCGGCGGGCGGCGTCGACGGCTTCCTGATCGGCTCGGAGCTGCGCGGCCTCACCACGCTGCGATCCGGCCCCTCGGCCTATCCCTTCGTCGCGGCGCTTCGCACGCTCGCCGCCGATGTGCGCAGCGTGCTCGGCAGCGGCACGAAGATCTCCTATGCCGCCGACTGGAGCGAGTATTTCGGCCACCAGCCGGGCGACGGCAGCGGCGACGTGCATTTCCATCTCGATCCGCTTTGGGCGGACGCGGCGATCGACGCGGTCGGCATCGATCTCTATGTGCCGCTGTCCGACTGGCGTGACGGGGCGGGCCATCGCGACGCCGCGCGGGCGGAGAGCGGCCACGACACGGCCTATCTCGCGGCCAATATCGAGGGCGGCGAGGGCTTCGACTGGTATTATGCGAGCGAGGCCGACCGGGCGGCGCAGATCCGCTCGCCGATCACCGACGGCGCCCATGGCAAGCCCTGGGTCTACCGGTACAAGGCGCTGGCCGACTGGTGGGGCAACCGCCATTTCGACCGGCCGGGCGGCGTCGAGGCGGCGGCGCCGACCGCATGGCTCGCCGGCATGAAGCCCATCTGGCTGACCGAGCTCGGCTGCCCGGCCGTCGACAAGGGCGCCAACGAGCCGAACGTCTTTCCCGATCCGAAGGTCGGCGGCGCGCGGCTGCCGCATTTCTCGAGCGGCGGGCGCGATGGCCTGATGCAGGAGCGGGCGCTCGCGGCGCTGCTCGCCTATCGCGATCCGGCCGCGCCGGGCTTCGTTGCTGCGCGCAATCCCCTCTCCGCCGTCTATGGCGGACGCATGATCGATGTCGCGTGGAGCCATGTCTGGGCCTGGGACGCGCGGCCGTTCCCGGCCTTTCCCCTCATGACGGATGTCTGGTCGGACGGCGGCAACTGGGAGACGGGCCACTGGCTGAACGGGCGGCTCGGCGCGCTGTCGCTGACGCGGCTCATTGCCCGCATCCTCGCCGACTACGGGATCTCCGGCGCCTCGATCGGCGATCTCGACGGCATGGTCGACGGTTATGTCGTCGAGCGGGCCGGCGCCGCGCGCGACGCTTTGAAGCCGCTTGCCGACATCTTCGGCTTCACGGTCGGCGAGCGGGGCGCGGGGCTCGCCTTCCTGCGGCGCGGCCTGCCGCGCATGACCATCGCGCCGGAGGATTTCGTGGAAGAGGACGGCGTGCCGATGCTCCAGATCCGGCGGGCGCAGGAGACCGAACTGCCGGCCGAACTCGCGCTCTCGTTCCGCGACGGCCTCTCCGACTATCGCAGCCGGTCGGTCGCCTCGCGGCGGCTGGAGACGGCGAGCCGGCGGCAGGCGGCGCTCGCGGCGGCGATCGTCACCGACGACGGCGTCGCCACCACGCTCGCCGATGCGAGGCTGCAGGACGCCTTCGACGGCCGCGAAACGCTCGCCTTCGCGCTGCCGCCCGGCGCGCTCGCCCTCGAGGCGGGCGATGTCGTGACGCTCGCCGGCAGCGGCGGAGCGCGGATGCTGCATGTGACACGGATCGAGGACGCCGCAGCCCGGCGCATCGAGGCGCGCGCCCTCGATCCGACCGCCTCGGCGCAGCCGATCGGAAGCGGCGCCAGCGCGCCCCCGGTCCGGCGCGCCGAGGCGGGCCCACCAGCGGTGACGGTGCTCGACCTGCCGTCGCTCACCAGTGCCGAGGCGGGCGCGGCGCCGCGCCTCGCGGTCTTCGCCGATCCTTGGCCGGGGCCGATGTCGGTCGCCATCGGCAGTGCGGAGGCCGGGTTCCGCCATCGCCAGCGGGTCGACCAGCGCGCGACGACCGGCACGATCGATGGGCCCGTTCCCGCAGGCCCCATCGCCCGCTTCGACGAGGCGGCGGCGATCGAGGTCACGCTCGCCAGCGGCGCACTGTCCTCGCTGCCGGCCGAAGCGGTGCTGAATGGCGGCAATCTCGCGGCGATCGGCAGCGAGGCGGCCGGCTTCGAACTGATCCAGTACCGGAGCGCGACGCTGATCGGCCCGCGGCGCTATCGCCTGACGGGGCTCCTGCGCGGGCAGGGCGGCACCGGCGACCGCGCGGCGGCGGGGCACGCGGCGGGAGCGCGGTTCGTCCGGCTCGACGCCGCCGTTCCGCTCCTCGAACTCGACGCGTCGGAGATCGGCCTCGAACGGCGGATGCGCGTCGGCCCGCTCGGCGCGGCCTATGACGCCGACCGGTTCACGGATCGCGCCTTCGCCGTGGCGGGGAGGGGGCTCGTCTGCCTCGCCCCGGTGCATCTTCGCGGCGGCCGCGAGGCGAGCGGCGACGTGGCGCTGACATGGATCCGCCAGACGCGCCGCGACGGCGACCGCTGGGACCAAGCCGAGGTGCCGCTCGGCGAGGAGCGCGAGGCCTATCGCGTCGATCTGCTCGAAGGGTCGGCGGTCCGCGCCAGCCGCACCGTCGCGGTGCCGGCGGCGCTGTTCACGGCCGCGGAACTCGCGGCCGTCCTGTCATCGCCCGGCGCCGCCTTCACGGCGCGCGTCTGCCAGCTCGGCGCCACCTCCGGCGCCGGCCTCACCACGGAGATCGTCGTTCATGGCTGATCCGCTCGCGACGCCGCATCTGGCGCTGCCCTATCTCGCGGCCGCGCAGGCGCAGAAGCATGTGACCCACAACGAGGCGCTCCGGCTCATCGACGCGATGATGCATCTCGCCGTGGAGGCCTCCGGCGCGACGGTGCCGCCATCGGCGCCGGTGGAGGGCAGCCGCTACCTGCTCGGCGCGAGCCCCTCGGGCGCCTGGGCCGGCAAGGGCGGCATGCTCGCGATCTTCGTCGACGGCGCCTGGCTGTTCGCGGCGCCGTCGATCGGCTGGCTCGCCTATGACAAGGCGGCGGACGCCGTCCTTGTCAGGAAGGCGTCGGGCTGGGTCGCGATCTAGGGCGCGGGGACGACCTGGTAGACGACGCCCGACGGGCCGTAATAGGGGCTGTAGTAGACCCCGCCGCAGCTGTAGATCACGGTCGGGCCGGCGATCGTCACGCAGCTGCGCGGCAGCGAGGCGACGGTCGCCCCGACGGCGGCGCCGACCACCGCACCGGCGACGGCCGCGCCCGCGACAGCGCCGGCCGGAGCGCCCCAGCCGCCATAGCCGTAGCGCGGCGCATAGCCATAGCGCGGCCCGCCGGCGGCGAAGCTGTCGCTATAGGCATGGACACCGCCGGCCGGGCCGCGCCAGACGCCGGCGCTGTGCGCGGCGACCCAGGCGGAAGCCGGCATCGCGGAGGCGAGGAGCGAGCCGGCGGCAAGAAGAGCGAGAACCGGCTTCGAGACAGAAATCTTCGACATGGCTGTTTCCTTCAGCGTCGCGGTTCGTTTCAGTTCTGGCCGACCGGCAGGAAGTCGATCGAGGACGCACCGGCGGGCGGCACGAAGGCAAAGGCCTCCGGCGGTGGCGTCGCCTTCAGGTTCCAGCCACGGAAATTGACCATGAAGCGGGGCTCGCGCGGCGCGTCGGTGTAGGTGACGGCGAAGAAGATCGGCAGGTTGTTGCCGGCATCGAGCCAGAGCTGCCATTCGAGCCCCGGCGCGGAGAAGACGAGATGATTGGCGTTCTGGCCGTCGATCGTCGTCGGACCGGCGTCGTAGGCGTTGACGAGGTTCTTCGTCAGCACCGCATAGGGATCGGGGGAGAGGAAATCGGCGATCGAGAATTCGATGCCACGTTCCTCGGCGAGCTTCTTGAAGAACTCCTCGATCTGGCCGGCGGCGAACGGCGCCGTGACGTAGAGATTCTTCGCGTGATCGAAGGCGGTGAAGGTCTTGCCGTCATAGACGAAGGTCGTGTCGGCACCGTTGACGACCGCGTCGGCGCGGAACTTGTTCGGCCGCTCGGCAATCACCTCCGAGGTCGTGATCTGCGTGATCATCTGGCCCTGCGAGGTCGGTACCTCGCGGAAATCGATCGCGCCGAGCTGGATCACCTGGGCCGAAGCGAGCGTGTCGCTCATCTTCTTCAGCAGCGTCAGCGCGCTCTGCTCGACAATCGGCTTCGGCGCCTCGTCGGCCGCCAGGGCCGGTGCCGCGAAGGGCGCAAGGCCCAGGAAGCCGCTGATCACGGCAGCGCACCAGAACGTCTTCTTCATCATCGATGGCCTCGCAAGCGAATAGACGAACCGCGCTTCGGCGGCAGCCGGCGGCGATCCCGCGCGAAGCAGAATCAATATTCGTTACGGATCGATGAAAGGCGAGGGCGGATCGCACCGCGCACAAAGAAAGAGCCCGCCGTCGGGGGATCGGCGGGCTCACCGGCGTGGGGCCGGGTTTGGATCGCGAACGATCCGGCCATACAACAGCCGGGTTCGTCGTCGGTTCCACCGGGTCTCGATTTTTTCGCAAGGTGGCGCGCCGAGCCGCCGCGTTGCGCAAAACCCCGGTTCTCACTAAGCGGATGTCCGAGGGCTCGACCGACGGGGATGTTTCATGATCGGCGCCGATTCGCAGGCCAAGGTTCAGGACGGATCGAAACGCGATATCGTCTTCATTCATTTCCTCCGGGGCCTTGCACCGCTCCTGGTTATCTTTGCGCACGTTCCGGGCCTGTGGCTGCTCGAGCGGAACGAGACCTGGTCCGTTTTCCAGTTCTACAAGATCGCGATCCTCGGTCCGCTCCAGATATCGGACGGAGGCGGCCATTTCGGCGTCGTGGTCTTTTTCCTCATCAGCGGCTACATCATCAGTGCCGTCGCCGTTCGGGAGACGCGGACCGAGTTCTTCGTCAAGCGCGTCCTCAGAATTTTCCCGACACTCCTTGCAGCGACGGCTATCGCCTTCGTCATCGTCAAGTTGTCGGAGGCCTTCGCGTTGGGGCCGATCTATTCGACGGATGCGACGAAGCTGATCGACTTCCTCAAGAGCGCGGTGATGATCAGCTGGATCTTTCCCTCCCCGCGCGCGCTCTCCGTCGCCTGGAGCCTGATGCCGGAGCTCATCTTCTATCTTATCGTCTTCGTTCTTCTCGGCCTCATGAAGAGGGCTCCCATCAAGGCGACGCTGGTCATGATCCTGATCTACTGCGCCTTGACCTTTCCGATGGCCCTGTCGCCGTATCTCGCCTATCTGGGCTACTTTACCATCTATCTGCCGATCCTGATCATCGGGCGGATTTTTTACCTCGAACAGCGGAAGCAGATCGAGGTCCGGGCTGCGATGGCCCTGATCATCCTTTGCGCCGCCATGTTCGTGTCCGTCTACAGCGTCCGGTTTCCGGGCGAGTTGTTCAATGTCGGAAACGGGCGCATCTGGAACTATATATATGCCCTCGGTCTGTTCTACGGCCTGATGGTCTCCGATATGAAATATGTCCCGAGGCCGATCGCGTATTGTGCCGATATCAGCTACGCGCTCTATCTCGTTCATCTTCCCGTCGGCATTTTCGTGCTGAACCTGTTGGACGGCTCACCGATCCCGTTCGGGCTGCGCAGCTTCCTCGCGATCGCCGCCGCATTCGCTGCCGCGCATGTCGTCCACATCGTTGTGGAGCGGCCGGCGCAGCAATGGGCGCGTCGCATTCTGAGGCGTGGACCCCCGCTCGCCGTGACGCAAACATCCGTCACTCCTGCCGGCTGACCGCCCAGGCGGCACAGCTCGCCCTCAGCCCGACAGCAGTTCGCCGACCAGGACGGCGCCGGAGCCGACGGTGTCGAGGATGCCGAACGCGCCGATGTCGTGGCGGCCCGACCAGTGGTGATGGATCGCCTCATAGGCGGTCTCGGCGCCGATCAGCGCGATGACCAGGAACAGGGCGCGCCAGCCGTTCCGAACATAGTGCCCCGACAGCATGCCGCCGAGAGCCGAGACGAGGATCGCCTTCAGCATGATTCACCTTCCCCGATCCCCAGCGCCCGATGGGATCGGCCACGATCCCGGCGAAGCTGTGGCAGACATCTTCACCGAAGAAGGAGACACCCCATGATGCGCGACAACGATGCCGCAGGCCGCCTCGCGCAGGCCCTTCTCCCCGCCGTCGCCGAGGCGGCCGGGCGCAGCGGCGCGCCGCTTTCCGAGCAGCAGCTGCCCGCCCTTGCCGGATCGCTCGCCGGTGCGATCGCCGGCGACCCCGCCCTCGCCCATGCCGTGAACGGCGAGCCCTGGTATCGCTCGCGCGTCACCTGGGGCGCGCTGGTGGCCGCCTTCGCTCCGCTCGTCGGCCTCCTTGTGGGTCACGAACTTCGACCGGACGAACGCTCGATGCTGGTGGACCTCGCCACGGCAGGCGGTACGATGGCCGGCGCGGCGCTCGCGCTCTATGGCCGCTGGGCGGCGCGGGTGCCGATCGGCGGGCGCTGAAGGGGGCGTTCAGCCGGCGTTCATTCGACCCTGCTAGAAGAACGGCCATGATCTCGCCGCGCCTCTTGCTTCTCATCGCCGTCATCGGGCTCCTCCAGCCCGGGACGGCGTTCGCGCAGGGCTGCCTCTCGCAGGCCGAGGCGCGCCAGGCGGTGCAGAACGGCGAGGCGATCTCGCTCAGCCAGGTGCGGGGCAGCCTTCCGGGCGACGTCGTCTCGGCGCAGCTCTGCCGCGGGGGCGGCGGGCTCGTCTATGTGGTCAACGTGCTGGGCGAGGGGGGCAAGGTCCAGCGGCTCACGATCGACGCCCGCAGCGGCGCCGTCGCCGGCAACTGAACCGGCTCGCCGGTCACTGACTTGGGAACTGCCCATGCGAATTCTCGTCGTCGAAGACGATCCCGACCTGAACCGCCAGCTCGGCGAAGCCTTCCGCAATGCCGGCTACACGGTGGACACCGCGCGCGACGGCGAGGAGGGGCATTATCTCGGCGACACCGAGCCCTATGACGCCGTCGTGCTCGATATCGGCCTGCCGCGCATGGACGGCATCAGCGTGCTCGAGGCCTGGCGCCGCGAGGGACGCAACATGCCGGTGTTGATCCTCACGGCGCGCGACCGCTGGAGCGACAAGGTGCAGGGCATCGACGCCGGCGCCGACGACTATGTCGCCAAGCCCTTCCATATCGAGGAGGTGCTGGCCCGCATCCGCGCGCTTGTGCGCCGCGCCGCCGGCCACGCCACCAACGAGATCGAGTGCGGCCCGGTGCGCATCGACACCAAGGCGAGCCGCGTCACCGTCGACGGCAATCCGGTGAAGCTCACCTCGCATGAATACAAGGTGCTCGAATATCTGATGCACCACCGCGACCGCGTCGTATCGCGCACCGAGCTGATCGAGCATCTCTACGACCAGGATTTCGACCGCGACTCGAACACGATCGAGGTCTTTGTCGGGCGGCTGCGCAAGAAGGTGGCGCCCGACCTCATCGATACGGTGCGCGGGCTCGGCTACCGGATCGTCACGCCGAAAAGCTCATGAGCGGCGACGGCAGGCTCGCCAGGCCCGCGAGGGCGGGCGGTCGGCGCGGCTGGCGGCCGCGCCTCGATTCGCTCGCCTTCCGCCTCGTCGCCGGCGCCGCGGTCTGGGCGGCGATCGCGCTCGTCGCCGCGGCGCTGATCCTCACCGCGCTCTATCGCGACACGGTCGAGCGCGGCTTCGACGAGCGGCTCGCCGTCTATCTGAAGACGCTGGTCGGCAACCTCGCCAACCAGACGCCCGGCCAGCTCGGCGATCCCGGCAATCTCGGCGAACAGCGCTTCGAACTCATCTATTCCGGCTGGTACTGGCAGGTGCGCCAGGAGGGCGGCCCGGTGGTGCTCGCCTCGCGCTCGCTGGCGACCGACACGCTCGATCTCGCCAAGGCGCGCGACGCGAAGACGGTCGACGGCGTCGAATCGGCCGTCATGACCGGGCCCGACGGGCAGGAGCTGCGCGTCCTCAGCCGCACGATCATCTTCGATGCCGATCACCGCTACGACGTGCTGATCGCGGGCAATGCCAGCGATCTGGAGCAGGAGATCCGCTCCTTCCGCACCAGCGTGATGCTGACGCTGGCCGTGTTCGGCGCCGGGCTCATCGCCGCGACGGGCGTGCTGATCCGCCTCGGGCTGCGGCCGCTCGACCGCGTACGGCGCAGCCTCGCCGAGATGCGCTCCGGCCGCGAGCAGCGGCTGGAAGGACCATTCCCCGCCGAACTCGAACCGCTCGCCCGCGAACTCAACGCGCTCATCGCCTCCAACCAGGAGATCATCGAGCGGGCGCGCACCCATGTCGGCAACCTCGCTCATGCGCTGAAGACGCCGCTTTCCGTCATCACCAACGAGGCGCGATCGGCGGGCGGTCCGCTCGCGGCCAAGGTGATCGAGCAGGCCGAGATCATGCGCATGCAGATCAACCACCATCTCGACCGCGCGCGCATCGCGGCGCGCTCCAAGGTGATCGGAGCGGTGACCGAGGTGCAGCCGGTTCTGGAGCGGCTGGTGCGCGCCATGGGCCGCATCCATGGCGACCGCGGCATCGAGGTCGCGCTCACCGTCGCGCCGGGCGCCCGCTTCCGCGGCGAGCAGCAGGATCTCGAGGAGATCACCGGCAATCTCGTCGACAATGCCTGCAAATGGGCGGCGTCGCGGGTCGCGGTCACGGTCGAGCGGATCGGGGAGGGCGAGGATGCCGTCGTCGTCGTCCGCGTCGACGACGACGGCCCCGGCCTGACGGAAGCGGAAATGGCCGAGGCCACCCGCCGTGGCCGCCGCCTCGACGAGAGCAAGCCGGGCTCGGGGCTTGGCCTTTCGATCGTCACCGACCTCGCCGGGCTCTATGGCGGCGACTTCGCGATGGACAGGTCGCCGCTGGGCGGATTGCGCGCGGTGGTCACGCTGCCGGCCGCCGACGCCTGAGACGACGCGTCGTCATCGATCGGTAACCAAATTTCCGCCATCTCGGTGTAGGAAGGGCGGCAGTGACAACCAAGGCGCATCCCCGGGCGCCATAAAACGTGAGAGGCAGCATGCGGTTCGCACCCATCGTCGTCGTCGGCCTGACCAGCCTCGCGCTGGCATCCTGCCAGGGCGGCCCCACCAACCAGCAGGTCGGCGTCGTTTCCGGCGCCGCTCTCGGCGCGCTGGTCGGCAACCAGTTCGGCTCGGGCGACGGCAAGGTCGCCGCGACGATCGCCGGCGGCCTGGTCGGTGCGTTCATCGGCAATGCCATCGGCGTCAGCCTCGACGCGCAGCAGCAGCAGCGCGCCGCCGCGGCGCAGGTGCAGGCGCTGGAGACCGGCCGCCCCGGCACGCCGGTCGGCTGGTCGCAGGGCAATGCGCGCGGCGAGGTCGTCCCCGGCCCGGCCTATCGCGTCAACAACTACGAGTGCCGCGACTACACGCACCAGATCTGGATCGACGGCCAGCCGCAGACGGCGCGCGGCACCGCCTGCCGCCAGCCCGACGGCACCTGGCGCCCCGTGAGCTGATCGCGGGGCCGCGACTCTCCGCCCGATCCTGGGCGCGAGGGAATGTGATATGCACCGGCGCGCCCGGCCCGCTAAGCATGGGCCGGGACAGTGGAACCGATGCTGCAATGGATCCTCATGGCCGTCATGACGGTGGCCGCCGCGCTTGCCGTGCTGGTGCCGATCGGGCGCCGGCCCGCGGCTGCGGAGGGGTCCGCCAGGTCCATCTACCGCGACCAGCTCGACGAACTGACGCGTGACCGCGAGCGCGGCCTCATCGGCGAGACGGAGGCCGAGGCCGCGCGGATCGAGCTGTCGCGACGGCTCCTGAAGGCTGACGGCGCAGCGGCGGACTCCGGCCCCGACGGGCGCCGGGCCGGCCGCATCGGCTTCGTCGCCGCCGCCATTCTCGTTCCCGCCATCGCGCTCGGCGTCTATCTCAGGATCGGTGCGCCACAGCTGCCGGACCAGCCGCTCGCCGCCCGCCAGACGGCCACCGCGGCCGACGCGGAAATCGCGACGCTGATCGGCCGCGTCGAGCAGCATCTGAAGGAATCGCCGGAGGACGGCACCGGCTGGGAGATCCTCGGCCCCGTCTATGCCCGGCTCGGCCGCGACGACGACGCGGTTCGCGCCTTCGGCAACGCCATCCGCCTGCTCGGCTCGACCGCCGACCGCGAGGCGCGGCTCGGCGAGGCGATGACCGCCCGCGACGGGGGCGTGGTGACGGCCGATGCCAAGGCCGCGTTCGCGCGGGCGCTGGCGCTTGATCCGAACAACGACCGCGCGCGCTTCTACAGTGCCGTCGCGGTGACCCAGTCGGGCGACAGGCCGGCTGCGATCGCCGCCTGGCAGGCGCTGATCGACGGTGCGCCGCAGGATGCGCCCTGGCTGCCGGTCGCGAAGAGCGAACTCGCCAGCCTCGAAAACCCGCAGCCCGGCCCGACCGCCTCTGACATGCAGGCGGCGGCCGGGAAGTCGCCGCAGGAGCAGCAGGCGATGATCGAGGGCATGGTGGCCTCGCTGGCGGCGCGGCTCGATGCCGCGCCCGAGGATGCCGAGGGGTGGGCGCGCCTTTTCCGCGCCTATATGGTGCTCGGCAGGCCGGACGACGCCAGCGCGGCGCTGGCCAGGGCGCGCACGGCACTGGCCTCGAAGCCGGAGCTTCTCGCGGCCGTCGAGAAGGTGGCGAGCGAGAACGGCGTCGGCACGGCGAAGCCTTGAGCGGAGAGGAAGCGGAGCAAGGATGACGCGGAAGCAGCGACGTCTCACCCTGATCGGCCTCGCCGGACTGGTGCTCGCCAGCGCGGTCGGGCTGATCCTCTTCGCGCTGTCGGACGGTATCGCCTTCTTCGCGACCCCTTCGGAGGTCGCGTCCAATCCGCCTCCGCCCGAGCGGCGCCTCAGGCTCGGCGGTCTCGTCGAGGCCGGAAGCGTCGTCAAGGACGGGACAGAGGTCCGCTTCGCCGTCACCGACGGCAAGGCGGCGATCCCGGTTCACTATACCGGCATGCTGCCCGACCTCTTCCGGGAGGGGCAGGGCGTCGTTGCCGAGGGCAAGGTGGACGGCGCCGGCCTCTTCCAGGCCGACACGATCCTCGCCAAGCATGACGAGACCTATATGCCCAAGGAGGTCGTCGAGGCGCTGAAGAAGAGCGGCGAGTGGCGGCCCGAGGCGGCGGCCGAAGGTCCGGCTCCCGAGACGGTGACGCGGTGATCGTCGAACTCGGCCACTACGCGCTGGTCCTCGCTCTGGCGCTTTCCATCGCCGGTGCGATCCTGCCGCTCTATGGCGCGCTCGTCGGCGACCGGCGGCTGATGGCGGTGGCGCCGAGCGCCTCGCTGGTCGTTCTCGTCTTCGTCGCCTTCAGCTTCGGCGCGCTGACGCATGCCTATCTCGTCTCGGATTTCTCGGTCCGCAACGTCGTCGAGAACTCGCATTCGCTGAAGCCGCTCATCTTCAAGATCAGCGGCGTCTGGGGCAATCACGAAGGCTCGATGCTGCTCTGGGTGCTGATCCTCGCCTTGTTCGGCGGGCTGGTCGCGCTGTTCGGAAACAATCTGCCGCTGAAGCTGAAGGCGCTCGTCCTCGCCGTCCAGTCGGCGATCGGCACCGCCTTCCTCGCCTTCATCCTGGCGACGTCCAACCCCTTCCTGCGCCTCGATCCCGCGCCCGCGCAGGGCCGCGATCTCAATCCCGTGCTGCAGGATATCGGCCTCGCGATCCATCCGCCGCTGCTCTATCTCGGCTATGTCGGCTGCTCGATCTCGTTCGCCTTCGCCATCGCGGCGCTGATCGACGGACGCATCGACGCCGCCTGGGCGCGCTGGGTGCGGCCCTGGACGCTGGCGGCCTGGGTGTTCCTGACGCTCGGCATCACCATGGGCTCCTACTGGGCCTATTACGAGCTCGGCTGGGGCGGCTGGTGGTTCTGGGACCCGGTCGAGAATGCGAGCTTCATGCCCTGGCTCGCGGCGACCGCGCTGCTCCATTCGGCGATCGTGATGGAGAAGCGCGACGCACTGAAGATCTGGACGGTTCTGCTCGCCATCCTGACCTTCTCGCTGTCGCTGCTCGGCACCTTCCTCGTCCGCTCGGGTGTCTTGACCTCGGTGCATGCCTTCGCCTCCGATCCGGCGCGCGGCGTCTTCATCCTCGTCATCCTCTGCCTCTTCATCGGCGGCAGCTTCTCGCTGTTCGCGCTGCGCGCCGGGACGCTGGCGCAAGGCGGGCTGTTCGCGCCGATCAGCCGCGAGGGGGCGCTCGTCCTCAACAATCTGCTGCTCACGGCGGCCTGCGCGACCGTTCTCACCGGCACGCTCTATCCGCTGGCGCTGGAGGCGGTGACGGGCGAGAAGATCTCGGTCGGCGCGCCCTTCTTCGACATGACCTTCGGGCCGCTGATGGTGCCGCTGCTCATCGCGGTTCCGTTCGGACCGCTGCTCGCCTGGAAGCGCGGCGATCTCTATGCCGCCGCCCAGCGCCTCTTCGCGGCCTTCGTCCTCGTCCTCGCGACGATCGTCGTCGGCCTCGCTCTCGCCGGCACCGGAAAGGCGCTGGCCGTGCTCGGCCTCGCGCTCGCGGTGTGGCTGATCACGGGTTCGCTTTGCGAGATCGCCTTCCGCGTCAAGCTGTTCCGCGCGCCGCTCGCCGAGAGCTTCCGCCGCGCGTCCGGGCTGCCGCGCGCCGCCTTCGGCACGACGCTCGCCCATCTCGGCCTCGGCCTCACGGTGCTCGGCATCGTCGCGTCGAACGCCTGGAACACCGAGCTGATCACCACGATGAAGCCGGGCGACACCGTCGAGGCCGGCGGCCGGTCGCTGACGATGGACGGCTTCCTGCCGGTGTCGGGCGGCACCTATAGCGGCACGGCGGCGCGCTTCACCGTCCGCGAGGGCGGCGCCGTCGTGGCGACGCTGGCGCCCGAAAAGCGGCTCTACACGGTGCAGAACATGCCGACCACGGAATCGGCGATCCAGACCTTCGGCCTCTCGCAGCTCTATGTCTCGCTCGGCGACATCAAGCCCGACGGCGCGACGGTGGTGCGCGTCTACTGGAAGTCGCTGGTGACGCTGATCTGGATCGGCGCCGTGGTCATGGCGCTCGGCGGCGCGCTGTCGCTGTCCGACCGGCGGCTGCGCGTCGGAGCACCGAAGCCGGCCCGGCGCGGCGCGGCCGTGGCGGCGGCGGAGTGACGGCCATGGCGCGGCTCGCGGCCGTCCTGCTGGCGCTCATGGTCGGCCTTTCCCCGGCGCTCGCCGTGCAGCCGGACGAAATGCTGCCCGACCCGGCGCTCGAGGCGCGGGCGCGCGCGCTTTCGACGGAGCTGCGCTGCCTCATCTGCCAGAGCCAGTCGATCGACGAATCGGACGCCGAGATTGCCCGTGACCTGCGCGTGCTCATCCGCGAGCGGTTGAAGGCGGGCGACAGCGACGCCGCCGTCAAGGATTTCCTCGTGGCGCGCTACGGCGAGTATGTGCTGCTGAAGCCGGCCTTCGCCTGGCACACGGCCCTGCTGTGGGGCGCCGCGCCGCTGGTGCTGATCGCCGGCGCCGCGCTCTCGATCGGGCTCTTCCGCCGCCGCCGGGCCGCGGAGCCCCAGCGTCTCTCGGCCGAGGAGGAGGCCCGCGTCGAGGCTCTCCTCGCCCGGGACGACTGACCGGCGGCCACATTACGAAACATTCATCGGGGTGACAGCCGTCCGTAAGGTCGCCGGCGTCACTCTCCTCCTCGAGAATTGCGGTTTCGCCCCCCGGGCCGCGGTTCACCCGATACGGAAATCGAGAAGGAAATCCCGATGAGCGATCTCAACAGCTCCCGCCAGCCCCGTCACGGCATCCGCTCCCGCGTGCTGCTCGGCACCGCGGCCGCGGCGCTGATCGTCGGCGGTCTGGCCGGCGGCGCCGTCATGGATGTGCGCACCCCGGCCTATGCCGAGCCGGTGCGGGTCCAGAGCCAGGCGCAGCTCCCCAATTTCGCCGACCTCGTCGACAAGGTGAAGCCGGCCGTCGTGTCGGTCCGCGTCAAGGCCGAGGTGTCCGATGTCTCGGACGAGGACAGCGGCAACGGCCTGCCGATCCCCAATCCCGGCCAGTTCCCGCCCGGCTCGCCGATGGAGCGCTTCTTCAAGCAGTTCCAGGACCAGCAGAACGGTCTCGGCAAGCGTCCGCAGATGCACAGGGCCGTCGGCCTCGGCTCGGGCTTCTTCATCTCCGAGGATGGCTATCTCGTCACCAACAACCATGTCGTCGACGGCTCGAGCGACTTCACGATCACCGATTCGAACGGCAAGGAATACTCCGCCCGCCTGATCGGCACCGATCCGAAGACCGACCTCGCGCTCCTGAAGGTCGATGCGCCGGAGAAGTTCACCTATGTCGAGTTCTCGCCGGGCACGGTTCGGGTCGGCGAGTGGGTGGTCGCGGTCGGCAATCCGTTCGGCCTCGGCGGCACGGTGACGGCCGGTATCGTCTCGGCGCTCGGCCGTGACATCGGCGCCAGCTCCTACGACGACTTCATCCAGATCGACGCCTCGGTGAACAAGGGCAACTCCGGCGGCCCGACCTTCAACATGGACGGCCAGGTCATCGGCATCAACACCGCCATCTATTCGCCCTCGGGCGGCAATGTCGGCATCGCCTTCGACATTCCGGCCGCGACGGCGCAGCGCGTCATCGCCGACCTGAAGGATCATGGCGAAGTGGTGCGCGGCTGGCTCGGCGTTCAGATCCAGCCGATCACCCGCGATATCGCCGACAGCCTCAAGCTCGCTGACGCCAAGGGCGCGCTCGTTGCCGAGCCGCAGGCGGACAGCCCCGCTGCCCAGGCCGGAATCAAGTCCGGCGACGCGATCCTCTCGGTCGACGGCAAGCCGGTCGAGGATGCCCGCAAGCTGTCGCAGATCATCGCCGGCTATGCGCCGGGCACGACGGTCAAGATCGGCATCGTGCGTGGCGGCAAGGACCAGACCGTCGAGGTCAAGCTCGGCAAGCTGCCGAACGAGGAGAAGATGGCGAGCGCCGACGAGCCGGCGAAGCCGGCTTCCGTGGCCGATCTCGGCCTCGCTCTGACCTCGGCACCCGACGACAAGGGCGTCGTCGTCTCCGAGGTCGACCCGAACGGCACCGCCGCCGAGCAGGGCATCCAGGCCGGCGACGTCATCCTCGCCGTGGGCGGCAGCGAAGTCAGACGCCCGGCCGATGTCGAGCGCGAGGTCGTCGATGCCAAGAAGTCGGGCATGAAGGCCGTGCTGGTCCGCGTGAAGTCGGGCGATCACACCCGCTTCGTCGCGCTGCCCTTCGGCAAGGCCTGATCGCAGGGCCTCGAAGCCTTCGCTTCGCGACGGTTGCCGGCGTTGTATTGCCGGCAGCCGCCGCAAGATCGGCAGGCGGCGCCCCCCGCCTGCCGTTTCATTTCGGGGGCCTCCCTTCCGGCGCCGCTGTCCCGCCGGCGTGAATCGGCTAACCTCCCGCCATGCGCATCCTGCTTGTCGAAGACGACCGAGAGACCGCCGCCTATCTCGTCAAGGCGCTCAAGGAGGCGGGCCATGTGCCCGACCACGCCGCCGACGGGGAGGAGGGCGCCTTCCTCGCCGAGGCCAACCGCTACGACGTGATGATCGTCGACCGCATGCTGCCGAAGAAGGATGGGCTGACGCTCGTCGCCGAGGCGCGGGCGAAGGGCAACGATACCCCGGTGCTCATCCTCTCCGCGCTCGGCCAGGTCGACGACCGCGTCACCGGCCTCAGGGCCGGCGGCGACGACTATCTCGGCAAGCCCTATGCCTTTTCCGAACTGCTTGCCCGCATCGAGGTCCTCGCCCGCCGCCGCAAGCCGGGCGAGGCGGAGACGCTGCTGCGCGTCGGAGACCTCGAGCTCGACCGCCTGAGCCATCAGGTCCGCCGCGCGGGCACGCCGATCCCGTTGCAGCCGCGCGAGTTCCGCCTGCTCGAATATCTGATGAAGCATGCCGGCCAGGTCGTGACGCGGACGATGCTGCTCGAGAATGTCTGGGACTATCACTTCGATCCCCAGACCAACGTCATCGACGTCCATATCTCGCGCCTGCGCTCCAAGGTCGACAAGGGCTTCAAGGACACGCTGGTGCACACCGTGCGCGGCGCCGGATACATGATCCGTGACAGCCATCGGTAAGGTCGTCCGCACGACGGCGTTCAAGCTATCGGCGATCTATTTCATCGTCTTCACGGTGTTCGCGATCGCCTTCGTCGGCTGGATCTCGCGCGAGACGGACCGCGTGCTCACCCAGCAGGTGCGCGATTCGATCGAGGCCGAGATCGGCATCCTCGCCGACGAGGGGCTGTCCAAGGGCCTGACCGGCATCGTCGCGGCGATCGAGCAGAGGAGCCGCGTGCCCGGCGCCAGCCTCTATGTCATCGCAGACAAGGACGGCAACGTCGTCGCGGGCAACGTCACCGAAGTGCCGCCGGCGCTGCTGAAGCAGAGCGGCCTCGATCCCGTCACCGTGCCCTACAAGCGGCTCGAGGGAGAGCGGACGAGCAATCTCGCCATGGTGCAGGTGCTGCCGCTGCCGAACGGCCTCATCATGCTGGTCGGCCGCGACATCAGCGAAATCGACCGCATCCGCACCGTCGTCGCGAAGGCCATGGTGATCGGCGTCGGCCTGCTGATCATGCTCGCGCTCACGTCGTGGTTCTTCGTCTCGCGGCGCGTGCTGAAGCGCATCGACCAGGTTTCGGCGACGAGCCTGCGCATCATGGCCGGCGATCTCTCGGGCCGGCTCGAGGTCACCGGTTCGGGCGACGAGTTCGACCGTCTCGCTTCCAGCCTCAACGCCATGCTCGACCGGATCGAGACCCTGCTCTCCGGGCTCAAGGAGGTGTCCGACAATATCGCGCACGATCTGAAGACGCCGCTGACGCGCATGCGAACCCGCGTCGAGGCCGCGCTGGCGGGCGAAGGCCGGAACGAGGAATATCGCGAGGCGCTGGAGGCGACGATCGAGGACGCCGACCAGCTGATCCGCACCTTCAATGCGCTGCTGATGATCGCGCGCGTCGAGGCGGGCTCGCCCGACGCGGCGCTGACCGCGCTCGATCTCGCCCGCATCGTCGCCGATGTCGCCGAGTTCTACGAGCCGGTTGCCGAGGAGGCCGAGGTCTATCTCGAGCTCTCGCTGGAGGAGCCGCTTCCCATGGTCGGCAGCCGCGAGCTGGTCAGCCAGGCGCTCGGCAATCTCGTCGACAACGCGATCAAATATGTGCGCAGCGGCGAGAACCCGCCCAGGACCGCGCGGGTGCGCGTCACGGCGCGGCGCGAGGGGCCGGACATCGTCGTCAGCGTCGCAGACAACGGCCCCGGCATCCCGGCGGCGGATCGCGAGCGCGTGCTGCAGCGCTTCGTCCGCCTCGAGAAGAGCCGCTCGCAACCCGGCAGCGGGCTCGGCCTCAGCCTGGTCGAGGCCGTGACAAAGCTCCATCACGGTGCGATATCGCTTTCGGATGCCGGTCCGGGGCTCGTCGTGACGCTCCGTTTCCCGGCAGGGAGCTGACGCGGAGGGATCATGGCGAGGGACCGGCGGAACCAGGACGGCGCCGATCCCGCCGGGGAGACCGACGCGGCGTCGCTCGCCGCGCGCATCGCGCCGGTGGTGCCCCCGCCGAAAGCCGCCGAGCGGAAGATCGCCACGGCAGCCATCGTCGAGGCGCTCCGCGATGCCGGCCTGCTGGATGCGTGGCGCGCGCTCGCTGCCGCGCATCCCCCTCTCGAAGCCTTCCACGAAAGCGTCTTCGCGGCGTCGACCTTCCTCAAGGAAACGGCGCTCGCCGATCCCGCCCGCTGGCTGGCCATCCTCGGCGCGCCGCCGGAGGCCCGGTTCGATGCCCTCATCGCGGCAACGCGCGCGCTCGGCAGCGCCGAGGACGAGGCGGCCGTGATGCAGGGGCTGCGCAGGGCGCGGGCCGAGGTCGCGCTGGTCGTCGGTCTCGCCGACCTCGGCGGCGTCTGGGGCGTCGACGAGGTGACAGGGCGGCTCACCACCTTCGCCGATGCCGCGCTCGGCGCCGCCGTCGCCTTCCTGCTGCGCGACGCGGCCCGCGCGGGCGCCGTCACGCTCGCCGATGCCGGCGACCCGGCCGCCGGGAGTGGCTGGATCATCCTCGGCATGGGCAAATACGGCGCCGCCGAGCTGAACTACTCTTCCGACATCGACCTCATCGTACTGTTCGATCCGGACATCGCGCGGGTCGCGGATCGTGACGAGATCGGGACCTTCTTCGTGCGGCTGACGCGCCGGCTCGTGCGGCTCATGCAGGAGCGCACCGCCGACGGCTATGTCTTCCGCACCGACCTCCGCCTCAGGCCCGACCCCGGCTCGACGCCGCTCGCCATCTCGACGCCGGCCGCCTTCCAGTATTACGAATCGAGCGGGCAGAACTGGGAGCGCGCGGCCATGATCAAGGCGCGCGCGGTGGCGGGCGACATCGCAGCGGGCGACGCCTTCCTCGCCGAGCTGACGCCCTTCGTCTGGCGCAAATATCTCGATTTCGCCGCCATTGCCGACATCCACTCGATCAAGCGCCAGATCCACGACCACCGCGGGCACGAGAGCGTCGCCATCGCTGGCCACAACATCAAGCTCGGGCGGGGCGGCATCCGCGAGATCGAGTTCTTCGTGCAGACTCAGCAGCTGATCGCCGGCGGCCGCGATCCCGGGCTGCGCGGTCGCCAGACCATCGCGATGCTGGACGCGCTCGAGGCGAAAGGCTGGATCGACGGCGAAACCGCCACCAGTCTCGCCCGCTGCTATCGCGAGCTGCGCGCCGTCGAGCATCGCCTTCAGATGCGCGCCGACGAGCAGACGCATGTGCTGCCCGAGGACGAGGCCGGTCTCGACGCGGTCGCCCGGCTCAGCGGCTTTCGTGGCGTGAAGCCGTTCTCGGCCGCGCTGCGCAAGACGCTGGAGGCGGTGCGCGACCACTATATCCGCCTGTTCGAGACGGCGCCGCCGCTCGCCTCCAGCCTCGGAAGCCTCGTTTTCACCGGCGACGACGAGGATCCGGAAACGGTCGCGACGCTCGCCTCGCTCGGCTATGTCAATCCGCGCGAGGTGAGCCGCACGGTGCGCGGCTGGCATTTCGGCCGCTATCCGGCCATGCGTTCCTCGGCCGCCCGCGAGCGGCTGACCGAGATCACGCCGTCCCTGCTCGAAGCCTTCGCCGGCTCCGACAATGCCGACGCTGCCTTCAACGCCTTCGACCGCCTGCTGTCGCGCCTTCCGGCCGGCGTCCAGCTCTTCGCGCTGCTCGCCTCCAATCCCGGCCTTCTGAACCTCCTCGCGCTTGTGATGGGAACCGCGCCGCGCCTCGCCGACATCGTGACCGCGCGGCCGCATGTGCTCGACGCGCTGCTCGACCCGGCCTTTTTCGGGCGGCTTCCCGATCGCGCGACGCTCGCCGCGCGGCTCGAAGCGCTGCTGGACGGCGCCGGCGCGATCGAGGAGGTGCTCGACCGCGTCCGCATCTTCGGCAAGGAGCAGTCCTTCCTGATCGGGGTCCGTGTCCTCGCCGGCACGGTGGCGGCGCGCGCGGCCGGCTTCGCCTATGCCGATCTCGCCGAACTTCTCGTCGGCACGCTGCTCGACAATGTGCGGCGGGCGTTCGAGGCGGCGCATGGCCAGATGAAGCAGGGTCGCGTCGCGCTGGTCGCTATGGGCAAGCTCGGCGGGCGCGAGATGACGGCGGCCTCCGATCTCGACCTGATCCTGCTCTACGATTTCGACGAGAGCGAGCCGGCCTCGGACGGACCGCGCCCGCTGATGGGCAGCCAGTATTACGCGCGCCTGACGCAGCGCCTGATCGCGGCGATCTCGGCCCCCACGGCGGAGGGCGCGCTCTACGCTGTCGATTTCCGCCTGCGCCCCTCCGGCAATGCGGGACCGCTCGCGACCCATATCCGCGCCTTCGCCGACTACCAGGCAGGAGCGGCCTGGACCTGGGAGCACATGGCGCTGACGCGCGCGCGGCCGATCGCCGGCGATCCTTCGCTGATGCGCGAGGCCGCCGCCGCGGTGCACGCCGTCCTATCCGGCCATCATGAACCGAAGAAGGTCATCGGCGACGTTCTCGACATGCGCGCGCTGCTCCAGATCGAGAAGCCCTCAGAGGGCGCGTGGGACCTGAAGCAGACGGCGGGCGGACTCGTCGACATCGAGTTCATCGCGCAGACGCAGCAATTGCTGCATGGCCGCGCCATTCCGGAGCTGCTGCAGACCGAGACGGAGACGGCGCTCGCCGCCGCCTCGCGCGCCAGGCTCATCCCGAAGGCCGAGGCCGAGATCCTCCTGCCGGCGCTGCGGCTCTATCAGCGGCTGACGCAGCTGCTGCGGCTCTGCGTCGATGGTCCGTTCAAGGCGGAGGAAGCGCCGCGCGGACTGCTCGCGCTTCTGTCGCGCGCCGCCGAGCTGCCGGATTTCCCGACGCTCGACGCGCATCTGAAATCGGTCGAGGCGGAGGTGCGCGCCTCGTTCACGCGCGTTATCGGGAAGGTTCCGCCGAAGCCCCGAGCCTGAGCGCGGCACCGGCCGAGGCGCCGGTCGGCGTCGGCGGGCCGGGCGGCAGGCGCAGCGGCAGGCGGATCGAGACGATCGTGCCCTTGCCCTCGTGGCTGCGGATACGCATCGCGCCGCCATGCAGCTCGGCCAGCGAGCGGGTGATGGCGAGCCCGAGACCCGAGCCCTTGTGGCTCTTGGTGAACTGGTTCTGCACCTGCTCGAAGGGCCGGCCGAGCTTCTTCAGCGCGTCCTTCGGAATTCCGATGCCGGTATCCTCGATCGAGATCGTCACCGCCTCACCGATATGGCGGGCGCGGATGTTCACGCGGCCGCCGTCCGGCGTGAACTTCACGGCGTTGGAGAGAAGGTTCAGCACCATCTGCTTCACCGCGCGGCGGTCGGCCACGAGCTTCAGATCGGCCTCGACATCGGCCTCGACCGTCAGATGGCGCATCTCGGCTTCGGCGCCCATGACGCGGGAGGCTTCCTCGACGATCTGGTCGAGCGGCAGCGGCTCGAAGTCGAGCGCCATGCGGCCCGCCTCGATGCGCGACATGTCGAGCACGTCGTTGATGACGTTGAGCAGGAAATTGCCGCTCGCATGGATGTCGTCGCAATATTCGAGATAGCGCGGCGAGCCGAGCGGCCCGAACAGGCCGGTGCGCATGATCTCGGAGAAGCCGATGATGGCGTTGAGCGGCGTGCGCAGCTCGTGGCTGATATTGGCGAGGAACTCGGACTTCGCCTGGTTGGCGGCGTTGGCGCGGTCCTTCTCGGCGGCGTATTTCTGCGCCAGCTCCTCGTTCTCGTTCGACTGGACCTCGAGGGCGCGGGCCTGCTGCTCGAGCTTCTGGCGCGACTGGCGGAGGTCGGCGATGGTCGCCATCAGCCGCCGCTCGCCGTCGATGAGCTTCTCTTCGTGGCGCTTGATGGTCGTGATGTCGGTGCCGACCGAGACGAAGCCGCCGTCCTTCGTCCGCCGCTCGTTGATCTGCAGCCAGCGGCCGTCATTGAGCTGCGCCTCGAAGCTGCGTCCGCCGGCCTCGTGCCGCTCGTCCGTCGGGATCTGCGTGCGCACGATCGGCTGGTGGCCGGCGGCGATCACCTGCGCATAGGGCGTGCCCGCCTCGAGCGCGGCATCCGGAATGCCGTGCAATTGCTGGTATTTCGAGTTGCACATCACGAGGCGGTTGTCGGCGTCCCAGAGCACGAAGGCTTCCGAGATGGTCTCGATCGCGTCGCGAAGGCGAAGGTCGGCAGTGCGCGAGCTTTCGGCGAGGCGCATCTGCTCGGTGACGTCGACGGCGATGCCGATGAGATGTGGCTCGGCCTCGTCGGCATCGACCAGCTCGACCCGGATGCGCAGCCAGACATAGCCGCCGCCGGCCCGGCGCATGCGGAACATGCGGTCGACCGTGGTCTCGCCCGTCTCGTACAGCGCCTCGACGAGGTCCATGAGGTCGCCGTCGTCGGGATGGATCAGCGCGTTGACCTCGCCGAAGCCGAGCAGGGCGTCGCGCGGCGCCATGCCGACGAGCTCGAACATGGATTTCGACCAGAACAGACGGCCGCGCGCGACGTCCCAGTCCCAGAGGCCGCAGCGGCCGCGCCGGAGCGCCGTATCGAAGCGCGCATAGGTCTCGTGATAGATGCGGTCCGCCTGCCGGGCGCGGGCCGACTGCGCGAAATAGCCGTAGAGGATCACCAGAAGGATCGCGCTGGTGCCGACGAAGACGGTGACGTTGAGCGAGACGTCGTCACGCCAGCCCTTGTAGATGGCCGACTGCGGCGCCACGACCGCGACATAGCCGAGCCCGCCCGAAAGCTGGCGCAGCGTGCCGAGCGCCGGCCCGCCATCCTCCAGCGTCACGGGGAGGACCCCGGCGCGCTCGCCGAAGATCACCATCGGCTGCGCGTCGCCCACCGCGTCGTCGAACTTGCGGCCCTCGTCGGACGGGCTGCGCGGCGCGGTGGCGACGATGCGGCCGGTCGGGTCGGTGACGAGAATGCGCCGGCCGCCGTCGAGCGCCGCCGCCGGCAACGCGTTGTCGAGCAGCGTCTGCACGGCCATACGGTAACCGTCGGGCGGCAGCGCCGGCTCGCCGGCCGCGAGGCGGTCGGCGATCACCGTCGCGACCATCGTCATCATGTCGCGCGCCTCGGCGTCGCGCTCGAGACGCAGGTCGTAGAGATGCACGATGCGCGAAAAGGCGACGAAGATCAGGAAGATGATGATGATGATCGGGATGAGCCGGCGCAGGATCGGCTCGGCGGCGAGCAGCTTCTCATAGGCCGGCTGGGCGAGCAGTCGCGCATGGCCCGGAATGGCATCCTTCTGCGCGAACATGGTCTTCGACATCGGCAAATGTTCGCCCTGAGACGCACCGGCAAATCCCGCCCGCGCCATGCCAGCCCCCTGATTTCTGCTGTCATCGGGGATACGCCGACGCCCCGAATCAGGCTCATTTGAATCGAGGTGATTCGCCTTGTCTAGGCGGAATTAGCCTTTCGTTAATCATATTCGTTAACCAAGCCGAAGCCGTGGATAACCCGCTGGAAAACCGGCGGGCCGGGCTTCAGGCGAGCGTGCGCGTGACGATGTCGAGCGTGTCGGGGGAGAGCTTCGGCGCCGACGCGATCCGCCGGAGCGCCGCTTCCGCCGCGGCGCGGCGGACGGGCTCCATCGACCGCCAGGAGCGGAAGGCAACCAGGAGGCGCGCCGCCGTCTGTGGATTGCGGCGATCGAGGTCGAGCACGAAATCCGCCACGAAGTCGTAGCCTGCGCCATCCGCGCGATTGAACTGCGCCTGGTTGAGGCTCGCGAAGCCGCCGACGAGCGCGCGCACGCGGTTGGGATTGGAGGCGGCGAAGGAGGGATGCGCGAGCAGCGCCTTGACGCGGTCGAGCGTCTCCGGAGCGGGCACGCTCGCCTCCAGCGTCAGCCACTTGTCGAGCACCAGCGGATCGCTGCGATAGGCCTCGTGGAAGGTATGGAGCGCGGACAGCCGCTCCGGCAGCGCTGCATGGCAGAGGGCGGCGAGCGCCGCGAGGCGGTCGGTCATGTTGTCCGCCGTCTCGAACTGCCAGACAGCGGCGCCGACCGCGGCGCGGCTGCCCGAGGCGACCATCAGGTCGAGGACCGCGTTGCGCAGCGCCCGCACGCCGGCATTGCCCGCGTCGGGCGAATAGGACTGCTCGGCGCCGAGCGCGGTATGAACCGCGAGGAGGCGCGGCCCGAGGCTCGACACGATGGCGAGCCGCAGCCGCTTGCGCGACGCCGCCACGGCGTCGGGATCGACATTTTCGCCGATCTCGCGGGCAATGTCGGCCTCGCTCGGAATCTGAAGCACCTGCGCGCGGAAGGCCGGCTCCAGCTTTTCGTCGTCCAGCACGGCGCCGAGCGCGTCAATCAGCGCCGGTTCGGCGGCCCCGTTCCGCCCTTCGGCAGTCGCGGAGGCTCCCGCCACGAGGCTGCGCATCGCCAGCGTCTGAGCCGCCTGCCAGCGGTTGAACGGATCGCGGTCGGCGCGCACCTGGAAGAGCAGGTCCTCCGCCGAGGCATCGATCGCGAGCCGCACCGGCGCCGAGAACCCGCGCAGCAGCGAGGGCACCGGCCGCGTCGAGACGCCCTCGAAGGTGACGGTCTGGCTGGCCGCGGTCAGATGGATCACGTCGCCGTCGACCCGGGCGCCGGACACCGAGGCGAAGTCCAGGTCCTCGCCGTTCGGGCCGATGAGGCCAAACCGGACGGGGATCTGCATCGGCCGCTTGACCGGCTGGCCCGGCGTGGCGGGGATGCTCTGTGCCAGCGTCAGGCGATAGCGGCGATGCCGGGCATCGAACTCGCCCCGCGCGGCGACCTGCGGCGTCCCGGCCTGGCTGTACCAGAGACTGAACTGGGTGAGATCCTCTCCGGTCGCTTCGGCGAAGCAGGCGAGAAAGTCCTCGATCGTCGCGGCATCGCCGTCGTGTCGGTTGAAATAGAGATCCATGCCGCGCCTGAACCCGTCCTCGCCGAGGATGGTTTGCAGCATCCGCACGACCTCGGCGCCCTTCTCGTAGACGGTGGGCGTGTAGAAGTTGCTGATCTCGTGGTAGATTTCCGGCCGGACGGGATGGGCGAGGGGGCCGCCGTCCTCGGGGAACTGCCGCGCCTGCAGCGTACGCACGTCGGCGATGCGCTTCACGGCGCGCGAGCGCATGTCGGACGAGAATTCCTGGTCGCGGAAGACGGTCAGGCCTTCCTTCAGGCAGAGCTGGAACCAGTCGCGGCAGGTGATGCGGTTGCCGGTCCAGTTGTGGAAATATTCGTGAGCGATGACGCCCTCGACATTGGCATAGTCGACATCGGTCGCCGTGTTCGGGTCTGCGAGCACGTATTTGTCGTTGAAGATGTTGAGGCCCTTGTTCTCCATCGCGCCCATGTTGAAGTCGGACACGGCGACGATGTTGAACACGTCGAGGTCGTATTCGCGGCCGAACGCCGTCTCGTCCCAGCGCATCGAGCGCTTGAGCGCGTCCATCGCGTAGAGGCAACGTGCCTCCTTGCCATGCTCGCAATAGATGGCGAGATCGACCTTGCGGCCCGACATGGTGGTGAAGCTGTCCTTCACCGCGCCGAGATCGCCCGCCACCAGCGCGAACAGATAGGAGGGCTTCGGGAACGGATCGTGCCAGACCGCGAAATGCCGGCCGCTGCCGGGAATGTCGCCATGCGCGCCGGGATTGCCGTTGGCGAGCAGCAGCGGAGCCTCGCTCTTCAGCGCCTCGATGCGGGTCGTGTAGACCGAGAGGACGTCCGGACGGTCGAGGAAATAGGTGATGCGGCGGAAGCCCTCGGCCTCGCACTGCGTGCAATAGGCACCGGTCGACCGGTAGAGCCCCATCAGCTTGGTGTTGGCGGAGGGATCGATGACCGTCTCGATCTCGAGCAGGAAGGGCCGGTCCGGCACGGCCCGAACGGTCAGGAGGGACGGCGTCGCCGTGAAGGCATCCGCGGCAAGCGGCGCGCCATCGAGGGAAAGGCCGGCGAGCACGAGCTCGTCGCCGACGAGTTCCAGCACGGTGGCGGTGCCGCGCGGCCGGATCGAAAGCCGCGCCAGAACACGCGTCTCCGTGCGGTCCAGCCGGAAATCGAGATCGACATGCGTGATATCGAAGGCGGGCGGCGCGTAATCGGCCAGTCGGAACGGCGCCTCGGCAGCCTTCATGCTTCGTCCTCCCTGTCGCGTCCGCCCCCTTGCGTGGCTGTTCGCGTCCTCTGCAGACCGCGCCGTCTGCGTTCGGTCCCCGATCCCGGCAACCCTTGGTCGATTAGAATCCTTTCATAGTCCGCCGTCTTGCGCAAACCTCGGCGGCGTCGGGGCTGCAAAATCGGGCAACTGTCCACGGTGCATTTCCTCCATGATCGCAAGGGTCTGAGTTGCCTACCTCAGTTTCTGATGGTAACTCGTCAGACGAGGAGGAACGGCGCTTGGGCAAGACGACGCTTCAGGATGTCGCCCGGGAGGCGGGTGTCAGCCTCGCGACGGTCGACCGTGTCCTGAACGGCCGCGCCGGCGTGCATGCGCGCACCATCGAGCGGGTCCAGGCGGCGATCGAACGCCTCAACTACCAGCCCGACCGTCTCGCCTCCCGCCTCGCGCGCGGCCGCGACTATCGGTTCGAGGTCGTGCTGCCGACCGGCGCCAACGAGTTCATGACGCTCCTGGAGCAGGAGTTCCGCGCGACGGCGGACCGCTATCTGCACGAGCGCGTCCGGATCACCTTCACCCATGTCGACGTCTTCGACGGCGAGATGCTGGCGACGGCGCTGGAAAGGCTGCCGGCCGATCTCGACGGCGTCGCGCTGGTGGCGCTCGACCATCCGGCGGTCGCCGAAGCGGTGAACATGCTGGCCGACCGCGGCACCACGGTCGTGACGCTCGTCTCGGACCTGCCGGGAACGCGGCGCGCGCATTTCGTCGGCGTCGACAACTACGCCGCCGGGCGGACGGCCGCGACGCTGCTCGGCCGCTTTCTCGGCCGCCGCAGCGGCAAGGTCGGCCTGATCGCCGGCTCGCTGGCGCTGCGCGACCATATCGAGCGGCAATACGGCTTCGAACAGGTGGTGGAGCGGGAATATCCCGATCTCGAGGTGCTTCCGATCCGCGAGGGCCGCGACGACGACGACCGCGCCGAGCGGGTCGCCGACGCGCTGCTCGCCGAGCATCGCGACCTCGTCGGCGTCTACAATGTCGGCGCCGGTACGGCGGGCATCGTCGCCGCGCTGGAGAGGGCTGGCCGCGCCCGCGACGTCGTGTTCATCGCGCACGAGCTGACGCCCTTCAACCGCCGCCAGCTCATCCGCGGCACCATCGACGCGCTCATCAACCAGGATGCCGGCCACATGGCGCGGAGCGCCGCGCGGCTGCTGCTCGCCGCCCGCGAAGGTCTGCCGATCATCCCCGGGCAGGAGCGTATCAGGATCGACATCTTCGTCAGGGACAACGTGCCCTGACCGTGCAAAGCGCCGCTCCGGCGACGCGACAACGAACCCCGACAGTCCAAGGAGGATGCTCATGAAGACGATCAAGGGACCGGCGATATTCCTCGCCCAGTTCGCCGGCGACACCGCGCCGTTCAACTCGTTCGACGCCATCTGCGAATGGGCGGCCTCGCTCGGCTACAAGGGCGTGCAGATCCCGACCTGGGACGGCCGCCTGATCGACCTCAAGAAGGCCTCGGACTCGAAGGATTATTGCGACGAGCTGGCCGGCACCGCGGCCAAGCACGGCCTCGAGATCACCGAGCTCTCGACCCATCTGCAGGGCCAGCTGGTCGCCGTGCATCCGGTCTATGACGAGCTGATGGACGGCTTTGCCGCTCCGGAAGTCCGCGGCAATCCAAAGGCCCGGCAGGAATGGGCCGTCGACCAGGTGAAGCGGGCGCTGCGCGCTTCGAAGCATCTCGGCATCACGGCCCATGCCACCTTCTCGGGCGCGCTCGCCTGGCCGTTCCTCTATCCCTTCCCGCAGCGCCCGGCCGGTCTCGTCGAGGCGGCCTTCGCGGAGCTCGGCAAGCGCTGGACGCCGCTGCTCGACTATGCCGACGAGCATGGCGTCGACCTCGCCTACGAGATCCATCCCGGCGAGGACCTGCATGACGGCGTCACCTTCGAGATGTTCCTCGCCGAGGTGAAGAACCACCCGCGGGCGAACCTGCTCTACGATCCGTCGCACTTCGTGCTGCAGCAGCTCGACTATCTCGACTACATCGACATCTATCACGAGCGCATCAAGGCGTTCCACGTGAAGGACGCCGAGTTCAACCCGACGGGCCGCCAGGGCGTCTATGGCGGCTACCAGAGCTGGGTGAACCGCGCGGGCCGCTTCCGCTCGCTCGGCGACGGCCAGGTCGATTTCGGGGCGGTGTTCTCGAAGCTCACCCAGTATGACTATGCCTCCTGGGCGGTCCTCGAATGGGAATGTGCGCTGAAGCATCCCGAGGATGGCGCGCGCGAGGGCGCCGAGTTCATCAAGCACCACATCATCCGCGTCACGGAGCGCGCGTTCGACGACTTCGCCGGTGCCGGCACCGACGACGTCGCCAATCGCCGCATCCTCGGCATCGCCTGAGCGGCAAGGAAAGGAACAGTCCCCATGGCCATCGAAGGCAGCAAGGAAGAAGCCGCGAGCGGTCGCATCCGCCTCGGCATGGTGGGCGGCGGGCAGGGCGCCTTCATCGGCGCCGTCCACCGCATCGCCGCGCGCATCGACGACCAGTACGAGCTGGTCGCCGGCGCGCTGTCGTCCGAACCGGCTCGCGCCAAGGCCTCCGCCAAGGATCTCGGCATCGCCGACGACCGCGCCTATGGCTCGTTCGAGGAGATGGCGAAGGCCGAGGCCGCCCGTCCGGACGGCATCGAGGCGGTCGCCATCGTCACGCCGAACCACATGCATGCGCCGGCCGCCAAGGCCTTCCTCGAGGCCGGCATCCATGTCATCTGCGACAAGCCGCTGACGACCACGGTCGCCGAGGCGGAGGAACTGGTGGCGCTCGTCAAGAAGACCGGCAAGGTCTTCGCGGTGACGCACAACTACACCGGCTATCCGATGATCCGCCAGGCGCGGGCCATGGTGGCGGCCGGCGAGCTCGGCACCATCCGCCTCATCCAGGCCGAGTATCCGCAGGACTGGCTGACAGAGCGGGCCGAGGCCTCGGGCTCCAAGCAGGCCGAGTGGCGCACCGATCCCAAGCGTTCGGGCGCCGGCGGCTGCATCGGCGATATCGGCACGCATGCCTACAACCTCGCCTGCTTCGTCTCCGGCCTCGAACTCGACGAATTGCTGGCGCAGCTGACGACCTTCGTCGAAGGCCGCCTGCTCGACGACGACGTCGAGATCCTGCTGCGCTGGAAGGGCGGCGCCAAGGGCATGCTCTGGGCAAGCCAGGTGGCGGTCGGCCACGAGAACGGCCTCAAGCTGCGCGTCTACGGCACCAAGGGCGGCCTCGAATGGACGCAGGCCGATCCGAACTATCTGTGGTTCACGAAGTTCGGTGAGCCGAAGCAGCTGCTCACCCGCGGCGGCGCCGGCGCCTGGCCGGAAGCGGCGCGCGTCACGCGCGTTCCCGGCGGCCATCCGGAAGGCTATCTCGAAGGCTTCGCCAACATCTACACCGAAGCGGCCCGCGCCATCCGCGCGGCACGCGACGGCGGCACCGTCGGCGCGGACGTCATCTATCCGAGCGTCGAGGACGGTCTCGTCGGCATGAAGTTCATCGAGGCGGCCGTGAAGTCGTCCAATGCCGGGAATGTCTGGACCAAGGTCTGACAGTCCGCCCGCCGCGCGGCGGGCTCGACCAGCGAATGACCAGGGGCGCCGCGAGGCGCCCCTTTTTTCATGCGCGCAAGACCGTGTCGACGCCTGCCCGAATTACTAAACTCGGTTTAGCAAATCACTGTTGCGCTGCACAACAAGTGGCGGAAATTTGCCGTTGCTTAGTTTAGTGAATTGGTTATCACTAAACACAATCACTAAACAGAAGGCCGGGAGCAACCGGCGTCGGGGAACGCTTCAATTCACCTGCCCCGGATCGCCCGAGGAAGCGGTCCAGCGCATGAGCCGTCCTTTTGCGCAGGCGCGCCACGGGCAATTCAGGGAGGATCGCATGCGGAATTTGCTGAAGCTGGCCGCCGCGCTGGGCACGGCCACCGTGCTCACCTGCGCGATGTCGGCGGGCGCCAAGGCGGCCGACAAGTCGCTGACGCTGTGCTGGGCCGCCTGGGACCCGGCCAATGCGCTGGTCGAGCTCTCCAAGGATTTCACCAAAGAGAGCGGCATCGACATGAAGTTCGAGTTCGTCCCCTGGACGAGCTATGCCGACCGCTTCCTGAACGAGCTGAACTCACGCGGGAAGCTGTGCGACCTCATCATCGGCGACAGCCAGTGGGTCGGCGGCTCGGCCGAGAACGGCCACTATGTGAAGCTGAACGACTTCTTCGACAAGGAGGGCATCAAGATGTCCGACTTCGTCGACGCGACGGTCGTCGGCTATTCGGAATGGCCGAAGAACACGCCGAACTACTGGGCGCTGCCGGCCATGGCCGACGCGGTCGGCTGGACCTATCGCAAGGACTGGTTCGAGAAACCGGAACTGCAGAAGGAGTTCAAGGAGAAATACGGCCGCGATCTCGCGCCGCCCAAGACCTATGAGGAGCTCAAGGACATCGCGACCTTCTTCCAGGGCCGCGAGATCGACGGCAAGAAGGTCTACGGCGCCTATATCTTCACGGAGCGCGGCTCCGAAGGCATCACGATGGGCGTCACCAACGTCCTCTACGACTACGGCTTCCAGTATGACGATCCGAAGAAACCCTACAGCATGGAAGGCTTCGTCAATTCTCCGGAGGCGGTGAAGGGGCTCGAATTCTACAAGGAGCTCTACAAGTGCTGCACGGCGCCGGGCATGACCAATGCCTACATGTCCGAGGGTCTCGACGCGTTCAAGTCGGGCCAGGTGGCGATGCAGATGAACTGGTTCGCCTTCTTCCCCGGCCTCTACAAGGACCCGAATGTCGGCGGCGACAAGATTGGCTTCTTCCCGAACCCGGCCGGTCCTGACGGGCATTTCACCCAGCTCGGCGGCCAGGGCATCTCGGTCGTCGCCTATTCCGACCACAAGGACGACGCGCTCGAATACATCAAATGGTTCGCGCAGCCCGCCGTCCAGCAGAAGTGGTGGGAACTCGGCGGCTATTCGGCCCTGAAGGCCGTCGTCGACGCGCCGTCCTTCCCGCAGAGCGCGCCCTTCGCGCCCGACTTCCTCGTCTCCATGAACATGGTCAAGGACTTCTGGGCCGAGCCTGCCTATGCCGAGCTGATGCAGGCGATGCAGAAGCGCGTGCACGACTATGTGGTCGCCGACCAGGGCACCGCGCAGGAGGCCCTCGACGGTCTCGTCAAGGACTGGACGACCGTCTTCGAGGACGAAGGCAAGATCTGACGCGGCATCGCGCATGCCTCGCGGCGCCGGTGACCCGGCGCCGCGTCCCCGCCGACGACCGACGATGCCGGACCGAACCATGACCGAAGCGACGACATCAGGCGCGCTGACCGAGAAGGTCGCCGGCGCCACGCCGGATAGCCTTGCCCGGCCGCTGCGCGGTCTCTCGGACAGGGCCATCGCCTGGCTCTTCATCGGGCCGACCATCGTCCTCCTGCTCGCGATCAACATCTTCCCGCTGATCTGGACGATCTGGCTCTCGTTCACGAATTACCGCGCCAACAAGCCGAACGCCGAGGTGAAGACGGTCGGGCTGCAATGGTACGAGCGCATCCTGACCGACGCCGATGTCTGGTTCGCGATGCAGACCACGGCGCATTTCGTGATCTGGACGATCGTCATCGAGACCGTGCTCGGTTTCGGCCTCGCCTGGCTGATCGACAAGAAGTTCCGCGGCCACGGCGTGTGGACGACCATCATTCTCATTCCGATGATGCTGTCGCCGGCGGTGGTGGGGAACTTCTGGACCTTCCTCTACCAGCCGCAGAGCGGGCTCTTCAATTATGCCGTCTCGTTCTTCACGGGCATCGAGCCCTCGTCCTTCCAGATGCTCGGCGATGTGCGCCTCTCGCCCTGGGCGATCGTCATCGTCGATGCCTGGATGTGGACGCCCTATGTGATGCTGATCTGCCTCGCCGGGCTGCGCTCGATCCCCGACTACATCTACGAGGCGGCCGAGGTCGACCGCGCCTCGCCCTGGCGGCAGTTCTGGTCGATCACGCTGCCGATGGCGCTGCCCTTCATCATGCTGGCGGTGCTCTTCCGCGGCATCGAGAACTTCAAGATGTTCGACATGGTGAACCTGCTGACGGGCGGCGGGCCCGGCTCGACCACCGAGGTCGTGTCCATCACGCTGAAGCGGCAGGCCTTCGAGAGCTGGCGCACCGGCTATTCCTCGGCGCTCGCCATCATCCTCTTCGTGACCGTCTTCGGCCTCGCCAACATCTATGTGAAGGCGCTCAACCGGGTGAAGCAGCGATGAACACCTGCCAGTCTCTCGTCGGAAGCCCGTCATGGCGGGGAGAGCCCGTGCATGTCGGCCGGGGCAGCGTTTCGGCAGCGGGAGGTCGGCGATGAGCGCCGCGGACCAGGCCCATTCGATCGTCGCCCCGACGAGCCTGATGCGGCGCGTCGCCGGAGCGCTCGTCATCGTCTATGCGATCGTCACCATGATCCCGCTCGTCTGGATCATCGCGACCAGCTTCAAGACGCCGCCGGATTCGATCGCCTATCCGCCGAAGATCGTCTTCACGCCCTCGCTCGAAGGCTATGTGAACCTGTTCACGACGCGCACGCGCCAGTCGCCCGAGATGCTGGCGCAATTGCCGCCGCCGACGACATGGTACGACGCGCTGGTTCGCTCGCGGAACATGGTGATCGCCGGCCCGTCCAATGTCGTGCCGCGCTTCGTCAACTCGATCATCATCGCCTTCGGCTCGACGTTCCTCGCGGTCTTCCTCGGCACGCTCGCCGCCTACGGCTTCTCGCGCTTCCGCGTGCCGTTCAAGGACGACCTGCTCTTCTTCATCCTGTCGACGCGCATGATGCCGCCGATCGCCGTCGCGATCCCGATCTATCTCATGTACCGCCAGCTCGGCCTCAACGACACCAAGCTCGGCATGATCCTGCTCTATACGGCGGTCAATGTGTCGCTCGCCGTCTGGCTGCTGAAGGGCTTCATCGACGAGATCCCGCGCGAATACGAGGAAGCGGCGATGATCGACGGCTATACGCGGCTGCAGGCCTTCCGCCTCGCCGTGCTGCCCCAGGCCGCGACCGGCATCGCCGCGACCGCCATCTTCTGCCTGATCTTCGCCTGGAACGAATATGCCTTCGCGGTGCTGCTGACCTCCGGCTCGGCGCAGACCATGCCGCCCTTCATTCCCTTCATCATCGGCGAGGGCGGCCAGGACTGGCCGGCCGTCGCCGCCGCGACGACCCTGTTCGTGGTGCCGATCTTCGTCTTCACGCTGCTGCTGCGGAAGCATCTCCTGCGCGGCATCACCTTCGGGGCGGTGCGGAAATGAGCGTCGAAACGCCGCCCTCGGTCCCGCCCCGTCGCGGCTTCTTCGCCGGCCTCGCGCGCCTTCGCCGCGGTCCCTGGGAGGCGGTCGCGACCGTCCTGATCGGGCTCGGCGTCGTCATGCTCATGCAGCCCGTCTCGGCGACCGCCTATGCCTATTCCTTCGTCACGATCCTGGCGGGCACGGTGATGTTCGCCGTCGTCAGCCATTTCCCGGAGTAGGCGATGGCCGAGATCAGGGTCGAGAATGTCAGGAAGTCGTTCGGCGCCTTTACGGCCGTGAAGGGCTCCACCTTCACCATCAATGACGGCGAGTTCTTCGTCATGCTGGGCCCGTCCGGCTGCGGCAAGACCACGACGCTCAGGATGATCGCCGGGCTGGAGCTGCCGACATCGGGGCGCATCCTCCTCGGCGGCGAGGACGTCACCTTCAACCGCGCGGCGGCGCGCGACATCGCCTTCGTCTTCCAGCTCTTCGCTCTCTATCCGCATATGAATGTCAGGAAGAACATCGGCTTCCCGCTCAAGTGCCAGGGCATGGGCGGCGCCGAGATCGACCGGGCCGTCGAGGAAGCGGCGCGGCTGCTGCGCATCGACCATCTGCTCGACCGCCCGGTCTCGGGCCTCGCCGGCGGCGACCGTCAGCGCGTCGCGCTCGGCCGCGCTATCGTCCGCCGCCCGAAGGCCTTCCTGATGGACGAGCCGCTCGGCACGCTCGACACAGAATTCCGCGACCTGATGGTCCGCGAACTGCGCGAGCTCCATAACCGCATCGGCGCCACCACCGTCTATGTGACCCATGACCAGCTCGAGGCCATGGCCATGGCCGACAAGATCGCCGTCATGAACCACGGCGTGATCGAGCAGTTCGGCCGCCCGCAGGAGATCTATGACCGGCCGGCGACAATGTTCGTCGCCGATTTCCTCGGCTCGCCACCGATGAACTTCCTCTCCTTCCATGGCGGCGTCCGGTCGGGCGACCGCTCGGTGCGGCTCGCTTCAGCGGAGATCGCGGTTCCAGAACTGCATGAGGAGCGTGCGCCGGGCGATCTCGCGCTCGGCATCCGGCCCGAGCATGTCCGCCTCGACGACCGCGCGCCGCTGCGCGGGACCGTATTCGGAACCGAATATCTCGGCACCACGCAGATCGTGGCGATCGAAACCGCGCATGGCCCGCTCAAGGCGCGCCTTCCCGCCGACCTGCCGGTCGAGACGGGCGAGAATGTCGGCCTCAGCTTCCGTTCCGAGCGGCTGTCCGTGTTCGACAAGGGCTCCGGCCGCGCTCTGGCCTCGGCCCTCTATGCGGGAGGCGGGCAATTGCCGGGAGGTGCACATGGCTGACGTGACGCTCGACCATGTCACCAAGCGCTTCGGCCAGGCAGTGGCGATCGACGATCTCTCGCTCACCGTCGCGGACGGCGAACTCGTCGTGCTGCTCGGCCCGACCGGCGCCGGCAAGACGACGACGCTGCGGCTCGTCGCCGGGCTCGAGGCGGCGGATGCCGGCCGCGTGTCGATCGGCGGCCGCGACGTGACCGGCATGGCGCCGGCCGGCCGCGACGTCACCTTCGTCTTCCAGCAATATTCGCTCTATCCGCATCTCTCGGTCTTCGACAACCTGGCCTTTCCGCTGCGTTCGCCGCAGCGGCGGCTGCCGGCGGACGAGATCAAGCGCCGCGTCACCGAGGTGGCGACGATGCTGCGCATCGCCCACAAGCTGGAGAATCGCGCCACCCGGCTCTCCGGCGGCGAGATGCAGCGCGTCGCGATCGGCCGGGCGCTGGTACGGCGTCCGGCGATCTATCTGATGGACGAGCCGCTCTCCTCGCTCGACGCCAAGCTGCGGTCCGATCTGAGGCTGGAGCTGAAGCATATCCAGCACGATCTCGGCGCCACCATCCTCTATGTGACGCATGACCAGACCGAGGCGATGACGCTGGCCTCGCGCATCGGCGTGATGAATGCGGGACGGCTCATCCAGATCGGCACGCCGCGCGAGGTCTACAAGCAGCCCGCCAATCTCTATGTCGCGGCGCGGCTCGGCCAGCCGGCGATCAACATCTTCCCCGAGGGACTCATTCCGGCTGGCGGGGCGCCGCCGGGTGCGAAGACGGTCGGCGCCCGGACGGAACACCTGCGCATCGAGCGCGCCACGAACGGCGAGGCCAATGGCAAGGTCGACTGGATCGAGCATCTCGGCGACCAGAACCATCTCCATGTCAGCATCGGCGACCGCAAGCTGACGACGCTGGTCGACCCGGCGACGGAACTCGTCGCCGGAGACGCGGTTGCGCTCAGTCTCGTCGATCCGCTCTATTTCGACGGCGAGGGGAATCGGATCGCGGGAGGCAGAGGATGATCGACTACAAGGGCCGCCGGGCCCTGATCGAGGCCATGGCGGGCGCTATGATCGCCCATGCCGACGAACTGACCGCGCTCGACCAGGCGATCGGCGACGGCGACCACGGCCTCAACATGAAGCGCGGCTTCGAGGCGGTGCTCGCGGATGTCGACGGGCTGGCGGCGAAGCCCATTCCCGACGCGCTGAAGGCGATCGGCACGACGCTCGTGATGAAGGTCGGCGGCGCTTCCGGCCCGCTCTACGGCACGCTGGCGCTCGCGCTCGCCAAGGAGCTCCCGGCCGATCCCTCGCGCGCCGATCTCGCCCGTGCGCTGAAGGCGGCCATCGAGGCGGTGAAGGCGCGCGGCAAGTCCGAGATCGGCCAGAAGACGATGCTGGACGTGCTGGCGCCCGTCGCCGCGGCGCTCGAAAGCGGCGCCGATCCGGTCGCCGCGGCAGAAGCGGCGGCCGAGGCTACCGTGCCGATGAAGGCGATCCGCGGCCGCGCCTCCTTCCTGGGCGACCGGTCGATCGGTCACATGGACCCCGGCGCCCGGTCGAGCGCATTGCTCGTCGCCGCCATCGCTGAGAAACTGGACGAGATCGCATGAGCGCCTCCGCTTCCCCATCCGCCAATGTCGGCATCGTCATCGTCTCGCATTCGCCCGACGTGGCGCGAGGCACGGCCGAGATGGTCCGCCAGATGGTCGGCGACGAGGTGCCGCTCGCCTTCTGCGGCGGCAATCCCGATGGCGGGCTTGGAACGAGCGTCGAGGCGATTCTCGGGGCGATCGATCGCGCCTGGTCGGAAAAGGGCGTCGCGATCCTCGTCGATCTCGGCGGTGCCGAGACCAACAGCGAGATGGCGATCGAGATGCAGCCGGAAGAGCGGGCGGGGCGGATCGTCGTCTGCAACGCGCCGATCGTCGAGGGCGCGGTGATCGCCGCGACGGAAGCGTCGGGCGGCGCCTCGCTCGACATCGTCCGCCGCACGGCGGAAGAGCTTTCGCCGGCCTGAGGCGGCGGGAAAGGAACAGGCCATGGCCGAGCAGGAATCCACCGCAAGCGTCCTTCTGACCCATGAGGTGGGCCTCCATGCGCGCCCCTCGGTGAAGCTGACCAAGCTCGCCAAGACCTATTCGTCCGATATCGCGCTGGCGACCGCCGAGGGCGGGCCGTGGATCGATGCCAAGAGCATCGTGCGCGTCATGGCCGCCAAGGCGCCGCAGGGCACCGTGCTGCATTTCCGCGCCAGCGGCCCCGACGCCGACGCCGCGCTGGCCGCGCTGGTCTCGCTGGTGAAGCGCGATTTCGACGAGGCCGGAGTCCATGTCTCCGAAAGATCCCATGCCGGCGATTGAGCTTACCGGACGCGCCGCGGCGCCGGGCCTCGCGCTCGGCGCGCTCTACAGGCTCGCGGAGCGAGCGGGGCCGCGCCGCGTAGCCGGGACCCCCGAAGAGGAGGCCGCCGCGCTGACCACGGCCATCGCCAGCGCTTCGGCGGCGCTCATTGCCATCATGGCGGAAGCGGAAGGTGAAGGCGCCGACATCCTGGAATTCCAGGTCGCGATGCTCGCCGACGACGAACTCGCCGCGCCGGCCCTCGCCGCGATCGGGGCCGGCATCGACGCCGCCAGCGCCTGGCGAGCGGCACTCGACGAAGCCATCGCCGGCTATCGCGACGGCGGCGACGCCTATTTCGCGGCGCGGGCCTCGGATCTCGAGGATATCCGCGACCGGGTGCTCGCCGCGCTCGACGACGGGGAGGCTGGCGAGCCCATCGTGCCGCCCGGCGCGATCCTCGTCGGCCGCGACGTGACGCCGAGCCTCTTTCTCTCGGTCGACTGGAAGGCGGGCGGCGCGATCGCCCTTTCCGAAGGCAGCCCCTCCAGCCATGTCGCCATGCTGGCGCGGGCGCGCGGCGTTCCCATGGTGGTCGGCCTCGGCAGCCTGCCGACCTCTGGCGCAGCCGAGGCGATCGTCGACGGCGATGGCGGCCGCCTGATCCTCGATCCCGATGCAAGGGCGAAATCCGCCTTCGCCCGTGGCGCGGCCGGCGCGGCCGACCGCGCCGTCGTCGAGGCCGAGGCAGCGCGGCTTCCCGGCCGCCTCGCCGACGGATCGCCCGTCCGCGTGCTGATCAATGTCGCCGAGCCGGAAGAGCTCGACGCGATCGACCCGGCGATCTGCGACGGCATCGGGCTCGTCCGCACCGAATTCCTTTTCCACAGCCCCGGCGGACTGCCGGACGAGGAGACACAGTTCCGCGCCTATCGGCGCATGCTGGAATGGGCCGGCGAGCGGCCCGTCACCATCCGCACGGTCGATGCCGGTGGCGACAAGCCGGTGCCGGGGCTCACCATCGACGGCGAATC